>JBKBSK010000028.1:0-563 GCA_046291735.1 Candidatus Thermochlorobacter sp. | reverse complement strand
AAAGGAAGAGCGCGTCCGGCCTGTTCATAGGCTTTCAGGACACGTTCGAGAGAAGACATTGTCTGACAAAAATCAGGCATGGACCCCCGGCATTTCTTTCCAGTCGGCGGGAGCATCCAAGCATGAGTTTTGCTGAGAAACGATCAAACGTTGAAGGGCTTCTGACGGATGCCTTGGCGTAGAGAGGCGATGAAGGACGTGGCAAGCTGCGATAAGAACCGGGGAGGCGCTAGCACCCTTTGATCTGGTTATTTCCGAATGGGGAAACCCACCTTTGCGGTCTTCCAATTCATGTTCGGTCTTCGGACCGGGCGCGGATTGGCGGATTGCTTAAAGGTATAATGAACTGAATACATAGGTTCATTAAGCGAACCCGGGGAACTGAAACATCTCAGTACCCGGAGGAAAGGACATCAACCGAGACTCCCGTAGTAGTGGCGAGCGAACCGGGACCAGGCCAGTGCTCTTGTGAAATAAAGACGAACGATCTGGAAAGGTCGGCCATAGTGGGTGAAAGCCCCGTAGTCATCAAATAGCAAGAGACTCGAGTAGGGCGGGACACG
>JBKBSK010000027.1:0-578 GCA_046291735.1 Candidatus Thermochlorobacter sp. | reverse complement strand
ACGCGATATTGCACCTTGCCTGACGCGCTTCTATCCAAGAACGAGTAGGATTGCGCTTCGGTCGTCGTGCCGTTGCCGCGCACAAAGCCCAACACTTGCCATTCCGCATTGCTCGCGCCTCGCTTCTCGCTTCTTCTTTGCACTTCAAAGCCTGCGTTGTTTTGCTCCGAAGCCGTGCGCCAAGCGAGTTCCACGCCTTGCGCCACTTTTTGACCTGTGAATGCCACAAGTTCAACAGGCAGTTGGTTGTCGTTGCTTGCCAACACAAACTCGCTGAATGCCGTCGTTGTAGCACGCACTTCGTCGGGGAAACTCGCGTCGTAGTCGTTGGGCAACAGGCTGAACGCTCCTGTGCCCGGCGTGGGACGGCGATAAACACGCACCGTTTGCGCATTTATGATGCCTGAACCCGGAATTTGGGCACGGTTAAAGCGCAAGCGCGCACTCGTGAAAGTAAAGCCCGACGCATTGCTGACAAAGCGATAGGGGCTAACATTGGCGTGGGTAATGCCGCTGACATTTTGCGCAGGGCTGTTGTCGTATCGCACGACGGTGCAAGTGCCTGAGCCTGAAAGCCC
>JBKBSK010000026.1:0-594 GCA_046291735.1 Candidatus Thermochlorobacter sp. | reverse complement strand
ACTTACAACTTGGCTATCAACATATTACCGATATAAATGGCTATGACCATATCTTATTTGTGGTGGCTCTTTGTGCGATATACAGAATCTCTGACTGGCAAAAAATACTATATCTTGTCACTGCCTTTACAATTGGGCATT
This sequence comes from Candidatus Thermochlorobacter sp., assembly GCA_046291735.1. Taxonomy (GTDB): domain Bacteria; phylum Bacteroidota; class Chlorobiia; order Chlorobiales; family Thermochlorobacteraceae; genus Thermochlorobacter. The sequence goes on along the minus strand of JBKBSK010000026.1, from coordinate 453 downwards.
CGATTACGTTGGCGATGGCTGCTCTTGAACTTATCGAATATAGCACCGATTTGATAGAGTTTCTGATTCCTGTTACGATTATTTTTACCTGTATTTCCAACTTCTTTCACCGAAGCACCGAGAGTGTACTCAACCCCGAAAAATTTTCGAGAGTACGTTATTTTTTCGCAATGATGTTTGGCCTCATCCACGGAATGGGTTTTTCAAACTACTTGAAAAGCCTTCTGGGAAAAAATGAAAGTATTATCTTGCAATTATTGGCTTTCAACATTGGTCTCGAAATCGGGCAATTGCTCATCGTAACGGTTGCGATTACGCTTTCGTTTTTGGTTTTAGATGGTTTTAAGATGAAAAAACATTCTTGGAATCTTATTTTATCTGCATTTGTGGCGGGCGTTGCCTTCAAACTCATGACCGAAAAATGGTATTTTTAAGCACTTTTTTGTTCTAAAA
>JBKBSK010000025.1:0-624 GCA_046291735.1 Candidatus Thermochlorobacter sp. | reverse complement strand
CTCACGCCAAGACTACTTCCCCAATTATCCAAGCAGGTTCAGAGATTGCTTTGAAGTGCGCTAGCAGGCGCTCCGCCGCAAGCGGCTCGATGAAAATCAATTCAACGCATCCGATTTAACCTTTTCCGATTTAGAGCGCATCAAACAAAGTTTCATCAAAACGCTTGTCGCTAATAAGCATAAGCGAATCAAGTATCCCGGTCAGAAGATTTGAAGTTGTTGCATCGCGTTTGTTTTGCTCGTTTTCTTTTGCGCGTTCAGCGAATTGCGCTCCCAGAAGACACCGTCGTGATAGCCCTGAATGCTTTTATCGCGCTCCGCCAAGTCAAGTCGTTTTGCCGCTAAACAAGCGTAGTCTTTTTCCTTCTCGATGCCTACAAATCGACGGTTTAATTTTTTAGCCACAACTGCCGTAGTGCCCGAGCCTAAGAACGGGTCGAAAACAAGGTCGCCTTCGTTTGAACTTGCAAGAATGAGTTTAGCGAGGAGTTTTTCAGGTTTCTGCGTGGGGTGGTCGGTGTTTTCAGGCATTGACCAAAACGGAATGGTGATGTCGGTCCAAAGGTTCGAAGGCGCGGTCAGTCTAAAATTGCCGTCTTCGGTTTCTTCCCAATCTTTTGGAAC
>JBKBSK010000024.1:0-625 GCA_046291735.1 Candidatus Thermochlorobacter sp. | reverse complement strand
AGGGTTTGTTTGACATGCACCTGACCGGTCATTTCAGAAAAGGACTGGGGTCTGTATACACGGTAAAAAGCTTGATACGCCAACGGTTTTCTCTCCTTTTAGTAAATATGTTTTTCGTCCTTTTATTATACCATAAATCAGGCATTTCCCTTAAGGTTTTCGGACGTCTTTCAGCTGCATAAAAATAAAGCAAGAAACAAAAAACCTGCCCGCAAAAGCGGACAGGTTCTGATTATAAATTTAATGCCGTGCACCTTTCTTCGACTGCTGCACATAAGCGTTACCCTTGTCGCTGGCTCGATCTAGGCGATCCCGCGGCACATGGAATGTTCCACTTAATGCTGCTTCCTTCCGGACCTGACATGGTTCATGGGATTCCATTGCGCAGGACCCAGATGTCAACACTACGTGCAAGAGGCAGACCTTACATGCAAACAGCCTCAGAAAGGAATTCAGTCCTGCTAAAGCGGATTGCAGGTTACAGGACACCGCTATCTTCCCACCTAGCACGGCATTTATTAGTATACGGAGTATCCGGGGAAAAATCAATCATAAGCATTTGATATAGTGAATTGAAGCGTGAACTGCCTGCCAGAGGGGCCTGGCAACGGCTTCCCCGAAATTC
>JBKBSK010000023.1:0-666 GCA_046291735.1 Candidatus Thermochlorobacter sp. | reverse complement strand
AGAAACTCTTATGGCAGCTCTGGAAGACCTGGAGAAGCTGTATTTCCGTATGAAAAATGACGAACAGTTTTTGGCAGAATTCGACCGTGACCTCGCTTACTACGTAGGTCGTCCAAGTCCGCTTTATCATGCTGAACGATGGTCGAAAGAGTTGGGTGGTGCGCAAATTTACTTGAAACGTGAAGACTTAAACCATACAGGTTCGCATAAAGTAAATAACACGATTGGTCAGGCGCTGTTAGCAAAACTATCTGGTAAAAAACGTATTATTGCGGAAACTGGTGCAGGTCAGCATGGTGTTGCAACAGCAACCATCGCAGCGCGTTTGGGTCTTGAATGTGTTGTATATATGGGCGCAGATGATGTAAAACGTCAGGCCATGAACGTGTATCGTATGCGTTTGTTGGGTGCAAAAGTTGTTGCAGTAGAAAGTGGCTCTAAGACTTTGAAAGATGCCATGAATGAAGCAATGCGCGATTGGGTGACAAATGTTGATACCACATATTATGCAATCGGGACGGTAGCAGGCCCACATCCATATCCACAACTGGTTCGTGATTTCCAGTCGATTATTGGTCGTGAAGCACGCCGTCAGATTTTGGAACAGGCCGGTCGTCTTCCGGATGCTCTGGTTGCTTGCGTCGGCGGTGGTTCAAATGCGATGGG
>JBKBSK010000022.1:0-1209 GCA_046291735.1 Candidatus Thermochlorobacter sp. | reverse complement strand
GGCGGAGCGCCTGCTAGCGCACTTCAAAGCAATCTCTGAACCTGCTTGGATAATTGGGGAAGTAGTCTTGGCGTGAGTGCTCTTAGTGCAAGTGGTGCCATGCCAGACCGCAATTGGATTGCAGCAAATCGTAGTCTATATTTGCGGTGCTTCACTTGCCCAAAGCATTCAGAAAAACAAAAACGCCAAACACGTATGTCGGAAAACAACAAAGCGCAATTCGGCGGCATCGAATCGCGTATTCTTGAAGCCGTGCGTAAACAAAACTCTTACTCGACTTGGTGCGCGCCGACGGACTGATTGTGCATCTGAACGCTGCGCAAGAACTCTTTCAGCCTGAAGGCAATACGAACTTCAAAGGATTTTTAGCACAACTGAAAAAAATCTGTCGAGCGATTTCCGTGCCTGTTATTGCAAAGGAAGTCGGCAACGGCATTTCGAGCGAGGCGGCGAAACGCTTACTTGATGCGGGTGTGCAGGTAATTAACGTTGCAGGCGCAGGCAGCACCAATTGGCAGAAAGTTGAAGAACTTCGTTTCACTGAACAATTCAATCAAGATACGCGCTTCCCCGAAGGCGGATTGCGAGAACTCTTGAACTGGGGCATTCCAACGGCAGTTTGTTTGGAGGAACTCAAACGAAGTTAAAGGCTATGTCGCAACCGCATCGTGCAGAACGAAATCGGACGCTGACGCTCACCGAAGATGAACGCGCTGATTACGCTAAAAAGCTTCGTGTGCTAGCGCAGAATGCTTCGCTAAGCGAACTTGAAAATCAAATTTTTCACAACGATTTGCTCGAGGTCTTGGACTTTCTGCCCGAACGCTTCGTCTCGCTCTTGATTTTAGACCCTCCTTACAACCTAACCAAATCATTTAACGGCACGGTGTTTCAAGCGCGCTCGACGGCGGAATACATCGACTATCTTGAGTCATGGTTGCCAAAATTGATGAAGACCCTGAAGACGACCGCAAGCGTTTATGTGTGTGGCGATTGGCGAATGTCGGGCGCATTGCAATTGGTGTTGGAAAAATATCTCATCGTCCGAAATCGCATTACTTGGGAGCGTGAGAAAGGCAGAGGCGCAACTTCAAATTGGAAAAACTGCTCTGAAGATATTTGGTTTTGCACGGTGTCCAACACCTACACCTTCAATGCCGATGCCGTCAAACTGAAACGGCGTGTGCTTGCGCCGTATCGCGAAGAGGG
>JBKBSK010000021.1:554-1872 GCA_046291735.1 Candidatus Thermochlorobacter sp. | reverse complement strand
CTAGGAGCCGAAGAAGGACGGCACTAACACCGATATGCTCCGGGGAGCTGTAAGTGAGCTTTGATCCGGAGATTTCCGAATGGGGAAACCCACCGCCTTTAATGGGGCGGTATCCATGCGTGAATAGATAGCGCATGAGAAGGCACACCCAGGGAACTGAAACATCTAAGTACCTGGAGGAAGAGAAAGCAAATGCGATTCCCTGAGTAGCGGCGAGCGAAACGGGAACAGCCCAAACCAGGAAGCATGCTTCCTGGGGTTGTAGGACACTCTATACGGAGTTACAAAGGGATAGGATAGGTGAACGACCTGGAAAGGTCGGCCAGAGAAGGTGACGGCCCTGTAGCCGAAATCGTATCCCCTCCAGAGTGGATCCTGAGTACGGCGGGACACGTGAAACCCCGTCGGAATCCGGGAGGACCATCTCCCAAGGCTAAATACTTCCTAGTGACCGATAGTGAACCAGTACCGTGAGGGAAAGGCGAAAAGAACCCCTGTGAGGGGAGTGAAATAGATCCTGAAACCGCATGCATACAAGCAGTGGGAGCCGACTTGTTCGGTGACTGCGTACCTTTTGTATAATGGGTCAGCGACTTATATTCAGTAGCAAGGTTAACCGAATAGGGGAGCCGTAGGGAAACCGAGTCTTAATAGGGCGTTTAGTTGCTGGGTATAGACCCGAAACCGGGTGATCTATCCATGAGCAGGTTGAAGGTTAGGTAACACTGACTGGAGGACCGAACCCACTGTCGTTGAAAAGCCAGGGGATGACTTGTGGATAGGGGTGAAAGGCTAATCAAGCCTGGTGATAGCTGGTTCTCCCCGAAAGCTATTTAGGTAGCGCCTCGGACGAATACCATTGGGGGTAGAGCACTGTTTCGGCTAGGGGGTCATCCCGACTTACCAAACCGATGCAAACTCCGAATACCAATGAGTACTATCCGGGAGACAGACTGCGGGTGCTAACGTCCGTAGTCAAGAGGAAAACAATCCAGACCGCCAGCTAAGGCCCCAAAATTATAGTTAAGTGGGAAACGATGTGGGAAGGCATAGACAGCTAGGAGGTTGGCTTAGAAGCAGCCACCCTTTAAAGAAAGCGTAATAGCTCACTAGTCGAGTCGGCCTGCGCGGAAGATGTAACGGGGCTAAAACTATATGCCGAAGCTGCGGATGCATAATTTATTATGCGTGGTAGGGGAGCGTTCTGTAAGCCGATGAAGGTGGATTGAGAAGTCTGCTGGAGGTCTCTGCAGTGCGAGTGGTGGCGTGAGTAACGACCATGCGAGTGATAAGCTCGCGGGCGGAGGGACCGCGGGGT
>JBKBSK010000021.1:0-544 GCA_046291735.1 Candidatus Thermochlorobacter sp. | reverse complement strand
CCACCCTTTAAAGAAAGCGTAATAGCTCACTAGTCGAGTCGGCCTGCGCGGAAGATGTAACGGGGCTAAAACTATGTGCCGAAGCTGCGGATTTGACATTAGTCAAGTGGTAGGGGAGCGTTCTGTAAGCCGATGAAGGTGTATTGAGAAGTATGCTGGAGGTATCAGAAGTGCGAATGCTGACGTGAGTAACGACAAAACGGGTGAAAAACCCGTTCGCTGAAAGACCAAGGGTTCCAGTCCAACGTTAATCGGGGCTGGGTGAGTCGACCCCTAAGGCGAGGCCGAGAGGCGTAGTCGATGGGAAATTGGTTAATATTCCAATACTTCTGTGTAATGCGATGAGAGGACGGAGAAGGTTAAGTCAGCCTGGCGTTGGTTGTCCAGGTGGAAGGTTGTAGGCATGTATCTTAGGCAAATCCGGGGTACTCTATGCTGAGAACTGATAGCAAGCTGTACTTGTACAGTGAAGTGGCTGATACCATGCTTCCAGGAAAAGTCTCTAAGCTTCAGTTACACAGGAATCGTACCCGAAACCGACACA
>JBKBSK010000020.1:0-4629 GCA_046291735.1 Candidatus Thermochlorobacter sp. | reverse complement strand
GTAGCGTGTGCCGAAGCCAACAAGAAAGCCGCCGACCACCATCATCAGCAAGCCTTTTAGCGAGAGCAAGTTTTCCCAAGAAAATAGCTCTTGCGGCACAAGTCCGTTGAAGTTAGTGATGCCGTATTGCGCAAGTTCTTGCACTAAGGCGTCATGCACAACAGTAGGCTTATCTGCGCTAAAGAAAAGCGAGGCAAGCAGTGCGCCGAGAAAAATGCCCCCAACAAAGAAGAGATTCCAGACTTCCTTTTTCCAGTCGTATTTGAAAAACTTAATGTTGGCAGGTGCGCACGAGGCGCAAATATGGCGCATAGAAGAACTAATGCCGAAAGACTTATTGCCGATAATGAGTAGCAGTGGCACAATAAGCCCAATCAGTGGACCGGCGACATACCACGCCCAAGGTTCTGAGAGAAATTCTATCATTTGAATTACACAGCGTTAAAGGTTAATGAAAGATGTTTGCGTTTTAGACGCACCGTGTCATTTTTCTTTTTTTGTTGAAAGTTTGAACGGCAAGTAAAGCGGACACGAGCCGATGAGGCTTGTCAGCACAAAGACGCCGGCAAGCACCAGTAGCACAATGCCCAGCGTGCCCGAAACCACATTGGTGAAATAGAGCACGACGAAAATCGCCGCAAGTGCAAGGCGAATGCCTTTATCGAGAGAACCCATGTTTTGAGTCATTGTTCAAGCCGTTTTGAGTTTCAGTGTTGATTCAATGTCTTAAAGCCTCTCTTAGTTAAGAGCACTATGATGCACAGGTTTCAGCTTGTGCAATTGTAATTGGCAGATTGTCTTTCTGCCAAGCGTCAATGCCGCCAATGATATCGGTTACGTTTGTAAAACCGTGTTTATTGAGCAGGCTTACAGCTGTTGCTGAGCGATAGCCCCCAGCGCAGTAAGCGATAATTTTCTTGTCTTTGGGCAATGGATGCGCTTCTTCTTCCAAATGCGACAAGGTGATAAACTGCGAGCCTTCAATGTATTTGGCTTTACGCTCGGAAGGTTTGCGCACATCAAGCAGCAAGGCACCATTTTGAATTTCCTCAAATGCTTCTTTAGGTGAAAGGCGCCGGCGTTGAATAAGTGCTCTGCCGCTTTGTTGCCAAGCAGTTACACCGCCGTGGAGATAGCCAATAACATTATCGTAGCCAATACGAGCGCATCGCATTGCAGCTTCCATTTCATAGCCTTCATCAGCAAGCATGATGAGTTGGGCTGACTTCGGGATAAGTGTGCCAACCCAATTTGCCATTTGACCATTGCTCCAAATGTTTACAGCACCTTGAATTGAGCCCGCAGAAAAATCGTCAGGTGAGCGAGAGTCGATAAGCACTGCACCATTTTTCATCGCTTGCTCGACTTCTTCAGGTGTCATGGGCTTTACGCCTGCTAAAACTTCCTCGAGCGTCTTTGCCCCTTCTTTGTTGATGAGCGCATCTTCACTGAAATACTTCGGTGCTTCAGGTTGGTCAATCGTAACTGTTGCAATGAATTCCTCACGTGTCATAGGTGTCATGGCATAGTTCGTCAGTTTCTCATTGCCAATTGTAGTGAATTCTGCATCAGCTAAGCTCTTGCCACAGGATGAACCTGCACCGTGCGCCGGATAGACCTTTGTGTCGTCAGGTAAGGTTTTGAGAAACTGTACGGTATCGTAGAGCATATCTGCTAAGACTGTAGCAGGCATCTTAGCACCTAAGAGGTCTGGGCGACCGACATCGCCAGCAAAGAGCGTATCGCCAGTAAAAAGCGACAACGGTTCATCAGGCTTGGTCAAATCTCGGACGGCATAGCAAACACTTTCAGGGGTATGCCCGGGCGTAGAAAGCACAGTGATTTCAACTGTTGTGCCAAGATAGAGTTTTTCGTTGTGCTTAGCAGCAAGATGCGGACGCTTGTAACCAGCTTTTTCACCGAAGACAATCGTAGCGCCGTATTTTTGCGCAAGCTCATTGTGCCCACTTACAAAATCTGCATGAAGATGCGTCTCCAAGACATATTTCAGCTTTAAGCCATTTTGTCTGATATAGTCATCATACTGGTTGGTGTCCCGCTGCGGGTCAATGACAGCCGCTTCTTTGCTCTCTTCATCGAAGATGATATAAGAAGCATGTGCAAGGCACTTGAGGTAAAACCGCTCTATCTTCATAGTCTAGAAAAGTTTGTTTGGTTAATAACTCTAAATAACTATACAGTAATTTAGTTGAAAAAGTTTCAAAAATCAAGCTAAATGTGCAAGCTCGTAAGCAAAACAACAAAAAGTGTGTGCTCAAACTTGACTTTGTTTGCTAAGAAAGCTCGATTTTGATAGGCTACGAGAAGCAAGGTATTCGAGTCGATTTTCCATTGCAAACCGGCTTGGAAACGGTTTTCGTCAATTAGCTGAGGCGTTTGCTCTTCGAAAAAGAATTCATTGTTCAGCACCAGTTTGAGTGTGGATGCAAGTGCAATGAAAAGTATAGGTTGAAGGCGCAATCGCCAGTTGCCAATCGTGGGTAATGTGGTATCGTGATGAATCTGCCAGCGGTAATCTAATCGGGCACGGAGTGCGGGCTGTAGATTTTGACTTGCAAAAAAGTGCATAGCTTGAAGCAGCAAAATGTTGGTTGTTGTGCCAAATTGTGGTGTAAAGCTAATGGCGCCGACAGACAAAAGCGTCTGCGGTGAAAAATGATAGTTCAGATGAGTGCGACCTTGCAGGGTTTGAAATGCCAGTTTCTTGCCGCCAAGGCGCAACTGTGCATCTAAGCTCAAAGAAAAGTGCAAGGAATCAAACATAAGTTGCACGCCAGTACGTGACCAGAGCGATAACTCATGCTCAAAGGCTAGGAGGTTGCCTTCAAAAGTTTGGCTCTTTGCATCAGCAAAGAGAAGTGTGACGACAAAGTATTGCCAGCGTAGGGTGGTTGTCCAGCGGGAGTAGAAGAACGGCAAGAGAGCTTGCTGTTTCATTATTGCATCACTTCTTTGGTGAAAATGTAAGCACTCATTAGCAGCACAAACCAGCCGAAGGCAGGCTTGAGATGTTGGCTTGGAATTTTGGATGCAAGTGTACCGCCTAGCAGAATGCCGCCAATGGCAATGGCAGAAAACGAGAGTAGAAAGCGCCAATCAATGTCGTGAGAAAGTTCACCACTAAATCCAACAAGCGATTGAATGGCGATAATCAAAAGTGAAGTGCCAACAGCTTCTTTCATGTCAAGACCTGCTAACAAGACGAGTGCGGGAATGATGAGAAATCCACCGCCAGCGCCAACCGCACCTGCAATGGTGCCCACCAAAAGCCCTTGCAATGCAAGACGCAGAAGATGACTTTCGCCCGGCTTCGACTCAATTTTTCTGGGACGAATCATGGCAATGGCAGAAAAGAGCATCACAATGGCAAAAAGCATCATCACAGCAAAGTTTTTTGTCAGTGCAAATTCACCCACCTGCAGCAAGACATCAGGCAGAAGCGGCAAGAAAAATTTTCGCATGATGAAGACCGTAAGCATAGAAGGTATGGCAAAAGTCAGAGCGGTTTTTAGATTAACTTTACCCGAACGAATCGGCTGAACGGCTCCGATAAGGCTTGTTAAGCCCACAATAAAGAGTGAATATCCTGTAGCGCGAACAGCTTCAATGCCAAAAAGGTAGGTCAGAATCGGCACCGTCAAAATTGCACCACCGCCGCCCATAATGCCTAAGACAATCCCCATTGCAAGCGCCCCGATGTATCCAAGAAATTCCATGCTCTGCTTTCTTGTCTCTTTAACTATTTAGTTATGTAAATATACAAAGAAAAAGCGATGAAGGTTACAGTGAACAAAGTTCTTTGAGTAACTTTTGTCTTATGTCATCACAACTGAAAGTGCTTGTCCCGAAGCGGAGATGTAAATCATGCAACCTTTTTTTGAATCGCTCTCGCATGAATTACGTGAGCAACTCTATGCGCTCGGCACGGAAAAAGCGTTTGAGCCGGGCGACGAAATTTTCCGTGAAGGCTATAGCGTGCTGTTTTTTTCGGTGATTGTATCAGGCAAAGTGAAAGTGGTCAAGTTCCAAAGCGATGGGAAAGAAGCCATTCTCAGCATCTTCAAGAAAGGTGATGCTTTCATGGTGCCGCCGCTGATTGATGGCTTGAAATCGCCCTCAACTGCGATTGCAATTGAAAGGACAACCGTATTGCAAGTGCCACGCGAAGCATTTTTGCGTCTGTTACAAAAGCACAACGAACTTGCGCTTGCTGTTATCGACTATCTCGTTGGGCTAATGCGCGAAAAGACCGACACAATTCATGTGCTTGCTTCACCTTCGCCTGAACAGCGCATTGCGCAAACCCTTGTCAAAATTTTGCAAAAGGAAAACGCTTTGCTCACATTGCCGTTTCAAGTGCCACTGCGCCGGCAAGACATCGCCAGCATGGCGGGACTGACAACCGAAACCACCATTCGCGTGATTCGCAACATGGCTAAGAAAAAAATCTTGCGCATTGAGCACGGCAAAATTTTTATCGATGACCTCCAAAAACTGCTTGCCTGAATTGAGCCAAGATGAGCCAAATCATATTTTTTCTACATCGCATTCCCGTTCTTGAAATCAAACAGCATGCACCAATGCGCACGGCTGTAACATTCAAGAAAG
>JBKBSK010000001.1:0-528846 GCA_046291735.1 Candidatus Thermochlorobacter sp. | reverse complement strand
GCAGACGGTGACAGTAGAGGTGCGTGAGCCGGTGCAGGCGCGAGTGTATGAGTATGCACTGGAGCAGAACTATCCGAATCCATTCAATCCAGCGACTACGATTAAGTACTCGATTCGTGAGGGGGGCAATGTGAGTTTGAAGGTGTTTGATATACTTGGTCGTGAGGTAGCAGTGTTGGTGAATAGAGTGCAGCCAGCGGGTGAGTATCAAGTTTTGTTTGATGCAAGTCGGCTGACCTCGGGCATGTATATTTATCGTTTGCAAGCGGGAGCTTTTACTAAGACGATGAAAATGATGCTGGTGAAGTAATCCGTAAAGACTAAGTTAATTGGTTAGAAAGACAGGGCGAGCGCACAATGCTCGCCTTTTTTGTTGTCGCTTGCTGAAAGAACAGTAACGCGTGAATAGTGTGAAAAGCAAGCCTATACGAAAGAGGCTGGAGTAAGCAAGGCTTCTCGCAGGCGTTCTAGGTAGGTTTGGTGCGAGATTTCAATTGCACCGTAGCGTCTGACGTTGTCGTTCATAAATTGTGAATCAAGCAGCGTGAAACCGCGCTTGCGTAGGCGCTCCATGAGCGCAACAAAAGCAACCTTCGAGGCATTAGAGACTCGATAGAACATAGACTCCCCAAAAAAAGCGGCGCCAAGTGCGACACCATAGAGTCCACCAACAAGGGCGCCATCTTTGAAGGTCTCGACACTGTGCGCATAGCCCAAGTAATGCAGTTCGGTATAAGCCTCAATCATTTCTTCAGAAATCCATGTGCCGAAGCCATCACCGCGTTCTGTGGCACACTCGCGCATAACGCGTTCGAAGGCGGTGTTGATGCGCACTTCAAAGATGCCTTTTTTGATAATCTGACGCAGTGAGCGTGGCGGCTTGAAAGTTTCAATGGGAATGATTGCCCGTTGTTTGGGCAAATACCATTGCACTTCACCGGTGATAGAATCTGCCATGGGAAAAATGCCTGTAGAGTAGCCATAAAGCAAAATGTCAGGCGTCAAAGAGTAATCGGGTTGTCGGTGTGCCATAGTTGTTCGAGCTTCAGGTAAAAAATGTGCACAAATGGCTCGAGTTTCATCAGTTTTAGACAAACAAATACAATCGAGAGCAAGAACGGGAACGCTAAGCGTGAAAAGGGAGCAGAGAGCCGCTATTCTTTTGCAATTGCCAGCACGCCTTTTGAAGCGGTTTCAGCAGGTGCAAGTTCTTCATAGACTTTACCCGGCTCTTTGCGTCCAACCAATTCATACACTTTGATGGGCTCGGCTTTGCCTTGCACCGTAATCGTGGCAAGTTCGCGGCAGAGACAATAGTCTTTTACGCGCTCGTATGTGAACTGCGAAATCATAATCGAGGTGCCGAAGGCTTTATTAGCTGCTTCAAGACGCGCGGCAAGGTTCATAGCATCGCCCATTGCAGTGTAGGCAAAACGGGATTGTGAGCCCATGTTGCCCACAATCACGGTCCCTGTATTGATGCCCATGCGTGAATAAATTGGCGGCTTACCTTCGGCTACCCACTTTTCACGCAGTTTCTTCAAGGTCTCTTGCATTTCAAGGGCAGCCCAGCAGGCTTGCTTGGCATGATCTTCAACGGGAATGGGTGCATTCCAGAATGCGACAACCGCATCGCCAATGTACTTGTCGAGTGTGCCGCCATACTTGAAGATAATATCTGTCATCGTACCGAGATACTCATTGAGCAGCTCGACAAGTTGCTCAGGGTTATCTTTATAGCTTTCGGAGATGTTGGTAAAGCCTTTGATGTCGCTGAAAAACATGGTGAGTTCACGTCGCTCGCCACCGAGTTTGAACGAATCAGGATTGGCAATCATCTGGTCGACAAGCACAGGCGGTACATAGGCGTTAAAGAAGCCTTTAATCAATTTCTTCTGACGCGATTCCGTGAAGTATTGGTAGAAGATACTAGCGATGTACGAGAGCGCAATCGTACTGGCGAATGGAATGACATAAACAAGTACACTGTCTTCTATGAAGCGATTCATAGAGTATTGGTAGGCTGCAACGAATGTGCCAACAGCAAGCAAAAGAGAAATGACTTCTACGCTGAACTCTTGCATAGAGCCTGCGCGTCTGAAGCCGAGTGTAACAAGCACAGCAACAAGCAGTGCACCAGCGATAAAAATAACTTGTGTTGAAAGGGGATGAGAGAAGAAGTACGCAATCGGATCAACACCCAACACATAGATAAAAAACATGCTCAAGCTGAAAATTGCAAGGAGCGTAACCGCAATCGTAATGCCTAACAGCGCGATTTGATTGAAAAGACGAACGCGCTTGATAAAGACAGCGATAACAAAGAGCGCATAACTTACAACAATTAAGAACCCAATCACCGCAAGTGGGTTAGCAAGACGAATAAACTTGCCGTCGATAAAGTTCTGTACTGCAGTAGCGTGTATTTCTACTCCATACATCTTGTTTTGGTCGGGGCGACCGTCTGTCCACATGGATGTCGGAAAATCGTCTTTGGCTTCAGGGAACATTGGTCCAATGATGCAGATTTTGCCTTTCACTTGCTCTTGGATGCCGCTAAGTGGATCATCAAAAAGATCAAGTGCCCAGAGGTCGCGCAAGTCTTCATTGTGGATAAGGGAGAGTGAATCGAGCCCGGTTTCTTTCATGACTTGCTTAAACTGTTCATACTCAAACTTGGTCATAAACTCTCGGTCATCTAAGATATTCTCAGCAGAAATTTCAGGGAAGGCATGGCTTGGACCGTAAGGATTGAGCAAGACAGATTCACCGTCGAAACTCGGAATAGATTTGCCAGCGAATGTAAATTCCATGCCATTGCGGCGCACAGAATCTTCGGTATTCATGTAGACTTTCAGAATGGCATAAGCAAAAGAGAGGAATTGATTGCCTAAGACATTTGCACTAGCGGGGTGATAGCGGCGCAAGACGCCGTCGTTGTCTTGACGCACGTAGACATTACCGACAGCTGTGCCCGGCGAGCCATCAAAAATGGTAACATAGTCTACTTTTTTGAGCGACTTGTATTCGACTTGTGTGTTTTCTGTCATGGAAGTGGGCTCACGCCCAGCGACCACCACATTTTGCGCTTCAGCAGCAGCGGCACGAAATGCTTCATCGCCACCTCTTTTATCTATCTCATCGAACATCAAGTCGAAGGCAATCACTTTTGCGCCAGCACGATGCAAGTTGCGAATGATGCGTGCGTGGTAATTGCGAGGCCAAGGAAAGGATTGCACCGCTTGCTGAGCTTGGTCTGTAATTGCTATCAGCACAACTTGGGAGTGTTGTTTGAACGTCGTGTCTATGGCACGAGCATTAAACTTTGCATCTAATAATTTGAGTTCAAGATTGTTCAGGATATCAAGACGCGAGATAAGGAAAGAAAAGAGCACAATGAGCGGTGCGATGAATAGCCCAATAAACCAAATTTTACCAAAAACATTCTTCCGAAGAAACTCGGATATGCTATCGTAATCTCTTTCTGCCATAGACATTCCACTGAGTTCGTTGGAATTTACAACGAAGGAAGTTTTACGCAAATAGCCTTTTAAGGGGTAAAGAAATTTGAGGATGAGCAACGCAGTGTTGAACAGTCTCCAAGAAGCGAAGCATTTTTGTATATTCTCGTCTTTTAGAGATTTAAGCTCAACTTGGCTATGTCAGAATCCAAATCAGCGGTAAAAACAAAAACGGAGACGCCTGAAAAAGTGATGGAAAAAATCGTCTCACTTTGCAAACGGCGTGGCTTTGTCTTTCAATCCTCAGAAATCTATGGCGGCTTAGGCGCCTGCTACGACTACGGTCCGCTGGGTGTGGAACTCAAACGCCACATCAAAGATGCATGGTGGGACGCTATGACCAAGGAACATGATAACATTGTCGGCATTGATGCTGCAATCATGATGCACCCGCGCACTTGGGAAGCGTCTGGACACGTTGCCAGCTTCAGCGATCCAATGATTGATGACAAGACAAGCAAGAAACGCTATCGAGCCGACCACTTGATTGAAGCCTATATTGCCTCACTTGAAAAAAAAGGAAAGCATAGCGAAGCAGAGCGCGTACAAGCCGAATTTGTCGCAGCACAGAACGCTGAAAATATGACCAAAGCGCTCTACGACCTGATTATCAAAGAGCAAATCAAGTCTCCTGATTCCGGTGCGTTTAATTGGACAGAAGTGCGACAGTTTAATCTGATGTTCAAAACGCAACTTGGCGCTGTGGCTGACGACACCTCCATCATCTATCTTCGCCCAGAGACTGCGCAAGGTATTTTTGTCAACTTTCATACCGTGCGTGAGTCGTCCAGACTCAAAATCCCTTTTGGTATTGCTCAAATCGGTAAGGCTTTTCGCAACGAAATCGTCAAGGGCAACTTCACGTTTCGAATGATTGAGTTTGAGCAAATGGAGATGCAGTATTTTGTCAAGCCGGGCACGCAACTTGAAGCTTTTGAGATGTGGCAAGAGCGGCGTATGAAGTGGTATGCAGAACGCTTAGGCTTGAAGCCAGAAAATCTATCGTGGTATAAGCACGATAAACTTGCACACTATGCTGACGCTGCTTACGACATCAAATACAAGTTTCCTTTTGGTACAGAAGAAATTGAGGGTATACACTCGCGCACCGATTATGATTTGCGCCGTCATCAAGAGTATTCTGGCAAAAACATGGAGTATGTCGAGCCCGATGGCAAAACGCGTTACATTCCTTTCGTCGTAGAAACATCGGCAGGGTGCGACCGTGTCTTTTTGGCAGTGCTCTGCGATGCCTATAGCGAAGATATTGTCGAAGATGAAGAGCGTGTGGTGCTGCGTCTGCATCCGACACTTGCACCAGTCAAAGCTGCGGTGCTGCCGTTGTTAAAAAAAGATGGCTTGCCCGAAGTTGCAGAGAAATTATTCAAAGATTTGCAACCACACTTCAAAGTGCAGTATGATGACGCTGGCTCTATCGGTCGTCGCTACCGGCGTCAAGATGAAATTGGCACGCCATACTGCTTCACGATAGACCACGAGACACTCAAAGATGACACCATCACTGTACGCGAGCGCGACACGACTGCGCAAGAGCGCATCAATATCAGTCAGGCTAGAGTATACCTTACTCAAAAACTTCTCATGTAACCAATGCCGGGGCAGGGTTCAGCAGGCAATGTGATTGCAGCACTATGTAGTTTTTTTATTCCGGGACTTGGGCAGTTGATTCAAGGGCGCTTGCTGATGGCGCTCATACACTTCGTGCTTGCAGCAGCACTGTGGGTAATTTGGCTGGGCTGGATTATTCACCTCTGGTCAATTCTTGATGCGGCACGCTGGTCGCCAAAGTAGCTATTGCGCTGCTCAAACAACTTTTGGAGCTTTGATGTGCACGGCGTCAATCATGTCGCGCAAATAAGCCTTATCGCGCCGCTGCTCAAAGGCATTGCCGACAACGACAAAACTTGCCCCAGCTTCTACCTTATCGCGCGCCTCGAGCGGAGAGCGTATGCCGCCGCCCACAATAACGGGAATTGAGACGGTTTGCGACACAGCTTGAATCATCTCTTCAGGGACGGACTGCGCAGCTCCACTTCCAGCTTCCAAGTAAGCGACTTTCATGCCGATATACTGAGCTGCAAGCGCATGTGCCACCGCAATTTCAGGCTTGTGGCGCGGAATAGGCAGCGTTTGCGCAATAAAACTGGCAGCAGTCGCTGTGCCTGATTCAATGAACATATATGCCGTTGAAATAGGCTCTAAGCCAAGATGATACAGGGCGGGCGCTGCAATGACATGATTGCCAATGAGATATTCGGGATTGCGTCCGCTCACGAGCGAGAGATACAGTATCGCATCGGCTTCGCGTGAGATTTGCATCACGCTGCCCGGGAAAATGATAATCGGGAGCGATACAGCAGCTTTGATACGACGAATGTAGTCATCCAACCTATAAGTAACCATCACGCTGCCACCAATGAGAATAGCATCAGCACCACATTCTTCGGCATCAGTGGCAAGATGGACGACTTCGCTTTCCGAATACTTGTCAGGATCGATAAGCAAGAGAAAGCCTGCCCCCTTGCGCTCCTTTACATGCTGCAGCTGCTCAAAGGTTTTTTGAGAGAAACTCATTGGCTTGTTCTAGAAGTTTAGCCTTGAAGATAAAAAAAACCTTTCAATTGGCTTTGTTTTGGGCAGTTTGCGGTGAGAAATTGGGTAGCGTGAGCGAGACAGCGTAGCACGACGACAATTGGCGCATGGCATCTTCAGCGCGAGACAAGTGCTCAAAGACACCGAAGACGGCAGACCCGCTGCCCGACATCAACGCAAAGTCAGCACGAAAGTCAAGATAGAAAATATTCTTCAATTCTTTAACGGCAGGATAAGCCGCAAAGACCGTTGGCTCAAAATCGTTGGCAAAATAGCGCAGAATCTCTAAGTCGCCCGAGTCGCACAGTTTAAGTGTGAGCGTTTTGAGGTCAGGGGCAGAACGCGGAAAATTCAACTTCAAATTTTTGTATGCCCACGCTGTTGAAATGGATACATGCGGATAAGCCACGACAAGGGCAGCTGGAAATGTAATGCCTAAGTCTGTGAGCTTTTCCCCAATGCCGGTTGCATAGGTCAGTGCACTTTGCGCAAGAAAATAGGGAACATCAGCACCCAGCGAGACTGCAAGGTCTTGCAATTTTTCGGTTGGAATATCTAATTGCCAAAATTCATTGAGCGCCTTGAGTGTGAGTGCCGCATCGCTTGAACCGCCACCAAGTCCTGCGCCCACAGGCACACGCTTCTTGAGATGAATCTTGACACCGTCTTTTATGCCCGTGTAATCTTGCAAAAGTTTCGCCGCCTTGAGACAAAGATTTGTCTCATCTGTTGGAATCTCAGGATCATCACATGTCAGTTCGAGCATGTCAGAGGGCTCGAAGAAGAGTTCATCGTACCAATCAATTGGCGCAAAGATAGTCTCAAGCAAGTGGTATCCACTTGGCAGACGGTCAGTAAGGTAGAGTGCGAGATTAATTTTGGCAAACGCTTTCATCGCACAAATTTACACAATCTGAGTCTTATCTCGTCTCATCTTAGCGGTGCGGTTGCAAGCGTATTTAAGTTTGCCAAAAGTTCAAGTTGGTGAAACCGCATGCGAGTGTTAAATTTATAGTCTCTATTTCCGACGCCGCTACGCCGAAGTGGCGGAATTGGTAGACGCACAGGACTTAAAATCCTGTGTTCAGCAATGAACGTGCGGGTTCGAGTCCCGCCTTCGGCACAAGAAAAGCGTTTAGCATCAGCCTTTGGCAAAGATGACGATCTTGCTTTTTCATCGGTGTTCCAATAAATTCTCAAGCCTTGACTAAACCATAGACGTGAAGACGCTAACCAAATTGCCGCTCAAGTCGAGACTGGCGTCGGAGACGCTACGCCGCAACCATACGCACAAAGACCCAAACGACCGCTTGATGCAAGAAGCGCTGAAAGCGTCAGGGGAGATTCCGACGCACATTGCGATTATCATGGATGGCAATGGTCGCTGGGCGAAAAATCGTGGTCAGATGCGTGTCTCAGGGCACAATGCTGGTGTAGAATCCGTGCGTGATACCGTCGAGGCATGTGCAGAATTAGGCGTTAAATTTCTCACGCTCTATGCCTTCTCCAAAGAGAATTGGAAACGCCCACAGCAAGAAGTGCTAGCGTTGATGCAATTGCTCATTCAAGCCCTGCGTAAAGAAACTAAAACCTTACACGACAACGACATTCGCCTCAACGCCATTGGCAACGTGATGGATTTGCCGCCCAAAGTGCGCATGGAACTTGCCGAAGCTATGGAACTGACCAAAAACAACAAGCGCATGACGCTCTCACTGGCGCTCAGTTACAGCGGACGCTGGGAAATTATGCAAGCCACACGCCGCATCGCTGAAGCCGTCCGACGAGGCGAGCTCAAACCGGAAGAGATCACTGACGAAATTTTCGAGAAAAATCTGGCGACCTATGGCATGCCGCATCCCGACTTGCTCATTCGTACCAGCGGAGAATTTCGCATTAGCAATTTCCTGTTGTGGCAATTGGCTTACACGGAAATTCACATCAGCGATTGCTACTGGCCTGATTTTCGCCGCCAAAAACTCTATGAGGCAATCATGGATTTTCAGCGCCGTGAACGGCGTTTTGGCATGACAAGCGAACAACTGGCTGCGCTCAATAGCCGTTCGACTGTTACAATGACGCCTGCTGCAACCTCAACATAGCAGGGCTCTCTAGCGTATGCACCCGATGATGCGACACCTACTCCATATCTCTGCAGTGCTCTGCTGCCTTATCTTTTTCTCTTTCGTGTGTAAGACTTACGCGCAAACTCTGGACACACTGCTTATCAAAGAACCTGAATTTGAAGGCAGCGAACCACGACAATACCGCGTGCTGGGCATTCGTGTGCAAGGACTCTCTACCATTGAAGAGCGCGATGTGCTTGCACGCTTTCCTATCGAAGTTGGCAAAACGCTGACCGTGCCCGGACCTGAACTGAGCGATGCCATCAAACGGCTCTGGCGACAGAAACTCTTTAGCGACATCAAAGTCGAAATCGAACAGAAGACCTTCGAGGGCGTCTTTCTCGTGGTAACCGTGCGCGAGTATCCGGTCTTGGCTGAAATTGTCTTCGAAGGCAACCGCACTTACAGCACAGAAGACTTACTCAAGAAAGTCCAACTTGTACGAGGCGCAACACTCACCGACCAAGCCATTGAAAGTGCCTATCAACGCCTCAAACGCTTCTACGAAGAAGAAGGCTTTCTTTTGACCGACATTCGCTACGAAGTTAAAGAGACAACAGGCGGCAGAGCAACCCTGTACTTCTACATCCGCGAAAGCTCTTATGTAACAATCGAGCGCATTACATGGAAAGGCAATAAAGCCTTCGATAACTGGTCGCTCAACTGGTATCTCGAGGAAACCAAAGAAAACAACTGGTGGCGCAACATCTTTGGACGACCGCGCTTCAACCGAAAGAAGTTTGAGGAAGACAAACAAAAACTCATCAACAATGCTTACCGCGCCAATGGGTATCGTGATGCCCGCATCATCTCAGATTCCGTGTATTACTCCGAAGATCGCACTAAACTCTTTATCGATATCACGGTCTCGGAAGGACCAAAATATGTTATTCGCAATGTCAAGTTTGAGGGCAATACGGTCTATCCGTCAGAGTTTTTAGAAGCAGTGTTTGGCGTAAAAAAAGGCGATGTCTATAACCAAAAGAAATTGGAAGAGCGCTTGCGCTTCTCACAAGAAGGTGGCGATATCAGCTCACTGTATCTCGATAGAGGCTACCTTGCAATGCGCCCAGATTTGGAAGAAACTGTTGTCGAAGGCGATTCGGTCGACCTGCGCATCTATATCAGCGAAGGCAATCAATTTCGTTTGCGCCATGTGAATATCAAGGGCAATACGAAGACAAAGGATCATGTCGTGCGCCGCGAGCTCTACACGGTGCCGGGTGACCTCTTCAGTCGCGAAAACATTATTCGCAGCGTGCGCCAACTTGCACAACTCAACTACTTTGACGCCGAGAAAATCAATCCTGATGTACAGCCCATTCCACAGACTGAGGAAGTTGATATCACCTATGAACTCATAGAAAAGCAAACCGATACGTTCAATGCCTCAGCGGGGTTTAGCGCAGTTTTAGGTTTTACAGGTGCTATTGGTTTTACCTTCAATAACTTTTCTCTACAAGACATCACGCGCGGCGATGCTTACACGCCCTTGCCACACGGCGATGGACAGCGGCTTGATTTGCAATGGCAATTTGGGCGCTTCAACTTCAATGTGCTCTCGCTCTCGTTCTCAGAACCGTGGGCGTTCGGCACGCCAACCACACTGGGCTTCAGTATCTTCGACCAGCGCCAAAACTTCGGATTTGAATTCCAACAAACTGGTGCTTCGCTCACGGTTGGTCGACGCCTGACTTGGCCCGATGACTACTTCCGCATTGATTACACCTTGCGCTATCAACTCAATCGCGGTGGCTTTATCCGAATCGCTAATCAGCCATCGGTTGCCGATGAATTCTCGATTATTCAAGTCATTAGCCGCAATAGTTTAGACAATCCCATTTTTGCGCGCCGTGGCTCCGATGTCTCGCTCAGCGCACAAATTTCGGGCGGTCCATTTCTGCCCGGCAGCGTGGATTTCTACAAGTTCGTCTTCAAAAATCAATGGTTTGCACCAATCGTCGGTAATCTGGTCTTCATGTTCAATAGTGAGTTTGGCTACTTAGGACGATTCAGCGAAAGCGACTTTGTCTTCCCACAAAACTTTTTCTTCATGGGTGGCAGCGGAATTTCTTTCATTCCAACTATTCCACTGCGTGGCTACCTTGACCAAACTATTGGTAACTTTGAGCTGGGCTTGCAAATCCCAACTGGCAATGTCTATTCCAAATTCACTGCTGAAATTCGCTACCCAATTTCACTCAATCCACAAGCAACGGTGTTCGCACTGCTCTTTGCAGAAGGCGGTAATGTCTGGCGTCGCTTCGGCGATGTAAATTTGGCAGACCTCAAACGCTCGGTCGGGGTAGGTGTACGACTCTTCTTGCCAATTATCGGTCTCGTCGGTCTCGATTACGGCTTCGGCTTCGACCCAGTGATTGCACGTCCGGGACAGGCAAATCAAGGATGGAACTTTATCTTTACCTTCGGTCAGTTTGCACGTTAATCAATAGGTCATGAATGAAGAACCTTATGCCAGATTACGCTTTGACTTGCAGCGCAGCCGTGCTCTCATTAAAACAGTTTTAACCAAATGAGCAAACGCATTCTTAGCGGTATGCGTCCCACCGGTAAATTGCATCTGGGACACCACGCCGGGGCGCTGGAAAATTGGGTTGCGCTCCAAAATGAGCGGCTGCCGAACGGTGAACCTGCTTACCAAAACTTTCATCTCATTGCCGATTACCACTCGCTCACCACAAACCTCGATACGACACACCTCTACGAGAACTCAATTGAGATGGTCATCGATTGGCTTGCCTGTGGCATTGACCCTGAAAAAAGCCCCGTGTTTCGGCAATCGCAAGTCAAAGAGCATACAGAGCTGTTTCTCATTTTCTCAATGCTGATTACAACCTCACGCTTGGAGCGCAATCCCTCGCTCAAAGAGCAAGTGCGAGATTTGGCGTTAGAAACAGTGGTCTATGGTCATTTGGGTTATCCGGTCTTGCAAGCCGCTGACATTTTGCTCTACAAAGGTGAAATCGTGCCCGTCGGTGAAGATCAACTGCCGCATATTGAAATCACGCGTGAGATTGCCCGCCGATTCAATCAGCAATATCCAAAGCCAAATGGCGAGAGTGTGTTTCCTGAACCTGAAGGCAAAATCACAAAGTTTGCGCGCCTTGTCGGTCTTGATGGCAAAGCAAAGATGTCCAAATCGCTGGGCAATACAATTTTGCTTTCTGATACACCCGACGAAGTCATGAAAAAAATGCGCTCTGCAGTAACTGATCCGCAGAAAGTACGCAAAGGCGACCCGGGTAATCCCGATGTGTGCACGGTGTTTGCCTATCACAAAAAATTTACTGAAGAGACAAAAACCGCTGAAATTGCACGCGATTGTCGCAGCGGTGCATTAGGCTGCGTAGATTGCAAAAAAATGTGTGCATCCAGTATTTCAACCTTTCTCGAGCCGATTTTAGAACGCCGCGCGCAACTTGCTACCAAGCCAGAAACCGTGCGCGAAATTTTGCTAGCTGGTGAAGAGCGCGCCCGTAGTGTGGCTCGCCAGACCATGCAAGAAGTGCGCGAAACAATGAAGTTAGGGTAAAAAATGGTGCAAGAGGCTCGAAAAAATTAAGGTCGCCGATTTTGGGAACGGCGACCTTTAAGGAGGTGCTCTATGAAAAGCCTTGCAGAAACCATAAACTGCAGGGCAGTATAATTAACGAAACTCGCCTCAAAAAAGTTTTACAAAATTTTGTGGAAAATTTCAAGTTTGTGCGCAGGCGCACAGCTTCTCTGACGCCTTCGCCTAAGTTAGCGTAATGACTGCAATTTCAGGTGAAACTGTGCGGATAGGCGTCGCTGAAAAACCTACCCCAAGATTGACATAGAGCTTCTGACTGCCCTCTTTACCTTCCTCATATAGCCCGCGCGGATACTTGTAGAACAAATCAATCGGATAGAACTCAAAACCAGCCGCATCTAACGAAATTTGTCCGCCGTGTGTATGCCCTGCAAGCATCAGATCAATGCCAGCAGCTTTTGCAGTAGTAAAATAGTCGGGATAGTGGCAAAGAAGCAAGTTAAACCCTTCAGGATGAGCACTCTTTAAGGCACGTTCTAACAGAGCAGAATTAGAGCGCGCAAAGTCAATGCCGATGACATTGAGTTTCTCACCGCTAATGGTCAGCACGCGCGTCTCATTGCGTAGTAAAATTTCTTTGTGCGCTGCCATAGCTTCCATGAAAAGCTCAATGCCTACCCATTCATCATGATTACCCGAACAGGCAAACGTGCCAAATGTGGATTTTAAGTTTCGAAAGCCTTTCACAAACGGCTCAATTTCATCTTTCTGACTGGCAACAAAATCACCCGTGAGCGCAACAAGGTCAGGGTGAAAAGCATTGACCGCTTCGGCAATTTCTTCCATTTGTCGCTGCGTCATGTATGGACCAGAATGAATATCGCTGACTTGTACAATCTTCAAACCGCGCAATGCAGAAGGCAAATTTGGGAAGCGCAGCGTCATCTGATTGATAATAAAATCTGTGCGATTATTGATGATGCTGTAGCCAGTAATAACACTGGGCGCAGCAAAGCCGAGCGTAAGCGGTGCAACTTTTTTCAAAAACGCTCTGCGTGAACGCTGAAGACGCTCATGAGTTGCTCTGCTGCGTTCTAATGTTGGCGCATCAGGTAGCGCTGTGATGACTGCTGTTGGCTCAAGTGTCGGCGCAAAAACTCGCTCACGCCATAGCTTGAAACAGCGCTTTACAAGCC
This sequence comes from Candidatus Thermochlorobacter sp., assembly GCA_046291735.1. Taxonomy (GTDB): domain Bacteria; phylum Bacteroidota; class Chlorobiia; order Chlorobiales; family Thermochlorobacteraceae; genus Thermochlorobacter. The sequence goes on along the minus strand of JBKBSK010000001.1, from coordinate 515,858 downwards.
ACGCCACACCTTTGAAGAGTGCGGCAATCACATCAGCGGGAATGAAAATCGCAAAGGCAATAAGTAGCCAAAGAATCCATGCACTGCCGATAAAGAAAACGCTCTGATTAAGCAGCGAATCGCGCAGCACTTCAAAGCGATTAAGTGTAAAGCCCAAGGTCGGCAGAGACATCAGCACTGCAATCGCAATAGCGGCAAGACGCTTGCTGCGTTTAAGGTCTTTGAGAGCGTAGCCTTCAAGCAAGCGAGCAAATTTTCGATAAATGTAAAAGCCTGTAAGAACATGCAAACTGATATAGAGCAAAAAGGTAAGAGCTGTGAATTTTGGCATAATGTATCATGCGGTTAGGTCATGCACCTACAAATGGATGGAAACGCTGGTGTTTTCGCAACTTCAAACCTGATTGTTGCATGTGGCGTTCCTGCGCCATGCTCAGGTGCGTTGATGACGACCTAAGCAGTTATCGCAGATGCCGCATTTTTCTGTGTAGCGTGCTTCGCCGAAATAGTCAAGGATGAAATTGCGCCGGCAGAGAGTGTAGTGCAGATAGCGCTCAATGTTGCGAAAGCGCTTGAGTGCAGCCTGACGTCGGCGAGCAAGCAACTCCCAATCTATGGGAAGTTTTTTAGGCAGAAGTTGCGGTGCCAGCACAGTCAGTGAAAGCCAGTCTTTTGAAGAAAACTCCAAAATACCACGTTGATGCAATTTTTGAAAGACGTGTGAAGCCTCTGCTGTGCGTATTCCTGCCTTTTGCGCAAAACTTTCAAGTGAAAACACTATCGTGCGGTCGAAACTCACACTTCCAAACGAGCGCAAAATTTGCTCTAAGACTTTTTTCTCTGTGTGGTCTTTTGAGTGATAGAGCAGCGCATCAAAGTTGCTGCGGCTTGTGCACACGCGAAGGGTTTCAGCGCCATCTTCGACAGAATGATTATGCACAATGCCATATTGTTCCAAGAGTTCAAGTGCAGCGTCAAGTTTAATGCGGTTGAAGGTCTTGCCATATTTTTCGTAGAGTGTGTCAAGAAATGTCTCACGTGCTAGTTCGATGTGCGGTCCCATCGCACGCAATTCCTTAAAGACTGTTTCAACTTCTTGACGCGAAAGAAAACTATTTTCTAAAAAGTAGCGCCTGCGCTCAAGATCGCCTTTAGAGAAGAGCAAGACGGCAAAAGATTTTTTCCCATCACGTCCGGCGCGACCGGCTTCTTGATAGTAAGCCTCGAGCGTTTCAGGTGGCTCAAGATGCACCACGACGCGCACATCGGGCTTGTTGATGCCCATGCCAAAAGCATTCGTAGCACAAATGACACGATACTCATTTTTGAAATACGCATCTTGAATACGCGTGCGCTCTTCATCGCGCAGCCCAGCATGGTAATATGTGGCGGAAATGCCGTGCTGCAAAAGAAATTTTGCGGTCTCTTCCGCAAGCTGCCGACTCATGGTATAGACCATAGCAGGACCGCTCACTTTCTGCAAAATTTCAAGGAGTTTCTGGCGTTTATTTTCAAGCTGAAAGACGGAAAGACTAAGGTTAGTCCGCTCAAAGCCGCCAATGTAGAGATGTGGATGTTGCAGCTCAAGGTAGGTTTTGATGTCTTCGAGGACTTCTTCGGTTGCTGTTGCAGTCAATGCCAGCATAGTTGGGCGTTGGGGTAAGCCAAGTTGTGCAATGCCGGCAGCGATTTTCTGATAACTTGGGCGAAAGTCATAGCCCCACTCGGAGATGCAATGTGCCTCATCGACGGCAACAAGAGAGACGCGCACGCCACGCATAGCTTGAAGAAAGGATGGGCTTTGCAAGCGTTCGGGTGCGATGAAGAGTAACTTGAGTGTCTGATGACGCAGTTCAAGGAAAATTTTTTGTGCAGCACCCGGACTTGTTTGGCTGTTGAGGGCGGCGGCGGGAACACCGCGTGCACGAAGCGAATCGACTTGATCTTTCATCAAGGCGATAAGTGGGGAGATAACGAGCGTAACGCCGGGCAGAATCAACGCCGGCACTTGGTAGCACAGCGATTTGCCTTGCCCTGTGGGCATAACGCCGAGCGTATCGCGCCCGCTAAGTAAGCTCAAAATCACGCTTTCTTGTCCACCACGAAAAGCATCATAGCCGAAGACATTTTTGAGCACAGCTAAGGCTTTGGTGGCAAGATCGGGGTACGCAGACTGTTGTGAAGCTATCGTGGTCGCCAACTCTTGTGTCATCGTCTCGCTCCTTTTCCCAAAGTTATCGTGCTTAACGCTCGTGCTGCAGAGCGTCCACAATAGGTGAAGTTTCGTAACTGGTCTTAAAGATAAGCGGCAATTTGACGGAGACAATAGCGCCACCTTCCACAGCGTGGCTCACATCAATTCGACCGCCGTGTTCGCTGACAATCTTGAAGCAGATGGCAAGCCCAAGCCCAGTGCCATTCGGCTTTGTGGTAAAGAAAGGATCAAAAATTTTTGTCAGAACTTCGTCGGGCACACCCGGTCCTGTGTCTTGAAATTGAACATCTAAGTATCGGATTTCATCTTTACCATGTTTGAGTGTAATAGGTTTGACCGAGATGCTCAGTTTTTTCTTTTCGATATTTACGACAGTCATCGCTTCAATAGCATTGAGCATGATGTTCAAGAAGACTTGTCGGATTTGGTCAGGGTCGACGCGTAAGGTAGGTAAATCTTCAGCATACTCGCGCACAAGTTCAACATTGTGCTGCTTGAGGTTTTCAGAGAGCAAGGCAATGACGGACTCCAGAATTTCGGGGATGGCGCTGCGAATGATGCGTGGACGACGATGGCGTGCAAATGCAAATGTGCTCTCAATGAAATTGTTGATGCGGTCAACCTCTTGCAAAACACGTTTGAGATATTGATAAGGCTCAGATTTTTCATCTAAGTCAATGAGCACCGCTTGCACCATGGATTTAATGCCAGCCAATGGATTTTTAACTTCGTGCGAGATAGCAGCAGCAATTTCACCGAGTGTCTGCATTTTTTCGGTTTTCTCAGCTTGCTGACGTTTGCGGCGGTCTTCGGTAATGTCCTTGAAAATCATCACTGCGCCATCGAGTTCGCCATTGTCGCGCACACGCGGCGAAATAGAGTAGCCGATGGTCTTGACATCATCGCCATGCTGTACCAGCATTTCACTTCTGAAGCTCTGTCCCGAGAGAATTCTCTCGCGTTCTTCGACCGAGATACTAAAAAAGAGAGAGACATCTTTGCCGCATGCATTGGCTTCATTGAGACCAATAATGTCTTCTGCCGCATGATTGAGTGAAGCAATGCGTAGTTGCTTATCCATCACGATGACAGGTTGCGGTAACTGATAGATAAAGCCATTTTGAACAGGGGTTGTAGTAGACGGCAGATTTGGTGAATTGATTAAGATGGTTTGACGCAGCAGCATTTTTTGTCGTTGTCGCAGGGCGCGGTGCACAGAATCTGTGGCTTCAATGCTGTCATGCATCATGTCGCCTGAGTAGATCAACACATCATTTGCCCCAGCACGAAATGCCTCAATGACCAAATCCATTCGCGGTTTGGGCAAAAACCCAACGATAGGCATAGACCAGAATTTTTCATGCAACTGTCCAATGATCTCTAAGCATTTTTCTTCATCAAGTACTTCCACATAGGCAATGTCAATACTTGGATCAATAGCATCAACAAAATCGGGCGTGAAAAGCTCCGCCTTCATAGATTGCAAGGTAATGATGCGCATCAGGAAAGTGGCTTGTACAGAGGGTTGAGCGATAATTGCAACGCTAGGCATAATCTTGCTCTCAGGTTAGAAACTTTTCACACAATAACGCACACAATAACGTTTCTCAGGGTAAAGCACGCACGGCTTGGTTCTAAGGCTTCAAGTCTAGACTTCAAGAAACTCTAAAGGCTATTCTGAGCCTGCAAGCCCGCTATCGAGATAGACCAATCTGCTTTGAAGTTTGCCCACACAGGGTTTATCCTAAACTCATGGCTTTTACAGCGCAACCGATGGCTTTGAGATATTTTTCAGGGCTGTCAACTTGCGAGCTAACAACAAAGTTTTTAGGCAAGGTGGCACGTGCAACGGGCACCTTTGCGGCATCAGCGATAAGTGAAATTACCTCGTCGCTGACGGCGCTGCCGATGACGCTAATTGGACATGATGCAGAGAGTGTCTGAATAGCAGACAGTGCAAAATAAGCTACATCGGTTTCCACTTCCAGCGGAGTGTAGGTAATCGTCTCAAGGTTAGGCATCAGCAGCGAACTGAATGCCACATAATCAGGCTCAATTTCCAAAAGTGCAGTACGCATGTTGGGATGAACTTGCAAATGATGCAGTGCAATATGTCCAACATCAATCAGGTTAATCTCTTTCTGCGAAGGCAAAAGCAGCATCTTGAGACGTGTGAGATAGCGCTTGGGCAAAAAAATCAAAACATAGCGCTCAAACTTGCCATGAAATGCATTTCCTACTGCCACAGGCTGCCAAATATAGTCCTCTGGCTCGTTCAGAAAGAGTGCAGCTTCTGCCTGACAGACTTCCTCAAACACCTCTGCGGGTATATTCTTTTCAACTTGGATGGGCAAGCATTTAGCGCCTGTCATATTCAAGCACACGGCGAGTTTCTTGGGCGCAAGCCGTGAGAGCACTTGAGTCAATTTCTGCGTAACTTCTGAGACGAGCTTAGGATGCCCTTTGTCGAGCAAATCGCTGTAAAGATCGACATTGAAGGTCAGTTCACTGGACGCTTGTACATGATGCCAACCGCCTTCACCACGATTGACGTGTACAAGATAAATGGAGGTATGCTCTATTGAAATTCCGATTTGAGACATTGTCTCTGTGTTTGGTTATACCAAAATGCTTTGAAGCAGCATGTGCTTGTTCATTCTAAATGAACACCGCAGAATGCGTAGGAGCAGGAACGCCAGCCAAGCCTGCCAACTTTGCAACAGCGAACAGTCAGTTTTCAAGCAAGATGCCTTGCAGACTTGCAAAGTGGTACACTCAAAGCCAGCGTTGATGTCGCTCATCTTGGCATCATTCCACTGTAAGATAGGTTTTCAGGACAGATAATCGTTCAGGCGTAATACCTTTTACTTCCAAAAGTTCATCGAGGGAGCGCAATTTTCCGCCTTTGTATGCACGAAAGCGCACAAGCCTATCGGCAAGCAGCGCGCCGATTTCAGGTAAAGCCTCAAGCTCTTCGGCTGTGGCAGCATTGAAATTGAGTTTTGTGCGACCTTGCAGCACGCGCTCAACGCTGGTAAGACTCTGCTCGTAGAGTTGCTCTTCGGCTGCAAGCAGGCTATCTGACTCTGTGCCAGTGAAGAGTTGCACTTGTGCTTTCTCAATTAACTCACTGCGTTCACGGTAGCCAACAAAGACCTTGAAAGCGACACCAGAGAGAAAAAATAGTATGACGAAGCATAAGACGAGCACCTCAGCGCGAAGCAGTCCTAGGCGCGTAGAGAGTTGATTTAACCAGTTCATCGGCGCAGAGCATTCAGTGCATAACATTGCAAAAATATCATAGCGCGAGCAATTTGCAACGCAGCAAGGCTTCAAGGCGGTGTTCGCACATTCAAATTCCCAATACCTTTTTTTTGCATTAAGGCTTCAAGTTCAGGTACTGTCTTTGGCAAAGCCGCTGAGAGCACAATGCTGCCCTCTTTCGTAATGAGCACTACATCTTCAATGCGCACGCCGATATTCCACCACTTTTTGTCGCAAGGCGAACCGGGCGCAATGTAGATACCGGGCTCAACTGTGATGATTTGATTTTCACCTAATGTGCCGAAATTCGGGTCATGCACATCAAGTCCGACATGGTGGCTGGTGCCATGCATGAAGTATCGCCGATACTCATTGCGGGTTTGAATCAAGCCAAGTTTGACTAAGCCATCGGCAATAATTTCAACGGCTTTGAGATGAGGGGCATGAAAAGGCGCACCAACCTTGCACTCGGCAATCGCAGCAGTCTGTGCTGCCAAGACAAGTTCGTAAATCTCTCGCTGCTCTTTGGTAAAAGTGCCACTGACAGGAATTGTGCGCGTGATATCAGAAGCATAGCCACAGTACTCGCCTGCCATATCCATCACAACAAGTTCGCCAGCTTTCATCTTCTTACTCGAAGCAGCGTGATGCAAAATCACACTGTTTTCGCCTGAGCCTACAATCGAAGGATAAGCAGTGTAAGCACAGCCCATTTTCTTGAAGACATATTCTGCAACGGCAGCCAGTTCATATTCATGCATCTCGGGCTCACAAGACATAATCGCCTGCAAATGTGCGGCAACAGCAATCTCTGTGGCTTTCTGAATAAGACGCACTTCTTCAGGCGATTTGGTGACGCGCATCTTTGCCAGAATTGGAAAAGCACTTTGCACGAAAAACCCTTTGCTTCTGAAAAGTGACTCCGCTTGGCGCTGCGCCTCAGGCACTGTACCGCGCTGACCAGAAGCAAACATAACGGTTTTGAAACGCTGACCTTCTGCTTTGAAGAAGGCTTCAAGGAAAGTGTCAAAGTTATCGGAGGGTTCAGTTGCCGTAAGTCTCAGGACGTCTCGTGCACCTTCTTTGCCGAGCCGTCGTCCTGTCCAGATTTCTTCACTGGGGTTGCGCGGTTGCACAAAAAGCAATTCTTGTGTTTGCACTGTGCCAACTGACACAGGGCGCTTGAAGAGCATGAGAACAGCGGCAGGCTCGCATAAGCCAGAAAGGTAGTAGAGTGCATTGTCTTGACGATAAAGGTAGTCAGTGTCATTGCTGCGATTTTTGACATCAGCTGCAAAAAAAAGTGCAAGGGCGCTGTCCGGCATCTGCTCAATGAAGCGCTCTCGATTTCGCTGATGAAATTCTGGGGGTAATGCATCTTGCGCGAAAGCAAGTGATGCATAGTTTAGACCAATGCAGAGACTGAGAGCACAGAAAAGACGAACAAACTGCACGGCATGTTGCATAGCTAGATGTAGAGTTCAGCGTTCATGACGGTTACAGCATAACCGCTAATCCAAAGGGCGCAGACCTTTCCCTCTTGCACATCGAGTTCTGCCCACACTCTGCCACCACGCTCCATTTCGTAGCCTTGCTCGAGTGTTACAGCAATACGCCCGTCGCCCTTAACACGACCATTCTGATAGAGATAGACGGCAAGGGCACCTTGCGCAGAGCCTGTTACAGGGTCTTCATCAACGCCCAGCATCGGTGCAAAAAATCGTGAATGGGCAGCACTGGTTTCGTATTTCGTATCCGTTGTGAAAGTGCAAAATCCATTGATGCGGTATTTCTGCGACAAGTTTTTAAGGTCTAGAATGCTCGGCTTCATTTTCAGCAAAGGCTCTCGACTAACAAAAGGGATAAAAATATACCCTAAATCTGACAGCCAAATCGGCAAGGTGTTATCGAGCAATTCCGTCGGCAAAGATAAGGCTTGGCAGAGTTCAAATTTTTGCCCTTTGTAAGGCACAAAGTTCGGCAAGGGCAGACTCATGCTTACACGCACTTTACCATTTTCCTGATACACACGAATGGGCAAAATGCCGCTGCGCGTCTTCACACGCAGGGCATGCTCGCCGTCCTGACCTAAGTCGTAGAACTTGGCTTCAGCCAGAGCGTGAAATGCGGCAATGGTCGCATGCCCACAGAGGTCTACTTCTGCCTGTGGTGTCAGCCAGCGCAGCTGCAGGTCGTGAGAGGCGTCTTGTGGTGGCAGCACGAATGCGGTTTCCGATAGGTTCATCTCGCGTGCAATTTTCTGCATCTCTTCTTCAGAAAGTCCCTCGGCATGCATAATCACTGCAGCAGGATTGCCTGTAAAAGCGCGGTCTGTAAAGGCGTCAATATGTTTGAGTTTGTAGGTTCTCATTGTCGCAGAAAAATGGGTTTGAGTGCAACATGTTCTAATGCAAGTGCAAAGCTAATCATCTTCGATTTAGCGCGAAAGCAAAATCATGACTTCCAAGTTTGGTGTGCCTGCAAACATATCTAGGGGTTGGATATGCGTAGGGTTGTAGCCGTGTTGCTTCCACGCTTTAAGCTCACGCGGAATTTCATCGACACTGCAGAAAATGTGCAACACACGCTCAGGCTGGCGCATGGCTAAGATGTGTGAGACACCTGCTTGCGTACCTTGTCGTGGCGGATCTAAAATGATATGCTCACGTGGATTTGCAGCAGGTAGCCGTCGTCTTAGCGTTTCACCTGTGATACGGCAGGCATAAAACCCAATACGCTTTTTGACTTTGAAGTGTAGTGCATTTTCCTTTGCAGATTGAATGGCTGCGCCCTCAGCATCATAGCCGAGCACTTCATCATATTTTTCTGCAAGAAACAAGCCAAATAAGCCATAGCCGCAATACAAATCAAGCAGGCGTGAAGCAAAAGGAGCAAGCATTTTCTCAGCTATTTGCAACATCGTAGGTAGCATAGAGACATTAACTTGCGAAAAGGCGGTGGGGTGATAACTGTACTTTTTGCCTAAAATTTTGAGATAAAGTTTCTCAGGACCAAAAAGCCGTTTGAAAGGCACGTGCGTTTCTGGACGCTTTTGCTCAAAACTGTAACGGGAGCGTGAAGTATCTTGAAAGACAAATGCCGATACAATCTTCTGTGGCAGTGCTTGCAAAGCCTCTGAAAGCAATTTGAGTTTGCGTGTTAGTTCAGCATTGAGAAGATCAATGTTAAAGATAACGGAAAGTGCCTCATCACTGCTTCGCACGATGACAAAGTTCAGATGCTCAGCCAGTTGTCGGTAAGCAGAGGTATTGAGCTTGGCTTCAAGAAATTGATAGAGACTCTGATGAGTATCGGGCTCTAAAATGGAACTGTAAGTCTCGGGGGCAGACTTAGGCGCATAACCACTGCTCACTGAAAGTTTGGTAACTCTGCGCTGCGTAATGACGCGGCGTTTGGTGGTAGCGCGGTAATGCCGTGATTGTGGCGATGGAAGAATCGACAGTGGTTTGTGATCAAGTTGATGCACAGTCCAGAACTCAGCAAGTGCCTCATTTTTAAGAGCAAGCTCTTCGGCATAATTCAGTGAGGCAAAAGGTTCTGTGGGTAAAGTGCGGAAGGTATACGGTGCATAAACTTTGGAGAGCAACTGTTCGGCAAAAGATATTACAGGCTTGCTAGGAGGCACATGCATTGAAGCACGATTTGCCGCAGGGACGGTTTTATCTCTGGCAGTAGTCAAGATATCAAAAGAAGATAATCGTCTACGAAGTCAATTCTGAAATGCTAACTATTTGGTGTAATTCATTCAATCGTTCAAAGATACATGTTATAGCAGTGCAGAGTTGCACAACGCAGTTGTGCTTTTACTCTTGAAGCATCTGGGTCAAATAAGGAAGGTGCAATCCCTCCTTCGAGACGGAAAGAGGGATTGATGCAGCCTTCATCACTGTGCTAAGACATTCACTTTAGAGAGTGCATAATCAAAATCCTCAATGATATCATCAATGTGTTCGATGCCAACGGAGACTCTGATAAGTTCGGGTGTAACGCCAGCGGAGCGTTGCTCGGCTTCAGAGAGTTGTTGATGTGTGGTGGCAGTCGGATGAATCACGAGGGTTTTAGCGTCACCGACGTTTGCAAGATGGCTAGCCAGTTGCAAATTGTTGATGACCGCCTGTGCGCCGTTGAAGCCGCCTTTGACGCCGAAAGAAAGCACGCCGCCAAATCCATTGCGCAAGTACTTCTTTGCATTTTGGTGATAAGGATGCGATTCAAGTCCGGGATAACTTACCCACTCAACAGCCTCGTGCTTTTCGAGCCAGCGAGCAAGTGCAAGGGCGTTTTGGCAATGGCGCTCGACGCGCAGCGAGAGTGTCTCTAGACCTTGCAAGAAAAGAAAGGCGTTAAACGGCGAGAGTGCAGGACCTAAGTCGCGCAAGGCTTCCACGCGAGCGCGTATGATAAACGCAATGTTTGGAAACCCGTTTGGATTGCCTTTCCCAAAGACCGCGTTGAACTTCAAGCCGTGATAGCCGGGACTGGGTTCAGTGAAAATAGGGAAGTTGCCATTGCCCCAATCAAAATTGCCTGAGTCGACAATGACGCCGCCGATGCTAGTGCCGTGTCCGCCAATCCACTTTGTCGCAGATTGTACGACAATATCGGCACCCCACTCAATAGGACGGCAGAGATAGCCTGCTGCGCCAAATGTGTTATCGACGATGAGCGGAATACCTGCATCGTGGGCAATTTTGGCAATAGCTTCAAAGTCGGGCACATTGAACTTTGGGTTGCCAATGGTCTCCAGATAAATCGCTTTCGTCTTCGAGTCAAGAGTTTTCTTGAAATCATCAGGATTGTCGCCCTCTACAAACTTCACCGCAATACCAAGACGTGGCAGTGAGACTTTGAATTGATTGTAAGTGCCGCCATAGAGGTAGCTTGTAGAAACGATATTTTCTCCGGCTTGTGCAATTGTGGCAATCGTCAAAAGTTGTGCAGCTTGTCCGCTGGCAGTAGCCAGTGCCGCCACCCCGCCTTCAAGCGCTGCAACGCGCTTTTCAAAGACATCATTCGTGGGGTTCATAATACGCGTGTAGATGTTGCCAAACTCTTTGAGTGCAAATAAGTTTGCGCCATGTTCCGGACTGTTGAACACATACGATGTGGTCTGATAAATTGGCACCGCGCGGCTATTGGTGGTTGGGTCTGGCACTTGCCCTGCGTGAACTTGCAGGGTCTCAAAGCGATATTGACGAGGTTTCCCGTTTGCTTGCGACATAGCGTGATTGTGTTTGAGTTTACAAAAGAGACAATAGTACTTAGACTAACACGCATGATGCGTAAGTGAATGAAGAACACAACAACATTGTGCATGGCATCCTGCTACTGCCAAAAGGGTCTGAAGGTAAATGCATCAAGATGAGCAGGGATAAATGTTACGCAAAGTCCATTTAGGTTGAACTTGCTTGTGCGCAGTCAGGACAAGTAACAGTGAAGCGAAGCAAGAGTTGTCTATTGCCTTTCTAATCCTTTTCGGTGCGTTTGACGGGTTCAGAAAAAGGCTCAAAACTTGCACATTGTGCAGCCTTTCTGTCATCTTTCCCATCGAGAAGTGATAGGCGCGAATTAGCACCTTTTGATTCCGAGCTTTTGAACACTCATAGCGCTCAAAATCAAGCGGTTGCTAAGGCTTCATTGGGCGCGTCCCTCTGCCTTTCTTGATGACGCATAGTTATGAAAGAACAAGCTAAGGCTTTCAGTAGACTAAGAGTATGATACATGTTTTTAAGTAGATTCCAAAATCCTCAAAACTCCTAATGCGCACTTGGCGTCCGATGTGCAACTGTTTGATGCTTAAGCTTCACGCTAAAAGCGCGTAGAAAGAGAAAGTATGAAATTATTAAACTTTTCTTGGAATTTCTTATTCTCTGGAATAGTTTCCGAATAAGATGAATAAGATAGATAATGTCTTATTGTTCCCTGCACTTATACTGTTGTAGTTGTAGCCAAAATTGTGGTTCCAAAATTTGTAGTTAGAATATGCAAAAACATGCACTAGCGAAGAGCAGTGCTAGGCAATGATTTTACACATTGAACTTGAGTCTGAATATTGAAAATTGAGTGAGAGATAAAGATATGAACACGCAAGAAACCGCTCTTGAACTGCAAGCAATACGTGCACTCGAGTATCTTGCCGAACAAGCTGATTTAGAAATTAACACTGCGCATGTACACCACTATTTTCATCGTGCAGCAAACTTGCGTGAGACAGTGCTCCAAGAATTAGAGCGAGAAGGGCAAGCATATGGATTATCGCTGCGCCGAATGGGCATTTCTGCAAAAGACTTCGTGCAGCACCTGCCAGTCCATGCACTTATATTGTATCGCGACGATTTGCTGCTGGTTAAAAAAATTTCCAAAAATGAGCGCGTAACACTGCTGAATTTTCGTACTAACACCGAAAGTGAACTTTCCGTAACTGAAATTTTTCAAGGGAAAGATGTAATTCAAATTCTTACCTTTGACGGTGCATTGCAAACCTTCATAACACGTCGCTCAAAGCATAGTCTGCACGATTATAGCGGTCATGGCAAGAAGCCACAAGATGCGCACAGCATTGGTTTTGAGCACAAAGATCATTTTAGCGTGATATTCAATCGGCTTATCGAACTGCTTAAAGAAGAAAGGCGCGACTTTGGTGTCGTGATTGCCTATGCAATCATTGTAGGTGTGCTCTCACTGGTCGTACCGCTCTCGGCATCGGCAATTGTAAACTCCGTCATGCTCGGTGTCTTTACCAACCAGTTGGTGTGGCTGTGTATCATTGTCGCAATTGGGCTTTTGATTGTGGGCGTCTTTGACGTGATGAAGCAGTATGTGGTCGATGTCTTGCAGCGGCGTATCTTCGTGCGTACGGCGTTTGAAATTGCGCATCGCTTGCCCAAAATGAAACAAGCCTCGCTTGAGAATGAATACACTCCTGAACTGGTCAATCGCTTCTTTGATGTGCTGACAATTCAAAAGACTGTAGGCAAATTCTTGCTCGACGGCGTCGGCGCAACACTGGTGATGGTCATTGGGCTATTTTTACTTGCAATCTATCATCCCTTCTTCATTCTCTTCAACCTCAGTTTCATTGCGTTTATCCCCGTGCTGATTTTTGTCTTAGGACGTGGAGGGTTGGTGTCGAGTATCAAAGAATCGAAGAAAAAGTATGCATTAGCCTCGTGGCTTGAAGAGGTCGGGCGCTGTCAGACAAGTTTCAAACTTTTTGCTACACCTGAGTACATCTACGAGCGTGTCGATAGCATTGCCGTAGAGTATATCAAAGCGCGGCACAAGCACTTCATGGTGTTGGCGCGTCAAATTGCAGGATCGGTCTTCTTTAGAGCCGTGGCGATTGTGGGCGTACTCGGCATTGGCGGTTCTCTGGTCATTCAGGGACAACTCTCGATTGGGCAACTGGTCGCTGCTGAGTTGATTATTATCGCCATGCTAAGTTCTATTGAGAAACTTGTCTCGCAATTTGCAGAACATTACGATTTGCTCACTGCAATTGACAAACTGTCTTACCTTGTCGACAAGCCGCTCGAGCGCGAAGAAGGCGAAAGTTTTGAGAAAAGACCTGCACCACCTGATATCAAAATCACAAATCTCTCATTTAGTTATCCTGATGGGCATCAAGTTTTTAGAGGCTTATCGCTGTTCATCAAAAGCGGCTCTCGTGTCAGTCTCGTGGGCGAAAGCGGAGCGGGGAAGACAACCTTAGCGTCGTTGCTTGTCGGGATCTATCCGCCAGACAAAGGCATCATAGAGTTTGATAACAGCGATATTACACGTCTGGATTTGCGCGACATTCGCAGGACGGTCGGCGTGGTAATGGCAGAAAACGAAATTTTTGATGGCACAATAGCTGAAAACATTTTGATGGGACGACACTTTCCGCAAGAGCAGATCGACTGGGCGCTAAAGACCGCACAGATTTACGACGCTATCCGCGCCTTACCGGACCGACTCGATACGATGCTCAACTCTACGGGCAACAACCTTCCACTAGGCTTGATTCGCCGCATTATCTTTGCACGCGTCATTATCGCTAAGCCTTGCATCTTGATTTTAGACGAAGCCTTTGGAGGCTTGGAAGAACGCACAAAGTTGCAACTCATTCAGTCGCTGTACGCAGAGCGATGCTGGACAATTATTGATATCTCACATGATGCGGAACTCATTCGCCGCTCTGAGATGGTTTTCGTGCTCGACAAAGGCATCATTTGCGAACAAGGCTCACCACGAGAACTGTCGTTTCGCGCCAATAGCCGTTTTGCGGAACTTTTCCCTGACCTCGTGCGTCAAGTCATTTCCGAAAAAGAAGCGATGGACCTTGCAGACAAAACGATTCAACTGCGTATCGGTCCTGATACCAATGGTAACACATAACTTTTTAGCAGACGGAGAAGATGGCAGCAGAAAAAATTCAGATGGTCAAAGTCCAAACAGAAATTGGCGCAACAAATGGGCACACTAATGGACACGGCAAGAAAGTTGTTATTGAAGAGGTTGTGCCATATTACTACACGACTGCACTCCGCATGGCAAGTACGCCAAAGACAGCGGAGCCCTTGGCGCGTGGGTTTAGCATCACTATCTTGACACTCATCCTCATTGCGTTTATTCCCAATACTTGGCAGCAAAACGTGGCTGGCTCGGGTACGGTAACCTCGTTTGTGCCAGCCACACGCCCGCAGACGATTGACGCACAAATTGATGGACGCATCATCAAGTGGTACGTCAACGAAGGCGCAATTGTCAAGGCAGGCGACACAATTGCCACGCTGCGTGATATTGATACCAAATTTCTTGCAGAGAACTTTGTAGAGTATCAGAGAGCAGTACGCGATAACACAGCAAGAGAAGCCGAACTTGAAATTGTACAAGCTGAAAACAAAGTGCGCCAAGCTGAACAGAAACTCAAAGCCGCAAAGCAGGTTGTAGAGCAAGCCAATGTTGATGTGCAAATTGCGCGTACGCAATACTGGCGAGCGGTGGAGCTTGAAAGACAAGGTCTTGTAGCGCGTAAAGATTTGGAAAACGCGACGCTTAAACTTCAAAAGTCTATTGCTGATTCGGCAAAAGCTGCAGCGGACCTGCAAGTAGAAATACAAGCCGTGCGTAATGCCAACGCAGAACTTGCAGCAAAACAACGCAAAGCTGAAGCCATAATCGCAAAAGCCGATTTGGAACTTGGTAATGTCTCTACGCGCCGTAACTTAGGCGTAGTGATTAGCCCAATTGACGGTCAGGTTACACGCATTGCTCAAGCTGGACCGGGGCAAACCGTCAAGAAAGGAGAGACACTCTGCATTGTTACACCGAACGCTTCAGAAGATGTTGCTGCCGAAATTTTTATCGGTAGCTTAGATGCAGCAATTATTGATACAGGGCGACCTGTGCGCTTGCAGTTTGCGGGATTCCCAGCAATTCAAGTCTGGGGCGGTGGTTGGCCAAACCTATCCGTCGGCACCTTTGGTGGAAAAGTCGCTGTCGTAGATGCCGTCGATGACGGGTCTGGAAGATACCGCGTCCTCGTAGTGCCCGACCCGAATGACAAACCATGGCCAAACCGCTCCTACTTACGCCAAGGCACAGAGGTAACCGGCTGGATCTTACTTAACGAAGTGAGCTTAGCTTATGAAGCATGGCGACAGCTCTGCGGTTTCCCACCGACTATTCCTGTACGCACTGGTGGCATGGATAAAAAGAAAGGTGGAGCTGATAAAGAGAAAAAGTCAGGTAAGTCATATAAGTTTGACAGTGATGAGAAGTAAGGGAATTCTCATTTAAAAAATCAACCCTGAGTAAAAAAGCATGCGCTTTGCGCGAGTGTTGAGGTTCTTTTTGCTTTTCACCTTCTTTTTTTTGCAGATAGTGCACAAAAGTGCTGAAGCACAGATGCGCCCGTTAGGAGACTCATCCCCACGTGACTCACTCTCACTGGAACAGTACTTAGACCTTGTGCTTGCCGCCAATCCCACAGTCATTTCTGCAGAGCTCGAAGCCGATGTTGCAGAAGCGACCCTACGCAATGCCTACGGTGAATTTGATCCGATTTTTGAAGGCAAAATTGAGCGTAAAACGAAAAGCGGTCTACCAACCGTGGATTTTTTGAGTGCTGGGGTAGAACTTCCCATTGGCTCGCTCTTCGGTCCAAAGTTCGTTGCCAAATATAAGCGCGGCACAGGTTCACGACTAAGTTCGGTCGATCTGACGGGTGCTGAGGGTGAAGCCGAGATTGGGGTAAAGGTCCCGCTCTTACAAGGTATCTTTTTAGATAAGCGCCGTGCGGTGTTCGAAAAAGCCGCGCTGCGCCCCGACCTTTCGCGTGCTAACGAAATACAAATCAAAAACAATTTACTGCTTACTGCCTCGGAACTCTACTGGGACTGGGCAGAAGCCTATTCGCAACTTCGTGTAGCGCAGCAAGTCTATGAGATTGCAGTGGTGCGCGCACAGGCACTTGCCGAACGTGTCAAGCGAGGAGAAACTGCTGCCCTCGATAGCGTTGAGGCAATGCAAGAAGTTGCTAAACGCTTAGGCGATGTGCTGAAAGCGCAGCGCAAGTATGAAGCCAGCAGCATCAAAGCCAGTGTGCTGCTATGGAATCAAGATGGAACGCCACGAGCGCTTAACGCCGTACCGTACTCGCTGCCACCTCCACCGACACTGACCCCAGCGCAAATTGAGTTTGACCGTATGCAAGCCTTAAGAAATCGTCCCGAAGTGCTCCAGATTGATGTAGAGCAGCGTGCCGCCGATGTTGATGTACGTTTCTCCTACGAATTTTTGCGACCGAATCTGGAAGCGCAATTTCAAGCCTTGCAGTATTTCGGCGGAGCATCAGGTTTTGACTACCGCATCGGTCTTTCAATTTCGCAACCGCTTTTTTTCCGAGAGGCAAATGCACAGTTGCAGCTCTCGCAAATCAAAGCGACACGCGCTTCACTCAAGCGCTTGGAAGTCGAGCGCAAAATTCAAGCCGATATTGATGATGCACTGTCTGCTATCGGACGTGCTTTGGAACGCATTGAAGCGGCAGAGCGCGAGACACGCTACGCTTATCTGGTACAAGAAGGTGAGCGAACTCGATTTCTGGCAGGCGAAAGCTCTCTGCTCATCTTGAACCTGCGCGAGCGTGCAACCGCCGCAGCAATGCAAAGTTTAGTCAGTGCACAAGCTGATTACTTGCGTGCGATTAGTGATTACCTCTGGGCAACAGGTAAAATTCAGCAGCGCTGGATACGCTAACTGACCAGTGCAACACGCATCACACCGTGCTGAAGTAGGCTACACTTACAAGAACCGGTTAGGGTTCTCGGACAATGAGTTTGCGCTGTGATGTCCAGCCAACACCAAAATATCCGAGTGGAAAGCGGTCGCGATTGGTAAGATTAAGGACATTTGAGCGTATGGGTGCTGGCGGAGGATTGAATGTGCCACCGCCACCGCCTTGTGTTTGAATGAAGAGCGCACGCAAATACTCGTAAAGTGATTCACCAATTGAGATAACTTTCACAAGGGCGGTGTCGCCGGGCTGAAAGACGATGTTGGCTTGTGGCTCCAATCCGCGCAGCGTCTCTCCGTTGAAAAATTTATCCTCACGAATGGTTGCAAATTGATTGCCGGGGCGAATTTCAAGTGCATCCCGTCCATTTTTGAAGAGCTTGATGAAATAGAAATTCTTTGTATCGGCTGGGTCAGTGAAGTCTGCAGCGATGGTCAGACCGCGTGCAGTGTCAAACGGTGAGGAACGGCGTGAGCGCGCATAGATAGAATCCAAGGTGCCGCCACGTCGTGCACTGTCAAATCCGGTCTCGTAGATGTCGCCATTGTAACGAACTTGCAACTTATAGCCTACATTTTCCTCAACAACAAGGTTATTTGTGATAAACGCGCTATCACGCTCTGAAAATACAAAGCGCGTCTCACGACCGGTTGAACTAATGACGCGAACTTCAGCATCACGCACGAGCGGTGGGCGCACGCCTGCAAAAAATTCAATGCTTTTTGTCAGCTTAATGCGCTGAAAAGCAGAGTCTGGTTCGCCAGCCTTGCGTTCGATAATGCCTTCAATCACAAGGCGAGGCGGCTCACTTTGCAAGGTAACATCAATGACATCTTGGCAGGCTGAAAGTGCCAGCGACAGCAGCAGAGAAAGAGAAAGCCAAATTTTTGAAATGAATGTGATATGCCGTGATGTTCCAGTCATGCTCAGTGTAACGGATTTCAGAACTTAAACTCCCATGATACGCTCGGAACGATACCAAAAAATGCTAAGCGTACAGCTTCGCCTTGGAAACGATTCTGACTATTCTGACGGAAGGTAATAGAAGCAGCATTGCGCCGGTTGTAGATGTTGTAGAGTCCAAATACCCATGCGGATTTGAAGCGGGCATCGGGCGCACTGGCATCCCAACGCACAGAGACATCAAGGCGATGATAGAGCGGTAAGCGTTCTGCGTTGCGCGTATCAGGAAATTGCCGAATAATAGCCCCAGAGATTTCGTATGCTCCAATCGGAAAATTGGCAGGAATACCCGTCTGCAAGACAAAGTCAGCAGAAACCGTCCATGCGTCACTAAGTTTGTAGATGCCAACGACATTGAGATTGTGTGTGCGGTCAAACGGCGAAAGATACCACTCACCGCGATTGATGCCCGGTCCGCCATCGACCCCAGCAACTTTTCTTTCAGAGCGTGAGAGCGTGTAGCTAATCCAGCCAGTAAGGTTACCTAAATTTTTGCGCACGAAAAGTTCAACACCATATGCGCGACCGATGCCGCTGAGTACTTCGGTTTCGATATTGTTGTTGCCGAAAAGATTGGCACCATCGATGAAATCAATGAGGTTTTGCAAGGTTTTGTAGTAGGCTTCTAGTGATATTTCAATGTCATTGCCAAACAAATTTTTGAAGAGACCGACGGAGAACTGGTCGCTCACCTGCGGCTCGAAGAAAGGACCACTTGGCGTGTATAAGTCAAGTGGTGTGGGTGAAGCGGTATTTGAGACAAGATGCAAGTTTTGGCGTGTGCGGTTGTAACTGGCTTTGAGAGAGGTGCTCTCATTGAGTAGCCATCTAATGGCAATGCGTGGCTCAATGCCAAAAAATGAGCTAATCAGCTGACCGCGGTTGAATTGGGTGGTGCGCAGTACGCTTCCATTTTCATAGCGTCCCGTAATTTGACTAAACACAAGGGGCTTGCCGTCAGCGTATTCACGAATGGGCTCTGGACCAAAGCGGTAAAAGAAGTTAAAGCGTGCGCCGTAGTCTAAACTCAATTCCTTGGTTAAAGGAAATTCGTGGCGAATGTAGAACGAAGGTTCAATTGCATACTTTTCGTCGAGTGCAGTGGGACGAATAGGCGAATCTTTCAGCGGTTGCACTCTGCCGGGCACAAAGCGATAGTAGACAACTTCAGCACCGACATCAATCTGATTGTCTTCAGTGATGAAGTAAGCAAAATCTGTTTTGAAACTCGGTGAGAGGATTCGGGAAGTGACTTGCACTTCAGAGCCGGGTGCGAGGATGCGTAACTCATAGTCATAATTGCTGTAGAGAAATGCAAAATTTGAAAGCAGGCTACGGCTAAAGAGATGATTCCAGCTCATAGTGAAAGCCACATTGCCGTATGCATTTCCAAAAAAGTCAGCTAAACCAAAGTCATCGCGTCCGAGATAGCCAGAGACAAAGAAACGATCGTTATCGCTAAAGGTATAGTTGGCTTTAAGGTTGATATCATAAAAGTAGAGTATAGTACCGCGGAAATTAGGTGAAAGATTTAGAAAAAGGTCAGCATAGGAACGGCGACCTGCAAGCAGAAAAGACCCTCTGTCTTTGGCAATAGGAGCTTCGATGAGCAAGCGACTGCTCAGCAAGCCGATGCCACCAGTCAAGCCAAATTCGCTAAGATTTCCTTCGCGTTGGCGTACATCGAGCACAGATGAGAGCCGACCGCCGAAGTTAGCAGGGATGGAGGCTTTGTAGAGTTTGAAATCTTTGACCACATCGGAGTTGAAAACGGAAAAAAAGCCAAGCAGGTGCGATGCATTGTAAATCGTGGCTTCATCGAGCAGAATAAGGTTTTGGTCAGCGCTGCCGCCGCGCACACTAAACCCTGTTGAGCCTTCAGGCGCAGAGACCCCGGGCAAAAGTTGTAACGTCTTCAAAATGTCTGTCTCACCGAGCACAACAGGGACACGCTTGGCGGTCTCAACATCAACCTTCGTTGCGCCCATTTCTGTGCTACTGACGTTCGACGAAGCGCGTTCTGCAGAGACTGTAACTTCCTCAGCTTGAATGTCAGCTGGCTCTAAGAGAAAATTCTTGGTGAGGTTACTAGTAAGAGAAATTTTCTGCTGCAGTTCGTTATATCCTATGATGCGTACGACAACTGTATAAGTCCCCGGCTCTGCTGTAATGGAGTAAAATCCAGAGGCGTTAGTGGCTACACCCTTGGCAATTTCTTTAAGTTGAACAGTTGCGCCAACGAGCTCTTCACCTGTCTTTGCATCGCGTACATAACCACTAAGCGTAACGGTTTGCGCAATTGCATTTGAGAAAAGCAATAAGCAAAAAACAATCAAACTCGCCTTTTTCAAATAGGCTACCTTCATAATACAAGCACACTGAGTTGTAGAGTGATTAGAACTTTGACTCAAGCAGCGAAACTCTGTGCGAGAGTTGCCACAGTAACTCTATGTAAATCGAAAAAGTTTCAAGTTACTTTCATAAGGTCGTTATGGCATAGCGATAGAACGCTCTCATGGTCTCTAAGAATCTGATAAGACTACTCCAGACTATCGTTACACATTTTGCTGATAGCAGGTTTAGTGGCGAAAAGCACGAGCACGTCGCCACGTTGCACAATCATATCGGGCGTTGGAATACCGAGAATTTTTTCGACTGTGCGAGAGCGCAGACCCAAGAGTCGTGGCTCTTGCTCGATGCGTTTGATGGTAATGAGGTTGACATCGAATGTTTCGCGCAACCGCAGTTCGCCTAGCGATTTGCCAATGAAGGACTCAGGAGCATTAACTTCCACGATAGAGTAATCCGAGGAAAGCTCAAGCGAATCAATCACGCCGCGATACATAAGGCTATCAGCCAATCGCTCGGCTGCTTCCACAGCAGGTGAGATAACTTCCTCGATGCCCAAGTGTCGCAAAATGCGCTCATGTGTTTGTGTGGTGGCGCGTGCAATGATGCGTTTTACTCCAATGTTTTGCAAAGCAGCAACGGTGAGTAACGTTGCTTCAAAGTCATCGCCAATAGCAACAATAACCGCATCGAGTTCCGTCAAGCCTTGATCACGCAGGGCTTTCTCCTCAGTTGAGTCTAAACGCACCGTGTAGGTTACTTTATCTTTGACATCATCTAAACGGTCCATAGATGAGTCAATCGCCAAGACTTCAGCGCCTTGATGCGCCAGCGTGACGGCAAGGTGCGAGCCGAAATTACCGATACCGATAACAGCGACTTTTTTGGTCATATCAGCTTGATTGCGTTGGCGAGTTAAAAACTGGCATCAGAGAATTTCAAAATTAAATGGCATACAGACTCTAATTTTCTCACTGCTCTTGAAGTCAGAACTTCAAAGCCTGAGTGTGAAGATGAACTATGAGACCAGCACGTTTTCCTCTGAATAGTCATACACGCCATGGTTTTGCGGTCGAATCAAAGCAATGATGACCGTCAGAAATCCTACACGACCAATCAGCATAGAGGCGGTGAGCACCAACTTACCAGCATCGCTCAGTTCAGCCGTGATACCTGTCGAGAGACCAACGGTACTGACAGCTGACACGACTTCAAAGAGCAAGGCTTCGAACTTAAAGTTTTTTTCTTGTTCAGTGATGAGCAGCAAAAAAAGGGCAATTGCGATATAGAGTAAGGAAAGCAGTGCTGTACTAAATGCGCGTGTAACGACGCGGTCGGGAATGCGGCGGCGAAAAAGTTCGATTTTGTTTTTGCCCGAAGCAATTGCCCAGATATTCATAAGTGCCAGTGCTGCCGTTGTGGTTTTGATACCGCCGCCTGTAGAACTCGGCGAAGCACCAATCCACATGAGTGCAATGAGTAAAAAGAGTGTCGGTGTAGAGAGTGCACCAATCTCAAGTGTATTGAACCCTGCTGTGCGTGCCACAATAGAGTGAAAGAACGCAGACATCACTTTTTCGCTGTGCGTCATGCTATTCATCACATGTGAAAATTCAAGCACGTAGAAGCCTAGCGCGCCCAACACAATCAAAATGGCTGAGGTCAGAAAAACAAGTTTAGCGTGAACGGAGAGTCGGGCATTAGGCTCACGCCAAATTTTGGCGCGCACAAATCCAGACAGACTCGACAGCGCAGGAAACCCCAAGCCACCGATAACAACGAGTAACATCACGACATAGAGAAACCCGAAGTTGTATTTGAACATAGGCGCAGCAAGATTATCTGAAAGCAAAGCAAAGCCAGCATTGCAAAATGCAGAGATAGCGTGAAACACTGCAAAAAAGACTGGCGAAGAGGGCAACAGAGATGAATCAAGCTCTAAGGTGTAGTAAATCAGTACGGCGCCAATTGCTTCGACGACCATAGTATAGAAGCCGATTTGAAACAGAATCGTGCGAATTTTTCCCAGACTTTCTTCACCAATAAGCTCGCGCAGCGCAATGTATTCTTTGAGCCGTGCGCTTGTGCCAGCGGCTGCTGCAAAAAATGTCGTGAGCGTCATAATGCCTAAACCGCCAATCTGAATCAACACCAGCAAAATCCAATGCCCTGTGTGAGAAAAGGTCGTGGTAATATCAACCGTTGAAAGACCCGTTACACACACGGCGCTGGTTGCCATGAAGAGGGCGTCGATTAGCGCAACAGGTTTATTAGCTGTGGCTTTTGGCAAGAGCAAGAAACCGGTGCCAAAAAAAGTGAGCAGAAGAAAACTTGCAAGGAGAATTGTAGCCGGCTGCACGTTGGCGGTCATCACGCGCCCGCTGTATCGCAGTGTGGCAGGCAGCAGTGCCAAAATCACGAGAAACTGTGTTACGACAAGGTAAAGACTTGTGATATTTTCAGGAGTCAGTTGCGGATTGAGCGAAGTCAGCATGCGCTCGACAGCAAAGGGAAAAATAAGATAGAGCAAAATCACAGTGAAGATAACAAGCTCCAACCAGCGTTCTCTAAGATGGCGCAGTCTATTGGGCGCAAGTGCAAGTTTCAAAAATGCCTGCAGTGCAAACAAGTAAAGCATCATCTGCTCCAACACTTGCGTCCACTTTTCTTCTTCAGGTGAAAGGAAAAATCCAATGCGTGCAATAAGCGAGGAGATAGCCACGATTGCTAAAAAAACAAGGAAGGCATTAATCACTTTCAGGATAGACTGACGATGCGTGTCAATCCACAGACTCATCAGTTTTAGACGAGAGGCTATGTCTGAGTCAATGCGCCTTAGCATTCATGGCTTTTTGAGGTAGCTTAAAATAGCGCACTGTCTTACGCAATGTAAATCACGCAGTTACAACTGACCATATTAGCAGTTTTGATACTTTTCGAGCAATTTGCAAAAAAATGCAACGGTTTTGCACTGAAATCAAGATAACACGTGCTGCAGCAAGCGTCATGCGCACAACTGTTTTAGCTTGCCTTAAAGTTTAGTCTCACGCAGTCTTCAAACGATGCTCGAACTGCTTTCGCCACTGTCGCTGATGGCACTTGCATCACTGGCTGTGCCAATTATCATTCATCTGCTAAGCCAGCGTGAGCCTCGCCTGATTAAAGTCGGAACCATCAAATTTCTGAAAGCTACACAAACGCCTACCTTCCGCCGCACAGCACTTTCGGAGTGGTGGCTATTGCTGCTGCGTGCGCTGCTGCTGCTGATGGCGACACTTGCCCTATCACAACCGATTCTACGCACACACTCGAGCAAATCTGCTGCACAAGGCTGGGCACTGGTCAGCCCCGATGTCTGGCAACGCACAACAGATGTGCAGACTTACACTCTAATTGATTCACTGCGCGCCGCTGGCTATGAGCTGCGATTGCTTGCCAAAAATTTTCCACCCTTGCCTAAGGACAGCGTCGAAAATCAACTTGTCAATGCATGGTCAATGCTGGAAGAGCTCGATAACATGCTCCCAGAAGAGACGCAACTTGCACTGCTCACAAGTGAGCGTTTAGCTTTGCTGCACGGTCAGCGACCAACCCTAGCTCGTGCGGTCAGGTGGTACACAGTTGCGAATCTCGACAGAATTGAACAAGTGCTCACTGCAAAACAAGTCGGTCAGGATAGCGTGCTTGCGCTCGCAGTCGAAAGCCAAAGAGAAGGGACGCACTTTCAGCGCAAACTCATGCACACACTCGACGCTGCACAACAACGCATAGCTATAGCACCGCTATCGCCACCGAAGCGTATCGCCATTTTCTTTGATGATGCCATGCAGCGCGATGCCAACTATCTTCGCTATGCCTT
Source organism: Candidatus Thermochlorobacter sp. (assembly GCA_046291735.1). Taxonomy (GTDB): domain Bacteria; phylum Bacteroidota; class Chlorobiia; order Chlorobiales; family Thermochlorobacteraceae; genus Thermochlorobacter. The sequence continues at coordinate 491,906 of JBKBSK010000001.1, read as the reverse complement.
GCAAGCTGTGAAGGAAAAATTTTTTGCAAACCTGCAACTCACGCTACTGCCCAGCCACGATACTGCTGCACAAGCAGCACCGCCCGATATGCTCTTCTGGTTCTCAGAGCGCGACATTCCAAAGTGGCTTGATACCACACGCTTCATTTTGCGTTATGCCCAAGGCGCACGCTCCGACACACCAAGCACTGTGACACGACCTGATGGCGAAAGTTTCTTGCTCAAACGCCGTCTTGTAGCCCCCTCTCATCATAGCACAATTTGGAGCGATGGCTTCGGCAACCCTATTCTGACGCAGCAGCGCATCGCACACTTGGCAACATCACTCTCAAACGAATATGTGTTTTACAGCCGCTTTTCACCAGAGTGGAATAATCTTGTGCTCTCACCAAGTTTCCCTGAATGGATTGCAGCACTTGTGCTCGATGAACACCAACTCAATGTGCCAGACCTACGCGCAGCCACCGCACTTCAACACCAGCCTCAATACGACAGCGCGCATGCTTCACACACGCACAAGTCAGAGCCAGAGGCAATGACTCCCTTACACTTGCCGCTATGGATTTTCGTAGCAATTTTGTTTATCATTGAGCGCATGGTGTCGCATCGACGCACACGCGCAGCGAAAACTCCGTAGCGATGCCACACGACAATACACACGGACTACAAAGTGATAAGCTATCTGACTTTACACATCTTACTGTGAATCAAGGTTCATTACTGCACCAACTTGCAACACTCTGGAATCGACGCTGGACAGCAAGCCTTGCACTCTCAAGTGCAGCAGTAGCGTTGCTGCTTGTAGTGTCAATTGCCCAAATCTTTGCGCTTGATATCTGGGCTATTGTTTCACTCTGGCTGGTTTTATGGAACGTAATTTTCGTGCTAAGTTTCATTGTGGGACGGCACAGATTAGCAACAGCGCAAAGGATTGCAGAGCATCTTAACCGCACCATGCCTGAGCTTGAAGAAAGCGCGCAACTTTTGCTTAAACCTTTGAGTGAATGCTCACTTGTGGAAGCTATGCAAATAAGACGCGTGCAAGAAAAGATGCATGCGTTGCAAATAGCATCAATTTTGCCGAATCCACTTCGTCCCGCATGGAAACTCTCGGCTGCAAGCATCCTGTGCGCACTCTTGCTGCTCTGGCTTGTACCAAAAGGACAGACCAGTGAAGAGAGCGCTGTGCAACAAGTTGCAGTTTTTTCTAACAACATACTTTCACCACTCATCACGCGTGTGCAGGTAAAACTCTTGCCTCCGCGCTACACGGGGCGCGTGCCAGTAACACAATCGTCGCTTGACCTAAACGCCTTTGAACACACACAAGCACATTGGATGCTGGAACTTTCAGCACAAGCCCGCGCTGCCCGCTTTATCTTCAACGACCGTGATACACTGCACTGTCTTGCACAAGATGGCGTATTCCAAGCGCAAACAACACTATGGCAAAGCGGATTCTACGTGTTGGAAATTCAAACCGAGCAAGGCGTAGAGCGAAGCGAGTATCAGAAAATTTCTCTTTTGCGCGATGAGCCGCCTGCAATTGAGATTCTGGAACCTAGTCAGCGCGCAGAAGTCGATGTGCTCAAGCAACCGCACCTGAAAGTGCTAGCAAAGATTCATGACGATTTTGCTGTGCCCTATGCTCGCCTGCAAGCAACACTGGCACAAGGCAAAGGCGAAAATGTACGCTTCAAAACACTGACACTGAACTTTGATGAGCACACGCATAATCAGCACTATGCAAAACTGCTCGACTTGCCTGCCTTAGGATTGCAACCCGGCGACGAACTTTATCTGACCATTGAAGCGCGCGACAATCGAGAGCCAAAGCCAAATCGCAGTCGCTCCGAGACGATTTTCATTGCTATTAAAGACACAGCGGAAGTTGAGACCGATTTCAGCATGTCGCTACCTGTAGCCGCGCAGCCTGATTACTTCCGCAGCCAGCGTCAGATTATCATCGATACAGAAAAACTCTTGCGTGAGCGCAAGACACTTTCAGTGGCTGACTTCCAAGCCCGCTCTGAAGCCTTAGGTGTCGAGCAGAAAGTCTTGAGACTGCGCTACGGCAAATTTTTAGGCGAAGAATTCGAATCAGCAATCGGTGGTAGCGATATCGAGGAAATTGAAAAAGAACTTGTACCAAAAGACTCTGCCCCGCATCCGCTACTGAAATTCGTGCGCCATGTGCACGATGAAAACTGTGGGCATCTTTCGCAGCACTCGATTGCCGCATTGGAAAAAAATCCAAACGAGGCGACAGTAGAAAAATTGATGAGCCAGTTTGTGCACAAACACGATAGCGAAGAAGGTGCAACATTTTACTCCGACGCTATCAAAGCTGAACTCAAAGCCGCACTGGCAGAAATGTGGGATGCCGAGCTTTACCTGCGCATGCACAAACCCGAAGAAGCCTTACCTTATGAACTCAAAGCCTTGAAATTGCTTAAAGACTTGCAACAAAAATCGAGAGTGTATGTGCAACGCATGGGCTTTGAACCACCAACCTTGAAGCCTGAAGAAAAACGGCTTACGGGCAAGTTAGAAAAAATTGCATCGCGCACCGACACACGCACAGCTGCACTGCCAGATGAATACGCAGATGTGCGAGAAGCACTTGCAGCAGCAATGAAACTGCGCTCAGGACAGCACCACGCTACAGGTCAAGCATTGCGTCAGTTAGAGCGTGGGGCAAATGCACTGGTGCGTGCTGCTGAAAATGACCCCCTGCGTTATCTCAATGCGCTGCAAGCACTGCGTCGATTTCTTGATGAAGCAGAGCGACATGGCAGTGCAAGACTCTCGCATCTTGAAGCCGTCGAGCGCGCTTGGCTTGAACTTCTGCCCGATGCCGAAGCCCGTCCTGAAGCGCTACCCTCACCATACTCTTCGCTCGCAAAATCCTATTTTCAACATCTGACGCTGACGCCGTGAGTGCTGTAGAATTTACACTGAACAGCATATGGCAGTGGACAATCTGGCTCGTAGCAGCCATGCTGTTTGCATGCCTTGCATTTCTAGAAATTCGGCGTAAAAACAAGCGCCAGCGACTATGGCGTCTTGCCGCAACTTTTACAGCCACACTCTCACTGGCACTGCTGTGTGTAGAACCAACGTATCTTGCCGAAGAACATCCAAGCGATGCATTCTTGCTAACAGCGCACTTTTCAGCAAAGCACGTTCAAGCAGCTGCAGATTCACTGCGACCTGCACGGTGTTTCAGGCTCCCACGCGCAGACAGTGCAGATGAACTTTCAGGTGTGAAACTGCTTCCGAATGTAGCCATGCTGCATCGTCAGTATCCGAATCTTCAGCACTTACACATCTTCGGTGATGGCTTGCGTTCTGATGAACTGGAGATGCTTGAGCCTATTGCATTAACACTGCATCTCAATACACTACCAGAAGGAATTATCTTTGTATCATTTCCGAAGCATATCACGCTCGGAGAGCAGTTGCAAATTCAAGGCACTTGGCATGCCCTGCGCTACGATTCACTCTGGCTATATCTTGAAGGCAGTGGCAGGCGCAGCGATTCACTGCTGCTTGTAGGTGAAGGAAAGTTGCCATTTGAGCTTACAACCACGCCGAAGCAAGCTGGTGAGTGGTGCTACACACTTTATGCCATTCGCTCGGCACATGATACTCTCTGCGCAGAGAGTATCCCCGTCAGCGTACGCAAGCCAGCACCAATCCGCATGTTGATTGTGGAGCGTGCCCCAAATTTTGAAACCAGAACCTTGAAACAGTGGGCAGCCGCAATGGGTAATGCACTAGCGCTTCGCAGCACTATCAGTCGTGGCAAGGCACTTACCGAATTTTTGAACATGTCTTCTCTTGCACTCGAGCACTTGAGCGCGGCAGTGCTCGATAAGTTCGATATCGCAATTGTGGATTTTCAGACACTTGTAAATCTCAGTGCAAGAGAGCAAGCAGCATTGCGACAAGCTGTTGAAAATGGCTTGGGACTTTTGATTGCACTCTCTGAACCGCCAACAGCAAGTCAAGCCAAAGCCTATGACTTTTTCTTAGGATTCTTGAAAGCAACGCCTGCAAAAAATCAAGTGCGTTTTGCAAAACTGCACGGCTTGCCATCTCAGGTTTCGGTAAGTTCAGCCTTACCAGTTGCACCAATTCGACTGCAAGTAGGGTTTGCAGCTGAAGTCTTAATGCACGATGAAGCAAGCCATCCGTTAGTGATAGCAGGAAAAAGAGGGTTGGGCAAAGTCGCTGTAAGCATTGTCGAGGAGACCTTTCGTTGGGCATTAGAAGGCAAGAGTTCACTCTATGCTGAGTATTGGAGTTACACACTGAAGCGTCTTGCACGAGCGCAAACGCAAGCAGATGTATGGCAGAGTGCAACACTGCTGCCGACAGTGGATTTACCGTGCAAGCTAATGCTGCGCACGCGCTCGCCGAGACCAATTGGGCTCATTGCGTATCCGAGTGGTATAAGCGATAGCGTATTCTTCAAGCAATCGCTTGTAGAGTCATCACTTTGGGAGACCGTATTTTGGCCTCGCGAACAGGGGTGGCATCGCATCTGGCGCATAGGTGAGCCTGATAGTGCGGCAGTTGCATTTTATGTGCACACAAGTAGCGAGTGGCTCTCGTATCGTCGAGCGCAAATGCAAAGTGCAACACGCAACTTTGCACAAATGCAGGAGCAGCGGAGCTTTCAAACTGATGTGGCAGAGGTGCGTCGAGCTGTGCCACAGTGGTGGTTCTTCGTGCTATTCGTAATAGCCGCAGGCTACCTGTGGGCGGAGCGACAGCTGTAAGTGTGCAGTGCAATTCGTGCGTCGTGCATTATCGTGCTCAAGTGCGCAAGATTCAATCTAACTGTGATTTTGGTTTCAACTTTCCGACAAGATGTTCAGCGATTTGTACAGCGTTGGTGGCAGCGCCCTTGCGTAGGTTATCAGCAACAATCCACAGGTTCAGGCTCTTCGGCTGTGAGAGGTCGCGCCGCACTCTGCCAACAAACACTTCATTGCGACCATAGCAATCAATAGGCATTGGATAGAGCCGCTCGGCAGGGTTATCTTTGAGCACCACACCCGGCGCAGAGGCAAGCAATGAGCGCACTTCGTCAAGCTCAAACTCATGTTCAAACTCAATGTTGACAGCTTCACTGTGTCCACCATAGACCGGCACACGCACAGTGGTCGGCGACACCTGTATTGAGTCATCGCCCATAATTTTTTTAGTCTCGTGAATCATCTTCATCTCTTCTTTGGTATAGCCATGCTCGACAAACTCATCGATTTGTGGTACAACATTAAACGCAATCGGGTGAAAGTGCGTATATTCCTTGGGCTTCACACCAGCCAGTTCAGACTCGAGTGCCTCCAAGCCTTTCTTGCCTTTTCCTGTAACGGATTGATAAGTTGAGACCACAACGCGGCGAATTTTATAGCGCTCATGCAAAGGTTTTAAGACCACAACAAGTTGTATCGTAGAGCAATTAGGATTGGCAATAATCGGCGCTGCACGCCCAGAAGCATCAAATATCTTTTCTGCATTCACTTCGGGCACAACCAGCGGAACCTCAGGCTGCAAGCGAAACGCAGAAGAGTTGTCAATAACAATAGCGCCTTGTGAGGCAGCAATCGGCGCCCAGACTTTGCTGGCGGATGCACCAGCAGAGAAAAGTGCAATATCAACGCTTGCAAAGACTTCCGCAGAGGGCGTCTGAACCTGATAGGACTTGCCATTGAAGTCAAGCGTTTGACCTCTCGAGCGCTCACTAGCCAGCAGCACAAGCTCGCTGAGAGGAAAATGACGCTCCGATAGACAGGCAAGCATGGTGCGACCAACTAAGCCTGTTGCGCCTAACACGGCAACTTTGTAAGTCTCTGACATAAAAAAATGAAATTATCCTGCAAAATACTGCCTCGAGCAAATGCCCGAAGGAAACGAATTTGAAACGAACTGCAAAGATAACTCCTGTCGAGATTTTCTCTGTTATCGTTACTCTGCGGTGCAGCGCAATAGTGCAAACATGAGAAAAGCAAATTCAAAATGCACTTCGGTCAGAAAATAGCAGACGAGAACTGTGGCTTTACTTACGAAGCAGTGCATGTGCAAGACGAAGCGTTTCGTGTGCAAACGCTTCAGGCTGCTCAATCATGGGAAAGTGATTCCAGTTTGGCACGAGTCGAATTACGCTATTAGGCAGGAGTTTTTGATAGTCTGCGGCTTGGTCAGGCGTCAGGACGCGCTCTTTTTCGCCCCAAAGCAGTGCACTGGGTATCTGCACAGGGCGCAGCGAACGAAACCACTCATCGGTAATAATGTCAAACATTTGTGTAAAAGCAGCGCAGTGTCGATAGGCTTCGAAGAATCGCTGCACATAGTCAGCAGGGATGTCTTTTGGAGATTCAAACAATAGGGTGGAGAAAATCGGGCGAGCTAGTTTTGACGAAAATAACCGCTGTCCGAAGCGTCGTATCCACAAGGGTTTCATCAAGTTTGGGAAAAGCCGCGTTTTGAGACGCGTGCCAACTGGTGCGTGCAAAATTAAGGCGCGCACGTCAGATTCGAAATGTTGTACAAATTCTAAAGCGATAGAGCCGCCGATACCAGTACCGAGCATAACGATAGGGCGCGGAGCAGGGTATATCATCTCATGCAACTTAAAAGCGTAATCTTTGAGCGTACGCAGCGAGTAATCTTGCGGCACATGGTCGAACCCGGGCAGTGTGGGTGCAAGAAACTTCACATCGTTCGGAATGAAGGGCTGAATGCGCTCAAAGCGAAACCCACCACCGCCGTTGCCATGAACAGCGATGAGAGAAAAGGTATACTTCATGTTTTATTCTTTTGCACCTTAACGGTACGGCGCTGCTCAAACGTTTTGTGCACTGCATGTATAAGTGGCTGCGTGTAATGTTGTCTTAGAGCGCTTTTGCAAAAAGACGCAAATGCGTAGCTTTATGAAAATTCAGAGCATATGGCGGTATCAAAAAAGGATGTAGATTACATTGCAACGCTTGCAAAACTCTCTTTCTCTGACGCAGAGAAGGAAAAGATGACAGCTGAGCTTAATACGATTCTCAAATATGTTGAAAAGCTCAATGAGATCGACACAACGCATGTAGAGCCCCTTCAAAACATGAATGAGCGCGTCAATGTCTTGCGTGATGACGTGCCTACGGGGTCTGTCTCAAATGAAGAGGCACTCAAAAACGCACCTGATTTTCAAGACCGATTCTTTAAGGTCCCGAAAGTCATTGCTCAATCGGAATAGACACGCTGCAAAAAATTTTGAAGACGAATGAGAACTTTAGCTTTGGCTGTGCTATGCTTCTTTCTCTACGACTTGGCGCTGGCGCAGCAGCCTACGGTGAAAAAACTTTACTATCCGAATGGTAAACTTCGTGCGGAGATGGGGTATATCGGTGAGACCCCGAGCGGATTCTTTCGTGAATACACAGAGAAAGGACAAGTGCGCATAGAAGAATACTACATCAATGGCAAGATAGATAGCGTGCGCCGTGAGTATTATGAGAGCGGACAGTTAAAGTCGGAAGCCCGCTTTCGCAATGGGCTACGGCAGGGCGAGGTACGCGAGTTCTATGAAAATGGCAAAATTCAATCACGCGCAACCTACCACAACGACACACTTACCTCTACAATCAAGTATTATTTTTACCACCCTAATGGTCGCCTGCGCGAGGAGACAGCAATCAACGCCAGAGGCTTGCTTGAAGGTATCAAGCGAACCTACCACAACAGCGGTGCACTGGAAATCGAGGAAAGCTATGTGAACGGTGAGCGCACAGGAGAATGGCGGCAGTATGCTGCTAATGGTATGATGAAAGTCTACCGAAGTTATAGAGACGGGCGTCGTGATGGTGAAGAGTACATCTATTCTGATGAGGGCAAACTTGAGGAAATCAACACTTACCGTGAAGGTGAGAAAATTCGTGTCAAGCGCTATGATGACAAAGGCAACTTGGTGGAAGAATTAGACGAACGTGCCATTCTTCGGCAGTTACGACGATAAAGTGACAAATGGCAATTGACTTGGTGCAAAACCGCGAACGCTTCTACTTTTCAAATCATCACTGGGAAGAGACACTCTTGCTTGCTAAAGAGCACGGCTGGTTACCACTGGATGCACCTGCCCTAGAATGGGAACGCTGCTACTTTTCCAACGATGGCTATACCATTTCTGATAGAGATGCCCGCACACTTGCTGATGCTCTAACGCTTGCACTGCGCTCAGTGCCACACTCTGAAAAAATACATCTGCAAAAATTCATCGCCTTTTGTCAAAAGGGCGGATTTCGCATTGAATGATGAGAGCTTTAATTCAGCGCGTGCGGCGTGCGGCAGTTGTAGTGCAAGGCGAGTGTATAGGGCAGATTGAGCGTGGCTTACTTGTGCTGCTTGGTGTGACGCATAGCGATACGAGACGCGACGCAGAACGACTTGCAGAGAAAACCTTAGCCTTGCGCGTCTTCGAAGACAGTGCCGAAAAGATGAATCTATCCGTTGTGGATATTGGCGGCAGCGTGCTGGTTGTCTCGCAATTTACGCTGTATGCAGACACGCGCAAGGGCAATCGACCAAGTTTCACAGAGGCAGCGCGTCCTGAACAGGCTCAAGCACTCTATGAACATTTTGTTGCTACCTTACGCACACACTCTGCACTTGACATTCAGACAGGGAAGTTTGGTGCAGCGATGCAAGTGGAACTCATCAACGATGGTCCTGTTACAATTCTGCTCGAGTGCCCGCAATGAAACGCAAAGTTGCTATTGTCATTCCTGCTCGCCTTCGCTCCACACGCTTACCTGAAAAAATGCTTGCTGAGCTTGCAGGCAAACCGCTGGTGGTGCACACATATCAGCGTGCCATGCAAGCAAAGCTGGCTGACACTGTTGTGCTTGCCGCAGATGATAAGAAAATCGTTGAAGCGGTTTCTCCATTTGGCTGTAATGTGCGCTTAACTCCGAAGCATCTCAAAAGCGGTTCGGATAGAGTCGCATTTCTTGCAGCAGAACTCAATGCGGAGATTATTGTCAATGTGCAGGGCGATGAACCGCTCATTCACCCAAAGATGATTGACCAAGTCATTGCACAGATGCTGGTCTCACCGATGCCAGATTGTGCCACACTGGTGAAAATCATCAAAGATGATGCGCTCCTGAACAATCCCAGTGTCGTCAAAGTCGTACTGAACAAAGACGGTTATGCACTATACTTTTCACGCAGTGCAATTCCTTATCCGCGCCATGTAACGGCACACGCAAAATTCTATAAGCACATCGGAATTTATGCCTACACGCGCAAGACCTTACTTGCTTTTAGCCGCTTGCGTCCATCAAGGCTTGAGCAGATTGAAGGATTAGAGCAGTTGCGACTTTTGGAAAATGGGTACGCAATTAAATGCGCACTGACAACGCTCGATTCGCAAGCTGTTGATACAGCTGAAGATCTGAAAACAGTCCGCGCGCTTATGAGCAAAAGTGCGCTATAATTTTTTCAAAGTCCGTTTGTTTTTTCAAATCCTTTGTTAATTTTCGGCACGTACATTTGCGCTCTTTCAAGCGTTAGGGCAACTATGACAACGAGAAGTACTTTTCAAAATCGACTGTGCAATGTGCAGTCGTGAAGCGCAGCAAATCTTTGCTTGCCAATTTGGCGATAAAAAGCATTGAGAACTTTGAAGTGCTTCTTGAAAAAGAAACGAGAAAGCCTCAGATTGATCTGAGGCTTTTTTGTTGCCGTGCTGGGATAGATGGTAAGCTAAGGTATCAAGATAATTTTGCCATAGCTTTGGCGCGATTCCAGTAAGTCGTGGGCTTGTTGTACATCCGCCAAGTTGAAGCGATGACCAATCTGTGCTTTCCACTTTCCTTCTTTGTGCCACAAGAGCAGCTCTTGGTAAGTTTGTTCATAAAGTTCAGGCTCTGCAGTAATGGAGCGCATAGAAAACCCAATCAGGTGTGCAGAGCGATAGACGAGTTCGTAGGGGTTGAAGAGCGGTGGCATTCCGGCGCTGTTGCCGAAGAGCACGACTTTGCCGCGCATGGCAAGCCATTCAAAATTTTGAGCAAAGTGTGCACCAGCATTGCCATCAAAAATCACATTCACGCCTTCTGGCGAAAGTTGCTTGATGCGTTCATGGAGATTAGGTAGAGTAGAATTTAGTGTAAAATCTGCGCCCAATGCTGCAACGCGCGTGAGTTTTTCATCGGAGCTGGAGAGTGCGATGATGCGGCAGCCGAAGAGTTTGGCAAGTTGCACTAGCGCTGTGCCGGTTGCACCGCCCGCAGCATGAATGAGAACAGTGTTGCCGGGCTGAACTTGCGCAGCAGTCTTGAGTAAGTGATATGCCGTTTGAAACGCAACAGGAAATGCAGCGCCTTCCTCAAAACTCATATGCACAGGTAAGCGAAAGACGCTAAACTCGGGCATCACAACGCGCTCTGCATAGCCGCCGCCATAGTGCGAGACGGCGAAGACTTTATCTCCAACTGCAAAGCGATGGGCATCACGCCCGGTGCGTGTAACAATGCCAGCGACTTCATAGCCAAATCCGGGCGGCGGAATGTCTGGTTTCGGCTCATAGCCTTTTCGAATTTTGATGTCTGCAAAATTCACGCCTGCTGCTTTGACTTCAATTTCAACTTCATCGTCGCATAAGTCAGGAAGGGGCGCCTCGATAAGTTCAAAGCGCCCATTTGAAATGATGACTTTTCTCATAGTGGGTCAGCCAGATGATCATTCAAGACAGCGTAAGTGCTCGCATCCGTTGTGGCATCAGAGACTGGCGTGATTTGAAGCCCGTGGAATTGAGGCTGTGAAGAAAGCACCGCCAATGTTACACCGCTTTTGCAACTTCCAGCACTTCTTTGGCATGCTGCTCGGGGTTGACATCCTTGAAAATTTTTTTAATCACACAGCCTTTGCCAATGAGAAAAGTTACGCGCTGTGAAAAGCCCATCAGACCTAGGACACCATACTTCTTGGAGACTGCTTTTGTCTCATCGGAGAGCAGCGTGAAATTAAGGTTTTGCTTTTGCTTGAAGGCTTGATGCGAGTCGATGTTATCGACGCTAATACCGAAGACCTCAATGCCAGCAGCTTTGAAGTCATCGTAGGTGTCACGAAACGCGCAGGCTTCCTTTGTGCAGCCCGGCGTTTCATCTTTGGGGTAGAAAAAGAGTACAACGGTTTGGTCCTTGTAGTCAGAGAGTTTTACAGTACGCCCATCGTCTGCTTTGAGTTCAAAATCAGGTGCCGTATCGCCAACCTTCAAGGCGGTATCATTAGGTTTGGCAGCACATCCAACGAGATAAAGCAAGACAAGCAATGTGCTAAGGAAGCGAAGTGAAAGGACAGGTGTCATACGTAAGCAGTTTTGAGTTAATGAGTTAGCAGTGTTAGATGATAAATGAAAAATTCATAGTTAGTTCTGTTTTGCTTGCCGGAGTTCTTCCAGCATGGCTTTGGAGAGATTAGCATTAAACATCAGCGCTTCAAGGTTTTGTTTGAACTCAATGGCGCCTACAACGCGCTTAATACTTTCACTTTGTCGCTGGCTAAAGTTTTTTGTAACCCAAAGTGTGATGCCAATCAAGCCGCCTGCAAAGAAAGCAGCTGCTCGATTTTCATAAATCCATTCCGATTGTCCTTCAATGCCATCCGTAAGTCGAAGCGAGAGCACAAGTTGACGAATGTTGCGAATGTTGCCCATGCCTTGCATGTCTTGATTGCCGGTGGTCAGACCTCGCATCGCGCCAAACGCCCAGCGTGCAGAGCCTAAGGCTAACCAGAAGTGAGATTTATGCTGTACGCGCTCAATAAGCGGGGTCATCGTGGAATCGGTCGTCCAAAAATCTGCTCTGGGTTGAAGATAGTTGGCAAGCACATCTGCATGGCTTGAAAGGGCAAGTTCATTTTCGCTGACTTTTGCGCACCAGAGCGCAGTGTCAAGTTGGTAAGCGAGTTTGTTGCCAGAGCGAACGCTATCGAGCGCTGTTGTTGCCAGATGCTTAAAGCGTGCCGAGTTAAAGCGTCCAATCAGTATCGCCAGTGAGGTATTGATTTCGCCGTACCGATTAACTTCAGCATAAATAGCGGTATCGACATCTTGTGCAAAGTTAAATTGCATCAAGTTAGCGAAGCGACCGATAGCTGTGGAAGTATCGGCAAGCAATTTTTCTTTGAGAGAATCTGGCACAAAAGTTTGCCAAAACTCCGACTGACGAATTTCTTTCAAGCCGAGATAGACCAGCACATTTGCATTAAGCGGCAAGCCAGAGAGGCGCATGCGCACTGAGGCTGGCAATTCATCAGCTGGTGGGCGCTCACGCGGCAAATTAGCAAGTAGCGCTGCATAGCCAAACAGTGCAGAGACACAGATAACGAAAATCAAAGCACCAATGCCTCGACCTTTTTTGGGAAACATCCCTGCCATGGGGTCACTTGTGGCAGGCAGCGGCTCTAAGTTTTCAGGTGCATTTTGCGGTGCATCCTCAGGATTCTCCGCAGATGATGCGTTGTTAATGTCCTCAGGCATACTAAAACTCCTTTACCTCAACTGCTTTACAACTTGGTACGATGTGATAGCGTAACGCACAAGTAAAATTTTCGTCGTTTGATTGGTGCTAAGTGTCAAAAAACACTCTAAAAGTGATGTGCGTGATGCGCAGTCACATCGCATAAATCGCATCGCACAATATAAGCGAATAAACCCCGCACTATGAATATGACACACTGAATTTGACCTACAACTGTGCCGGCGATGAATCAGCGCGCACGTCAGCAGTGCGAATCGCTGCTGTTGCTAAGGCATCACACCGATTGTTGTGCTCATTATCGCTGTGTCCTTTGACTTTATGAAAACGAACCTGATGCGTCTTACAGAGTTCGACTAATCGCTTCCAAAGGTCTTGATTCTGCACAGGTTTCTTATTGGCGGTTTTCCAGCCATTTTTTTGCCAGCGCTCAATCCAACCCTGCTTGAACGCATTGACGAGATAGGCAGAATCGCTAAACACATCAGCTTCGCAAGGTTCTTTGAGCGCCTCGAGGGCTTTGAGAGCGGCAAGCAATTCCATGCGGTTGTTGGTCGTCTCTACCTCAAAGCCCGAGAGCTCGAGTTGCTTGTCGCCATAGAGCAGAATTGCGCCCCAGCCACCTTTGCCCGGATTGCCACTGCACGCGCCATCAGTGTAGATAGTAACCTTTTTCTTGGGCGTCATACTGAGTGAGGTTAAGTGCAGTGATGCTATGGCAAATATGTCGAGGCAACGGTGCACTCCTTAGCGCGCTTTCAGCGCCTTTGCAAGTATGGCTGTGCCTTTCTTTGTCAGCGTTCTGAGGGCTTTTGTTGAAAGACGCACGCGTACCCAACGCTTTTCCTCTTCCAACCAAATGCGCTTTTCCTGTAGGTTTGGCTCAAAGCGTGTTCTGCGGTGATTGTTTGCATGCGAGACCGTATTTCCATACACCGGCTTCTTGCCTGTAATCAAACAAACTTTTGACATGGCAATTCGTGAATAGTGAATAATTTTGAGAATAGAGTCATAAATATAACGATTTTCTGCGACTTGCCAACTGCAATTGATGTGTGGCTTTATTTTATGAGTCGCCATGTCGCCCCGTCTTTTGTATCCTTGACCTCAATGCCAGCGTCTCTTAAGCGGTCACGAATAAGGTCGCTGGTAGCAAAGTCTTTCTTTGCACGTGCCTCTTTGCGAATATCTAAGATGAGCGACATGACTTTTTGCAAGGCTTCTGTAGCAGACCCATTCGAGAGGCTTGAGGTAGCGGTTGGCAGAATTCCCAAAACATCGCGCCCGTAGTTATGCATAAATTGAATGAGTTGTGTTTTGTTCTCTGCGGTCAGTCCATCGCCAGAGAGGGCGCTATTGATTTCACGTGCAAGATCGAAGAGCGTGCCGATAGCTAATGGTGAATTGAAGTCATCGTTCATGGCGTCATGGAAGCGTGTCTCAAATTTTTTTAGGTCAAGCGTGCATTTACCTTGAGGTGCATCAAGCAGTCGAGCATAAGTGTCGTGCAATTTTTCTAAGCCTGCTTTGGCGGCTTGCAAAGCGGCATCAGAAAAATCAAGTGTGGAGCGGTAGTGCGATTGCAAGATAAAGAAACGCAGCACAAGTGGGCTAAACTTTTTTAGCGTGTCTTTGATTGTGGTGAAATTTCCAAGTGATTTGCCCATCTTGACGCCGTTTACGGTAACCATGTTGTTATGCATCCAGTAGCGCACGAAAGGTTTGCCTGTGGCTGCTTCAGACTGCGCGATTTCACACTCGTGATGCGGGAATTGATTTTCCAAACCGCCACCGTGAATGTCGAAGGTCTCCCCTAAGTATTTCATAGACATAGCCGAGCACTCGATATGCCAGCCCGGATAGCCCACGCTCCAAGGTGAGGGCCACTTCATAATGTGGTTAGGCTCTGCTTTTTTCCAAAGTGCAAAGTCGCTCGGATTGCGTTTTTCACGACGCACAGCGACACGTGCCCCAGCTTCTAAATCTTCTTGATTGGTTCTGCCAGAGAGTTTGCCATACCCCGGAAAGGAACTGACGTCAAAATAAACATTGCCATTGACCTCGTAAGCGTGTCCTTTGGCAATCAAGGTCTTGATGATTTCAATTTGTTCGGGAATATGACCTGAAGCTGTAGGAGCAATGTTTGGGCGCAATACCCCCAGCGCATCCATATCTTCGTAAAATGAGCGCGTATAGGCTTGCGCAATTTCCATCGGCTCTAACTTCTCACGGCGAGCTTGCACGGCAATTTTATCTTCGCCTTCGTCAGCATTATCGGTCAGATGCCCGACGTCGGTAATGTTCTGCACATACTTAACCTTGTAGCCTAAGTGCTTAAACCAGCGCACGACGACATCAAACGACACATAACTTTTAGCATGCCCAATGTGCGAATGCCCGTAGACGGTCGGACCGCACACATAGATACCCACTCTATCTGGCACGAGCGGCACAAAGACTTCCTTTTGACGAGTGAGCGTATTGTAGATTTTGAGTGGCATAGTTACTGTTGCAAATAAATTTTTGGCAGCATCTGTGCAGAGAGTTTGACAGGTTCACCTCGCTCCATTTGCTCAACGACTGGCATACACTGCGATTCAATGTGCTGCATTAAATCTGTCACCGCAACGCCACGATACACAGGCTGATAGCGTTCCAACTTGGTAAACGCTTTAGCAAACATAGACCGTGCGCCTTTCGGATTGCGATTGGTCAAATGATAAAGCCCGATTGAGAGTTGAATTAAGCCATGCAAAAATTTTTTGTCGCTCCCATAAATCTCATGCCAAATCTCTTCCCATGTGTCGTGGCACTCAAAGAACATTGCGGCGTTGTATTCTTCAATGCCTTTGAGAAATTCAGTGTAGTGTTCGTCAAGGCTCATCTTGCCGTGCGTCTGTCTGATTAAAAGTGCAAATCTACGAACTCAAACTTACTCTATAGTGCGGTGAGGAACCTAAAAAAGCAAATCTGTCTAGACCTGCACTAAATCTGCGCTGTTGTATCTTTCAATCTTTTGACTCATACGTTATGCTTCTCTATCAACAAAACAACAAATAGCAATGAAAAAAACCTATACTGCTTTGTATAGCGTGGCTATGCCTTAGCGTATCGAGCCAAGCACAACAGCAAACGCAAACCATCTCTGGAAAAGTAATCGATGCAGAAACAAAAGAAGGTTTAGCAGGTGCGGTTGTCTCCATTCCTGCGTTACGCATCGGTAGCTCGACCAACGCTGATGGTGAATACTCCTTCAAAGCGCCTGTGGGTACACACACAGTTGAGGTTAAACTCATTGGATACGAATCCAAGTCGCAGACCGTTACGCTCACTGCGACTGAGCCCTTGAGGCTGGATTTTTCTCTAAGGGTCAAAGCCTCACAAAACCGAAATGGGGCAAAAACAGGAAAGCTTAGCTGATGCAATTCTAGCGCGAAAACTAAGGTATCAACCAAAGAACCGCAAAACAAGAAAGATAAGCACCATAGAAGATTCGCTCCATGTCTTTGCTGCGCCAGAAGTTGTAGTGGAGGCTGAACGCCCAGAATATCGTGAAGCCTTGCGCGACACAAAGCAACTGGCACGGCGTGGTAGAAATGCGCTGGCAACGCAAATCATCAGCGTCTCGGCGCCAAAGACCATTCTGCCTTCCACACCGCCCAGTCCCATCAGCGCCTTCAACACAGCAGACTGCAATAAACAATCGCTCCTGATGCGACGGCTAACCGAAGTCAATCTGCTGTGCATTATACGCTTGCTGCGTGAAGAAATTCGCCAACTCCGAGACCCCGTGGTAGATAATCTGGTAGCACAAATGACCGATATGGCTACAGAACTTGCAACACTTGAAGATAATCTCTTGCGCGGCGCCATACCTGAAACCGCTGCCGCTATTGATAGACAGCGGTGCATTCAACTGCTGGTAAGTGTGCAGCAATTGATGAATGAGCTGCAAGACTACTTAGACTCAGAAAGGCAAGAAAGAAGAGTGAAGAAAAACTCTAAACGTTTAGATGATACCAAGTTCTTTGCCAATTCGACCAAACTCTGAGACGATTTTATCGAGTTGCCACTCTTCATGTGTCGACATGTAACTTGTCCGTAGCATCTCATGACCGGGCATCACACCGGGGCGTACAAAAGCATTGACGAAAATTCCGGCATCATAGAGTTTTCGCCAGAAAATCAAAGTCTTGTCTTGGTCGCCGATGATGACAGAGACGATTGCGGTGCGTGCATCCATCAAGCGGAACCCGAGAGACTTAAGCCCTTCGCGCACGCGGCTAGCATTCTTGATAAGTCTATCAATGCGTTCAGGCTCTTGCTGCATGATTTCGAGGGCTTTGAGTGCTGCGGCGACACTTGCAGCCGTCGGTGATGCGCTAAAAATCAAGGCTGGTGATTGATGTTTGATGTAGTTAATCACAGCGCGCTCGCCGACAATAAACCCACCAAGTGAAGCAAAACTCTTCGAAAAGGTTCCCATCGTCAAATCAACTTCTTTCTCCAAACCAAACTCTGAGGCAGTGCCACGACCGCCTTTGCCAATCACACCAACGGCGTGAGCATCATCTACCATCACGCGTGCATTGTATTTGCGGGCTAAACGCACAATTTCAGGCAGATTGACAATCGCGCCGGAGACAGAAAAAACCCCATCGGTGGCAATAAGTTTAGGCGCTTCAAGGGGAAGGCGTTGTAGCACGCGCTCTAAATCTTCCATATCGTTATGCTTGTAACGCTCGACATTAGCTGTAGCGCCGCGTGCCATCAAGTTTGCTACCACAATGCAGGCATGATTATCCTTATCGCTAACCACGTATTCACCACGTCCTTGCACCAGCGTAGGCACAATCGCTTGTCCAGCTTGATAGCCTGTACTAATAATCATGCAGTCTTCGGTACCAAAAAACTCAGCAAGTTTTTCTTCGAGTTCAACATGCAATTTCACCGTGCCAGTCAGGTAGCGTGAACCTGAGCAGCTGGTGCCATATTTGTCAATGGCTTTCTTAGCCGCTTCTTTGACGCGTGGGTCTGAGGTAAGTCCTAAGTAATTATTTGAGCCAGCCATAATGATTTTGCGGCCCTCAATCATGACCACAGGACCTTCGTTTTCCTCAAGCGGACGAAAGTAGGGATAAAGTCCTTTGGCTTTGACCTCATCTGCAATCGTGAAGTCGTAGCACTTCTGAAACAAATCCCTAAGTTGTGGAGTGCGAGCAGTAGTGCCATTACTCCCTGCAGATGCATCAGTAGGCGTGGTGCCTGTTGTCTCACGACTTTCCATTTTGTAATCCAGTTGTCTTTAAAGCAAAAAAACGTGCAAAAGGTAAGCCCGAAAATAGTATAGCCTGCGCGCTTACGAAATAAGCTCTCTGATTTTTGCGCGGGTATATGCTGGCTCTCTACATAACACTGTTAAACCGCCGTGCGTTCAACTTCGGCTTTGATGCGCTCCAAGAAGCGCTCAGCATCAATAGCTGCCATACAGCCTGTGCCAGCTGCCGTAATTGCTTGCCGATAACGATTATCCTGTACATCGCCGCATGCGAAAACACCTTCAACACTGGTCTCCATCGTCGATTTCTTCGTAAGGATATAGCCAGCTTCATCAAGGTCTAATTGACCGACAAACAGTTTGGTATTTGGTTCGTGCCCAATAGCAACAAAGAGACCATCAGCAGGCACTTCGGCAATTTGCCCAGTTTTAAGGTATCGCAAGCGCAAGCCTGTCAGCACTTTGCCATCGCCAAGCACATCATCGACGACCACACTGGTAATGAATTTGATTTTGGGATGTCGTCTGGCACGATCGAGCATGATTTTCGAAGCGCGAAATTCATCACGGCGATGCAAAATAGTTACACTGGCTGCATACTTCGTAAGAAAAAGCGCTTCTTCCATTGCCGTATCGCCACCGCCAACCACAAAGACCTGCTTTTCCTTAAAGAAAAAGCCATCGCAAGTAGCGCATGCCGAGACCCCGTAGCCCATATACTTACGCTCGTTTTCCAAACCCAGCAATTTGGCACGTGCACCTGCAGAAATAATCAGAGTGTCGGCTAAAAGCTTGGTTTTGCCATCGACAGTGAGCGTGAAAGGGCGTTCAGAAAGATCGACCGCAGTAACTTCGCCGTAGAGAAAAGTCGCCCCAAAACGCTTGGCTTGCGCGCGCATATCGTCCATGAGCTTGGGTGCCATAACCCCGTGCACAAAGCCGGGAAAGTTCTCGACTTCGGTCGTGGTCATCAATTGCCCACCGGGCTGACTGCCATCAATGACCAATGGCTTCAGGAGTGCGCGGGCAGCATAAATTGCGGCGGTCAGACCGGCTGGACCAGAGCCCATAATAACAACTTCATGATGCGCAGAGACCGGTGTTTCAGACATAGACGACTTCAAGTTTTATTGCAAGAAAGGTACTGATATTGCAAGAGCGCATCGAGTTACGCAACACCTAAGGCGCTGAGCAGTTCAAGCGGACGCGGATTAACCAGCACGGTTTCAGAGCCATTTTCTTCGACAACTAAAGTCGGCACCACACGCTTGCCACCTGCATGCTTCATGACAATTTCAGCAGCGCCTTCAACATGCTCAATATCGACTTTTTCAAAAGCAATGTTTTGCTCGCTTAGCACCCGCTCAGCACGGCGGCAGTCAGGGCACCAGCTGGTCGAGTACATTACGACGCGTCGTGTCATGATTTAGGTAAGTTGAAGTTTGAGTTTGCTTTCAATCACGCCTTTTGGCACAGCACCTATAATTTGATCAACGACTTGACCATTCTTGAAAATAAGCAGCGTAGGGATGCTACGAATGCCATACTTCATTGAAACCTGCGGATTTTCGTCAACGTTGAGTTTGGCAACTTTGGCTTTGCCTTCATATTCGGCGGCAAGTTCATCAATGACTGGCGCAATCATGCGGCAGGGACCACACCAGACTGCCCAGAAATCCACGAGAACGGGTTTGTCTGATTTAATCACTTCTGCTTCAAAGTTTGCGTCAGTGGCAGTAACATACTTTGACATGGTTGGGTGTTTAGACTTTTGAGTTTGTAAAATTTATAGCAAAGATACAATTTCTTGCTTTATCGTAAAATTACGATAAAAGCCGCACGGCGTCTACGCCTAAGGTTAGTTCAAGTTTCTCCAAGACTTCATTATCGGGCTCAATAGTTGCTTTACGCGCAAAGAGGCGCAGGCGTTCAGCACATGCTTGCTCAAAGTAGGAGAGTTCAAAATCAATGGGCACAGCACCGCGGTGCATGTCGCAAATTTCCTTGATAGCCTTTGCTTTTGACAAGCTCTCAGCATCATCCAAATCTAAGCTCAGCACAATACGCTGCGTAAACTTGTGTCGCACTTTGCGAATCGGAATAACCTCTTGAACCAAAAGTTTAGTTTGATTGTCTTTGCGCTCTGCTTCTGCAACAAGCATGACAATAGCATCTTTTTGCAAGTGCTTTTCGAACCGTTCATAAACACTTGCGAAAACCGTGAAATCAGCTTTACCTTCAAAATCTTCAATGACGCCAAAGAGCATCGTGTTGCCTTTCTTATCAAAGTGCTGTTTAATCTCGCTCAATATGCCAATCACACGGTAAAGACGTTTAGGCTCAAAAGATGTGTTGCCCAATTTCAGTGTAGCAAAGGCGTTCCAATCGCGCTTGTAGGCGTCAAGTGGATGGCGAGAGTGATAGAAGCCTAAGAGAGCAACTTCTCGCTGCAAAAGTTCTGCATCACTCCATGCCTCAGCTTTGAGCAGTTCAGGATAGACGAGCTCCTCCGAGGGTGCAAACTTTTCATCATTGAAGAAGCCCTCTTGACCGAGTGTAACACTGCGGTTTTGTTTCTGCCCAAATTCCATAGCGCGTTCAATGTTAGCCAGCAGCGTTGCGCGGTCAATGCCAAATTCATCTAACGCCCCAGCTTCGATAAGGGATTCTAAGGCTTTTTTATTGACGACTCTCAAATCTACGGAGGCGCAAAAATCAAAGAGGTTTTTGAACAGTTTTTTCTTGCGTTTGCGTGCAGCGACAATTTCTCTTGCAGCGGCGCCAACGTGTTTGATTGCTGAAAACCCAATGCGAATAGCTTTTGCGCCCTGTGGCAAATCTTCAACCGTGCAGAGTGCATCACTTTTGTTGATGTTGGGCGGCAAAATTTTAATGCCCATGGATTTGACTTCATCGGTCAGGTGCCGCATGCGTTCAGTGTCGCCAGCTTCACTGTTAAGAATGGCGCACATGAACTCAGCTGTGTAATGTGCTTTCAAGTAAGCCGTCCAATACGCCAGCAATCCATAGGCTGCCGCATGCGATTTGTTGAAGCCATAGCCTGCAAATTTTTCCATCATGTCGAAGACCTCATTGGCTTTCGCAGCGTCAATCCCGCGCTCTGCAGCACCCTTGACGAACTTTTCACGCTCCTGCGCCATTTTTTCTTTTTCCTTCTTGCCCATTGCACGCCGCAAAATATCAGCACCGCCGAGCGTGTAGCCCGCCATCACTTGTGCCATCTGCATGACTTGCTCTTGATAGACTGGAATGCCATAGGTGGATTTCAAAATCGGCTCAAGCAAAGGATGCGGATACTCAACAGCTTCACGACCATGCTTGCGCTCAATATAGCGCGGAATCAGATCCATCGGTCCCGGACGATAGAGCGCATTCATTGCAATAATGTCGTCAATACACGTCGGACGCAATTGCATCATATAGCTTTGCATGCCCGACGACTCAAACTGAAAAATGCCTGCCATCTTGCCATCTTGGAAAATCTTGTAAGTCTTGGCATCATTAGTCGGAAGATTTTCTAAGTCGAGCGTAACCTTGTAGCGTTTCTCAATCAGACGCAGCGTTTCATCAATCACAGCCAGTGTCTCCAACCCGAGATAATCAATTTTGAGAAGACCGGCTTTTTCAATCCAGTCTTTATCAAACTGCGTAACGACTTGCTTGTCAGCTTTGCCTTTGCTGGAAAAGGCGGTGCGAGAGATAGGTTCATCAGTGTCTTCATCGGCATAGCGGCGCTCTTCTGTCTCGACTCTGTCGGAGATGTAGAGTGGCACATAATCATCAAGACTGCCATTGGTGATTACGACGCCAGCGGCATGAACTGAAACATTGCGTGCACGTCCTTCAAGAGCAAGCGAATACTCCATCAATTTTTTGATGCGTGTATCTGGGTGCTTTAGCAAGTCTTGCAACTCTTTGACGGGTTCAATTTCAAAGCCGCCATGTTTATCGCGCTTGCCATAGACGAAATCGCGCAGTGTTGCGCCAATCGGTTTGCTGGGCACCATCTTCGTGATGCGCGCCACGTCCTCGAGCGGAAGCTCCAAAACGCGCCCTACATCTTTGATAACAGCTTTTGCACCTAAGGTTGAGATGGCAACGACTTTTGAGACACTCTGCTCGCCATAGCGCTCAATGGTGTAATCCAAAACGCGCTGTTTGCCAACAGGCGTAAAGTCAATATCAATATCTGGCATGGAGATGCGCTCGGGGTTAAGAAAACGCTCAAAGAGTAAGTCGTATTGAAGCGGTTCGACGCGCGTAATGTCGGTAAGGTAGGCGACAATGCTACCGGCAACTGAGCCACGCCCGGGACCGACCGAGTAGCCTTGTTTGCGTGAGGCAGCGATAAGATCGCTAACAATTAGGAAGTATGAACTAAAGCCCATTTTGGCAATGGTGGTGAGTTCATACTCAATGCGGTTACGAATTTTTTCGCCTCGTTCGCCAAGGGCATCAAGATCGCCGTATTTGCGCTTTGCCCCTTGATAGGTAAGGTATCGCAGATAATCTGAATCATCTTTGAAACCGTCAGGGATTTTGAAGTGAGGCAATTGTGGTGCACTGTCGCTGAACTGAAAGGTGCATTTTTCACTAATCTCGAGCGTGTGAGAAAGTTCGTGATGTGTGTTGTCGAAGAGCAGTGCCATTTCAGCAGGGGATTTGAGATAAAATTCATTTGTAGGCAACCGCATGCGCTTGGGCGTAGAAAGTGTTGATTTGCTCTTCATAGCCAGCATCACTTCTTGAATTTCTGCGTCTTTGCGCTCAAGGTAGTGCACATCGTTTGTGGCAACGAGCTTGACATCAAACTTCTTCGCAAGGCGAATCAAACCTTCGTTAAGCCGTAAATCGTCGGGGGCATGATGGCGCTCGAGTTCAATGTAGAAGTCATCACCGAAGACTTCCTTATGCGCTTTGATAAACTGTGCGGCACCTTGCTCATCATCTTTGAGCACAAGTTTAGCAAGTTCGCCGCGGTCGCATGAAGTGGTGCAAATGAGCCCTTGAGCATATTTGAAAAGTGTCTCTTTGTCAGCGCGAGGGCGATAGTAGAACCCTTCTTTGGCTGCAAGAGAAAGAATTTTGCAGAGATTGCGATAGCCTGTGGCATCTTTAACTAAAACATTCAGATGATGTGCTTCGGTGGTGGATTTGTCGTGCCGTGAAGTTGGTGCAATGAAGAGTTCAGCGCCGATGATAAGTCTAAAGGCTTGACTGCGAGCCTGCGCAACTTTTTTAGCTTCGCTGAAAAGTTCAGGCATGTTAAAGAGCGTAGCATGGTCTGTGATAGCCACGGCGTTCATCCCTAGGTCCAGACATTTGTGAAAGAGGTCGGCAGGTAAAATAGGGCTGGTGAGCATGGAATAATGCGTATGTGTATGCAGATGAATAAAATTAGGCATGAAGTCTAAAATTTTTAAGTTTTTTTGGATAAAAATCCTGAATTTTCAAGGTTTATGTGAATTTTGCTCGCAAAATTTGGCAAAATCAAAAATTTTGCTTACTAATTGTGCAGTGTTCTTTCTGTTCTTTACTTCTCATTGTCATAGTTAATTGGAAGAGCGCCGTGCTGTAGCCCTTGCACACGGCGCTTTTTATTTGCGGCAAGCATTATTTTGGTTCGATGCAAAGCAAACTGCAACTGCGCCTAGCATCAAGGTAAGTTTGAGCAAGCTCGCCTATCTTTGCATCAAAGAAAGTAAAGAAATTGCTGAATGCCTGAAACATCATTAGCAGCGGCGCGCAAACAGGTTCATCTTGCTGTGGCATGGGACTGGGAATATGATTACGACTTCATTCGAATTTTGGAACGGCAAGCCAAACGACTTGGCGTCCAATTTCTGGATATTTCGGCGTACAACTTAGAAAGCACACTGGACGCATTGAAGTCCGGTGCGCTAGTCATTCATGCGCTGCTCGACCGCGCCAGCGATACCAATGAGCTGTTTTTTCCCTTGCAGCAACTTCTGGCAGAGCGTGGCGCAAGCATCATCAATCCGTATCATATTTCACAGCGCACGATGGACAAAGCCTTCATGCACTACGAATTGATACGAGCAAATGTTAATGTGCCTTATACCATTGTGCTGCCAGCGTTTGACGAAGCACGCAAGCTCGACAATGTGTTAATTAAAGAACTTACAAAACTTCAAACTCCTTTCGTCTTAAAGCCGGCAAATGGTGGTGGCGGCGAAGGCGTGGTCAAATCCGTCTATTCGCCCTACGATGCCTCCGCTTGGCGCGAAATTATCCCGTGGGACAAATATCTTGCACAGGAAAAAATCTACCCGAAGTATCTCTATGGCTGGCGATGCTGGTTTCGCGCATACTATCTCTTTGGTGAAGTTGAGGTGCTATGGTGGGATGATGAGCAGCATCTCTATCGCTTGCTCTCCGAAGCAGATAAACCACGAATAAAATTTGACGACATGGTGAAGGTCATGCAACGAATCGCGAAAGTCTCAGAGATGGATTTTTTTTCCAGTGAAATTGTTCTCGACACGCATGACCAGCTGGTGGTAGTTGATTATGTCAATGACCAAATTGACCTGCGCATCAAGTCGAGGCACTACAACGGCTTGCCGGATGTGTTCGTTGAGAAAGTTGCTGAAAAACTCTTACGCTTTGCACAAGCAGCAGCTGAACGATGAGCTATTTGTGCATGTGCAACAGTTGCTGAGGCAAGCGCTACAGCATGGAGCAGCTTTAGCATAAAATTCAAACGGGCTTAGTCGAAGAGTCAAGACGTGCTGATACAACACAGGAACGATGCAAGTGTCATTGTGCAGCAAATGAGGCTCAAGCAGAGTGTGCTTACCCTGTTTCAGGGAAGAGAACTCTTTGGGATAGCGCAGGATGCAGCGGGCTGCCACCTGCGCCTCAACTTTGCATATAAACCGTGCCTGACTTTATCGGCAATTGGGCTTCATGCGCAGGCATATCAACCTAATGCGACGAAGCGGAGTTTGCCAAGGACATTCTTGCTGCATACTGCTCCACTAACACAATCAGCGTTTTTGCAACGTCATTGATGGCAGTTGCATTGATGGGCAGCGTAGGAATTTTACTCGTCTCAGCATCAATTCCTAATGCAGGTAATATGTCCTCCACGGGCCAAGCGCCTTCTACATCGCTGTGTGTGGCGGCAATCAGCATGGGGGCGTTGGGCGCACGCTGTGTAGCATAGCGCATAATGCGCGACACGGCATAAAAATCCTTCGGACGATGCGCTGGCACTAAGACCACAACCCCATGCGCATTACGCAAGAAAATATCCCACATAAAATTGAAACGCTCTTGACCGGGTGTGCCATACAGATGCAGTGACATCTCTGGTCCGAAATTAAGTCGCCCAAAATCCATCGCTACGGTTGTCGATGCTTTCATCTGCGCCGTCTCATCGGTTGCCCGTCGGTCAGTGCCAACCGTCTCAATCTCACTAATGGTGTTGATAAATGTGGTCTTGCCAGCGCCTACCGGTCCTGTTACCACCACGCGCATAATTTGTTTGCGGGCTTGGCTCATGCTCATGCTCCTTCACTTTAGGCAACGCTACTTTTGGTCAGCGACAGCGATGGCTGCAAGCGAGTAATCAGTTGCTTGATTTCAAGGTTAATGACCCCCAGTTTGGCTTTGTCGTCCGTGAGTACAATCAGCACAGCTTCCTCTGTGCAATTGCTCACGATGGCATAGCCTTTTTCGCCTTCCACTAACAGGCGTTCAATTTGTCCGCGAGCCAGTTCGCGTCCGATGCGTTCGCCGAGTGCCAACATTGCCGCTGACATCGCCGACACACGCTCTTCTTCCATCCCTGCAGGCAAGGATGATACCAGCGCAAGACCGTCCGGTGAAATAATTGCGGCGCCTTGAACATTGCTCACCGAGGTTACAAACTCTTGCAGCGTGGATTGTAATGATGAATAGTTGATGGCCATAGTTGCCTCCTTTTATTTTAGAGTTTAATAGAAGTTACTGCTCTCACGATACGGTGGTACATTTTGTAACATGCTCGCCGATTTGCTTATCAATTTTCATGATGTGACCCTCAAACCAGTCACTGAGCAAGTCGTGTGCTTCTTTTGCAACGCTTTCAGGGTCGCTCGTTTCACGTAAATCGTTGCTCAGTTTATCCAGCATCTTCATAAACTGTGCGTGGGCTTGCTTGTTAGTCTCGGCAATCGGACAAACATGCTTGGCGGCGCAATCTTCTTCTTGACCGAAGTGCCACTCGGAGTAGTATTTGAGGAACGAGACGGTTTTCTTGATAGCAGCACCGCCTTGTCCGCGCTGCAAATCATCGCCAAGATCGTTAATGGCGCGAATGAGCTCCTTGTGTTGCGTGTCAATAAAAGCTACGCCCGTGCTTAGTGCAGGTGTCCATTCAAATCGTTTCATAGTTGAAAGTGTTTAGAGTGTTATTGAAAAGATGGTTTAGTCATATAATAGCTATGCGCGCTGTCTGAGAAAGCCAAGCAGGTTTCCGATAAATGAAGCCTGCAAGGGCGCTGATTCTGCTTCCGCTCCCAAGACCGCCGACTCTTCAATCGGCACAGTGGCACGCGTGTCTGGACATTCCTCGACCAATCCTGTGATAATCAAGCGAAAAGCTAACTTCTGCATCTCCTCAATAGGGACTTGCAATTTGCTAGACATATCAAGCAAGGAGAGGTCTTCATTAGCGAAATTCCAGACATGGATCTCGTCGCTGGTCAAGTGGTAAGGCAAGAAACTTTTGCTACATCGCCGCAAGCGTGAAGTGGGCTCTGGCAGTTTAGACTGCAGGCTGTCCCAGTTTTTCAGGCGCCGCAAGCCATTGAGTGCAGCTTGAATGGGTGAAAGACTCAGCCCAGTCATTTCTTCAAAGGGCATGGCTGTATGCTGCTCAAACTTGAACCATGCATTATCAAGGGTGAAGTGATAAACGACAGGTTGCAAGACTTGGCGGTTGAAGATCATCTGCAATTCTTCTGGCTGAACAATACCTTGTTGCTTGAGCAGTATGCCAATCGGCTGCGTGAGCGTATGACGCGCTGTCTCAATAGCAGACTGAATGGCTTGAAGCGGTTGCTGACTAATTTTAGTAAGCAAGACGCGTAGCGAAAGTGTAGGATGCTGTACAGCTACAAGTTCGCCACTGCGAAACCAGAAGTGATATGGTGTTTGCACGCTATCTAGTGTGCGAATTTGCAGACGACCAGTTTTGCGAGAGGTGTAGATGAAACGCAACACCTCTGGAAATGAAAAATCGGTAAAGTACCCTGAAATAGACATGATGCCGTTCTCCTGTTGCTAGTTAAGCAGTGTGATATTCATCAAAAGATGTGCCACTTTTCACAAGTGTGCGCAAAGTGTGTGAGAAATGCGCGAAAAGTACAAAAGTTGTATAGAAATGTGAGATTGTAATCAGTGAGGTATGAGAAAATTCTACTCAAGCGCGATAAATCATGGAAAGGCTGAATAAATTTCTTCAGTCGGGCAGGTATTGTTGCTCTTCAGGCAAGGATAGATAGGCAATACTGCGTGATTCTGGTGTAAATTAAGGGCGTCCATAGACGCGTCCCTTCCAGACCACTTTACGATCGAAGAGCAGAAGAATTGGCACGAGTACCATAGTAAAGTAATGATAGAACGCAAAGAGCGGCATGGCTTTAAGTAGCGAGGCAGAGTGAAGGCGTCGGAGCGGTGTAATGAGAAAGAGAAAATCCATACTGACTTTCACGAGCAGCATCAGCACAGCTTGACGCCATGTAAAGAGGAAAAACGAGAGCACGGTCAGCACGTGGGCAACAAAGCCTAAGATGAGTGTTGCCAGACTGGTGCGGTCGCCACCGAGTCCGCCTAAAACCCAGCGTTTTTGTTGCTTGTAGAGGTCGCTAAAAGTTTGTTCAGGCACTGTCGTGTTTTGTGTGCCATATTCTACAGGGCAGGCAATTTTCCACTTAGTTTTCTTAATAGCCTGAAAGAGGGCGAAATCTTCGGTAACGCTAAACCGCACTTTTTCATAGCCGCCGACTTCGAAATAGGTTTGGCGCCTGAAACTGAAGTTATTGCCAATGCCGCCAATGGGAAGTCCAATTGCAGCGACGGCAGAACCGGTAGAGAGTAAGTAACACCAGTTTAGGGCTTGAATGCGCTCAAAGGCGCGCGAGGCACGTGGCAAAGTGATGCCGCAGACTAAGCCGGTCTCATCGGTGAAGTATTTGAGTGTGTCTTTTACCCAAGTGGGTTTAACGACGCAATCGGCATCGGTCATTAAAATAAACTCTCCTGTAGCCAGTGTTGCCGCTTGATGAATGGCGTTGCCTTTCCCTTTGATTGCGCTGTCCTGTACCAGAAGGTAGTTCACGAAAGGATAGTCAGCAGCGTAGCGCTTGATAATTTCCGGCGTGCGGTCTTGCGAGTGATCATCAGCAATGATGATTTCGAGTTTATCGGTAGGATAATCCAGCATGACAAGCGAGCGCAGGCAAGTGTCAATGTTGCGCTCTTCATTTCTGGCTGCAACGATAACACTGACCTTAGGAAGTGTTGCAAAGGTACGCGTGGGGAATTTCTTGTAGAGTGCGACCGTCAGCACCAGAGTCTCAAGGACATAGAGCACAACGATGCCAATTGCAGACCATGCTAGTGCTTGCTCAATAATCGTGGCAATCTCGGTCATATCGCGCAAGTGTCAATCGTTTTGCAGCGAATTTACAAAGTTTGCAGCCGTAGAGAAAAGCACTGCAAGGGTTTGAACAGTGCTCTACATCTCTTGCACAACTTCAGAGGCTGGCTCGAGAATCAGACGCTTAGAGTGGTCGTTGAGTGTTTCAGCATAGAGCTCGAATGTGCCATTAGCAAGATGTCGGTCACAGTCCTGTTCAAATTCCAGAAGCATATCTATAATTTGACGCCAATCATTTTCGCGCACAATTTTATCGCGTACTTTGCTCACGTTGGGTAAGCCTTTAAGGTAAGATGCGTAATGGCGCCGCATTTCTAAGACACCATACTTTTCGCCTTTCCACTCGAGCGACATTTTCAAGTGTTCAATGGCAACGTGAATTTTTTCGTGATGTGTCGGTGGCGGAGGCAAGACGCCGGTGGTCATGAGCGCTTTAGCTTCGCGAAAAATGAATGGGTTTCCAATTGAGCCACGTCCAATCATCACGCCATCGACGCCGCTTTCTGCAAAGCGACGTGGCACATCACTTGCCTGCCAAATATCACCGTTGCCAATGATGGGAATCGTGGCTATCTCTTTTGCACGCCGAATCCACTCCCAGTTTGCTGTACCCTTGAACATCTGCGCGCGTGTGCGCCCGTGAATCGTAAGCGCTTGAATGCCACACCCCTCCAAGCGTTTGACCGTATCGAGAATAGAGATGGACTGCTCATCCCAGCCAATGCGCGTTTTTGCTGTAACAGGAAGTTTGACCGCTTTGACCACAGCGGCGGTAATCTCTTCCATCAAAGTGGGATTGCAGAGCAAGCCCGACCCTGCGCCACGCCCAGCAACTTGCTTAGCAGGACAGCCATAGTTGATGTCAATAAAGTCCGGGTTCGCAGATTCGGCAATGAGCGCAGCTTCAACCATTGCCTCAACTTGATTGCCAAAAATTTGAATCGCTACAGGTCGCTCATCATCGAATACCTTGAGCTTGCGCATCGACTTTGCAGCACCACGCACCAAGCCCTCTGAACTGACAAATTCTGTGTAGACAATATCTGCACCAAACTTTTTGCATAGCCGGCGAAATGACGGGTCGGTAACATCTTCCATCGGCGCAAGCACGATAGGCTTATCTATGTTAATCTTCCCAATTTGCATGTGCAAGTGCAGCTATACTGGTCCAAACAATTCAAGCGTTGAATCACTGGTGCTTATGCGACACAAATCAACTTTGTTGAGATTTATTGCGCGCCACGACTGTTGCCATCAAGTCGGCTTCGCAGACGAGTTCACCGCGCACGTATGCCTTAGACGAAAACTGACATACACTGCGCCGACGATTTCTGACAACGGATTCAATGATGAGTGTATCGCCGGGCACAACAGGTTTACGAAAACGCGCATTGTCAATGCCCATAAAATAGACATCTTTTTGCGCAAACGATTCGTTACCATTGAGCAAGAGAATACCACCTGACTGTGCCATAGCTTCCAGAATCAAGACGCCCGGCATGATAGGATTACCGGGGAAGTGCCCCTGAAAGAACGGTTCATTCATCGTGACGTTTTTCACTGCCACAATTTTTTCATCGAGCTTAAACTCTATGATTTTGTCAATAAGCAGGAAAGGATAGCGGTGTGGCAAGATGTTCTGAATGGCTGCCGCATCAAAGACGACACCTGATTTTCGCTCATGTTGATATTTGCGCGTGAGTTTATTTTTCTCAATTAGCTTGCGCAGTTTCTTGACAAACTCCACATTTGCCGCATGCCCGGGGCGCGCTGCAAGAATCTGGGCTTTGATGGGCATGCCAATGAGCGCAAGATCGCCCAGTAAATCAAGCAACTTGTGGCGTGCTGGCTCATTCGGATAGCGCAGTTGGCGATTATTCAGGATACCATTCTCACCCAATTCAAGACGATAGCCATTTTTACCATGTGAAATTTTTTGCACAAGTTCGTCAAGTTCGCTCTGCGACATGTGTCTATCGACAATCACAATAGCATTGTCAATATCACCCCCTTTAATTAAACCTTGATGTGCCAGCTCAGCAACTTCGCTAAGAAAGCAAAACGTACGTGCTCCTGAAAATTCGCTTGCAAATTCTTTCTGCATATCAAAGATGCCGGTGTGCTGCGAACCTAAGGCAGGATTCTTGTAATCAATCATAATCGTGGCGCGAAAGTCATCGAGCGGCAGGGCAACAATATGCACACCACGTGCTTCATCGACATATTCAACGGTTTCATCGACAATGAGAAAGTTCTTCGGAGCAGATTGTTGCTCAAAGCCGGCAGAAAGCAGCGCATCGACAAAGGGTTTGCTGCTGCCGTCGACCACAGGTGGCTCTGGACCTGTGAGTTCAATGCGGCAGTTATCGATTTGCAGACCATAGAGTGCGGCAAGCACATGCTCTGTCGTATGCACCTTTACATCGCCAACGCCTATTGTTGTTCCCCTACGAATATCGACAACATGGTCGATATCGGCTGGAATTTCAGGTGAATCCGGTAAGTCGGTCCGAACAAAGCGATACCCATAATCTTCAGGCGCAGGCTTGAATGTAATCATGCAATCCTGTCCTGTATGCAACCCTCGTCCCCAAATGGAGACCTCTTTTTTTATCGTGCGCTGATAAGCAAACATGGTTTGAAGCGGTTTAATTGCGTCGAATCTCAAAGATAAATAAAAGAGAATGCTGTGAAAAATTGCGATGCTGTCTGGCTGCATGCTACATTTGGTCGTCAAGCTCTTGAAGCTCATCTTGCTCTACAGCGTAAAACGCGCCCGACGATATTGGCGAGTTTGTCAGAAGTATAGAATCATTATCTTTGCAAGCTAATTCAAGAAAGACTGTGAAAACGGATACGCTAACGTTACACACAAAAGACTCCGCTAAGCTGTCAGCACTATACGCACACTACGCTGATGGTCAGCTTGCACTTGAAGCACTGCTGCATCATCTCGGCGAAACTACAGGCTTAGAGGTTCTGGAGGCAGGCTGTGGCTCGGCTTCGCATCTGAAGCTCTCACACTGCAGAGTAACAGGCATTGATATTTCACCTTATCAATTAGAACGCAATACGCAGCTTGCCGAACGCATCTGCGCCGACTTGCACACTTTTGAGAATGAGCAATGGAATCATGCCTTTGACTTAATTGTGTGCTGGGATGTAATCGAGCACTTGGAGCGCCCAAGAATTGTGCTTGAAAAATTTTTCAAATGGGTAAAGCCAACAGGCAAAGTTGTACTTGCTTATCCGAATCCGCAAATTTGGAAAGGCGTTGTAACGAAATACTCGCCCTACTTCGTGCATCAACTGTTTTATCGAGTGGCATCAGGAACGCCATTCAGTGCTAGCAAGCACGACCAAGGACCGTTTCGTACCGTCTTTGCTGACGACATCAAACTAATGCCATTGCTGCAACTTGCTGAACACCACGGCTTCAAACTAGAGTTCTTCGTCAGTTATGAATCGTATCAAAACAAGTTTGTAAAGCGGTGGCTCCCACATGCAGTAGTCGATGGGCTAAATCGGTTT
Organism: Candidatus Thermochlorobacter sp.; assembly: GCA_046291735.1. Taxonomy (GTDB): domain Bacteria; phylum Bacteroidota; class Chlorobiia; order Chlorobiales; family Thermochlorobacteraceae; genus Thermochlorobacter. Next base: position 459,865 of record JBKBSK010000001.1, on the reverse strand, counting down.
TTTCTCGGCGAACTCAAATCCATGCTGGATGTCTCTGCAACAGATTTTATCATCATTTTTTCAGCAGACACGCTCAAATAAATATCGCATGTGAAAGCATAAGGCAGAGCATCAAGTCAGTGAGTAACATTCCGCCAGAGAAAGCGGTCAGACGTAACAATAGAATGAATGCACAAGTAGTTGTCATTGGCGCAGGGTTAGCAGGGCTATGTGCTGCCTACCAATTGAAAAAGCAAGGCGTCTCCACGCTTGTCTTTGAAGCATCAAAAAGCATAGGTGGAAAAATTCAAACGCGGCAAGTCCAAGGTTTTACCTTTGATGTTGGACCGAACACCGTGCTTGAGTCTAATGAGTCGGTGGTGCGTCTCCTTACTGATCTGGGTCTTAAAGAGCACATGCTCTGGGCAAATCAGGCGGCAAACACGCGCTACATTCTGAAGAGTGGCAAACTTGTGCCGCTGAAAGCCTCGCCTGCTATGCTCTTTACACCACTGCTCTCGCTCTCTGCAAAATTGCGTCTGCTCAAAGAACCCTTCATTGCACCAAGCCCCACGCGTGAGACAGCGGCTGAGTTTGTTGCACGGCGATTCGGTCCAGAAGTGTTGGACTATCTCATTAATCCCTTTCTTGCAGGTACATTTGGTGCTAAGCCAGAGCATTTAGCGGCTGATGCTGCTTTCAAAACCTTAACAGAGTGGGAAAAAAAATACGGTAGCGTAATCAAAGGCGCATGGCAAGCAAGAAAAGTAAGGACGCAGGCGCCGAAAAAATTCTCTCGCAAGATGTTTTCTTTTGCAGGCGGATTTTATGATGTCGTCAAGCGTCTTGCTGAAGAGATTGGCACTGGACTATGGCGCGAAGTGCATGTGCAAAGCATGACGTGCGAGAGTGATGGTCTGAAAATTTCACTCACACAAGGCGGCGTAAGCAAGAAAGTAGAAGCAAAAAAAATCATTGTTGCAACACCAGCGCTACAGGCGGCTCAGCTCCTCGAAAGCCTTGCGCCAGAACTTGCTGCTGCTCTTAAAATGATTCCATATTCACCCATAGCGCAAGTGTTTTTAGGCTACGACGTGCACCTCATCAAATTGCCAAATGGCTTTGGTTTTCTTGTGCCCGAGTGTGAGCAGCGAAAAATTTTGGGCATCGTCTTCAACAGCATGATTTTCCCGGAGCGGTATGCACAGGGGGCAGCGATGACGGTCTTCATCGGCGGCTCACGACAGCCGGAACTGGCAATGCTATCTGAGGCTGAACTGCTCGCACTAACTCGTGCGGAGATAAAAGAGATATTGGGCATCGACGCTGCACCGAAAGCAACAGCAGTAGTGCAGTGGCATCAAGCAATTCCGCAGTATAACTTGCACCATCAAAGAGTGATAAGAAGTGTGGAGCAGTATGAGCAAGCACACGGCAATGTCTTTTTTACGGGAAATTGGCGTGCAGGAATCTCTGTGCCCGACACTATTGAGCATGCTGAAAAAATTGCTTTACAAGTTGCCGAGAGTCTGCGCAACCAGCCCTCAGCGCGTGAGTTTTCGCACTAATGTAGCCAGTTCATCACGCGAAAGATTGGGGCGATACTCTGCAAGAAAAGCTCGAAGATGAAGCATAATTTGATTGCGCAGTTCTCGAAACCGTGCTGCCCCACGCCCTGAGATATCTTCAAATCCCCAGTGCCCGCAAATCAATTGCTCATTTTCATATAACCATCGTGGGCACTCACGATATGCTGTACCGCTCATCGTGATAAGAATATCGAGCGGCACATGGCGAAATTCTTCAATGTCAGATGTCCGATATGATGCAATATCAATTCCAATTTCGCGCAGAGTTTGAATGGTAAGTTTATCAATTTCGCGCACAGGTGTGATGCCGGCGCTATAGACCACAAAATCCGTTGAAAGCGATTCAAGCAAAGCGTGCGCAATCTGACTGCGAATCGCGTTAGCTGTGCAAAGAAAAAGTATGGAGCGCTTCATAGATTAACACTCACGCTGACGGCTTGCGACCAACAAACTCTAAAATCTTTTCACTGATAAAAGCAATTTGTTCTTCGTCTAACTCTGTGTGCATCGGCAAAGAGAGCACACGCGCAGCGACGCTTTCAGCTACAGGCAGCGAGCCTTTGGGATAGCGTGCATCTAAAAACGCTTTCTGCAAATTTAGCGGAATAGGATAATGCACCGAGGTTGGAATGCCATGCGTACTCAAAAACTGTTGCAAGCCATCACGCATCTTAGGTTCGGGCAAGAGAATGGTGTATTGATGAAAAATGTGCGTGCCATTCGGATGGCGATACGGCAATTGAAGGTTAGCATCTTGAAGATAGTGGTCGTAGAGGTCAGCGGCGTGGCGGCGTGCAGCGTTAAACTCATCGAGATAGCGGAGCTTGACCTTAAGCACAGCGGCTTGAATGGTGTCAAGGCGGGAATTGATGCCTAAAAGTTCGTGCTGATAGCGCACTCTTGCGCCATGTTGCGCAATCATTTTGATTTTCCAGAAGAGTTCTTCGTCATCTGTGAAGATGGCGCCCGCGTCGCCGAAAGCACCTAAGTTTTTAGCAGGAAAGAAACTTGTTGTGCTAATGCGTCCGAATGTGCCAACTTTACGACCCTTGTAATCTGCCCCGAAAGATTGAGCGTTGTCTTCAATGACATCCAATCCGTGCTGAGTTGCAATCTCTACGATTTTATCAATTTCAGCGGCTTGTCCGTAAAGATGCACGGGCAGAATGGCACGTGTCTGTGGAGTAATTGCTGCTTCCAGAGCGTCGGCGCAAAGATTAAATGTGCGCGCATCGATATCAACATAGCGCGGTGTGGCGCCGACAAGCAAAATTGCTTCAACGGTAGCGGCAAATGTGAAAGGCGTAGTAATCACTTCATCGCCTCTGCCAATACCGAGCGACATCAGAGCAATCTGCAAGGCATCCGTACCGTTTGCACAGCCAACTGCAAAGCGCAATCCAAGGTATTTTGAAAGCGCGCACTCGAGCTCGCCAACAGCCGCGCCATTGATAAAACTTGCACTCTCAATAACTTTTTGAATTTCAGCAGAAAGTTCGGGCTGCAAACGATTGTGCAAGCCTACAAGGTCGACAAGATGAATTTTCTTGGTCAGTGTCGTCATGTTACTCGATGCGGATAAGTTGTCCGAACTCTTTGGCAAGTTGCGCTGTCAGCTGTCGGCGTTCAAAGCGCTGCACAAAGTCTTCGGTTGGAGTAGGCAGCATATTCCGTTTCCACAGCGCGTAGAGTTCTAAAATTTTCTGTGCAATATCTCGTGTCTTTTTGGGATGTGCCACAACGCCATTTGCTTCTAAAATGAGCTGACGCGCTGCACCTTCAGGTACAATGCCAAAGAGCGTTTTGCGTGCGGCAATGTACTCAAAGAGTTTGCCATGTGTAATTACTTCTGTGCCCTTGACGTCATTGAGTGTAGCCCAAAGCACATCTCCTTTGAGCAATTCTGCAATTGCTTCAAGATGCGGACGATAGCCACGAACTTCAATCATGTCTTTGAGCCCTAGTTTTTCGGCTAAGCGCATGTGCTCTGTTTCAAAAAGACCGACAAAACAAAGCTCTATGCTCTCGCGTAAGGCAGGCTCTTGCGCAATGGCGGCTTGCAAGCCTCTGAAAAAAGGTGCTGGCGAACTTAGAAAAAAACGACCGGAATAGACAAAGCGCAATTTGTGGCGAGGGCGTGAATCGGGCTGCACCTGACGAAAGTCGTCTGCATCATAGCCATGCCAGATAATGGAAATATCTTTGTGCTGCAATTGCCCAAGATATTTTCTAAGAAAGAGTTCCTTTATGGCGCGATTTGCTGTAATGATTCTATCGGCATGCGTGAGCACATATTCTTCGAGCGCTTCATGTTTGCGTCGGTGAAAGGGTGTCCAGTAAAAATGTGCAGCGTTTTCAACCCAAGGGTCGCGAAAGTCGAGCACGGTCGGCAGGTGATACTTGGCGCGTAACTTGAGCGCAATAAGGTGCGAACTAAATGGCGGTGCAGTGGAGTAAATCACTTCAATATCTTTCTCGCGCTCAATGATTTCACTGGCTTTTTCTACTGCAAATTTCTTCCAACCGATTTTGTTGTCGGGAATAAATACCAATTGACTAAGTGCGCTAAGAAAACGTCTGGTTTGTTCAGAAGGCATCTTAAACTGACGCTTGCCTGTAGCAGCAGCAGCCTTTGTGATGTCTTTTGTATCTGTGCGCACGATTTCAATCGCAGGATGAGAAAGCTCGGCAAGCAAGGAGTCATCGTAAGCAAAGTAGGCTGTGGGGTTAATCGTCAGCACGATGGGTTTCCAGCCAAATTCAGGTAGATACTTGACAAACTTAGCAGTGCGCTGCACACCTGAAAGTCCCATAGGTGGGAAGTAGTAGGCAAGCATCAAGACTTTTCTAAGTGGCGCATGCATAAACGCGCGGTTAGCTACGGAGGTCTCGCTATTGATAGGCGTCATGAAAAGTTGGCGGATGAATTTCTACAAGTTCATGCACGAGCGTGGCTAATTTTTTGGCAGCCTCACGCCGCGTGTATTTTTTAATAGCTTCCGCGTTGCCTTCCCAGAGCGTCTCCCCAGCCAAAAAGCGCTCATAATACTTCAAAAACGCTTGCTCAATTTCGCTCTGACTGCGGAAGTTTGCAACTGTGCCTGATTGCGTTTCTCGAATGAGCGCTGCAATAGCACCTTCGGGCGCAAGTGCAAGAATCGGACGCTGTGTGCCAATGTATTCATAGACTTTGCCCGGCACAATCTCGGCGCTATCGCTCGAGTCATCGACAACAAGAAGTAAAATATCTGATTTTAAGAGTTCCAAGACACTCTCTGAATGCGGCATATACGGCTTGACGACAATAGCATCTTTGAGTGTCTGTTCTTCAAAGAGCGGCATAATGTTTGCCCCAAAGCGCCCAATGAATTTGAGTTCAATTTTGGCAGGGTCAACTTTGCCTTGTCTTACAAGCGAGCGTACTGCATCAAGAAAACGCTCGGGCGAACGCTTGCCGTACATTGAGCCTGTGTAGCACAGCGTAAATTTTGAATTACGCTCAAACTTAACTGCTGGAATATCTGCGTCGTCAAAACCATTTTCAATGTGCACCAATTTGGCAGCATCAATGTCAGGGTATTTCTTTTGAAAATCTTTAGCGATGCCGAGCCACGCAACTTCCAAGCAATCGCATTCTGCATAGACACTGCGCTCGAGATGGGCATCAATTTTCTTAGCGATGCCATAGCGCACGGGCGTAGAGAGAAACCCCGTCCAAGGATCGCGAAATCCAGCAATCCAAGGCAAGTGTGTCTTGCGCTTGAGTGTGCGGGCAATCAATGCTGCGGTGTAAGGCGGCGAAGACGAATAAAGACAATCAATCCGCTCCGTTTGAATAATGTGCTGACCCAGTGAGACGGCATAGGGTAGCCAGCCAATGCGTGCATCGGGAATGAAAAAGTTGCTGCGCACAAATTCAGAGATATGCTCCATGGCGCTGCGCTTTTCGCCGGGCTTGGGAATGTTGTTGACATCAACAGGAGCATCCTCTGGTTTGCCAGTAAGCTTGCGATAAAACCGGTACGGCTCAAAAATTTTGGAGCGATAGACCCGCACATCCGGTGGAATTTCACAGAGCTGGCTTTCATCACGCACAGGGAAATCCCCATTCTCGACAGTAAGCACCACGGGGCGCACGTCAAACTCGCGCAGATACTTAACGAACTTCAAAACGCGCTGTACGCCCGGTCCACCCGACGGTGGAAAATAGTATGTAACGATAAGCAGATTTTTCACTTGAAGTGATGGGCAAATAAATCAAGACGGACTGGTGAGCAAACTCGATAGGCTTTGCAAAGCAAGCCCAAGTGACACTTGAAGAAATGCGGATAAAGCGCATACGGCTGCGCAAACGCAAAGTTCAATCTGGAAAAAACGCTGACGCGGTCCATGAAAAGCAGTACAATAATTAAACGACAAAAATAAACAACCTGACGATTTTTCTTTGGCTCCTCTGATAGCAATCAGCGCCAATTGTGACCTAAGAAAGAGAAGTCTCATGGCGCAGCTGTAGCTCAGCGTTTTGGCAACTGACAATCCAACAAAAGTTTTTTGCAAGCATGTTCTGAGTCTTGAAACGTCGCAGCAAAGGCTATCGTTATCACAAGTGTCTTATGCAATCACTCATTTTTGTAGTATGAAAATCACGCGCAACCCTATCCAACAAGGCATTGTGAATTTCCTTGAAGCCAATGAAGTTTGGCTTCGTCCACTGCTTACTGAACGCATTTTTGATGGCGTGGATTTACAAGCTGAAGGCGATAAGGTCGCCAATCCTCACCTAAGGTATCCCGAGTACTACTTACAAGATTTTCACAGTGTAGATGGCGGCTATCTCAACAAAGATGCGGCTATCACATACGACCCGATTACTAGCAAAATTCTCTTTCCCAGCGAGACTTACCTGCGCACGACACTGGCGCAGATGTTTCCAAGCGAAGCCAAAAGCATTTTAGATTTAGGCTGCGGTACAGGCACCGCAACGCGCTTTATTGCCGAACGACTGCCTCACGCACATGTAACAGGCGTCGATCTCTCACCCTACATGGTTGCAGCCGCGCAACTGAAAGCAAAGTCGTTCTCTAACATCACTTTCCTGCATGCTAATGCAGAGCAACTGCCATTTGAAGATAATTCCTTTGATGCAGTAACCGCCTCATTGCTCTTTCACGAGTTACCACCTGAAGCAGGCTTGAATGTGATGCGTGAAGCTCTGCGCGTCTTGAAGCCAAACGGTGTCTTTCTTGTCTTCGACGGAGCGCAGTCAAGTGAGCTCTCAAAAATTGGTGGTAACATCAGCAGCATGCTCTTTCTGGAGCCCTATGCGGAAGATTTTCTCAAAGGTAATTTGATAGAAATGATGCGCATGGCAGGGTTCGTGCAAGCTGAAACTATCCCAGTACTTACACTCTACGAAGTGCGTCGTGCTTACAAGGCAGCGGCATAGGTAAATCTGCAGAACCGCAAAACCTGCGATAAAGTGAATGCTCTCGAAGTGAGGTGTTAGAGCACAGTTTTTGAGACCATCTTCTCGCCTTCGTAGTCGTAGACAATCGGCACACCGTTTGGAATGTTGAGCTCCAAGACCTCTTCCTTTGTGAGTTTGTCGAGCTCCATGACAATGGCGCGTAGACTATTGCCGTGCGCTGAAATTAGCACGTTTTTTCCTGCGTGCACTTTCGGCAGAATTTCCGTGTTGAAGTAAGGTAGAGCGCGTGCAGCAGTATCTTTCAAACTCTCGGTGTAGCCCTCAGGGTTGAGTTCCGTGACATCATTTGGTGGCGGAATATCATAACTGCGGCGCCAAATTTTGACTTGCTCTTCACCGTATTTTTTAGCAGTCTCCGCCTTGTTTAAGCCTTGCAGTGCCCCATAGTGCCGCTCGTTTAGCGCTTTGTTGAAATAAGTGGGCACATGCAACTGTTCAGCAGCGGTCAAGACAATAATCAACGTTTCAATTGCTCGATACAGCACAGAAGTGTAGGCAACATCAATCGGAATATGTTTAATTTTTAAGCCAGCCTCACGCGCTTGAGCACGACCTAAGTCTGTCAGCCCAACATCAACCCAGCCTGTAAAGCGATTTTCCAGATTCCACTGCGATTCACCGTGCCGAATGAGGATGAGTTTGGACATTGTGATGTGGTTTAGTTTTTGTAGCAACACCCCTGTTCAATGCGCTGTACTGCCATCGCTTTGACTTACATGTTGCAGAGACAAAACGCGCTGCTATTGTTAAGAGGGAATTGCATAGACAAAGTTAAGGAATTTCGCCTAATTCTACTGCTGGCGTGCTTCATCAAAGATGAACACGAAGCGGGCATAATTTGGCATGAGATTGAAGAGGAAAGCGACATTTAGACGGCAATTTTCCTATGAAGATGCAGTATCAAGCAGGAGTTTGAGTTGCGGGTAGCGTTCGTCATCGAGCATGAGAAAGAGCCGCAGCAAGGCGGCAGCATAGGTTTTACCTTGCGCATCGAGTTTAAGAGATTTTGTGCCACCGCCACCTAACGATTCATGAAGCAGAAAGTTCAATGCCCCGATGTTCGGCATTTCGTAACGCTCCACATTGCCTTTGACCATATCGCCAAAATGTGCTTTGACAACTTCAGGCGTAAGTTCATTTTTCAGAATTTCGTAGAACTCGGGGCGGCGGGCGATGATACCTACATTTGTGGTATCCCCTTTGTCGCCGCTGCGTCCATGTGCAAGTTGAAAGAGCATAATGCGGTGCTGCATAAGCTCGGCGTGTGTGTAAAGTTGCCGCTGCGGTTATGGGTTGATAATATCATTGACGAAAATAAACGCCATCAAAACAAGCAGGGCGGTGAAGCCAACTTGTTGAATTGCCATTTTGGTTTTGAGTGGCAGTTCTCTGCCCATCACGCCTTCGACGCAGTTCATGACAAACTGCCCGCCATCAAGCGCGGGAATCGGCAAGATGTTGATAAACGCAAGCGAAATGGAAAGAATCGCTAAGAACCACAGAAAACTGCGTAGCCCTTGCTCAGCGGTTTGACCAGCAAGTTTTGCGATTTTAATCGGTCCGCCCAGTGATTTACGCACATCTTCTTGACCCGTAAAGAGTTTGCCAAACCCTTTAATGGTCATAGCAGTCATTTTCCCTGTTTGCGCAATACCCGCAACAAGTCCCTCAAAGAAGCCAAGTTTGAGATACTCGCGATCAACAGGGGCAACACTGATGCCAATTTTCCCGCTTGAATTTGGCGTAACAGTTGCCGATTTAAGCTCACCTTGTGCGGTCTGCCACTCGATGAGAATTTCTTTGTTTGCATTTTCGCCGACAATGCGCACAAGGTCAGACCAATCATAAATCGTGGTGCCGGCAACACGCAGAATTTTATCGCCTTTTTTTAGTCCGATTTTTTCTGCGGGGTACCCGCTGACAAGTTCACCTACGATAGGCGGGGTAAGTGGACGCAAGCCTTCGCCTTTAGCGTCGTTAATGCGGGTCATCATATTCGGCGGTGCCGTAAGTGAAAGCGTCTCTGAAACGCGCTTAATCGTATAGACAAGTTCGCTATTTGTAAAGAGTTCGGGGTCTAAGGCTTCTTCCCAGTATTTGACCGGCTTGCCATTGACAGCAACAATGACGTCGCCGGTGCGAAAGCCCATTTCTTTGAACACCGACTCGCTGTTTTCATCGATGAGCACGCCAGTGGAAATTGGCGTTCTAATTTCGCCATAGTTCAAGGCAATGACGATGAAAATGACAGCGGCGAGAATCATATTCATGATGACGCCAGCGGAAATGACGATGAGGCGTTGCCAAGTAGGCTTTGAACGAAATTCCCAAGGCTGTGGCGGTTTTGAGGCAAAGTCCGTGTCCATGCTTTCATCGACCATGCCTGCAATTTTCACATAGCCGCCCAGTGGAATGGCGCCGATACCGTATTCGGTTTCGCCGCGCTGGATGCTCCACAGCTTCAAATTCCAGAAGTCAAAGCCAATGAAAAAGCGCTCGACTCGCATGCCAAAGAGCTTTGCTGCCGCAAAGTGCCCAAACTCATGCACTGTTACCAAAATGAAAATGGCAACAATGAAGTAGAATATCGTGCTCAGAAGTTCCATAGTCGTAAGATGTATGAAGTATAAAAATGCTATTACCTAAACCTACTCTAACCGATGGTTTCTCTAACCGAAACTGTGCAAATTATGTTGCACAAGAGCATGTTGTGCCACAGACCGCTGCTGTCCATCGTTTTGCTAGCTTGTCGGGCGTTTGAAGAATTATCCTTGTTTTGCAGCGCTGCCATCACTGAGCGATTTCGTCATAGATTCTGCAGCTTTGCTTACGCTTTCACCAAGTTTGGCTGTAGCATCACCTACACCCGATGTCGCTTTATTGACACTTTCTGCCAAAGTAGCTACCGTCTTTGAGAGACTTTCAGTTGCTTTGCCAGACCCGCTGGCAACATCAGCGGAGACGGTGCCGATGGTTTCAGCCATGCTGGCGACAATTTTGCTGAGGCTCTCTGCAGTCTTTGCAATAAGTTCTATTGAACTGGCAGCTAACTTTTCTACATCGAGTTGCTGCGTGAGCTGTGTCGCTGTATTGGTGGTGTCGGCGATAGCTTTGGAGACACTGGAAAGTGCCGTGGTCAGTGCATCGGATGGTTGCGAGTTTGGCGATGTCTCTTCAGGCATGGTTCGTATCCTTTCTTGAGCTGAATGTAATTAAGATTAAGATGTAACAATATAAGGTCTAATTGTTTAGAGCGCAAAGTCATAGACGCCAGCTCGCTCACAGGTTTTGCGGCGCGTCTCTCGGTCAATTTCGATAAGGTCATCAATCTCGACGCTTTGTCCATTTTGATGGGCGTTGAGAGCCTCTTCAATCAGTTCTGGAATTTTGACAAATGAGATTTTCTGCTCGAGAAAGAGAGCAACTGCGGCTTCATTTGCGGCATTGAGCACAGCAGGATACGATGAGCCTTGTTCAATAGCTTGATAAGCCAAAGCAAGGCAGCGGAATTTATCTTTGTCTGGCGCTTCAAAGTCGAGGCGCGAGAGCTGTTTCCAATCAATGCGTGGGTAATCAGCATAGAAACGCTCTGGGTAGGTGAGTGCATACTGAATCGGGATGCGCATGTCGGGTGTGCCTAATTGCGCTTTGATGCTGCCATCTGCAAATTCCACCATAGAGTGAATGATAGATTGCGGATGCACGACAACTTCAATTTTCCCCAGAGCGATGTCAAAAAGCCACTTAGCTTCAATGACTTCCAAGCCTTTGTTCATTAAGGTTGCTGAATCAATCGTAATTTTGCGTCCCATTTTCCAGTTCGGATGCTTTAGGGCTTGTTCGGGCGTGATGCTGTAAAAAGCCTCTTTAGGTAAGGTTCTAAACGGTCCGCCCGAGGCAGTAAGAATAATTTTGCCAATGCTCTCTGCAGGTTCGCCGACAAGGCACTGAAAAATTGCGGAGTGTTCGCTATCTATCGGCAGCAGGGCGCATCGGTTTGCTTTTGCAAGGCGCGTGATGATTTCACCAGCCACAACTAAAGTTTCTTTGTTAGCTAAGCCAACGCTTTTGCCCGCTTTGAGCGCTTCAACCGTGGGCTTTAAGCCAGCAAAACCAACGAGTGCTCCAACCACAAAATCGCTATCGCTGCGTCGCGCAATCTCGCACAGAGTCTCCTCGCCAGCTAGCACTTCAATACCTTGACCTGACAATTTCTCACGCAAGGCGCGTTCATGTGTTACATCGCTGATGGCAACAGCTTTGGGGCGATACTGCAAGGCTTGTTGAGCGAGAAGTTCAACATTGCTATTTGCCGTGAGATATTGCACTGAAAATTTGTCGGGGAATCGTGCCACTACATCAAGCGTATTTCTTCCAATTGAACCTGTCGAGCCGAAAATGGTGAGTTTTTTCATAATCTCATGCTAAGGTTGTTCAATGTTTTGAGCTGAACTGGTTGCTAGTAAAGTCATAGAACCTGTTTTGGCGACTAATCGGTTTCAGCAGGTAAGAGAATTTCACCTTTTGTTACAAGCTGCCAACCTTGCTCACTGCATCTGACAATCGCAGGGGATTTGATAACAAAACCTGATGAGACCGTGCTTGAGCGTTGCAGCTCAAAGACCGGCGTAAGACTTTCTTGCATAAAGAAATCCTCGATGGGGAAATCACGTACAATAAACACCTCAGCGCAGCCCTCTCTGGAAACTTGCTTAGAGATGAGAAAACCGCCCGCTTGATTTTCCACGAAAATGGGCTTTGTGGACTTATCTTCAAAAACGTCTTCAAAGTTAGAGATGGTGCAAATGATCACTTGGTTCATAAAGTCGCGTTCTTCTTCGGGCGTAGAGAGGTGCTGATAGCGTGAAAGCAATGAAATCTCTTGAGCCGTCGCATCTTTGGAGGCTAAGTCAGACTCAATGAGCAATTCGGCATCGTCAGGCAAAAGCAATTGATCGGCGACAAACTCTTCGCTTTGTTCGGTTTTAGGCTTTGGCTCAAGTTCATTGAGCATGAAAAGGTCGGTGCGGCTTGCTTCGCCAGTGGCATTTTCAATGTTGTTGTCATCGAGTAACATGCCTATACTGCCCGCACTATCGGGAACATTCGTCTCTGTAAGTTTTTTTTCAGATGTTGCACGCTTTTCTTCTGGGATAACTTTTTCAAATGCTTGAGCTTTCTCGTGGAAAACTGTTTTTTCAGGTGCAGCAGTTGGCGTATGAGTTAAATCTTTCTCGAGTGCAGACGGGCTTTGGCTCAACGTCGGATGGTCTGGCGTGGATGTGCCCTCAGAGCCACGATGATCTGCCGAGATTGGCTCAGATGCACGCTCAGGCACTGGAGGGGACTTTGGCGGAATCGTGGCTTCTCGCTCGTGCTTTATGTGAGGTTCTGCGACAGAGGACATGCCAGCATGGCTTGTAAATGCTTCGGATGAAATGTCCGTTGGCTGGTCTGCTGCTGACTGAAAGACCTTGCTTTCAACCACGATGGCTTCGGCTTCCGTACTAGGTAATAATGCTTTAGGAGCACTGGGTCCTTGCGCACGGCGTCGAAGAAAAATGAAGACAATGCCAGCGCCTGCACCGAGTGAGACAATAATGCTGATGATGATTGCTGTCCAACCAAATCCTGTGTTGTCTTTCGCTGGGGCTTCAGCGGTCTTAGTCTTGCTGTCAGGGACAACTGTTTTGGCATCATCGTTCTCTTTGGCAGCATCAGCATTGGTGCTACTCTCTTTCTTGCTCTCGGTCTTGGAGCTGGAAGGCTTTGACTTCTTTGCCGATTTTTTCTTTCCTTTTTCTTTGTCGTCTATGGCATTGGGAGCTAAGGCATAGTGCAGAGAAGTGGATGTGAGCATTTGTTCGGTAGCCGCTGATGCAAACGCCGTTGAGGAAATAAAACTCCATACAGACCATGCAGGCAGCAAGCAAAGCAGAAGCGTTGAACAAATCAAGTGATGCATTTCACAGTGCCAGTTACTTTACGGAAAGACGCGCATTGCATAGTAGCACCTTAGCACCTTAGCCGCATAAATGCTGTACCTCTGAATATAGAAGGCGCTGAAAGCAATTCAAAGCGAGGAGTGTGCAAAATTTAGACTGTAGCTTGGCATGGCTTTATTAAACTCAACAAGCCACCAACTGTTCTGCCCCGACCACTTTCTGGAATCTTTTGAGTGTTTCTCGCTTTTTTGTTGTAACTTGAACTATAAGTCAACATAAGTAGATATCTCCAATGCTTAAATACACTGCTGATCTTCGCTCGCTTCTTTTTCTGAGCATCGCTACAAGTTTGCTTTTTATTCAATGGAATTTGGATAGTTTCAACCTGATGCTATGGCTCTGCGCCATGTTTTTTGCAGTAACGGTAGCCGTGATTGCACACAATCATAACCATGTGCCCATGTGGAAAAATGAGTTTCTCAATCGACTCACCGATTACTGGATTACACTGTTCTATGGCTTTCCAACTTTTGCTTGGATTCCGACACACAACAAGAATCACCACAAGTTTAACAACAAAGAGGGCGATTACACCATCACCTATCGCTTCAGCGAAGAGAACAATCTCTGGACGCTGCTGACATATCCTACCATTAGCAGTTACTATCAGCAGACGCCGATTATGGACTACCTGAGAAAGAATTGGGAAAAAGACAAGAGCAAATTTTGGTTTGCAATTTCGCAGTATATCGTGCTGGGAGCAATGATTCTTATTGCGCTGGTGCTGGATTGGAAAAAAGCCATTCTGTATGTGCTCTTACCGCATCAAGCCGCACTCTTTACAGTGCTCATCTTTAATTATCTGCAGCATGTGCACGCTGACGAGACTTCTCACTCAAATCATTCTCGCAACTTCGTCAGCCCTGTGCTCAACTTTTTGCTCTTCAACAATGGCTACCATACTGTGCATCACGACAATGCGAACTTACATTGGAGCAAGTGGAAAGAAGCGCACGAAAAAATTGCACACACCATAAGCCCGCGTCTCATTGAAAAAAGTTTTTGGGGCTATCTTTTTCGCACCTACATTCTCGGCGCATTTATGGATCGATACCGAAGTCAATCTATGAGACTCGAGCGCATAGAGTGTGAAAGCGTTGTCAAATCTCATCCAATGCTGGTAGCAACTAAATAACCGTGTGCACTGCAAGTGAGTTTTTCAATCGGTTTTAAGATATAGATGCTTCAAAGACGACGATGCGAAATTTTGCATATTGAGGCGTATCTTTGGGCGTCAAATTATCAAGCTCCATACACACTCAAAGACTTATGATGTCATCCGTGCGCCTTGTAGTACTTCTTCTCTGCGTTGTCCCAATCAGTGTATCTGCGCAACCCAAGCGGGCAAATTCGCCCTCGCCTAAACTTGTTGTAGCAATTGTCATAGACCAACTGCGTTACGATTACCTCGAGCGCTTTGATGAACACTTCGTTGCTGCAACAAAAACTTCTGGAGGCTTCAAACGCTTGCTTGAGCGTGGGGCACTGCTGACAAATGTGCACTACCACTACATGAATACTTATACAGCACCCGGACATTGCACAATTTTCACGGGTATGGTACCAGCAAAGAGTGGTATTGTTGGCAATGAGTGGATTGATCGAAATACAGGGCGTGTCGTCTATTGTGTTGAAGATACATCGGTATTTGCTGTGGGCGTTGAGGCAGAGAGCCGCGCAGGACGCATGTCGCCGCGCAATGCGTTTGTGGAAATGGTGACAGATAAATTCAAAGCCGTGTCACCGAAGAGCAAAGTTATCGGTATTGCTCTTAAAGACCGCGGCGCAATTCTCCCAGCAGGCAAAAACGCGGATGGAGCATTTTGGTTCGATGCTGCCAGTGGCAACTGGATTTCAAGTTCATACTACTTTCCAAAGGGTGAGCTGCCCAAGTGGCTACAAGCATTCAACGAAAGAAAGTTGCCGGAAAGCTACTTTGGCAAAACTTGGGAGCGGCTTTTACCTGCTGACGCCTACACAATGCCCGATACTGTAGAAGGCGAAAGTAATTTGTTAGGTGAGACACTGCCCGTATTCCCACATCGCATTGTAGATATTTCCGCCTTAAACGACCCACGCGTGCGCCGCTTAAAACGCTTTGAGGTGATCGCACCAACGCCTTTTGGCAACGAGCTTACCATAGAAGTGGCTAAAGCCGCTATCGAAGGCGAAGCCTTAGGGCAACGTGGCGTTACAGATATCCTTACGATTTCCTTTTCTTCACCAGATTACTGCGGTCATGCGTTCGGTCCCGATAGCCAAGAGCAGATGGATATCTTCGTGCGTCTCGATCGCCAACTCGATGCGTTCTTTCAATACTTGGATAAGAAAATTGGCTTTGAGAACTGTCTGATTGCACTCTCATCTGACCATGGCGTCTCCCCGCTACCTGAGCTGGTTCAGCCTGATGGACAGCGTGGTGAGCGGCTCTACAAAGCAAAGGTCCTAGATTCCTTACGCAAGATGGTAGAAGTGCGCTATCCGAATGTAATTGAAAATATCGAAAACGATGAAGTCGTGCTTAATCATGCAGTGATGCAAGAGAGGGGCTATGTGGTCAGCGAGGTAGAGCGTTTCGTTGGTGAATGTGCACGGTCACTGCGTGGGGTTATCGGCTATATCACACGCACCGAGCTTGAAAAAGGCAGCTTAGACCCGACTGGTAGAATGGCGAAAAACTCTTTTCATCCCACTCGCAGTGGCGATGTCAAACTCTTACTCAAACCCTACTCTTTCTTTGCTTTTGCTCAAACAGGTACGACACATGGCACTGCCTACGATTACGACACGCAAGTACCCATGCTCTTTTGTGGCAAAGGCGTGCGCCAAGGCAAATTTGCAAGCACTGCGTTTGTAGAAGATTTCGCACCAACCTTACATCGATTACTCAATTTGCCAGAAGAAACCGCTAACTACGACGGCAGGCTTCTTGTGGAAATTTTTGAGCGCAATATGCTCTCAGTAAGTAAGTCGAGAAAAAGCAGAGATTGATATTTACATACACCATATTAGTCTAGAAGTATCAAGAGTGAGGTGTGTCTATGGGTATCTTGAGAATGCAGAGGTCTCTTAGCACTTCATGCTTGAAATTTGTGTTATCACTTGCACTGGCGCATGCTCTGTGCTTTGATGCGACAGCGCAACACCAGAATCCTATCACAAAAAACTATAATGGCGCACATGGGCTCAGTCACAACGCTGTAAGATGTATTACTCAAGATCGGTATGGGTTTCTCTGGATTGGCACCGATGACGGCTTAAATCGCTTCGACGGATATACTTTCAAAGTCTACAATTACAATCCACATGACACCAACTCTCTGCCACACACAACGATTAACAATCTTTGCTTGGATGCACACGACAATCTTTGGATTGCTACACCCAATGGGCTTGCTAAGTTTTCCTTGGTGACAGAAACTTTTACACGCTACCTTCAAGGTGTGCAAGTCGGCTCGGTGATTGCCGATAGTACAGGCGGACTTTGGATTGGCACGCTGAGCGGACTGCACTATTTTAATCCTGATGAGCAAAAATGGCAAAGATGGACAACTGAAAACAGCGACCTAATAAGTAACACTATTCGTAGGCTCTACCTTGATTCACGTGGGTTGATCTGGATTTTGCCTGCCTATAAGGCAGCTCAAATTTTCAACCCAAGAACACAGACGTTTTACACTTTTTCCAATCTCGCAACTGGATTTACCGGCACCCTGCATGCCATATATGAAGATGCGCATAAAGCATTTTGGATATTGACGCATGAAAAGATATTGTGGCGGTATCGACCTACTTTGCATAGCGCAGACACGCTGCAAGCCATCTCATCTGTACCACTGCTGACCAAAGTGAGAGAAGCAAGTGATATGTGCGGCACTGAAGACCGAGAGGGTCGTCTGTGGCTGGCTATGAATAGTGTCGGCATCTTTATCTTCAACCCTCAAAACGCCGAACTGCTGCATGTCATCGATGATGAGCAAACGGAGCTGCTAGGCTCAAGTCTTTACATACTCTCAATTTTTCGAGACAAAACAGGCATCATTTGGATAGGGACAGATATAGGCGGACTGTATAAGTGGGATTGGCGAAGTGAGCTGTTTAACTTTTATGGACATTCGCGCATCTCACGCAACACACTTAGTCATCCGATGGTGCGTGGAATCTATGCTGACAGAAATGGAACGGTCTGGGTCTGCACACAAGGCGGTGGGCTCAATAAGTTGGAGCGACAAGGTGGCAGACAAAAATGGATGCACTATACCGTTGCTTCTCATGGGGCAAAGGGATTAACTACTGACGTTTTGTGGGCGATTCATGCTGCGCCGAGTGGTGAATTTTGGCTCGGTGGCAACAATGCGCTCATTAAGTTTAATCCGAAAAATGAGACCTTCTACACTGAAACGATAACTTCCACTGTTACAGTCATTTACCCAGATGGTCCAGAGCAACAAGCCAATCTCTGGATCGGCACTGAAGATGGCTTGCTGTTCCGAGAGGCTAAAACAGGCAAGCTAAAAGTGCTTGAAAACCCCTACGACAGCAGCCGTAAATTTCGCTATATCGAAGCCCTTCATAAAGAGGGCAAGACACTCTGGGTGGGCAGTGTCTCAGGTCTATACCGCGTGAATATATTGAGCGGTAAAATAGAGCGACATTATATGTTTAGCACAACAACAGATTTACGCATTAGCGGCAACTATGTGACACACATCTACCGTGATTTGCGAGGCATACTCTGGATCTGTACCAAAAGCGGGGGCTTGAAGATTTTGAAAGATACTGCCACAGGGGCATTTGAATCAATCACAACAGAAAACGGATTGCCTCACAATTACGTCTATGCTGTGTTAGAAGATGACACGGGGCAGCTTTGGATGAGTACAGATAAAGGTATCGCAAAGTATAACCCCGACACTAAAAAGTTCCGCATTTTCACAATCGCTGATGGCTTGCAGAGCAATGAGTTCAATCGGCGGGCGTATTTCAAGAGCAAGTCCGGCGAATTTTTCTTTGGCGGCATCAATGGATTTAATTCTTTCTTCCCTGAAAAATTGTCGTTGCCTGCTACATTGTCACGCCCGATTCTAACAAGGTTTAAGAAATATAATGAACCCGTAGGCTTGGATACAGCAATCTTCCAACGCAATCGGCTTGAACTCTCTCATTTAGATGACTTTTTCTCGTTTGAGTTTGCAGCAAGTGACTTTCATACGCCTGAGCAAAAACGCTATCGCTATAAACTTGTAGGTTATGACAAAGATTGGATTGAGACGAATGCAGCACAGCGTGAAGCGGTTTATCGCAACTTGCCTGCGGGCGAGTATGAATTTTGCATTCAAGTCGCAAATCCCGGCGATAGTTGGAGCAGCGAAAGCACGACGTTGTCCGTCATTATGCGCCCAGCACCATGGCGTACATGGTGGGCGTATAGCTTATATGTGCTCTTCGGTGCAGGAGCAGTGATGTTTTTTGTTTGGCAACGTACGCAGAGACTTAAAAAAGAAAACCTTAGGCTCGAGGCGCTTGTGCAAGCGCGTACACAGGAGTTTGTAAAACAAAATCAATTGCTTGAGGTACAAGCAAAAGAACTGCGTAAGCTGAATGAACTTCGTCTGCAGTTTTTTAGCATGGCGACACACGACCTCAAAAATCCTCTTCAAGTCATCAGTGGCTTCACTCGCCTCATTGATGAGGAAAAAAAACTGGAAAACGTCAAAACATATGCCGTATATATTTCTAGTGCAGCAGAGCGAATGCTGCGCCTCATTGAGGAACTCTTGCAGAGCATGGAGCTGGATTTGGGAATCACGTTGAGTTGCATGCCTGTCGATATTTGCATGCTCATTAAATCTGTCATTGAAGGCAATCAAGCCAATGCCTCAAATAAATCTCAGCGCATTATTTTCGAAAGTAACCCCACGCCGCTCTACACTAATGTGGACGAAAGCCGCATGCGGCATGCTTTGGATAATCTTCTCAGCAACGCAATCAAGTATTCGCCACATAATACGACTATCACAATTTCATGCAAAAAAATCATACTAACACAAAACGGTAACTATCATAAGCTAAACATAAACAGGGCATTGCCTTTACCCTACATTTTAGTGGCAATCAAAGATCAAGGTCTGGGCTTAACAGCAGAAGATTTAGGCAAACTCTTTGGTCGCTTTCAGCGCCTTTCAGCACGACCCACGGGTGGAGAGAGTTCAACAGGATTAGGGCTTTCGATTGTGAAGGAAATCGCCGAGATGCATGGCGGCAAAGTATGGGCAGAATCTGAGGGGAAGAACATGGGCAGCACCTTTTTTATCGCACTCCCAGCTATCGTGGAGCAAAAAACATTAAGACAAGGGTCAGAAAAGTCATAACGACAGCACAGGTTTTCTAGAAGCGCTAATCACCTTCGCTCATCTCCATATCAATTTCCCTAAGTTCGAAGGTCAGTGTTTTCCCATCTTTCGTCCACTTGCCTTGAATAAGGTTGGGCGCAGTAAATGAGCCTTTGAAGGTTGCACCCACGCTGCCTTGCTCATCTAATTCCTCGAGTGTGATGTTGTTTTCCTTGTCAATTTTGCCTCTCAAACGAATGTCCGTGCCGATGTTTTTGTAGAAGTAAGAGCCGAAGAGGTCTTCTCCATTGCGCTCGAGCTTCATTTGAATTTCCAAGCGACCAATCGTACCAAAAAAGAGGCGACTAAAGACGGTTTCAACTACAGGTAACTCTGTGCTCCAGACAAAATTGCCTGACGCATCGATGTAGCCGAACTTTGTGTCCAACTTGGCTTGTGCTAAGCCATTTTTGAATGCATACAGTGTATCGAACTGCGGAGCGATTACATACTTGCCGCTTCGGTCGATAGCGCCCCATTTGCCGCCCGACTTGACAGGAGCATAGCCTTCGGAAAAATCAAAGGCAGTCTCAAACTGTGGGTTGATAGCGTATTTGCCGCTCTTGTCAATGAAGCCAAATACATAGCCTTCAGGACGATAAAACCCGACCTTCGCTAAGCCATCGACAAAATTACCAACCCTGTAAAACTCTGGCATGATTGCCATTTGTCCGGTCTTGTCAAGGTAGCCTGATTTGTTTTTGTCTTGCGGGTTAGGGCTTGTTACAGCAGCCAGACCTTCAGAAAAGCTTTTTGCAAGGCTATACTCTGCAGGAATCGCCAAACGCCCTGTGCGGTCGATATAGCCATACTTCGACCCAATTTTGACAAGTGCCATGCCTTCAGCAAAATCCGAGACAAAGTCGTAGATTGGTGAGCCGAGCATCGCCCCAGTTTTGTCTACAAAGCCCCATTTACCACTTTTGACTTTGGCAGCCCCTTCCTTGAAATCACCAGCATTTTCAAACTGTGGATTGATGGCGAATTTGCCGGTTTTGTCAATGAAGCCATACTTGCTCCCGACACGCACTTTAGCAAGCCCTTCCGAGAAGTTGCCAGCAGCGTCAAACTGTGGGTTGATGTCATACTTTCCCTCGAGATTTACATAGCCCCACTTATAGCCTAAACGCACACGCGCCAGCCCTTCTTTGAAATCGCCAGCACCATCAAATTGTGGATTGATGACCATGCGCCCAGCATCATCCAAATACCCATACTTGCCATCTATCTTTATGCGTGCACGCCCTTCCGAAAGTTCGCCTACTTCCTCGTAGATAGCTGAAGCAACTACCTTGCCAGACTGGTCAATGTAGCCGAACCGACCTGTCTCCTTGATGATGAACAGCGCGCGCTGTGCCGCCTCACCAGATAAAGAGGATGGAGTCGTCTCTGTCGCTGTGCTGGAGGGCGTACTTGAAACTTCTGACTTTTCGTCCTTCTGACCGCTCGTATCAACTTTCGGGTTTGTATCTTTCTTGCTACACGATGTAAAGACCAAGAGTAAGCCGCAGAGCAAGAAAAAAGTGATAGATTGTGTGATAGCACGGGTCATGATGAGGCTTTTCTTTGTATGATTGCAGTCAAGACGGGCGAATATAACTTAGAGGCTCTGAACTAAAAATAGCCGCGCAAGAATACGGTGTTGAGAGACAAAGCTAAGGCATCGTAAGCACAGACCTTCGACGAGCTTTTTTAGTCCGCTGCTCTTATTAAATTCTGCATGTTACTTGCCACCAAAACACTGTCGATGAATGAAGAACTGCTGGGTTGTGTGCTCTGTTTTCCCTTACGGTGCGTTGTTGCCTTGGCGTGATGCATACGCGCAGCCACGCTTTGGCGCTGAGCAAGGTGGTACGATATCTGTTGCGCCGCAAGTTTTCTTCACACTTGGGCTTCTTGCACTGCTTGTCGGCATATTTTGGGTGTATTGGCGACGCGCTGCTCGCCTTGCGCATGAAAATGCGACGCTCAAAATGCAAGTTGAAACCCGGGCAAGTGAAGCAAAGAAGACGGCGCAGCAACTGCAAGCTGCGCATAGAGAAATGCAAGTGCTCGCCGAGATAGGCAGACATATTGCGGCAGCCCACGATGTGAAAACGCTTGTCAGTGTGATGTACGAACACCTCCATACCCTGATGGATACCGATGCATTTGGAATTGGGCTCTACGATGCCGAAAAACAGGAAATCACCTACCGCATTTTTGTAGATATGGGAGTGCAGTTGCCTGAACATAAAATGGCGATGACAGACGACGATCGCCCAGCCGTCTGGTGTGTGGCGCACAAACAAGATATCTTGATAGGGGATTTTGAGAAAGAGTATGCCGCCTACATCAAGCGATTACCTACGCCGCGTGCTGCTGGTCAGCCGAAATCTTTGATGTTTTCGCCATTGATGATGGCATCGCAAGTAATAGGCGTAATTACAGTGCAAAGTTACAAAGCCCACATGTATTCTGAGCATCATTTGAGTATACTTCGAATACTTGCTGCGTATATTACAATTGCACTAAGCAGACTCAACGGACACGATGCGCCAAGTCGAGCGCCATACACGATTACAGAGGCTCAAGCCCGTCTGGCGCAGTCTCAAAAATGATTGTTACTTCCAAACTGTTGCTGCCCCACACTCACTACGCACCAGCGTTTCATTCTTGGTCTAACATCACAATTTGCGAACAGCAGTACATTTTCCCGAGTTTTTCTTAATATCTCGTGTATGCAGCAGCATGAGCAACATAGCGATATATGAATGCGACGACGCTAGAATACGAGCCATCGCCTCCTCAGACTATCTTAGTTTCAGAACCGTTTATGCATTTTGAAGATGGGTCATCGTGCTAAGATATTTGCGCTCTACTTCCTGACCTCTCTCTCGGTGTGTAACTGCAATCTAGCACATGCACAATCTATCGAGATTAAATTCGAGCGCGTTGGGTCAGCGCAAGGCTTATCTAATGAAAGTGTCTATGCCATCTTGCAGGACCGAACTGGGTTTATGTGGTTTGGCACGGCAGATGGACTAAACAAATATGACGGTTACACTGTCACGACCTACCAGCGTGGCAGTTCCCCTTCACTCTTAGGCAAAGGCATTCGTACCATGCTCGAAGACCGAGAAGGCACTCTTTGGATAGGCACTTGGGCAAACACAGGTGTCTGTTGCTTCAATCGTCACAGGGAGACTTTCACAACCTACCAGCATCAGCCAGAGAATCTAGAGAGTCTGACAAAGGGCGACATCACAGCAATTGTCCAAGATTCCAGTGGCACGATTTGGATTGCAACCACTGGCGGCTTGAATCGTTTTGAGACACAGACACGCACATTTTCGCATATCTTGCACGACGCCAACGATTCCTCATCACTCTCGAGCAATGTGATTACGGCACTTCAACTGGCGCAGGATCATGGCCTGTGGGTGGCGACCGACAACGGGCTTAATTACCTTGACCTAAAAACAGGTAAATGCAAGCGCTATCAAGCAAACGATAAACATGCTATCAGCAGAAATCGTATTCGTGCTCTTTATGTCAGCACGTCGGGGGCACTGTGGATCGGCTACGACAAAGGTTTTGACTACGTGCGCATCAAAGATGGTACAATGCAAGTGAGATATTACGACTTCAAGTGGCAGAATACTTATGGATTTACAACTTCACTGACGGTGAATACCATTTACGAAAGTCATGATGGCGCAATATGGCTCGGCACACAAAGTCATGGACTAGTACGATTTCTGCCAGAAGAGAATGACATTGCTTTTTTTATGCCCGAAAATGATAATCCCTATTCGCTAAGCGATGCCAAAGTGGAGTGCATTTTTCAGGATCAAAGTCAAATAATGTGGGTCGGCACCGCCAACGGTGGGCTAAACAAATTCAATCCGACGGTAGCCCGCTTCAAGTATATTCGTGTGCCCATCGAAAAGCAACATGTCATTGAATCAGTTTTAGAGACAGCAGATGGCTCGCTTTGGGTTGGTACTGTTGGCGGCGGACTGTATCAGCGAGAGCCTAATAGCGAAACGTGGAGACATTACATGAAAACTGAAGTGTCTAATCCGCGCACAATCAGCTCTAATATGATTCTTTCGCTCTATCAGGACAGTACTGGAAAATTGTGGATCGGCACATGGGGCAGCGGACTGATGCAATATGATCCGCTTACACGACACTTCACAACTTTCTACTATACCGGGGCGGGTCGTGACAGCCTGCGCGATAACCGCATCACCTCTATTTGTGAAGATGCCGAGCATAACCTCTGGCTTGCAACATGGAACGGGCTCAAGAAATTTGATGTGCGAACGCATACATTTGAGTACATTGATCATCCAAAGTCTGCGGGTGCAGGTTCAGCTTACAAAAAAGTGCGAGTGGTAAAACCCAGCAAAAACGGAATGCTTTGGGTGGGCTTTGAAGAAGACGGTGTGGCGCAATTTAATCCAAAGACAAAACAGTTTATTGAACTTGATG
Source organism: Candidatus Thermochlorobacter sp. (assembly GCA_046291735.1). Taxonomy (GTDB): domain Bacteria; phylum Bacteroidota; class Chlorobiia; order Chlorobiales; family Thermochlorobacteraceae; genus Thermochlorobacter. The sequence goes on along the minus strand of JBKBSK010000001.1, from coordinate 435,933 downwards.
CACTGTGCGCGTCTAACCATACTCCCAAAATCGTGCGAGCACTCTATGAAGAGCCATCTGGCGTGCTCTGGATTGGCACTTACAATGGGGGGCTCTTCCGCTTCAATCCTTACACAACAGCAGACGCAGTATGCCTCGAGCAATTTACGACCAAAGACGGCTTGCCTAGCAATCAGGTCTTCAGCGTTTTGCCTGATACTTATGGAAATCTCTGGCTGGCCACCAGCAATGGACTGTGCCAGTTCGATGCGAAAACGTACCGCACACGCACCTACAATACCTATGATGGCTTGCCACACGCATCGTTTCATCTGGCAAATTATGCGATGGCGCCAAGTGGCTTGCTGTATTTTCCTGTCTCAAAAGGCGTGATCTGTTTTCGCCCTGATAGTACATATTGCAAGTGGGTTGTGCCACCAATTGCCATAACAGCTATTGCGGTCTTTGACAGAGCTTTGCCACCCCGTCAACACAGTATTGAACTTTTGCCCAGCGATGCCTTTTTCTCGGTGGAGTTCGCGTTGCTGCATTATCGCAATCCGGCGAAAAGTCAGTATGCCTACCGTCTGGAGGGATTTGACCAAGACTGGATTTACAGCGGAACGCGGCGATTTGCTACCTATACCAATTTGGATGGAGGCACGTATCGTTTGCGTATCAAGGCGATGCCGAGTGAGGGCAAGTGGAGCGAAGATGAGATATTGCTACAAGTAATTGTGCACCCACCTTTCTGGAAGACATGGTGGTTTTTGACGGGCTCGATCCTGCTTTGCCTTAGCACAATCTATTTCTTTTACGCTCAACGCATTCAGCATGTCAACAAGCGCAATCACGACCTTGAAGTTGAAGTAATCAAGCGCACTGAAGAACTTGCAGATGCGCTCAGAGAAACGCACCGTCAAAGACTTTTAGCTGAAGAAGCCAATCAATTTAAGACCGAACTCTTAGGAGTTGCAGCGCATGACCTAAAAAGTCCACTGCAATCCATCATTGGATTTGCCTCTTTGCTCAAAGAGCATTCAGATCAAGAGGTGGCAAAAGCAGGGACGATTATTGAACGCGCAGCACGCAATATGGTTCAACTGATTAATAAACTGCTGCAGACGACTGAGGTGGACTTGGGCAAGGTTACTTTGCAAAAACAGCTCTGTGATGTTGCAAAATTAGCACACCTTGTGATGGAACAAAATAAACCCCTTGCACTTCGCAAAAAGCAGACACTGATACTCGACGCGTATCAAGAGTGTATTGTCTATGCTGATGCTTCTCGTGTGATGGAAATCCTGGACAACCTTGTCAACAACGCAATCAAGTATAGTCCTTACGAGAAGAAAATCGTAGTGCGCTGCCAGAAGCAAGAAACATACAGCAAGAATTCCGAGACAATGAACGCAGAAAATCAGAGCGCGTCTAAGATGCACGCATCTGTGCTCATTTCTGTGCAAGATGAAGGTCAAGGATTCAGTGCAGAGGATATGAGCAAGATTTTTGGCAAGTTTCAGCGTTTGTCTGCAAAGCCAACAGGCGGAGAGAGCTCAACGGGTTTGGGGCTTGCGATTGTCAAACAACTTGTCGAGTTGCACGATGGCAAAATCTGGGTAGAATCCGAAGGGAAAGGTAAGGGCGCAACATTTTTCGTAGAACTTCCTGCGTGCATTGCAAAGTCTGAACATTCCTTTACGCACTAGAAATCGCTATATTAGCACGCTTGACAAAAACTTTTTATGAAAACTTCTTTGAACAATGGAACATCGTGAACTTGTTCGTCAACTTGAGGAAGTCAGCATTTTTGAATCTTTGAGTGAAAAGGAACTTTCTGACCTTATTACACGTAGCCAATTGATGACTTACAAGAAAGACGATGTCATTATTTTTGAAAGTCAGGAAGGAAATTCGGTCTACATAATTCTGGAAGGCATGGTAAAAATCTGTCGCACAAATGAGGAATACAAAGAAGTGATTTTAGCGATACTGGGCGAGAAAGAATTTTTTGGCGAAATGTCTGTCCTGGATGGTGCGACACGCTCCGCAGATGCGGTTGCGCTCTCAAAAGTGCAGGTCCTTCGCATCGATGGTAAAGTATTTATTGAGTTCATTGAGAAGTATCCCAAACTGGCTCTGGCGCTGCTGCGAGAACTGGTCTCCCGCTTACGCAAGACCGATAGCCAAATCAAAAGTATTTCTTTGGCAGATGCGGTCGGTAAAGTCGCTGCAGTGATTGTGCGTCTGGCAAACGATGTTGGGCGCGTACGCAAAGGTCGTGTAGAGATTGACAACTTTGCAAGTCAGCAAGAAATCGCAAACTACGCTGCAACATCACGCGAGACGATTTCGCGTGTGCTCACCATGTTCGAGCGAGAAGGACTTATCGAGCGCGACATGAATAAAATTATCATCAATAATTTTGAAGAGTTCAAGCAAAAGTTTGGCGAGTGATGCCTGAGCGTGCCCTCGCTTTTCTTGTAGCGCTCGGCGTACATTGCGTGTAGAGTTGGAGTGTACCACGGTCCAAAAAAACTTCGCATTTCAAGCCAATTCATGTATCTTCCACTGTTCTTGTAGAAGTTTCAGCCGTCTGTGCTGGAAGAAGTGACTTGCACACCAATCAGTAAAGGAGTAATAACTATGCCGTTCAAGAAACTCGGTTCGCCTACGCGTAACTTCTCGGCAAAGCCGGGCTTGCAAGAAGAAGATTTGCAAACGCTGCGCGCGCTTTTCGCTCAACATCTCAAATACTCCCTTGCAAAAGACGAATACACCGCTACAGTGCGTGATAGCTACAACGCGCTGGCTTTTTCCGTGCGCGATGCGCTAATCGACCGCTGGATTGAAACACAGCAAACATACTACCGTCAAGACGTCAAGCGCGTCTATTATCTCTCAATGGAATTTCTTATTGGACGCACACTGGGCAATGCAGCCCTCAATTTAGGTCTGAGTGATGAAATTCGTGAGTTGATGCTACAATTAGGCTATAAGTTAGAAGCTATCGAAGAAATTGAGCCCGATGCTGGCTTAGGAAACGGCGGTTTAGGTCGCCTCGCCGCGTGCTTCTTAGACTCTATGGCTACGCTCGGTATTCCCGGATATGGCTATGGCATTCGATATGAGTTTGGCATCTTTGCGCAAAAGATTCGCAACGGCTATCAAGTTGAAACGCCCGATAACTGGCTCCGCTATGGCAACCCTTGGGAAATCGTGCGCCCTGAATACCTCTACAAAGTACAATTCTACGGCAACGTGCGCGAGTATCTTGACCAACACAGCAACTTGCGCCACGATTGGATCAATACACAAGAAGTCATGGCGCTGGCGTACGACACACCTGTGCCCGGTTACGGTAACAATACCGTAAACAATATGCGGCTCTGGTCAGCCAAAGCCACACGCGAGTTTAATTTCGAGTGCTTCAACGAAGGTGATTACGACCGCGCCGTCGCCGAGAAAGCAGAGTCAGAGACAATTTCAAAAGTCTTGTATCCTAACGACAATACACCTGAAGGCAAGGAACTGCGCCTAAAGCAAGAGTATTTCTTTGTCTCAGCAACACTGCAAGACATCATCCGCCGCTATAAGAAAACACACACAACATTTGACCAATTCGCCGATAAAGTCGCCATCCAACTCAATGACACACACCCTGCTATCGCTGTAGCAGAATTGATGCGCCTGCTGGTCGATATTGAACACCTGAGTTGGGAAAAAGCTTGGAACATCACCACACGCACATTTGCCTACACCAATCACACAGTGCTGCCTGAAGCCCTTGAAAAATGGCCGGTAGATTTAATGGCGTATCTTTTGCCACGCCACTTGCAAATTATCTATGAAATCAATCGACGCTTCTTGGAGGAGATTAGACAAAAGTATCCAAACGACCTTGAAAAAATCAGACGCCTCTCACTCATTGAAGAAGGTCCGACACGCATGGTACGCATGGCAAACCTTGCAATTGTAGGCAGTCATGCCGTCAATGGCGTTGCTGCCATACACTCTGAACTAATCAAGCAGACGCTGTTCAAAGATTTTTATGAACTCTGGCCCGAAAAATTCCAAAACAAAACAAATGGCATCACACCACGCCGCTGGCTACGTCTGTGCAACCCTAGACTCTCAAAGCTAATCGATGAAAAAATTGGCGAGGAATGGGTAACAAATCTGTACGAACTCAAAAAACTGATTCCTTATGCAGAGGATGCAGCTTTCCAAGAAAGTTGGCGCAAGGTCAAACGCGAAAATAAACTTGCACTAGCAGAATATATCAAATCGCACAATCACATTGTGGTTAATCCTGATTCAATGTTTGACTGCCACATCAAACGCATTCATGAATACAAGCGGCAACTGCTCAATGCCTTGCATGTAGTGTGGCTCTACAATTGGATTAAAGCTCACCCTTACGAAGACATTACACCGCGTACTATCATTTTTGCAGGTAAAGCCGCACCGGGCTACTACAAAGCAAAACTCATCATCAAGTTGATTAACTCTATTGCAGAGGTCATCAATCACGACCGTGATGTGGCAGAGAAATTAAAAGTTGTCTTTCTTGAAAATTACTCCGTCTCCCTTGCTGAGAAAATCATTCCAGCAGCAGACCTCTCTGAACAAATTTCTACGGCAGGCACAGAAGCTAGTGGTACAGGCAACATGAAGTTTGCGCTCAATGGTGCTATCACCATTGGTACGCTCGATGGCGCAAATATCGAAATCAAAGAAGAAGTAGGTGATGAGAACATCTTCATCTTTGGTCTTACTGTGGAGCAAGTTGCAGCACTGCGTCAAAGAGGCTATCAGCCTTGGATGTATTACGAACAAAATCCGGAACTCAAACAGGTGATTGATATGATTGCAAGCGGATACTTCTCACCTTCTCAACCCGATCTCTTCCGCCCAATCGTCAATTCCCTCTTACAAGGCGACCACTACATGTTGATGGCAGATTTTGCTGACTATGTGCGCGCACAAAAGCAGGTGAGTGAAGCCTACCGCGATGTGCACAAATGGACGAAAATGAGTATTCTCAATGTGGCAAATACAGGTAAATTCTCTTCTGACCGCACCATTCAGGAATACGCTAATGAAATTTGGCAGGCAAAACCTATCACGATTGAAATGCCCGAGAATACGCACGCAAAGAAAACACTTGAACATGCTCAGTAGCACACTCGAAGAAAAGAGAAAAGCCGCCAGCAAGCCATGCTAAGGCGGCTTTCTTGTTTTTAGTCAAGCTCAACGCGAAATTAAGTTTTTACTTTCCCTGCGCCTCAAGCAAGAGTGAAAGTTTGTCTGTCATTGAGCTGTAGAGTTTTCGCTTCTCTTGTGCAATGCTTTTCAGAAGCAATTTAAGGTCACGTCGCTCACTTGTCCCTTTGCCCAAAAACTCTTGCCGAAAGAGCTGAACGCGCCGCTCTAATTGATGCAAATCTTGCCATTTGCCAAAAAGTGAATTGAGCGTGCGCAGGGCTTTGAAATCATGAAAAGCAAACGAGTCAGAGGCAGGCACGACCTCTAACCAGTAAAACAACTGCTTCAACGCTTTGCGCAAATCGTGCAAGGCTTCAGCATTGCGGTCAGAAGCAGGCATTTCAACACTTTCCCACAAGGCTTGGGTTTCATCTTGCATGGCGCGAAGCGCTTGCAAAGAAACTCTCTCACTCAAGCCCTGCGGTTGTGAGAGCAACTGCCAGTCGCTTTCTGAAATTGGCAAAATTGTAAAGACCTTACGCAGATACCGTGCATGGGCTTGAAGCGAAATTTTCAAGTAGGCTTCAAACAGTGGAAAGCGTCGCTCAAGACGATGCGAAAATGTTTCCAGCAAGCGTATCGCATTATAGGCATCACGACAAGCGCCACAAGTGAGATAAAGCGTTGCAAAGGGTAAAAGCGCTGCACGCAATGATGTGCGCATAACCTTGTCAGATAGACGCGCATAGCTGCGCAGTTTTTTCATGGCTACCCTTGCATCATGAATTGCTCCATGATGAAGACGACGCGCTACAAGAGACATCTTCTGATGAAAAATCTGCGCTTCCCTTTGCCAGTGCGGCAACAGCAAGTGCGTGGCATTCATGCTAAATCCTCCAAAGACAAACAAAAAATCTACAGCTTGCTGCAACATCTTCAAAGCTCAATCTGAGCGCAAACCAAATTTTGAGATAAAAAGAATTTTTATTTAATTAGACTTAGTCTACATAAGATATGTAGACATAAGCATCATAAACATCATGATTATGCATCGGCAGATTCTGAACACTCTTTGCAGCGTTTGCTTAACTAACTCAAAACAAGGAGACGACCATGAAAACACTTCTTCTTTCCGCGCTGCTCTTATTGAGCGCAACAGCTTTTGCTCAAAACAAAAAAGAGCAAGATAAAGAAGCCATCAAAGCTATGGCTGGTACATACTTCGTGGATTTTCGATATGCAGAAACCTTTTCTGATAATCCAGATTACAAATTGAAAGAGCCATATCGCGCTAGCGGATTGGAATACATCACAATTGATGAAGAGAGCGAGAATAAAATTTCTCTGCTGCATCTCTTGATTATGGAAAATTCCAAAGGCGAAAAATCTATCATCAAACATTGGCGCGAAGATTGGCTTTACGAATGCCAAGACCTTTACACATTTGACCACAATCTCAAATGGCGTTACACAAGACTTTCGCCCGAAGATGTAAAGGGCAAATGGGTGCAGAAAGTCTATTCAGTCGACGATAGCCCGCGCTATGAAGGCATTGGCACATGGGTGCATGTCGACGGCAAGCATTACTGGGAGTCTGTTGCCGACGCGCCTTTACCGCGACGTGAATACACCAAGCGTAATGACTATAACGTGCTGCGCCGCAGAAATCGCCATATCCTAACCGACTATGGCTTTCTGCATGAGCAAGACAACATCAAACTCATTCGCGCCGAAGGCAGTGCCGATGTAGAACTTGTTCAAGAAAAAGGCTTGAACATGTATAAGCGTGTGGAAGATGCAAGTGCTGGACTGCCGGGCAAAGAGTGGTGGGAAAAGCATCGCCCTTTCTGGCGTGAGGTCTTAGCCGTTTGGAACGACATCTATGAACAGCGGCGCAGCCTTGCCTTCAAAGAAGCAGATGGTGACCAAAAACTTGCAGAAGCACTCTTCAAACTCGATGAAGAAACATTTAAGCAAGGCAAATCGCCTGAGAGCGTAAAAAGTGATATACGCGCCCTCATTGACTCACATTTCAAGGTATCAGAATTAGGCATACAAACAAAGTAAATCAGGAGGGACAAATGGGATACATTGGACTGTTTTACGGAACGCAGACGGGCAACACGGAACTTGTTGCCCACAAAATTCAGCAAGAATTAGGTGCAGATGTCGTCGATCTTTGGAATGTCAAAGACGCAACGGCAGAAGATATGGCGCAATACAGCATTCTCATTCTTGCTGCACCAACTTGGTATGACGGCGAGATGCAAGCCGATTGGGAGGATTTCATGCCGAAGCTCGAGTCAATAGATTTTACGGACAAATACGTCGGCTTCGTTGGGCTAGGCGACCAAGTGGGATATGCTCAATACTTTGTGGACTCTATCGGAGTAATTGCCGATGCGGTGGTCTCGCGCGGGGCGCAAGTGTTTGGGCTTTGGTCTCGTGCAGGCTACGAGTTCGAGCACTCCAAAGGGCTTTATGATGAGCAGCACTTTTGGGGACTCGTAATCGATTTTGAAAATCAAAGTGATCTGACGGATATGCGCATTAAACAGTGGTGTGCGCAAATTCGCGAGGAACTCGGCATTGATGCGCAGACGTAGAGACGCATGGTGTGTTGTTCTTTCTAAAATTTTATTTTCTTGCAGTGTATTCAAGCCATTGGAATTGAGATAAAACAAAATTTAAGACTAGGCAAATGCCAGATGAGATTATCAATATGCTACAGTATGTGCGCTTCTACCTGCTAATTCTGGTATTTGCAATTGGCGTAGTGGCGGGCGGCAGTATTGCACTCTATTTGGCATTGCTTCAAGGCGTGCGGACAAAAAACCAGTGTAGCCGCCCACCCTATGCTGTGAACCGAGTGCCGCCTAACGATCTGGTATGGCGCAGCAAATTATCAGAGCCGTACCTTTCACAGTGCCGTTCGCAAGCAGAAGACTCACGATTTTTTCATGGCTTCTCGCTGAACTAACAAATGAGCGGCAAGCAACAAATCACTTTGTGCGGCGCTGAAAACGCTATGGCAAGCAAAGCCTTAGCTCGATGTAGAGGGAGGTTTAGCTCAATCCCCGGAAAACATGGTACAAATGCCGATAGCCACGAAGCCGGCACCTGCAACCCATTTGAGCGTTCGTGGCGAAATCCACTTGCCAAGTTGTTCACCTACAACAACACCAATACCTGCTGCCAAGACCAGCGCTGTTGCAGCACCGAAGAAAATTGCCCACTTGCTTGTCTCGGCTTTCGTTGCAAAGAGCACTGTAGCAAGTTGAGTTTTATCGCCAATTTCAGCGAGAAAGACGGTGCCAAATACGGTAAAAAAAATGCTCCAAAATTGCATCGTTGTTAGTTTGTGTTAAAGAAGTATCGCTAAGATGAAGTTTAGGTAAGTTTCAAAAGTTTAAGTGAATGTGGTGTCCATGAAGTTACGTCGTTGCAGAAACTGCAATCTGCTCACTGGTCGTCAGGCGTATCCTTGCAAGAGCAGTCGAAGTAAAGGGCAGAAGGTCTGGCTGAAGATTTTGAGAAAGGCGTAAGAGATCATCGAGCGTATCAATATCGTACCAGCGGCGCAAGGTAAAGAGGCGCACTGAAAGGGGGATAATTTGGTGCAAGGTGGCACGGTAGGTCTCGGACGAACTGTATGGTATGCTTTGGAAGACTTCGGGAAAGAAATGGTTCATGCCGAGCAGGTAGTAGCCACCGTCTGCTGCTGGACCAATGCATAAAGCGTGTGGTGAGTAATGCAGCGAGTCGAAGGCAGCAGTGATATAATTCAGCGGCAAGTCTGGCGAGTCTGTGCCAATAATCACGACACGCTGAAAGCCATCTTGGAAGAGCTCTTGAAAGGCGTTGTGCATGCGCTCGCCTAAATCAGTGCCTTGTTGTTCGCGTAAAGTAAGAGATTGTGCATGCAAGTGTGCCTCCAAATCGTTGCCATTGCCGAGCATACCACTGACATATCCGAAAATCTCAATGTCTTTCAATGCCCGAACCTTTGCGAAAGTATCTTTCACGAATGCAGCATAGAGCGCTGCGGCATCATCTGGAGAGAGTGCGGGAGCAAGGCGCGTTTTAACCTTATTTGCTTTTGCCCATTTGAAAAATATGATTAGCGCAGAGCGAGGCATAGGACGCACAGTTTAACCATAGAAGTTTTGTAAATTACAAGCCTTTTATGAGTGGCATAAAAACGACACAACAATCTTTCGTTGAATCATTCACAAAAGTATGTCAAAATCCGCTGTTTCAGGAACGAAGAAAGCTAAGAAGGCAGAAACTGCGCGCGCTGCGAAGTCGCCTATCGAAGAAAAACCGCTCATCGCTGAGCCGTATCAAGACCTTGCTGCACTTCTGACCATTGGCGTACTGCTCCTGCTTTTCTTTTGGGAGGCACTGTTTGGCGGTAAAATTTTTATTACACCTGACAATACAGCCTCGCTCAGCTTGCAGACCTACATAAATGAAGCCATAGAACAAGGCATCTTCCCGCAGTGGATTCCATACATATTCAGTGGCATGCCTTCTTATGGCTCTCTGACGACCACAGGCGATCGTGCCTTTGATGTGCTCAATATACTTTGGGGCAAATTCCTACAGTTCATTACAGCGCCATCGAGCAATGATATTTCGGATTGGGTAATTGTGTATTTCTTCATCTATAGCGCTGGAATCTATACGCTCCTGCGTATCAAAAAAGCTACACCATTTGCAGCGATGGTTGGGGCGCTTGGTGGCACATTTGCTACGCTGTCGCTTGTGTGGGTGCCCGTTGGGCATAACACCAAGATGATAGCAATTTCTATGCTGCCTTTCACACTGGTGTTCTTGGAACGCTTGCGCGAAGAGCATGACTGGAAAAAGAACATCTTCAATCTTGCTGCGCTCGCATTTGTGCTGAATCTGCAAATTCGCTCTACGCACGTGCAGATGGTTTATTATGCTTATCTGGCGGTAGGGATTTACTTTCTTTTTGAACTTATTTCAGCGCTGGTGCGCAAAGAGTCGCTGCAAGCATGGCTACGCAGTGTTGCAGGCTTTGTTATTGCAGTGGCAATTGGCTTATCGATGTCGGCAGATACCTATCTTTCAGTAGCAGAATACACGCCACACTCGATTCGCGGGTCTGCCAGCATCACGGAAGTGGTGCCTGAACTTAGCCTGCCAAGCTCACCGGACGCAAAGAAAAAACCGGCAGGTTCGGGATTGGATTACGACTATGCTACAAGCTGGTCTTTTGGCGTAAGTGAAGTACTGACCTTTTTTATTCCGTACTACTACGGCTACGGTAATAACACTTACTGGGGACCGCAGCCTTTTACGGCATGCCCACAATTTTTTGGTGCAACGATTCTGGTGCTTGCGCTTTTTGGCTTGATATACTATCGGCGTGAGCATTTCGTGCAAGCGCTTGGGGTCATCGGTACCATTGCGTTGCTTATCTCTTTCGGCAAGTATTTGCCCATACTGTTTGACCCGCTGTTTTACTTCTTGCCGTTTTTCAATAAGTTTCGTGCGCCCTCAATGATTCTGATTTTGCTACAAACCTCGGCATGCATTCTGGCTGGCTATGGCATCAAGGCACTTTACGATTTGCGTCAAACACAGCCTGAGAAGGCTATGAAAGCGCTGCAGTATATGGCGCTTGGTGCAGTAATCTTACTTTTTGTGGCAATGATAGGTATCTCAAGCTACGAACCCGTCTACCTCAAGGAGTATGCGGCAAGTCCGCGCGGTCAGATGCTCATCAAGCAAAATCCCGGAGTACCCAATGTGATAAAAATAATTTCTGATGAATATCGCTTGTTTGATAAAGTAAAAACAGATGTGGTCTTATCACTGTTCTTTGTTAGCGTCGTGTTTGTAGGGGGCTATTTCTTTGCACGCCGTCGACTGCAGGCTGCAATTTTTGTGCCACTGGTCGTGATTACTGTTGTGCTGGATCTTTGGCGCGCAAGCACGGATTTGCTCAAAGACCTCAAAGATGCGCAGGAGCAGAAAGCGTTCTTTGCAAAGCCAGATTTCATTGAGTTTTTGGAAAAAGATAAAAGCAAGTTCCGCATCAATCCTCATGATTTTAACAAAGAGCCAAACTGGCTAGCGTATTTCAAGATGGAGAGCGTAGGTGGCTATCAAGGCGCAAAATTGCGGCTCTATCAAGATTTAATTGAAACGGTTGGAATGGGTTCGACAGAAACCCCATTTTTTTTCGTAAATCCTGTGATGACGGATCTGCTCAACATCAAATACATTGTGAGCAGTACGCCATACTCGGTGGTGGGCTTCAAGCCTGTCTTCAACGGCAGTGCATTTGTTTTAGAGCGTGAAAATCCAACGCCACGGTTGTGGTTTGTCAAAGAAGTACAGCAAGCCACGAATGTGGAAGCCTTAAAGCACATCATTGCGCAGGACTTCAACCCGCGTGAAAGAGCCTACATTGAAAGAGAGGTGCCTGCACTTGACCCTGCCGATAGCACAGCACAAGTCGAAATTACACGCTATGGCATTCAGGACATTGAAATCAAAGCCACAGCTACAGGCAATCATTTTCTCTTTATCAGCGAAATCTACTACCCATCGTGGAAGTGTTACATTGATGGACAGGAGACTGAGATTTACAAGACAAACTATGCGTTTCGTGGCATTGTAGTGCCGAAAGGCACGCATGAGATTCGCTTGGTGTATGAATCGCGTGCTTTTGAGATTGGTAAGGCGCTTTCAATCGGTGCAAATGTGCTCTTGATTGGGATGTTTGGCTTTGCAGGATTTACAGCATGGCAACGCCGCCGAGCTTTAGAGACAGTGGCAGCGAGCGGCGCCTCAACGCCCGATGGCAGCGATGCAGCCAAGTGATGCAGCATTCACGCTCGAGCTTCTTGCGCTCTCTAGAGCGCCGTCTATTGGTGCCGCACGATTGCGGGCAGTGGTCTCTTTTTTCCACGACCCTAGCCGCGCCCGAGATGCTACACCCTCAGAACTCATGCGCATTGAAGGTATTGGCGAGCAAATTGCACAATCACTTTACACTTACCTGCGTAGCGCAGACTACCGCACAGCGCGTGTTGCTGCAGAACGCCAGCTTGAACAGGCTGAAAAACTTGGGGCAAAAATTTTAACGCTTTGGGATGCAGCTTACCCTACACTACTCAAAAACATTTATGACGCGCCGCCTTACCTTTTCGTGCGAGGGACACTTGCTCCACATGCACTGCGTATTGCGGTTGTGGGCACACGCCACCCAACTGAATACGGCAAAAATGTCACTCGAAAACTCACTGCAGCGCTGGCTAATGCACAAGCTGAAATCGTAAGCGGTTTAGCCTTTGGCGTAGATACTCTGGCACATCAGACCGCATTGGAATCAGGCACGCGTACGCTGGCAGTTTTAGGCTCTGGCGTCGACACCATTTACACCGACCCCAAAGGCAAACTCTACCCCAAAATTATTGAGCATGGTGCAATTCTCTCTGAAGAGTGGCTAGGCACAGTGCCAATTGCTGAGAACTTCCCGAAGCGTAACCGCATCATTTCGGGGCTCTCACAAGGCGTGGTGATTGTGGAATCGGATGTCAAAGGCGGCGCAATGATCACGGCAAGATATGCGCTGGATCAAAACCGCGAGGTCTTTGCCGTCCCCGGTAGCATCTATTCTCACAAGTCCAATGGGACAAACACACTGATTCGTGATAGCAGAGCAAAATTAGTAATGAATGCAGAAGATATTCTCTCTGAACTGCACGTGGAAACGCGCAGCGCAACCGAAGCCCCTACACTGACTCTGCCAGACCTTTCCGACGAAGAACTCAAAGTCTATCAAGCGCTTTCCGACACACCCATACACATTGATGATCTTTGCGACAACACAGGGCTTGATGTGTCCGATGCGCTAATCATTTTGTTTGAGTTGGAACTAAAAAATTGTGCCAAACAATTGCCGGGCAAATTCTTTCAGCGTGCTTGAAGGAAATGAAGTCGAGGGCGTTTTTTCTGTGTAAAAATTTTCAAACCGGCGGTTCTACGTTCCTGAAAGTTTTGCGTGCAACTGATGCAGATATGATGCCCGAGAGCCCACCTACGACAATAGCAACAGCGATATCGTAAAGCAAGCGCGCAACATAGCCACCAAATAGCAAAAGTTGCAAGATGTTAAGTGCTAAGCAGCCGAGGAGTGTCGCAATCACGCTGATACGAAAGGCTTCCCAATAACTCAAAAAAAGTTTGTGTGTCTTGATGTAGTGGTATGCTGTAAAGCCGCCGCATAGCACCATCCCGATGCCGTAACGATTCAGTTGATTGACGAAAGGAATAATGCCAATGACAAAGTAGATTAGTACACCTAAAAGAATAGAGCGTCTTGGACTAGGCAAAGTTGGACTGGCAGACTCAGGTAAGTCGGATAACTTAGGCTCAGGCATTGAAACTCCGTGAAAACATGTAACTTCTACGAAACTGTACGAGCAAAATTATGGAATCTGTGCAAACTTTCCTTAGAGGTGTTGCGCCATTTTCACTCCTAAGCGATAAAGAACTTGAGGAATTAGGCAAGAAACTGCTCATTGAATTTTTCCCGAAAGATACGCTGATTTTGCGGCGCGATGTCGACAAAGCTGAGTTTGTCTATATCGTGCGCAAGGGGGCGGTGCACATTACGCGAGGCATTGCAGATGAAAACGAACGCTTGGTCAGCATCTGCGGTGAAAAGGACATCTTCGGCGTCTCATCGGTGCTCGAAAACGAAGCCTTTGTCTTTAACGCAAAGACCAGTCAAGACACCATCTGCTACCTTTTGCCAAAAGAGGATTTCAAAGCCTTACTAAATGCACACAAGCCGCTGGCTGATTTTTTCTCATCCCAGCTTTCGGTCTCACTGGCTAATGCGTATCTAGAAGGTACGCTTCGGCTCTCGCAGCGCAAATCTACGGATGAACTCCCTTTGCTGTACAATCCGATTCGCAGTTTAATAAAGCGTAGCCCGGTGGTGTGTCCGCCTGAACTCTCCGTGCGTGAAGCAGCGGAAGTGATGACCTTAGAGCGCATCGGCTCAATTGTCGTTGTCGATCAACAGCGTCGCCCGATTGGGATTCTGACAGATACAGATATGCGTGCAAAAATCGTAGCGAAAAATGTACCGACTGATACCCCAATCTCGAAGGTGATGTCTGCGCCTGTCATAACGATTGATGCTGAACAAAGTATCTTGGATGGCCTAATGTTGATGACACGGCGGCGCATTCACCATCTTTGCGTGACGCAATCGCAGGGTGCAACGGAACAATTCCTCGGCATTGTCTCCAAGCATGATTTGGTGCTCTTGCATGGTATTAGTCCTGTTGCCGCAGTCAAAAATTTAGAATCGCAGCAAAGTGTACAGGGTTTACTTGAGACACGCTCACAGATGGATACAGTTATTGATTCACTGATTTCGCAAGGGATTCGTGCTAGGAAACTCACAGAAATTATCACGGCATTTAACGACAAACTAACCGAGAAGCTGCTTGAGTTTGCCATGCAACGCATGCAAGAACAAGGTGAGGGGGCACCGCCCCTACCTTTTGCATGGATGGCGCTGGGCAGCGAGGGGCGTAAAGAACAAACCACAGCCACTGACCAAGACAATGCGATTGTCTTTGAGAATGTACCTGACACTGAACGCGCTAAAGCCTATTTCTTGAAGATGGCAGAGTGCGTTGTCAATGACTTAGAGCAGTGTGGGTTCCCGAAGTGCAAAGGATTTATTATGGCGACCACGCCAGAGTGGTGTGTCTCGCTCAATGAGTGGAAGCAACATTTTCGCAAGTGGGTACATTCTGCGCATCCTAAAGCCTTATTGCACTCGACCATTTTTTTCGATTTGCGCGCCCTCTATGGTAAAACAGAGCTTATTGATGCACTCTATGACACACTCTTCAAAGAAATAGACCAAGCGCCTAACTTTCTTTTTTTTATGACGCAGAATGCACTGCGCACAAAGCCGCCGATTGGCTTCTTCGGTACATTTGTGGTAGAATCATCGGGTGAGAACAAGCATAAGTTTAATCTCAAAGAACGTGCCTTGCGCCCGCTAATTGATTCAGCGCGGATTCTTTCGCTGGCGACACGCATAGCAGAAACTTCGACGGTAAGGCGACTGAGCCTTGCTAAAGAGCGTGGGCTGTTACGCGAGGCACTGCTTGAAAATGCCATAGAAGCCTTTGATTACCTGATGACCTTACGCCTGACGCATCATAGCCGGCAGCGACAAATGGGCAAAATGCCTGATAACTTTATTGACCCTGACGATCTTTCTGCAATTGAACGCAACGCAGTCAAAGAAGCCTTTCGTGTCATTGAAGAACTGCAAGCAGAACTGCGCGATAAGTTTGGCGGCGGCAGAGAAGTTCAACTCTATGAATAAGATTAACTGATAGACGAAACTGGCGGTGCAATGAAAGAAAGTACAAACATGAATTCAAGCCGATGAAGTGGATAAAACAACTGCTTGCACGCAAGCAACCAATGACTGCGCTCCCCGAAAGCATAGCAGACTATTTCAATGCAGAATTACCTTCAAAAAAATCGCCAATCGATACCTTGCGGTTTGTTGTCGTCGATACAGAAACCACAGGCTTGAATCCTGCAAGAGGCGATCGGTTGCTTTCTATTGGTGCTGTTGCCATTGAGGGATTGCGTGTAGATTTGAGCCAAATGTTTTTTGAGAAAATTTACTGCGAAAGACATTCCCCGCCAGAGACAATTGCCTTGCATCTGATTACACCAGAGGAGAGCCGTCATGCGCCGCATCTGTCCGAAGTTTTACCTAAGTTTTTATCCTTCATTCAAAGTGATGTGCTGATTGCGCATCATGCGCGTTTTGACCTTGCATTTCTGAATGCAGAACTCCAGCGTTGCTATGGCAGAGCCTTGCGCAACTATTGCCTTGATACAATTGACCTTGCACACTTTTTAGCTAGCACAAATCAATCTTTTGAATATCTCGGCTTGAATCCGAGGCAGATGGAAGAGTACGAGTTAGATAGACTTGCAGCTTCACTCAATGTGCCAATTGAAACGCGCCATGATGCACTCAACGATGCAATTACCACAGCGCAAGTTGCAGCCGTCTTGCTCAAACGCTTAACCAGAGCAGGCGTCTTGAGATTGCAAGATTTGCTCTATCTTTCTCGCATTTAATCTGCTCTAAGTCAGCACAAAGAGCACGCACTAAACTACATTATTACCATTTGATTAAGCATTTGATTAAGGACTTGACAAATAGCAAAAAAATTTTATCTTTTTCTCAAACAAAGCAACAAAACGACAAGCTAGTTTTGGCATAACTAGCATTAAGCATTAAAGATAGACAGTGAGAAGATTAGCTTAACTGCAGCGCATAGCAAACTTCTCTCTACCAAAAAATCTCACAAAAGTCAAAGTATCGCTTTTGTTCCTCTTCGAGGCGAAAGTGCCTGCGTGGGTTGTTTTTAGCTGCAGAGCAACTTGCAGGCTTAGGAGCATGCGAGCATGCCCCGCACTGAAGCGATGCTTTTTCTGACAATTTGTTCATAAAAGACTTTCGTAAGAGCATTTATTTTACTTTCATAAACAAAACAACAGGAGGCAAGTCATGCAAGAGACGAAAGATAAATCTCGAGCTCAGGGTGAAGCCATAGATATGTCTGCAGAGCTTGAGGAGTTTGAACGCTCAGGACAACTGTCTCAGGAGCAGTTACAGAATTACTGGAAAGAGAACCGTAATCTTGTGCTAACACTCTTAGCGATTTGGGCGGCATCATCAATTCTGGTTCAGTGGTTGGCATCAACGCTCAACAACATTGTGATTCTTGGCTTTCCGCTTGCTTACTACATGGGCGGACAAGGCACGCTCATCATCTTTATGCTATTGATTTATGTCTATGCTAAGAAGATGAATCAACTGGATGAGAAGTATAAACTGCAAGAGGAGGACGAGAAATGAAGCTCAAAAACATCTTTACGCTCTACACGGCGGGTTTTGCGGGTTTAGTGGTGATACTGGGTATTTTGGAAGCCACAAAAGTCTTACAGTTGCAAGGCATCAGTTGGATTTTCATGGGTTTTTCGGTGCTGGTGTATGCTTTGATTGGTTTTGTGACGCGCACAAGCGATCCTTCGGAGTATTATGTGGCGGGTCGTGGGGTGAGCAGCATCTACAACGGCATGGCCACAGGGTCGGACTGGATGAGTGCGGCATCGTTTATTTCCATGGCGGGTTTGCTTTTTGCGTTAGGGCATGCAGGACTTGCCTACATCATAGGCTGGACGGGAGGCTATGTACTGCTGGCACTGCTGCTAGCGCCTTACCTGCGCAAGTTTGGTCAATACACCATTCCTGACTTTCTAGGAGCACGCTACGATGGAAATGTAGCGCGCACGATTGGCATCATCTGTGCGATTATCGTCTCTTTCACCTACCTGACGGCACAACTGACGGGGGTTGGTTTGATTGTCAGTCGCTTTATTGGACTGCCACAGGATATTGGAATTTATGTTGGACTGTTCGGTGTGCTGGTGTGTTCGTTCTTGGGTGGCATGAGAGCGGTAACATGGACGCAAGTGGCGCAGTATATCGTGCTCATCACGGCTTATCTCATTCCGGTGGTAGTACTCTCCACTGCGATTTTCAAAGTACCTCTACCGCAACTTACCTACGGTCAAGTCTTGCAGAGCATTACTGTAATGGAGAATCAGATTGCGGGCAGAGAGAATCCGAATATGCAGAACATTCCTGAGGAGCGGCTCAACAAGCGCATTGATCCAGAGAAGGAAAAAGAGACGCGAGCATTGTGGGCAAATGATGTCAAGATGTTGAGTGCACGGCTTTCCAATCCGGACTCTGCACTGCAAGCAATGCGTGCGGAGATTGACCAGCGTCTGGCAGCACTTACGCCTGAGGCGGTTGAGGCGAAGAAGATGGCGCTTGAAAAGGAGAAAGCGGATATCAATGCGATGCTCAATGCAGCATCGCCCACAGCAGTGCTTGATGATGCCAAGCGCGCTGAACTGACAGCGCGGCTTTCCACGCTGGATAAAGAGCTTGCGGCACTTGCCCCTGAGGCGGTTGCCAAAGCCAAAGAAAAAGCGGAAAAAGACAAGGCGGCACTGCCCAAAAATGCGGAAGAGGCAAAGACAAAATGGACGGCAGCACTGAATACTGCAAAAGCGCAATCAGCACCGCCCAAGCCCTACCTTGCTGTGCCTGAAGGTATCGGTATGGTCAATTTCTTAGGACTTATCTTCTGCTTAATGGTTGGCACGGCGGGATTGCCCCACATTCTTACGCGTTACTACACGACGCCGAGTGTCAAGCAAGCACGCTCTTCAGTAGGCTGGTCGCTCTTTTTCATTTTCCTGCTCTACTTTACGGCGCCTGCGTATGCAGCATTTGCCAAGTATGAGGTTTTCATCAATCTCGTTGGCACGCCAATTAGCGAACTGCCCGGCTGGATTGCACGCTGGAAAATCGTTGGATTGTTTGATGTAGTGGATAAGAATGGGGATGGCATCGTACAGTTTGCGGACTTTATTGTCAAGTCAACAGACTTTGTGGTGCTAGCAACGCCTGAGATTGCAAATCTGCCGGGGACGATTACTGGTCTTGTGATGGCTGGAGGACTGGCGGCGGCGCTATCTACGGCGGATGGACTGTTATTGACGATTGCCAATGCGATTTCGCATGATTTGTATTACAAGATTATCAATCCGCAAGCCTCAGTGAGTGCGCGCGTGTGGATATCAAAGATTTTGTTGGTGGTGATTGCGTTAGGTGCGGCGACATTTGCAGCGTTTGTGAAGTTGCCTGTGATTGCAAACACAGTGGCATGGGCGTTTAGTTATGCGGCATCGTCGATTTTCCCTGCGTTGGTGCTTGGGATTTGGTGGCGACGGACCACGGCTGCTGGAGCAATATCGGGGATGATTGTGGGTTTAGTGATTTCAATTTACTACTCGTTTGCGCATTTCAATGGTGCGGCAAACTGGTTTGGAATTGATAATCGTAGTGCAGGGCTCTTCGGTCTACCAGCCGCGTTCATTATCATGATTGTCGTCTCACTGCTCACACCAGAGCCAAGCAAGAAACTTCAGGAATTTGTCTATAGTGTTCGCTTCCCCAAAGGTGCAATGAAAGGCAAAGAAGTCGAAGTGCTCGGCTCCACATCTTGATGTATGCTATTTATGCTGTGCTAAGGCACGCACAGGCGTGCCTTGCATGGCTGCGTTTTCTCTATCAATACAGACAAAAAAACTTTTCAACTGTCCAATAACAACAAAACCACCATACAAGGAGATCATAATGAGAAAATTATGCTACATTTTGGTAGCGCTAACATGTTTGTGCGCCCTCTCTGCACAAGCCTTTGCTCAAGGCTCGGATACTTACGGTACAGGTGCACGCATCAACTTAGATTCTTTGGGCACTAAGTATATCCGCTTCATCACTTGGCTTCAAATGTGGACACGCTTTCAAGAGCAAAACCCGGGCACAATTATCAATGGCAACCCCGTCGATAACTTCTTTGATATAGGTATCAGACGCGCACGTTTTCTTGCTTATGGCTCATTCGGTAAGGGTAGTCTCTTCATGTTCCATATCGGTATCAATAACCAAACCTTCATTAATGCACAAACAGCTGGCAATGATCCTACAGGTCCTGCTAAGCGACCGCAACCATTTGTTCACGACGTTTGGTATGAGCAACGCATCATTCCTGAACTCTACATCGGCTTTGGCTTAGCTTACTGGAAAGGGGTCTCACGCCTGACGAACACCAGTACCCTGAACTTCTTAGGCTTAGACTCACCTATTTTTCCGTGGCTAGTGATTGACGCAAGTGATCAGTTTGCTCGCATGCCTTCAATCTACATCAAAGGGCAACTCTTTGAGAAACGCCTTGACTATCGACTGGCTATCAACCAGCCATTCAGACCCGGAGGAGGAATTGCGCCTACAACAAGTACCATTACAGATGCAGGCACGACCACGGGAGGGCAACTCACAAACGTGGCAAATTATAACCCCTTCTTCATGCAGAAATCATTTGAAGGCTATTTCTTCTGGCAATTCTTCGATATTGAATCGCAGGTACTGCCCTTTATGGTCGGTAACTATTTAGGCACGAAACGCGTCTTTAATATCGGTGCAGGCTTTTATTACCATGGTGACGGGATGTCCACGCGAAAAGCCCCAAGCGCTCGTACGGCCGGTGTACAAAACCTGACGAAAGACTCCCTAAATACTCACGCTATCGTGGCATTTGGTGTAGATGCCTTTCTGGATTTGCCGATTGGTGAAGGCGCATCACGCAGTTCATTGACAGCTTACGCACTCTTTACCCGCTATGACTTCGGACCGAACAATGTCCGCTATGTTGGAATTATGAACATGGGAGCAGGATTTAGCCCACAGACTTCCACACCAGAACAGCGCATCGCAGGCTTAACAGGCGTTGCCTATCCACTAATCGGTACAGGCAATCACTTCTTTGTGCAAGCCGGCTATACTTTCCCCAAAACAGAAATCGGGAGATTTACCCCTTACTTTATGTTTACCTTCTCGCAGTTCGATCGTATCAAAGACCCGATGATTTTACCTGAACTAGGCTTGAATTACTTTATTGATGGTCATCATGCAAAGTTTACACTGCACTATCGCTTGCGTCCAACCTATCGTCAAGAAGTAACTGCCCCATTTACAGGACCTGATGGATTGCCTGCAATTACAAGAGATGGCAGCAAAAGTGAGTTTATTTTACAGTCCATGGTGTATTTTTAACGGTGTACTTTCGTACAAATGCTAAAACAACGCAATTGGCAGGTGCGATACAGCGCCTGCCAAATTACTTAAAACCTTAAATGAAGATGAGCGATGAGAAAACTGTTTGTTTTACTTCTTATCAGCAGCATGGCATACAGCTGTGCTACAACGCGTATTGCACCACCACGCCCAATCAAAATTGCATGCACGAATCTCTCTAAGTCTGAATTAGTAAAGTTGGTGACTGCAGAGCTCAGGAAAGACAACTTCGTAGTTGAAACTGCAGATGAGGAAAAAGGACTGGTAGAGGCAGAACGGGCAATTGCTTTCGTCGGCATCGGTGAAAATACGCTGGTCTTAGGTCCATATGCGATGAATATCTCCTACCAAAATGACACGGTTGTTGTCAACTTCGAGACTGTGCGCGTCGGTCCAGATGGCAAAATTACCTCAATTGAGACTTGGGATGAGCGAAACGCAAGCAGCTACGACCTCAAACACTTGAAGCCTATTTTGACCGCTATCCGAAATGCTTGTCAAGCAAAGTAGCCGAAACGAGCAAGGATAGTTTGCACGCAGGCGTCAACCGTGCAGGGTTATCTTTAGCAAACCATCTTTGCCATAGTGATGCTTCTGATGAGAATTGTCGTGCTAATCGGCATGCTTATGCTATGGGGCAGTTGTGCGTCGACATTGCTGCCCAGACCGATAAAGTCACGATGCGCTGTGCCAGCGGATGCTTTCATTGAAACTGCTGTGAAAGTCTTTGAAAGCAATGGTTACTATGTCCGATCTACGGATTTTGCTCAAGGTGAAGTGATTGGATTTAAGCCGGAAAAAATCTTCATGCTGGGCGATTCTCCTGTCAGAGCCGGTCCATATCTTGTGACAGCGCGACTGCAAAATGATACGCTAACCATAACGGTCTTCACCGTCAAAGATGATGAAAAAACACCTGAACGCAGTTGGGATGAAAACGCGACAGATGAGTTCGAGAAAAGTCAATATATGCCACTGCTCGGTGACCTTAAGGCGCTGTGCCGTTCAAGTTCTCGATAGTAGGAAAACGTAGCCGTGCATCGGTTGTCGTCCAGCGTTTGCGCACACGCACACTGTCGAACCCCAAGGTGAAGCGCTGAGCATATCGGAATGGAAATGGACGACCGCCGTCCCACTTGTCGTAAGGCGAAACTTTGGGCGGTTGGACATAAAATGCGCTGAGAAAGTATCGACCTTCAGGAAGTTCATTGAGCGTGAAGGGCACAAATGCGAACCCTGTAGCATCGGGTTGCACCGTAAGCAAAACGGGATAGAACTGATTTGCGCCGAGAAGTTCGGCATAGAGAACGACCTTGCCTGCTGAATCGCTAACGAGATTGCCTTCAAGGCTGCCAAACTGATCTTCTGATACAACTTGAAAGTGGCGTGAGATGAGCGTATCGCGCAGAGGCTGTTTGCGTGCGCTGAGTAACTTACCGTGATTAACAGTTATTCGATACCATACACCAAGTTCAAACCCACCCTTTGGCTGAATCTCCACGCGTTTTGCATCAATGAAAAACAGTTGGTATGCCGTGGGTATGAACTGATTGCCAATCCCCTGCTCTAAAGTGAGCGCACTGTCTAATGAAGCGCGATGGATAGCGCCGCTAAACTGCAAGGGCAAAGTTCTGCCTCTTGGCGATGGCACATAGGCTTCGAGCACATTTCTTGCGCTGTCAGCAAAGGCCGGTTGCCAGAGTATCTCCACGGTGTCAGGAGCACTGCTGCCATTGAACGTGGCTAGCAAAGAGTCACCAGAAATGCCAAAGCGGTCTTTAACACCAAAGGCTTGGACACCGTAGAGATGTTTTTCTACCAAAGAGTCTGTCACCAAAACCACTTGCTCGCGCCCACCTTCCACTAGCGAGTAGATATCGTAGACATTGACGAGACTTTTTGCTGTGGAATCGAAGATGACAAACTGCGCAGCAGAAAGGCTATCTGGAGGCACATCGCGATCAAAACGCAGGACCACACTGTAGGCAGTACGTGCATCTGCAACTTGAAGCACAAGTTGTGAGCTATCAGGTTCTGTGGCAAAACGCATCAGCACGTTTTTCATGCCTGTACGCACAGGGTGAAAGGGCACCGCAAAATTTTCCTGACCGATATCGTAGCGCCGATTCGCCACTTTGTCCTCAATAGCAATAAGGCGATAGTCGCCTTCGGCAAGGTAATTAAGTTGAAATGCGCCTGCCGAGTCGGTTTGAGCAATGTAATCGGGCTTAAGTTTGGCGGGGTTAAGCGTATCTGCGTAAAGTGTATCGCCTTTGGGCAAGAGATAGGCTAAGACAAGCGCACCCTTGACTGGACGATTATTTTTCCCAAAAACCTTACCTGCAATAAAACCTGAATCAATTTTATCGCCAGTGGAAAATGCAAATGTGTAGGATTTCTCGAGGGCATTGCCGCGCGTATCTCTGAGGTCATTTGTCAGCGTATAAGTGTAGGTACGGTTGGGCTTTAGGGTATCGTAGATAATGATTTCTGCACTCGTGCCACTGCCGCGAATTTCGTAATCATCAAGCTCAGGTGAAAAGAAAACAGCGGAGCGCAGTGATTGGGTATTGACAAACTTATTGAACTCAATACGAATAAGATTGCCCGAAAAATGTAACGCCCCTGAATCCGGATAAATGCGAACAATTTTTGGCGGCGTACGGTCCTCGGGACCGCCTTGCGGTGCAACTTCTGTCGCACAGGCTTGCAGCAGGGCAAGGGCAAACAAAAAAGCATAGCGAAAGATAACTTTATGGCACGATTCGTGCAGCACAGTAGCGTTGTGATTCTCCTTAATTTTTGTTACCTTCGAGGCTCATTTTCTGTCTTTCAAAAACAGTAAGGACACGAATATAATGCCAAAGAAACTAAAAGTTCTCTTCGTGGCGGGCGAAGTTGTCCCGTTCGCCAAGACGGGCGGACTTGCCGACGTGATGGGCTCATTGCCGCAAGCGGTGGAAGACTGTGGTAATGAATCGAGAATTATGATGCCAAAGTACGGCGTGATTAACGACCGTAAGTTTCGTCTGCACGATGTCTTACGCCTCAAAGACATTCCAATCCCGATTGGCAACAAAATCGAGTTGCTCAACGTGAAGGTAACCGCCCTACCGTCAAGTAAAATTCAAACCTACTTCCTCTATAACGAAAACTACTTCAAGCGCGATGGGCTCTATGTCAGCCCTTCCACGAAGAAGGACTATCAGGACAACGACGAGCGCTTCATTTTCTTTAATCGCGCCACACTCGAGACGCTCAAAGCCTTAGGCTGGAAACCCGACGTGATTCACTGCAACGACTGGATGGCCGCGCTGATTCCTGCCTATCTGAAACTTGTCTATAAAGACGATCCTTTCTTCAAAAATGTCAAGACTGTCTATACAATTCACAACATTGCGTATCAAGGCGCATTTCATAAGAGCGCATTGCAAAAATCGGGCTTGCCTGAATCTGAATTCACGCCCGAAGGCTTGGAGTTCTACGACAGCTTTAACTTTATGAAAATTGGCATTGTCTATGCCGATGCCATCACAACAGTCTCCGAAAAATACGCTGAAGAGATCCGCACCGACGATGAACTCTCCTGCGGGATGAAAGGCATTCTCAATAAGCGCAAAAAAGATCTCTACGGCATTCTCAATGGTATAGATGAAAACATCTGGTCGCCAGAGGTGGATGAGTTTATTGAGAAAAATTACAATGCGGATGATCTTGCAGCAAAACTTGAAAACAAGCAAGCCTTGCAGCGCCGATTGAAATTGCCCTACAATGAAAAAATCCCGATTATAGCAAGTATTTCACGGCTGGTTGATCATAAAGGCTTCGATTTGATAATTGAAGCCTTTGACAAAATTATGGCGCTGGATTTGCAATTCGTATTGCTTGGCACTGGCGAAAAAGAGTACGAAGATTTCTTCCGCAAAATGGCAAGCAAATATCCCGAAAAGTTTAGTGCGACCATTTCCTTCAACGACGAACTTGCACACCTCATCGAAGCTGGCGCCGATATGTTCCTCATGCCAAGCAAATACGAGCCTTGCGGAATGAATCAGATGTATAGCCTTAAGTATGGCACTGTGCCAATTGTGCGCGCAACAGGCGGACTATACGACACCGTCAAACCGTTCAAGAATGGTAAAGGTAATGGCTTTGTCTTTGAGAAGTATTCTGCAAGCGATATGCTCAAAGTCATCAAAGATGCACTTGAAGTCTACAAAGACCAAAAAACATGGGTCAAAATCGTCCAGAACGGGATGGCAACTGATGTCTCTTGGGAAAACTCCGCAAAGAAATACAATGCACTCTATCACAAAATTGTAGAAGGCAAATAACTCAAGAACGGCGGTTTTAATTTGACAGACATGCAACGCATAAAAGCCCTATTTTTAGACCGAGACGGCACGATTATTTACGATGAACTTGGCGGTTATGTCAAAACGATTGAACAGGTGCGATTTGTCCCACGTGCAGAAGAAGCGCTTGCAGCGGCAAAACGGGCTGGATACAAGCTTGTCTTAGTAACCAATCAAGCTGGCATTGCAAGAGGCATTATCACGGAGGAGCGCGTGCGAGAAATCAATCACTACATTCAAGCGCACCTCAAAGCATGCGGTGCAGAACTCGACCTGTGCTACTATGCGCCTGCTCATCCCGATTACCCTAATCCACACTATGACCATCTGCTCTCATGGCGCAAACCCGACACAGGGATGATTGAACAGGCGATTGCTGAGTTTGCAGTGCAAGGTGTTGAACTCGACCGCACAGCATCATATCTGATTGGCGATAAACAAATTGATGTTGCATGCGCATACCGTGCAGGACTGCGACCTATCTTGGTGATGACAGGATACGGCGAATTAGAAAAATGTGAAAAGAAAAATACACTGCCCTACCACGTAGCAAGCGATATTTACGAGGCAATCATGACGTTCATCTTAAAGCATGAACCGATTGATATAGAAAAAACTTAACAGCATGTCAAAACCTTCAAACAACGAACCTGCCGAATGCACACTGAAACAATTGTCAGAGAGTATGAGCGTGCTGCCAAAAGCGATGTGAATAATGTGACGCACCAGCGCTGCATGTATGCCTATGAATTTGCACGCCAGTACATACAAGGCAAAATGGTCTTAGATGTCGGTTGCGGCAATGGTTACGGCACAGCGTTGATGTCGCAAGATGCAAGAGAGATTATTGGCATCGACTACGATAAGGCAACAGTAGAAGCAAATACAAGTGAGTATCGAGAGCTTTCAAATGTGCGCTTTGTGCAAGCAAAAGTCCCGCCGTTGCCCTTTGAGACCGATAGCATTGAGGTTGTCGCAACTTTTCAGTTCATTGAGCATCTTGAACAGCGGCGTGAATTTCTCAAAGAAGCCTTTCGGGTCTTGAAACCCAGAGGTATACTGCTGCTGACAACGCCGAATGTCAAGCGTACGCTGGCGCGCAATCCTTTCCATGTGCATGAATACACCTTCGATGAAATGGCAACAGAGCTAGAAGCCATTTTTCATAGCTACGAGCTCTATGGATTGTGTGGCAACGAAAAAGTCGAAGCCTACTATCAAAAAAATGCGGAATGGGTACGCAAAGTCATGCGCTGGGATGTGCTGGGCATTCATAAAATTTTGCCAGCGGCACTTATCGTAAAGCCCTACAACATGATTACACATCTGATGCGTCAAAGCCTCAAAGAGCGGGTGCAGCATACCACCGATATCACGGTTGCAGATTTTCATCTTGTGAAAGAGAACCTTGACAACGCGCTCGATATCTACGTGGTTGCCCAAAAAATTTGAGATGCTCGCCTCATGATGCGTTATCACTTGCTTGGAGTCATTCTGCTCGCTGTCAGTATGGCGGCGTGTGGCAATGAAGATGTGAATCTTGTAGGAGCTGATACGCGCTTTTTGCGCCCAAATCAACTCCTGACACTGAACACCGATACTGTAACGATTACAAACTTTCAGTTTGATTCAGTTGAGACCGGCGCTAATGCTGCAATCCCGACAATCATCGTTGGCGCTAAGCAACTGCCAGATGGCAAGGAACTGCAAGCGATTGGAAGACTAAAATTTTCCTACCCGCTTGCGCGACTGGATTCAAGCTTCGACAATCGTCCCGGCGCAATTCTGCGCATTCTGGATGTAACACTGCTAACGCAACAAGTGCGCGCGCAAGCTGACAGCATCCCCTCGCTGGAGCCACTTGACGCTGAAATTTTCCGCTCCCCCACACTCTGGAACGGCGCACAACTCTTCAACAGTACGCCCTTCGTCGAAGGAGAAAAACTTGCCGACATACGCTGGCTAAAAGGTGATTCGCTCAGTACCGAGACACCCTTGCCGCTGTGGTACGGCGATTCGTTGCTGGCTGCAGCGCGGCGCGGTCAAAAATTTTTAGAAGATAGCACAACCCTCACGCTCTCCTTAGTGCCACGACGCGGCAATACAACCATCATCATCAATGTCTTGCGCACTTTCTTGCGCCTTAGCTTTGATTTGCGCACACCCACAGGCATTGAGCGCCGCACAATTCTCATGAACGCCTTCGATGCAGGTTATACCGGCAGCAAAAATTTTTCTAT
This sequence comes from Candidatus Thermochlorobacter sp., assembly GCA_046291735.1. Classification (GTDB taxonomy): domain Bacteria; phylum Bacteroidota; class Chlorobiia; order Chlorobiales; family Thermochlorobacteraceae; genus Thermochlorobacter. The sequence continues at coordinate 408,334 of JBKBSK010000001.1, read as the reverse complement.
GATTGATCAGAGCGCCATCTTTCTTAGCCCTACAATTGGCGCACGTTCCGTGCTCAAATTCGAGCTGCCGATGTTGCGCCCGGGTATACTCATTGCACGCGCTGAACTAATTTTACACCGCGACACACTTTACACCCCGATTGAGTTTGGCGATTATCAAGTAGGCGTGGCTACCGCTACTGCCGACAGACGCGCAAACCCAAACTTGCCAGAACAGCGGATGGTCGTTACAAATCGCAACCAGTACAGCGTGATTGTAACCGGCAATGTGCAAGAATGGGCAAACCGACCAGCAACTAACTTTGGCTTGCTCTTGCGCTCAGTCAGTCCGTCTATCCCCGGCACAGAAGCAGGCAGTATTTCGCCACTGCGATTCTTCGGTGCGTCGGCGCCTGATTCACTGCGCCCGCGCCTCATCGTAACCTACGTGGTAAATAATTTTTAGCGCGCGCTATACAAGCTGTCGAGTCTGTGCTCAAGTGCGAATGCTATAGCGTCTTAAGTAGAAAAAAGCGACTTGAAGAGAATTTCAAGGTCTAATCCTAACGAAGAATTTTTTGCATAGAAAAGATCAGCTTGCTCACGCTCTGCAAGGCTAGTTGCGCGTTGAAGCTCCGCTAAACTCCACACCCCCTTGCGCCAGACATAAATCCCGCTGGGCGAATAACTTGAATTTGCTTCGCTGGCACCTACAAGTGTTTTTTTGCCGCATAACACCAACCACATATCTGAAAGCGGCTTTTTACGCCAAATCAGCAAGATGAGCGTTACAAATGGCAAAAGTGCAAGGTCAAAAAGACGCTTGGAGAATTGACGCGTAGGACGTGAGAGCGATAATTCCACGTCAAGCAGAGGCATAGATGCAGAAAAATCCTCGATAGAGCCTTTGCTAATGATAACATCTAATCCGCTTGGCGCAATTTTACACTCGACTGCAGAGCGGCTGCATTTGGAAATTGCCGCAAGGGCTTCGGCATTGCTCACTTCAGAAGAGACAAACACCAGTTCATGAATACGATTGATGCGCACAATGTCATCGATATTCTCAATGCGTCCGAGCGTCTGTTCATTTGCTACGCCATCCCTTGTGCTGACATAGCCTACAAACTCGTAATTCTTTGAGACATTGGCTTGCAATTTTGTAGCAACTTCTATTGCTGCTGCACCTGTACCGACAACCGCCAGCCGCCGCCGTTGAATTGCCGTGCCGCTGAAGGCTTTGAGCGCAACTGCACGCCAGAGCACGCGCCAAGTGCTCAAGAAAAATAAGGCACAAAGAAATGAGGCGGTCAGACCAACTCTGGAAAAGGCATATTGCTTGAAGAAAAACGTCAGCGAGGCGTTGACCAAGAATCCAATCAGCAAAGCTACGCTGAGGGTTTTCAGAGAATATCGGCGCATGGCACTGTATTGCCCAAATGCCAGTAGCGAAGAAAACCAAATGCTAGTGTAGGCAGGTAGCACGATGCCTAAAAACTCTGCGGGATAGACTGCAAACTTGTAACGAAAGCCAATAAAAATGGACAGCACAATAAGCGTAAGATCAAGAAGCGGTGCAGCAAGCGGCTGAATCAAGCGGCGCAAAAACGCAAGCGAGGCACGCAAATAAATCCCTGCTATTAGCAGCGCTTCAAAGAGGCGCGAATAGCGCGAACGATAATGCTTGCGCACGAAAATCAGCATCGCCTCATAGAAGCGCACTACATAGTTGAAACTGTCTTTCCTTGTGCTCTCACCTTTGTAGTGAATAATCTGTGTCTCGTGGTAGTAGTAAATTTTCCAGCCAGCTTGCTTGATGCGGTAACACAAATCAAGATCTTCGCCGTACATAAAAAACGATTCGTCAAAGAAGCCGACTTGCTCGAGCGCAGCGCGACGCATAAACATAAATGCGCCCATCAGGGCATCAACTTCGTAGGTGGCATCAATCGGTAAGTAGGTCAGGTTATAGCGTCCAAAACGCCGACTCTTCGGAAAGAGTGCCGAAAGACCGACGAGCTTGTAGAATGAGACTTCTGGCGTTGGAAAACTGCGCCGACAAGAGAGTTGAAACGAGCCATCAGCATTGAGCAACTTGCAGCCTGCAGCACCGATAGTCTCATTGCGCTCCATAAACGCAATCATTTTACGGAAGGTATCTTCCTCTACCAGCGTATCTGGATTGAGCGCAAGCACGTATTGACCACGACACACACGGAAGGCTTGATTATTGGCTTTGCTAAAGCCAACATTTTCACGATTGAAGATGAGATGTATGTGAGGCAAGTGTGAAAATTTTGCCTTAAGCATAGCTTCTGTGCCATCGACCGAATTGTTATCGACAACGAAAATTTCTGTCTCAATGCCTTCTGCAGCTTTCAACACAGATTGCAAACATTGCTCCAGAAAGGTCTTGACGTTGTAACTGACGATAACAACCGAAAGCGTCATGATGTGGCAAGTTGAAGAGCCAAAATTTTTTGCGAAATTACAACAAAAAGCATCTTGTGCTTGCAAATCGGGGCAGTGTATGAAAGAAGAACTGTGTGCATACAAGCTGATGAAGCGCACAACGCCACTGCACTGAAAAAATTGTGTGAGCCGTAATTCTGCATTGTTAAGCACCTCGAAGTGTCCAAAGCCATATCCAAATTATTTCTTGTAGCAGGTGAAGCCTCTGGTGATTTGCATGGTGCATTTGTGCTGCGCCAGACGCTAAAAGTGCTGCCAGATTTGCATGTGTTTGGCATCGGTGGTGTGCACCTTGCACAACTTGGCATGCAAGAGCTTTATCGTGCAGACGAAGTCAATGTTGTGGGCTTTGTCGATGTTGCCAAGCGCCTCAGCTTCCTGCGCCGCGTGATACGCGATTTGAAGACGGCAATCGTACAGGAAAAGCCCGATGCGGCACTGCTCATTGATTACCCCGGAATGAACTTGCGGCTTGCCAAATTTTTGAGTGAGCAGGGCGTGCCTGTCATTTACTACATTGCACCGCAGGTGTGGGCATGGAAAGAAAACCGTGTCGAGCAAATTCGTAAGTATGTCTCTCGGCTCTTGGTTGTCTTTGAATTTGAAGTGGAGTTTTTCCAGCAGCACGGTATCAAGGCGGAATTCGTCGGGCATCCTATCGTCGAGGAAATTGCAGCGCACGAGGTACTGCCAAAGTCAGATTTCATAGCGCAGCACGCCCTTGCCCCGACACAGCGTTTTTTGGGACTATTGCCCGGTAGCCGCAAAAGTGAAGTGACAGCGATGCTCCCGCCAATGCTCAAGGCAGCAGCACGCTTGGAACAAGAATGTGGCTTTCGGTCTCTCTTAGGTGTAGCCAACACGATTGATCAGGGACTGTATGAGCGCATGTTTTCAAATGCTCCCACAAAACCACTTCTCAGCTCTGCCTACCAAACAATGGCATACAGCGACCTTGTGCTGGTAACCTCTGGCACAGCGACACTAGAGACACTACTTTTCGGAACACCAATGATTGTGCATTACAAAACCAGTCGACTCAATTATGAAATCGGCAAACGCTTAGTGAAGATTAAGAAAATTGCATTAGCAAACATCATTGCTGAAGGACTTGCAGGTGAGCAGAAACTCGTCCCTGAGCTCTTACAAGATGCAGTAAATCCAGAGATGATTTACCGCACAGCAAAGTCTCTGCTAAGCGATAGCGCAAAGATGCAACAGATTCGCACACGCTTGCTTGCGGCAAGGTCAAAACTAGGTAGCCTTTCGCCGTCACATGAAGTCTCAAAAGTGCTGATTGAGACGCTGTTGCAGAAGACAAGTCGAGCGAGAAAATGATGCCATGCTTGCAACCAAGATGCGTAGAACAGAGCAGGGTTATTGCAATGCAAGAATGCGTGCGTTCTACAAAAATCGCTGCGCTTGATGTGGTGAAGCCAAATTTGATTTGTAATTTCATGCAGGAGTTTGTTTATCCAAATCATGAGTGCTCATGCCTGAAGCCATGCAAGTACCGCTGTCTGCGCCGCCCCTTTTGTCCAAAGATGGCGTATTGCGTCTAAACAACTTCGATGACACGGAACTTGCTTTCAAACGTCTAAGCGATCGAGACCTGCTGCGAGTGCGTTGGCTCTTTCGCATAATGAATAGCCCCATACTGAATAAGTTTGGCATTGCGGCTTTGCGCACAGCAATGAAGTGGCATTTGCCTGTTGAACCGCTTATCAAAGCGACACTTTTCCGACAATTCTGTGGTGGTGAGACGGCAGACGACTGTGCTACAACCGTGGCAGAGCTGGCACGAGCCAATATCAAGACCATTTTGGATTATGCAGTTGAAGCAGAATGCAGTGAAGCAGGCTTTGAGCGTGTGACTCAAATGGTCTTGCAGAACATTGCACTTGCAAAAGTCAATCCAGCCGTCCCCTTTGCGGTCTTCAAAGTTACGGGTATTGCGCGTGTTGAGCTACTTGAAAAAGTAAGTGCTAAGCAGGCGCTATCTGATGCAGAAAAAATTGAGTGGGAAAAAGTAAAAGAGCGCGTCGCACGCATTACGACGGCTGCGAAAGAAGCAAATGTCCCGGTGATGATTGATGCTGAAGAATCTTGGATTCAAGATGCGATTGATGAACTTGCCATGAGCGCAATGCGTCAGCACAACCGCCAGCGCGCTATGGTCTTCAATACCATTCAACTCTATCGGCGCGATAGGCTCGAGTTTCTCAAAGCGTCCTTTGCTGAAGCAGAAGCAAAAGGGTTTCACTTAGGTGTCAAACTTGTGCGTGGCGCCTACATGGAAAAGGAGCGCAAGCGTGCTGCAGAGCTGGGCTACCCATCACCGATTCATGACACGAAGCGCGACACTGACCGGGATTACGATGCAGCACTGGATTTTTGTCTTGCTCATTTAGACCGTATTGCAATTTGCGCAGGTACGCACAATGAAGTGAGCAGTCTCAAACTTGCCAATGCTTTAGACCATCCTGCGCATCCTCAGGTGTATTTTTCGCAGCTCTATGGCATGGGAGATCACATTTCATACACACTGGCAGCAAATGGGTTTAATGTAGCTAAATATGTTCCCTTTGGTGCTGTGCGAGATGTTTTGCCATACCTGATGCGGCGCGCTGAAGAAAATTCTGCACTTGCAGGCTATGTCAGTCGTGAACTGCGCCTGATTGAAGCAGAAGTGGCACGTCGGCGAAAAGTGTTGTAAAAAATTATCACAGAAATTATTATGCTGCTTAACTTTTTACCGTATTTGCAAAATTCTCTACCACAAATCGCATGAAAATTGTTTTGGCATTACTTTTGAAGTAGTGCATGTTGTTGTGAATTTTTCTGAGGAGAGAAGTTTTTTTCAACTTTAACTGTTTTAGAAGTATGCCACACTCACTTCTTCTTGTCGATGATGAACCTAACATCGTGCAATCGCTTAGCCTGCTCTTTGACGACCACAAGGTTTATACTGCCAACAGTGGCTTTGAGGCATTAGAATTTTTCAAGCGCGGAGAATCAATCGACATTATTATCAGCGATCAGCGTATGCCGGGGATGTTAGGCGTGGAACTGCTGCGCGAAGTGTGCAGAATTAGCCCGAATACAGTGCGCATTTTACTGACAGGCTATTCTGACTTAGACGCAATCATTGAATCCGTTAACGCTGGTGAAATTTTCCGCTACATCAATAAGCCTTGGCAGAGTAGCAAACTCAAGGAAACGGTGGTGCTTGCGGGCCAATACGCCGACAGACTCAAAACGACGCCAAGACCTGCGCCAAGGTCAGGATCCGCATCAGTAGGGTTACTAAGTACGCTTGGGGTCAATTTACCGCCTAATGCAGTCAGAGAAAATCTGCTCTTTGTCGATCCAAGACCTTCGAACTTACAAGCCTATCAACAAGTACTGGGCGATAAATACGAGGTGCACACAGCAGCAAGTGCAGCAGAAGCCTTCAAAATTTTGAAATCAAAGCCAATTTCTGTACTGATTTCCGAAGTTAATCTGCCCGATATCAGCGCAGCTGATTTTCTTGTTGCAGCGGCAACCGAAAAGCCCGATGTAGTGACGATTCTTTTGAGCGACAGCCGTGATGCCAGCATCGCAATTCGTCTAATCAATGAAGCACAAGTCTTTCGCTATCTTGTCAAGCCCATGCAGCGTGAGTTGCTCAAATCCACAATCGAACTTGCCATTTCACGCCATCAAACACTGGTAAGTGCGCCGCAACTCAACACGCGTGTTGTAACTAACGCGCAACTGACAGCACCACTATCACAAAGTGATTCGCACTCGCTCGAGGAAGCACTGACTAAAGTGCGCGAACTTGCTAAGCTACGTAAGACTTACTAAGTTAAAGTCAAGAAAAGTACTTGAAACGCATAAGCCCGAAAGACCTTCGGGCTTTACCATTTTTATGCACCACATGAGTGTGATCACTTATTCAGAACACGAACATGTTTGATGCCATCGTGAAAATGCAGCGTAAGTTCATCATCCAGCTGTGCCTCTGTTGCAGAACGAATCGGGCGTCCGTGCTTGTAGGCAACAACATACCCACGATGCAAAATTTGCTCATGTCCTAAAGCAGATAAGCGTTTGATTGCACTGTCAAGCGCCGAAGAAGTGTAGTGCATACGCTGCATAATGCTGCGCTCGAGGCGTTCTTGTGCATAATCAAGGCGCTGCAAGAGTGTGTCAAGATCTCGCTGTGGACGGTTGAAAGCATAGCTGTTGACAAGGTTATCAAGATTTGTTGCGTATCGGTCAACTCTGCTGCGTAGCGTTGTGCAGGCCACATGTAGGAGTCTATCGATCTGCTCTAAAATTTGCTGAGCAGGAGGCGCAACAATCTCTGCAGCCATCGATGGCGTGCTGGCGCGCACGTCAGCTACATAGTCAGCAATAGTGAAATTGGTTTCGTGACCCACCGCGCTGACAATAGGAATCTCGGAGCGAAAAATTTCATGTGCAAGCGCTTCGTCGTTGAAACACCAGAGATCTTCGATAGAGCCACCACCACGTGCTAAAATCAGCACATCAGGGCGCGGTTTCATAGTGTTGAAATAGCGCACGCCTGCAATGAGCTCTTTAGTTGCCTCTTCACCTTGCACACGTGCTGGATAGAGAATCAATTCTGCGGCAGGATAACGCCGCCCCAAAATCCTTCTCATATCTTCAATAACTGCACCCGTCGGTGAGGTGATAATGCCAATGCGTTCGGGCAAGCGAGGCAAAGGCTTCTTACGCGCTTCATCGAACAGACCTGCTGTGCGCAACTTCTCAAACAAGCATAAAAACTCTTGTTGTAGATAACCTTCACCGACAGGCTGTGCTGAAAAGCAACTGACTTGATAGCGACCTTGTGGCATATAGACTTGCACTTCACCTTCTACCACAAGTTCAAGCCCATCTTTCATCTCAAAGCGCAGTTTCTCAGCATAACTACGCCACATGACAGCGTTGATTTGTGCTGAAGCATCTTTAAGTGTAAAGTAAAGATGACCTGAAGTCTGTTTCTTGAAGTTCGAGACCTCACCGCGCAACCGTACAGAGCTGATGCTTTTCTCGAGCACTTCTTTGATACGCTCGCTGAGTTTGCTAACCGAAAAAATCTGACCGTCAAACATGGCTAATATGAGGTTGTGTGGATAAAGCAATTTGGTTAAGTTAGGACGATATCGCATTAAAATAAAACGCTAACCAAAGCAACATGTCTTCAACGCTAAGCGTGATTGCAAAATCTCTTGCACCTGTGCTGAGTGTGCCTGAAGCAAAGGTGAGCGAGTGGTTGCAGGTCGTAATGTATCGCGTATGCGAAGAGCTCTTACTGTCTGGCGCAGCTCAGCTCTCGGGTATTGGTATGCTACGCAAAGTGCATATTCCTTCACGACCTGTGGAGCAAGAGGGTGTCATTTTCGTGACGCCGCCGCGTTACAGCGTAGAGCTCATGCCCGAACCCGATGACAGCAACGGTGGATTGCTCTACGATGTTGCACTTGAGAGCTTCTCCTTAGAGGATGATCTGGCTGAAAAGTTTAGTGCAGGTTTTGCAACTGCCGTTCGAAAAACACTAGAGTTCAAAAATCGTGTAGAGCTCGAGCCCTTAGGCGTGATTGTACAGAACGAAAAAAATATAGCGTTAGAGCCATCGGAGTGGCTACTTGATTTGCTCAATAAGCCCTATCAAAATCTTGCACCAATACCGCTTACGAAAAAGTCCAGCGCTCAAACTCCGCAAAGCAGCGCACGGTCTGCAAAACCTGAACTGAGCCAACAAGAGACTTCACAGACAGAACATCGTGCAGAAACCGCAAAGCCAACACAAACGACCGCTGCTTCAAGTTCAGCGCCACCTACGCCACAGGTTGCCCCAACCGAGTTTAACCCGGCTGACTTTGGTCTGGACAATATCCCCGTAGAGAAGCAAGATGAAGAGAAAATTTTTCTTGAGCAATCAGGTTTTCGGGCGGAGTTAGGCACAAAGCGTAGCAAAACTGAGAAGAGAAAAACCACATTTCAGCCGCCCATACCATTATCGCTTGATGAGGTAGAATCCTTAGCAATAGACACACAGAGGGCGCAAGTGCGCAGTTTTCTGGAAAATCAAGATATACCGCCTACTGGGCAAGCAAGTACAGAGACGGCTGCCGAAGCCGCACCGCCGCTTAGAGTACCAAAAGAGGGCGTGAGCAAAAGTGCAATTTTTACACTCGTTGGTGTCAGTGTTGCTGTCTTGCTAATCACCAGCGTGTTTTTCTGGGTATCTCGCAGTCGCACGCCAGCTTCAAGTTCGACATCAAGCAGCACGATGCCTATCCCTGTTGCTAAAAGTGAAGTTGAGAAATCCAGTAGCCAGCAAGTTGCTGAAAAGGGTGCAACAAATTCGGACAACACTGCGCCACTGAAACAGAACAGTGCCGCAGAAAATCTCATTGCAAAGCCATCGGGGTCTTCAAGTAGTAGCAAGCCTGTATCAGCGCCAGCAGTGGAGCAAAAGAGTGTAAAGCCAAATTCAGAACAGCTTGTCTCGAGTGCAAAAAGCGCTTTGCCGCCCGAACTCTCTACGCCTGTTATTGAAGCCAAAGGAGGTTGGGCAATTGTGGTAGCGTCGCGTCCAACTGAAGCCGAAGCGCGAGAAGTGGCTAATACATTTGCTCAGAAAGGATTTAATGTAAGCATCAAGCCGCGCACAGTCAATGGTGAGCTGCGCTACCGTGTGCGGATTGGACAATTTGCACAGCAAAGCGATGCGCTCAAAGCCATCAAGCAATACTCATCACAGTTGCCGAAAGGTGCATTTCTCGATAAAGTTCAGTAATCACATTGCGTTTGCTTGAACGCATAACATTTCAGAAAGGAGAAGAACTAATGAACACGCAAACTCATCCTGCCGAGGCGAGCAACGAGCAGTTCGCACATCTCTTCAAAGTGCTGCAAGCAGAGCATCGTCCAGCAGAAAGTGATGCAAATAATTTGCATCCTCAAACAATGTGTCCAGCTTTCGGTGGACTGCGTGTGCTAACACGCATTGATGGTGCGCAGGTCTGCATGGCAACAGACAAAGGCTGTATGTATGGCTTGACGTTTGTTACGCACTTTTATGCGGCGCGCAAGTCTATTGTCTCCCCAGAAGTGATGTCGACGCAGCTTGCCAGCGGCAGTCTCATTGATGATTTGCGCACAACGATTGAGGAGATTGCCAAAGATCCAACGATTCGCTTGATTCCCGTTGTGAGTTTATGTGTGGCTGAAACGGCTGGTGTGGCTGAAGAACTCTTGCCCAAAAAGGTGGGGAATGCTGAAGTGGTCTTGGTGCGCTTGCCCGCCTATCTGCTGAAATCGCACCCTGAAGCCAAAGACATTGCACTCGAAGCCGTGCTCAAACGCCTTGCAAAGTTTTCAAACAAACGCGAGAAATCCATTGTCATTGTCGGTGAAATTTTCCCGCTGGATGCTATGGCGATTGGCACCGTCTTACAACGCATCGGTGTAGAGTCTGTCATTACATTACCGTCGCAGCATATTGACGATTTCGTAGAGGCAGGTAGTGCAAGCGCAGTGGCTATCTTGCACCCCTTTTATGAACTTACAGAAGAATTCTTCAAGACGCGTGGCGTGCCAATTATTGCAGGGAATCCTGTCGGTGTCAATTCTACATACAAATGGATAAAAGATGTCGGCAAGGCGCTCGGTTTAGATGAAGCCCGTGTAGAACAAGTGGCGCAGGAAGAAAAAGCAAAAGTCAAAGCTGCGCTCGAGGCTAATCGACTCAAGGCGACTATTATTGTAGCGGGCTATGAAGGCAATGAATTTCCGCTTGTGCGTCTCTTGCTGGAAGCAGGAGCAAATGTGCCCTATGCATCAACTTCTATTGCACACACTGAACTTGGCAATGATGACCACAAGCTACTGACCATGCTTGGCACAGAGTTGCGTTACCGCAAGTACCTTGAAGAAGATCGTCGCGCCGTGCTGCAATATAAGCCAGACTTGGTTATCGGGACAACCTCACTTGATAGTTATGTCAAAGAGTTAGGCATACCTGCCGTCTATTATACCAACATCGTCTCTTCGCGTCCGATTTACTTTGCACAAGGGGCAAGTGCTATGCTGCAACTGATGAATGCGCTTTTAGGAAAACGAGACGCATATCAAAAAATAAAAGCATTTTTCGAGGGATAGAATCGATGTGCAGGCAAAAGTATAGCGAGCGCAGAGGAACGCAGCGTTTGGAAACACATCTCAATACAAGTGCTACAAGCTCAGCGCAGACTCCACAGAAAAGCTGAAAAGAGCAGCTCGCTGGCAACAAAGCCTATCAGCATAGTAGAAGAGAAGGGGATATTCATTTTCAAGACGAGTTGATAGACAAAATTTGCAGCAACCAGCATGGCAGAAGCAAATGTGGCGGCAAAAACCACGGAGCCTTCGCGTGTGGCGGGAATGCTTACTTGAAAGCCATCTGTGGCGGCGTGTAGCAAGGCAAGTGCAGAGATAAAATTGATGAAGGCAGAACACAGCAGCAAATAAGAGAAAACATGCAAAGCTTTCTTCTGAGATGGCGGTTGCATTTTCATGGGCATAAGTCAATACTCACGTAATTTCCTCGAATTTGAAAATAAAAAATTTGTATTTTCAAAATTTCGCCAGCACGTTAAAAGAAAAAGAACAAGATAGAGCATTTGTATCACTTTTGAAGGGAAGACAATGAGCACAAAGAAGATTTTAATTTTCGATCGAGTCGGGCTCTCGGCAGAGATTACACAAGATGGTCTGAAATCGTTGCAGTACGCCTTCGAGTACTTTTCTCCAAGGCAATCTGAAGAGCATCTCAAAGCGGTTGGCACTGCATTCCATATGATGCCCATCTTGCTGCTGGTAGATGTAACCATGCTGCACCGCATCAATAAAATTATCCCGCAAAGTCTCTCAAGAATGTTTGCAGTAGCTGTGGTTGGCTTACCGGAAGAGTTTGAATCGTTCGGTGATTTTAGCACACTGGTGCACAAGCAACAGCTGATTGACTTTCTGGAAATTCCTGTAAGTCCGTTACGCTTTAAGTTGCTTTTGCAGCGCGTACAGGTGCACTTCCAAGAGCGTGAGCGCCAAATGCTACTGCGCCGAGAGCTTTCCGAACAGCGCGAAGAATTAGAAAAACTCAAGGACATTGGGATTGCACTCTCGAGCGAACAAGATATCACGCGCCTTTTAGAGATGATTCTGTCTATCAGTATGGAAATCTCTGGCGCTGATGCAGGCAGTCTTTACATCGTAGAGGAAAAACCGGGCGTAGAGTTTGACCGCAATAACTACCTTGCCAACAAGCAACTGCGCTTCAAACTGGCTCAAAATATCAGCCGTGAAGTGCCGTTCAAAGAGTGGGTGATGCCTATTACGCCAAATAGCATTGTGGGTTATGCAGCCCTATCACGTGAGCCACTCAACATTCCTGATGTCTATCACTTACCAGATCGTGTGCCGTACAGTTTCGGCGGTCGAGCATTTGACCAATCCATCAACTACCGCACGAAGTCAATGCTTACGGTGCCAATGCTTAACCACGACAAAGAAACGATTGGGGTCATTCAACTAATCAACAAAAAACCAGACTTTCGCATTGTTCTGCCAGACCCGCAAGATGCAGTTAAGCACATTATTCCCTTCACACGCAAAGATGAAACATTCATTTATGCGTTAGCTTCGCAGGCAGCAGTGGCGTACGAAAATCGGTTACTCTACGACAGCATCAGAAATCTGTTCGAAGGTTTCATCAAGGCGTCTGTTACTGCCATTGAAGCGCGAGACCCCACGACCTCTGGTCACTCAGAGCGCGTGGCAATTTTAACCGTTGGTATCGCTGAAGCTGTGGATAGAATTGAGACAGGAATGTTCAAAAATGTCAAGTTCTCACGGCGCGACCTTGAAGAAATTCGTTATGCCTCGCTCCTGCATGACTTCGGCAAAATTGGCGTGCGTGAGCGCGTGCTGGTCAAAGCAAAGAAGCTCTATGACTATGAAATGCACTCTATCAAGGAGCGCTACGCACTAATCAAAAAAGCTATCGAACTCAAATACACAAAACACAAGCTACTCTACCTTTTGGAGCGTACTCGCAGTGAAGCCGAGCCCGAACTGCGTCGCTTAGATGTAGAGATGGCGGAAAAGATCGCTGAACTCGATAGCTTTCTAGAGTTCATCATCAAAGTCAATGAGCCCAGCATTTTGCGTTCAGAAGGGTTTGGCAAACTGCGCGAGATTCAATCCAAAGTCTTTATCTACAGCGAAGATGAAATCTATCCGTACCTTTTAGAACATGAAGTGCAGCGACTTTCCATTCCGAAAGGAAGCCTTGATGAACGCGAGCGACGTGAAATTGAATCGCATGTAACGCACACATTCAACTTCCTGCGCAACATTCCTTGGACAAATGATTTGCGCCGTGTGCCTGAAATTGCTTTTGCACATCACGAAAAACTGGATGGCTCGGGCTACCCGCGCCGCATTACGGCTGAGGCAATTCCCTTGCAAGCGCGCATGATGACCATCTCCGATATCTATGATGCACTCACCGCACAAGACCGTCCTTACAAACCAGCTGTACCAGCAGAAAAAGCACTAGACATTCTCCACTATGAGGTCAAAAGCGGTAAAGTCGACAAAGACCTCTTTAATGTGTTCGTTGAAGCAAAAATCTTTGAGAAAGTCTCAACGCTGAGTGAATCTGCCGCCGTGGGGCAAGATACCGCTGCATCTGAAAATGGCCATGCCACACATCATCACCACGACGGGCATAAGCATTGAGGGCGTAGAGCATGAAGTTGCGCCCGTCAAAAGTGCAGTTTCGCATCCGTTACTTCTTCCATTTGATATTGCAGCCCACAGATGGCTTCTGCTCAATAGATATAGGACGACCTGCTAAAAGATCATCGAGTGCAGCGCGCAAGTCCTTACCTGTTACCTCAATGCCATTGCCGGGGCGTGAGTCATCAAACTGACCACGATAGACCAGACGAAGCGATTGATCAAAAAGAAAGAAATCCGGCGTGCATGCGGCATCATAAGCGCGTGCGACCTCTTGCGTTTCATCGAAAAGATACGGAAACACATATCCTAAACGCTGCGCAACTTCCTTCATCTTTTCAGGTGAATCCTCAGGATAAGCTACAACATCGTTAGAGTTAATCGCAATAATCGAGACGCCTTTTGCGACATAGTCTTTGGCAAATTGCACAAGCCCACCCTGAATATGCTGAACGTATGGACAGTGATTGCAAATGAACATGACAAGTGTCGCTTTGTCAGACTGAAGCTCAGCAAGCGACATCATTTTGCCAGACACCACATCGGGTAGCGTAAAGGGTGGAGCCACTGTGCCAAGTGGCAACATGGTTGAATAAGTCAGTGCCATAGAATTGGAGTGTGTTGAAGTATTTGGTTACAGAAAAACATACTTTCTTAGCAGAGCTATCAAATTCTGGCAGCAAAAATATGCGCTTTGATGGGCTTTTGCTAAATTCAAAAGCCCTTGCTCACAGAACGTTGTTAGAAATGAAATTTGTGTTCTCCGTGATACTTTGGCTCAGTTGCGCATTGTGCTGTGGCTGGGCGCAAGAGCAGATAAAAACAGACCAAAGCAGTCTGCTGAGCGCGCTTGCTGATGCAAAGGACACAGTGCGTGCAGAGGTCTTGCATCGTCTTGTGCGCTACTATTGGCGCAATGAGCTCGATAGCGTAATGCACTATGCAAAAGAATTGCTCTCGCTCTCTCAATCGCTTGGCTACAAGCATGGCATCGCAAACGCCTACAATGCTATAAGCTATGTCTATGAACGGCGTGCGGATTTCCCAAAAGCTATGGAGACACGCATGCAGGCGTTGACGGTCTATGAATCCATAAAAGATAAAAACGGTATAGCATGGTGCTACCACAGTTTGGGCAATATCTACGACTATCAAGCAAAATATGACCTTTCTCTGGACTATCACTTCAAAGCACTAAAACTGCGAGAAGAACTGCAAGACCGAAAGGGTATATTCTGGTCGCTGAACCGCATTGGAGATAGCTACGCCAACCAAGGCAAGCATGCGTTATCGCTCGAGTATTGCACAAAGGCATTGAAGTTAGCTGAAGAACTGGAGTTGCAGGAGGGGATTTGCTCGGCAGCAATTGGTGTAGCCATGAGCTATCTGAGCCTCTCTCACTATGCTGAAGCAAAGCGCTATGCGCTCAACGCCCTAACGATAGCGCAAAGAATTGGCGATCAGCGATACGCTGACATGGCACTGACGACGCTCGGGGAGAGCGAAATGCATGAAAGCAATTACGACCAAGCCATGCAATACTTTATCAAAGGCTTAGCAATCCGTCAAGAGCGAAAGATGCAAAACGCCGTCGCTGAGTCGCTGGAGCGAATTGGGAGAACACTCTTCCTGCAAAAAAAATATGATGCTGCTCTGCAATATGCTCAGCGTGCCCTTGAAACTGCCGAGCAAGTGCAGGCACGCAGCGAAGCCAAAAATGCCTACAAACTGCTCTCCGACATCTACCGCAGCAAAGGTGATTATGCAAATGCACTGACCTACTTTGAAAAATTTACGGCACTGAAAGATTCACTTTTTTCGCTGGAGACGGAAAAGCATATCGCAGAATTGCAACTGAGCCTTGAGAACGAGCGCAAAGACCACGAAATCGAAGCCTTGCAAAAAGACCGTGAAGCGAAAATGATTGTGCAGCGCTCACTTGTACTTTTAGCCATGCTCTCGATGATGATTATCGTGTTGATTGCGTTAAGCTATCGGCAGAAAGTAAAGCAGAATGCAAAACTCTCGGAGCTCAATGCCATGCTAACTGTCGCACGCGAAAAAGCCGAGAAGGAGCGTCAAACTGCCGAAGAAGCCAATGCGTTCAAGACCGAGCTGTTGGGGATTGCGGCACATGACCTACAAAATCCTCTTCAAAGCATTATGGGCTTCTCGATGCTGATTATAGAAAAATTGGAAGGGCAACCTGAAGCAAAGTTCATGGCTGAAAACATCACGCATGCTTCTCGGCGCATGTTGCACATTATCACGGACTTGCTGAAGACTTCGGCGCTCGATAGCGGCACATTGATGTTGAACAAAAGGATGATTGATGTCAATACACTGCTGCAAACTGTGATCTCCGGAAATATGTATGCCGCAGAGCGCAAGTTGCAAAAAGTTACAGTGCACCTTGAACCTCATCTTTATGCTGAGATGGATAGCGAACGAATGAGAGAGGTATTCGAGAATTTGATTAGCAATGCAATTAAGTATTCACCGAAAGGCACATGTATCACAATCTCCAGTAGTAGGAGAAGTAAAATCAGCAAGACTGCTACTGTAAGCCATGCAGGAACAGAAATCAAAAATGCCAACCGCAACACCACCATTCTCGTTAGCATTCAAGACGAAGGTCAGGGACTAACACAGGACGACATGAAAAAACTCTTTGGCAAATTCCAACGCCTCTCTGCGCGTCCGACAGACGGCGAAAGCTCAACGGGTTTGGGGCTCTCAATCGTTAAGAAAATTGTGGAGTTACACGGTGGCAGAGTCTGGGCAGAATCCGAAGGCAAGGGCAAAGGTAGCACATTCTTTGTTGAACTGCCACTTATAGCGACGGAGTCAAAGGTCATCGCATGATAAGCGGTAAGGTAAATTGTCAGACTGCTGCGTGCAGTTCGTCGTTTGAGGCGCACAAATTGCTATCTTTACAAACTTGCGCCAGCAATGGATAACAATCTTGGCATGGCAGATAATCAAAAAGTAAATACGCTCTCCACACTCGAGGCGTGGGTAGAAAAGCGGCAGCAACCCTTCACACTCAATGATGCGGCTGCAGGCACAGGCATTGCTGTGCAAGATCTGGTAAATGCGTTCGACGAATTGATTAGCAAGTATTACTGCCGTGTGCAAGCCACAGCGCAAGGCGATGTCATCTACGACTTTGGAGAAGTGCTGCGCCGACGCAACGCTAAAACCGCAACGGAAATTTTTCTTGACGTTCTCAATTGGCTCTGGAAAGGCTTTCAAGCCATTTACAAGGTCTGCATTGCCCTTGTGATGGTGGTCTATTTTGTCATCTTTGTCGTCATTATCGTGGTAGCCATCATCCTAGCATCGTCTTCCAGTAAAGATGAAAAGAAGGGCTCTTCCCTGAATTTGAACATTATCGGCGATTTATTTGTAGCCATCTTTCGCTTCTCGCACATTACAAATACGGTAATGTATGTAACAGACGCGGCAGGCTATCGCTATCCGCAGTATCAACCTGAGCCAGCCGCCCTTAACAAAAACAAAAAGGGATTCATGGCGTCTGTCTATGACTTTGTCTTCGGACCACCGCGCGTGCCTGTCGACCACCTCAGCAATGAAAAAGAACTTGCTGCCTTTTTACGGAAAAATAAAGGTGTAACTGTCGGCGCAGAACTTCAAGCGCTTGCAGGCTGGACCACTGACCAAATGGAAGACTTCCTTGCCGCTTACTCAGCAAAGTTTCACGGGCGATTGAAAGTGACGGAAGAGGGCGTGCTCTATGCCGAATTCGATGAACTCTTGCGCGGTAAAATCAAGACCGATGAAACCCCCATTGTCTACTACTGGGATGAATACGAACCAGAATATCTTTGGACCGGCAACGACTTTGGGCGCAATCTTGTTATCATACTTATGAATTCGTTTAATCTGATTTTCTCGTTTTTGGTGCTTACAGCGGAGCAGACAATTCTGGAGTTGATTGTGATTACCCCGGCAGTGCGCCTTGCCTTGGGCTGGATACCGTTTATTTATTCTGTTTTGTTTTTTCTCATTCCACTTGTGCGTGGAGTGTGGGTGCTCAAAAAGCAGAAAGAGCGCCATGAAGCCAACATTCGGCGGCGCGTCATGAAAGCTATCTTCGCAAATCAAGCTGCGCCAAAAACCCTCGAGGAAATTGAAAGACTTGTAAATTCCGAGCCGAATATGGAAAAACTTTCAAGAGAGACAATTCAGCACATCTTGGATAACTTACTGCTTGAACTGCGCGGCAGACTTGAAGCGGATATGTCTGACGGTAAAGCGCGTTATGTGTTTGAGCAAATTCACAGTGAACTCAAAACGATTGGTATGATTCGTCGCACGCGTACCGTAAGCTATGATTTAGGTGACACAATTTTAGATTCAGGTGTGTAATTTTTACGAAAATGACGAGTCAGCACGATAAAGATCAACAGACGCCCCAAGTGCATAAAGATAGCCCTGAACTCTGGTGGGGCTGGAAAATCACGAATTTCTTGCCAATTTTACTGATTCGCTTCTACAAACTGGTGCTTTCGCCTTATTTTGGGGGCAGTTGTCGCTTTGAGCCAACCTGTTCCAGTTATGGACTAGAAGCATTTCAAACGCATAACTTCTTTGCAGCGTTTTGGCTTACGCTATGGCGCATTCTACGCTGCAATCCATTTGTGAAAGGCGGATACGATCCTGTACCGAAACCGCATGCACACAAGCACAAGCATTCATAACATACACCGACAATGGACAGAAACACGCTCATTGGCTTTTTACTCATCGGACTCATTTTTATTGTCTGGTTTCAACTCCTCACACCTTCGACGCCGCCCAAGCCGCCGAAACCCAAAGTGCTAGATTCAGCGGCATTAGCCTATGCTGATTCAGTAGAAAAAGCCCTCGCCCAGAAAGCATTGCGCACACAAAAAGTGGGCGAATTTGCAGCAGTCATGGAAGGCACTGCCGACACTATCACCGTGGAAACAGACCTCTTTACGGCAAAACTTTCAAGTAAAGGCGCGACCCTCATCGCCTTCGTGCAAAAAAAATACCTTGACTGGGAACGCAAACCCTTCGACCTTATCACAGCAGAAGATGGGGCACTATCTTTGCTTTTTGAAACCACAGATGCGCGCCAATCTGTCGTCAATACCAATGACCTTTACTTTACGCCAAAAACACAAGAGCGCAACTTCAAACTCAGTGGCAAGCAATCTGCAACAATTCCTTTTGAGATAGACTTTGCTAATGGCAAGCGCATCAAAGTCGTTTATACCTTTACGGGCGATAAATATCAAATTCGATACCAAACGGAACTCGTAGGCTTAAGTGAGCTTGTGCGTGGCGCAACCTACCAAGTTGCGTGGAATGGCGGACTGGCACATTCAGAAAAAGATGAAATCGAGGAAGCTAACAATTCCTATGCTCATGCTTACTTGAATGGCTCACTTGAGAAATTGGATGCCGATAGCAAGGACAAAGAGTTCAAACTGCAGCCCGATGGCTTAACGAAGTGGATATCGGTGCAAAGCAAATACTTTCTTGCTGCAATTATTGCCGATGAACCTGCTGAAGGCGCCTATTTGCAAGGCAAACGCATTGTAAAAGATGACAAGCATGTCTTTGAAGATTATACTGCAGCGTTAAAACCACGATTGCCTGCTAATCAAAGCCTCATACAACATGCTTTCACGCTCTACATCGGTCCTCTGGATTACGTCTTGGTTCGCGAAGCTGGGTCTGATCTTGAAAAGACGATGGATTTCGGCTGGGAATGGATTACGCGCCCATTTGCAGAGTGGATTATTTTACCAGTCTTTAACTTGCTGGAACGCTTTATCTCAAATTATGGCATTATCATCATCATCTTTGCACTGCTGATTAAACTTGTGACCTACCCACTGACGGTTGCCTCCACAAACTCAATGAAGAAAATGGCGCAATTGCAGCCGCAAATTCAAGAACTGCAAAAGAAGTATGCAAACGATGCGGCAAAGTTGCAAAGCGAATTAGGCAAAATCTACAAAGAAGCAGGTGTTAATCCGTTGAGTGGGTGTTTGCCTGTGCTGCTGCAAATGCCACTACTCTTTGCCATGTTCTATGTGATTCGCTCCTCAATCCAATTGCGGCAAGAGAGTTTCCTCTGGGCAAGCGACCTCTCCACGGTTGATGCAGTTATCACATTTCCGTTCTCAATTCCGCTCTATGGTTCACACATTGCAGTCTTTCCAATTTTGATGGCGATTACCACATATTTCCAGCAGAAAATCACGCCGACAGCAGCGCCAAGCGAACAGACGAAAGTGTTCAACATTATACTGCCCATCATGCTCTTGCTCTTCTTCAACAACATGCCGTCAGGGCTTGGACTCTACTACCTGATGTTCAATGTCTTCAGTATTGTGCAGCAACTCTATGTCAATTGGCAAGCTAAACGCAACCCCGCGCCTGTCGGTTCTAAACTGGCACCTGCATCAAAAGCCAATGCAATACAAGAGACACAAAAGAAAAATCCTAAGAAGAAAGCAAAGGTCAGTTAACCTGTAGCGCTGAACTGAGGCGCACTTTGGTCGCACAAAAATTCAATGATGGAGACACTCTATCAGCTTGATGTCTGGCTATTTCGCTGTATCAACGAAGGAGGAGGGCAGCCATATCTTGATGGCATCATGCTGTTCATTACGGACTTCAAACGCTCTTGGATTGTTGCAGCAGTGGCATCGCTTTATATCGTCTGGACGCGTCGCAAAGAAAGTATAGCCCCGCTTGTATTGTGTCTTGTTGCAATTGGTATAGCTGACCAGACCGCATCTGGTTTTTTCAAACCACTCGTGCAACGCACACGTCCATGCTTTGAACTTGAACAGGTGCGGCTGCTCTTAGACCAAACGCACTCGTTTTCATTTGCGTCCTCACATGCTGCAAATACAGCGGCGGTTGCAACAATCGTATGGACGTTTTTCTCAAAATCTGGCACGATTGATAAGATAGTAGCGTGGAGTTTAGTCCTATTTGCATTCTTGTCGGGATACTCACGCGTCTATGTTGGCGTGCACTATCCGCTTGACGTGATAGCTGGGTGGGGGATTGGCGTCGGCGCAGGAGCAATCACCTATCTGTGCTTTGCCTTTGTCTGGAAAAACTTTATCGAGCCACGTCGAAGACATGCTGCTGACCATGAGCGCTGAAAATCAGGCATCGGCACAGATACGCTCAAGATGATTTTTTGCGCTCACGCTTTGAGTAAGGCGCATTGTTAGTTAGAAAACTGCGCCACCACTTTTCCTCTGACTTAGCGCTGTGCTCAACTGAGGCTTGATGACCTTGCTTTGCTCTATCTTGATTAGAATAAGTGTGCGAGGCAGAACTTCCTGTGCTCATGCCAGCCGTTTTAGGCTTTGTCTGAGACGAACTATGATGTGAAGATGGTCTGCGCAATTTTTTCTCTGCGGTAGAAGTCAGACCCTGTGCACGCTCCGATGTGCGAGAGACAGACTTTGGCAGTGCAGGCGCTGCAGGGTGGCGATGAACGGCACGTGCAGCGTATTCAAACTCTGGATAGCGGCGCAGTTCAAAGCGTGTGCCCACATAACTGCAAATACGGCGAAAATAGTGAAACTCTTCGTCTGAGACAAGCGTCAGTGCGTCGCCTGTGGCAGAAGCGCGTCCTGTCCGACCAATGCGATGCACGTAGTCTTCAGCAAAAGTCGGTACATCAAAGTTGATGACATGTGAAATTCCCTCGATATCAAGACCGCGAGCGGCAATGTCTGTGGCAACAAGGACTTTGTAATGCTTCTTGCGAAAGCCTGCTAATGCACGTTGGCGTTGGGCTTGTGTGCGATTGGCATGAATTGCTACTGCTGCTATACCACGTCGCTCTAACTGATGGGCAAGTTTATCTGCACCGTGCTTGGTGCGCGAAAAAACTAAAACACTATCCATTTCTACTGTGTCAAGAATGTGAAAGAGCAAAGCAAGTTTTTGTTC
This sequence comes from Candidatus Thermochlorobacter sp., assembly GCA_046291735.1. Lineage (GTDB taxonomy): Bacteria > Bacteroidota > Chlorobiia > Chlorobiales > Thermochlorobacteraceae > Thermochlorobacter. The sequence goes on along the minus strand of JBKBSK010000001.1, from coordinate 387,100 downwards.
CGAAGAAACAGCATAGAAGTGCTGTGTAACTGAAGCTGTTACGGCTCGTCGCTCCCCTATTTCCACAATTTTTGGTTGACGCTGAACGGTTGCCGCCAGCGATTCGATATTCTTAGACATCGTGGCAGAAAATAGCAGTGTTTGTCGCTCGCGTGGCATGGTTGCAATAATTTTTTTAACATCATGTACAAAACCCATATCCAGCATACGGTCTGCTTCATCGAGCACAAGGATTTGCACATGTGAGAGGTCAATAGTACGGCGCTGGATATGATCCAGCAAGCGTCCGGGCGTTGCAATCAGAATATCTACACCGCGCCGTAACTGTTGCACTTGTTTGTGCATATCTGCGCCGCCATAAATTGTAGCTGAAGACAGTTTCATAAAGCGTCCATAATTTTTCACAGACGCCTCAACTTGTGTAGCAAGTTCGCGCGTCGGTGTAAGAATAAGTGCGCGTATTAAGTGGCGAGTTGGTGGCGGCGTGTTCGAGAGCAAATTCAGCATAGGTAGCACAAATGCCGCAGTTTTACCCGTGCCGGTGTTGGCAAGCCCAATGATGTCGTTGCCTTGCACAGCGAGCGGAATTGCTTTGGCTTGAATTTCTGTAGGAGCGGTATAGCCTGTGGCAAGAATGCCTTGCACGAGCGCATCGGCAAGACCCAGTTGCGAGAATGACATATGTCGTTGCATTTAAGTGAAAAGACGCGCTATAAATTGGAGTGAAACAGAATGAATGCAGATGACGGACAACTGGGGACTGTGATCGGCAGTTCGCCTGCTTCGCTTCGCCGAGCTTGGCTACAAGCGTGTCTTATTAAAACCTAAAGATAAATATAAATTTTGTAAATTCCTAAACCTGAACAAAGACGAGCTCACACAGCTAGACTCAAAGCATTTACACTATCCTGTCTTCCAGTGTTTATTTGTGCGGTTTTGAAATCACAAAGAAGTTTGTGAAATTATCTGCTGTTGATGTCCCATCTTCAATCTGCTGGAAGGAGGAAGTAAAATGACCGGCAAAGTTGACAAGCGCAACGAAAAACTGCTCTCCAACATCCAACTCGATAACTTTGACTTCCTTGAAATCCCTGAACTCTACATCTACTCGGGAGAGCTAACACGCAAGGAAGTGGCATATTTGCGAGAGCGTTTGGAAGAAATGCGCCGTGTAAGAGAAAACTGCGACTACGAATCTCAAGTTCGTATGCGCCAAGCTAACGAGCGCGATATTGCACATTATTTCGGCGAAATGCGCTATCGACGCTTGCAACTTCGAATGCAGATGAACCTTAAAGAGTACTGCGAGCGCTTCATTGAAAGCTCCGAAGATGAAGTGATGTCGCGTTTTTCTCTGCGCCGCACGATGCGTTACATTGAGCGTACCCTCTCTCGTTGGATTCGAAACTTGAATGGATAAATCGCACAAAAAGGTTTTGCTCGTTGCAAATACTTCGTGGTATCTCTACAACTTTCGCTTTGGTGTTATCAGGCACTTTCAAGCACGATGTTTTGACACGGTTGCCGTTGCGCCCAGTGACGCTTATGCGCAGCAGTTACGCAATCATGGCTGCCATGTCATAGATGTTTTTTTAGAGCCGCGTGGTATCAATCCGCTAAACGATGTGCGCTACTTCTGGCAGCTCTACAAAATCTACGCAGATGAGCGCCCATCCCTCATCATCCACTATACCATAAAGCCGAATATCTATGGCTCGCTGGCAGCCATGTTGCTGGGCTTTCCATCCGTGGCGGTCGTAAGTGGCGCAGGGCACGCCTTCGTGCACAAGGGCTGGCTTAATCGCATCGCTAAGTTGCTGCTACGAACAGCTCTGCGCTATGCAACAGAAGTCTGGTTTGTCAATCCCGAAGACCGCGCACTGTTTGTGTCCGAAAAATTGGTCAGTTCAGAAAAAGCATATCTTTTTCCCGGGGAAGGGATTGATACACATCACTTTCGTCCTGCGCCGTCAAATCAGCATACTGCGTCAAAGAAAATCGTTTTTTTGCTGAGTGCTCGGCTGCTGCGAGAAAAAGGAATCGAACTCTACGCTCGGGCAGCAAAACAATTAAAGTCCAAATATCCACACGCTGAATTTCGCTTGCTTGGCTTTCTCTTGGCAGGCAATCCGGCGTTTGTCTCCAAAGATGAGATTGAGTGTTGGAAAGACTACATCAATTATTTGGGTGAAACACATGATGTGTTACCCTATGTGCAAGCGGCGGACTGTGTGGTGCTCCCATCGCTATATCGTGAAGGCACACCGCGCACACTGCTCGAGGCAGCAAGTCTTGAGAAACCTGTAATCGCTACTGATTCAGTAGGTTGCCGTCAGATTGTTGAAGATGGTGTAACGGGTTTCTTGGTTCAGCCTAACAGCGTGAGTGATTTGGTAGAAAAGCTCGAGCGGATAATCACAATGCCAGAGGCAGCGCGCTTAGAAATGGGCAAACGCGCACGGCTAAAAATGATTAAAGAGTTCGATGAATCTTTGGTTCTGCGGTGCTACGATGACATGCTGCATCGGCTCAAACTGCTCTAACAGCTTTTCCCAAGGCTTCAAGCACGCATTGCGCAGTGTTTAGCCATGAAAATTTCTTTGCTTGCGCATAGCCGCTTGCCACAAGACGCTGCCGCAACTTCTCATTGCTCCACATGTCAAGTAGCCGATGCGTTAAGTCTTGCACGGTGTCATATCGCAGTGCAGCCTTGCCTGCGGTCTCAGGCATTGCAGTCCGATTAGCAATAATCACGGGGCAGCCGACGTGCATCGCTTCCACAATCGGCATGGCAAACGACTCATAGTGGCTTGTCATCACAAGTGCTACCGCAGACGCATAAAAGGCACGCAAATCTTCTGACTTCACATACCGAGCACGAAAAACTTGTGTATGCAAGGCATGTTGCGCAATGAAGGCATCAATTGCTTTTTGATCATTGCCAGCGCTGCCGACCATCACCAGCCGTAGAGCAGGATTTTCGACCAAAGCCGCACGAAATGCAAATAGCAGTTCAATGTAGTTCTTATACTTGTGGCTAATGCCGACACTCAAGAAAAACTGCTCGAAAGGCACAGCGTATTTGTGAAGTATGGCGCAGCGTTCTTCTTCAGAAATCTTTACCTCAAAATGTGGTGCCGCTGCCGCAGGTGCAAGCAAAATGCGGGCAGGCTTTGCGCCATAATGCTTGACAAGGTCAGACTTGGCATACTCCGATACCGTGAGAATGCATGCTGCTTGCTTGATGGAGTGCGTAATCATCGTATCAAGATACCATCGGCGAGGGCGTTCAATGAGTTCAGGATAAACCTTGATAAGCGCATCGTGGATAATCACAACGGAAGGTACATGGCTTTGCGCTGGTGCGATAAAGAAGGGATAGAGCGCAACATCAACTTGCATATTGCGCAGTCGCTTCGGCAAGTAAAGTTGCTCCCATGCAATGCGATGCGCAGTGCCATATAATTTTACTTTCTCAATTCTCATTCTACTAGATTCAAGCTCGCTGGCAAGGTGATAGGCTGCATCAGCAAATACTGTGAAATGATGTGCAGAAGGCAACTGCGAGAGCGCTTTAAGCAGGTGATGCGTGTATAAACCTGTGCCCACATTTTGATTTTTTAGGAGCAGTGCATCGACTGCAACATGCATTGTTTTAGCTTCTCTGAATTGCTTGAAGAATATAACTAAGCCTTGTTGCGACGGATTTCCACTCAGCATCAGCACGCTGCATGATTACAGCGCTACGGAAGCGTTGCCATGTGTCGGGCTTCACAACAATAGAGTGCATCGCCTCTGCCCAACCGGCAATATCATGCGTTGCAATTGTTCTGCCTTCTACACCATCAGCAAGTAGTGAAGTGAAAGCTCGTGTTTTGCTGGCTAACACCGGTACACCGACGCTTCGTGCCCACTGCAAAACACCACTTGCAGAGATAAATCCTAAGTCTGAATACGGCATCGCAAGCGCATCGATCGACCGTAAAAATGCTACAATCTCAGGCTCATCTAAATAGCCTCTGAACTGCACGCTGTCTGTAAGCGCATACTTTTGTACCAACGCTTGAACGCGCTGCAAGTAGAGTGTGCCTTTTCTCGTAATCGGTTCGCCGTAAATGACAAGACGCGGACAAGGTTTGTTTTCTTTCTTCAGGCGATATGCAGCTTCAATCAAAATATGCAAGCCTTTATGCGGATTGATGTAGCCGAAGTATCCCAGCGTGGGGATAGATGAAGTTGGAGCAGGTGCGCATTCAGGCGGGTCAAGATACAGCAGATGGGGAACATAAAACACCTGCGGCACAAACGGAAAAAATCGCTTAAACTTTTCTTCTAAGACTTGTTTGCCAAGAGACGTGAGTGTAACAAAAATGTCGCACTGCTGAATCATGTCTCGTTCAATCGTCCAATCTAGTGCATCGAGGAAAAGGCGTCGCAGGGCACGCGTAAAGGTAAAAGCAGACATCTTTTCCAAGAGAGGCGTCGTTTCAACGGCAAAGCGCGGTGGGTCGTGAATGGTAATCAGTCGTCGCAGGTCTGGTCGCTGTGCCTTCTGACGGCGGAGTGCTTGAAAAATTTTGCCTTCGCCCACACTCATCTCTGCCATGATGATGCTGTTTTTAGGCAAGCTACGATAGCACTGTTCAAACTCAACTTCATCGACACGGCGGAAGACAAATTCGGGTGCATACTTTTTCATCGCAGAACAGAGCAGGCTTGCATACTGAGAAATGCCATTGAGAGGATGCGACTTCGGGGTAAGATAGATAATTTCCATTGCAGTCAGCGTACGATAGCAAGTCGCTCCGTTTTGGTAATCGTGCCTTTGGGCGAGCGAACGATAACACGATAAAGATAGACGCCATTAGCAAGCAAATCGCCATCTTTATCACGTCCATCCCAAGGAATGCGGTAGTATTCACTCCATCCTGCATTGATGACAGGCATAACATCAAGCTCCTGCACCAGCCGTCCAGCAATGGTATAGATAAAAATTTTGAATTCTGTAGGTCGTTCATCATCGGGGCTGGTGAGGCGAAAAGCAAATTCGGTTTTGTCCGAAAAGGGATTTGGGTAGTTGAAAAGATTTTCTACTCTAAATTCTGAATCGACACGAAAGCGCACCACAGTGGAGGCGCTATCAGCAAGATTACCAGCTGCATCGCGTATAGTAACAGAGAGCGTATAGTCGCCGTCGGTAAGCGTTGGCGTGAAAATGGCAGTTGCAGTAGGGTTATTCGCTGTAGCTGGTATAAAAGTCAGTTGCTGAGATTGGGCATAGAAAATCGGGCGGCGATTGAGAAACACTCGAATGGCATTTGTGTCGGTAAGCGAGAGTGTATTATCAAATGCTCGAATCACAATTCGCGGACGCTGGCGAATGGTTTCACCGTTGCTGATGCGTCGTCCATCGAACTCAATGGTAGCGGACGGACGCACCGTGTCTGCGCGCACGAAAATAGAGAGGCTTGTACGGTTATTTTGCTTTGAGAGCTCTGCTAAACGTGAGTCAGGGTCGAGTTCGAGCGCAAGTGTTTGCAATCCAGTTTGCACAAAAGCAGGTAAGGTTATGGTCAGTGTGCGAGTGGCGCCTGCACTAAGTGAATCGAGTTGAAGGGTTTGTAGCGTCTGTCGCTGACCGGTGGGTAAAATGAGCGAGACTCTGACGGGAATAGAGTCGAGCCGTGCTGGACCTAAGTTTCGCACTTCAGCTGAAAGTGATACAGGTGCGCCGGCGTCGAGAGAATCACGCTCGGCGCGGAAAGTGCGATAAGAAATCGCTGCATCGCCAGCTTTGGTATAAGTCAGACGCACCGTAGTGAGCGTTGGAGCAATACCGGTGTTAGCTTCGCGTTGGAGTAATGTGCGCAGTCGCAGGTAGGGATACTGCTTTGCATCAATAATGGAGAGATCAGTGCCTGTGTTTTGTGTGGTGGTCAGAAGCGAATCTTCTCTGCCATCAAGACGCAGACCAAACACAGTAAAGCGGGTTTGTGCGCGGTTCCCAGTGCTTTGCCACAAAAGCTGCTGCCAGCGTGAAGCGGGACCAATGCGGTCGGTTGTAAAGCTAGCACTAAGGCGTTGAATAGTGATGGCAGTGTCAATTGTGGTAACAATTCCTGCAGAGTCGCAGCCGATTTGCAGTGATGAATTGCAGCGTGTGCCACATGCTTCAGCATAAAAACGACGGTTTTTTGAACCAATAAATGCCCACGATTCACGAAAGCGCAAATTGCCAAAGTGTTGGCTGCCGAGCTGTTCAAGACGTTGACGAATGGGATTCATCGGCAAATCGCGTGTATCGGGAATGGCATCGACCAGACTTATCAGCGCAAGTTGATGCGGTACCATGTTGTCAATCAAACGATTAAAGCGAGCGGGCAAGGAAGTATCAGGGTTGATGAGTGTGTAGGGGAACATGGTCAGAAAGTCAAAGTTTTCTGCGCGTGTTACACGCACACCTTGCAAGGTATCCAAGATGACAACATTTAAGCCGCGCAATGGTCCACGCGGTGGCGTACCAAGTCCAATGACATCAAACTGACGGTCATCGCCGACAATAATTTCATAGAAAAGATTAGGAAATTGTGCGTTTAATCCCACAGAGCGCACAATGAGCGGCAAGCGACCATCGCCATTGGTGAGACCGTCAGGCACTTTGCTTAGCCCATCGAGTCGATTACGCCAAAGTTGTGTGCCAAGTTGTTGCCATGCTGCGTCATCAGTGGGCTCGTCAGAAAAGGTTACAGGCAAGGTTTGCCATGGTGTTTCATCAAGACCATCAAGGCTGCGGACGCGCCAGAAGTAAGGCACATTTGCAAGCGGTGTGCTGCTCGGTTGCCACTCTGTTGTGTAAAGTCCTTCGGGCACATTGCCGCTGCGCTGACAGAGAGGGCTATCGAAGCGGTCGGTAGTGTCAAGTTCAAATTGATAGATGCGCTCACTTTTAGGGCGTTCGCTGGGATTGAGGATAACGAAACGAGGCGATAAGCGGCGCATCGTGCCAAAGGCTTGTGGCGTTGCAACAGCAACGGCATTCGCAAGTACATTGATGCGCAACGAAGCGCGATTATTCTCTTTTGAGACTTCTGCAATACGATTGTTTTCATCGAGGCGAACTTCAAGGTCGTGTATGCCTAACCTGCCTGAAAAATCCAATCTGACCACGATAGAATCACGCAGAGCAATTGGGCGCAGAGTGGTATCGAGCACTAAAATTGGCGTGGGGCGGTCTGCCCAGCGGTCGTAGATACGCACATTGACGCTATCACGCGTCGCAATTCCATAGTTTGAGAGGACAATAGCAAGCGGTTGCAAGTCGCTTTCGTTGAGTACGGGATTAAGAAATGTGAGTTGCTCGGGCGTGAGTGCCAAATCAGGCAAGGTGGCAAGCGCCATAGGTTCGGCGGGGTCGCCTTGAATGTTGTAGTGATCGATGGTGCCTTCCACGGCGGCGCTGAAAAAAGTAAATTGCTCGCTAAATGCGCGATGCGCTGAAAACCAGATTTCGCCTGCTGTGCGCTGTGCATTTTGAATAGCGCGAAAGACGTTCTGGCTCAGCATATGATCTAACGATGGAAAGCCCCAGCCTGCTGTGCCAATGAAGCAAAGCGCGCCGCCATTTGGTGAGAGCAGAAATTGCTCGGTAAAGGATTTCCCGAAAGGTTCTGCAAAGCGACCAGTGTTGCAAGTCCAACTTAGTACAAGCGGATAGCGACGACGATTTTGCAGTGTGAGCGGATCGCCAAGGGCAAGATCCCAGCTGTTCGAGCCGGCATGTCCGATGTAATGCACCAGCGATGCGCCTGCTCCCATGGCGTTACGAATCTGCTGCTCGAGCTGCGTGCTGATAAAAGGATTTTGGTCGTCTCGATAAAGAGTGTCTGCTCTGCCAGCAATCGGCGGCGGCACGATAAAGTTTGAAATAATGCTGTTAGAGTAAGTGCGAAAAAGTTGCTGCTCCAGCAAATTAAAGCCACCATTGACAAAAAGAAAATTCTTATGCCATGCTTCTGCTCGAGATGGACGACTATCATCAATGAGTTTGCGCAGATATGTTTCAGCTTCAGCGACGCTATAGACAGGAATGCGTCCAATCATCATTTTGGGAATGTTGCGAAAGCGTCTTGTCGGTTCGTTATCGAAGCTCACAAACCAGATATCGCTAACGGGCTGTCCGTATGTTGGCACAAGTGCAGGGCGCGTTCGTGAAACAGGCAAGTTGCCTTTGAAGTCACGGTTTGCGCCGCCAAAGAGCAAGACATAGCGCAGCTGTGGTGCGCGCCAGTTCTCGAAAGCATATTTCAAAAATTGCCGAATCGCGATAGGGTCATAGAGTCCGAAATTAAACTCATCATAAATCTGCTCGGTTTCTACAACTTCAACGCGATAGTTACCGCCTTGAGCTGAGGCGCGATGCGCTGCCAAACGATTTGCTTGCTCGCGAAAAAGCGGATGCGTGATGATCATGTAATCAGCGGTGCGACTAGGGTTGCGAAGTAACGGTTTGGCGTGATGTAGCCGAATGAGTGGGCGATAAAAATTTCGCCGCTCGGCAAACACATAAGTTTTGTTTGCTTCAACACCGATGCGCAATCGCTCGGCACTTTGAGCGCTGACAGTCAGTCGAACAGTGTCAGTAAGATTGTAGAGTGTGTAGTCGCTATCCTGTATGCCGGTAAGCTCAATATCTTGTGCAGCATTATCGGAGGCAAAAAAGAATTGCTGTGATGCTGTGGGCAGTGTGAAACTGCGCGGGAAAGAAAATTCAATCCAATCTAATGCAACGATAGCAATGCTGGTCTGGGCACTTGTGCGTCGCAGGCGATAAAGCAGTTGATTTTGTCCATTGCGCAGTACAGCAGCATTGAACGATAGCGTATAGACATTTGCGCCCCTGCTTGAAAGTGAGATTGAACCAATGGATGTGCCGTTGAGAATAATTTCAAACTCTGCGGTGCCCGGTGTGGTATACGCAAGACGCACAGCGGCGCGTGCTGTGCCAGCGCTCACTACGCCTTCGAGTTGAAAGATAGTCTGTGCCGTGTCGATAGGTAGAGAGGGGTTAGATTGAAAATACCGCTGCGCCCAACCTTCGCCAAGCACACGCTCAGTAACATACTGACCTTGCTCTGTAAGTGCAGAGACATAGATACAATCCTGCTCAATGCGATGCGTGGCAACAAAACTTTGTGAGAGCGTGGTGCCTTTTGGTGTTGCGGTTGCTGTTACCACACGCCGACCTTGTGCGCCGCCCCACGTGAGCCAATAGACACTGGTGTCGCTGTACACATTTCGTAGCTCTGTAACACTTCCAATCACATTGCCTGTAAATTCATCCAGCACCGGCTCGGGCGTAGCACGATTAAAGCTGCCAAGAAACTCGATTTCGTCGTTTGCATCAAGTCGTCCATCTTCTTCGCCACGCACGAAAATAGGTAGTTCTTTACCTTTGTAGATAAGTCGCAAAGTGCGTGGATTGATACCAGCAAGACTGACTCCTGCTGCTGCAATTTCAGCACCAGAGAGGCGATAGAGACCATCTGCTGTGGTCAGCAGTTTGAGGTAAGGCTGGGAGGGATTATACCAATTTGCAGTGCTATCGCTGACTGTGCGCATGATTTGCGGCAGTGAAGAAGAACTGACGCGGAAGGCTTTGGCTTCGTCGTAGTTTAGCAAATGTTGTCGAAGAAATTGCTCATCGAGGTAGCTATGCAAGTGTGGTTGATCAAGCGGCTTGGGACTTGGGGCTTTTACAATCGACCAGTTGACTTCTATCAAGCGATGCCAACGCAGTTCCTTTCGTGCAGCCGAATACTGCAGCGGTGCAATTTGTACTTGCGCCACATATTGCGTCCCCACATAGAAGTAACGCACAACTTTCGCTATCGATGCTGGCAGAAAGTCTGCCGAAGCATAAGCTGCACTGCTTTTGAGTCGTTGTGTGATATTACTCTCCTGCAGTAGGGTATTGTCGCTGGTTACAGGCGCTAAACGGATATTCTGCTTGGTTTCCCCTGCAAGACGCTTTGCTGAAACTGTAAGTGTGGCGCCAGCAGGCAGACCAATGTAAATAGATTTGACAGGCACAAGCGGCACGAGTTCGTATGAGGACATGGCTTTAAGTGCCGCTTCAGGCAAATGTCCTGCATCAAATTCAGCGTAGAAGAGTTTTGTGCTACCAATCGTTTCCTCTCTTAGACGCAAGTCATACGTTTGCACAAAGGTTTGACCAGAAAGCGGCTCGGTGGGTTTAGGTTGAGCGTAAAGAAGAAATGGAGATAGCGCAACGCAGCATAGCGCAAGTCTTAGCAGAGTAAGCTGAATACGCATTAGGCAGCTTTCACAGTTTGAGGTGGCGTGAGAACTTTTGCTTGCAAGTTGAGCCATCCTATCATCACCCCTATGGCAAGCCAAAAGTGAACGGCAACCAATGAACCGAGCGTAAAAAATAAGGTCAAAATGACCACAAATAAACCCAAGAGTATGATGCCGTGCGCTTTGCGCATCTCATCTGGAGCGCTTACAGTGTGAGTGAGCAATGCTTTCAAGAGTTTTGATAGAGCATAGAAAAAAACACTGGCGCCTACAAGACCTGTCTGTACAAGTACATTGATATAGATGATGGAAATTGCTTGCGGTGTGGCATCTACGCTTGGTGCATAGATTTCAAAGAAGTAAGGAACAAATGGACCAATGCCGATGAGTGGATGATCAAGAAAAATTCTTAGTCCGACTTCAGCTTGATAGAGTCGTGCAGTGCGCGACACAGCAGAGATAGCTTTCTCTTCAGCAAAAATTTTTTGCAAGAACGCGGTATCTATTGCGTTAAGCACAAACTCCCATTGCCCAGTTAGCGCAATTATAAGCAGGATAGTTGTCAGAGCGATGATGATGGTCTTAAGAACTCGACTAAGCGAATAGATGAGCGGAGGCACCATCAGAGCAAAAAGGGTCATACCTACTAGAGCCGATGTTGAAAATGAAAGCAGCAGCGCCACGACATTGAGCAGCAAAATCAATTTAAGCCATTTCGGCACAGTTGAATTGTGCTTATCGGCTTGCCACTGCATGAGTGCCATCATGGTTAGTGGAAGAATGATGCTAAGATAGCCGCCGTAGGGACCGGGCTCAAAATAAGTAGAGGCAAAGCGTACAATGCCGCTCTCAAAAAAAATTCCGCGTGGCGCATCAGGGCGTTCAATGATTCTGCTGAACTCCAGTGCTTGAATTTCAAAGCCGAATAAAAAGCTAAAGAGTTGATAGAGTGCATAGAGAGCTGGAAACACTGACCCCAGTGCAGCTACTGTTAAAACTGTTCTCAACCCATTTTGTACTTCTGTAACGAAGCAAATCACTTGCCAAGCAAAAAGCATATTGAGCAACAGGTAAAGATTGATTGTAAAGCGCAAGGTATCGAGCGAGCCGATGTATTTCAATTCAGGTAAATCACCGAAGTTGAGCAGTTCAATGTAGCCTGCAATTTCAGCACATACGCTAATGAGAAAAAAGGCTAACCCGAGCTTTTGCCAATCTGACATAGATTGATTTTCACGCACATGCAAGAGCGAGAGTGCGCCAAGCAGGAGCAAGAGCAATTGATAAGTTTTTACACTGATGCCAGCTATGGAGACATAAAGCAACTGCTGCAAAGGAATGGTGAAAACAACTGTCAGCAGTACGGCATAGCGAAAGGTGTTCATGGATGCTGTCGCATTGCGTCCCAAATTGCTTGTGCCTGTGCGCGCTGACCTTTTAGACACTGATGAAAAAAAGATAGGGTAAGGCGCAGATAAAGCAGTGGCAGAAACTGTGGATAAAACTTTCGCACGAATTTAATTCGACTACATGTTGAATAAAATACGGATAATGCACTCCACTTTCTCGGTGTATTGCCAACGCTTTGTCCGCTTTTGTGATAGACGACACTTTTTTCGGCATATCCTAACTTAAAGCGTCCATGAGCCCGCATAGCCCAGTCCAATTCTTCAAAGTAAAGAAAATACTCTTCACTCATCAATCCGACTGTTTCTAAGAAAGCCTTTGAGACCAGCATAGATGCGCCCATCACATAATCCATTGAGGCGCTGCACTGCTGGCGATGTTCACACGCAAACTGCTCAATAGGCTGATTTTCAGCAAGGTGCGAGGTTAGAGCGAACCACTTGTTGTAGTGTCCGCCACCAAGCGTTTGAATGAGTGTTGGGTTGTGGTAGTAAAGCAGGGTTGAGCCGCAAAGTCCGATAGTTGTGTCTTGCAAAGCATGTTCAACTAAGTGCAGCAGGGCGTCGGGCGCAACAACGGTATCGCTGTTGAGAAGCCAAATGTAGTCAAAGTCGCCTTTGGCAAGTGCATAGCGTAAGCCAATGTTATTGCCAGCAGCAAAGCCACGGTTCTCACCAGTTTGAATGAAGATGAGTTTTGCATCATCTTCATCTGCGCTGAGGGCAGACTCAACTTCGGCGCGAGTGTACTCACAGTAAGTGATTGGTTTGTCAATTGGTGGGTAAGAATATGAACGCAGTGCGTTGTGCGTCGGTCTCCACACCGAAAGCTGCCCTTTTGCCCATTGCTGAATGTGCCAAAGCGAATCATCAGTTGAGCCATTATCACACACAATGACACGATAGTGTGGATAGTGCAGTCGGAAAATACTCTCCAAGCACTCAAGTGTATCTTGCCAGCCGTTCCAGTTCAGCAGCAGGATATAGACTTTTGGAAGGCTATCGTGATTTAGTCGGTTGTAATGCATTGCTCAAATCTGTCTACAGCGCTCTCCCAAGTAAATTGCTGGATATACTGATGTCCATTCATCGCAAGTTGAATACGCAGTTGCGGATTTTCAATGAGCTGCAAGATATTTGCTGCCAGTGCCTCAGGCTGTCGAGGTGGAGAAAGTAAAGCCGTGTGCTGATGGATGCTGTAATCAGCATGTCCACCAATCTGTGTGAGGCAGGCAGCTGCGCCGCATTGCATAGCTTCCGCAGGTGGTAAAGCCATACCTTCTATCCAACTTGGACTAACAAAAATCGCTGATGCGTTGTAGAGCTCGCATAACTGACGCTGTGGCGGGTTTTGAATATACTCTATCCAATCGGGCAAATGAGGCGGCGCAGCAGGTATGCCAAAGAGGCGCACTGTAAGTCTATCAACAGTTTGCCTAACAATGTTCAGTGCAGCAATGCCATCTGCTGAGCCTTTCCAAGGCAGAATGTGATACATCATGATAACCGTTGTGGGCGAGCGTGTGTCAATAGGACGCATGAGTGAAAAGTAGCTGTCTTGATAATCCACACCTTGCGATACCCAACAAGCGCTTTCACCTCTGGAAGCCAAGAGCGTCTTTAGCCACTTTCCCGTAACTAATTTTTTTAAGGGCAATTTCCATGTGGCTTGTGCGCGCTGTGATAAGACGGGGTCGCTGGTAAAGGCGGATTCATCGTTTTGAATCAAATAAAATTTTCGACCTTTGGAGTCAGGGTAAGCCGCTGCCCATTCGGCACTCTCCCAAGCTGTGGCAATCACCACATCTGCATCTGGAATCCAACGCACATCCAAGCTCGGTCGCCAAAGCAGTTCTACGCTTTGTGCAAGCCGCATCCACCGATTAGGCTTGTAACCACCTCTATAGCCCAGACTTCTCAAAAGAAAAAGTATGGTGCGCTTTATCTTATGCTGACTTGTAGCTTGCTTGTCGTAAGGCACATTGCCGGTTGCCGCAACAAGTGTTACACAATGCCCTCTTTGCGCAAGCCGATTTGCGTATTCTATCACAACTTTCAAACCACCTACAGGATTATAGAGCGGCATTGGGCACAAAAAGGTAATCCTCATCTTGCCACACGAGACCAACGATGAGTGTTCTTTGGCAATGAAAACCAAAAATACAGAGCCGTGATGATGGCTTCACCTAAAAGAGTGGATGCTGCTGCAGCAAGCGTGCCGTATGCTCTAACCAGTAAAAGTGATAGCATAATGCTTGCCAGCGATCCTATCAAGCAACCTGTCATCACAGCTGTGTCTTGTTTATTCACAATTAGTGTGTAGGCATAAATTTGACCAATAAAGTTGATAAACTTTGCGCATGCAAGAAACATCAGCGGAAAAGACCCACTAGCAAATTCTGCCCCAAAGAACACATCATAGATAATGGAACTCGAGAGTATCAACGCGCCTGTTGGCACAATGCCAATTGCAACAAAGAGCCATAGCATGTTGCGGCGCTCTCTGCTGAATACTGCTTCGCCTGCTACTTGCCACTCGACAAAACGCGGTAAGAGCAAATTGTAGAAACTGCTAAAAACCATGTCTAATGCTCCTGCCATGATAAGTGCACTACGATAAGCGCCAATCTGCTGCTCAGAAACCGCTGTAGAGAGAATTAAGACTTGAGCGCTTGTGTAGAAAAACTGAGCGACTGCAACCAGCCAGTATTTCCAAGATGTTCCAAGCAGTTGAAAGATACGATGTGTATGCAGTTTTGGTGAATGTAAGGGAGCTATAATCGTTGAGGCGACGATCCATGTTGCAGCCGTTGATAGCACATTCAAGCCGACGAAAACGAGTAAATCAGAGCCGAGCGGCATTTGGGGCGAAAAAGTTGAATAGATGAGCGCAGTCAAAAGAGAGCCGATTGCTGTAATAACATTTAGTGTGCGCAGTTTCCCCAAGCCTTGAAAAAGATAGACAAGATTGAGTGCGTTGCATAACAACAAAACTGCACCAAGTTGCCACACTGCCCACTGTTCTGACGAGACCAGCAAGCGTGTGATAATAACCCAAAGTAAGGCAAGAAGTAGGGCAATAGACAGCCGAAATCTTGCCACAGCAGCCAGTAAATTGCGCGACTGAGCAGGATGTCGTGCAATCTCACGCGAGACAATAGGGTCAAGCCCGCCGTGAAATAAAAGTGAGACCTGCATTGCCCAAGTTATGATGATGCCCGAGACACCGAAGTTTGAGGCACCGACGCACTGTGCAGCAAACGCACTTGCCACAAAACTCACTGCCCTCGAGAAGATATTCAACAGCGAAATACTGATGCCCTCTTGCATCAAAGACGATGAGCTTAGGTGAGTAGCCCTTTGCATGAGTAATGCCAGACACTTTTTACACGTCTCAATCACGCTTTCTTAAAGTGAGCTTTATCTTAAGAGGAGATTATTTTTGAAACACAATGACAAGTGTGTGACCAAGCAATGGCTCAGCTGCTAATCCCTTTTGATTCATGGCAGAAAGAAAATTGGAAAATTTGATGATGAGACGCGTCGAAACACGCAGGTCTACAGCGCAGCGATAGCTTGGGGCAAAACGGGCTCTCAAGCGGTCAAAAAACATCACTTCTCTATACCACTTCCAGTGAGCAAACGGCAAGGGCTCAAACGCCACAGCACACACTTTCAACTTAAATTGATAGCCAATGTGTCTCAGCGCTGCTTCATTCCAGCGCGTAACATGATGCGGTGGAACATTGTAAATGTGATTAAGAGTCTTCCCAATAAATCCATCATCGTTTGGAACCGAAAGAATCAAGTATCCATTGGGGGAGAGCAGCGCTAACATTTTTTCAAGGAAGGCTTTTGCGTCTGCAACATGCTCGAGCACTTGAAAGGCACAGACCACATCAAATGCGGAGTATTGACGTTCAACCAGTTGCTCGAGCATGATGTTTTCCACGTTTATTCCTGCAGCCTGCGCTGCCACAGCCGCCGCGGGGTTTGCTTCTATGCCCAGATAATCAGGCTGCTTGGAAGACAAAAATTTTGCAAATGCACCATCACCGCAGCCAACTTCTAAGACACGTGCAAAAGGCTTGATAAAATCGGCAGCAAGTGCAAATTCAAATTTGTGTTCCTCATAATAATTTCCTTTCAACTGCAATTGCTGATAAAATAAAGCCGAGCCACAGACTGCAGGATAAAAAAGCTTCACGCAGGAGTGCGGAGCATAGTAAAACCCAAGCTCCGTAATGCCCTCAAACTCCGATGAGACATCAAGCCCAATGCGTCGGTACAGTTTTATGACGTCTAACGATGGAATCCGTTGTAGCAATTCTACCTTTGTGCTATAAGTAAGCGGGCAGCGCGGCACAGTTGTAGTACTCATCTGACATTGCGTTGAAACATGTTTACCCAGATGACCGAAGCAATGTTAATCAAGACCTCGCCAGTTGCAGCGCTCCATGCTGCGCCAAGCGCCCCGAGATTTGGAATGAAAACAATGCTTAGTCCAATGCTTGTGGCAGAGCCGATAATGGAGATAATCAAAAAATCAATATCGCGTTTCATGGCGACAAGCGTTTGCACATACACTTGGGCGATAAAACCTGTAAGTCTGGCTATCGCTAAGATGCGAAATGCCTCGGCGCCAACTGCAAACTCAGGTCCTAAAAACACATCGTAGAACACTGGTGAAGCAAACCATGCCAAAAGCGCAATTGGGGTACTGACCGCTCCAAATAGCCAGAGCGCGCGCCGCTGTTGCTGCAGCAAAACTTCTAGTCCCTGTTCTTTCCACACCACAACACGCGGCAAGAGCAGGAGGTAGAAACTTTGTAGAAAAAAATCAAGACCCAAAATCAAGCTAAATGCGGTGCGATAGATACCAGCTTCGCGGGTGTTGGAGAGCATTTCCACGATTGGAACTTGAAAGAAGGTAAAGAGTCCAGTGACCAACGCCATCAGAAAATACTTCCATGATTCACTGAGAAGCTCTGGCAGCAGTGCACGCGGCGTACGAAACAGTGCCAGTGAAATCGGAGCGCGACCAAACTCACGCCAGTATGCCAGCCAACTCAGTGCGACAACAACTGCAGTTGATGCAGAAGTGAAAGCCAAATCCAACCCTGCAGGTGCTCCCGGCTTGAAGATGAGAAAAATGCCAATGGCAGAAAGGGTGGTCGCAAGGGCTTGAATGCCGTTCAGAACCGGCATCTTTTCAATGCCCATAAAGACAAAGTGAAGAAATGAGGCATTGAGCCAAAGAATGAGACTTGCAAGCCACCATGCTGTTCGGCGCGGTTCATCTACCATGAACCATACGGCGACATCCCAAATCAACATCATAGCGCTTGCAAGGCATACTCGGAGCGTAATGATAGTCTCAACAAGTGCGCGTGTGCTATCGGCATATTTGTTTGCAGCGATGCGACGCGTTGCTACAGTATCCAGACCTAGTTGGTAGAGCACGCTAATTTGCAAGGCGGCGGTATGAGCGACACCTGAGATGCCATAGTTCAGTGCGCCCATACACTTTGCGGCAAAGGCGGAAGCAAAGAAGGCTAAGACTTTGGAGAGACTGTTAAGAAGCAGGCTTAGCGAAGCATGCCGAATAAACTGTGATTCATAAAGCCGCTTTAGCAGTGTAAGCGTCTTTGCATACAGAGAGGTCGGCGGCGCGTCATGTGGCTCTGCAGAAGGGGTCATTGCACAGGTTTTTCAGTTTCTCGCCACTGGAAGCCGGGCAAGTTCAAATCCTTACGAAAGAGTAACCGTTCGGGGTATTGCTCACCTTCGACATCGCCACGAATGAGAATGCGGCGCACGCGGTTGTTTTGAAAGTAAATGCTAATCTCATCGCCACTCGAAGCGTTCGCCCCGCGTGGTTTTAGCCCATCGTAAGTGTAATACAAACTCCGTGCTTGCTTATAGACATCCGCTTGTTGAATGCGCGAGCTGTCATCAAACATAATCATCATATTGACGCCAGAGACCTGACTGAACTTCAAGCCTGTTTTATCCAATGAATCTTTTGAGGCAAGAAATGCATTGCGATAGACAAAGACTTTCTCAATGCGCAAATTTTTACCACGCTCTTTGAGCTGCACCACGATAGAATCTCCCGTAAGTTGGGAGCGTTCAAACCAGACAATTGGATTGCCGAACAGTAAAATTTTTTGGTCTTTAAGTCGGTAAATTGCAGTTTTAGCTCTGGCGTAGAGATCTCTGCCCCAGCGAATACGCACGCTGTCTTGTATCTCAACGCGCTGCACACTGTCTTTTTCGCCGCGATAGGAATCCATGCGTGCTGCACGAATGAAGAGCGTATCAATTTTGCCACTCTGTGTGCTGTCGATTTTCATGAGCAGCGGTTGCTCAATGATGAAGCTATAGCCGCGTGTGTTGAAGTGTTCAGCGTATCCGCCTGTGATGGTCGTATTATCGGCTAAATTCATAAGACGCACATTGCGAAAAGCCTGCGAGCGTGCATCATCGCGAAAATAGACCAGACTATCGCAGAAGACCATCTGCAGACTATCTTTAAGTGAGACATTGCCACTAAAAACGGCGCGTCGTTCATTGCTGAAATAAATCCCTGAATCACTTTTGAGCAGGACTTTGGTATCGGAGAGTGTGACATCTTTTTTGAGTTCAGAGCGCCGCGCATCAGGGAAATAGAAGCCTTCGTAGCCAGTAATTGTAACCGTATCGCGCACAATTTTGACATTGCTGACCACACGAATTTTGCGCGTGGTCAGATACTGCATAGCTGTGTCGCACTCGACGGTAGTGGTGCTCTCACGGAAGAGAACATTGCCGATTGCAGAGCGAAACTCTTCGCGCAGCGGTGGTGAGAAGGTGCTATCTAAAAATTCTCCGCCTGAAACTTCATCTGCCCGCTCCAAAATAACGGTAACGAGTTTGACCGTATCCTGTGCAACTGTTGGCTTTGCACTTTGCTGCGGTTTTGTTTGTGCGCTCGCGTGCAAGCTCAAGCCAATCACGACACTGAGCAACATGCCTACATGAATCCACCACGAAGTATTATTTTTGCACGCCAATTTCTTTAACACTTTAACCTAAACAGAGTTCAGACTTGCGAAAACTGATTTTAGTTGCAGGCGCGCGACCGAACTTTATGAAAATTGCGCCCTTGCATCGCGAACTGCAAAAATCTCGAAACTATCACTCTATCATTCTCCACACAGGACAGCACTACGATGAAAAAATGTCCAAAGTCTTCTTCGAAGACCTTGGATTGCCGCAGCCTGATATTTACTTGGGCGTAGGCTCAGGCTCGCACGCCGAACAGACTGCAAAGATAATGGTCGAGTGCGAAAAAGTGCTGCAAAAAGAAGTCCCCGATATGGTGATTGTGGTCGGCGATGTCAATTCTACCTTAGCCTGCTCCATCGTGGCAGCAAAGATGCTGGTGCCAGTTGCGCATGTCGAAGCAGGACTGCGTAGCGGCGATCGAACCATGCCCGAAGAAATTAACCGCATTGTTACCGATAGCATTTCGGATTTGCTCTTTGTCAGCGAGCCTTCTGGGCTACATAACCTAATCAATGAAGGAGTGCCCGAGGAAAAAATTTTCTATGTGGGCAATATCATGATCGATAGCCTCGTCTGGCACATCGAGAAAGCAAACAACTCCAAAATTCTTGAAGAATTAGGACTTTCACCCAAAAGTTATACGCTGGTTACCCTGCATCGCCCAAGCAATGTCGATGAAAAAGAGAGCCTCGAGAAAATCTTGCGAATCTTTGAAGCGATTGCAACGAAGTCAAAAATCGTATTCCCGATTCACCCGCGTACGCGCAAGATGCTGGAGTCTTTCGGACTGATGGAAAAAGCACAAGCTATCTCGGCGCTCAAACTCATTGAGCCACAAGGCTACATTGAGTTTTTGAAACTCATGAAAGAAGCGTCGCTTGTGCTGACAGATTCCGGTGGAGTGCAGGAAGAGACCACTGTGCTCGGCGTGCCTTGCCTAACGATGCGTGAAAATACCGAGCGCCCAATTACAATTGAAGTTGGCACAAATTTGCTCGTTGGCACCGATGAAGATGAAGTGCGTCGGGCTGTGATGAAAGTGCTCAACGGATACACCAAGCGTAGTAAAATTCCCGAAAAGTGGGACGGACGCACGGCAGAGCGTATTGTTAAACATCTCGATGAGGTATTTTCAACTTGGTAATCGGCGCGCAACCACAGCATAGAGCGGATCGCCGAACTTTGGGCTCCGGTCCAGCATTTGAATTTGATACCAGTTCCCGGCACGCTCCAAAAAATGCTTGACAAGGTGCTGATGCTGTAAGTCATCAGTGTAAAGCCAGATAAGAATGGCTTTGGTCGGAAAGCACCGATTAGAGAAGGTGATGACCAGCGGAGCGTCAGGCTTGAGCACACGCCCAACTTCACGCAGCACAGCAACGGGATTGGTCAGATAATCAATTGAGACACAAATTGCAGCTCCATCAAATTCGCTATCCTTGAATGGTAAAACATGATTTACATTCAAATTTTGCACCACAAATTCATCAAGACGTGGATTGGCTGCAAGTTCCTCACGGTTCATGCCTAAGCCAACCACGCGCTGATACGGCACATCGTCGGGCAAGTGGCTTACCCAGCTGCTCATCAAATCTAAAATCGCTGAGTGAGGTGGAAAGTATTCGCGATAGAGTTGCGTTACAGCAGCAATAGCGCCATCATCAATATGCGTAACAAAGCGCGGCACACTGTAGAAAAGTTCATCCGGCAACTCATCTTGACGGCGAAATGCTTCTTTAGGTAAATCGTCTAACAACATAAGTTTAGGTTTGTTAATGTTGCACTAAAGGTTCAGCGGTTTAGCGTAGCCTGTAAGCTCTACATAGCCCTTGCCAGTAAGTGTGTTTTGCTGGCGTGTCGCTGCAAGGCTGACACTGCCTTCCCAATATGTGATGCGCGTGGATTCTTGTGTGAGCAATTCTTGATTTTGCACAGTCGGTGTAACTGTCACTTCCAAGTCCAGCTTCGGTATCCAAATCTTCCACTTCGCTGGATAAGTAGCACAAGACTTCTTGGAGGTGTATCGCTCTAAAACTTCAATCTTAAAATCGTCTTTTGTCAAATGTTGCGTTGAGCCATCAGCAGCGACAAATGTGCCACTTGAAAAACGACCGATGCTGCCATCAGTTTGGCGCAAGGTATAGACCATAAGCTCGGTACTGTCAGAAAATTGCATCGAGAACCAATCCCAGCCGATGGAATTTTTATCTAACTGTGAGGTGCCAAATTCGTGATCTTTCCAACTTTCTCCCTCGACGGTGTAGCGCGTGCCGTTGAGTGTAAGTACCCCCGTAGATTTTAGGCGTGTGTATGAGTAATACATTGAGGCATTTTGCGGCGACTCGCCTTTTTGCGAATAACCTTTTTCGCCGTGCAGCACCGCAGGCTTGAGTGCTTCAAGAATTAAAACAAGCGAGAGTGAATCACTTTCAGCTTGCAGTAGCATATACTTTCCGATATCTTGCACAGACCAATTGCCAATGAAGACCTTGTAGTAGTCTTCTGCGGCATTGGCTTCCCCGAAAGCGCCGCGCGACTGTTTTTCCTTGAAGTAAAACTTGCGATTGTCTTCATCAGTAATAGCAAAATGTGCAAAATAAACATGCTTGCGTGAAGCGTCATCGCTGGCTTTTGCATCTTCAAGTGAGAGGGCGGTGCGGAAAAAGGTCAGTTGATAGCCAAACTGACGACCTTCTTTCGAAGTCAGATGACCAGTGTAATACCACCACTCTGTTCGATAGGCATGATGCGAGGCATGGTCTTTTGGCAGTGAGAGTGTGTAAGCAGGTGAAGCATACTCAAATGCGTTACGCTGCTGACAAGCCGTAATGATAACAAATGAAAAAAGAAATATAAAACTAAGCGAGAGTAAAAGCAGGTATCGCTGCATATATGAAGTTTAGGAAATGTTGATTCCTTAAGTTAAAAACTTTTATATTCCGACTAAACCCTTGAAACTGCAAACAAGTTTTATGGTGAATGCATACCAAAGGTTCCGTTGCAGGCGATTTTAGGCGTGCAGCGCGCTCACATTTTACATCGCTAAAAAACAGAGATAGGCTAAACATTTGAGAGCAGCATAAAAACCAAGAAAGTGTTCAAGCCCTTGTAGCTCAGTGGATAGAGCAGCGGTTTCCTAAACCGTGTGTCGGCAGTTCGATTCTGCCCGAGGGCACACTAAAAACACTAAAAAATACTCTGCTGGAGATGATAAGTATTTTGGTCGTAGACGATGAACAGACAATCACGGAGTTCATTAAGGAAGCGTTATCCGAGGAAGGCTATCTTGTTGAGACGGCAAGTAGCGGTAGAGAAGCCCTAAGCATCACCAAAAAGTTCTCTCCTGATATTGTGATTTTGGACTTTATGATGCCAGACATGAACGGGCTGCAGGTGCTGAGCGAACTTAAAAAACTCGATGAGACGATACAGGTTTTAATGCTGACGGCGTATAACTCTGTGCCCACGGCGCTTCAAGCAATTCGACAAGGTGCTGCAGATTACATCTTGAAGCCTTTTGATTTGGATGCGCTGAAAATTTCAGTGGACAAGCTGGTTGAGAAAATCACGCTGAAAAATCAATTGCGCTATTTGCAAGAAAATGTCGCAAAGCGCCTTGCAGGTTCAGACTTTGTGCTTTGTCCTTCGCCGCAGATGAGCAAGGTCTATGAACTTGCCATGCAAGTAGCACAGACCAACGACACCACAGTATTGATTCAAGGTGAGAGTGGCACGGGGAAAGAGCATGTGGCAAAGTTTATTCACTTGCAGTCGGCGCGCAAGTCTAAGCCATTTGTGGAACTCAATTGTGCGGCGATTCCGGATAATCTCTTAGAGTCAGAGCTATTTGGCTATGAGCCGGGTGCGTTTACGGACGCACGTAGCAAGAAAATCGGCTTGCTCGAGTATGCCGATGGCGGCACGCTCTTTCTCGATGAAATCGGGGATATGCCGCTCAGCACACAAGCCAAAGTGTTGAGAGTCATTGAGACAAAGTCGTTTCGGCGCGTTGGGGGCTTAAAAGAAATCAAGGTAGATGTGCGTATTGTCGCTGCAACAAACAAAGATCTTGCACTTGCAATTGAAAAGGGAGAGTTTCGCGAAGACCTCTACTACCGCTTGCAAGTCTTGCCAATTGTTTTGCCGCCGCTGCGAGAGCGCCCCGAAGATATTGTCCAACTGGCTAATTTTTTTCTCAACACCTTTTCGCAAAGCATGCGAAAACGATTAGAATTTTCTGATGAAGCCCAGCACACGTTGCTGCAATATACTTGGAAAGGAAATGTGCGTGAGCTGAAAAATGTTATTGAACGAGCCGTCATTATCGCACCTAATAACGCTGTTATCCGACCCGAGCATTTGAGTATACCCGATAGATACACTACAGCATCTGAGCCCGAAGCCTCATCACGCCTAACAGAAACTTCCAATACTGGACTGCAAAGCAGAAAAATTCCTGAGAACTTTTCTCTCAAAGAGTATCTGGAGCAAATCGAGCGAGATCATATCTTAGCAGCGCTTGCACAGACTGACGGTAACCAACTGCGTGCCGCTAAACTTTTAGGGATTGAGCGCCATGTGCTACGCTATCAAATGAAACGTCTCGGCATTGAAGCCCGACATGACCATCACAATTAACTTATGGATAGTTGTGTATATCCAGCGAATTATTTCAATAATTTTTCTGCTTATTCCAAATTGTGCACCCATGCCACATGTCGCTCCCACATCTGAAGCAAGACAAACTAAACTGTTCAATTTCGATTTGCAAGGTCATCGTGGTGCACGCGGTCTTGCGCCTGAAAACACCATCCCGGCGTTTCTGAAAGCATTGGAGTATGGCGTAAATACCTTAGAGTGCGATGTGGTGGTCTCCAAAGATAAACGCATTGTAATCTCGCATGAGCCGTGGTTCTCACATGAAATTAGTACTGCTCCTGATGGCACCCCAGTTGATGCGACTGTGGAAAAGCACTTTAACATTTATGAAATGACCTACGACGAAATTCTACGATTTGATGTCGGCAAGCGCGGGCATGCGCGTTTTCCAAGGCAACAGCCTATGCCCGCTGTAAAGCCCTTACTTTCAGAGATGTTCCGTGAAGTAGAATCCTATTGCAGCAAACATAAGCTCCCACCTGTGCGCTTCAACATTGAGATAAAATCTACCCCTGAAGGTGATGGCAAATTTCACCCTGCGCCTGAAGAATTTGCAGAACTGCTCTACAAAGAACTCCACGAAGCAGGAATGATTGCACGCACAACAGTGCAATCCTTTGATGTGCGCGCCCTGCAAGCCATGCGCAAAATAGACTCCTCACTCTCACTGGCTTTGCTCGTCGAAAATACCTTGTCGCTCAATGACAATCTTTGGAGGTTAGGCTTTACCCCCGAGATTTATAGCCCCTACTATCGTCTTGTCGATGCCGAACTTGTCAAAGAATTACGCGCCCGACGCATTAAACTAATCCCTTGGACGGTCAATGAGCTCGAGGAGATGATACGCTTGCTAGAACTTGGTGTCGATGGACTTATCACAGATTACCCCGACATTGCCCATGCTATTCATAAAAACTAATCAAGCTAACCTCTATGATTGTAATTGTCGATGATAACACTGACCTTTTAGAAGCGCTTAAGCAGCTTTTTTCAATGACAAGTGAAGTGGCTGTATTCCCAGCTGGCAAGTTGGCGCTGCAGTTTGTCAAAGAAAACAAAGGCAAGGTTTCCGTTTGTATTGTCGATTATGCCATGCCAGAGATGAATGGTGTTGAACTTGCACGCAAACTCAAGGAAGTCGATAAAGATATTTTTGTGATTATGATGTCAGGCTTTGTTGACTTCGAGAAAGTCGAGCCTTTTCTTAAAGAGCGTGTCATTTATCAATTTTTCACGAAGCCGCTCAATATCCCGGGGTTGGTAAAAGCCGCTGATGAAGCGGTACGGTTGTATCAAAAGCGGCGTGTGATTTGAGGCATCATCAGTAAGGTTTACTCAAAACGCACTTGTTCTGCAATCGCAAGGCGCATGGCGTAGCGTGCAGGAATCCACCCTGAAACCAGAGCTGTAATCATAACAAGTGTGACTGCGCCTAAGATAGTAACCATTGGCAAGTGTACTTGAATCGTCCAGCCAAACGATTGCAAATTGATGACATAAATCAGAATGAGGGCAAGCACAAAACCACAGCCAATGCCCAAGGCTGACGCCAGGATGCCTATCAGTCCTGCTTCAATGAGTGTCATATTGCGCACTTGCTCCACACTTGCGCCAATGGCACGAAGCATACCAATTTCACGGCGCCGCTCAAAAATGATTGCCATCAGTGAGCTAATCACGCCCATTGCTGCGACAATCATGGCAACAAATTGCAGCACATAGGTAATTGCAAAGGTTTGGTCAAAGACATCCAAGACACGGCTGCGCAAACCAAAGTTTGAATATACCAGAATAGGAGCGCGGTCAGCAAACTCTGCACGAATTTGCTGAACAATACGCTCGGCTTGCGATTTATCGTGCAGATACACACCAATGTTGTTGAGCTTGTCATCTTGCCAAAACTTCTCAAAGTAAGGGCGATGCATTGCAATGAGACCGCGATCAGAGGCGTAGTCATAATAGACGCCCGCAATACGGTAGCGTCGTGTGCCTGTAGGTGAGATGAGCGTCAGTGAATCGCCTTCACGGTAGCCAAACTTGTTCGCAAAAACTTCTGTCACCAAAAGCGACTGCGAATGATGGATAACTTCATTTAAGATCTCTTCGCTATTGCCGGTGCGGAAAAGCAGTTTGGTGCAGGCTTTGACTGTCTCAAAATTCGGGGCACAGAGTACCGTTGGTTTGCCCTCAAGCGTAATTGGGCGCGCAGAGAAGGCATCAACGGCTTTGGTTTCAGGCAGTTTGGAGACATAGTCCAAAACCTCACGCGCAATAGGCACATTTGAGCCCACAGCAAAGCGTTCTGCAGGTGCAATAAAGACATCGGCTTTGAGCGTTTGGTCGACCCAGTACACCACGGTTTGGCGAAAACTGCCAACCATCACACTAATGCCAATCAGCATGGCTACGGCAACCATCAGTGCACTGACTGCCGTGGCTGTGCGATTAAGCGATTCAGCAAGGTTGCTTGCAGCAAGTTTGCCTTCAATGCCAAAGAGACGATTTGCCAGATGCTCAAGCATGCTGCGCACAAGTGTAATAAGTTCAGGTGAAAGCAGGGCAAAGCCTAAAATTGCACAGATAGCAGAAGCATAGCCAAAAATGGGTTTGCCACCAACGCTGGGCAGTTGAGCAAAACCGATGCCTAACAAAAGAAGCGACAAGCTAATTGCAACAATGCGCCGTAAGTTGAAAGAAAACTTCTGCTCGAAGACTTGCACATGAAAAGTCTCGCGTGGATGAACGCTGTAGACTTCCAGTGCTGGAAAAAATGCAGATGCAACCGATGCGATAACGCCCACTGCAAAGGATAAGCCCACAACCTGCCAGTCTATACTGACATTCTTGACGCTGACATAGATGTAGAGCGCCGTGATGGTACTGGCAACACTGTTCAAGGTGTAAGTAGCAAGCGCGATGCCGAGCGCAATGCCTAAGGCACTACCTAAGATGCCAATCAGCAAGGCTTCAAGCAGAAACAGCAGAAAGACTTCAGATGCACCAAGTCCTAATGCACGCAAAATTCCGATTTCTCGTCGCCGTCGAATGGCATTGGTGGTGATGGTGTTGTAGATGAGAAACATCGCCACGAGTAAACTAATGAACGCCAGTGCAGAGAGATTCATCTCAAATGCAGAGAGCATTTTAGCGACTTGCTCACCACGATTTTTCGCAGAAACCACTTCGACATCTTCGGGGAGACTTTCAGTAAGGTATGCCTTCAATGCAGCGCTTTGTGCTTCATCGACGATAAGGTCGATTTTGCTCAGCTTTCCCTCTTTGCCAAAAGCACGCTGCGCTTGCTCAATATCCATCACGGCAAAAGAGTTTGCCACTTCGCTTGTGGGGCGATCGGTCTTAAAGACTCCAATAATTTTCACGGGCTTGAGGAGCCCATCGGCGAAGAGTTCAACCGTTTGACCTTTTTTGAGGCGATTGCGCTCTGCAAATTGCTGCGAGACAAGAATGGTATTGGGCTCGAGCAAAAATCGCAGAAAGGTGTCGCTGTCCTCGCCCTCTATGTCTTCGTAGGTACGGAAGGCTCGGTCGGAGAAAATATCGATACCGAGCACGATGAGCGTTTCATCTGTGCCTTTGATGCGAGAGAGTTGTTCGGTTACTGGGGTAGCGGCGCGCAGTGCAGGCAATCGCTCTTTGAGTTCTAAGACGCGCTTAAAGACACTTTGCGAAAAGAGTGTGCCGCTGCGCGATTGAACTTGTGCGTTTGCTTTACCATTGACGTTATCGATTGTCGCTTCAAATGACTTGAACGCAGAGTAATTCGAGAGGCGAATGGCAAGAAAGACCGCTACACCAATTGCGACGCCAAACACAGAGAGCAAAAACTTGCCCCAGTCTTGAGTAGCATGCCGCAGATTGACTTGCAGAAAAATTTTAAGCAGCGTCATTGTCAGATTGCAAAGCAAGTTCGGAACGCTTCACTCAACAGAGTTAAACTGAAAGATGTTCCATGCGCGTCTGGCGCTTAGGTTTTGCTTAGGTTTTACTTAGGTCTGCACGTAGGGGAAGGTTTTACTTTTGCATTGAGAAAAGGGCGTGATGTGTGCAGCGTGTGCCTTGCCCCCAGAGGCACCTGCAGCTTGAAGGGGCAACACACGCCCTTTTCTATTTTTCGAGCATGTGCAAAAGAAAGGCTTTGCCGATGTTCTACAACGGCACGGCAAGGCGGTTTGGATTATGCTTTGCCCAAAGCGTGAAGCATGGCTGCACCAATATCAGCAGGGTTTTCCACAATGTGGATACCTGCTTTTTTCATTGCCATCAGTTTTTCCTCAGCGGTGCCCTTACCGCCCGACACAATTGCACCGGCGTGTCCCATGCGTCTACCCGGCGGTGCAGTGCGTCCAGCAATGAATCCGACCACAGGCTTCTTGTAATTTTTTTTGATATAAGCAGCAGCTTCTTCTTCGGCATTGCCACCGATTTCGCCAATCATGACAAGTGCTTCAGTGTCTTTGTCTTTAGCAAACATTTTCACAGCATCAATAAAGCGTGTGCCGATAATTGGATCGCCACCGATTCCGATACAGGTAGATTGCCCTAACCCTACTTTGGTAAGTTGAGAGACCGATTCATAAGTGAGTGTGCCACTGCGCGAAATCACTCCGATATTGCCTTTCTGGAAAATGAAGCCCGGCATAATGCCAACTTTAGCCTCCTCTGGCGTGATGACCCCGGGACAATTTGGTCCAATGAGAATTGCGCCTTTTTCTTTGACAAACCAATAGGCTTTCATCATATCGGCAGTGGGGATGCCTTCGGTGATGCAGACGATGACTTTAATACCAGCCTCTGCAGCTTCCATAATAGCGTCAGCGGCAAAGGGAGCAGGCACATAGATGATGGAGGTGTTCACCTTTTGCGCTGCAACCGCCTCACGCACAGTGTTGTAGACAGGAACTTCACGAATGAACTTATCTTTTTCATTGCCAGTGTAACGTGTGCCACCCTTACCCGGCGTAACACCCGCTACGAGGTAATCAACACCAAACTGTTTGCCATATTCCAGCATTTGCGAGGCATGAAACGTACCTTCTGAACCTGTGATGCCCTGCACCACTAGACGCGTTTCTTTGCTGACTAAAATACTCATCTTTTTTTCTTGATGGTTAAACTGCTGTTGGTAAATTTGTTACGCATGCACTTCAAGCGCATGTGCGACTTGAAAGAGTGTGGTTTCAGCAAATGAATTTGCCACGAATTGAATGCCAACAGGCAAGCCTTGCGCTGTCAAGCCAGCAGGCACACTGATAGCAGGCACACCTGCAAGATTCATGGGCACCGTGTAAATGTCTGCAAGGTACATCTGCAAGGGGTCGCTCATCTTTTCGCCGAGCTTGAATGGAGGAAAAGGTGATGTTGGTGAGACTATCACATCGACATCTTTGAAGGCTTTGCGATAATCTTCACGAATCAGGGTACGGACTTTTTGCGCCTTTTTGTAATACGCGTCATAATATCCTGCTGAAAGCACATAGGTGCCGAGCATAATGCGCCGTTTGACTTCTGCACCAAAACCTTCGCTGCGTGAGCGCACGTACATTTCGTTGAGGTCTTGGACATTTTCAGCGCGATACCCGTAGCGTGCGCCATCGTAGCGCGCAAGATTGGATGACGCTTCAGCAGTGGCAAGAATGTAGTATGTGGCAAGGGCATATTCAGAGTAAGGCAGTGAGATATCTACGAGCGTTGCGCCTTTCTCCGAAAGCAGTTCAAGCCGTGAGCGGATAAGGCTATGGACTTCTGAATCTAAGCCTTCTGTGAAAAACTCCTTTGGTATGCCAATTCTAAGTCCTTGAAGTTCCAAGCCTTTTGCACTTGGCGCCCGCTCTGCAATGCGTGCAATCGTGTCTCTAAATTTCATCTCTGCGCTGTAAGACGGTACGGGTGCATTAGACGAAGTTGCATCACGTGGATCTTCACCGGCGATTACTTCCAGAACCCGTGCGGCATCTTCAACGGTCTTTGATAGCACACCGATTTGATCAAAGGACGAGCCGAAAGCTACCAAGCCATAACGCGAGACTCTGCCATAGGTAGGCTTCAAGCCCACAATGCCACAAAACGACGCAGGCTGACGCACTGAGCCACCCGTATCTGAACCCAATGCGACCAGCGCGCAATCTGCCGCAACTGCTGCTGCAGAACCACCCGAACTGCCGCCCGGCACACGCTCCTCATTTAATGGATTTTTCACTGCACCGAAATAGGAGTTCTCGTTCGAACTGCCCATAGCAAATTCGTCCATATTCGTTTTGCCAAGCAGAATCGCATCTTCATTGAGCAAGCGTTCAATGGCAGTTGCGTTGTAAATGCTGATATAGTTTGAGAGCGTGCGCGAAGCGCAGGTCAGGCGCTCACCGGCAACGGCAATGTTGTCTTTTATAGCAATCGGCAATCCGAAAAGTTTGCCAAGAGCTGCACCTGAAGCAAGTTTTTGATCCAAAGCTCTGGCACGCGCTAGGGCAGAGTCTTCAAAGACTGTAATGAAAATGTTCAGGTGCTTCGTCTTTGCAATCTGGTCAAGGTATTGCTTGACAACACTTTCGCAGGTTACAGCCTTAGAGAGCAGTTGCTCACGCAACTCACGATAAGATGAGTAAAATCTCGACACGATAAACCGTAAATAGAGGTTTTTTTCGAAACAGAAAGATACGCAATTGTGTAAAGGTTTTCAATTAGGAGCGCTGCGTTCAAAATGCTGTGCATACCACTCGGCAAGCACCAGCAGCGTCCACAGTTGCGAGCCATAGCTGCGTGTGCCAGTGCGATGTTCTTCAAACAAGCGCTGAATATACTTTTTACTAAATAGGTTCATTTTCATTAGTCCTGAACCCAGAATCCGTGCTTCAGCAATAGGTGAGAGCTTGCCGCTGCGTAGCCATTCGCTTGATGGTGCCGCAAAGCCTTGCTTTTTGCGATAGATAATGTTGTCTGGAAGAATGCCCTCAGCTGCTTTCTTCATGATGTATTTTGGCTCACCATGTTTGAGCTTCAAGCGCTGTGGAATGCGAAAAGCAAACTCAACGAGGCGATGATCCAAAAAAGGCACGCGCGCTTCGATTG
The DNA here is from genome assembly GCA_046291735.1 of Candidatus Thermochlorobacter sp. Lineage (GTDB taxonomy): Bacteria > Bacteroidota > Chlorobiia > Chlorobiales > Thermochlorobacteraceae > Thermochlorobacter. The sequence continues at coordinate 356,582 of JBKBSK010000001.1, read as the reverse complement.
AGACCGCCATTGACATTTTGTCGACGCGCATGAGAAGCAGTTCAGCTAAACGGGATTTGAACTCGGCATAGATCATCTTGCGCAAGTAATCTTCGCTGCGCGCATCTGGCAGAAGTTGTTGCAGTTCTGAAAAAAACTTTTCTACAATTCTGCCGCTGGACTGCAGCCTGTGCCTGTAAGACGCTGTGAGCAAGGACCTTTTCATTTCTTCGGTAAAACTCACTGCGCCGCCGTAAAACGGCACATCATTTTCGCTAGCGCGTCGAGCGTATTCTGCAGGCAGAGAAGTCCCTCGCAGCATCTTGGCAACTCGATAAGCGATGTCTTTCAAGGCTTGTGGCAAAAGTGAATAGTAGTAGTAGTAGTAGCGCCATTCGCGTAGGTAGTGCAAGTAGCCAGAAAATTCTTCATCAGAGCCTTCACCGACTTGCACAACGATAGTGCCAGAGTCGCAAGCTAACTTGCTTACGAAGTAAAGTGGCACACAGACAGGGTCAGCATTGGGTTCATCTTGATGCCAGACCATCTTCGGCAAAAAGTCTATGGCATCTTGTTCTGTGAGCAGAATCTCGTGATGATTGGTGTGAAACACTGTAGCAATCTGACGCGCATACTCAAGCTCGTTGTATTTTTCCAAATCTTTGAAGCCAACGGTAAAAGTCTCTACTGGGCGCGACATCAATTCTGACATGAGTGCTACATTCATGGAGGAATCGATGCCACCAGAGAGCATTACTCCGAAAGGCACGTCGGATATCATGCGCAGTTTGATAGAATCGCGCAGTAGCCGACGAATGTTTCTGACACAAAACGATTCTACATAAAACTCTTCTTGTGGGAAGGGCTCTGTTTGATGTGTCAAGTCCCAGTACTTGACTTTTTGCATATCGCCTTGGCGCGTGATGCGTGCATAGTGTCCGGCTTCGAGTTTGAAGATATTTTTGAAGAGTGTCTCGCCGGGCGGTGTGGTCAGCAGCGAAAGATAGTCGTAGAGCCCTTGCAAGTTCAGCTCTTTGCTAATGCTGGGGTGTTTGAGAATCGCTTTAATTTCAGAGGCGAAAAACAGCGCGCCGTGTTGGAAAGTGTAGTAGAGAGGTTTGATGCCGATGCGGTCGCGGATAAGGTAAAGTTCTTCTGAGCGTGAATCCCACAAGGCGATGCTAAACATGCCATAGAATTTTTTGATACACTCAATGCCCCATTCTTGATAAGCGTAAAGAAGGGTTTCCGTGTCGGAGCGACCCTTGTAGCGATAGCCTTTTCGTTCAAGCTCCTGACGCAGTTCCAAGTGATTGTAGATTTCACCGTTGAAGACAATCCAGATATCGCCTTCAGGATTTTTAGAGTTGAGAGCATTGCTCATGGGCTGATGTCCAGCAGGTGAGAGATCGATAATAGCAAGGCGACGAAAGCCAAAGCCTACTGTGCCGTCAGGTGAGATGTAAATGCCGTCGTCATCGGGACCGCGATGGGCAATTTCTGCCGACATTGCTTTAAGTATGTCTTCACAGATGAGTGTGGATGAACCACCATAGTTAAAGATACCAACGATGCCACACATATTGAGTTGAGCTATGATTTCGGTTTTTGAAAATGAAAGCCGTTGTTATTAGCGTTCGATTTTGATGCTGCCTTGCCATTCGTTCTCGAACTCAATAAAAATTTCTGCCTTAACATTCTTCGTTTTTTGGTAATAGCCTTTTGAGTACTGGCTATCTTTTAAGCAGATATACTTTGCGCCCTCAACACGGATAAGTGTGCGACCAACCGTAATGGTATTGCCATTTAAGAGCGGGACAAGCGTGGGATGAAAATGCAGGCGTGAGACTGCAGTATGTTTGCCATGTCCAAGCAGCGTGTCGTGAATTTCGATGGTCTGCGAAACTTTATTGAATCGAATGGTTCTGCGGTGCACAACGCTGTTGTTGTTAATCTGCGCGCTGATTTCATCTTGCTGCTCATCACTTTGCCATGCAAGCAATTTCGGTGCTGTCGTATCGGCAACGATTGACCAGAGATTGCGGAAGGGCACAAGTTCCTTGCCGTCAATTTGAATGGTGTTGTGTGCTTCAATGCTACGAAAATACTGTCGTTCGGCTTGGTGCAAGGTATAGTTGAAAGTGCCCGAATCGACGATAAGGTCTTCTCCAGCAAAGAAGAGTTCAAACGAGAGTGTGTCGTTGTGTCCATGTCCGCCGTAGCCTTGCATGCCGATATCACCGAAGTCGAAAAATAGATGAGTGTTGCCATAGTGCATCACGGCAAAACCGCCTTGCTTGAAGAGCTTTGATAAGCCTGATGAAGTTGGCAAAGGAGGTGTTTCAAGGCTATAGAGTCTGTGCTCGAGCACGCTGCCGCTGTCGTCATCGCCGATGTTGCAGAGTTCGCCGTTGGGTTTTATGGTGGCATTAAGAAAGGTGTGCATGGCTTTGAGTTTGCGATAAAATTCTGCCGAAAACCTGATGCCGTTTGCTTCAGCTGCAAGGCGTGAGAGTTCAAACATTTCCAGCACGAGGCGGTGATATGAACTAGACTTTTCATAGTCGACGCCATCGTCATAGACTTGTGTGCGCATAGATTCTTCCACGATAGCGATGCCTTTACGCAGATAGTTTTTCTTGCCAAGAAAAATGCCGAGCCAGAGCAATCCTAAGCCATTGGAGAGATAGTGATTGCCATTGCGTTTGCCAAACTCGATATTCCAGTAGATAAATGCAGCATGTTCAGAGAGACTGCGAAGCATAGATTCGGTGAGTGATTGTGGGGCACGGTTGCCGAGTAGGGCAAGTGTAGCTATCCAATTGATGGAGCGAATGGCAGCTTCCATTGGCACGACCCAATGCACGCCGAAGTTGCGCGGATTTTGCGCAAGCCAGCTTTGCACTTGCGCTACAATTTCATCGAGCAGATGCTGTTCGTTTCGTGCTACGAATGTAGCGGCAAGCAAAGGCAGATGCTGAAAGCGTGAAAGCTCCCAGACGACTTTCACATCTGCTTTAGGGGCACTAAGAAAATTAAATGATGAAGCTGGCAAAGAGTTTTCCCAAGTGTAGTCGGAGAGCGGGTCGTAGTGCCAGTTGATTGGCTGCGGCAACTGAACGTGATGTCCGAAAATTGTGAAGCGATGGGCAAGCACGCTGTCTACATCCTGCTGATTCAATGTTTTTGGGGGAGTGATAAATGAAAAATTGCCAGTTGGTTGCACTGGTGCAACTGGCAGCAAAAATTTGCTACAGCGTTTCCAGACGATACGCTGTGTTTTGTAACTGTAGTGCTGAATGATAAGCGACGGCGACATCATTTGACCGCCGTGATGTAGATGTTCCAACCGATAACGCTACCAAGTGCATCAATGATGAACTGTGGGGTAAACTTGCCAATGTATGGAATATCGGACTTGGTAAACTGGCAAACTTTGAGGTCAATCGATTTGAATTTGGAAAACATTTGCTTGCACTCGGCTTTCGTGTAGCATTTGACAAGTGGCAAGGCGTCAGATTCAGTATATTCAACAAAGCGATTGAGTAAATCTTGCGTCGTGAATCCTTTGCGATAAAGTCCGCCGACGATACCTTTTCCAAAAACAAGATGATACCAATAAAAAAATGATTGCTTATGGTAAAGCATAATCATGGCTTTACCGTTAGGCTTCAAGACACGATAGACTTCATCAATGGCTTTTTGCGTATTCGGTGTGTGATGTAACACGCCGTTTGAAAAAACACCATCAAATGAGCTATCGTCGAAGGGTAAATTCTCTGCGTCGCCAAGCACAAACGTTCCTGTGAAGCCGTAGAGGGCGAAGCGTTTTTGTGCAAGTTCTAGATGTGTTTCGGAGAGGTCAAGGTCAGTGCAAAACGCACCAGCACGAGCAAATTGAAGCAAATCCGTGCCAAGTCCTGCGCCGATTTCCAACACTTTTTTCCCTTTGAACTCTGAGAACGGCACGAATTTTTTTATCCAAGGCGCGTAGTCATTATAGCGATAGGCTTCTACTTTTTCATAAAACTCTTTTGTACCTTGTTCAAATTCTCGCGCATACACTGCACCACATGGATCGTTGTTCCATAGTTTTTTCGCCTGCGCTTTATAGTCGATCGTTTCGTTCATCGTCAAGAATATTTTAGTGTTGTATCAATTCGGATAATTTCGTTAAGCGATAACCCGCCGTATGCTCGTATAAGCGTGAAAATTTTATCACGCAGATTTCGAGGACTGCTATAACTCATTGCAGAAATATGGGTAATCTCAAGCCCACTAAGTTCGGCAAGTTTTCGAAAATCTTTGACTGTATATTCGCGGCTATGTCCTGTGAAAGGTGGTTCCGAGAGTAAAAATTCCTCAATGTCCACGAGCGGCGTTTTGCCGAGCAAAAGTCCGATTCGATTTTCAAGTCGTGCGAAATTTGGCGCAGAGATAAGCAACCGACTTTTCGGTGTTCGGAATAGTGTTTTCAAATTTTGAATGAGCGGCAACGGTGAACTAGAAAAATGTTCAATCACAGCTAAGAGCAGGATTAAGTCATACTTTTTGCTTGAAAAAGGTTGCGTAATATCTGCATCAATCACTTCAATGCCAGTAGTCTTCGCTGCTGCTAGTACTGGGTCAATTGCGCCGTCATATAAGCTAAATTTTTCCGCTACAGTAATGTACTTGTATCCTAAAAATTTTAGCATCAGTGGAATAACTGGTATAAATGTACCAGCATCTAAGATCTCTGCATCTTTCTCAGTTGTTTGATAAATGTATTTTACATCGTCGAGAAAGCGAGCTTTTTCGGCAAAGACAAAACTTTGTACAGGGTCTTTTGCATAGCGTAGGTATCCTTTGTTATGCTTAGCAATACGCTGAATATCAATTTGTTTGAGGCTTTCAGCAAGTACTTCTGCGGCAAAATGATGGCTTTTTTCAAAGAGGTCAGCTGACATATTCCTTTTCTCTTATAGATAGCTTATACAGAATAATGTGAACAATTAGGTTGATGGTAACAACACATACCGATGCCAGAGCTGCACCTATTTCTGCAAATGCTGGAATTAGTGAAAAGTTAAGTAAGGTGCTAGAAATGGCTAAGGCAATCGCCGTGCCTTGTAGTTTTTTGCCTTCACCCATGATCGACAAAAAGGCATTGTAAGGCTTTGTTAATCCTGTTATCAGCATGGCAACTGCCAGTGGATACATCAGCAATAAACTTTCACGATACTTCTGGAAAACAAGTCCAAATACTGACGGACCAATGAAGAAATACGCTGTGGTGAGTCCTGCCAACCCCAAAAAGTTTATCCAATATACATCCTTGGAGATCTTGCGATGGCCAGCCATTCGCTTGAAACTAGCTGACAAGAAGGCGTCTGAAAATGCTGAGATGGGGGTTACAAAAAACATCATGATGGCATAATTGCCTACTGCATTGCTGCCAAAACATGTGGCGAGAATGAGTGAGTCTAAATTATATGCTGTCATCCCAATCAAGCGACCAAGATAGACAGGGAGGCCGTACTGCTTCGTTTCATTTATTAAAATTGCCTTGCACGCTTTCCAAGCTTGTAATGATGGTGAGGCTTTTAGAATGAGAGCTAATGTTACGACTACTGTGACGATACTGTAAAGTGATAACGAAGTAAGCAAAGTAAGTTCATCGAAGAGCAACCAAGCTACCAGTAGCACAACATGCCCGAAACGGGGAACAAAATTGAAAAATGACAACTTCAAAATCTCATTTGTGCCTTGATAAATTAGCTGAAAAAAAAATGTGAAGACAGAAAACGACAGCGGTAAGGAAAAGCAAACCACAATAAGTGTCAAATCTTGATTGGTTTTGAACAAGGTATCTATGAACAAGCCTAAAAGCATGAGCACTACAGCAAAAGAGAGCGCGATACCAAGCCCAATGAACATCAAGCCCGAGACAATTTGGCGTTCAACTTGTCTATTTCGCTCAATTGCTAGTAGCCGTGAGCCTGCTGTAAAAATACCGAACTCGAAGAAGTTTAGCATAAAGGTTACAATTTTGAGAATCAGTTCTCGGTCACCAAATGCTTCTTTGGAGAGATGCTTTGCAAGCAGGTAGTAGGTAAAGCCACTGAGTAGCATCCCCAAGAGTTGCGAGGTGTACAGCAAATAGGTTTGCTTTGCTGTGTAGCTATGGAACTCACCTTTGAGAATTTTGATTAAGGCGTGCATCGGGTACGTTGGATATGCTCAAAGACGTTCAATACACGCCGCGCATTTTCTTTCCACGAGAATCTCTCAACTGCATCTTTTCGTGCGGCTTTGCCTAATCGCTTTCGTAAGTCAGGATGCTCGGCAAGGTAAAGAATTTTTTCAGCTAGATCATTGTGGTCACGATGCCGCATAATAAGCCCATTTCTTTCGTGCTCAATCACATCAGCAATTTGTCCGACACCTGCAGCAATAATGGCTTTTCCCATCCCCATATATTCGAACAGTTTTGTCGGTGAGCCAAAAAACACTGTGCCATCAGCGTTCTGCACATGCGGTGAGAGCAGCACTTCGCAAAGCGAAAGGTACTTTGGCACAAGATCGTGCGCTACAAGTCCTAACATCGTAACATAGTCGCGCACACCATTTTCATCTAAAATATCTTCCACAGTTCTTCTGAGTTTCCCATCGCCAATAAGCATAAAATGCACAGTCGGATTTTTTTCAACTGTCGGCTTCACAGCCTTTGCTAAAACTTCGACCCCATGCCACTCCCCAAATGTACCCACAAAACCGCAGAGAAATTTACCCTGCCATCTTGTTTGAAGCGCTTGTGACAAGGTTTTAAAAAATGCGCAGCCATCAATCTCATCAGAAAACTTGTCGACATCGACGCCATTGGGGTTGACATAAACTTTTTCAGCAGGCAAATTAAACTGCTGCAACAGTTCCGTCTTAAGCACTTCTGAGATTACAAACAGCGCATTAGCAGATTGAAACTGCACTTTTTCACTTTGCAAAGAGAGACGCTTAAAGGTCAGCCTGCCCCAATTTTTTTTTATCCAGGTCTCAATGCCATTGACCTCTAAGAGTAACGGAATTCGATGCTGTGCTGCAATCTGCGACGTTGCATAGATAAATTCACTGTGGCGCTGATAAATCACATCGGGTTTTTCACGAGCAAGAATCTCGGGCAACGCCTGCTTCAAGGTTTGATTATGTGCGATGGAAGCAATTTCAGGTAAGTTCGAGTAAAAAGGATTGTATTGAATCGGGTAAAATGTGTAATGCTCATCAATCGGCGCAGTTGCCGCTGTAATCACTTCCACGCCAAGCTCACGCAAGCCGCCCAGAAAACCCTTCACATGAGAAAATGAACCACCGACACGCTGCGTGCCTGTAAAATCTGTACGAAGAAACAAAAGTTTCATCTGCTGGCGATGTGCTTACTTTTTCCTATAAATCATAATGTAAAACCCCGCCCATGAGGCAAAAAGCACTTGATTGAGTGCATTGATCCATTTAGGGAAACGGCGACGAATCGTGTCGCATGTTTGGAAATGCACATTGTTGAAGCGCGCAAACATCTGGCGCAGTTCCTTGCGAGAATAGGCTTTACCAAGCGGATTGTTTTTACCATCGTAAATACGCACCCATTCTTCGTAGCCCCAAAGTTTGCCTTTGGTCAAGCCATATAAAAAATAAAGCGGTACCCCAAGCCACACATGAAGTGAATGTTTATGGTAGAGCATGATGATAATCTCGCCGCCGGGTTTAAGCACGCGATAGACTTCATCAATGGCTTTTTGCGTGTTCGGTGTGTGATGCAGCACCCCAAAAGAATACACAACATCAAACGAATGGTCAGGAAAGGGCAGATTTTCCGCGTCGGCAGCAAGCAAATTTGCTTCGATGCCATAAAGTTCAAATCGCTGCTTAGCCAGTGCAATGCTCTCTTCAGTGAGGTCAATGCCAGTTACATGTGCACCATAGCGCGCAAATTGCAAGAGATCAGTGCCCAGTCCGCAGCCAACTTCTAAGAGTGTTTTACCTCTAAATGCCTTGAATTTACACAGCGCTTCCATAAATGGCTGCGTTTCATAGCGGTATCGCTCAACTTCATCGTAGAAGGCTTTGCTGCCTCGCTCAGCATCGGTGAATTTCGTGCCGCATGGATGAGCATTCCAGTAATCGTGTACGCCCGATTTCAGAACTTCTGCGGATGATGTTGCTGTTAGGTTATCCATCAAAATTGTGTTTTTCTGCATCGCTGATTGGTTTCACGCTTTTTTTGCACGTTGCAGCGATTCCAGTTCTAAGTACGTTTTCAGCACAATGAATGCGCTGGCAATGATTTCTACCAACAGTTTCCAAATATCGACAAAGATAAAGCGCAAAAGGGAATAATTTTCACGCTTGCCTGCTTCATCAAGAATTGCCGCTCGGCTCTTGCCAGAAAGAAATAAAAGCAATTTGAGTATGAGCCGATAGCGCTGCAAGTGCAAGACCTTTGTGCCAAAGAAAAGCCGTCCTTTTGTCTCCAGAAAACGCTTGCGTACCATCAAGGGTTGCGTGAGTTCTCTTTCAGAGAAGGGCTGCACAATGGTGTCTTCTGGTAAAGCGTGAGCCGTGAGAATTGTTTTGGCGTCACCAGAGAGCAAAAAAAGCGTTGTGCGCATGAATTACTTTTGTTGAAGTTTGAGTCGGCGCTGTCGCAGAACCTCATACAGCATAATACCAGATGCAACGCTGGCATTAAGCGATTCAGTTTTGCCGACAATGGGCAGACGCACCACATCATCACAACTTTCGCCTACCAAGCGGCGCATACCCTTGCCTTCCGAGCCAATCACAATAGCCACATTCATGGTGTAATCAAACTCCGTGTAATCTTTGGTTGCCCGCACATCTGTACCAACAACCCACACATTGTGTTCTTTAAGCAAGCGAATCGTTTGCGCAAGATTGGTTACACGAGCAATCGGCGCATATGACACTGCGCCTGCAGAAGTTTTATGCACTGTAGAGTTGATTGGAGCGGTGTTATCCTTGGGTAAAATAATCAAATCCACACCGACAGCTTCCGCTGTTCGAATAATAGCGCCTAAGTTTTGCGGGTCTTCAATCGAATCCAAAATGACAAAGAGAAAAGGTGTCTCACGAGGTGTATTGAGAACATCTTCTAAATTTAAGAGTTGAATATCGCTTGTAATCGCAACAACGCCTTGATGCTTATTAGTATGCGCAAGGTCTGAGAGTTTCTGGTTGCTGGCTTTGCCGATAGAGATGCGGTTGCGCTTTGCAGTAAGCAAAATCTCGAGCAGCTTTTTATCACGCGCATTAATTTGAAGATAGACCTTAGCCACGCGGTCAGGCTGCGATTTTAAAAGTTCAGCCACAGCATGGCGACCGTAGACCACGCCCGACTTATCGGCTGAAAGCTCTGCTGCCTGAGAGACCTGCTCATCTTGCATAGGCAATTGTCATGATTAGTTTTCAGTTGGCGTCGAGAGCTTGAGTGTAACAGGGCGCGCTGTAGGCAAGTGCCCATCTTTGAGGAAGGGATTCGGGATAGCTACCATACTGAACTCTCGATGCTCATTGATAATCATCATCATATTGAGCGGAAAAATTTGCCACGATGTATCACGATAATCAAGCGGCTCGGAGGCAACGACAATCGCATCGGGAAACATTGGGCTACTTTGCGTGTAGTAAAGCGTTGCCGATTTCTCTATCGAAGTGTAACGCGTAACAATGGTCGTCTTGCCATCTGTAAGTGCCATGTTCAAAATAAGGTCGGAGCCATGTTTTTCTGCCAGCGCATTAAGTCGAGCAATGGTCTCGAGCATCGCTTCTGCCATTGTGAGAGAAGGCTGTTCATCACGAATGGAAAGATAGAGATGAAAAATATGCTCTGAATCGGTCGTGCCCAAAAGATGTGAGTAGTAAGGGTCAGAAATTTGCTGGCGAATCGTACGCATCATGGCTTTTTTGAAATCGCTAATAACGCCATTATGCATAAAAATTTGAGTTTTCCACTGAAAAGGATGCGAATTAGCTTGATGCACGAGCAGTCCCGGCGAAGCGGCACGCACATGGACAAAAATGTTATCCGAGATAATCTTGTCAGAAATGCGTGCAATGTTGATGTCGTGCCAAAATGGCTTTTCTGATGTAATCACCGCAGGTTCAGGATGCACTTCAAGGTTATACCAAGCCAAACCATAGCCATCGACATTGATAGGTGTGATAATCATTTCTCGCGGTTGACGCGATTGCTCGACAAAATTGTGCGGCGGCTCAAAAATGAGTTTTTTCAGCGTAATAGGCTTACCTCGATAAATCGCAAATCTGCACATCGCTTTTGAGAATTTTGTTCAAAGTTGAGTCTGGCTTTACAGATTAAAAGCGTAAAAATACTTGAATTTGCGTTGAAAGTGCAAGCGGTTTTCATGGGCTTTGCTAGGGCAGGAATCTTATGGCGTGGTGTTCCACTGCTGAAATTCAGAGCTGCGGCTTTAGTCTTGAGAATGAGCCAGCGACTGTGCAAACGCTAATGCCTTCTCAACTTTCTCTTCGGAATCTGCTTCGCAATAAAGACGCACAATAGGCTCTGTGCCGCTTGGACGAATAAGTAGCCAGCCACCTTCAAAGAAATACTTATATCCATCAAGATTTTCAAACTTCAGCACGGGCATATCTGCAATGTGTTTAAATGTGCCAGCCGATGCCTTGCGCATTAGTGTGGCTTTTTCAGCCTCGCCAAGCTTTGCATCAATGCGGTCATACGTGAAATAGCCATATTCTTGATAGAGCTCATCGACAAGTGCCGAGAGGGTTTTTTGACGCAAGACCATGACTTCTGCAACAAGCAAGCCAATGTACGTGCCATCGCGTTCAGGCAAGTGCGCAGTTACCCCAATGCCACCTGACTCTTCGCCGCCAATGAGAATATCGCGTGTGGTCATCAGCTTACCCACATGCTTGAAACCAATAGGCAAGTTGTGCACCAAAAGTCCATGCTTTGCACAAATTTTGTTGATGACTTCCGTGAGCGCATAGGTGCGTGCAACTTCACCGCGCATGCCTTTTTGCTCAACGAGATATTTGAGCAGAATGGAAAAAATTTTGTGTGAATCCACATAGCGACCATGCTCATCGAGCATGCCGATTCTATCAGCATCGCCATCGGTGATAATGGCGACATCGCACCCTGATTGCTTGTAGAACGCAATGAAATCTTGAAGGTAGTTTGGTATTGGCTCAGGATTGATGCCATCGAAAGTCGGGTTCACGGTGCAGTGATACTCGGCGATATGGCTCTTCGGCAAGAGTGCAGAGACTAAACCTTGACCAGCACCATACATCGCATTGTGTGCAATACGGAGCCCTGACTGCGCAATAGCGTGCAGGTTGAGTTCAGAAGCAAGATAGTTGCAGTAGTAGCCTGTAATGTCAGCAAGTTCAATGAGCGTACTGTTCGGCTGCCCGCACGGAATGGTGGTGGCATGTTGCAGATGTGCTTCAATGACGGCAATGGTTTCAGGGTGTGCAGAGCCGCCGTATTCAGCTTTGACTTTGAAGCCGTTGTACGCTGGCGGATTGTGCGAGGCTGTGATGACAATGCCCCCTGCAAGGTGCTTATCACGCACAAAGAGCGAGACTGCTGGCGTTGGTGTGAAAGAATGAGCAAGGAAAACGTTTAACTGCTGTGCAGAGAAAATTTCAGCAACATACCGTGCAAACTGCTCCGATAAAAATCGTGTGTCGTATCCAACGCATACTCCATTCGATGCGTGAGGATGATTTTTGAAGTAACTTGCTGCAGCGAGCGCTGCTAACTTCAAATTTGCAAAAGTAAAATCTTTGGCGATAATGCCGCGCCAGCCGTCAGTACCGAATCTGATAGGCATAAATTTTTGTGATAAGAACAGTGTTGATTGATGCGCTTCTGAGTAACAAATCTACAAAACCCATGTTGAATTGCGCGGCGCAACATTGTCATCAATCACTAACTTTAAACCTCAAAAAAATCATGCTAATACAAGGCTTTGCAATTATTTTTCTCTTGCTGCTCTTCAGTGAGAGTGTGGTGCGCGTCCTGTCGCTGCCGCTGCCCAGTAGTGTAATTGGTTTGCTTCTGCTTTTGCTTTGCTTACAGGTTGGCGTAATCAAACTGGATTGGATAAAATCGGCATCTGATATTTTGCTCAAAAATCTCTCGCTGTTTTTTGTGCCCCCGGGCGTTGGACTCATGCTCTATGTGGATGCGCTTCAATATCATGCTGTGGCAATGCTGGTGGCGTGGATACTCAGCACATTTGCTGTAATGGCAACAGTAGCGCTGGTGCAAGAGCGATTCGAGAAAAAGACTCCCAAGACATGAACACAAGGAGCACCTCATGCCAGAACTAAGTTCCATTTTTTCATCGAAAATTTTTTTTATTGCGCTAACACTGTTGGTGTTTGTCGCTGCGCAGTGGCTCTACGGTCGCACGAAGTTTTTGCTCTTCAACCCGGTACTCATCTCTATTGCAGTGCTGATTGCATGGCTAAGCCTCTCGGGGGTAAGTTACGAGACCTACATGCGCGGTGGAGAATTTATTTCGTTTTTCTTAGCACCTGCAGTAGTAGCACTTGCTGTACCACTCTATGAGCGACTTTCTGACATCAAAGCACAGGGCAAAAGTATCGTGTTAGCCATTTTAGCGGGTAGTGCAGTGGGCATCTTGACGGCAGCAGGGCTTGCAGCTGTGCTGGGAGCAAGTCAAACTTTGGTGATTACAATTGCCCCAAAATCGGCAACTGCACCTATTGCTCTTGCGATTACAGAAAAACTGGGTGGATTTGCGGCGTTAGCGGCAGCGTTCTCTGTGGCAACTGGTGTGCTGGGTGGCGCTTTGGGCTTGCCATTTCTGAAACTGTTGCGTATTCAGAGCAGGCGCGCAATTGGCTTAGCCATGGGCGCAGCAGCGCACGGGATTGGTACAGCGCGCGCAATGGAAGAGGGCGATATCGAGGGCGCATTCGCCGGTCTTGCACTTTCGCTGTGTGGTATTTTTACAGCACTGCTGACACCGCTTTTTATCAAAATTTTTCTTGCCCTATCTAAATGATATCTAAATGAAAACAGCGTGCAAGAAAAGCTAATCCTGCGCACGGCAAAGCACTGAGGCATACTCAAACGCTAATGTTTTGAGCCCGGATGCAGCGCTAACAGGTTCGGCTTAGAACAGCATGTCTGTGAGAGTTTGGCGAATGATACTCATCCCTGCGCTCATCTCTTCCATGGAAAGGTTCAATGGCGGGCGGAATCGTACGCTGCGTTCTCCACACCCTAGCATAAGCAGACCGTTTTGCTGCACACGCTTGATAAAAGTATCTCGCTCCGATTTGGTGCGCAAGTCAAACGCACACATCAGACCTTTACCGCGCGGGTTAGTTACAATGCCAGTGAAATCTTCGGCAAGCAATTGAATTTCACCTAAGAGTGCAGTCCCCACAAAGCGAACGTTCTCAAGCAGTCGTTCTTCTTCAATGATTTCAAGATACTTTTTACATCGGAGCATATCGACCAAGTTGCCGCCCCATGTGGAATTGATACGGCTTGGCACACGAAAGACATTGTCTTCAATATCATCGATGCGAGAGCTTGCCATAAAACCGCATACCTGCGTTTTCTTGCCGAAAGCAATCATATCGGGCAAGCATAAATCTTCGTGCACGGTGCACCCACCTTCGTTGCGAAAATTGCAAGTGATATTGTCAGGTAATTTGCATGGCTCGGCGACAGGGTTTGCAAGCACTTGCTCGGCAGCCCACATCGTGCCTGTAAGACCAAGACCTGTTTGCACCTCATCGAAAATGAGCATGGCGTCGTTTTCAAGCGAAAGAACTCGCAGTGCTTGGAAAAACTCGCGCCGGAAGTGATTGTCGCCACCTTCGCCTTGAATAGGCTCAATGATGATTGCCGCTACATCATCTTTGTGATCAAGGAAGGCTTGTTTCATCTGCTCAATGGCATCACGCTCCTTGCGCTCAATTTCAGCAAGGCGCTCATCAGTGAGCGGGAATGTTACTTTCGGGTTCGGAATGCACGTCCAAGCAAATTTTGGGAAGAGCTCGGTTTTCACAGGGTCGGTATTGGTCAGCGAAAGCGTATAGCCACTACGACCATGAAATGCCTCTTTGAAGTAAATAACATGATGACCGCGTTCTGACTTATAGCCCTTGCGAAAATTTTTTTTGACTTTCCAATCAAAGGCGGCTTTGAGAGCATTTTCGACAGCAAGTGCACCACCTGCAATCCAGAACACATGTTTCATGCTAGCAGGCATTGCCAGTTGTCTGAAGGTCTCGACAAACTCTGCCATCTCGACAGAGTAAATGTCGGAGTTAGAAGGATTGACAATTGCGGCGTAAAGAAGTTTGTTCAAAAAGGCTTTATCGTTCCAAATCTTGGGATGATTTGCCCCAACAGGTGCAGAAGCGACAAAGGTGAAAAAATCCAACAGATAGCGTTTGCTGCGCGCATCGTACAGCCGTGAGCCCTTACTTTGTTCTAAGTCCAAGACAATATCGAGACCATCAATAATCATGGTTTGCGCTAGTGTTTGATGCACGGCTTCAGGCGAAATACTTACGCGCGAGAGAACCTGCATAGACATATCTTGTGCCTCCTCTGAGTTGGGTTAAAACGCAAGTAGAGAAAGAAAAGAGTTTTAGGGCAATAAAGCAAACCCCATTGGTGCGCAAATCAAAGCAAACAAGAAGGCATGGCGTATGAAAAGTTAGCATAAGAGGGATGGCGCTTTTCTAATTCGGGAGATGACTTGATAAGAAAAACAGAGGGTGGGGGATGCTGTACGCGATGGTACGGACAGTCTAACACTCTGAATTTCCATTTGCTTTATAGCGTGCTCACGCCATTTGAGCCATTTGCGCTGAACTTACGCGATGCCAAGAATTCATACAAGTGATAGCGTGTTTTGGCATCGTGCTCAGCTTCAGCAAAAAGCCGTGCTGCTTCTTCTGGATGTGTTTTTTCCAGAACTTTGAAGCGATTTTCCAACTGCAAAAATTCTTTGACTGAAATTTTTGGCGCTTTGCTATCGAGTTTGAGTGGATTTTCGCCTTTGGCAATAAGTTCAGGATTGTAGCGATAAAGCAGCCACTCGCCAGAATCAACCATCGCGCGTTGATGCGTGAGTGCCTCTGACATCTCAATGCCATGTGCAATGCAGTGCGAATAAGCGATGATGAGTGAGACACCATCAAAGGCTTCGGCTTCCAAAAAGGCACGTAGCGTTTGTTCATCTCTTGCCCCCATGGCGACGCTGGCGACATAGGCATTTTCGTAAGTCATGGCAATCAGTCCCAAATCTTTCTTGCGAGAGGGCTTACCGCCTGAAGCAAACTTTGCGACTGCGCCGCGTGGTGTAGCTTTCGAGGCTTGTCCGCCTGTGTTCGAGTACACTTCTGTGTCCAAGACAAGGATATTGACATTCTTACCACTTGCCAGCACGTGATCTAAACCGCCATAGCCGATGTCATATGCCCAACCATCGCCGCCGACAATCCACACGGATTTTTTCACCAGCATATCTGCAACGGAGAGCAAGGCACGGGCTTCGGGCAGGTTTAGCTCACGCAGTTTCGCTTTAAGATGCGCAACGCGCTCACGCTGGTCGTAAATATCCGCTTCGGTTTTCTGCGTCGCGTTCAGAATTTGGCTAACAAGGTCATCGCCGATATGCGAAGACAGTTGTTTAAGCAGTTCAGCGGCGTACTCACGCTGCTTATCGATAGAGATACGGAAGCCCAGACCGAATTCAGCATTATCTTCAAAGAGCGAATTTGCCCAAGCAGTGCCATAGCCATCTTTGTTGTGCGACCAAGGTGTGGTCGGCAAATTGCCACCGAAGATAGATGAGCAGCCTGTGGCATTAGCAACTATGGCACGATCGCCGAAGAGTTGCGTGAGCAATTTTAAGTATGGGGTTTCGCCGCAGCCAGCACATGCGCCTGAAAACTCAAAGAGCGGCTCTTGAAGTTGTTGCTGCTTGATTGCAGTGACATTGATGCTGCGCCGATCATACTCCGGAATCGAGAGGAAAAACTCCCAATTTACTTTTTCTTGCTCACGTAGCGGTGCCTGCGGTTTCATGTCGAGCGCTTTGTGTGTCGGGTCGGTCTTGCTACGAGCAGGGCAAATTTCAGCGCAGAGTGTGCACCCTGTGCAATCTTCGGGCGCAACTTGAATCGTGTAGTTCAACCCTTGCCATGAGCGGTCTTTGCCTTGCGTGGACTTAAAAGTTGGCGGTGCATTTTCTAAAATTTCTGGCGCGTAAGCTTTAATGCGAATAGCTGCATGCGGGCAAATCATGGCGCACTTGCCGCATTGAATGCACAGGTCAAAATCCCACACTGGAATCTCTTGCGCAAGATTGCGCTTTTCATAGCGCGCTGAACCGACCGGATAGGTGCCGTCAGCCGGTAACTGGCTAACTGGCAACGAATCGCCCTCGCCTAAAATGATTTTTCCAAGCACCTCTGCGACAAACTTTGGTGCATCTGGCGTAACGGGCGGACGCATCTCAATCGTGCTGGTTGCCTTTTCAGGTAATGGAATTTCGTACAGATGCGCCAGTGTATCATCAATTGCAGCGATGTTTTTCTCAACCACATCCGCACCTTTCTTACGGTAAGTCGTGCGCACTGCCGCTTTGATTTGCTCAATAGCTTCCTCTTTGGGCAAGACTCCTGAAATTGCAAAGAAGCAAGTTTGCATCACAGTGTTGATACGTCCAGCCATGCCGTTCTCGCGTGCGACTTTGTAAGCGTCAATCACATAGAACTTGGCTTCTTTTTCAATCAATTCTTCTTGCACCTTACGCGGCAATTTGTCCCATACTTCATCTTTGCGATAAGGTGCGTTCAGCAAGAACACACCGCCTTTAACCAGCAGTTTGAGCATATCGTAGCGCTCCAAGAACGTCCATTGATGGCAGGCAAGAAAGTTGGCACGGCTAATAAGATAGGACGAACGAATGGGCTTTTCACCGAAACGCAGATGCGAGACCGTCATGGAGCCTGATTTCTTGGAGTCATAGACGAAATAGCCTTGTGCATAGTGCGACGTATTTTCGCCAATGATTTTGATGGTGTTCTTGTTTGCACTCACGGTGCCATCTGAGCCAAGCCCATAGAAGACGGCGCGCACAACTGAATCAGGTTCAATAGAGAAGTTTTCGTCGTAGCTGAGGCTTGTGTGCGTAACATCGTCATTGATGCCAATCGTGAAGTGATTTTTAGGATGCGCGCTTTTTAGATTTTCAAACACCGCTTTCACCATAGCAGGTGTAAATTCCTTAGAAGAAAGACCGTAGCGTCCGCCAACGACTCTTGGCATAGCTCGTAGCCAGTTCTCGGCTTGATTCAAGCCTTCATAGAGGGCGCTAACGACATCGAGATAGAGTGGTTCGCCAGAGGCGCCAGCTTCTTTGGTGCGGTCGAGCACAGCGATAGATTGAACGGTAGTAGGTAGCGCGGCAATAAAATCTTTCACGCTAAATGGGCGATAAAGATGTACTGCAATCAAGCCATACTTTTCACCCCGTGCGTTGAGATAATCAATCGTCTCTTGCACGGTCTCGACACTTGAGCCCATTGTAACAATAACCTGTTCGGCATCGGGTGCGCCATAGTATTCGAAGAGTTTGTATTGGCGACCGGTGAGTGCCGCAAATTTATCCATAGCGCGCTGCACGATGCTTGGGCAAGCTAAGTAAAACGGATTAGCGCTTTCTCGTGCTTGGAAATAGACATCAGGGTTTTGCGCCGTGCCGCGAATGGCAGGATGTTCTGGTGCAAGTCTGCGCGCGCGGTGTGCAGCAACAAGTTCATCATCTATCATGGCGCGCATTTCTTGCTCACTGAGCACCTGAATTTTTTCAACCTCATGCGAAGTGCGAAAGCCGTCAAAGAAATGCAGAATAGGCACACGCGATTCGAGTGTGGCAGCTTGAGCAATAAGTGCAAAATCATGTGCTTCTTGCACTGAGGCTGAACAGAGCATTGCAAACCCTGTGGCGCGTGCAGCCATAACGTCGGAGTGATCGCCGAAGATAGAAAGAGCTTGCGTTGCAAGTGAGCGAGCCGCTACATGCAGCACGAATGGTGTCAGCTCACCTGCGATTTTATACATGTTCGGAATCATGAGCAGTAGCCCTTGCGACGCCGTGAAGGTCGTCGAGAGTGCACCAGTTTGCAGAGCGCCGTGAATGGCACCAGCTGCACCGCCTTCCGATTGCATTTCTACAACCGTTGGCACGCTCCCCCAGATATTTTTGATGTGATGACTTGCCCATTCATCTGAAAATTCGCCCATCGGAGAAGCAGGGGTAATCGGATAAATTGCAATTACTTCATTCGTACGGTAAGCCACATATGCTACGGCTTCATTGCCGTCCATAGTCTTGAAATGTGCTTGTGTAACTTGTTTGTCGAAGATTGGCTTACTCGAAGATTCAATAAGTGCGGACATAAACTACACTCCTTACTACTTTACTTAACAAAAATTCCTTGTGCAGGCTGCACTGCATGCCTAACGTAAAGGTATCAAAAGTCAATTAGGGTTTAGGGTAAGTTTGTGCTGACCCAAAAGCCGATATGGTCGATTTTGTGTGTAAGTGAAGTATAAAACAACGGTGCAATAAAAAAGCCCGATGCAAGCATCGGGCTTTGCAGAACAAGAGATGAACGCAATGCGCATTAGTTTGCAGCAGGCATCGGCTGACCTTGCGTGTTAGACGGTGCAGAGGGACGCAAGAACCACAGCAAAGCAACAATAATGACTTGCGGCGTATGCACCAGCGCAAAGTTGGACCAGCTGATAATTTGCTGCGCATTGAGCACCTCTACAGTTGAGGTGATGGCGCCAACGACTTGCTCCACGACGACAATCCACAGCATCTTTTCATACTGGACGACGTCGGTTGCAATGATGGCATAAGCAACTGCCAGCACATACAGCAGCATGCCATATTGATGGAACACAATTGCTGACTGTGCGCTGTTGGCGTAGTCTTGCCAGCCATAGAGCGCAGCGCCCCAATTGAGAAAGATGGTTGAGCCTAGCGCGTTGAGAAATTCCCACGCCGCTAGCAACCACATCATCCCTGAAAGCACTTTGATTTTGGTGTCTCGATTCATACTACTTTATCCTCCATAAGTTTAGAATGTTGATGAAAACAAAAGAACAAGAAAAACTTTCCTCTAATGCTCAAACACTGCGCTGCACGGGTGTCTCGTTTGCGACAATCGGTCTGCCCAACCAGCGATGCAGTTGGAAAGATTCAAACCAGTTCTTCAGGCGTAATACGCGTGCCACAAGCAGCAGCGGGCAGAAGCAAATGCATGCACCGCGTTTGCCCAAGAGCATCACCGATGCGCCAACGAGGAGAAAAAACACGGCTTGCAAAATGTGTGCATTAAGGTTCGTGTAGTCAATACCAAATGGCGCAATCAGGGAGTGCATGGTCTCAGGACGTATCAGCCAAGAGACAGGAGCCCAGAGTACGGCAACAATCAAGACAAAAGGACGCCAGAAATTGGGATTGGCTTTCCAGCGTCGCTTCGCTAAGGGTTCTGCCCAATCTTGCGCTGCACCTAACCAGCACACCCAGCTGCAAACAATCGGACCATTGGTGATAGTAATGACAATTACAGCTAACCAGAACATACCTCCAACTATCGTCCACACGAGGCTTGGCAGACGGCTATCAATCAGTATCAAGTTGAACGCCACAAATACAAATTGCACGGCACGACGCTGTCGACGCAGGGCTCTTGCTTCGGCTTCTGACGCTACACTTCGTCTCATCTGTTGCACTCCATAGCTTCTTTGCCTATCGTATCAATTTCCACATGCGTTGAGTTCGGTCGCAGCATGTAAAACAAGCCAAATGTGAAAACTTGCACAGAGAAAACCGTGAGAAATTGCGGCAGCAAAATGGCGCCGAAGCCGAGTTCCACACCGGCACTGAAAGCATTGATAACCTGCTGAGCTAAAATGAAGTCCATGATTTTGCAGTACGAGAGCGGATGACGCGCCACCCACGCTGTGATAAGCCCGATACTGAACAACATCAGACCTTGCTGATTGCGCACAACATGATTAGCTTGCATGGCTTGCAGCAAATTTTGTTCTGTAACGCTATCGCTGCTAATGTTAGCAACACCGATTTCCCAGAGCACCGTAGAGCCAAGTCCCCAGAGTATCCAAAGTCCGCCAGCTATAATGCATAGCAATTGCAGCGTGCGCCAGCGCACAAGTGGGGAAAGTGATAAGCCAAGCAGCGTTTGCGTACGCCATTGCTGTAACGCTTCGTGCCTACTAAGCAAAGGTAAGGAAGCAGGTGCAAGACGCCACAGCATGAAAGCTAGCCCAACATTTAAGATGAGTGAAGGCAAAAACTGCCACAAAGAAAGTGCATCAAGCGTGTAAGCGTAAAGTCCTAACGCTGCCATAAGCAGGCGAGCCAGCGCAAGTGCATAGATAAATGGCGTATAGCGAGCAGGCTCACTAATCAAAAATGCAGCAACGAGCGCCAACTGAACCACAAAAAAACCATACTGACGAATGATAGAATGTGCGTAAAGAAAACTATCGCTGCCATCAATCGGTGTGGCAATTGGCGGCACAAAGTATGGCGCTGCTGCATAGTTGAAAAAGAAAACACAGATGATAAACTCCGTAAAGTGCGTAGCTGCAGAAAAGAGCAGTGCGACTTTGATAGAGCGATGTGATTCAAAGGAGATTGGGAAGGCTTTTTGCAGGTGGGTAACTGCAGCTTTCGGCAATGCGGACAAGGCAAGACTGCTCATACAACTTCAAATGTTGAAAGGTTGAGTACTACTATACGACTTACTACTACTTCTATTTCTTGCTCTCTGCGCTGTCGCAGCGTGTCTTTTGCCTTGCTATGTGCTAAACATAAAACGTGTAGTGTAGAATTCCAAGGGTGCTGAAAAAAGTTGCAAAGAGACCAATCTACAGCAGAGCAAGCAAGAGGTACAGCAGCATGGAATTTTTAGCTGCGAAAAGCACGAGCAGTTACACCAAGCGTGTGCAAGAGCGATACTGCTTTCTGGACAATTTCAGCGGATTGCATTTGTGCTAAGCATTTAGGTTCGCCAAACTTGCATGTGGTCGAAATACACGGAGCACAGTCCAAGCCTTGCACGCGAAAGCCAAAAGAGTTTTCACGATGGTAGGGCGATGTGTTACGCTCATCACCTGCGCCATAGAGCACCAATGTAGGCGTGCCGACGGCATTAGCTAAATGTGCCGTACCTGAATCTGTTGAAATAACCACATGCACCGCTGCCAGAACACTTGCGAGCATCTTGACCGTTGTTTGCCCCGCTAAGTTTATCACGCGCTTTGGTTCAGAGAGCATCGCCGTAAAAGTTTCAGCATATCTGCGCTCTTTTGGGGAACCTGTTAGCACGAGCATTGCATCTGGCACACAGCGAAGTAAGCCTTCTGCAATCTCTACACCTTTGTGCAGTGGCACAACTTTCGAAGGACTTTCTGAATTGAGATTTAAGACAATTTTCGGGTATGATGCAAACGCAGTAAGCAAGGTATCAGGTGGCGGCGTTAATTGCACCGAAAGTGCAGTGGTAGGCTCTGCAAGAAAGGCTGAAAGCAGCGTGGCATATTCTTCGCTGCGATGCAGATGCTTGGGTTTGCGCAATGCGTCAGTGAGCAGCAGGTTGCGCCAGTCGCCGCGGAATCCAATGCGGCGTTTGGCTTTGGCAAAAACGCCCATCACTGCCGATGAAAAAGAATCGGGCAGCGAAAAATAAACATCAACTTCAGCAAAGCGTGAGGCAAAGCGATAAAGCCCAGCAAAACCACGGTAGGTTTTCTTTGAAAACGCGTGAATGCGCGAGATTTGTGGCACAAGCTCCAGAAGGTCGGCAATCTCGGCTTTAGCAATCACTTCAATGGTGGCTTCTGGAAATGCATCGCGCAGTTTGTAGAAAAATCCAAGGCTCATGACAAGATCGCCAAGCCAGTTCGGGGCGCGCACTAGTATGTTTTGTGGTATTTGCTGCAAGGTTGTAAAAGGCAACAGCTAAATTCAGCTAAAAAATAAGCAGCGATAGCGTATTTTTTTTACGACTTTACAGATTTCTATCAACAGACATGCCGATTGTTATCTTTGTTGCGCCGCTATGCAATGCCAGTGCGTTGGCGACACTAGATGCATTTACGAAGTTCTCAGATATTTCACTGGGGTTGATTAGTGCCTTTGCACAAGAGCAATTGCCAGCTCACATTCGCGCACACCTTGCGGCGCACTGGAAAACACACTCACTTGTTGATACAGATGAGCTACTCTATGCAGCCGAAAAAATGCGTCTTTACTTTGGCAAGATTGACACCATTTTTTCCTCAAATGAGCAAGCTCAAGAGCCATTGGCATTGATTCGCGAAAAGTTTGGTATTGCGGGCGTAGGCATACAGGTGGCACGCAATTTCCGCGATAAAGCCGAAATGAAGCGACGCTTTCATGCGCACCAAATTCCTTGCGCACGATTTCAGCAGTTGCAATCACACCGCGATGCATACGCGTTTGCAGAGCAAGTAGGCTTCCCGCTCATTCTCAAGCCGCTACGCGGTGCGGGCTCAGCCTCTACTTTCCGCATAGAAAACCGCGCTGAACTCGATGCCGCACTTGCACAGCTCAACCCAAGCGAGCAAAATGAAGCCATTGCTGAAGAGTTCATCACAGGCGAAGAACACTCACTTGAGACGGTGATGCACCATGGCAAAGCAATCTGGCAGTCGGTCTCACGCTATTTGCCGAATGCGTTAGATGTGATGCAAAACTCGTGGATTCAATGGCGTATTGTGGTGCCACGTGATGCCGAAAGCGAAAAGTATCACGACATTCGCCAAAGTGGTGCAGCTGCACTGGCTTGCTTAGGACTCGACACCGGAATTTCGCACTTGGAATGGTTTAGGCGCAGCAATGGCAGTGTGGCAATTTCTGAAGTTGGAGCTCGCCCACCCGGTGCGCAGATTCTGACACTACACTCTCGTGCGTTTGACTGCAACCTCTATGAAGAGTGGGTGCGTTTGATGGTCTATGATCAATTCTCGGTGCCGACACAGCGATACGCCAGCGGCGTTGCGTTTCTGCGCGGTCAGGGGCATGGCGTAGTAAAAACTGTCATCGGCTTAGACGACGTGATGCGCGAGTATGGTATGCTCATCACCGATATGCAAGTGCCACAGTTCAACGCCGCGCCCACTGGCACTTACGAAGGTGAAGGCTTTATCATCGTGCGTCATGAACGCACAGATGCCGTTGAACAAGCCTTGGACTACATCATCAATACTGTGCGTGTTATTCTGGGATAAGTCTGTCAGGCAAGGCAAAATTTTCTTTTTCGCACAGCTTGAGGTTTATGTCTCACTCCAACCTTCTTTGCCGATAAGCGGCACAAAAGCAAAGTCATACAGATGCGTTTCGTAAATGCTATTGCCTTGACGGTGAAAGAGACTCATTTTTTGTTTAGTGGCACTCCCGATAGGAATAATTAAGCGCCCATCATCAGCAAGTTGCTCCAAAAGCGAAGGCGGTACATCCGGTGAGCCAGCCGTTACGAGAATAGCATCAAACGCAGCTGCTGAGGGCCAGCCTAAAGTCCCATCACCTAAGCGTGTCATAATCCTAAGTCCTAAGGCTTCAAAGATGCATTTGGCTCTCTCGTAGAGTTCCGGAATACGCTCAATCGTATAAACACGATAACCAAGTTCATAGAGAATTGCGGCTTGATAACCTGACCCGGTGCCGATTTCCAAGACTTTCTTGCCTGCAGGATAATGCAGCGCGATAAGTTGCGTCATGTATGCCACAGTGAAAGGCTGAGAGATAGTCTGACCTTGTCCAATCGGCAGTGGAGTATCATCGTAGGCGCTATCCCAGAGTGCAGAATCCAAAAACAAATGACGCTTGACTGCGCGAAATGCATTGAGCACGCGCTCGTTTGTAATCCCTGCTTGTCGCAGCGATTCAACCATCGCTGCACGCCTCGGGCGATACTTAAAATCTTGGTCGCTTTGCCACATAGTTCTTCTGTCTAGCGAATCTACGCATTTTTTAGCAATCAAAATCATGTGTAACTTGCGCTTCAAACTTCATGCTTAAATCTGATGAGTCAGCCTACACACATCGCCCAAGCATCTTTGCAAAATGACAAGCGTGAAATCTTTGGTTGGGCAATGTATGATTGGGCAAACAGTGCCTTCAGCGCTACTGTAGTTACCGTATTTCTCGGACCGTACCTAACTAACCTTGTCAAAGATGTAGCAGATGCAGATGGACTGATTTATTTCTTAGCAATTCCCATTAAATATGATTCTTTCTTTGCGTATTGTACGGCAGTGTCGGTCATCTTACAGGTGCTGTTTTTACCACTCTTAGGTGCAATTGCTGATTATTCGCACTTGCGCAAATTTTTCTTGCAATTTTTCTGTACGCTCGGCGCATTGGCTACAATGCTATTTTTCTTTCTTACATCAGGATTGCACTGGTTAGGTGCAGGGCTCTACATTGTGGCTAATCTGGCTTTTGGAGCAAGCATCGTGTTCTATAATGCGTATTTGCCCGACATTGCAAGTCCCGAAGAGCGCGATAGAGTCTCTTCATTTGGTTGGGGTTTAGGCTACTTAGGCGGTGGCGTGTTGCTCGTGCTGAACCTTACGCTCTTTACGTTCCGAGAAGCACTAAACATTTCAACAGATTTAGCAGTGCGCCTTTGCTTAGCCTCAGCGGGCATCTGGTGGTTAGTCTTTGCGCAAATTACCTTTGTACGCTTGCGTTCCCGACGCGCACGACGCATGCTGCCTGACGGTGAAACATACCTCAGCGTGAGCCTCAAACAACTGCGAAAAACCCTGCGTGATATTCGCTCATTGCCTGAAACACTCAAATTCTTGCTGGCTTATCTTCTCTACAATGATGGCGTTCAAACTGTAATTGCCTTAGCCTCCGTCTTCGGTGCAGAAGAACTTAAATTGGAATCCTCGACCCTAATTCAAGTCATTTTAATGGTCCAGTTCTTAGCATTCGTTGGCGCCATCGCTTTCGGACGCCTTGCAGGGCGGATAGGTGCAAAAAGAAGCATCATGATTACGCTGGTAATATGGAGCAGCGTAACAATTTACGCCTATGGCTTTTTGCAAACAGAAGTGCAGTTCTGGCTAATGGCTGCTGTGGTAGCTATCGTTTTGGGCGGCTCACAAGCCCTGAGCCGAAGTCTCTTCTCTCAGATGATTCCGTCTGGCAGAGAAGCAGAATTTTTTTCATTCTACGAAATTTCAGAGCGCGGCACATCTTGGATTGGTTTTTTGGTGTTTGGCTTAGCCAATCAAGTTTTTGGCGGCTTGCGCTTTGGGATTCTTTCGCTCATTGTGCTCTTCCTTATCGGCTTGGCTATGCTGCTGCGTGTAGATGTAAAACGCGCAATGCAAGAAGCTAACTTAGCTGCAGCAGAGTAACACAACACTGTAAGGCTAGTGCACCCATGCTGAGTTATCCATAATGAAGAGTTAGAGAAAAACTTGCTGCACAGACTTGACTGTGCACGCCTATGCTATGCCTGACTCTGTGTACATCTCGCGCACTTGAAAAAGTACATATAACCAGAGCAGACTAATTAGCGCATCTAGGATGCTGAGACGAACAATGCTAGCTGCGATAGAGAGAAGTTCTGCATAATATAGCCATACCCATCCGTCGCGTCTTCTAGCAAAGAGTCCGGGCAGGGCAAGCGCCATCAAGACAACTTCAGCGACGGTGAGTAAGAGACTAAGTAAGAGTGTGATCCCTAGTGAAAGCGAGAAAATCGTGAATACTCCAAGTCCAAGTAGCCCAATCAAAGCAAGTCCGCCGAAAACTAGACTGACAATTGCGAGAATCGGCATGAATTTTATGAGAGATTCTTTGACATTGGCAGGCAAGGCAGGAAGTTGAGTTGCAACAGATTCAACTTGTTCTTCTAGGAGGGCCTTTTGCATATAACTCCTTTCGGTCGGCCGTCTTTCGGGCGACGCTTCTCGGTTTGGTGACTTTAGAACGATTGAAGTAACGCATTTTATGCTGAATTTCCAAAACAGAAATTTGTACAGAAAATCGTAGCGTGAGCAACGTATTTTGCAAAGCAAAAACAAAACATTACATTTATACTTTACTTTCATAGAGCAAAATCGGGCTTTTAGCTCAGTTGGTTAGAGCGACTGGTTTACACCCAGTAGGTCGGGGGTTCGAATCCCTCAGAGCCCACACAGTGTCTTTCTTAGTATTGCCGAGCAATCCGATTTTCCCCACTAAAAAAGTCTTTACTAAATGGTCAAGCAAGTTTGGGCGCGTGTGCCAGCTTTCTTTGGTTCATTGCTCTTTGCCCTATCTCTTTGGCTTTTTGTAGCGCTATCGAAACAGTATGTTGCCACATTTAGCTTGCCTGTAAGTATCAAAATGGAAGGTGCGCTTCAGGCTGTAAGTTCGGGCTTGCCTAAGCAAGTAAATGTCAAAGTCTCGGGTGAAGGCTGGAAAATTCTTGCGTTTTATCTTACGCGCGCAGAGTGGACAATTGATCTGGCAAATGAATTGCAAAAATCTACGTTAATAATTGAGACAACGCCGAGCGCCGCACAGTACATCAAGCCACTGCCTGAAGCCCTGACTGTATTAGAAGTACAGCCTGCGCAACTGATAGTGAGCTTAGAGAAAAAAATAGCAAAGACGGTGCCGTTGCGGCTTGCGCAAATGATTGTCCCCGCAAGTGGCTTTGTAATTACTGACTACACTTTGAAACCCGACAGCGTGATAGTCTCAGGTGCTGCCAGTCTGGTAGAGCCGATTGAGTTTTGGGAAGTCATTCCGCAGAGTGCGGACTTGAAAGGGACTTTCACAACGCGGGCAGTGGTAGCCGATAACCTATCACCTTATCTTTCTGTCACCCCAAGTAGCGTGATGCTAAGCGGCACGGCTGACAAACTGGCTCAAATTGAACTGGCTGATGTGCCAATACAACTGATTGGTGCGCCCGCAGTACAAACCGTTACATTGATTCCGAATAAACTCAAACTCACAATTGGTGGTGTCGTCAGCGACTTGGAAGCGCTACGACCAGAAGACATCATGGTGCAGGTCAATTACAACGATATTGTGGCAGATACGACAGGTTCACTTCGAGCAAAAGTAGTACTGCCGAAGCGTTTACGATTGCTTCGGCAGTATCCTGAGCAACTGCAGTATATTTTGCGACGGTAGCAGCGACTTACTTTATCAAGTCACGCTCGACATCACTAGACGAGAGTTTGGGTAACTTGAGGTCCTCATAAAGATGAGGCAAGTTGTGGGCGGTCTCGCTAATCTCTTTGCGTAATTCTTTGCCTGACTTCGGCGCAAAGAGCAGTCCAATTGCGACACCCGCAGCAAACGAGGCGACGCCGATGATGAAACTTTGTGTGCGTGTCATAGTCTAACTCCTTTCACAAATTGAGCGTTTACGAGAGCCGTTGTTTTCTTCAACGGCGAATCTCAAAGTTTGGTTGCAAGAGCGCTTGTACAGGACGAGGTTCTACTTTCAGACTGCTAACGTGTGCAGCCCAAGGACCGATGCGTGCTTTTTCTAACAGCGCTTCAACCATGGCACTTTCGCCTTGCAATTCCATCTCGACTCTACCATCAGGCAAATTACGCACATAGCCGGAAAGACCAAATTGTTCAGCGTGATGCTGAATAAACCAGCGATACCCAACACCTTGCACTCTGCCTGAGGCAATTGCATAGATACGTGTTTGCATAATCTTGTGTGCGTATGATGTTTTTTGCTTATTGCACTCAATTTTCGTGAGTGCGCTTCGCTTTGAGTTTCTCGACAGCCGCTTCCAGCGCAGCGCGTTCCTCGCTTGTCATAGTGTCGGATGACGACTCGACAGCAACGCCCACCACTTCTTCCGCTGCAGAAATCTGTGGCAAGTCTTTATTGGTGTTCATATCATCTAAATTTGGACGCTTGCCGAGAATATCTTCGATATCTTTGTAAGTCAATACTTCGCGTTTCAAAAGGTCTTGCGCCATTCTCTCCAACTTATCACGGTTATCCGTAAGCAGTTTGCGTGTTGCTTCGTGCGCTTCATCGACGATGCGTTTAACTTCAGCATCAATCAAATGGGCGATTTCAGAGCCGTAGCGTTTTTCAATACCGATGCCTTGTAAGAACGCATTACTGGTATCGGCAAAAGAAAGGTAGCCTAACTTTTCGCTCATGCCATAGATGGCAACCATGCTGTAGGCAATATCTGTGACGCGCTCTAAGTCATTTTGCGCGCCCGTAGAGATTTCACCGAAGACAATTTCTTCTGCCACACGTCCGCCAAGCAGACCGCAGATGCGTGCAAAGAGTTCTTGCTTCGTCATCAGATAGCGGTCTTCAAGCGGTGTGTTGAGTGTGTAGCCCAGCGCGCTGACGCCACGCGGAACAATTGTTACTTTCTGCGGTGGATCGTTACCGGGCAAAAGCCAACTGACAATCGCATGACCTGATTCATGATATGCCACAATTTTCTTTTCTTTCGGATTGATAACTTTATTTTTCTTTTCTAGACCAGCAATCACACGCTCAATGGCATCTTGAAAATCAATCATTTCTACGGCGTCTTTCCCACGCCGTGACGCTAACAATGCGGCTTCATTGCAGACATTAGCAATCTCTGCCCCCGCAAAACCGGGCGTCTGTGAAGCCAGTGTGCGAATATCCACATCTTTTCCGAGAGGAATGTTTTTCGTATGGACTTTGAAGATATCGATTCTCCCGTTAAGGTCGGGCTTATCTATGACAATTTGTCGGTCGAATCGTCCGGGACGCAGCAGGGCAGGGTCGAGCACATCGGGACGGTTTGTGGCAGCCATGATAATGACGCCTTTATCGGTGGCAAAGCCATCCATTTCAACGAGCAGTTGATTAAGTGTATTTTCGCGCTCATCGTTTACGCCCATCATCATGCCCTTACCACGAGAGCGACCGACGGCATCGATTTCATCAATGAAAATGATACATGGGGCTTTCTCTTTTGCAGTGCGGAAAAGGTCACGCACGCGTGCAGCGCCTACGCCCACGAACATCTCTACAAAATCCGAGCCAGAGAGTGAAAAGAACGGCACGCCAGCTTCACCAGCCACAGCTTTTGCCATCAGTGTTTTGCCAGCACCGGGCGGACCGACAAGCAA
Source organism: Candidatus Thermochlorobacter sp. (assembly GCA_046291735.1). Classification (GTDB taxonomy): domain Bacteria; phylum Bacteroidota; class Chlorobiia; order Chlorobiales; family Thermochlorobacteraceae; genus Thermochlorobacter. The sequence goes on along the minus strand of JBKBSK010000001.1, from coordinate 327,321 downwards.
GACGCCTTTGGGTAACTTACCGCCAAGTTTTGTGAACTTCTTTGGATCTTTAAGAAAATCGACAATTTCCATCACTTCTTCTTTCGCCTCTTCCAAGCCCGCCACATCTTTGAAGGTAATGCGGTTACCGTCGGTTGGCTCTTCGTAGAGTGCGGCTTTGTTCTTGCCGATATTCATCACTTGCGAATTGGGATTCATGCGGCGGAAGACAAACATCCAGATGCCCAGCAAGATTACGAAGGGGAAAATCCACTGCAGAATGTCCGTGAACCAATTGCCATCTTGCACAAACTGATACTTAACGCCTTTGTCCTCTAACTCTTTGACGAACTCCCCATTTGCAAGTATCATCGGTGCAATCGTATAGAAGTCTTTGGTTGCAGGGCGTGCGCGCATAAGAGAATTAGCAGGGCTATTGAACACCAATTCCTCTTTGGTATGCACCCAGATGCGCGATGGTGAAATCTTAACAGACTCTACATTGCCGCGTTCCAATTCTTTGCGAAATTGACTATATGGCAATTCTGTCGTGGTATTCGACCAGAAAAAAGTAACCTGAATGCCAATTAGGATGAGAATAGCCATGACATACCAGATTGCTGTCGGAAATTTTGGTTTTTCCTTACCACGAGGCTTGTCGTTGCTGTCGTCAAAATCAAAGAAGTTGTTTGCCATAAATTTTTCCTCTCTTTCTCACTTCTGTTTGTAGCGTTGAGTGTCGCTCTGTTTTTAGAATACAAAACTTTTGAATTGAAACTAAACTTGAGTGAGCCGTCAGTGTCTGCTCTTAATTTGCATTAATTCGTAAGTTAGATGCAATTAGTTGCCTTTCTTTTTCGTCTTTGCGTATCATATGCAATCTGGGCATTAAAAACGGAACAGGTTGGAACCTGCAGCGCAATTTGCCTCTATATCTTATATTGCCAAACTATTTGCTGTTTTGCAAACGCCGAGAGGCTCAATGCTCAGACAATTACAAACTCTAACCATTTTCGCGCTTTTACTGTTCTCTTTTTTGGGTGAGGCATCGCTTGCACAGAGTAATCACCACTCGAGTTTAAGGTTGCGTGCCAGCGCTGATGTGCTTCAAGTCTGTTATGCGCCGCGTGACACCATACCCAGCGAGCAATTGCTATTGCCATCACAAGTCGATACTTTGATAAGTGATACACTGACAGGCGATGTGCGCTTACTGTCGAGTGATTCAACTGCTGCTAAACCGCAAAGCATGCAGGCTAAAGCGCTGTCGCCACAAGATTCACTCAAACTTTTTTACAAATTCTACGAGACCCCTTCGCTCTTTTCGACACCATACTTCGTGCGTGATTCGGCGCGCGATATGCTGTATCACCGCTTCGTCGAAGATTTTTTTTCTGAACAAGCCCATTTTTACTTGCGTGACAAAAGCGAGTTTGGACAAATCAATGAGTTGCTTTACGGTGGCTTGGGCATGCGTCATCAACACATTTTGCTCGATGAGATGCTGCTCAACGATCCTGTCTCTCGCCTTGCACCGTTCAATTTTCTCTCAAGCGAAGCCTTCTCGCGTCTCTCATTTTTTACAGGCTATAAATCGCTGGTGGAATCTTCCGCTCCACACGTGTTAGAATCACATACGCAGCGACTAACTGCGCTCAAAGGCTATGTCAAAGCACGATACTTTCAATTTGCAGGTATAACGACCAAGTTTGACGCCACGTTTTCAATTAACCTCTCCGACCGACTCAATTTTTACGCAGGCTATAAGTACGAAGGCACAGATGGCAATTATTCCAATCTTAACGCATTTGGCATAGAACGCTTTGGCTCAAATAGTCTGGGCAATTACATTCGGGCGCGCTTGCGCTACCAATTCTCTGCACGCACCTTTGCGATGTTAGCACTCGAGAACCACACTGTCAATATGCTGCCGTTCGGTGGCGTGGATCTCTCACAAAGCCTTGGATTTATCGATCGCTTAGATTCACGTAATGCAGTCATTGTCAATCAATTCACGCGGCGCGGTTTGTTTCTTAACCTCATTAAAGGTGAGTTTCAAACGGCGCTACCCTTTATGCAAGATTCTCTCAATCTCTTCAAGATTTGGGCGTATGTAGGACGCTTTGAGCGACAGTTTGTGAAAACCAAGCCAGATAGTGTGCAACAACTCCCAGCCTTTTCCGACCTTGAAAATTCAACACGCTTTGCGCTTGGTGCCAAGCAATCGCTCCAGCTTTGGATTCTCTCTTTGCAAGGCAAAGCAAGTTTTTTGCTCGATAGGCTCAACACACAGAATACACTGCAAAATGCAGCAGGCGATACACTCTTTCTGCCAACAACAGCAACGCTCGAGCTCAATGCAGGTGGCAAAATTCGTATTGAGAAGTTGCTCTTTGGTCAAGATTTGGAAATTGGAGGGGCACTAAGCTCGCAAACCTTCTCTGTCTCGAACACGAACGGCAATGATTTCATTGGTACAGCACTGAACAGCGGGTTCGGTGGCGAGATTGCCTTTCCATTGCCGCTACCTAACTCCAGCATCGGCGGCTTTCTCAATGTCTCCTTTACAACGCGCTTCCCGACATTGCAAGAAGTCTTCTCGCGCGACGATAGGCTACGCGGTTCACTGCAGTGGCAAAGTGAACTGGTGCGGCAGTTTGAAGCAGGTAGCACACTCTTGCTCGATAGCCTGTTCAGTGTGCATGTCTCGTTTCTGAATAATCAGGTCTTTTCACCACTCGTAGCCGTGCAAACACTGCAACGCATTGATACAGCAACGCTGGCGTACCGCGCACGATTTCGCTCACTGACCGACCTGACTTTGACCTATACAGGGGTTGGTGTCAGTCTCAAGGGCAGGATATGGAAAATCGAGGGATATCTCGATGCCACAGCAGTGCTCAACTACACGATTGTACAAGCGCCAGATAATGATTACGAAACTGCATTTGTCTTTGAGCCTGTGCCCGATGAACTCGATGCCACGACGAGCCGCATTTTCTATCTGCCACGTATTTATGGTAGTTTTGGCATTTTTTTTCACGACAAGCTTTTTCGTGGCGCACTGGAGCTCAAAATTGGGTTTGCTGGTTTTGCCTTTTCGGATTTTTCGGCATCGCTGCGTAACAGTGAGCGTCAGACGCTGTTTTACTTCAATTTATACGAGCGTTCTGGCAATGAATTTGTCGATAACAACTTGCAATTTGGTGTGCAGGGTGCCTTAGGGCGTGTGGACTTTCAAGTCTGGGCAAAAATTGGGAGTGCAACAGCATTTTTGATGTGGGAGAATTTGCCCGGAGTGTCTCTAATTCGTGCACCAATTTTCCCGTTGCAACAGCGCGGGATTCGCTTCGGCATCAGTTGGGAGATTTTGAATTAGTGCACCTAAAGCGATTCAGTCAGTTCCTCTTTGGGTTCGCGTGTCATGAGTTCATAGACAAGTTTAGCTGGGTCCTTTTTGAGAAAGAGCATTTCATAGACAGCGGTTGTGATAGGCATCTCGACGCCGAGTTTTTGCGAGAGTTCATAGACGGCTTTTGTGGTAGGCACACCTTCTGCAATCATGACCATTTCAGACTGAATCTGCTCTAAGGTTTTGCCTCTGCCGATTTGTTCCCCGACATAGCGATTGCGACTATGTTTGCTCGAGCAGGTAACGACCAAATCGCCAATGCCAGCAAGACCGGAAAATGTCAGTGGTTTTGCGCCGAGACGCATCCCGAGCCGTGTAACTTCAGCCAGTCCGCGTGTAATAATCGCTGCTTTGGCGTTGTCGCCGTAGCCAATGCCATCAGCGATACCTGCTGCGATGGCCATGATGTTTTTGACTGAGCCAGCGATTTCTACGCCGACCAAATCAGAGTTGGCATAAACACGAAACATGCTAGTGCGGAATACGTCTTGCACTTTGCGTGCGGTGTCTTTACTGATGCTTGCGGCAACCACTGTGGTCGGCTGATGTCGGCTAACTTCTTCAGCGTGGCTGGGTCCATAGAGCGCTGCAATCTGCTCAAGGCGCACTTGCGGTAAGGTGCTTTGTGTTACTTCCGACATGCGCATGCCAGTGCCCAGTTCGATGCCTTTGGAGACATTAACGAAAGTGACGTGATTGAAAGGATAAGGCTTTAGATGCGTAAGCGTTTCGCGCACCGCTTGAGAGGGTGTGGCGACAATGATCATATCGGCACTAGCGGCACGATGAATATCCGATGAAATCTCGATGGCAGCAGGGATGCGCACGCCTGACAGGTAGCGTTTGTTTTCGTGTGTGGCGTTGAGCTCGTCAGCAAATTCCTTTCGATGTGCCCAAAGAAAAACCTGATGACCTTTTTCTGCAAGCAGAATAGCCAACGTAGAGCCCCAGCTCCCGGCTCCAAGAACGGCAATTGACATGCGCATAGTAAGAATGATGTTTTGTACTTTTATAAACGCTGTTTTGATAGGTAGAAACCGATGCTCCAAGTTATGCGTTACAGCATGCTACGGATGCACTCTCTAGCTGACGGATGCTTTCTTGATTGAAGCAAACATGTTCAAAATTTTAACTAATTATGCTCTCATTGCTCAAAACAACACCGGCGATCCATCTCAAGATTGAAGAAGTTTTAGCCAATATACCGAAAGAGACCGTAGATGACGGTGGAAAATGGCTGCATGATGTCATTCAAGCGCTGCGCCCCCAGCATCAGGAGACGATATCAGAAGTAATCAAGCGCTGGGAAGTTTTGAAATATACGCTGCGCACATCTCCAGAGATACTCCTTCAGACGCGAAATTATTTACGCCGATTGATTGAAAAGCACAACTATGTGCGACTCTTTACCGAAGTTGGAGTTGCTGTACATGCAAGTTTTACCTCAGAAGTCTTCAAGCGAATTGGTGAAAAGATTTTGCCGCCACTGCTCGACCCGAATGAAATGTTAGACCTCCTGGAAGAGTGTTTCCCGAACAGAGATGATCATCAGTGGATAAAAGCAATTCCTAGTTCGCTTTGGGTAGAGTTGTGGCAGTTGCTGGATGCTGATGGTGCAATCACATCCTCTGGTACGCTGTTCTCTGCAATTGCAGAATCGGTCTTGATACTCTCGCACCGTATTGTAGCAATGGGGCTGGAGCCCGAGGTGCTTGCGCGTGTGGCAGCGCTGGATGCAGGGTGTTCCCCCTTTATCTTTTTGGGACAAGAGGTAGGTAACTACATTGAACTATATCAAAAGTTTTTGATCTCACCTACTAAAATTGAAGAGGGACAACTTACCGCGCAATATGAGCGTGCATTGAGTGCAATTGTGGCCTGTTATGAGCTGCTAGAAACCATAAGAGAAAATCATGCGGCAAAAGGTGTCAGTATTGAGCAGGTCTATCTGCTGTATAGAATTCGGCGGGCAATGGAGCGCATGAAAAAACTCTTGCGCCTTATCTCGCCTTTTGAGCGCACCAATCGCGCGACCTTAGCCGCAAATTTTTTCAAGGATCTGATTCGCGATATCAACCTTCGGCGCGACTTAGGCGAACACTTTCGGGAAAACACAAGTCTGCTGGCTTACAAAGTGGCTGAACACACCAGTCAAACAGGTGAGCATTACATTACAACGACGCGTAAGGAGTACAAAGAGTTTACTTTGGCGGCAATGGGCGGTGGGTTTGTAATCGCCTTCACGAACTGGGTTAAGTTTCTCATCGCCTACCTTGACGCTGCGCCGCTGCTGAGCGGTTTGTTATACAGCATCAACTATGCAGGCAGTTTTATCACGATGCAAGTCTTTCACTTTTCTCTGGCAACTAAACAGCCAGCGATGACCGCCTCGGCACTGGCACGCTCACTTGACTCCAAAGATGCTGACACACTGAACCTTGAGACTGCTGCGGATATGATTACCAAAATCTCACGCAGTCAGTTTGCTTCTTTCTTAGGCAATTTGATTGTGGTCATCCCATTAGCTTTTGCGCTCTCATGGCTCTGGTACTGGATTTCAGGTTCACATATTGCAAGCGAAGAAAAAGCCTTGAGCACACTGGCCGCATTTCATCCGTTCAAATCCCTAACGGTGATTTATGCAATGCTGACCGGTGCCATTCTGTACTTGGGCGGCTTTGTAACAGGCTATTTCGACAACTTTGTGGCGTATTCAAATTTAGGCTTGCGTGTGCAGCAACATCGCTTTTGGCGACGGCTATTGCCGGCATCGTGGCTAACGCGCATCGGCGACTATCTGGAACATAACTTAGGTGGATTGATGGGGAACATCTTTTTAGGCTTTGCCTTAGGATTGGTACCGATTCTTGGGGTCATCACAGGCTTGCCATTGGATATGCGACATGTGACGATTGCTGCAGGTGGTTCAGCCATGGCAGCAGCACAATTGTGGGAGCAATTGACCGCTTGGGATTTTGCGATGATTTCACTCAGTGTGTTTCTTGTTGGTACAATGAACTTTCTGTTCAGTTTTGGGCTCTCACTCTCATTGGCGCTGAGTTCACGGCGAGCAAATTTCAAAGAGGGAAGCGCACTGGCAGGCATAGTCTGGAGACGATTCAAAGCCGCACCGCTGCAGTTCTTTTTCCCACCAAAACATGCCGCATGATAGGCGCAGAGGGAGTTAGGCAAAGAAAGATTTATCAACAGCTGCAAAGAGCGGCGCTGCCGATGTGCCTAAGCCATCATCAGACGCCGCAACGCATAGTGCTTGAGGCTATTTTTGCTTCGAGAAAAAGTTGACACGATTTTCTGTGCCGAGCCGCAGCCTCTGGATATTTGCACGATGCGTATAGACAATGCCAAGAGCAATCAGACTGCCAATGACGATTAAGGTTATATCCAAACTATCGTGAATGAAGTGCGGTGACCCAAAAAGATTGACTTCGTAGTCAATGCCGTCAGTACCAACCAGATGCTTGCGCAAGGCAACAATGATAGGAAAGCAGATTGCAGCCAGCATAGAGGCGAGCGAAACATAGCGCGAGACAAACATTATCACAAGAAAAAGCCCGACAGTGATAGCCATAGTTACAGGCGCAATGCCAAACATAATGCCCGCAGCGGTGCTGACACCTTTACCCCCCTTGAAATCCGCAAATACGGTATAGATGTGTCCAATCACTGCGGCAGTGCCTGCCAAAAGTTGCAGCACGACTTTATTCATTTCAGGCAACTTATCGAGTTGGTTGTAAGTGAAAAAGCCAACTACCCACAGCACTACAACAATGCCTTTGAGCATATCGACAAGCGTAACAAATAGTCCTGCTTTCCAACCCAAAACTCGGAACGCATTCGTGCCTCCGGCATTGCCACTGCCATACTCACGAATGTCAATCCCTTTCAGCCACTTGCTCAAAATGATGCTCGTCGGAATCGAGCCGATGAGATAGCTTACGATGAGAATTGTAGCGATAGACAGCATCGTTTTTTTTGGCGAATTTTTGTTGATGAAACGCTATTGAAACGCTTAATTGCTACGAAATCGTTGCAACGCCAGTAGATATTGAAAATTATTTCAAAAAATGGCTTTAGGCAAACTTATGCTAATCTTCTGACCCCCTCATAGGGGTGGGGCTTAGCAAGAATTGCTAATTTGATGTATCTTTTTTATTTGCGTTGCAAAAAACCCAACTAAACTTTACAAATATGGCTTGGGACTCCATTTTGTTCATTAGTGCCACCTTGGTGGTGATGCTTGTGCTTGCTCGCTTCGTTAATCAGTTCATCTTTAAGGCAAATATAACAGAAGTAATTACGAAGGATGACAAAACTGCTATTGGAATTGCTTTATCAGGATTTTTATTTGGCGTCGTGCAAATCACGAGTGAAGTATTGTCGGGTGAAGGGCATCAGAGTTTGCTGGTAGATGCAGGTCTTGTGGCACTCTGGGGCATAAGCGGAATTATACTGCTTACACTGCTCTCGCTTTTTGGCTTTAAGCTCTTTCACGGTGTGGATTATGTGCAAGAAGTGCAGAAAGGTAATGTCGCTGTAGGAATCGTGGCAGCCGCGCGCTTTATTGCAACTTCATCAGTAATTGCCGCTGCGGTATCAGGTGAAAATTCGGGACAAAGTGAAGTAGCGCTCTCCGAAGGCGGCGCAGCACTTGCCTCACTCGTCTTCTTTCTTGTCGGGCAACTTACGCTGATTATTGTAACATGGCTCTTTCGATTTCTCACGGCGTACGATGACGCAAAAGAACTGGCAAGCGGCAACATTGCGGCAGCACTAAGTTACTCTGGCTTGATGATTGGCATAGGGATTGCCGTTCAGAAAGGTATCAAAGGTGAATTTATTGGCTATGCGGCAGGCTTACTGGCGTATGCAAAATCAATGATAGTGGTGGTAGCATTCTATCCGATTCGTCAATTTTTAGTGCAAGGCTTGCTGGTCGGCGGCAGTTTTGCGCTCTACGGCGGCACACTCGATGAGGAAATTGGGCGAGACCGCAATATCGCCGCTGGGGCTATCGAAGCAGCAGCCTACATTGCTACTGCGATGCTCATTACACGCTTAATCTGAAGAGCAGATGGACAGTTATCTTGTAGAAATAAATGACGACATCTAAGTTCGCTGCCGCACAACTGCCCAAGGTGCTTGCGCGTGGCACGCCCGCCTATCAAGAGGCTTACCAAGCCTTTGCTCAGATGCTCTACCGCACCAACATTCTAAGCGACCCATGGCTCTATGGCGAAGAGCGTTTCTTACTTGAGCCAATTTTGATTTCAGAAACTCAACAGCAGGCGCTTTACACAGCTGCAGAAGCAATCGGCAAAGTCTATGATGAACTTGCCGCACTGGTCTGGCGGCAACCTGAATACCTTGACACATTCTTTGGTCTGACACCATACCAAAAATTGATGTGGCTAACATCGGGCGGAAGTTGGCACTTTATTGCTCGGCTCGATGTTTTCGAAGAACAAGGTGGCGGAATCAAAATCTGTGAGATGAACAGCGACACGCCCAGTGGCGAGGCTGAAGCTGTCTTGCTCAACGAACTGTTGCATAAGCGCGTCCCGCATACTCGTAACCCAAATGCCAATTTTGAAGAGACCTTTATTACGGCAATGCTGGCAGCGTATCATGCCGATGTGAAAGAGCCGAAAGAAAAACCTACAATTGGAATCATCTATCCAACAGATTTGCCTGAAGATCTCTCAATGATTTTGCTCTACAAAAGTTGGTTTGAACGGCACGGCTTTACGGTGGTCTTGGGTTCGCCATTGAACTTACGCAAAACAAAACACGCCTTGCAGCTTTTCTCTCAACCGATTGATATTGCAATACGCCACTACAAAACCGACTGGTGGGGCGAACGAGAACCAGTGTGGTTAGATGAAGAAGAGTATCCCGATCCTTATCCGATGCATCACGAACTGCTAGCCATTCTTGAGGCAGAAGAAGAAGGACGAGTATCCGTGCTTAATCCTTTTGGGGCAGTGCTGACACAGAACAAACTCACGATGGCGTTTTTGTGGAAATATCGTGCAGCGTTTTCGCCTGAAGCACAAGCCGCAATTGAAGCGTACATTCCTGAAACGCATCGGTTAGTAGATATGGATATCGAGACCTTGCTATGCGAACAAGAGAAGTGGGTACTCAAATCTGACTACGGCTGCGAAGGGGCGGAAGTGATTATCGGAAAACTCACCGCGCCACCTTTGTGGAAACTTTCTTTGGAGCAAGCCATAAAAGAGCGTTGGATTGCGCAGCGTTTTTTTGAAGCAAAAGTGTTGAAAGAAGGTGGAATCGCAAATTTTGGTGTCTATCTTATTGGCGGCAAAGCGTGCGGATTTTACACGCGCGTCTCTCACGCAGCAACGGACTACACAACGCCTTGCGCGGCTGTATTTATTGACTCAAGCATAAATAAGATGGAGTAGAGTAATGCAAAACGAACAGCATTCAGAGTTTGGCGCAGAGTGGTGGAAAGACATGCTCTCGCGGCGCGAAGCCAATAAGCGGCTTGTAAAATTGACAGCACTTTCGGCAATGTTGTCCATCACAGGAATTTTTCAAGGCTGCGACATTGAAGATGAGCAAGAAGTAAGTATAGATACCACCGAATTGCAGCGCCAAGAAGGTTGGAATGTCGGCTCTCCAGATAAGCCCCTTGTGTTGAACGGCAGGACATCGCAAGACAGCCTGAACTCGCTTAGCTGGTCTGCCTACTTAGACCCGGAAATGCTGCTCAAAGCCTACGAGCCCTCGCGTGCAGACTTAAAGCCGTTTGTGGTTGCAACCTTAGTGCAGGCGCTGTCGCAGCCCTCGCTGAAAGGTCAAATGTCCCCCATTTTCACGCCAGCCATGCAAACCGCGTATTCGCGTGGCTTAGGTATGAAAGAGCTTCTCAAGCAGAGCAAAGACCCGGAGAACGTGGCGTTGGTGGTTGATATCGCAGGGGCAGAATCTGTGGCGTTTGGAGCAGCGCTGGCTGATGTGACGCATCTTGTCATTTGCTTCGATAACTGGCCCCATCCAATTGGGGTAGTGCCGTCACAAGAGACACTGGGCGCAATGCTGTACTTTGCCGAAGAAGTCTCGCGCAAAGCTAAAACGCGTCCTGAAAAAGCTCCTGCCGTCTTTTTGCTCGATAGCAATCGTCTGGCGCCGTACAACGAGGCAACGGATGCCGAAACGAAGTTCGATAACCGCTATATGGCAAAAATTCCATCTGCCGAGAACTTTGAAAAACTAGGCTTCAAGAGCGTGCTATACTGCTCGCCTGATGAAAGTCGTGAACAAGAATTGGATGACCTCAACGACGATTTTGCAAGCTACAAAGAAAAAGGCTTGGCGGTCTCTATGATTAAGCTCTCGGACTTCAAGCCGCTCACAACTGAGGTGAGCAGCGTCAATGGAGCAGCACTGCCTAAAGCCACTGTCGATTCAAGCCAGTTAGCGGCGAGCACTGCACCGACAGAGCAGCGAGCGTCGGTCTACCAGACTTATTACTATGGTGGATTTCCGGGGTTTGCACCATGGTTTTTCTTCTACTATCCGATGTTTTTACCATCGCCTATTTTTTATCCACGCTACAACTATGGCTACTATCGCAGTCTGGCAGCACCGCGTGCGATTTCACGCCCAAATTATACGCCAGTTCGCCGTCCCACAATGTTCTCAGGACGCACGACAGGCGCTGTTACAGGTGTCGGGCGCGTGAAGCCAACAGGATTTGGCAGGGTCTCCACGCGCATCTCCTCTACAACAGGGCGCATTACAGGCATTCGCGCAGGGCGATTCGGCTCATTTGGACGAAGTCGCAGCGGATTCTTTTCCTAACTCAAAACTGTGTTACTGACTCATGACACGACGAGGCTTTCTCTCCAAATTGCTTGGTAAAAGACGACCAAAAGAAATGGCGTTTTTTGCCATTCAAGTCGCGTTTAACTACTACGGCAAAGAAACACTCCGTGAAGAACTTCACCGCCTAATCGCAGAGAGCGTCCATGACGAAACACCCGAACAAAAACGGCGCTTCTTCAAACGCCTAACATCAAAGTTGCAAGAAGCCATCCCCTATTTTGAGTATGGCTTCTGGGATTTTATTACCGATGCCAGTGCTGCTGAGCGCGAGTTTAATCATTGGATTAACGACATTGAAGCAAATATCGCAACCGAAGAAGAAGAAGTTGGTGAAAGTGTCGATGAAATTATGCGCCTTAGCAGTTCAAAGTACTACGTGGTCATCTCCCTGATTTTTCTTTTGGAAGCCTCACCCATGCTCGATGAACTTGCAGAACTAATCGATGAAATACCAGAAGAAGCCTACGCTGACCGTGAAACTTTTGCCAAGCTCATCGCTGCTATCAACTACTTTGATTTCGAGTACTGCTTCGGTGATGCCGTCTATATTATGCCGGGCAACGACAAAGATGGCATTTCCTACGAAGACCTTGCAGGCGAGGGCTGGGAATATCTACGCCTGATTAGCTAAGAAATACACTGAGATTCAGCGACCTTCCCACTGTGGTTTGCGCTTCTCAATAAAGGCTTGCATGCCCTCTTTTTTATCTTCGGTATCGAAGAGCAGATAGAAACTTTTGCGTTCAAAGGCTAAGCCCTCGTCCAGTCCGCTAAGTGAAGCGCGAATGGCTTCTTTGGCAGCACGAATTGCGACTGGCGATTTTGAGGCAATCTCGCGCGCAAGTCTCTTGGCTTCTTCCAGATATTCTGCGACGGGCACAACCTTTGAGACCAGACGCAACTCCAGAGCTTCTTTGGCATCAATCATGCGTCCGGTGAGAATGAGCTCCATAGCTTTGAATTTGCCGACAAGGCGCGTGAGGCGCTGTGTGGCGCCTGCACCGGGAATGACCCCGATGTTGACTTCAGGCTGACCCAGTTTTGCAGTTTCAGAGGCAACGACAAGGTCGCACATGAGCATCACCTCACAGCCGCCGCCTAAAGCAAACCCAGAGACCGCAGCAATCAGTGGCTTGGAGCATCGCTCAATACGATGCCACTTCTCAAGGGGATTCTGCAGCAGCATCTGCGCTGAAGTACGTGCGGCAAATTCTTTGATATCGGCGCCCGCCGCAAAGGCTTTTTCATTGCCCGTCAGCACAATTGCACGAACATCAGGGTCGTGCTCAAGTGCTTCGAGCGCATTGAGCAATTCATCCATCAACTCGAAGTTGAGCGCATTGAGCGCCTCTGGGCGATTAAACTGCACAACGGCAATATGACTGTCTGTTTCCTTTGAGACAAGGATATTTTTGTAGCTCATTGAGATTCAGTTAGTTTTTTTAAGAATACAAGCAGCAAGTGCTACTCTGCCAAGGCGGTTTTGGCTTGCTCCGAGTAAAGTTGTGTGCGTAACTGAGCAAACTTGGGTTTGATTACATTGAAGATGAGATCAACGCGTTCGTCGTATGAAATAAATGCGCTTTTCATAGCGTTGATAGAAAGCCGTTCTAAGTCATCAAGACCTAAGCCATAGATGTCATGCGCAATTTTATATTCTTGAGTCATGGTAGTTTGGCTCATCAGACGGTTGTCGCAATTGAGTGTAACGCGGAAACGATTTTTATAGAAAATCCAGAAGGGATGTTCGGCAAAACTGCGTGCCGCACCGGTGTGGATGTTTGACGATAAGCAGATTTCCAGCGGAATGCGCTTATCGAGCACATATTGCGAGAGTGTGCCGAGTTTGATGACTTCATTGTTAAGCACAGCCATATCGTCGATAAGACGCGTGGCGTGCCCGATGCGATGAGCCCCGCACCATTGCAAGGCTTGCCAGATTGATTCTTTGCCAAAGGCTTCGCCTGCATGAATCGTAATGTTGAAGTTTTCGCGTTGGCAATAGTGAAAGGCTTCAACATGTTTTTTAGCCGGATAGCCACCTTCTTCGCCAGCAAGGTCAAAGCCGACAACGCCACGATCACGAAAATCGACCGCCAATTGAGCCATATCCAATGAATGTTGGCTATCTAAGTTTCGCATGGCGCAAATAATGAGCCGGGCTTTTACGCCAAATTGATGTTCGCCGCGCTCAAGACCTTTCAAGACAGCGCGCACAACATCTTCCCAATGCAAGCCCTTCTGTGTGTGAAAGACAGGTGCAAAGCGTGTTTCTACATAGCAAACGCCATCGTTGTACATATCTTCTACCATTTCGAAGGCAACACGCTCTAAGGCTTCAGGCGTCTGCATCACTGCACAAGTGTGTGCAAAGCCTGCAAGATATTCAGGCAAACTGCCTTTGTTTGCACCACGAAAAAACCACCTTGCAAGCTCATCTGCATCCGTCGTCGGCAATCCATGGTAACCTTGCTCACGCGCAAGCTCAATTACTGTTTGCGGACGCAAGCCGCCATCAAGATGATCGTGCAGTGCAACTTTCGGCATCTGTCGTATGATTTCCGTCGTCAGCATTGCCAACACGCTCCTTTCAAGGTCTGATTTCAATCTGATTTCAAGTTAGCACTTAGATGAAAAAAATATGAATGCTCAAGCTTCAACGACGCATCTTCTCTCTCTCTTGGTCTTATGCTAAGGTCGCATGAGTTATCTTGTGTCAATTTAGCAAGTTTTCACGAGGATAGCGTTGTCTCTTTGTGCTCAACGGGCAGTTTAATGAGCACTTCTGTCCATTCGCCCGGTTTGCTTTCAATTGTAATCTCGCCACGATAAGCCTTGATAATTTCGTGAGCGGCTGATAATCCTAAGCCCGTGCAGCCTGTGCTGGCAGGCTTTGTGGTGAAGAAAGGCAAAAAGACCTTTTCTTTGAGCTCTGGTGCAATGCCGATGCCATTATCGCGCACGCAAATTTCCACCATCTCATTCTGAATGCGGCTCACAACGTGCAGTTCTGGTGTGTAGTCAGCAGCAGCAAGTTTTTGTTGCTTCTCGTGCATGGCATCAAAGCTATTGTTGAAGAGATGGAAAAAGACATAGCTAAGTTCTTGTGAGGAAAGTTTAAGTGAGCCAAGTTTCGCGCTAAGTTCCAGTGAGAGCGCAACTTCAAAACCGCTGTGTTTTTCTTGCCAGATTTTGTATGCCGATTTGAGTGTGTCAGCAATGAGCGTATTGAGATTTACATTTGTGGTTTCGCTAGTACGCAAGCTCGAATACTCCAGCACACTTTTGATGAGGGCTGTGGCATGCGCGCTGTGCTGCAAAGTCTCTTCGGTATGTTGCTCTAAGTGCTCGAGCGTGGCTTGCAAGTGTGTCTTTTTCTCGGCAGCTATCTCTGTGGTCTGAATGTCAGTTTTCAGTAAATCAATGCGTTGTTTGGAAAGCTCAGTAAGACGATGGACAGAATGAAGTAGATGTTGAAGCTCATGTGCCATGCTCGTAGCAAGTGTTGCAACAGAAGCCATTTTTTGAGCAGAGATAAGTTGTGTGCGTGTCTCACGCAGTTGTGTGAGTGCTTGTTGCAAGCGTGTGTTTTGTTGCTGCTTTGCGCGATAGTTTGAGACCACCAGCAGTACAACCGCAAAGAACAAAACAGAGCCAGCAATAATCGAGTTACGCAATAGAGTCTGTTGGCTGCGCTCTAACTCCAAGGCTTTAATGCGCTGTGCTTTTTCTTCAATGGCGAGTTTAGTTTGAAGATTAGCGATGCTGCTTTGCACTTCCGATGAGAGTAAAAGGTCTTTCATTTCTACATACTTGCGGTAGAACATCAGCGCGCGGCGCGCATTGCCTTGTGCATCGTAAATATCAGCCAAAGTGCGTGCAGTTTCTTTAACGCCCTTCTGCATGCCAATCTCATCAGCAATCTCGTATGCTTTCTCAGCTTGTGCAATCGCAAGGTCGTATCGACGTTGTGCGTAATAACTTTCGGCAAGAAAACGGCGCGTGTTGACTTCGGCTTGCTTATCGCCAAGTTTCTCAAATGCCGCCAAGGCTGTTTTGTAGTAGTCAATAGCAATATCGTAATCTTGGCGGTTGTGATAGACCCTGCCAAGATAGCGGTTTGAGGTTGCCACGTCCCAAGCATCACCAAGTTCTTGCATAATCGCAAGGGCTTTTGCCGCATATTCAAGAGCTTGTGCGCTATTGCCTTGTTTATCCAAGAGTTCACTCAAACTGCGCAGTGTGATGGCTTTACTTAGTTCATCGTCAAGTTCTTCAGCAACTTTCAAGGCTTTGCGGAAGTATTCCATAGCTGAGCGTTCATTTTCTTGGTCGTTGTAGACAAAGCCGATGAAGCGCAGCATATCGCCTACGCTGCGTGTCTCGTCGAGCTTTTCATAGTGTTTGAGGGCTTGAAAGGCATACTCGAGTGCTTCGGCATATCGACCTTGCGTGCGCTGAATGAACGCCATGCGTTTAGAAATTTCCGCCATGCCGCTGAGATTGTTATCACTTTCGTAAAGCAAGCGTGCTTTATCGTAGTATTCCAGAGCGCTCTCAAAGCTGGCTTGCGCATAGTGATAGTCGCCAAAAGCGCGCAGTGAGCGTGCTACACCGCTCTTTGAGCCAAGTTTGATAGCAACTTGCTGTGCTTGGTCAGCAAAGTAAAGTGCGCTGTCGTTCGGCGTTTCTTCGGAGAGTTTAATGTAAAGCTCGTAGCGCATGCTATCGCTGACGATAGGCAAAAGTTGTTTGAGACTATCGAGGTTGACTTTTTGTGCATAAGTATCTGCAACGGTGCTGAGCATGAGCAGAGTAGCAAAAAGCAGACGCTTGGCTTGCATGTAACAGTGCATTGAAGGCTATTCAGAAAGTTTTAGCACATTGCGTGGTATAAAATACAATGCTTTCTCGGTCAAAAGATAAAGTCTCTCGCCAAGCCAAGCAGCATCGACCAGAGACTTTACTTCTGTGTTCGTAATTTGGCTAAAGCGCTCTGCAGTGATTTTGCCAAGAAACTTGAAGCCTGTTTCTTGCTCGGCGCGGAAAATGAGCAAAGCATTTTCATCAATGACGAACAGCCACTCTTGGAGTTCTTTTTTACTGCCTATGGTTTCAGTGACAAGACCGATGCCTAAACCGCGCGGCGCATGGAGCATGCCTTTGCCGATTTGCGTGACAAAGTTGCCAAACAAGTCGTAGACAAACACAGCGTGCGCGCCTTTATCACTTACGAAGACTTTACCGCTGCGACTGGTTTGCACGCACTGCGGCTCGATAAGATTGCCTGCACCAGCATCAAATCCGCCAAATTGAAATTGCGTTGGATTCTGAAGCTGCTGGATGTCAGAAGCGAAGGTTAGCGGATTGATGCGAATGACTTGACGCTGCGCTTCGTCGAGAATGTAGAGGTCACCTTGTCCAGAAACAGACAGGCTAATAGGGCGCCAAAGCTGACCAGCAGATGTAGCTGGCTCACGGGCAAGTCCTAAGGAGGTGATTGGAGTGGGACGGTGCTGCAGGAGCGTTACGAAGTTGAGATTGCGGTCAAATTGTGAGACACGCTGATTGCCGCGGTCGGCTACGAAGACATTTAGCCCATCTGTTGTAAGGTCAAGCGCATTATCGAAGGCTTCACGGTCTATGCCAAACCCACCGACATGAGCGATTTTCTGACCATGTTGGTCAAGTTTGTAGAGACGCGAGAGCGCACCATCGAGCACGAAAATTTCGCCAAGCGTCGTAATGGCAAGCGCTCGCGCCATCTCAAACTGTGCAACAGGTGCAAGAATCTGCGGCGGCTCTTGTGCAAGTGTAGCATCAGCTAAGACAATTATGGCATAGAAGATAATCCATCGCTGCATGATTCGTCAAATGTCACTACGGCGCAATTCGAAGGTGCTGCCCTACTTGAATCGTTTCGCCATCCTTGAGTTTGTTGAGCAAGCGAATTTCATTGACCTCTAATCCGCATCGATTGGCAATACTTTCCAGTGTATCGCCTTCACGGACAATGTAAAAGCCTTGTGCAGTGTTGGCTACATTTTCCTTATCCATTTTGTAGGCATAAGACTCAAGCGCTGCACCTGTACTTGCATCTTTGGGCAGTAAAATTGTAAAGACTTTTGTATGTGCAGGTGGAGCGTGAACAGAACGACTGCGAATCCACGGGTTAAGATATTTCACCATTTTGAGAGAGGTCCCTTGCTGCTTTGCCCAGAGTCCGAGATTAGCAATTTCTTTCTTGACCTCTACGGCTTTTGTCTCTACTGGCTTGTAGGGTACAACATCACCAAAGCCATAGCGCTCTTTATTTTCCATGATTTCTTTGATAGCGGCAATGCGGAAGATATATCGCGCTGTCTCACGATTGAGATAAAGATTGAAATAGTCTTTTTCGGCTTGATAGTCTTGTTCATCTTTTGCACCAGACATACCCATATTGTATGATGCAGCTGCCATAATCCAATTGCCAAACTTTTTGTATGCCTCTTTGAGATAGCGAATGGCAACGCTCGTGGCTTTCTCCAAGTTGTAGCGTTCATCAACAATGGAATTGACCACCAGACCATAGCTTCGTGCGACATCGGGCATAATTTGCCAGATGCCAGCAGCACCAGCAGGCGAGCGCAAATCCATCAGTCGACTTTCGGCAACCGCTAAGTACTTAAAGTCATCGGGCAGGGAATCAGCTTTCAGGCGCGCTTCAATGTAGGGGAAAAATCGACCGGCACGCTTGATGTACATAATCATCTGAGCGCGGTCGTTGATGTTGTAGATGTATTCACGCTCGAAGCGCTCAAAGACTTCATCGTCTTCGAACGGCAATCTTTCGCCGAAGAGATAAACTGCACGGTCTCGCGGAAATTGCGCATAAGAAAACTGCGGCTGCTCTGTTGCTGAAAACTTTTGCTGTTTGAGCGAATCCTGTGCTGGGCGTTCGCTGGTCGAGGGCTGAGCTTGTGAGAAACGGCAACTACTTAGGGATATTAACATAGCGCTGAAATACGCTACTGACCGTATAACAGCATATTTCACTTTCAGTTGCATACCGTCGATTGATTTTGTGCTGAAGTCTTAGAGTTCGTGCCTAACTTACAACAAGACGCAGAAGTGCACAAAAAATTGCCGCTTGGGAACAGACATAGGGCGCTATGTAGTGCTCAATTTGTACTGATTGAGTTTTCGGTAAAGCGTGCGTTCTGTGATACCGAGCGCTTCAGCCGTTTTGCGTTTATTGCCGCTGAAGCGTTTTAGCGTCTCTTCAATAGCATACCGCTCCAAATCTTCCAGTGAGGGAATGCGACCATCTTGCGCAAGCGTGCGATAAAAAGAATTCAAGATATCGCGCAGGCTCTCATGGGTTGCTGTCGCACTAGCTTCAGGCAATCTCTCGCGTGAGCCTTCTGGCAAGAGCAGCGGCTCTTTTTGCGACTGCAACCTTGAAAGCAGTTCCGAGAGCATGCCTTTAATTTCGGTCAAATCAGTTTGCAAACTCAAGAGCATGCGATAAATCATTTCTTGCTGTGCAAGGGCGCTGGGTTCAGGCAAGGTGCGGTTTGCAGGAAACACTGCTGGTAACATCATCGGGGCTTTGGCTTCAGGCGGTGCTTGTTGCAAACGACGCATCAATTTTTCAGGTGTAACTTTGCCTTCTCTTTCTAAGACGATGAGCGACTCAATGATATTGCGCAGCTCACGCACATTGCCCGGATAGTGATATGACAGTAAAAGCTCAGTTGCTTCGGCGGTGAAGCCCACGAATTTCAAGCCATGTTTACGCTCAAAATCACGCACAAATTTTTCTGTGAGCAAAAGAATATCGGAACGCCGTTCGCGTAGCGGTGGAATATGCAGTTCTACTGTGCGCAAGCGATAGTAAAGGTCTTCACGGAATCGCTTTTTTGCAATTTCTTCTTCAAGCCGACGGTTGGTAGCAGCAATGACGCGTGTGTCGCAGCGCAGCGTGTGTGAGGAGCCTACGCGCTGAAATTCGCCAGTCTCTAAAACACGTAGCAACTTAACTTGCACCTCGAGTGGAGTCTCACCAATTTCATCGAGAAAAATGGTGCCGCCATCGGCGCTCTCAAAATATCCTTTGCGCTGACGATCGGCACCTGTGAAAGCGCCTCGCTCATGACCGAAGAGTTCCGACTCTAAAATGCTTTCAGGAATGGCGCCGCAGTTGATGGGAATGAAAGTTTTATCGGCACGCCGACTGTGTTCATGAATGAATTTTGCAAACACTTCTTTGCCTGTACCACTTTCGCCGGTGATAAGCACAGTAACATCAGTTTGTGCAACCTGCTCTGCTAGAGCAACCAACCGCTTGATTTCAGGCGATTCACCAATAATCTGAGTTTGACCGGGTTTCATCTTCATTCATTACTTTCTTCTACGACGAAAAACTCGACGCCTAAGGATTGACCAAAGGCACGGGCTTCATCACGATTTTTCAAGTGTTCTGCCCACCGAACCTTAAACGATTTGCGACCGCTATCATCTTCAATCTCTAAAACCTTTGTTTTGACTTTTGGTTTCAATTCGTTGGCACGCAGTTCCGCCGACGCACGCGTACTAAAGCTCCCAAACTGCAAGGTGTATCGCATCGTAGGTGTACGAGCAGGCAGAGTAGCAGAGATAGATTGGGTCTCGACTTTTGCAGGCTCAGGTTTTACTGGTTCAGGCGCAGATACCGCAGGTGCCAGATGAGCCAAGGCTTTCGTGGCACTTTGATACTCTGCCAGACGTTGGCGACAGAGTGCAGCAAATGCAGAACTGGGGTAATCGGTTAGCAATTTCAGATAAAGTTCAGCAGCGCGCTTGCCCTGTGTAGTCGTCAGTGCTTCTAAGGCTAAGCGCTCATCATTAGCAAGCGGCAAGGCTTTGAGCGTTTCTAGATGCTCAATGTCGCCAGCTTGAGCAAAGTGTAAAATGTTGTCTGTAAACTTGCCTTTTTCGCTTTGTGCAAAAACCACCGAGCTGTTCAGGGAAAGTGTAAGCAGCAGCAGTGTGGACGCATGTTTTACCATTGGATTGGCTCCTTTGCTAAGAATGATGCAATACCTTTTTGTAAATCACGAGTTTGACGTGAAAACGCATTGAGATGCATAGCAAAGTTAATCGCATCATCAAGGCTCATTGTTTCAACGGACCAGAGCAGGCGCTTGGTGAGTTCAATCGACATTGGACTGGTGGTATGACACACGTCTTGGGCGAGTTGCTCTGTAAATGAATTAACTTCGTGGCTTGGCACACTGTAATTGATTAAGCCTAAACGCAGGGCGTCATCAGCTGAAAGAACTTGAGCGCGCAGGAGCATTTCGCGCACGCCAGCATGTCGTGAGCGGCGCAAAATAAGCGCAGCGACAATAGCAGGCACAAAACCAATTTTGGCTTCGCTGTAGGAGAACTTGGCATGGTCTCTATCAGCAATAACAACATCAGCCGCGCAAGCTAGACCACAGCCCCCAGCAAAAGCTGCACCTTGCACTTTGCTGATTACAAACTTTCGGTGCGTGTATATCTCACGAAAAAGTGCGGCGAGTGTCTCTGAGTCGTAGAGGTTTTCCATCGCAGATTTTGCTGAAAGCTTTCTAAGCTCATCTAAATCAAGTCCTGCGCAAAAGGCTTTTCCTTCTGCTTGCAATACCACAACACGTACCTCGGCATCATCTTGTGCATGTTGAAATGCGTGACGCAATTGCGTAATGAGCGTGGGCGTCAGCGCATTGCGCTTCTCGGGACGATTGAGCGTGATGTAAGCGACACGCTCGCGCACTTCATATCGCAGTTGCGTAAAACTCACGGATGTATTGTTAGTTCATTGCAAAGTTGCTTGAAGATAAAATTTTTCTGAAACTTCGTGTTTCTACTACTTAGAGCAGGCAAATAGAACGTTGCTTTGCACTGCAAATGTTCAAGAGTGCAAAGGTTTTAACTCCATTCCTATTTTGTACAATATGAAAGCCATCTGGAAAGACACGGTGCTCGCTGAGAGTGAGCGTACGATTGTGGTGGAAGGTAACCACTACTTCCCGCCGGAGTCATTGAAAATGGAATTTTTTCAGCCTAGCACGACGCATACGACATGCAGTTGGAAAGGCGTTGCAAGTTATTACGATGTGAAGGTAAATGGCGAGGTCAATAAAGATGCCGCATGGTACTATCCCGAACCAAAAGACGCAGCTAAACAAATCAAAGGATATGTCGCCTTTTGGCGTGGTGTCAAAGTCGTGCCGTAAGCACAAGGCTAGATAAAGGTCAGAATGAGCACTGCCAGCAAGACGCCAAGCAGATTGGCGACCATATCTTTGGTGCTGAAAATGTTGTTGTATTCGTGGTCATCTTTCACTTCGCGCATAAATCCAGCAAAGGTAGCAAGCCCGCCAGCAAACGCGTTGGCGGCACTTTTTTCCATGCCTAGAATGGAGGTTGCAGCAATTCGACTTGAAAAGGCAATGAAGAAGCAGGCAGCAAAGTGCTGCACCTTATCTCTACTCAGCCAAAAATCTTGTTTGAATGCCCATGCCTTAAGCGCAGCAGAAGAAATATATGTGCGCGCTTGCGGCTGTATTTTGTTGGCAGAATCCGATTGTATGTAGAACCAGTGCACTGGTGTATGTGACTCGTTGCGCTCCGCACGCGCCTGCTGGATTTGTAATAGTGCTACACTAGACTCAGGCGGCTTGACGTACATTGGCTTGAGCTGCGCCATAGATGAGCCTACGCCAAGCAAAGAAAAGAACGTGCACAGCAGAACGAGATAGCGATGCAGCACAGAGTAGAAACTAAAATGGCAAGTTGTCCTCCTTTTCTTCACCTGTGATCTCAGTGTGGTTGAGTACGGAATTAGGCGAATTAGGCGGTGGCGTAGGTGCTGTAATCTCTTCTTGCGGTGTTTCTGCAGAGCTAACATGTGGCGTAGGTGCTGTAATTTCTTCTTGCGGTGTTTCTGCAGAAGTAACTTGTGGCATGGGCGCTGTAATCTCTTCTGGCGGAGCTTCTGCAGAGACTTCCTGTGATATGTCGCCACCTTCGGCACGACCGCCTAACATCTGCATCTCTGAGCAAATAATTTCCGTGCGATAGTTTTTCTTGCCAGTGTCTTTGTCGTTCCATGTTCGGGTCTGCAATCGCCCTTCGATATAGACTTGTTTGCCTTTCTTGAGATACTGTCGGCATACATCAGCTAATTTGCCATAGGCGACAATGTTATGCCATTCGGTACGCTCTTTGAGTTCATTGTTTTGATCTTTGTAATACTCATTTGTAGCAATGCTAAAATTTGCTACCGATATGCCACTTGGCAACACGCGTACCTCTGGGTCTGCACCTAAGTGCCCAATCAACATGACTTTGTTCAATCCACGAGACATAATCTGGACAATGTTTTAGTTAGGAAAACACTTGAGAATAAAATTTTTGATTCAAACTGCCAATACCGGTGCGCCTTGGTCTGGCGCACAACATATCATACTCCAATCCGTGCCATCAGCGTGGCGGAATTGGCGTGAAGGCTATTTCTTTTTGAGCAAATGTTTCTGCAAAAACTTATCCATAGCGCGATAAAATTCAAACTGATTTTCCTCATTGCGAAAGCCATGTCCTTCATTGTCTTTGACCAAATACGGCACATCAATGCCGCGTGCACGCAGTGCATGGACAATTTGGTTAGATTCTTCGATATTGACGCGCGGGTCTTTGGCGCCTTGTGCTACAAAAAGCGGAGCCTTGATACGATCGACATGAAACACAGGTGAAGCTGAGCGCATGAGTTCCTGCTCCGTTTCAGGATTGCCAACCATTTCGTACATCATCTCCAAATAAGGTTGCCAATATGGCGGCACAGTTTTCATAAAAGTGAAGAGGTTCGAGACGCCGACATAGTCGACACCACAAGCATACAGGTCGGGTGTGAAAGCCAAGCCTGCCAGCACTGCGTAGCCACCATAACTGCCACCGTAAATGCCAATGCGTTTTGGATCAGCAATGCCCTGCTCAATAAGCCATTTAACGCCATCGCTGATATCATCTTGCATCTCTTTGCCCCACTTTTTGAAAGAAATTTCCCAAAATTTTCTCCCATAGCCTGTGGACCCTCGAAAGTTCATTTGCAAGACGGCATAGCCACGATTGGCTAAGAATTGAACTTCAGGATTGAAGCCCCACACATCGCGTGCCCACGGTCCACCATGTGGATTGACAATGACCGGCAAGTTCTTCGGCTCAACATCTTTCGGCAGCGTCAGGTAGCCATGAATGGTAAGTCCGTCGCCAGAAGTGTAGGAAATCGGCTTCATTTCACAGAGTTCATCTTCTTTGAGCCAAGGACTCACATCTGCAAGTTTGGTCAGCAAGTCCGTAGCAAGCTCATAGAGGTAATACGCACCAAGTGAGCGGTCGCTATAGGTGCGTACGATAAAGATATCTTCATTTTTGGTTTCACTCGTCAATGCGATTTCGACATCTGGGAGCTTGCGTTGCAGACTGCTGAAAATCTGCTCGGTCAGCTCGTCTAAGAAAACATGTTCTCGCTTCCAAGTGGTGAAAGAAATCGCCGTGAGCACTTTTCGCTTGTGCGAATAGGAAAGGTCATAGACATCGACTTCAGGATGCTGGAAGAGAAGTGCATCTTCTTGGCTCGTTTCAGGATTAAAGATGACAATAGCAGATTTATCACGTCCTAAATTCGAGGCAGCATAAATACGGGCATTGTCAAAAGTGAAAAAGAGCGGCACGAGTGATTCTTTGAAGTTTGTAGTCAGAATCGGCTTGAAGTCATCGGCTTCAGTTTTGCGATAAAGCAATGTCGTATTGACGCCGTCTGTGGAAACGGCAAGGCGAATCTTGCCATCATGGTCCGTATTCCAGCTTGTGATATTGCCCGGATTTTCAACCAGCAGCGTAAGTTCACCGGTGTGAACATTCAGGCGATAGACATCAAAGACTTCAGGCGTACGAAAGTTAAGTGCAACAAGCACATGGTCGTCTGAATCAATTAACTCATCGATAAGTATAGCGCGTGTGCCTGAAAACGGTGTCAGGTCGCGCACCTGCTTGTGACGCATATCCGCAGCAAAGAGATGAAAGTTTTCATCGCCGCCGAAATCTCTCAGATAGAGTAAAGTGTGATTACCTTTCCAAAAAAAGCCAGCAATGTCACGCTCGAGTTCATTTGTAAGGCGCACAGCACGTGTGCTGCCCAGACGCTGCACATAAATGTTTTGGCGACGTTTGTAAGGTTTCAGAAATGCAATGTGTTTGCCATCAGGTGAAATTTGGTAAGCCGTACGCTCGGGCTTCTTGAAAAAGTATTTGAGAGGAATTTTTCGGCGCTTTGCGGTTGCAGTAGCACGGTGAGTGTTTGTCATTGCTGCGTAGAGTGTTTAATTAAAAGCAAAATTTACACAACTTCCGCTGAAAATTTGTCTGACTTGTATGTACGCCTTATTTTCTGAGAAAACATTGATTGGCTTTGTCAAAGTTTGAGTTCTCCACTTGGCTCACACCGCTTGGTGTGTTTCTGCGCACAACCTTCTCTGCTTTACATCACCGTGACTACCGACTGCTTTGGATTGGCGCATTTCTCTCGAACATTGGTACATGGATTCAGAAAGTCGGTCAACCGTGGCTGATTCTTAGCCTAAGCGGCTCGCCACTGCTCTTGGGTCTGGATGGCTTTATGCAAGACATTCCACTACTTTTACTTTTGCTGATTGGAGGCGCTATCTCAGATCGGTTTGATAAGCGCAAGATTCTAATTTTCTCACAAATTGTGCAGGGCTCAAGCGCACTTACCATTGCCTTGCTTACAGCTACAGGACATATCACAGTGTGGATAATCATTGCGCTGTCGTTTATTGTCGGTTGTGTGCAATCGCTTTCCACGCCAGCTTATCTTTCAGCGCTGCCCTCGCTTGTAAGCAAAGAGCACATCACTAACGCGATTGCGCTCAACGCCATGCAGTTTAATCTCTCGCGCTTTATTGGTCCAGCTATCGGTGGTGTGGTAATTGCGTCGCTCGGTGTGGCATGGTGTTTTGGCTTCAATGCACTATCGTATTTGGCGTTGCTGATAGTCTTACCGCTCATTGATTTTCCAAGCGTAGGAATGTCAGAACAAAGTAAGGCGCGCTCACTGAGCGAGAGCATCAAAGAAGGCGTACAAGAAGTAGGGCGGCGTCCTGAATTGCTCTCAATGGTAATTGTGGTGCTCTTTGTGAGTTTCTTTGCTGGACCTCTGCTGAATTTTATTCCTGTGATTGCGAAAGAAAATCTTAGAGCAGAAGCTGGTGGCTTCAGTTTAATGCTTTCAGCATTTGGAGCAGGTGCTGTGATTGGTGCACTGCGTGTCGCATCGCTCAAGGAGACAGTCAATCGGCACTATGTCGTGATGACGGCGTCGAGTGTGCTAGCAGTAGCGGTTATTGCAGTTGCACTGTCGAGAGTGTTTGTGCTCTCTATCGGACTAATGTTTGTGGGTGGGTTTGCTTTTGTAAGTTGTGGTTCAGTAGGCAATACAATTATGCAAACAGAAGTGTCAGAAAATTTGCGCGGCAGAGTCATCAGTATTTATGCAGCTGCCTTTCGTGGTGGCTTGCCACTTGGCAGCTTACTGACGGGAGTAGTGTCAGAGCACTTGAGTGCACAAACCGCTCTGGTGCTCAATGGGCTTCTTCTGCTATGCGTGCTATGGGTCGTCTGGCAAAAGTTTTTACCAGCCTTTGCAGCCGTGCGAGATTGAAGTCGTTTCTACAGCAAGGCGAGATAAGGTTCAGGAATAAGGTTGCCAATGTTGAGAATGAGACGATCATCCAGAACTTTTTTGACACGTGCCATTTCTTTGATACCGTCTTCACCGAACATCATCACCAGATACTCTGATTTTAGCTTGCCGACGCCATGCTCTGCAGAAATTGTTCCACCAAGTTCCAGAGTTTTTTGAATAAACTGTCGATAAAGCGCTTTTGCGCGCATGGCTTCTTCGGCATTTTTGGGCAGAATGTTCAGATGCAAGTGTGCATCGCCGATATGTCCGAACAAAATGTAATCGAGCTTATTAGCAGCACATTCGCTTCGGTAAGTTGTCATCAATTCAGGCAGGTGTTCATACGGCACTGCCATATCTGTGGAAATCTTTCGCTGCTTAAAGCGCGCATACCATTCATTGACCAAAACAGGCAGGGCGTGCCGAAAGTCACGAATTTGCTGCTGCTCATCAGGGGTAAGTGCAATCCAACTTTGATCCAAACATGCGCCGTATTTTTCCAGAAGGCTATACCACTGGGTAAGTTGTTCGTCTTCAGTGTGTGAGGTTGTTTCTTGCTCGAAGAAAATTGCGCCTTTGGCTTGTGTAGGAATGTTTGGATACTTCTTGCGCAAAAAATTCAGTGAATGCTCATCAAAATACTCTAATGCACGAGCTGAAATTAAAGTGTTTGAGTGTGAGAGCTGACGTGCATCACGAACAAAATCAAGCAGGGATTGATTGTCAGCAAAATAGACAAGTGCGCTGAAAATTTTTTCTGGCTTAGCAATGAGCTTCAAATCTGCTTCCAAGATAGCAGCCAGCGTGCCTTCCGAGCCGATAAAAAGATCGATGATGTCCATGTGAGGTTTAGTGTAGAAACCTGCAACATGCTTGGAGGTGTTGGGCATCGTGTAGCTTGGAATTTTGAAGCAATAGCGTCGCCCACGTGGTGTAGTAAAGTCAATTATACCAGAGTTGTCGGCAAAAATCTCTCCGCGTCGGATGTCGATGATTTCACCGTCTGCAAAAGCAAGTTTGAGCCGCTCAACGTAAGGGCGAGTCGGTCCATACTTGAATGTGCGTGCGCCAGAGGAATTGTTTGCAATTGTGGCGCCGATAAAGCAGTAGCGCTCGGTAGGGTCAGGTGTGTAAAGCAATCCCAGTGATTCTACTTCGCGTTGAAGGTCGTAGAGCAAAACGCCTGCTTGAACGGTGGCTCGCCCCGTCCCATCAGAAAATTTTTCAATGTTGAGAATGGTGTTGAGACGATGAAAAGCCAGCGTAACACCACCGAAAGGAATGCGACCACCTGTGGTGCCAGTCCCATTGCCCGAAAACGTAACGCGTTTGTGCTGCGCATAGCACATCGTCAGAAGCTGTGCAACTTCGTCGTAGCTTTCGGGCAAATAGACACCCTCGGTATGTCCGCCTTGTAGGACACTGGTATCTTCCAGAAACGATTGAATTTCGGTGCGGTCGGTCTTAAAAATCATACTTCGGTGCGTGTCCGTTATGTGCGTGTGGATTCCATCAAGGTGTTAGCTTGCAAAGAACGAAACCCGCTGTAGCCCCAATGCCGTTCCGTAAGTTCCAGAACAGTGAACGCCATACCGTGTTTCATTTCTGGTTTCGTGAAAATTTGCCGCAGGGCGGAGCCGGGCTCGCCAGTAATTTCACCAGCAAACTCAATACCTTTTCTTTCTAATGCAGCAATACTTTTTTCAATATCATCGACATTGACGGCGACATGATGCAGAATTTCATCACCGAAGGTTTCTACCCATTTTGGAATAACACAGCCTGCGCCACGCTCACCCTCAAAGGCTTGGTCGATAAACACGGCAGGCAAGCCCGGATAGCGATACACTTTTGCCCACCAATTCTCATACTCCACGATGCCTAAATTGATATCCTCAATGAAGCCCAGTGATAAAAACTCTTCGGCGCGCCGTTCTACATGCGTGGTGCGAATCGTAATGTGGTCAAGCAGCGGACGCAAACCAATGCCAATTTCTTCAAGCAGTCTGTTCAGTGTTGCAGCTGCGCGATTGTGTGCAAGGTATTCTTCTACATAGCGCGCAACATGTGCTTCAGCACGTTTGAAGGCTTGATACGACATCCCACAAATAATTTAAGTTGACAGAAAAATGCTCTGATGAGCGCAAGGTAAAGCCGCATTGACAAGTGCACCAAGAAGCCGACGCCCTTCCCACCATCGCTCGTATGCCGTATTGGTGCGAAAAACAAGTACCAAGCCTAAAACAACACCTAAGAGCGTGTGCACCGTCAGAAGCATTTCAAGTCTGTAGTAGCCCTTGACCAAGTCAAAATAGTACACAAGCGCTGTGAAACCTGCCATGAGCACCATACTTGGCAGAAGTCGCCGCAGCTGCCCTGTATTGAACTTGAAGAGAAATGAAAACCAAATTCGGCTATCGTATTGAATCATGACTGCGCCCTGTCATCCTTTGGAAAAATTGCTGATGAAACTAAAAAGTTAGTCTTAGCCTTGACAATTGCCAACTCTTGCGAAAAATTAAAGTGCTTTGAAGAACAATGACAAAGAAGCGGCAAAAGAGGCGCGTAAAGCACAAAACGATTCGCAGGGGGGTAATGTTTTGAGCAAAAATTTCATGAACAAACACATCTTCAACAGATGAGCACAAGAAAAAAGGTTGTAGTCGGCATGTCGGGCGGTGTGGATTCGTCTGTAGCCGCATGCCTACTGGCAGAGCAAGGCTATGAAGTCATCGGGATTACGATGAAAACATGGGATTATGATATGGCAGGTTTGGGAAAAAGTTCAAAGAAAGAAACCGGGTGCTGCTCTTTGGAGTCCATCAATGATGCACGCAGTGTAGCCGTTGCCAAAGGGTTTTTGCACTACACACTTGATTTTCGCGAGGATTTCGGTGAAGCTGTCATTGAGTATTTCAAAGAAGAATATCTGCATGGCAGAACACCAAACCCGTGCGTGATGTGCAATACTAAGGTCAAGTGGGAGTCGCTGTTGCAGCGCGCAGAACTGTTGGGCGCAGATTACATTGCCACAGGACACTATGCGCGCGTGCGCTACGAAAATGGGCGCTACAAACTCTCCAAGGGCAAGGATCGCAACAAAGACCAAAGTTATGTGCTGTGGGGAATTTCGCAGCAAGCACTCTCTAAAACACTCTTTCCGCTTGCTGAACTGACCAAACCCGAGGTGCGCGAACTGGCGCGCAAATTCGGCTTGAAGGTCGCCGAAAAAAGCGAAAGCTATGAGATTTGTTTCATTCCCGACAACGACTACGAGCGATTTCTCAAAGAAACAGTACCTGACTTAGAAGCGAAAGTGTCTGGCGGCAAAATTCTCGATGAGTCAGGCAAGGTCTTAGGGCAGCATCGTGGTTATCCTTTCTACACAATCGGGCAGCGTAAAGGCTTAGGTATCACAACACCAGAGCCGGTGTATGTTACCGAGATTCATTATGAGGACAACACCATTGTTGTAGGCAAAAGCGAAGCGCTGCTGCACTATGGACTTGTAGCATCGCAAGTGAATTGGATTGCAGTCGCAGAGCTGAAAGAGCCGATTTGCGCCAGCGCAAAAATTCGCTACAAAGACCAACCTGAAGCATGCACGATTTCACCGCTCGACAATGGTATGGTCGAAGTGCGCTTTGATAAACCGAAGCGTGCCATTACGCCCGGTCAAGCCGTTGTGTTCTACGATGGCGATGATGTTTTAGGTGGTGGGTTCATTCATAGCGTCATAAAGTGACAATCTTTCTGCTCCTTTGCGCACTCATGGTTCTACAACAAGGAAACGCTGCCATGCAGAAAAGAGTGCCTCGCTAATGCCACGAATGTTTTTGAGTTCCTCAACACTCTCGAAGCGTTTGTATTCTTGGCGATAGCGCAAAATGCGGTCGGCAAGCGTACGAGTCATACGCGGCAAGCGCATCAGGTCTTGAAAAGTGGCAGTATTAAGATTGATTTTCTCGCCTTCTTTGATAGGCGGCTTAACCTCAAAAGCCTCATCGATAAGACGCTCAAAATCGTCTTGTGCGCTGTCACTTGTGCCACCAAAACGAACCGAGAGCGTAAGGTGATGCGAAAAGCCAAGTTCAGGGTGCGTAAGAAAAGCATAGTCTGCATCGACGAAGGCATAACGCACACCAATTCCACCGGCAATGCGTTGTGGCTCGGTGCTAAATCCCGCACGCAGCGAGACATACGGCACGGCATCGAATTCCATACCCGATTTAAATGAAATCGGATAGCGCACATCTTTCTCCACATCAAAAAATGCACGCAGGTTTTTTAGCACTCGATACGACAATCCTGCCATGTAGACTTGGGCAATTTCTTCATTTGAGAGACCAATGGAAGGGCGATTAAGATTGAGCGCTGATACGCCAAGCGAGAGTTCGGGCGTAATAAGTGCTAAAATGCCGACATCAAGACTAATTGCACTAGCATTGCCATAGCCTTGAATAGAGAAAAGTTGATAAGAGAGCGTAGTACCGAAGAAGAACCGTCGCTCAAACACGTTGGCATAGCCCAACGAGACTGCAGTTTCATTGTAAAGCTCGAAGCCGAATCGACGGGCTGCTGCACCAAAGGCGCCAAATCCCGCTGGCAAGGTCTGTGGGTCTGCAAAGGTGATAGCAACATCTGATAGCTCGCTAAGTCCGAAAGGTTGAGCATAGAAAAAACTGACTTCACGATGCGGTAGGAGCATCAGACCAGCAGGGTTATAGAACAGAGCAAAAGAAGAGTTTGCAAGACCTGTAAATGCGCCGCCAACACCAATTGCACGTGCACCTTTGTCTAGCCGCACCGCTTGTGCATGGAGCATCGGACTGCATCCTATCCACAGAATCAGCACAGCAAGACAGGTCGTCGTTCTCATCTGTATAGCACTCGTGACCATGTTTTGGGTAAGGTTCTCACTGAATTTACAATTTACAATGCATAGAGGGATTGCAAAATTAATGATGAATCAAAGGCGATAAGCCCTTCGAAAAGTCTGACATAACGCAAAGACGCTTTTACAGATGAAGTTTGCGGGCGATTTTGTAAAATGCAATGCAAAATTTCTTCAACTCGGGCACGACAATGCCCTAAAACCACACCACTATGCTTCAACCTGATGATACCGCACTCATTATTATTGATGTACAGGGCAAACTTGCTACCTTGATGCACGAAAAAGAGAGACTATTTCAGAACCTGACGCGTCTGATACGTGGCGCACAAATCTTGAAGATTCCAATTGTGCTGACAGAACAATATCCACAAGGTCTTGGCGAGACGGTGCCTGAAATCAAAGCCTTGATGCCGGATGTGCAACCGATTACCAAAATGAGTTTCAGTTGCTGTGGTGAAGAAGCGTTTCTTGACGCTATAGAAGAGCTCGATCGTGAGCAGCTTTTGGTGGCAGGCATTGAGTCGCATGTGTGTGTCTATCAAACAGTTGCAGATTTGCTTGATGCAGGCTACAGTGTGGAAGTCGTTGCCGATGCGGTCTCTTCACGCACAGCTGAAAACTACAAACTGGGGCTGTCGCGAATGGATGATATGGGCGCATGGCTGACTAGCACGGAGATGGCACTCTTTGAGCTCTTGCGTGTGGCTGGCACACCGACTTTCAAGGAAATCTCAAAACTCGTAAAATGATGAATCTCAACAATTCCCACGCAAAGCCAGTGCGTGTGCTATTTGTGTGTTTGGGCAATATCTGTCGCTCACCTTCAGCAGAAGGCGTGTTCCGCAAGCAGGTGCACGAAGCAAACTTAGCCTCTGCTTTCGAGATTGATTCAGCGGGCACAGCAAGCTACCACATTGGCGAACCGGCTGACTATCGTGCTGAAATAGCCGCTGCAGAGCGTGGTATTGATATCTCTATGCATCGTGCACGGCAAGTGCACCGCAAAGACTTTGATACCTACGATTGGATTATCGCTATGGACAAAAGTAACCTTGAAAATCTACGGCGAATGTGTCCGCAGGAGCAGCAACACAAGTTGAAGTTGATGATGAGCTTTGCTTCACGCTATACACTCGATGAAGTGCCCGATCCTTACTACGGCGATGAAAGAGATTTCAAGTATATGCTCGATCTGCTTCAAGATGCCTGCAAAGGCTTACTTGACTGGCTGGTGAGCATGCATAATCTTCAAGCTGAAGCGCATCGCTAAGGTTTAGCGATGTGTGGGCTATCGAAAAAGTGCAGCATAAGAAAAGTTAAGGGCGAGTATAAGCTCGCCCTGTGTATTGTGTCTTGTGCTTATGCATGCTTACTGCGCAACAGCTTCTAGGGTTTCGGCGCCCATAAACTGAAGCACGCGCTTGCAGATGCTTTCTGGGTCTAAGCCCACTTCCTTATGCAATTCAGCAGGCTGACCGTGATCAATGAATCGATCAGGTAAGCCGATAACGAGCACCTTGTTGCTGTAGCCTTTTTCTTGCAAGTATTCCAAGACGGCACTACCAAATCCACCTCTGATAGTGTTTTCCTCGACCGTAACAAGCCGTTCATGCTTGGCGCAAAGTTCATCGATGAGCGCAGTGTCGAGCGGTTTCACAAAGCGCATGTTGGCGACTGCAGCTGAAACACCTTGTGCAGCTAAAAGGTCAGCGGCTTTCATGGCGTTGTTTGTCATAACGCCGATACCGAGGAAGGCTATATCGTCGCCTTCGCGCAGCAGTTCGCCTTTGCCAATGGGAAGTTGAGTAAATTCTTTGCGCATTGGCACACCTACGGCATTGCCGCGTGGATAACGCACAGCAATTGGACCGTTATCATACTTTACGGCTGTATAGAGCATATCGCGCAGTTCCTGTTCGTTCATCGGTGCCATAATGACCATATTAGGAATGAGCCGCAAGTAAGAGAGGTCAAAAGCGCCGTGATGCGTCGGACCGTCGGCACCGGCTAAGCCACCTCTATCCATTGCAAAAATCACATTCAGATTTTGCAGAGCTACATCGTGAATAATTTGGTCATAGGCGCGCTGCAAGAATGTAGAATAGATTGCTACAACGGGCTTCATGCCTTGCGTAGCCAACCCTGCCCCAAATGTGACGGCATGTTGTTCGGCAATACCTACATCAAAGAAGCGTTCAGGAATGGCTTTCTCGAGAATTTTAAGTGAAGTGCCTGAAGGCATAGCGGCAGTGATGCCGACAATGCGCTCATCCATTCGTGCCAGTTCTGTGATGGTATTGCCAAAGACATCTTGGTAGAGCGGTGGTGCATTCGGGTTTGGCGCTTTGAGTGATTTGCCAGTGATTTTGTCAAAGGCGGAGCTTTGTGCATGCCACTTTAATTGGTCTTCTTCGGCAAGTTTGTAGCCTTTGCCTTTGATGGTTACAATGTGCAGGAGTTTCGGGTGCGGCATCTCGCGCAGTTCGCGCAAAAGTGAGGCAAGATGCACCACATCATGACCATCGACGGGACCGAAGTAGCGGAAGCCCAAGGCTTCAAAGAATTGTCCGGGCGTGAGCGCAGCTTTCAGTCCTTGCTCAAGGCTACGAATAAATTGGCGTGCGCGCTCGCCAAGTTCATTATCCATGCGGCTGAGAATGTCCCAGATATCGCGCCGAATTTTGTTGTAAGTCGAGTTCGTGGTAAGGTCGGTCAAATGTTCTTTCAACCCACCGACATTAGGATCGATTGACATGCAATTGTCGTTGAGCACAACAAGCACGTCAGTTTTAAGGTGTCCTAAGTGATTGAGCCCTTCAAACGCCATGCCGCCCGTCATGGCACCATCACCAATGACTGCGACAATTTTGTAGTCTTCTTTGCGTAAATCACGTGCAACCGCCATGCCAGTTGCAGCTGAAATAGAGGTAGAAGCATGCCCGACACCAAATGTGTCGTAGATGCTCTCGCTACGCTTCGGGAAACCCGATACACCTTTGT
This sequence comes from Candidatus Thermochlorobacter sp., assembly GCA_046291735.1. Lineage (GTDB taxonomy): Bacteria > Bacteroidota > Chlorobiia > Chlorobiales > Thermochlorobacteraceae > Thermochlorobacter. The sequence goes on along the minus strand of JBKBSK010000001.1, from coordinate 293,391 downwards.
ATTGACGATTGGTATGAAAAATGCCACGTCGCCCTGTCAGAATTTTATGTACATACGCTTGATGACCCACGTCCCAGACAAGTTGATCTTTCGGAGTGTTGTAGATGTAGTGTAGGGCGACAGTGATGTCTGTGGCGCCGAGGCTTGCACCGAAGTGTCCGCCGTATTGAGAGACCAGATCAATGACAAACTCTCGACACTCCTGCGCAATGGCAGGCAGGTCGGAGAGAGAAAACTTCTTGAGATCATCAGGAGAATTGATATGACGCAGATACTTGCCGTAATTGACAAGGTCTTCTCGGGGCGCTATATGTTCAAGCATAGTTGTTCAGGTTTTCAGGATTGACTGTAAAGGTCTACTGTTTTTGAGACAATAAATGACAAGTTAAGAATTTGCTTTGCATCGTAAAAATTCCGCTGTGAAGTGCAACGAGCTCTTATTTGACTAAGCGTTTAGCCATGTACTTTACTTGATGAGTTTGGCAAGAAAGCCAAAAAACCAGCGTTTATCAGCTTTGACGACTTTTTCAAGCGCAGCATCAATATGCCTTGCAAAGTGCTCTACATCTTTAACAACGCTCTGAAAATTCTGGTAATCTTCGCTGCGCTCTGGATTGACATGTTTCAACTCCGAAATGGCTCTAAGCAAGGGTTCGAGCTCGCGTTTGCGGCGCTCACGTGCAATCATTTTGGCAACTTCAAAGATATTTTTCTCTGCGACAAAAAACTCCTTGCGTTCACCGGGCTTGTGTTCACGCTGGACAAGTCCCCAATCAATAAGTTCACGCAAGGTCATGTTGACATTGCCGCGCGAGACCCCAAGCGTTTGCATGATATCATCCGCGCTCAGCGGTTCTACAGAGATTAGCAGCAGGGCGTGAATCTGCGCCATCGTGCGACTGATGCCCCAGTTTGAGCCCAGCGTTCCCCACGCCTGAATGAACTTTGCTTTTGCCTCGCTTAGCGTTAGCTTTTCCACAGTTGAAATTTAACTTTCAGAACTTTCAAAAAAAATTGAAAGTTTCTTTTGGAAAAAATTTATTTGGCTCTCCCATTGGCTTCAGAATTAATGATGGCTTAACCTTCACAAAACTATCTTTGAGCGTCTTGCCGTATCATCCCATAAACACATCATCTTATGAGACACGTTTTCAAATCTTCACTTTTTGTTACAAGTGCGTTGATAATGTTGCTTGTGCAGCATGCAGCAGCGCAACTTTCGCCCACAGTGCTCGGTTCTTGGGGCACGGGACTCTATCGCAGTTCTGATCCACGTTCTGCTGAAATTCTGGCTTATGATGCACCATCGCGCCGCTTGTTTGTGGTCAATAGTGTCAGCAATAATGTGCTTGTGCTGGACTTCAGTAATCCTGCATTGCCACGTCTGATTGACTCCGTTCGTTTTACAACAGGTTCGCCCAACAGCACTGATATTCGTGGTGGAGTTTTAGCTGTGGCTGTGGATTCTACGAATCGTCAGGCACCGGGCAGAGTCTTTTTCTATCGTGCAGCGACAGCAGGTGCAACAGCAGTCCCGCTGGCATCGGTGCAAGTGGGTGCACTGCCCGATATGCTCACCTTTACCGCCGATGGTCGGTTTGTGTTAGTTGCCAATGAAGGTGAACCCAACAACTACAATGCAGGCAACCTCGACCCCGAAGGCTCTGTGAGCATCATTGAAATTCCGAGTGCAGGGGCGCAAGCCATCACACAAGCAAATGTTCGTACTGTAGATTTCCGATCACTCAATGGGCAAGAAGCCGCACTGCGCGCTCGTGGCGTACGCATTTTCGGACCACGCGCTACCGTTGCGCAAGACTTAGAGCCTGAATACATCACTGTGCAAGGCGACACGGCTTATGTGGTCTGCCAAGAAAATAATGCTATCGCGCTGGTGCGCATCAGTACAGCGTCGCTTATTGGTATTCGTGGTTTAGGCTTGAAGAACTATAACTTAGCAGGCTTTGGTCTCGACCCGAGCGACCGTGATGGGGCGGGCGGTACAGGCGCAATCAACATTGCACCGCGTCCTGTGTTTGGCATCTATCAACCCGATGGTATTGCATCCTATGTGGTCGGTGGGCAAACCTTTATCGTAACGGCAAATGAAGGTGATGCGCGCGATGGATACGCCGGTACAAATGAACCAGAGCTACGTGGCGGTGCGGCAAGTGTCCGTTTAGACCCTGCAGTGTTTGGCGACACCTCACGCACGACAGGCATTCGCCGTGATTCACTGTTAGGGCGATTGCAGATTTCGATTGCTTTGCCTGACACTACGCCAGCAGGACTCTACCGCAGCCTGCAATGCTTTGGGGGGCGATCATTTTCAATCTTCCGTGTCGAGCGTGATTCACTGGTGCGCGTCTATGACAGTGGCGATGACTTTGAGCGCATCAGCGCAGCGCGTTTCCCAGCGAACTTCAATGCTACAAACACCAGCAATGCACTCGACAACCGTAGTGATGACAAAGGACCTGAGCCCGAAGATGTCAAAATTGCACGCATTGGCGATAGCACCTATGCGTTCATTGGCTTGGAGCGTATCGGCGGTGTGATGATTTACAACATTACAGTGCCAACAGCACCGCGCTTTGTTGCCTATATCAATAATCGCAATTTCAGTGTAACGCCGGGAGCAAGCACAGTGCTCTCGGGTGCCGTAGCAGGTCCAGCAGCAGCTGATCGTGTCGGTGATTTGGGCGCAGAAGGCTTGCTCATTATTCCGGGCAACCTTAGTCCGAACAGCCGTCCGCTGCTTGTTGTCGCAAATGAAGTGAGCGGTACGGTAACAACCATTCAACTAAGTGCAACAGCATCGGTGGAACAGCTGGCAGATATTGTGCCACGGGGTTTTGCGCTGGAACAAAACTATCCCAATCCTTTCAACCCAACGACAACCATCAGGTATTCCTTGCCACAAGCGGCGCAAGTGAGTTTGAAAGTCTATGACATTCTCGGTCGTGAAGTAGCCCAGCTGGTAAAGATGCGTCAAGCTGCAGGGGTCTATGTTGCGCAGTTCAATGCTGCAAATTTGCCCAGTGGAATGTATTTCTACCGCTTAGAAGCAGGCGCTTATAGAGAGACGCGAAAAATGATGCTGGTAAAGTAGCTCAAAATGCGCAGAGTGCCCTGTTCGTTTGTCATTTGCGATAAGCATCGTATTGCTGTTTGAGCTCGCTGGCATCGGCACCGAAAATGTAGCGCGCAATAAGGTAGGCGTTGAAGAGTTGTTGCGAAAGAAATCCATTTTTTTTGAAGCGACGTGCAGAAGTGGTAACCGAAGCAGTTTTGATGAGTGTAGGTTCTGCAAGCGCGCGTGCGCGAAAGAGAAACTCGAGGTCTTCCATCAACTCTTGCTCGGGAAATTTGCCTAATGCCTCAAAAAAAGTGCGACGCGCAAAAATGCCAGAGTCACCATAGTGTGTCAGAATTGAGTTAATGCGTGTGGCAGCGCTGTAGAGCCGTGCGAGCGGATGCGCATCATCGAAGTCCATAGCAAAGTAGCCATACTGAACATCTGGATTTTGCAGTGTGCGTACAAGTTCAGCAAGGGCATTTTGAGACAGCACAGTATCAGCGTGAAGAAAAAGCAAAGTATCACCTGTTGCAAAATCTGCTCCACAGTTAAGCTGAAGAGCACGACCTGTGTTGCTGCGAAACATGCGTACTGGCAAGGTGTCGTTGGTGTCAAAGAATCTGGTAATGACTTCAACTGTCGCATCGCTACTGCCGCCATCGACAATAAGCAATTCTAAGGAGACGTTGCTCGGCAAGTCTTGCGCCACAAGGCTTTGTAAGGTCTTGGCAATGAAGTGCTCTTCGTTCAGTGTGGGAATGACAATGGAGATTTTCACAGTTAATTGCGCAGATTAGAATGAAACGATGTTCTCGAAGATAATGTCAAGCAAGCCACGATTGTTCCATGCAAAATCCACGCGAGCCGCTAAACGATATCCGCCCACCAGTACAAGTCCTGCCCCATAGCCGTATTGTGTGTTTTTCCAGTCAAATGTTGTTGGGCGATTGCCAAAAAAAGTAGTGTGCGAGTTATACCAGATATTGCCTGCATCAAAGAAGAGTGTTGCGTAAAGCGCCCACTGCATTACTTTGAACTGCTCAATAGGTATAAAGTCAAAGCGCAGCGTGCTAAGGGGCACAATCGGGTAGCGCAGTTCTGCCGTGTTGAGTTGCAAATTATCGCCCTCAAAAATGTCGCGCGTGTAGCCACGTACTACAACGCGTGTGTAGCCGAAGAAGAGACGCTCATGGTTCGGTACAGGTGTATTAAGAGAAATTGCGGTGTAGTTGCGCAGGGCAAGTGAAAGCTCACCAATAATTTTTTCATAGAAGCGAATGTCAAAAATGCCACGCGTGATATTGATTTTGTCTGTCCATGTCGGTAAGCCCATTTGGTACAGATTGAGCGAAAGAAACCAGCCTTTGGTCGGACACTGGTTCAAGTCAACTTGCGAGTAGATGTAGTTGAGATGTAGCCAAGGATAATAATCGCGTCCATCGGCAGCGACGGTGGCACTTGGATAAGCGGCTTTGATATCTTCAAACACAGAGACACGATTAAAGCCAAAGTTAATGTTCAGAAATGCAAAGGGTGAGAGGCGCTGACTAATTGCACCTGAGATGATAAAAGTTTTTTGGATGTAACGGGGAATGATGTCGGTCTTGGTGTCGTAAGCCAGATTGTTGAGGTCGCGCCAAGTGAAGGCAAAGCCTGCGCCTGTGCGTGAAGTGCCAAGCAAATACGGTGTGTAATACGACAGACGAATGTAGGGATCGAAACCAATGCCGAAGGCAAAGGAGAACGGATCGCTCAGACCAGTGAGGTTTTGGTGCGTGGTAATTACGCCGATGTTAAGGTTGGCAATAGTTGGATTGCGTATCCAGTTGGCTAAACTCATTCCGCGCAAATCAAAACGTGGCTGTGGGAAAAGATACCAGCGCTCATGAACTGAAATCAAGACAACAGTCAAAGGGGCTTGACGCACATAAGCTTCTTCATGGCACTGCTCTAAAAAGGCTGCAAAAAGAGAATCTTGTTCATCATTGATACTAATCGGCTCTGGCGCCTGATTGGGCATAAATCGCTTGGCAGAGACAAAAACGACATTAAAAAGCTGCAGGTTGTAAATAAGCTGTTGCGCTGTCTGCAGGTCTTGCATCCTAAGTGTATCACCTTCGGCAAATGGCAGTTCTTGACGCATCACAAATGGCTTTGTGATGTAATTGCCTGTGATGATGATTTTATCGACAATTGTGCCACAAGCCTCTTCGGTTTCTTTAAGCGAAAACGCAAAACCATAGCGCCGATCTGGCTTGTCTTCGTCAAACGCCATCGCATACAGCGGTAACATAGACAAGCTCAGTGTCAGCAGCGTCAATTTTGTGATAGGCACAAGTCTTGAAGTCTTCATTGAACAAAAGCGTTTGACTGCAAATCCTCTAAGAGATTAAGCTAAATAAAGTCTGTGGTCGACTGCAATGCAATGATTTTGAACAACAATCAAGCCAGCAGATTCAGCTTTTTTGCGCGCCGCTTCATTGGTTATACCTAGTTGCATCCAGATAACTTTTGCACCAATTGCAATCGCCTCATCGACAATAGGCAACACATTGGCAGGTTTACGAAAAATGTTGACAATCTCAATTGTGCGTTGTATCTCGCTTGGCAGGTCTAAGAGGCTTGGGTAACACGGTTGATTGAACACTTGTGTCAAATTTGGATTGATAGGCACTATGCGGTAGCCATGCGCAAGCATATAGCGCGAAACGGAATAACTAGGTCTATCAGGCTTGTCAGACTGCCCGACTACAGCGATGGTTTTGTATGCCTTGAGAATTTCCGGGATTGTCATCTCTTAGAGAACAAATTTAGATATTTCAAAGCAACTTTGAAATGTACGAGAAAATTTTTTTGATTGATTCAGGTGCAAAGTGCGGACACTTCCAGATGTGGCTGGATGAGACACTAGCGATAAACTTCGACAGCCTTACGCATACTTTGGGGGAACGCGTGGCACTGCTGCGTTTCTATACATGGCAGCCGTTTTGCATCTCACTAGGGCATCACCAAAAGGAAGACATGTTTGACCGCACACGACTTGCACAAGAGGGTATTGACCTAGTGCGCCGACCTACAGGTGGCAGAGCTGTCTTTCACGCTGAAGAACTGACTTATGCGATAGTCGCCAATACAGAAGCATCTAATGCAACATGCTATGCGCAGATTGCCCGAGCATTACAAGCTGGACTAGCGGTGTTAGGGATTAAAGCAAGTTTTCAGCGTCAGCAACCTGACTTTCGCAACCGATACACCCGTGCGGAAAGTCTGCCCTGTTTTACCGCATCAGCCAGAGATGAATTAGAAGTGCAGGGCAAAAAGATTATTGGTTCTGCGCAGCGGCGCTATGGCAAAACACTGTTGCAACACGGCTCAATTTTGCTCTCTCCCAAACACCGTGAGATGACACGCTATCTTTCTACCACCGACGATATCAAGGCGCGCATTGCAAAAGATTTAGAAGAAAAAACTACATCAATTTCAGAAGTGATAGGCAAAACGATTCGCTATGATGAGGCGACACAAGCGTTTCGCGCGGGTTTCGAGCAAGCCTGGCAACTTATACTTGAGCCACTCTGCGAAGCCGACTTGCTTGCTCTTCTGCCCGAGTATAGCCGCACCGTGACTTTAGACATTGCGCCACATCAGTAGGAAAGTCCCTCACCAAACTTAAAGAGCGGTTCCGTTTTACCTTCCCCAACATTAATTGGGATTTGCTCCAAAGTGCGCGGAAAAGAGTGTGAGAGCTTTGCGGTAGGCTTAGCTTCACCGAAAAGTAGGTCTACAATACCGCGAATTTCTGTGCCCGGTAGCCATGCCACTAAGAACGCGCTGGACTTTGCAAGTGCTTCTCCTAAGACTAACGGTCTACCTGTTAGTAGCACGACGACAACGGGCACTTTTGCGTTAGCAATGTTGCGAATAGGAATGAGGTCTTCTTCACTGATGACAGGGTTTGGCGAATCGCCATCGGTTTCAGTGTAAGGTGTTTCACCAATGACGACAATACCCACTGATGCGCCGGCAGCACCAGATCCATCGGGCGAATAGCTCAACACAGTATTTTTTTCAATCGTCTGACGCAGCGCTTGATAGAAGGTCTCACCAAAGGCTATACTATCTGGTGTTTTGGTAAAGTCATTGAAATCTACGGTCCAGCCACCGCATTGATTAGCCAAGCTGTTTGCACTTTTTCCAGCAAGGTGAATGCGTGGAAGTGTATTAGGCAGAGGCAAAAGTTTGTCATTGTTTTTGAGCAAGACGGCGGTCTTTTGAACAATGCGTCGTGCCAGACTGCGATGCGCTGCACTGCCGACTTTCTCTAAGAGGTCTGTTCTTGCGTAGGGCTTCTCGAACAAGCCTAAGGCGAACTTTGCTCGCAGCACGCGTCTGACCGCGTCATCGATGCGCTGAGGAGGAATTTTTTGCTGACGCACTAGGGTGCGTAAGATTGTCATGAACGCCTTGTAATTTGCAGGTAGCATGATAACATCAATCCCAGCAGTAACGGCTTTTTCAATGCAGTCGATGGTATCGGCAGCGATATCATAGATTCCGCCCCAGTCCGAGACGACAATGCCTTCGAACTTCAACTCGCCTTTGAGCACAGATTGAATTAAGTATTTTTGACCATGAATTTTCTCACCGTTGAAGCGGCTATATGAAAGCATGACCGAGCCGACGCCAGATTGCACAGCGGCAATGTAGGGCGGAAAGTGAATCGCACGCAGGGTTTTGCCATCAATTTCGAGGTCGCCTTCGTTGATTCCCCTGAGCGTTGCGCCATCGCCGACAAAATGTTTGGCACAGGCTAACACGCCATCTTCACTCAGACGATCACCTTGATAGCCCTTGATAGCAGCCGACACACATTTGGCAACCAGTTCGGGCAACTCGGAATATGACTCGTAGGTTCTGCCCCAGCGCTCATCTCGGGCGACAGCCGCACAAGGTGCTAAGTTCCATGTAAAGCCAGCCGCACGCATTTCCGTCTTCGTGATTTCTGCAGCCTGACGGATTACGCTTTCATCAGCACTGCAGCCCATTCCAATGTTGTGCGGCAGCACCACAGAGCCGAAGACTAAGGCATTGCCATGCACGGCATCAATAGCAGAAAGAAGTGGAATTTTTAAGCGTGTGCGCAGGGCATAACTTTGCAGCGTATCGTTCAGCGCTGCCCAACTGCGCGCGTCATTTAAGTCTGGCTTCGGAGAAAAGCCTACGCTGGCGACGACACTGCCAATGAAATACTTCTGAATATCTTCGGGACTTTCCAGATACTGAATGCCGACCATCATCATCTGTCCGATTTTTTCATCGAGCGTCATCTTTGACATGATTGCCGTAACTTGCTCATCGAGGGTTGGCGCATTACCCTGACACGAAAAACAAGACACAGAAGCTAAAACGGCAAGGAAAAGAAAACGCTGGCAGCGATATTGCATAGTGGTTTTTGTGCGGACGATTAAAAATGCCCTGAACGCTTCTGGCAGAAGCACTATTAAAAATAGCAAAGAATTTTCTAAGTTAAAGAAACTAGATTTTTCAACGCAAAATGCAACTTGGCATTGATATTATTGAAATTCCGCGCATTGAGACAGCGGTTGCACGATATGGTGAAAAATTTTTGCGCCGCATTTTGACAGAAAAAGAAATTCAGTATTGCTACTCCAAAGCCAATCCGTTTGAGAGCATTGCGGCGCGTTTTGCATGCAAAGAAGCGATTGCAAAAGCGCTAGGCAGCGGCATCTCCAAGAAATTTCATTGGCAAGCGGTGGAAATTTTGCGCGATAAGCACGGCAAACCAAAAGTCAAACTTTGCCAAAAAGTGAAGGGACTATCTGCAAAAAAGATATCCGTCTCCATGTCGCACACACATCAACATGCTGTGGCGATTGCTATCATCTCTCCCTAAAGCTATCATGACGCACGCCGAAAAAGTTGCTGCTGCCAGAGCGTTTCTGGCTCAGAAAACTTCTTGCATGCCTGAAGTTGCAATTGTCTTAGGCTCTGGGCTCGGCGACTTTGCCGACCACATCAGCATTCATCACAGCATTGATGCCAATGATATTCCACATTATCCTGTGCCAAGCGTGGCAGGGCATCACGGCAAAGTAGTCTTGGGCAGCAGCACCGGCAAATCACTTGCACTCATCAAAGGACGCGTGCATCTCTACGAAGGATACTCACCTGAAGAGATTACTTTTTACATACATCTTCTTGCTGCATTAGGCACCAAGACACTGATTCTAACCAATGCGGCGGGCGGCATCAACTTCAATTTTGAGCCCGGCGACCTGTGCCTTATTACCGACCAGCTAAATTTCACGAATGCTCGACTCTTAGCTAAGGCGACCACTGTCCGAAAGCGAGAAATCTATGACCTTGAACTGATTCGTCTTATCAAGAAAATCGCACTGCAAAGAGGTATAGCTTTGCATCAGGGCGTGTATGCCGGCGTGTTAGGACCGAGCTACGAGACACGCGCTGAAATTAGAATGCTGGCACGATTAGGCGCAGATGTAGTAGGAATGTCAACTGTTGTGGAAGCAAGCACGGCTGTTTTGCTGGGGCTACGTGTTGCAGCTATTTCTCTCATCACGAACAAAGCGGCGGGACTTGGTGCAGAGAAACTCTCTCACGATGAAGTTCAACGGATAGCAAATCAATCCAAAGAAAGATTTTCCACACTGATGTCAGCTATCATAAATGCGCTCTGAATTAAGCTCAATGTGGCGCAAAAAAGTTAAACACAATGCGCACACCAGCACTGAACCAGAAAGGCAGTTTTGTTCGACCGCCAATGCCACTGCCAATTGTGCCATCGATTTGTAGGTCGTCGCTAAAAAAGTGCCGAAAGCCCACTTGATACGACACACCAGAGCCGGGCACATAAGGATCGCCAGAGAAGAGTTCGCGCACAAGATGAAACCCGCCAATTGTACGAATCTGCGTGCCAAGACCCCATGTGTTAATCAGTTCATCTCTGCTGCCAACACGTAGGTAATTTGCTCCGAGATCGCCGTGAATTAAAACGGCATCGCCTTCACCGAAAGATTGTGAGACAATGAAAAACCCAAATGTGCCATAGCCCGGTGGTTGCAAGATGCCACGACCATAGGGTAAAAATGTCCCAACAACCAGACTCACGCCGGGCAGTCCATTTGCCTCATAGCCTCATAAGCAGCTAAAAACCACTGTTGAAGGGACTCTTTATCCTGACGATACCACGACTCTAATTGTGCCAAGCGGTCGCCTACGACACGCGCATCATCGGTGATAAAAGGACGCACGTTTTGCGTGGTACTTGAAAGCGCGCTTTGCGCAAAACCTTGCGTAGATGCACCCAGTAGGAAAAGACTTAAACCGGCAATTTTAGTCAAGCAAGATGCGGCACAATTTTGCTTCAAAGCAGATATCAAGATGTTTCTGTTGTGGCTGTTGTCTATGACTTTTTATCTAACTCAATGTTGCAGACAACATTAACGTCTTCACCGACGAGCAGACCGCCATTGTCCAGAGTTTTGTTCCACTTCAAGCCAAAGTCTGTGCGGTTAATTTTGCCCATAACTTTGAAGCCGGCTTTTATGACACCACTGGGTGATTTTGCCATGCCGTTGTAGATAACATCTAATGCAACTTCTTTGGTAACGCCATGCATCGTCAGGTCGCCGATGAGTTTGTAATTCTTCTCATCAATTTTCTTGAAGGATTTGCTCTTGAAAGTGATTTTCGGATACTTTTCGACATCAAAAAAATCTGGGGATTTGAGGTGCCCATCGCGCTTTTCATCTTCAGTGTTGATGCTGCTGGCGTCAATAGTAAACTCAATCTCGCTGTCGACAAAGTCATCGCTTTTGGCGACAATTTTTCCATCAAAGAACTTGAATTTCCCCGCTGTCTCTGAAACGACCATGTGCGAGACAGTAAAGTTGATATTAGAGTGGCTTTTGTCGATCTGCCATGTGGTTTGTGCAAGGGCATGTGAGCTGAAGACAAGAAGTGCCAGAAAAGATGAGAAGAGTTTCATTGTGGTTTAAGTTTTTGGCTTATGCTGAGAATTTAGGATAGGCTGCGATACGAGACTTCGAAAAATATGTTACAATGCTAATGTTGCAAAATGTGGTAAGCGCTAAGGAAAGCGCAGTGATGAAGAAAGCCAACGATCGAGGCGGAAGCCACGTTTGAGCAGCAAGAGCCAGTTTCTGGGATTTTGTCGCAGGTCAGGGCTATGGCAGAGCGCGCTAAGTGAAAGCTGCCAGCCAAGTCGGATATCCCCATGGCGTAGGGCTGAACTGCCGATTTCAAAGTCAAAGAACGGTTGATAGTGTCGGGGAATTTTTGCACGATAGCTCTCCAACATGCGCAGCGAGGCATGGTAGTATCTCGGGTTTGCAGTGCTGCTGCGCTTGTGATGCTCGCGTACTCGAACGGTATCGCTATCGCAGAGTGCGATTGTTAGACCAGAAAGAAAGGCGCGCAGCACCAGTTCCCAATCTTCTCGGAAACGAAAGGCATCATCGTATGGCAAAAACTTTTCTTTTCTAAATGCAACGCCGGGTGTGCCACCAATGCGTGCCGAACACACTAAGATGCCAATATCATCAGGAAGCACTTTGCGTGAGGTGTAAATAAGTTTCCCAGTTGCATCGACTTTTGAGCGCAAAATTGCGCAGACCATATCGGCTTGTGTGCAGTGAAAGGTGTTGAGCATAGTGGCAATATGGTCAGGAGTCCAGAGGTCGTCATGATCAAGAAAGAAAAGGTACTTGCCGTTTGCATAGCTTGCACCACGATTGCGCGAGAGGCAGCGCTCGAGGTTAGTTTCATTGCGCAAATAGGCAGCGGGAATTGGCGAGGCTTGTAAGAGTTTCTGAACAAGCTCTGGCGTCTGGTCAGTAGAAGCATCATCGACCACAATGAGCTCAAGATCCTGTTCTGTTTGAGCAAAAACAGAGCGCACTGCCTCTGCAATAAAAGCTGCGCCGTTATGTGCAGCAAGGATAACACTGGCTTTTGGCATAGCGTGAAAATACGAAGATGGGCTTGCAGAAAGTCGAGGTGCTGTGCAAGGATTGAGGCGCATGGACTGACGAGAAGTCTCTAAAAACAGTCTCACGATTTGCCGCGCCACGATGCCATTGATGCCTGATGACCATGTTTATCTCTGCCGCTTGGTTATATTTACTGCCTTTATACACGTGAGCTATGTTTATTGACAGCGCAAAAATTTTTGTCAAAGCGGGCGATGGTGGCAATGGTGTGGTAAGTTTTCGGCGAGAAAAGTACGTGCCCAAAGGCGGTCCAGATGGCGGTGATGGCGGCAATGGTGGCAGCATTATTCTTCAAGCTGACCGTAACCTGAGTACGCTCTTGGACTTTCGCTATAGAGCACACTACAAGGCTGAACGCGGGCGGCACGGGCAAGGGGCACGCAAGACGGGTGTGTCAGGAAAAGATGTCATCATCAAAGTGCCCTGCGGTACAATCGTCAAAGATGCAGAGACAAACCTTGTACTGGGTGATTTAACACAACATGGCGAGACTCTCGTTGTTGCAAAAGGTGGGCGAGGTGGAAGAGGCAATCAGCATTTTGCAACGCCTACTAACCGCGCACCACGATACGCAGAGCCGGGTCAAAGCGGTGAAGAACGCACCTTAATTTTGGAACTCAAACTGCTGGCTGATGTTGGACTTGTTGGCTTTCCAAATGCAGGCAAATCGACACTGATTTCTGTCATCAGTGCTGCAAAGCCGAAAATTGCTGATTATCCATTCACCACGCTGGAACCAAACTTGGGCATTGTGCCATATCGTGATTACCAATCGTTTGTGGTGGCGGATATTCCCGGCATCATTGAAGGTGCCGCAGAAGGCAAAGGATTGGGGCTACGATTTCTCAAGCATATTGAGCGCACGAAAGTCTTAGCAATTCTCATTCCGTGCACTTCACCAGACATCAAGCGAGAATATCAGATTTTAACAAATGAACTGAAAAAATTCAGCGAAGGTCTTGCAACCAAGCCCAAAGTGATTGTGATTTCCAAGATGGATCTGGCGCCTGAGGGCTTTGCAGTGCCGCGTTTTCGAGGACTGAAGGTTGTGCCAATCTCTGCTGCAACAGGTGAAAACATTGAGGCACTCAAGGATGCACTTTGGGAGCACTTGCAAGCTGCTCTGCCACAAGAAGTTTGATTCTGAGCGCTGAATATGATCGAAAAAGAAGTTGTTATCAAAAACAAAGCAGGACTGCACACGCGCCCTGCAGCCGCCATTGTTAAACTTGCTGCAAAATTCAAATCCGATTTTTTCATTGAAAAAGACGGCATTGAAATCAATGCAAAGTCTATCATTAGCGTGATGATGTTGGCTGCCCCAAAAGGCTCAAGATTGAAACTCAAATTCAAGGGTAGTGATGAAGTGCAGGCAGCAGAGGCGATGGTGCAACTGTTTGAAGATGGCTTCGGAGAAGTCTGAGAGAAAATGACTAAGAAATGAAAATACTCATTGGAGGCTTTTGCTGAAACCGTTAAGCGACTTGCGTGCAGTGCAATCGATGAGCGAGCCGCATTGAAAAGTAGCGTCTCCTGCAGCAGAGATACAGCTTTTATTCAAAGTTCGTGCCGAAGTAGGTTTGCACTTTGCCAAGTAGCCAGCCATGAATTTTGCCGTTGGTAGCGATAATGTTGCCGGATTTGAGATAATCGTTATCGCCTTTGAAGTCTGTAACTATGCCACCTGCCTCCTTGACGATGAGCGCGCCGGCTGCAATATCCCATGAATTGAGTCCATATTCCCAAAAGCCATCGAAGCGTCCGCAAGCCGTGTAGGCAAGGTCGATTGCCGCAGAGCCGGGGCGACGAATGCCCGCTGTGCTAACCAGCACATCTTTGAAAAGTGCAAGGTAGGCGTCCAGATGCTCATAGACCTTGTAGGGGAAGCCTGTTGCCAGTAGCAGCCGTTCGCTGCGAAAGTTGCGTGTTACACGAATGCGACGATTGTTCAGATAGGCGCCATGCCCGCGTTCGGCTGTAAAAAGCTCTTTGGTCATCGGTTGGTAAATTGCACCGACAAGCAGTTCTCCTTTTTCATCAATCAAGCCAATGCTGATGCAGAAAATGGCAAGTGAATGAATGAAATTGAGTGTGCCGTCGAGCGGGTCAATAATCCAGCGTCGCCCCGAGGAACCTTTTTCAAGTGTGCCTTCTTCGCCGACAATTTCGTCGTAAGGAAATCGTTTGCGAATGACAGCGGCAGCTAAGGCTTCGGATTCTTTATCGACCTTCGTAACAAAGTCGTTGCGGTCTTTGAGACTAATATGCGCGGTTGAGAGTTGACCAAAATTTTTTCGCGCAAATTTACCTGATGCTTTGACCGCACTAATTGCCGTGATAAGTTCTCTAGTCATAGTGTTTCTATGGGTTTTTTTGTGGAACAAACGGCATTGCAGAAATGTTCAAGCAAAAGTTACCACGATTTTCGCATACCAAGAGCAAAAGTCTTAAAACCAGAAGTCTTAAACTACTTTTACGCGATATTGCCTGTGTCGAGTTCTGCGGAACCGCTCATTGAGGTTCAGAGCATCAGTCGTATCTATAATCTGAATGCATTGCCTGTAACTGCGCTGCGGAGCGTGAGTTTTAGGGTTACAAAAGGCGAGTTTGTTGCGATTGTGGGCAAATCAGGGAGCGGCAAATCTACGCTGCTCAATCTGATTGGGGGGATGGATCGCCCAACATCAGGCGAAATCGTTGTAGCTAGCAAAATTATTTCGCAGATGAGCCGCGATGAACTGGCGCGCTATCGGCGTAATGCGGTCGGCATGATCTTTCAGGCGTTTAATCTTATTCCCTCAATGACAGCGTGGGAAAATGTTGCAATGCCGATGCTCTTTGCTGGCAAATCGGAATCGGAGCGACAGGCACGTGCACAGCAACTGCTCGCACGCGTTGGGCTATCGCACCGTTACAACCATCGACCTGTGGAGCTCTCTGGCGGCGAGCAGCAGCGTGTCGCAATTGCACGCGCACTGGTCAATGAGCCTTACTTTTTGTTAGCCGATGAGCCAACGGGCAACTTGGACTCGCGCACATCAGAAGAAATTATTAGCCTGCTACAAGACATTCATGCACAGGGCAAGACAGTGCTGATGATTACGCACGATCTTACGCTAGCAGAGCGCCTCTCGACGCGCATCATTGCGCTCAAAGATGGTGAAATTGTGCGCGACGACTTACATAAACCTGCCTCAACAAGTGTGCAACAATGACATTCAGCGACCTTGTCCAATTCGCATTAGGCAACTTACGACGCGAAAAACTGCGTTCATTGCTCACAGTTCTCGGTGTCTCCATCGGTGTTGCAGCCCTGATGGCAATGGTCTCTTTCGGCAGCGGTCTGCAAAAGACCTTCTCTGATGAGTTTAACGACCTTGAGCTGTTTAACACCGTGCGTATTACGCCGACGCGCGTAGATCTGTCCACGATTTTCTCGCTCTCCAAACGCAGTGTGAAAAACCTCGCACAGCCCGAGACAAAAAATCCAATCGTCTTAACGGACTCGGTCTTACAAGAAATCAAAAAAACAGTGCGTGCAATTTCACCAAACGCACTGATTTATCCTGAGGTCATCTTCCCAACGCGAGTAACAATTGACACGATGGAGACAATTGTGATGACCGAAGCCTTGCCAGCTGCTATTGCCAACGTGGCGGGCTACAAAGAGATTCATGTCGGCAAATTCTTTGAGAGCGATAGCAGTCATGACGTGGTAGTCTCTGAGATTTTGCTCACACGCATTGGCATTCGCAAACCGGAAGAGGCACTCGGTAAGCAAATTAAAGTGGCTACGATTTCGCTAGACCCCGAGAAAATGATGCGATTAGCAGCAATACCTCAAATGGGCTTCGGATTGCCGATTGCTGAAAAGAGTTATGACTTTCGCATTGTAGGTGTGTTGAGTAGCGATATTCAGAAACTCTCCAGTGGCTTTCGGCTAATCATACCAATTGAAACTTCCGAGAAAATTAGTCGCCTGAATTTTCTCTCGACCATTGAGCTTTTGCGCAAAAATGAGCAAAGCGAGGGCTATCAAGCTATTATCGTGCGTGCAAATAGTCAAAAAGAATGCGAAGCCATCAAATCAGCAATGAATGCAGTGGGGTTGAATGCCACGAGTTTTACCGATCAATTTGAGGAGTTCAAAAAATTGTTCATTGTCTTTGAGTTTGCGCTTGCTGTGATTGGTGCAGTGGCGCTTGTGGTTGCCACGTTAGGCATTACGAACACTATGGTGATGTCCATCATGGAGCGCTACCGTGAGATTGGGATTATGAAAGCTACGGGGGCAAGCGACAGCGATGTACGCAAGATTTTCTTTGTTGAGAGTGCAGTGATTGGATTTTTGGGCGGCATGGGTGGTATTGCACTGGGGAAAGTGGCAACAGCAGGTATCAATGCACTGGTCAATCTCTACATTGTCTCGCAAACAGGAGCCCGTATTGATTTCTTTCATTTTCCACTTTGGCTTGTGCTCAGCGCAGTAGCTTTCTCGATTGTCGTCAGTCTCATTGCAGGGTTTTATCCAGCCAACCGTGCGGCACAAATTGATCCTGTAGAAGCCCTGCGCTACCAATAGTTGGAATGATGGTCAAGACCTTATTATTTTGCGGAATACTACAACAAAACCAACAAAACAACAATAAACTATGACACGCAATCTTTTGCTCATTATACTGAGTGCATTGCTGCTTGCCTCGTGCGGTGGCGGCACACAAAAAGGTGATAAGACAGCAACTGCACCAACACAAACATATCGCTGGAAACTTGTAACCTCTTGGGCGCCAAAGTTCCCCGTCATAGGCGAAGGCGTAGAGCGTTTTGCACAGTATGTCGATAGTGCATCCAATGGTAGACTGAAAATCCAAGTCTATGGTGCTGGAGAGCTTGTACCCGGTCTGGAAGTCTTTAATGCGGTCAGTCAAGGCACTGCTGAAATGGGACATAGCGCAGCATACTATTGGGTAGGAAAAGTGCCAGCGGCGCCACTGTTTGCGTCGATTCCTTTTGGTATGAACGCACAACAATTTAATGCTTGGTATTATTCAGGTGGGGGTAAGGAGCTCTGGGAAGAAGCCTATGCACCGCAGGGTGTTGTGCCATTTCTATGTGGTAACACAGGCGTACAAATGTCCGGATGGTTCAACAAAGAAATCAAATCCATGGCTGACCTCAAAGGTCTGAAGATGCGCATTCCGGGCTGGGGCGGCAAAGTCATTTCCAAAGCAGGCGGCTCATCGGTAACCTTAGCTGCAAACGAAATCTACACAAGTTTGGAGCGCGGCGTAATCGATGCTGCCGAATGGATTGGACCGTACCATGATTACAAACTCGGTCTGCACAAAGCAGCAAAATACTACTACTACCCCGGCTGGCATGAACCCGGCACTGCTTTTGAACTAATTGTCAACAAGAAAGCCTATGATGCACTGCCAAGCGATCTTAAGCAAATTATTAGAGATGCCGCAGCACATGTCAATGTATTCATACTCTCCGAGTTCGAAGCGCAGAACAATTACTATCTGCAAAAACTAATCAATGAGGAAAAAGTACAACTACGCGAATTGCCAAAAGATGTACTTGCTGAACTGAAAAAACTCGCTAAAGAAGTTGCCGAGGAAGAAACCGCAAAAGACCCGATGGCAAAGCGCGTCTATGAAAGCATGATGGCTTTTAAGAAAAACATCTTGGAGTGGAACAAAAAGTCTGAAGACGCAATACGTCCGTACTTGGAAGTGCAATAGCCTTCGCATCTTTTCCTACGGTGGATGATGAAATCCTATATTCGTTTGGTAGCCCGATTGAATGAAGGGGTAGGTAAGTTTGCAGCGCTGCTAAATGTATTACTCATTGCGCTCGTCTGCTTCGATGTGCTGGTGCGCTATGTATTTAAGCAAACGAGCGCATTTTTTTATGAAATGGAGTGGCATCTTTTTTCAGTCGTGTTTTTGCTGGCGGCTGGCTGGACGCTACTCAATGATAGACATGTGCGCGTCGATATTCTTTACTCGCGTCTGTCTGAACGCAAAAGGGCTATCGCCGATATCATCGGTACGCTGGTGTTTCTGCTACCGTTTTGCATTGTAATTCTTGCCACAGCGATTCCCTACACGCTCAACGCATTTAGCTCAGGCGAAGGCTCGCCAGATGCAGGAGGCTTACCATATCGATGGATTATTAAATCTACCATCGTGATTGGTGCCTTGCTCTTACTACTGCAAGGCATTGCACTGATGATGGAAAAGTTTATGGTGATTCTAAACAAAGAACCTTGAAGAGTGATGTCAAGCGAAGCGCTTACCTTGTTGCTGTTTCTCCTGCTGTTTAGCATGCTGCTAGCAGGTTTCCCAGTTGCCTTCACGCTCGGTGGGCTCTCAATTCTATTCGGTCTCGTTGCCTTCGGCTTTGATTTTTTTAATCTCTTGCCCCTGCGCATTTACGGCATTATGAACAACTATGTGCTCATTGCGGTGCCCCTGTTTGTGTTTATGGGCGTGATGCTCGAAAAGTCGGGTATTGCAGAGCGACTCCTTGACACAATGTCGCTGCTCTTGGGGCGGCTGAAAGGCGGACTGGCACTCTCTGTTGTTATTGTAGGCGCACTGTTAGGCGCAACCACAGGCGTCGTCGGGGCAACTGTAACCACGATGGGATTGCTAAGCTTGCCGACCATGCTGCGACGCGGCTTTAGCAAAAGTTTAGCGACCGGCACAATTGCCGCAGCAGGTACCTTGGGACAACTGGTGCCACCAAGCGTGGTAATGGTGCTTCTCGGCAGTGTGATGAATATCTCTGTAGGCGACCTTTTTGCCGCTGCTTTGGTTCCAAGTGCATTACTGGTAGCAGGCTATTTGATGTACATTTTTATGGTCGCACTCTTCAATCCAAAACAAGCCCCACCGATTGCTACTGAAGAACTGCGTACATTTTGGAGTAAAGGCGTTAGCGTACGTGTCTTACGCGCTTTCGTATTGCCTGCATTGCTGGTGCTAGCCGTCTTGGGCTCTATCTATGCAGGGATTGCAACTCCAACTGAAGCAGCTGCAGTGGGTGCTGCTGTGGCAATGCTGCTCACAGCGCTCGAAGGCAAACTGACATGGGAAGTCATCTTTGATACCTGCAAGCAGACGACCTTTCTGACTTCAATGGTCTTTATCATCTTAGTAGGTGCAACCGCCTTCGGGTTAGTGTTTAGAGGCATCGGCGGGGATAATGTGATGATTAACCTCATTGAGCATGCTAAACTTAGTCCCATGCTCTTCCTTGCATTTGTCTTAGCAGGCATTTTCATCGCAGGCTGTTTTATTGACTTCATTGAAATCATTTTCATCTTTATCCCCGTGATTACGCCACTGCTGGTAAAGTATGAAATGAATTTGATTTGGGTAGCTATCCTCATCACAGTGATGCTGCAAACCTCATTTCTGACACCACCTTTCGGCTTTACATTATTTTATCTCAAAGGCGTTACCCCACCAGAGGTTCAAACAGTGGACATCTACAAAGGCGTTGTACCTTTTATCGTGATTCAAGTCGTGGTGATTGCGGTGATTTTCGCTGTGCCTGAATTAGGTACATTTGTGCCGAAAGCGACACGTGCCGCCTTGCCATAAGCCTGCGATACGCTAACTTACACAAACCGCTGCAATACAGTGTAGCAAACGCAACCCAACGGACTCAATGGGGTTTTCATTTAGTGTAACAAACTTTTGGCTCTTTCTGCTCTTTGCAGCCTTAGCACTTGCGCTGGCAATTTTTACTTACCGCTGGTCAACCCTGTCATCTGCACTGAAAACAGCTCTGATGGCGCTGCGCGCACTCAGCGTCTTTCTGACGCTCTCGTTGTTTATTGAGCCCGCTTTCACACGCACGGACACACGCTCTGAACGCCCAACGCTAGCTGTCATCATCGATAACTCCGAAAGCATGACCATTCAAGATGGCGCAATAAGGCGCGACAGTGCCGTCAAAACGATACTTGGACAATATGCTGATGAACTGCGCGCAATTGCTAACATCAAATTCTATCGCTTCGGTGCAGCACTCAAAGCCTCGCCACCTGAATCGCTTACCTTTGCAGAAAAACAGACCAATCTCTCACAAGCTATTGAAGAGATTTCTCGCCTAAAATCTGTTGAGAAATTCAGTGCAGCACTCATCATCTCTGATGGACAATTTAACGCAGGCGAAACACCTACCTACGCTGCTGAACGTGCGCCATTGCCAATTTACACAGCGCTCGTCGGCGATACTGCAATCAAGCGAGATATTGCCTTGCGGCGCGTGATTGCCCCTGAAATGACCATTGTCGGCGCAAAGACCCCGATTTCTGCCGTAATTACGCAAGAAGGCTTTCGTGGTGCTACAATCGTAGCGACACTGCGCAGCGATAAAGAGGTGCTGGAGCGAAAAACACTCACGCTCACCTCACCTGAACAAACGCTTGCCTTCGAACTTGTGCCAAAGCAAGTCGGAGAGACAAAATTTCAAATCGCACTCTCTACGCTTGCAGGGGAATTTTCCACACGCAACAATGCCCAAAGTTTTTTCATCAAGGTTCAAAAGCAGAAAAAAAAGGTCATAGTTATTGCAGGGCTACCAGACCCAGAAATCTCTGCCGTACGCAACGCGCTGACAACCAGCAACGCCATAGAGACGGTTTTTTTTACGCAGCGTGGGAGCAACGATTTCATTGAGGGAACGCTGAACTTAGAGCAGCATAAAGATGCGGATGCGCTCGTGCTGATTGGATTCCCCAACGCTATTGTAAGTGAAGGCAGTGTAGCGCGCCTCAAAACTTTTTTGGAAAGCACAAAACTGCCCGTGCTCTCACTGATGACCTTTCAAAGTTCGGCGTTGCGCTTGAAAGCCTTTGAGCCCTTTCTTGCCGTAAGAATCGGACGAACAACAGGCGAGGTTTTAGATAATCTGGCGACAATAAAGCTCTCACCACAAGCCATGCAGGCCTCTATTTTCCGACCGCTTGCTGTAACACTTGAAAATAGCGTGCGTCTTGCACCGCCCATAAGTTACCTTGATTTCGACTTCCAACTCAAAGCAAATGCGACACCACTCTGGACACTGGGCATTCAGACACGAGCAACCGACAAAATTCTTTTTGCAATTGCTAAATCTGCAGAACGCAAAACTGCAACAATTACGGCTATTCAACTCTGGAAACTCTGGCTCTCACCCGAGAGCGATGTGCGCGAACTCTATCGACAAACCATGCTCGGTACAATTGAGTGGCTCACGGCAAGTGAGGACTTGCGGCGCTTTCGTGTAGAGCCAGCATCAAAACTCTTCGATGAATCAGAGCGCATACTTTTTTCTGCGACACTTCAAGATGAAGCCTTGCAACCTATCTCGTCGGCAGCGATTGTGCTCAATGTCAAACACAAAGCTACTCAAGAGACATACTCGACCGTCTTTGAACCCGGCAGCGAAGCAGGACTTTACAATGCAGGCTTTGACCGATTACCTGCTGGCGACTATATTTTTTTTGCCGAGGCACGCGAAGCTGAACGTAGCCTTGGCACAGCTGCTGGCAGTTTTTCAGTCGCTCAAACCGGTGCAGAGTTCCGAACCCTGCACGCTGATGCGCCAACAATGCGTAGCATTGCTCTGCAAAGCGGAGGCAAATTTTACATGATCAATGATTTTACCGCTCTGCTTGCTGACCTAAAACGCGATGCAGCACTCCAGCCAATTGAAACACAGATTGCGCAAAGTTTTGAACTGGCAAATCTTGCACCAACCCTGATTCTGATTATTCTTTTGCTTTCTACCGAATGGCTCATCCGTAAACTCCACGCCTTGCCATAGCCCATAACGAGACAAACAATTGATGACTGACTCGGCTTGCCTTTTACTGCTTGCAAGCAACGTTTTTCTTATTTTTCGCACTGCTCTGGTGTAGCACACTGTTTGGTATGTCGTCCTGAGTGTGCAGTAACGCACAGGCTTATCCAGTGTGCTAGATTATGTTCGCCCAAATTCTTACCACAAGCACAGCTATGGAAAACAACACTGACCATAAACACGCGCAAGAGAACGTGTTTTATCGCATCTATCACTCGCCTATTTTCGAGCGCTTTATGCTCGGTATAGTTTTACTTGCCGGCATAATTGTAGGCTTAGAGACCTCACCTACACTGGAAAAAGAATATGGTACATGGCTACACCTGCTCGATAAAATTGTCTTAGCTGCCTTTATCACCGAACTCATCTTGGGCATTGGCAGTTATGGCAAAGCACCACTTAACTTTTTCAAAGACGGCTGGAATATCTTCGACACCATGATTGTCATAGCGT
The DNA here is from genome assembly GCA_046291735.1 of Candidatus Thermochlorobacter sp. Lineage (GTDB taxonomy): Bacteria > Bacteroidota > Chlorobiia > Chlorobiales > Thermochlorobacteraceae > Thermochlorobacter. The sequence goes on along the minus strand of JBKBSK010000001.1, from coordinate 270,942 downwards.
GCGCACTGCCATACATTTTACCAGAGAATGCTATGCATGCGCACTTCTTTGCAGTCTTGCGCCTTGTGCGCGTACTGCGTATTCTGAAACTTGCTGAACAACTGCAAGAGCTACAAATCATCATCAATGCACTGTTCAATAGCCTGCCAAGTCTTTTCTACGTGTTCCTGCTAATTGTCATGTATTTCTACATCTATGCCGTCATCGGCACGGATTTTTTCAGAGAAGATTGTGAAGACTTTGAGTCAATACCTTCTGCGCTGCTAACGCTCTTTCGAATTGTAACCTTCGATGATTGGGCAGTCTTGATGAAAGACTTGATGAAGCATCATAGTGCAATTGGCGTAGCATTCTACTTTGTGAGTTTTATCTTGTTTGGCGCAATGATTTTCCTCAATCTGTTCATTGGCATTATCACAAGCGAACTGGCAGAGCTGCGCAAGGCTCGCGCGGATGCTGAACTCAAAAAACATATCAAGACATTTGCTGGTGCTACCGACGAAGAGATTCGCACAATAGAAGCAGAGCTTGCTAAGCAGTTGATGCAGACACAACTGATGCAGATGCAACTTGCCCAGCTACGCGCCAAATTGCACTATGAAAGTTCAGCCGCATCTGAGACTGAGCGACAAGAATCGCATTATCAGAAAGTGTAGACAATGCCAACGCCAAGCACGCTTTTAAATTGTGTAGCGGGTCCTGTTGTGCCATCGTTGCGCAAGACTTCAACACGGTCATCATAGAAAATCTGCGCATCCCATGTTACATTGATAAACTTGTTGACTTTCAGGACAAGCAAATTTTCCCATGAGACAATCATTCTATCCAGTTCACGGTAGGGTGCAAAGACACCTAAGCGCGATTGATAGGTTACGTTTTCAAGGAGTTCTTTTTTGAAGGCGATGTTAAGTGCCGCGCCAAGATCGAATCGAGCCCGCTCATTTTGTGCTACACCGAATGCACCTGCGCGAGAGAGCTGTTCATCGAGTACGAGAATAGTTCTGCCTGAAAGCGGTGCAAAAAACAGCGAAAAGAAATCAACGGGATGGTAGTCCAAGCCAAGCGATGTGACAAGGTAGCCCGGAGCAAAAGTCCGCGAAATAATTGGAAAGTTGCCGTCTGGCAAGCGGTTCTCAAAGTTGAACCCGTCCAAAAATTGCGTGCGAAAGTCTACCAAAAAGGCGTAACTCAGCACGGAACTTGCGTTGAGCCCGAGCTTAGAGACAAAAATGATTTTATCGTCGCTTTTACGCAAGTCTGGCGATGTTTGTCCCGAAACACTGATTGCGCCTAAGCCAAGCTCCAGCGAGGTGTTCCAAAAGAAATTGTCTTGTTTGAAATCCGCAAACCCATTGAAGATACCGACAATAGAGAGCGAGTTTTGTCCTCCGCCCGCCCAATTAGAGAGTGATGTTTGAGAGAAATTGAGTCCTGCCGTCCCACCAAACTTCCAGCCTTTGAGTGAATCAGGCAGTGAAGTTGGCGCCGTGCCAACGGGGTTTTGCGTAGCAGGTTGCGCAAAGAGCGGTGAAGCAAAGACAAGCAGTATCAGTGTCAAGAAAACGAAAGGGTGTGGTGTGTTGAGCATAATCAGATAGATTGATGTGAAGAAGAAGACCGCAGCAGAATGTGCGCGTCTAACTATGATTTGGCTTGTGATTTGAGCAGGTCACGAATCTCCATCAAGAGTTTCTCTTGTGTAGAGGGCTCAGGAGGTGCAGCAGGCATAGCTACAATATCTTGCTGCTGTTTGCGCTTGAAGGCATTGACGGCTTTGACAATCAAGAACACGACAAATCCAATGATAAGAAAATCAACTACGGTTTGAATAAATTTTCCGTAGTCAATTGTAACTGCAGCTTTGCCATCCAACGGTTGCATAGAGATGCTTAATTCGCTAAACTCTATTCCGCCCAAAATGAAACCAATTGGGGGCATGATAATATCTTGCACGAGCGATGAGGTGATTTTACCAAACGCACTGCCCATGATAACACCAATGGCTAAATCAATTACATTGCCGCGTTGAATAAACTCGCGGTATTCGTCAAAGAATTTTTTGAACATAAGTGGTATGTGGTTTAGGGTTTTTAGTGAAAGCTGTAGCTGGATTGATAGTTAAAACATGCAAAGAAAATATACACATGCGCGACTGCTAAACAAGCTCGATTGTCTGAATGTTGCACCTTTTGCAGGAGCATTAAATCAGATACCAAAACAAAAGCAAGGTTGAGTGTATTGTGTTTTTGTTTGCGCGCGTATGATGCGTGGCGAAGTTGCGCGATGTTGGCATTGCAGCGGTGATGTATTAGATTCGCTTCTCTTTAACGCAACCAATTCAACTATGCTCATTGAGAAGCACGAGATTGAGCTTGCCGCAAAACGCATCGAGCCTTACCTTTTGCCTACGCCCGTAATTCCCTCACGGTATTTCACGGCAAAACTGCATACGAATCTTTATCTCAAACTTGAGACACTTCAGCCAACGAACTCGTTCAAAGTGCGCGGTGCAACGAACGCGATTTTATCACTCTCGGAAGCGCAGCGCAAAAGAGGTGTTGTCTCAGCATCAGCGGGCAATCACGGTATGGCGGTGGCACTTGCTGCAATGAAATTGGGAATTCCAGCCATCATTTATCTGCCTGAAAAGACGCCGAAAGTCAAACTCGAGCGCATTGCACGCTTGGGTGCAAAAATTGTCTTGCATGGCGATTCATGGGATGAAGCCAACGAGCTTGCCATGCAAGTTGCCCAGAACGAAGAACGCGCCTACATTCCAGCTTTCGATCATCTGCAAGTCATGGCTGGACAAGGCACGATGGTCTTGGAACTTATTAAGCAACTTCCACGCGTTGACGCAATTGTGGTCTCAATTGGTGGCGGTGGGTTAATTTCAGGTATTATCTCGGCAGTCAAGCATTTTTCACCAGCAACGAGAGTCTATGGTGTAGAAACCGAAGGTGCGAACCGATTGTATTTGAGTCGCGCAGCAAACAAAATCATTGAATTGCCAGCCATTACATCTGTTGCCGAAAGTTTGGGCGCGAAAAAAACGGGCATCATGCAGTTTGAAATTATCACAAAGCATGTCAATGACCTAGTAGTCGTCTCAGATGATGAAGCCATTCAGGCGCTTTTGGAACTGCTTCAAGAGGAAAAGTTGCTTGTGGAACCTGCGGCATCCTGTTGCATTGCGGCTTTGACCACAGGAAAAATTCCAGTAGCCAACAATGAGACAGTGGTAGCCATTATGTGTGGAGCAAATGTGGCGTTGGAGCGTGTCGTAGAATGGTATGAGGCAGAGAAGTGTAAGGTCTCCTAACTAAAAACAGTTTTCAGATGTCATCGTGTTCAGTGCAAGCGTTGGGTCAAGCTGCAGAGTCGCAGTTTGAGCGTAAGTGTCCCACTTGCGGCTTTAAGGTGGTCAATCCATTCATTACAAAATGCCCGCGCTGCGCAACAAAACTCTCGCTTGCGGAATTGTGCAGAGGATGCTTCCAGAGCAGTACATGTCATGGCGAAAGCCACAAGATAGATAAGAAAACGACTGTCGTACAACTGACGCTGCCTGCAACAGACAAAGACTTGTAAGCACGAGATTTTAGTGTATATTTGCATCCCTAAGCGGTAAGCCAACGGGCTTTTTCGGAGGAATCGCCTAATGGTATGGCAGCAGTCTTGAAAACTGCCGGGCGCAAGCCTGTGGGGGTTCGAGTCCCTCTTCCTCCGCTACTCTTGCGTGTGCATCTACCTGCTGTAAAACCTTCAAAATTTGCTCGTTCAAAATTCGCCTGAAAATGCTGATTTTTATCCCCATCAATCCTGTGCCACGAATTGCAAGGCGCTCATGAAGAAAATAATAGTCGTATGCTAATGGCTTCAAAAAGTCATCGAGAAATGCCCGTAAAAACACTGGCAGTGAAAGTCGTGCCGAATGCCAAGAAAGAAAGTGTGATTGAAGAAAATGGAAGGCTAAAAATTTACGTGCATGCGCCAGCCTTAGATGGCAAGGCAAATAAAGCCGTAATTGAAATCCTATCGAGACATTTGGGCATCAAAAAAAGCAAAGTGCGTATTGTGCGCGGCGAGACCTCACGTGAAAAAGTCATTGAGATTCTTGCTCTCGAAGATTAAAAAAGCAGAAGCAAAAAGACCACAGTTGCCTGCATGTTTCAGGACTCGTGTTTGGCGTCGATAGCTAACGAAGCACAAAGAGCAGGACAGGTTTAGCGCTACCTTTACTATTTTTTGCTACGACAAGGAGCTATTAAGGAGCCATTTCAATGCAAGCCAGTTTGCAGCAAATGTTGAAGCCATTGCGCAAGTCCAAGAACGCATTAGTTACGCTTGTTGTCGCAGTGGGCTTTGTGCTTGCCATGCTGTTGGAAGTGTCAGGTGCACTTGAAGTGGTAGAGTTAAAGCTCTTGGATGCGCGTTTCCTCAATGGCTATAACCCATATCGAGAAGACAGTTCGGTTGTGCTGGTTGCAATCGACCAAAGCAGCTTGAACTATTTCCAGAAGCAAGGACAGAGTTGGCCTTGGCCAAGAGAGTTCTATGCTGTGCTGACACGCTACCTTACACAGGCGGGTGCAAAGGTAATTGCCTTTGACATTGAATTTTCACAACCTGATTTCGACCGCCTTAGTGTTGATGGGGTAGAATCAGACAGCGCATTTGCAAAAGCCCTCAAAGAAAGCCAAAGGAGTGTGCTGGCAATATACCTCTCAGAAGACGATAGCGCATCAAGCGAACAGAGCGTCATGCCAAAACACTTCTTGCCAACTATCCATGCACCTCATCTCCATGTTCCAACCTATCAACGGACAGAAGCCCCAATCCCGATGTTTCAAGACGCAGCCACAAGGCTCGGCGTCGTGAATTTTCAGAGTGACCAAGATGGTATTGCGCGCCGTGTCCCACTCCTATGCAAGCTCGGTGAGAAAACTCTGCCTTACTTTGGGCTAAGCTGTTTTCTGATTTCAAAGGGCATTGAGAACATAGATTCACTGCTGCAGGCTGTGCCGACTGCAAATGATGGGAATTTTTTGCTCTACTGGTATGGCAAAGGTGGCGCGCAAGGTGCGTTCAAATACTATCCTGCAGCGGCGCTGATTGCGTCCGCCATCCAACTCGAGCAGGGTGAGACGCCCGACATTTCACCTAATGAATTTCAAGGCAAGCATGTCATCATCGGCGCTTCAGCAGCAGGTCTGTTAGATTTCAAGCCAACACCGTTCACGGTGCTGGAGCCTTATCCCGGAATGGAAATTCACGCCACGATGCTGGCGAACTTGCTCAATGGACACTTTTTGCGCGAACCGCCACGCTGGGTGAGTTACTTTATAGCATTGATGCTTGCTGTGGCGGCAAGTGCAAGTCTTTTTCTCTTGAATCGTGCAAGCCTCAGCGTGGTACTCATCGGTTTTTTGGTGCTGCTGTATCTGTCAGGAGCCTATGTTGCTTTCGCAAGCTTGCGCTGGTGGATACCTGTAACGCTGCCGCTTGTATCGCTGCTGCTAACGTTTGCACTTGCGGCAGTGGTTAGTTACGCCACAGAAGGCAGAGAAAAGCGCGAACTGCGAAAAGCCTTCAACCGCTACCTTAGTCCTCGTGTCATCGATAGCATTGTAGAAAATCCTGATGAAATTGAACTCGGCGGTAAAGAAGTCGAGGCAACCGTCTTTTTCTCTGACATCGAGGGCTTTACAAGTATTTCCGAAAAATTGACGCCAAAAGAACTGGTGATATTTCTCAATGAATACTTTACGCTGGCTAGCCGAATCATTTTAGACCACGACGCTATGGTCGATAAATACATCGGCGATGCAATTATGGCGATTTTCGGCGCACCTATTCCAAAAGACCTTCACGCTGTCTCCGCATGTCTGACGGCACTTGAGATTCACCGCCAACTCAAGGCATTTTATGAAAAGAAAAGCGCAGAACTGCCGCACTTTCAAACACGAATTGGACTCAACACTGGCAAAATGGTTATCGGCAACATCGGCTCAGAGATGCACATGGACTACACCGTCATTGGCGATGCAGTCAATTTGGCGTCACGCTTAGAAGGTGTAAATAAGGAATACGGTACAAACATCATCATCAGCGAAAGCACATATCAGCAAGCCAAGGACTTTATCGAAGCGCGCGAGCTTGATTATCTGCGCGTCAAAGGCAAGGCAGTTCCGATTCGCATCTATGAACTGCTCGCCGAAAAAGGGGGACTATCGGCAAGAGAACGCGAAAAAGTAGAACGCTTTGCAGAAGCCCTTGCGCTTTACCGCCGGCAAGATTGGGCAGGCGCAATCCGTCACTTCGAAGAAATTCTCAAACTCTCGCCCAACGATGGACCAACCAAAACATACATTCGCCGCTGTCAGATGCTTGCAGAAGAAACACTTCCCGAAAATTGGGACGGTGTTTATGTAATGAAAACAAAATGAAACACTATCTATGAACTTGCCTGCGCCGAAGCATGTATCAGCAAACTACGCGTAAGAGAGCAAGCTGCGTGTTACGAATCAGCGTATTGTGATGTGGTAGCCATAATCCTCAAATGTAAGCGTGATGATAAGCGTTATGACAACAGCAAGTATGCACAGCACTAACTTTTTTCAAACTGACATTAAGTTTCTCAAGGGCGTCGGACCGCAGCGTGCCGATGCACTCTACCGCACCGGTGTGCGCACCTTCGAAGACTTTCTCAATTTTTTTCCACGCCGCCATCTTGATAGAACACTTATCAAAAGTATTGCAGCGCTGCGTGAAGGTGAAACTGCAACAGTTGTGGGCGAAATCAAATCTGTGCGCCTTGAAGGCACAAGTTGGAAAAACCGACGACTTGTGGTACAACTCTTTGACAGAACAGGGCAACTGGATTTGACATGGTTTCAAGGGGCGCAGTATCTGCTAAAAGTCTTCAAAGCCGGTGAAGCGCTTGCAGTATCGGGCAAGGTGAGTTTCTTCGGCATGCGTGCGCAAATGCTGCACCCCGATTTTGATAAACTCTCCGCGCCTGAATCTACAGACCCCGAAGCCAATGGCGAGCAAAGCGATTACGAGCTTTTCAACACAGGCAAAATCATTTCGCTCTACCCTGCAACCGAAGCGATGAAAAAAGTGGGGCTGAGCACACGAACCCTGCGCCGCTTGATGCGCGAGTTGCTGCACAGAGCCAAACCCTACATCGTAGAAAACTTGCCACTATCAATACGCTCACAATATGGCTTGATGCCACTGCAAGAAGCCTACGAGCAAATTCATTTTCCTGACTCTCTTGAAGCATTAGAGCGCGCTAAGTTTCGTTTGAAGTGGACTGAACTCTTTTTCATGCAACTGCTCTTTGCGCTGCGCAAAGAAGAAACCGCAAGCACAATTCACGCAACACCATTTGAGAAAGTAGGCGACTACACCCATCGGCTCTATCACTCTCTACCTTACGAAATGACCAATGCGCAAAAGCGTGTCATCAAAGAAATTCGTGCAGATATGCGCAGCGGTAGTCAGATGAACCGCTTGGTGCAAGGCGATGTCGGCAGTGGCAAAACACTGGTGGCGATGTTTGCCATGATGATTGCACTCGATAACGGAGCGCAGTGTGCGTTTATGGCACCGACAGAAATTTTGGCAACGCAGCATTATCTGACACTTAAGTCCATGCTCTCACCGCTGGGCATCACAATTGAGTTGCTTGTGGGCAAACAGCGCAAAAAACTGCGCGAAGAACTGCTTGAAGCAATTGCGACTGGCAAAACGCAAATCGTGGTTGGTACGCACGCTATCATTCAAGAAAAAGTGCAGTTTCATAACCTTGGCTTAGTAATTATTGATGAACAACACCGCTTCGGCGTCTTGCAGCGCAAGGCGTTGCAGGACAAAGCACTCAATCCACACATTCTTCTGATGACCGCCACACCCATTCCACGCACACTTTCCATGACGCTCTACGGCGATTTAGATGTTTCCATCATTGACGAAATGCCCAAGCATCGTAAGCCGATTATCACATATTTGCGTCACGAATCGGAGCGTGAGAAAGTCTATGAAGCAGTTAAAGAAGAAATCCGTAAAGGGCGACAAGCCTACATCGTCTATCCGCTGGTAGAAGAATCAGAGAAAGTCGATTTAGCTGCAGCAGTAGAAAGCTATGAGTATTTGAAAAACGAAGTATTCACCGAATGCCGCGTAGGACTGATTCATGGGCGAATGTTTCCTTACGAAAAAGAGGAAGAGATGGAAATGTTCCGCTTGGGCAAAACACGCGTGCTGGTAGGCACAACAGTCATTGAAGTTGGCGTGGATGTGCCGAATGCCACGATTATAGTAATTGAACACGCTGAACGCTTTGGGCTTGCACAATTGCATCAGTTGCGCGGACGTGTAGGCAGAGGAACGGAACAATCGTATTGCTACCTCATTTACGGTAAGATGAGTGTCGATGCAAAGACGCGTCTTTACACCATGGAAGAAACCACCGACGGGTTCAAGATTGCCGAAGTCGATGTGCAGTTGCGCGGCACAGGTAACATTATGGGCACACAGCAATCGGGCAATATCACGAACCTCAAAATTGCAAACCTGAGTGAAGACGGTGAGATTCTACAATCTGCTCGCAAAGCAGCGTTTGCGCTTGTTGCAAGGGACCCGCACTTGCGCCAAGCCGAACATCAAACGACGCGCGATTACTACATTCGGCACTTCCGCCATAAGTATGGGCTTTCAGATGTTGGATAAAGTCGAGACAGTTCAAAGCAGGATAGGCATGAGCTGACAAGAAAAAGAAATGAGCATTGGTGTGCGGAAAAACAAATCTGTCAGGCTGTAAGCTTTTGATAAGCTGCTTTAAGCACGGGTAAAATTTTGGCATATTGCTCAATGCGTGCAAAGTCTCTGGGCGTGGGCTGCGCAATGCGCTCGAGCCGCATATTGTCTGTAATGTCCGCAATTTTGACGCGTAAGGCTAAGCGGTTCGACATCACACGCGCAAGATAACTTTCTGTGCTCTCACCAGCGCGCTTGCTAATGGCATCAATTGCCGCAAGAATCTCATCGGGGAAGCCTTCACGCTCAAGATCGGCAAGCGTCAGCGGTGTGTCTTCTATCGCATCGTGCAGCACCGCCACGATTTTCTCCGCCACGGTCTCCACTTGATTCATCACGCTGATAGGGTGAGTGATATACGGCGCACCGGCTTTGTCAAGCTGCCCATCATGCATCTTTGTTGCAATCTCAATCGCTCTTTGCAGTAAATCTGTCATAGTGTTCTAAACCCTGTCGTGTTGTTCAAGAGGTCAACTTTACGGAGCGTGCGCAAAATCAACAAATTCCCAGCGAATTCTTTGTATGTTTGTGTCGGATAGAAATCTATCCGCCTCAACTTAAACTTCACAAGTATGCCCAAAAAGATTGTTTTCTTTGCCGCTCTATTCTGCGCCTTCAGTGTGTTTTACAGTTGCAGTAACTCGTCAGGACCAAGTGTTACCCGTGCTAAAGTGATTGCAACGCATGCCTCTCCAAATGCGCCTGCAGTAAATCTGGTCATTGATAACGATGTGGTGGGCGGCAGCACCCCAACACGATTGACTTTCACGCAAAGCGTCAGAGTAGAAGTAGAACCGGGTACGCGCCGAGTACGCATCCGTTTGGACAATGTCAGCCCGCCTGTTGATCTCATTGACATTCCAAGCGTAACGTTCAGCGATGGCGGCAATTTTTCCTTCTTCGTTATTGACACACTGCGGGGAACGAGTAATCTCAAAACGCTGCTCATCACTGATAATCTTGCGGCACCACCTTCTGGACAAGCCGGTGTGCGCTTTCTGCATCTTTCGCCAGATGCACCTGCTGTGGATATCGTAACCTTCACGGGCACGCCCGGACTGCCGCAAAATGTGCAAGTGCTAAGCAACGGCGCAAATCGTACATTCAATACAAGCGTTACGGCTGCACAGTCGGCATTTGTCAATGTGCCAGCAAATACACAACTCGGCGTCAGGCTTGCAGGCACAACAGGATCGCTGATTGGCGCATTCCCAATGCCGGGCGGTGGCAGTGCCGTCGCCGCAGGACGTCTCTACACACTCTGCGTGATGGGATTAGCGCGCGCCGATGCCCCGCAAGGACAAGGTCTGGTGCTGGTCACCATACCAAATAACTGACACGACTGAAAAAAATTAGTGTGAGCAATTACCAAAGGGATGCAACGATATCCTAGATGATGACAAACCATAGCTCTGAAAAAAGAAAGCCTCAAGCAGTGCGCATGGCTCGCTTTGGTGGCTTAATACTCTGGGCAGGTACGGTAGCAATGCTATGCAGTTGCACAATCAATCCATTTGCGCCACGCTTGGAGTTATCTGAACGCAGCGGGATAGGGCTTGGCGACCAAAGAACGATTGATGGCTTCTTTCGCAATTTTGAATTTGCTTACCTGACCAAAGACACAGCGTTATACAGCCAACTGCTGGCAGAGCGATTCACGTTTGTCTATCGTGATTTTGATAACGGCATAGATGTTACATGGCCTCGCGATGTAGAGCTAGTCACAACACTGGGGCTATTTCGTAGCGCAGAAATTTTAGACCTACGCTGGAATACAATTGTCTTTCAAGATGGCGATGCTTTTCAGAAGCAGGTGGTAAGAAGTTTTCGTTTGCGTGTCGGATTTCGCATCAATGAAGTCGTGGAAATTACAGGCAATGCCAACTTTACACTGGCAAGAGATGACACAAGTGCAGTATGGAAAATGAGTCGCTGGCGCGATGAGTCGAATTTCTAAACCGCAGCGGGTGCAATTTGACGATGTGCCTCGATAATGCCCTCTAAGGTGCGCTTAGCACGACCGCTTTCAAGTTCTGCACGAGCGCGCAAAATGCCTTGTTCAAGCGAGCTTTCCACGCCGCTGACATAAATGGCAAAGCCGCCAGCGTAGATTGCAGCATCACGCTTAGCTTCAGAGGCAACACCATCGAGAATCTGCCAAATCAGTTGTGCATTTTCCTCTACTGTACCGCCACGCAAATCGTCGAGGGAACGGCGTTTGATACCGAAATCTTCTGGATAGACCGTGTAATTAGAAATCGTACCGTTTTTGAGTTCAGAGATAAATGTCGCTCCGCAGACACTGGGCTCATCCAAAGCAAGCCCTTCTTTAGTTTCGCCATAGACAACAAGGCAGTGCTCTGCACCTTGTTGACGCAAAACTTGTGCAAACATGCCAGTCAGTTCACGGTCATAGACCCCAACGACTTGACGCAAGATTCCAGCAGGATTGACCAGTGGACCGAGCATATTGAAAATGGTGCGCACGCCCAAATCACGGCGCACACTGGCAACACGTTTGACCGCTTTGTGATAGAGCGGTGCATAAAGAAATGCAAAGCGAGTTTGATTGAAAATCTCGATTGTCTTTTCCTTGGGCAATTCAATGTGTAGACCGAGCACTTCCAACACATCTGCACTGCCACATTTGCTGGAGACGGAGCGATTGCCGTGTTTGGCAATTTTTGCGCCCGCACTGCAGGCAAGAATTGCAGCTATCGTAGAGATGTTAAATGTGCCTGCAGCATCGCCGCCAGTGCCGCAAGTATCAACGGCTTGCGGGTCAAGAGGAATTCTGTCGACAAACTTCATGATTGCCTGCACCGCACCATAAATTTCTTCAATAGTTTCACCTTTCTGACGCAGCAGCACCAACAGCGCGGCAATAACAGCGTCAGGTATGTCGCCTTGCATGACAGCGCTAACAACGCTCTGCATGTTAGCAGCAGAAAGTGAGGCGCCAGACAAGAGTGCGATGACGGCTTCTCGCGGGGTCATAGTTGGACCAATTTTTTTTGAAGAATCATTTTGAGTGTGCTGATGAAAACTTCAAGCTCCTCAATGGTGTTGTAAAAATGTGGTGAGATGCGCAACAAGCCTTCTCGCGTAGAGACTTCAATCTTTGCCTGCAGCAATTGCTTTTGAATTTCTGACGGATGCGGCAAGCCTTGGATTGAGACAATGCCCGAACAATTTTCTTTGCCTGCCACGAATGCTGGCATAAAGCCTTCCTCAAGCAAGCGCTCACAAAGGTAAGAAGAAAGCGCAAGCAGTTTTTCAGCAATCGTCTCGGAGCCAAGTTCGTGAAAGATTGCAAAGGCTTCGTTTAAGCCAACAAGACCAATCCAGTTCTGTGTGCCAAGTTCGTGCCGACGTGCGTCGTCGAGCAAGTCTTGTTCGTAGTTAAAAAAATCCCAACCATCTTCCACACTAAGCCAACCGACGAACGGTGCGCCAATCTCATCAAGCAGGGCGTCGGTCATTGCCATAATGCCAATGCCCATGGGCGACATTGCCCACTTGTGGCAACCAGCCGCAAGAAAATCAATGCCCGTGCCTTTGAAATCAATCGGCATAGCGCCTAAGGCTTGAATAGCGTCTATTGAAACAAGTGTCCCATTCTGGTGACAGAGTTCTGCAAGTGCAGCAAGATCAATACGAAAGCCTGTGAGAAATTGCACATAGCTCATTGAGACAAGGCGCGTGCGCGCTGTAAGTTTCGTGGCAATATCATCAAGCAAAATTTGACCTTCTCGTGAAGAGACAAAATCAATTTCAACGCCATGCTTCTTGAGATTGAGAAAAGGATAGACATTTGAAGGAAATTCTTGGTCGTAGAGCAAAATCCTATCGCCGTTGCGCCACTTTAAGCCTTGCGCAAGGATGTTGAGTGCATAACTCGTATTTGGCACAAACGCCAATTGATGCAGCTCGCAGTGAATAAACGATGCGACGCGCCGACGCGCTGATTCCAACGTCGGCATTAAGCGCGACCAATAATTTTCAACATCATGCTCGCTGCGCTCCGAAAGATAATCCTGAATTGCCCGTACAACGCGTAGAGAGAGCGGACTGACAGCAGCGTGATTCAAGTAAAGTTGATGCTGAAGGTGCGGAAAAATCGTGCGATACGATTCCGTTTTTGAAAAAGCAAGCGTGGTGCTATAGTCTGGTTTTCCCATTGAGCGTTAATTTCGTTTGAGCCTTAGCTGGCTTGAACTTTCTGTTGAACTTAGAGCCGTCAGAGCGCCGCCGATGCACTTTACTGCAATGTGCGTCCTGTATCAACCTTAAAGCAAAAGTGATGTGGAGATGCTAAATAAACATCTTAAGACATGATTTTCAAAGCTACAGCAATAGAAATTTTCGCACTTCATCAAAAATTGTGCCGTTTTTTTGAGAAAACCGTTGTGCTGACGGGTATCAAATTGCATTAAAAGAATTTTCTGCATATTCTCTTTGGTAAAAAGAGCGTATCTCCAAATAACGCATCACAATTTTGTCATGAGAAAGGCAGCTGTTAAACCGAGCCAAAAGGCTGAAAAGATACAAGTTTATGACCTTGTAGGATTACCCGTCATGGTTGTACAAGATGGACTCAAAATAATGCAGCCGATTTACGACTACCACTCTACAGCCCATAGCCGTGCGATCATTCAGCATGCTAACATTTTACCAGATGAGGATGTGGTGTTTTTGTCCGATGCAGCTACAGCACACCGCACCAAACGCATTCTCGAAAAGCATGCAAAACGCCGATTCGCTATCGTAGTGATTGCAACACAGGAAGAACTTGCACACTTGCCAAATCCAACTGAACTGCTCGACCCAACTATTATCGATATCATTGAAACACCGATAAGTTTGACACAGTTTGCCATCTTGCTGCGTCGTGTACAGTTCTTTTTCGAGAACTGCAATAAGTTTGAGTTGCTCAAGCATGAGCTCCAAGAACAGCATGATGAATTGCGCAAGCTCAACGATATTGGCATTGCGCTCTCGAGCGAAAGAGATGTAACGAAACTCTTGGAGATGATTCTTGCCATTTGCATGGACATTACGGGTGCCGATGCAGGCAGTGTCTATGTGGTAGAAGATAAGCCCGGTGTGCCTGCTGATCCCTCAAACTACTTTGCCAACAAACAACTACGGTTTCGGCATACCAAAAACTTCTCGAAGCGTATTCCCTTCAAAGAATTCACGATGCCTATTAGTCGCAGCAGCATTGTGGGTGCTGCAACACTTTCAGGCGTGCCGCTCAATATCCCGGATGTCTATGAAATTCCACCAGAAGCAACATACAGTTTCAATCGTGGCTTCGATATGACAAGCGGTTACCGCACGAAATCCATGCTGACCGTACCGATGCTAAACCGCAACAAAGAAACCATTGGCGCTATTCAGTTGCTAAACAAAAAGACTGTCCCCACAGCACTGCTCACAAACGAAGAAGCCACAACAAAGTATGTTATTGCATTCGACAAGAACGATGAAGATTTTATTTATTCCTTAGCTTCACAAGCGGCGGTGGCTCTCGAAAATCAAATTCTCTTTGAGGCGCATCGCAAGTTGCTCGAAGCCTTTATCCGTCTTATTGCGGAAGCCATTGATAGAAAATCGCCTTACACGGGCGGGCATTGCAACCGCGTGCCTGTGCTGACGGAAATGCTGGCTAAAGCGGCTTGCGAGTCGCAAGATGAGCCGTTCCGAGATTTCAACCTCACTGATGAACAGTGGTATGAATTGCATATTGCGGCGTGGTTGCACGATTGTGGCAAAATTGTTACCCCTGTCAATGTGATGGACAAAGCGACGAAACTGGAAAAAATCTATGACCGCATTGAGACGATTAAGACACGCTTTGAGATTTTGCGACGCGATCTTGAGCTTGAGTATCTGCGCGCACAAACGGCGCCTAACGCAAAACCGCTTGATGAGCTCGAAGCTGACTACCAGCGCAAACTGGCTGAACTTGACGACGAACAAAAATTCATTGAGAGAGTCAACATCGGCGGCGAATACTTAGATGATAACAGCATTGAGCGTATCAAGCGCATAGGTAATCGCAAACTTAGGATAAATGGCGAAGAGGCACGTTTGCTCACGGATGAAGAAATCTACAACCTAAGTATTCGACGCGGCACGCTGACAGCAGAAGAGCGCAAAATTATCAACGATCATATTGTCATTACGATTGAGATGCTGGAGAAATTGCCGTTCCCGCGCAACCTGATGCGTGTGCCTGAATACGCCGGTGGGCATCACGAGAAAATGGATGGCACAGGCTATCCAAAAGGGCTAACGCGTGAGCAAATGTCCATCCCGGCGCGCATTATGGCAATTGCTGATGTGTTTGAAGCGCTCACTGCAGCGGATAGACCTTACAAGCGTGGCAAAACGCTCAGCGAAGCCATGGCAATTATGGGAAAGATGAAGGCTGAGCATCATCTCGACCCCGACCTCTTTGATTTATTTGTCAAGTCGGGTGTCTATAAAGAGTATGCCAAGATGTACATGAGCCCTGATTTAATCGACGAAGTCGATGAAGAAGCGCTGCTTCAGATTCAGCCGCGCCCCAAAGGACCTATTGAAGTGACAACGCCAATTGCGGCAATAGCGAGTGCATCATCATAGCCCAGTGTGCGCTCACGCATTGACCTCGACATAGCTGGATCGATATCGAGGGCGTGGGATTGGAAGCCCATCTTTGGCAAGCCAATAGAGATGCGTTTGGATAGCGTGCTGCATATTGCGTTTGGCTTCATCGGGGGTGGCACCAAGGGCAGTGCAGCCGTCTAAGTCGGGCGAGAACGCTAGGTAACCGTGCTTTGTGCGTTCAATGAGAATCAAATACTTTTTCAAATTGGCTTTCATATCTGCGCGTGTTTTCTTGTCTGTCTTATGAATGTCGTCTTATGCAGGTGTCGGCTCCCTGAACGCGACAAGTGCGCGTCTCTTTCTAATACGCCGAAGCGTGACAGTTCAAGCCTCAAAGTAAAGGAATGTGAGTACCCCGAATTGTCCTAAGCGCATAGATTGCTCAATGCAGACGGCATCGCGCAGCGTCGAATCGCGTAGTGCTGGAAACCACGTGCGTGCGGTTGTCTTTGCAGTAAAAAATCCTTGAGCAGGTGGTTTTGCATTCATCAGTGCCCAGAGTGTCGGTGAGTTTTCAGGCAGTTTTGCAGCTGTAGAAAGCGGTGATGGAAAGCGAGAGATAAAGTCGTCGTCGGAAGTGCGTCGCCAGAGTAAGCCCCGCTGCAAATCCCATTTCATGACGAGGCAGGAGACAAGCCCGATTTGAGCGTAGCGTAAAGCGGTGCTCGTCATAGAAGTCTGAAAGTAGCGTTGCAGCGATAAAATACCAGACATACCAAGTGAAAAATCTTTGGCACGCTGTAAAAAATAGGTGCGTGGCATCAAAAGATTTGAGGCAAACCAATCAGCTTCACGCTCGACGAGATTATCAGATTCATATTCGCAGATGGAAAGATGCGCAGGGGCAAAACCAGATTGCAGGGCATTACGATGCTCGTCAATAAAGTAGTGCCCTAACTCATGAGCGAGCGTAAAGCGTGCACGTGGAGAATCATGGCGCTCGACACGGCTAAGATTGCAATAGATGTGAAAGCGTTTGTCATAATACTCGAGCATACCATCAAAGGCATTTTTGTAGTAGCCGAAGCTGTACGTAATATTTTTTTTGCGCACAATGCTCAGAGGCTCGACTCTGCCGTTGCTGCCGTATTCTTCGGCGATAAATTCTGCAAGATCTGCAATTTCATCAGCACGTGAAAGTGCGGTATCAACTAAAGAGATCTTCATAGCCTTTGCCCTTTTGGTGTTTAGTCTCAGCGGCTTGGCGGTCGCGCCGCATTTTTTCTTCGACATCGGGTGGAATGATATCACCTTCACGTGCAGCGCGCGCCATCTGCTCCTGAATGGCGCTATCAAGCGATATCGCTCTGTCTTGGCGCTCCTTCAGTTTAGCAAAAATCGCATCAGGCGATTCCAGTGTTTTCGGCAAATGCAAGTCGCCTGAGGCTAAGGCTTGCTCAACTTCTGCCTCAATGGCTTGCAGCGATGCCTCGTCAAGTGGCTCAATCCACCCAAGCGAGAGCATCGCTTGCCATATCTGTGCATCAAGCAAGTCATCGAGTCGCAAGCGAGAACGATGTTGGCTCATAGCCCTGAGAGTTAAGTTTGAGTTCTGGACGCAATGCGCGGTTTGATGGCTGTTTCAATTTTCTCAATAGCGCAGCGGACAATTTCTACAATCTGTTCTGGCGTAATTTGATATTCCGCCACGAGTGCGTCTGCGACAGAGTCTGGCAAAGCGTTGTTTTGCTCACAAAAACAATACCATGCAAAGAGAATCCTTTGCTCACGTTTCGGCAGAGTCTGCAGTATGCTAATAAAAGCCTGCATTTTAGAGTGCATCTTATCGAGAAAATTTTTCATATCCGCAGGTTTGACCTGATGCTGCATAGCCAATTGCTGAATTGACGCATCAGAAAGTTCGCCATGAAATTCGCAAAGCAAATGCGCATCGCAGACAATGTTACGCTCGGATTCTGGTAGCCACATCAAAGCAACAATTATATGCTCGATTTTTTTGCGTGTGCGGCTCAAAATTTTCCTAATGTTCTCACGCGTCGTTTGGTACTGTGCGGTCAGATCATCAATCACGGAAGAAGGCAATTTTTTACCGGGCTCATACCACTGATAGACGATGCGCAAAATATCTTGCTCGCGCTCTGGAAGCAACACCAAGGCAACTTTCAATAGGCGCATGCGAATAGAGTCTGGCAAGGACGCGTCGCTAAACTCACTAGCAACACTACTTGCATCAACAAGCTGTGCTTCCTCGCCTTCGGAAAATCGCTCCGCATTCAGACTTATGTTGCGGCGCAAGCGATCTTTGAAGAGGTTTTCAGCAATGCGGTAAAGCCAAGCACGCGTTTGCTTGTGGTGTGCCTCCCACGCTGAGGCAGCAGCATCTGGGACATCATCAACAAACGTATGCGCTTTTTCAAATACGCGCAGAAAAGTCTCTTGCACAAGGTCAGTAATACTTTCTTCCTGATCTGTGCTAGCAAGTGCAGGGTTTGTAAAGCGACTCTTGCAGAAATAAAACACATGATGAATATGCCGGTCATAAAATACCTTGAATGCAGCGTTAGCAAGAGAAGCGTTATGCTCGCGCTGTGCAACGAGTGCAAGCAATTCGCCATCAGTTTTGCGGCTCAAATCTAGGTGCAGGTTCAGCATCGCCAGCAACTCTATCTTCAAGAGGTTTGAGAGATGGATGTACGCACTCCCTTTCGCTCTCAGTCCTAACACACGCAAAGATATATTTCGTTGCCATGAATTGATGCGTGGTGCTGGCATATGCTCAATCTGGATAACGGCGTGATACATAACTTTATAGCGATATAATGGCATAAGCCCCCTTTGACGCCACATCTCGGTATCGCCATCACCCTTTGACTTACAGTTTGCTTACCCAAAAGGTAATGAGCGTGGAGCTATTGGCTTTACTTAAAGCAGTACGCCAAAGCGTGACGAGACACGAAACAAGCGCAGTTCTACTGCAGCGAAGCTGTGGAATCAGGCATGTTGGAAGGTCTGGTGCGGCGCAGAAAAAGTCGCCGCAAGGGCTTTATCCATTTCGAGTTGGGCTTTGAGCGCATCGAGACTGGGAAATTTTTGCTCATCACGCAGACGCGAAAGCAATTCTATTGTCAGCAAATGTCCGTAAAGATTACCACTGAAATTCAAAATGTGCGCTTCGATGCTGAGGCGCGTGCCAGTTGAGACTGTTGGGCGATAGCCGATATTAACCATAGCGCGACACTTGACATTGCTGACGAGAGCATCCGCAACATAGACGCCCGGGCTTGGTACAAGTTTGAGTGCGTCAAGCAGGTCTAAATTAGCCGTTGGAAAGCCAATCAGGCGACCGCGCCGCTCGCCTTCAACAACCTTACCAGTCAGCCGATAGGGGCTACCTAAGAGCGTATTGGCGTCACGAAGTTGCCCGCTACTCAAAAGCGAGCGAATTTGTGTGCTAGAAACCGCTCGCCCATTGAGCATAAATTCTTCTACGACCTCCACCGAGAACGAGTGTTTGGCTGAAAGCTGGCTTAAGGTTTGCAGTGTACCACTGCGATCTCTGCCAAAGCCATGGTCGTACCCGATGACCATAGCCGCTAACCCAAACTCTTTGAGCAAAATTTGCTCGACAAAATCCTCAGGTGAGAGTGCAGCAAAGGCTTTTGTGAACTCGATGACGATAACGCTATCCAAGCCAAGTTCAGACAGCAGGGCGAGCTTTTCTTCTGTTGTGGTCAAAAGATGCACAGGCGCAGCATCTTTCTTGCTAACAACTGTGCGTGGATGAGGTGCAAAGGTCAAAAGGGTACTGCGCAATCCGGTTGCGCGCGCCTTAGCAAGAAGAGCGGCAATAATTTTGCGGTGACCAAGATGCACGCCATCAAATGTGCCCAGTGTGATGACGCTTGTGCGTGGAGCAAAGGGCAGAGCGCGTTCACCGTGGGGTGTAAGAAGTTGAGAATGCTTATAGTAAAAAATCTGCATCGTTAAGACTCATTGGATTGTGCAAGGGCGATACCCTGCTTAGCAATGTCGCTGAGAACTTCTTCAAGGTGCTTGGCATCAGCAACATCGAAGTTGCCAATGCGCTCACGCCGAAGCGCGTGAAGATATGCACCGACGCCTAAGGCTTCGCCAAAGTCGTGTGCCAAGGTACGAATATAAGTACCTTTGGAGACACGACTGCGAAACCACACAAATGGTAACTCAATGCGCATGATGGTAAACTCAAAAATTTCTACTTCGCGCCGTGCTCTATCGGCAATGACTTTTCCAGCACGTGCAAAATCGTACAGACGCTTACCTTGATGCCAGACGGCAGAATGCATCGGAGGCTGCTGCAACATGTTTCCTCTAAAGCGCATCGCGGTCTGCAAAATGTCTTGATGAGAAAGATTGGTAAGCGGTTTCAGGTCATATTCTTCTGTCTCGCTGTCATAACTTGGTGTTTTAGCGCCAAGTTTCATGCAGCCAGAATAGGTTTTGTCTAAAGTCTCAAGATAGGCAAGCTCTTTGGTTTTTTTGCCAACGGCAAGCAGCAAGAGACCGGTGGCTTTGGGGTCAAGTGTGCCGCTGTGCCCGACTTTGCAGCGAAAGCCTGCGCGCGTGTAAGCATTGCGTACTTTGGCAACCACGTCGAAAGAGGTCCAATCGAGTGGCTTATCAATCAGCAAAAGCTGGGAAGGGCACTCACGCAGAGCAATAGACTTCTTTGCAAACTGCATGTGTGAAAGACTACACGATGGGTTTATTTGTGCCTTGGTTAGCTTCTCTGATAAGCATCTCCAAGCGAGCGGCTTTTTCGGCAACTTCATCTAAGTGAAATTCCAATTCAGGCATGCGCCGAAATTGATTGCGAATGCGCGATGAGAGTTCCTTGCGGAAAAACTTACTTTCCTTGCGGATATGAGCCAAGACCGATTGCGCCATTTCTTTACTGCCAAGCACGGAAATATAGACATGCGCAATGCTCAAGTCCGGTGAGATTTTCACACCTTGAATAGTTGTAAGGACGCCATTGCGTGGGAGCTCTTTCTGAAAGATGGTGCTCAGTTCGCGTTGCAGCAGCTCAGCGACTCGTTCCGTTCTAAGCGACATGGTGAGATTCCTTCCTTGGTTGAGTTGAAAAAGTACATCGGAATTGACAGTATGGCGCAAGGGAGTACAAAGAGGCAATAAGTTAGCCATGATTTAACTACTTTGAAGTTAAGGCTGATTTTGTGTGCAAATGTACTGTAGACTTTATTCCGCTGTAAGTTTGCGTTTGGTCTCTACAGTTTCATAAGCTTCAATGATATCACCGACTTTGATATCGTCGTAACCAGATAGTGTAAGACCGCAGTCAAAGCCACTATCGACTTCCTTGACATCATCTTTGAAGCGTTTGAGTGAAGAAAGCTCGCCCTCGTAGATTTGTACGCCATCGCGTAGCAGTCTCACTTTAGTATCACGGCGAATTTTACCTTCAATTACATGACAGCCTGCGACATTACCAACTTTTGAAATGCGGAAGACTTCGCGTACTTCAGCGCTACCGATAGTATTCTCGGAGAGCGTAGGTGAGAGCATGCCTTCGAGCGCATCTTTGATTTCCTCGAGTGCATGATAGATGACGCTATAGAAGCGAATATCGATATTTTCTTTTTCAGCAAGCCGTTTTGCATTGATATTCGGGCGGACGCGAAAGCCGATGATAATCGCATCAGAAGCTGCAGCCAGCAAGACATCACTTTCAGTGATTTGTCCCACGCCCTTGTGGATAATATCAACCTTGACTTCATTGGTACTCGTTTTCATGAGTCCATCAGCGAGCGCTTCAATAGAGCCGCCGACATCTGCTTTAAGCACGATGCGCAGTTCTTTAATGGCGCCACTTTGCGCTTGTTTGGAGATTTCATTGAGCTTGACGCGTGTCGTCTGGCGTATCATCTGCTCGCGTCGGATAAGCTGACGGCGCAGAGCCACTTCGCGTGCTTCACGGTCGGAAGGCATCACATTAAACACATCGCCGGCTTCAGGCAAGGCTTCAAAGCCGAGCACGCGCACAGGTTGCGAAGGGTGCGCTTCTTCAACGCGTCGACCGCGTTCATCAAGCATGGCGCGTACACGACCATAAGCAATCCCCGCCACGAAAGGTGCCCCGACTCTCAACAGTCCAGTTTGAACAAGAATAGTAGCAACTGCACCTTTGCCCTTGTCGAGTTCTGCTTCAATGACAACCCCTTTCGGTAAACGATTCGGATTGTAATTGGCAGTCAAGTTCATCAAATCAGCTTGTGCAAGCACTTTATCCAAAAGTTGGCGTACCCCAAGACCTTTCTTAGCAGAAATTTCTTGACATTGTACATCACCGCCCCACTCCTCAACCGTAACACCATTCTCGGCAAGTTGGGCACGAATCTTATCAGGATTGGCTTCAGGCTTATCGATTTTATTGATGGCAACGACAATTGGTACGCCTGCCGCTTTGGCATGGTTGATCGCTTCAATCGTTTGAGGCATTACGCTATCGTCAGCGGCAACGACGAGAATGACAATATCAGTAACTTGGACACCACGGGCGCGCATCGCTGTGAAAGCCTCGTGTCCGGGCGTATCCAAAAAGGTAATTTTCTCTCCATTTTCCAGCGTAACTTCATAGGCGCCAATATGCTGTGTAATACCACCAGCTTCACCAGCCACGACATTACTCCGCCGAATGTAATCCAAGAGCGAGGTCTTACCATGATCGACATGCCCCATAATCGTTACGACAGGTGGTCGCTTGGCTAAGTCTTCGGGATTATCTTCTTCAGTTTGAATTTGCGTGGCTTCCACGTCGGAGATGAACTGAATTTCACGACCGAATTCCAACGCCAAAAGCTCCATGGTTTCACGGTCAAGCCGCTGGTTGATGGTAATGAACTTGCCCATTCGGAAGCACTTTTCAATGACTTCTTTTGGGGTAATGCCCATGAGGTCGGCAAACTCATGGGTGGTAGCAAACTCGGTAATCTTGATGATTTTGTCTTCAGCTTCGCGCTGCGCCGCAGCCAGTTCCATTTTTTCTTCACGCTCGCGCTTACGTTGCTTGCGAAACTTCTGTCGAGAAGAAACTTCACCAAGTTCGCTTAGCATCGTTTCGCGAATGTTACGCTCAATAGTTTTTTCGTCAATTTCGTGCCGCTTACTTTTTTTCTTTGCTTTACTGCTCTGTTTGCTGCCTTCTACTTTGTCATCGACAGACTCTTTCTTGCTTGAGGTCTCTGGCTCTGTCGTGAAGAACTCTTGCTTAGGCGATTCCACAGCAGGTTGAGCCTTTTTCGCTTCAGTGGCTTGAGGCTGTGCCTGCGGCACTTTAGGTGATGGGGGCGCAGCATGACGCTCTGTGGTAGCTTGTTCGGTAAGGTCGCGCGCTTGCTCACCGAACCGCTTTTTCTTTTCTTTCTTCTTTTTCTTCTTGAAAAGATCAATCTCGCCCAGCACACGCAAGCCACCTACATTCTCGGAAGTGTTAAACTTGCTGGAAATTTCAGCTTGCTGACGCTCGATTTCGCGCTGCAGATCGGTCTTTTCTTCGACGGGCTCAACGGGGTCAAGCTCTAGTTTTGCTTCCTCTGCGGATGTAGGCGCAACTTCATCAGGAGGAGAAAGCGGCGTGGTTTGAGCCGCCATATCATCAAATGAGACCTCATCGGAGGCTAAAGGCGAAGTTGCATCTGGCGCAAGAGCAGGTTCTAATTCCTCAGCAACGCTGCTGGATTCATCAGTGGGCGGATGCGAGTGTGTCTCTGAAAGAAGTGAGTCATCGGACTGACTTGACGCAGCGGGCGTGTCCATTGCTGGTGCAGGTGCGGGCAAGGTAACTTCAAGATCCTGAACAAGATCTTGAGCTTCAGCTTCAAGTTCTGCAACTTCAGGCTGCTCGAGAGAAGGAGTGCTTTGAAGTACAGGTGTTGTAGCAACGAAAGGTGCTGGTTCAGCAGACAGGGAAGTCGCAGCCGCTTCGCTTGCAACGGCACTAGCGGCTATCGCAACATCGGAGTCAGAGTGTTCTTCTTTGCTTGGGGAACTAAGACGCTTGGGTTTTTGAGTTTTGAGCGTCGGTTCTGCTTTGGTATCGAGGGCTTTCTTTTTGCGCTCTTTTTCGGCTTTGAGTTTGCGATGAATATCGCTAAGTTTCTTAGCATCACTGAAGTTTTCGAAAATCATCTCGCGCACACTTTCTGTGACCTTCGTAGAAGGTGAGGCAACCTTTACATTGTTTTCGCGCAGAAAGTCAAGCAGGTCTTTGGCAGAAACGGCTAATTCCTCTGCAATGTCAGCAATCTTATACTTCTTTTCTTCGCTCATGTCAATCCTTCCTTTCAGCGATGGCAGTTATGATGTCAGACTGTGGCATCATCTGGTTTTGGTTGCGCTTGACTGGATGCAGTGTCTGCAGCAGTCGTTTCAGTTTCAGTCTCAGAATCGGTGGTTGCATGATGCGCCGTCTCTGCTCTCTCTTGATGTTGGTCAAGATGTGCGTCGCTGGCTTCATGCTCAAATTCATCTTTAAGCGTTTTGTAGATGTTCTCCGCAATGCGTCGCCAATACTTACGCTCTTCTTCGCTGATGATGCGGGTATTGGCTTTTGTGCGCTTTGAGTCAGCAAAAAGATCATCGCGCTTCGGAGAAAGAAGCAAGGCACGCTCAATAGCATCAACCCCAGCCTCGAGTGCTTTGCGAGCGGTATCCAAATTGTTGTCTAACAGCTGATAAATCATATCGTCGCCAAATTCTTCTCGGAATGCAATAATATCAATATCGTCAGAATCTTGAAGTGCCTTATCGAGTTCGCGGTAAATTTCTATCTCAAAACCCGTGAGTTTTTCTGCAAGATGTATATTATTGCCGTTTTTACCAATCGCATACTTAATCTGGTCGGGCTTGAGCATCACGCGCGCCTTTTTGTTTTTGAAATCAGCAAAGACACTCATCGGGTCAATTTTGGCAGGCTGCAGCGCACGAGCAATATAAATTTGTGGTTCATCGCTATAGCTGACAACATCGATATTTTCATTGCCAAGCTCACGCACAATGTTTTGAATGCGCTTGCCTTTGTGTCCCACACAGGCGCCTACAGGGTCAATGCGGTTACTGGTGGATTCAACAGCAACCTTAGCGCGCTCGCCGGGGACGCGCGCAATGCCTTTGATGATAATAAGCCCTTCGGAAATCTCGGGCACTTCAGCCTCGAAGAGTCTGCGCAAGAAATTATCATCGGTGCGTGAGACGATAACACGGATTGGACCATCTTCGCGCTCTTTCTCAATTTCTGTCCCGTCAGGCTGACGCACGCGGATTTTTTCTCGCTCTACTTTCTTGACATAGAGTTTCATTCTTGGGGTCTTGCGCGGATTGTCCTTCGGCATCTTCTCGCTCATCGGCAGGATGAGGTCCACTTTCTGGTTTTTGGACGTGTTGTAAGTGAAGATGATTTCTTTTGGACGAATTTGATAAACTTCTGCCGAGACAATTTTGCCAACCTTTTCACGGCATTCTTCAAAAATGGCATCGCGCTCCGCATCACGCACTTTTTTCTGAACTGCCTGCTTGATGATTTGGATGGATTTGCGTGTCAGGTATTTCTTCAAATCAATTGGACCCTCTTCGTAAAAGTCTCCCAACTCAAGTGAATCATCGATTTGGCGTGCCTCTTCATAACTAATTTGAATCGTAGGCAAATCCACTTCTTCGACCACTTCACGCATGATATAGACCTCAAAGTCGCCTCGCTCTGGATTGACAATGACGCGCGCATTGACTTCAGGGTCATAATCTTTACGAAGCTGCTTCTGAATCACCTCTTTGAGCAAATCTGCAATATCCATCTTCATACTGCTGACTTCTGCAGCCTTGCGGTCGCGCAGCTTATCGGATTCCTCAATGGCATTGAACGCTGATTTGATCTGCGTCTTTCTATCCTCAACAGTAGGCTCTTGTTTGCGTTTTGGCATAGTTGTTTAAGTTTTCAGATGCAAGAGTTTTACAGAGCGCGCTAAAATTCTACTTGCACGATAGCCTCTTTGACTGAGGCAAGAGGCAAAACTAATCGTGTGTGCGTTGCAGCCTCTCCATTGCGTTTCTTTGCATCATGCTTTTTTGCTTTTGATGATGTCTTGGATGCGGTCTCAAGCTCAATTTCAGTAGTTCCGTTGTCCAGAGTTCTGACCGCTAACAGCGTACCTTCAACGACACGCGTCTGAGATGAGGCATCGACAAACTCAATGCGCAAGCGCCGCCCGATGTTTTTTTTATACTGACGCACTAAGACAAGCGGGCGCGAGATACCGGGCGAGGAAATTTCTAATCGCAAATTCTTGCCAAAAATCTCCTGTGCCTCTGTGTCTGTCTCTAACGCCTCCAGCATTGCCCGTGTGAGCCGAGCACAGTCATCTATTGTAATGCCTGTGTCTGTGTCTACATAAAGCTCCACGATGTCACGCCCGTTGACATTACGCATCACAAACTCCACAAGATACGCCTCTACAAGCAACTGATTGGCAGAAGCACTCAGAAACGCTTCAATCCATGCTTTGGCTCGCTTTAGACGCTGCTCTGATATCACGCCGGTCTTTTTTCGGTTTATGAAGCCAAAAAATGAAGAGAACAAAAAAAGTGGGATGTTGCCCACTTTGCGTTAAGCCCTAAAGAAAGAATAATATAATGTTTTGTTCGCCTTTTTTCAAAGAGGCAACTGGTGTGCGTAAATGCGTAAAGAATAGCAAATGAAGTGAAAGAAAAACTGTATGTCTATTTAGTGTTGCTGTAGTAGCGTTGTGCTACTGCGGTTTTGAAAATCCCAATTTCACTCGTATATTTGCACTCAACTTGACAGACGACAAACTCGTAACTGCAAGCCAAAAACAACTTGCTCTTAACGCTGAATAACTCTTAACCAAAATAACCAACCTAATCGGAGAAAATCCACATATGAAAAAAATTTTGTTTGCTCTCATCGCTCTTATTACAGTAGTCGCTGTGGGCTGCGGTCCAAGTAAAGAAGAGTTAGCCAAGAAAGCTGAGAAGGCGCGGCAAGATTCAATTGCAAGAGCAGATTCTATCGCAAAAGCCGAGGCAGAAAAGAAAGCTGCAGAAGAAGCAGCAAAGAAGAAAAATATCGTGGAAACAGCCGTTGCAGCTGGTTCTTTCACCAAACTGGTAGAAGCGGTCAAAGCGGCAGGTTTAGATAGCACGCTTGCAGCAGGTGGTCCTTTCACGGTGTTTGCGCCAACGGATGAAGCTTTTTCAAAGGTCAAGGACCTCGACAAAATTCTGAAAGACAAGAAAAAGCTGACCGAGATTCTCACCTATCATGTTGTATCTGGCAAAGTAATGGCAGCAGATGTCAAGCCGGGTAAGGTAGAAACACTCGCTAAGAAAGCCTTTGAAGTTAAAGCAGCGGATGGCAAAGTGTCAGTCGATAATGCGAATGTGATCCAAACAGATATCGAGTGCACGAATGGTGTCATCCATGTTATCGATGCGGTCATTGTGCCAAAGAAGTAATCTCAATGAGCAATCGACTTTAGACTTTAGAAAGCCCTGACACAATCAGGGCTTTTTTGTTTGTCGGTGTGTGTATGCAGTGCAGAGAGAGTCAATCAATGAAAGACAGTTTCTTCACGGCGCGGACCGACGGAAATGAATGTAATTTTGGTTTGCAGGGCGTCTTCAATAAACTCAATGTAGGCGCGTGTATTCGGGTGCAGGTCAGAGAAAGTTTTAGCATGACGGTTTGAGCATTGCCAGCCTTTAAGTGTTTCATATTGCGGCTCAACCTTGGATAGTGTATGATGGTCAGTGGGAAAATCTTTCAGTATTTTGCTTCCTAATTTGTATGCTGTGCAGACCTTGATTTCTTCAAAAGTGTCCAATACATCAAGTTTGGTGAGAGCCAGTTCGCTGACGCCATTGATGAGATTTGAGTAGCGCAGCAAGACTAAATCAAGCCAGCCGCAGCGGCGCGGTCTGCCGGTTGTCGCGCCAAATTCATGTCCAAGCTCACGCATGCGTTCACCTGTGGCATCGTGCAGCTCGGTTGGAAAAGCCCCATTGCCCACACGCGTCATGTATGCTTTTGCTACGCCGATAACCTTGCCAATGCGCGTTGGTGAAAGCCCTGACCCTGTGCAGGCGCCACCGGCTGTCGGATTTGAAGACGTTACAAACGGATAGGTGCCATGATCGACATCTAAAAGACTGCCTTGTGCGCCTTCAAGCAAGATGCGCTTGCCTTGTGCAAGCTGCTCATTGAGATAGACTTGCGTGTTCTTTACAAAACTATCAATCGTGCGGTCGAACGCTGTGTAGTGCCGCACAAGTTCTTCCACGTTGAATTCCTCTTTGTCGTAGATTTTTTTGAGCAAGGCGTTTTTTTGCTCGAGATTCATTCTCAGCTTTTCTTCCAAAATCTCAGGCGAAAGTAGGTCCACAAGGCGAATGCCAATGCGGCTAAATTTATCGACATAGCTTGGTCCAATGCCACGCATGGTGGTGCCGATACGCTCGCCACGTGTCTGCTCCGAGAGCGCATCGAGCAGTTTATGGTATGGCATAATCAAATGGGCAGTGTGGCTAATAAAGAGCCGGTTCTGCACGCTAAAGCCTAATTCTTGTATGGTCTGAATTTCTTTCATCAGGGCATCGGGATCGATGACCACGCCATTGCCGATAACACAGACGCAGTTGTCATGAAAAATGCCTGACGGAATGAGATGTAAGACCACGGTTTTATTGTCGAAGCAAATCGTATGTCCTGCGTTTGCGCCGCCTTGATAGCGCACCACAATATCGTACTGCGCAGAAAGGTAATCGACGAGTTTGCCTTTGCCTTCATCGCCGAATTGTGAGCCGACAAGTACTGTTGCTGTTCGTTGGTGAGCGTGCGTCATGAGTGCTTAGGCGTTAGACTTCAAGATAGGGTTTAAGTTTAGCCAGCAATTCCTGCTGACCGATGCGTTTTGTGGCAGAGATATCAGCCGTAAAGTCGTAGTCAGAAAAAAAGGATTCTGAGGCGTAGCGTGCGGCATCAAGTTCCACTTTGCTAAGTTTATCCACTTTGGTTCGGATGAGAGCATAGCGCCGTCCGTAGAACGCTAAAAATTCTTGCATTTGCTTGTCTATCGCCATAGTAGCGTGGCGTGCGTCAATAAGTAGCAGCACAAGTTTGAGTTGTGTGCGTGCTTTGAGATACCACTCCAAAAGTACTTTCCACTCTTCTTGCAGAGATTTTTGCACTTTGGCGTAGCCATAGCCGGGCAAATCTACAAAATAAAATTTGCGATTGATGAGAAAGAAATTCAGCTCGCGCGTCTTTCCGGGTGTGGCGCTGGTGTGTGCAAGTTTGCGCCCCATAAGCAAATTGAGCAGTGAGGATTTGCCAACATTAGAGCGCCCAACAAAGGCAATTTCAGGTAAGCCATCTTTAGGCAGGGCATCAGGTGAGGTTACGCTTTTGACAAACTCAGCGAAACGAATTTTCATGGTCGCATAAGAGGACTGCGTTCTCCGAAGATAGCTGTGCCCACACGCACCATCGTTGCGCCTGCTGCAATAGCCTCTTCAAAGTCGCCACTCATCCCCATTGAAAGTTCGCTAAAGGTCTCTGGGCAGGGCGAAAGGCGTTTTAAGTCTTCAAAGAGTGCTTTCATCATTTTGAATTCATCTCTGGCTTTCTCGTTATCGGCAGACCCAATCGTCATCAGACCCCTTAGTTCAAGATACGGTAACTCAAAAATTTTTCTGGCTGCGCTGTACACCTCCTCTGGCTTGAAGCCGTGCTTGCTCGTTTCACCAGAGATATTGATTTCAAGCAAAATCGGGACACGCTGCGCGGACTGAGCAGCGCGCCTCGAGAGCACCTCTGCCAAGTGAAGACTGTCAAGCGTTTGAATCATCGCCACCTTGTCAACCACGTGTTTGACTTTGTTAGATTGCAAGTGTCCGATAAAATGCCATTCAATATCGAGCGCGCAGAGCAAGGGGTGCGACTGTTTGTCCAAAAGCTCTTGGACATAATTTTCGCCGAACACGCGCTGTCCTGCCTCATAGGCTTGCAGAATCTGTGCTGCAGACTGGTTTTTTGAGACTGCAACGAGCCTCACGCTCTCTGGTGCGCGACCGCTTTGCTCACAAGCGCGCTGAATCTTCTGGCGAATTTGCCGTAAGTTTTCCAAAACACTCATCGGTGCAAAAATGCAAAATTTGTGTGGATTGAGCGTAGAACCTGCCACAAGAATTTGGCGTAAGTTTGTATCTTATAACCAAACGAGTTTCATTCACCTAAACTTTTTTTGCTTTGAATAATACGATCACAATGCTCAGCGCCACCGAGCAAGAAATGACGCTGACTTTAGAGCCTGCAGAATTTGCGCCCGTCTTTGATGAGCGCTTCAAAGAAGTTCAAGCTAATGCACAGATTAAAGGCTTTCGCAAAGGCAAGGTGCCCATGGAAGTGGTGCGTCGCCTCATGGGCAAAGAAATTGAAGCCGAAGCCATTGAGTTTCTTGCTAGCAAATTTTTCAGCGAAGCAGCTGAAGAAAAAAAGTTGAAAATTGTCGGCAAGGCACGCTTACGGCATTTTGAATATGAGCCGAATCGAAAGCTTACGATGTATGTTCAGTATGAAGTCCAGCCTGAGTTTGAACTCAAACCGTTTGATGAGTACACATTCACGAAAATCAAATACGAAATT
Organism: Candidatus Thermochlorobacter sp.; assembly: GCA_046291735.1. Classification (GTDB taxonomy): domain Bacteria; phylum Bacteroidota; class Chlorobiia; order Chlorobiales; family Thermochlorobacteraceae; genus Thermochlorobacter. The sequence goes on along the minus strand of JBKBSK010000001.1, from coordinate 240,785 downwards.
ACTGAAGCCGATATTGAGGATGAAATAAAAGCGCTACTGGCACAGCAGGGGGTTTGGGTTAGCAAAGACAGCGAAGCAACAGGCGAGGATTTGGTGATTGCCGACATGCAAAAATTAGATGAAGCAGGCATGGCAATCATTGGAGCGCGCTATGAGCAACAGGAATTTCTGCTCAATGAACTAGCTGACGACAGCACACTTAAAAAAGCCCTGCTCGGCGTTAAAGCTGGCGATGAGCGGCTGGTGGATGTAGAGTTGCGCAAAGACAACGGTGCGGTAGAACTGACGCGCTTTCGTATGTCGGTTAAGGAAGTCAAGCAACTCGATCTGCCTGAACTGACCGATGAACTTGCCAAAGAATTTTCAGAAGGCAAATGTCAGACCGTGCAGGAATTGCGTGACGATATTCGTGTAACGCTGGAAAAATACTACGAAATGAAAGCTGAAGATGATTTGCTTGAAGAGATTGCGCAGCGCTTCGTCAAAGATAACTCGATTGAAGTGCCAAGCTCAATGACGCGTCTGTTTGAAAATCTGCTTGTCGATAATGCGCGTCAGCGCGTCGGTGGCCACTTCCCACGCGGGTTTAATGAAGAAGCCTTTCGGCGTGAAATTCGTCCAAGCGCAGAGCAGCAAGCCCGCTGGATGCTGATTCGCAACAAAATTGCGGATATGCACGGCATTAAGGTAGAAGAAGCAGATATTTTCGCTGAAGCTGAAAAGGAAGCAAAAGCAACAGGTCTAGATCCAAATCAACTCAAGCAAGCCTATTTGAGTGATCAGGTACGCGACTATGTAGTTGACCGCATCATACGTCAGAAGGTATATGATTTTCTCAAAAGCAAAGTCAAAATCAACATAGAAACAAAGCCAGTGCCAAGCCGACGCAATACACCGCGTTCTGCTTAAAATCGTGCGCGCAGACCAAGACTAAGTGTGCTGGGGCTATTACTTGGAAATTGTTCATTGCCGCTGCCAAGCGTAGCTACATCAGCACGAAACACATTCGCGTAACGCGCGGCAAGTTCTACCTGCGGAAAAATTTGATAACGCAGATTGACAAACACGCGCTGACCCTTGCCATTGTGGGCATAAATCGTGAAGGTCAAAGGCAAGTCGTTTTCAAACGCATAGACGGCGGCATCGAATGAATCTGTTTGAAAAAAAGCAAGTCTGGCATCAAGAGAAAGTCGCGCCTCAAAGAGATCAAGATTGATATCCTGCGCAATAAGCCAGCCCAAGTTGCGCTGTGTTTCATTGACAAGCTTGCGTGTAAAATGTCGTGCTTCTACGCGCGTGCGCAGGCGTAATTGTGCAGAGAGTTGGTAGATAAAATCCGTGCGTATGCGCTCGGTGCGCTGCGGCGTAGCAATGCGATATTCTCTATCCAGAGCATCGAGTTGTGTGAGTGCTTCTTCACGCGTCTTGAGTTGCAGCAGTGTTTCAATAAGCAGATCACGGCGAGGCTTGTAAGAGATTTGAAGCAGCATATCATTGCCCGATGATGGCAGAACCGTGTTCGAGGCAATAAAAGGAAACTCGTAGTAATCGTAATACGCGCGCACTTTCAGAGTAGGTGAAAGTCGAATATCGGCGCCAAGATAAACACCACGCTCATTGCGACCTTGTGCGCCTCCGCTGGTCTCAGAAAACGCGTTCCCCCTTGGTGAGTAGTAAGATGGCGAATAATTACGCACATGAATCACACCTTTAATACCTCTTGCAAACTCGGTCTGTACCCCGAAAAGCCATGAGAGCGCTTGTTGCTCAACGGAGTATGCTGCTTCACCAAAGAAGTTGAATTGATAGAACAAGTAGTCTAAATCCAGTGCTGCAATGCTAGCAACATCGCCACGAAAACGATTGCGGTTGAATAAATCATCTTGGGGAATAAATGGTCTGTCGTATCGTGTTTGGTAGAATGTGCCGCCAAGACTGAAGAGATTGTCGAAAAGTTCCGTGTTGACTTGTGCACGTGCGCCGAAAGCAAGTTCATCAATGTTGCGCTGGCGGGCAATTTCAGACGCTGTGCGGAAAAGCCCATCAAAGTTTAAGCTCGAAAATGCAGTGTCGTTAATTGTGCCGCTAATCAAATTGCGTGAATAAAATCCGATGAAGGTCAGCGCGCCAAATTCGACTTCGGCAGCAACGCCACGAAAAAAATTTTGCTCTGCCGTCGAGGTGTATGGACGCACTTGCCGAAGTGAGCGCTTGACACTTGCCACTGCTTCCGGGCTTTTGAAGAAAGCGCGTCCGGTTTGCATCGCTAAGCCTTGACCGAAGGCAAGATTAAAATCGCCAACCACGAGAGATTTAAGATTGTAGAGATCGCGCGCGTACAGCGTTGCCGAGGTGAAATCAAAGAGTGAGACTTCACCGACATCTTTTTCAGCAAGCGCAGAGATGAGGAAATTATCGGACAAAAAACCTTGAAGGCGATTATAGACGCGCGGTGCAGAGCCTTGATACGCTCCGTTTTGAAACCCGGCGCGCAAAGGCGTCTCGACAAGTGTGCGCCCAATGTATTCAAGTGAGGCACGCTGCCAGAGCACCCCGCGCTCTAAGTCATCCAGAAAAGAAGGCTTTGTAAGATCTTGCGTCTTTATGCGTCCGACCGTGAGGAAGTCTGCTATAAGGTCATAAGTGTCTTCATCTATCAGCATGCGCAGTTCTGCAACAGACTTGAAACCATTTTTTTCTTTGCGGTACTTTAAGATACGTTCGACATCGGGCGCAGTAAGAAAAGGAATAGAGAGCAACTTGGCAAAGCCAGCAGTGTTAATGTTGATGTTTTGCAAACGCAAAAGGTTGAATTGCTCTAAAATTTCACTGTTGCCGCTTTGTTCATCGGAAAGATCAAGCAAACGGTCTAAGGTTTGCCGGCGGAGTGTTTCCACGCTGTCGGGTAGCGTAGAAAGCGAATCGGTCTTTTGCGCCAAACCGAGCTTGTAGAACAACAGCGATAGCATCATGCACAAAAGCCACTTCATCAGTCAACCTGTTCATTCTTTGAGCAGTTTTCACAAGCACATAAAATAGCTATAGTTTCTGGCACGCAAAAGCGTATTGGAAAGTAACATGCTCTGTAGCGTGCTGTTCTGTGCATAAAACGATAAACTATTTTCAGTATGCGATATACCTCACAAGCCATTGAAACTTTAGTAGAGGAATTTGCAAAGTTGCCGGGCATTGGTAGGAAAACTGCACAGCGACTTGCGCTGCACATTTTACGAGAAAAGAAAGAACAGGCGCAACTGCTGGCTAAGGCAATTCTCGATGCAAAAGAGCAAGTCATCTATTGCAGTATCTGTCAAAATATGACTGATGTGCATCAAGATCCTTGCCCAATTTGCACGAGCCCGAAACGTAACCGCACCATCATTTGCGTCGTGGAATCGCCAAGTGATGTAATTGCCTTTGAGAAAACCAATCAATACAACGGGCTTTATCATGTCTTGCATGGGGTAATTTCTCCGCTTGATGGCATTGGACCTGATGATCTTAAAATCAAAGAATTGCTTGTGCGCCTTCATGCAGGGGGCAAAGACGCTGTGCAGGAAGTTATTCTGGCGCTAAATCCGACTGTTGAGGGTGAAACAACTGTACTTTATCTTGCTCGACTGCTCAAGCCACTTGGCATCAAAATCTCGCGAATTGCACGTGGCATTCCAGTGGGCAGCGAATTAGAATACACTGATGAAGCAACTTTAACACGTGCGCTTGAGGGACGCGCTGCACTTTGAGTTAGCTACACGCATTAGCTTAGCGCAGTCTGTACTAGAAAAAATCCTGAAACTTTCTGCTTTGCGCTGCGCACGTTTTACTCTGTCTTCCTTCAACACTTTCTTGACAAACTGCTATGAAACGTTTGTATCGCTCTTCACATGATCGTGTGTTTGCTGGTGTTGCAGCAGGGCTCGGCGAATACTTCGATATCGACCCCGTCTTGATTCGTGCGCTCTTTGTCGCTGGTGTCTTTTTAAGCGGTGTGAGTATAATTGTCTATCTGGCACTGTGGATAATTATGCCGCAAAGAAAGCCTTCGCTACTTGCTAATACACCTGAAAACGCAACAGCGATAACGCCAGAGTTTCAAGAAGCACCAGCACATTCTGCTCAAGAAATTCAGGCCCGCAAAAGACGCGCATCCGCACTTGTTGGCGTGTTGCTTATTGTGCTCGGTAGCATCATTTTGTTTGAGCAACTGTTCCCAGCATACAGTCTCAAGTACATCTGGCGATATCTCTGGCAGTATATCTTACCGCTGACACTTATCGGTGTTGGAGCATTTCTGATTTGGAAAACGCGAGCGCAATCAGATAGCACAACATAAAATTTTCGATACGCTCTAATAGATAGAGACTGCTACAAATGTTTCGTCCTGTGCGCAGGATAATTACTGTTGCTATGCGGATGCTCAATCTTTCATTTTCCAGATTTTGAATTCCAGTGGTTCTAAGGTCAGTTTAAGATTGCCATCTTTTGTCTGCAGTTGCTTTTCTGCGTTCCAAACCTCGATAAGAGTTTTGTTAGGTTCGGTTTTCACAAATCCATTGAATGGAGTTTTGCTAAAATTAGCAGCAACGATAACACGGCTATTTTGATGCTGGCGCTCGAAGGCGAAAACAGCTTCATCGTTTGAGGTGCGCAATTTCGTCATGGTGCCGCGTGTGAGAGCCGGTTCAGCTTTACGTAGTGCAATGAGCTGTTTATAGAACTCTCGCCACTCTCCAGCATCTGGCGTATTCCAATCAATCGGTGTCTTTTCAAACAGGCTAATGCGTGTCGGGCTACCGACTTCATCGCCATTGTAGAGCATGGGCACACTGCGAATTGTGCCATAACCGCCAAGAGTAAAGGCAATGACTGCTGTCAATTGAGCGGCTCTCTTGCTGCCAAAGTGTTCCTGCGGAGTTCCATCATAAGCATTTTTATCGTGGTTGGTGTTGAAGCGCATGCGCAACGAATTTTTGGGAAAGACTTTTTCTTCTTTTTCTAAAAGGTCGTGCAGCAAAAGAGCATTGTCTTTGCCTTTGAGAATTTTAGTGAGGGCGTCGTAAATCGTCCAAGAGTAAGTCAGGTCAAAGCCTGCAACGTGGTGTTCGGGCAAGGTGCCTTCGGAGAGCAGCATCAGCGAGGGCTTGACTCGACGTAATTCTCTCAAACTCTCGGTCCAAAATTCGGTTGGAATAAGTTCAGCAACATCGCAGCGAAACCCATCGACATCGTATTCCAAAATCCAATAGAGCATTACGTTTTTCATATACTGACGCACTTCGGGATTATTGTAGTTAATATCAGCAACATCAGTCCAATCGTCATTAGGGGAGATAATTTCTCCGTTTTTATTGCGCCGATAAAAATCGGGGTGAGTGCTGATGAGTTCATTATCCCAAGCGGTGTGGTTGAGCACCATGTCAAGAATAATTTTCATGCCTTGTGCATGCACTGCGGCTACAAGCGACTTGAAGTCTTCCTTTGTGCCATAGAGAGAGTCAAGTGCAAGGTAGTCTTGAACGGAATAAGGACTGCCGAAGGTGCCCTTGCGTTTGACTGTTCCAATCGGGTGAATCGGCATGAGCCAGATGACGGAAACGCCGAGGTCACGCAGTTCGGGCAAGCGCGATTCTAAGGCTTTGAAGGTGCCTTCAATAGAGAAATTGCGAACGAAAACTTCATAGATGATAGCATCTTTGACCCAGTCAGGTGAAGGCAGTGCAGTTTCATTTGGCAACGCTTTGGGCAATTTGGCGTAGCCACGAATAAAGAACAGAATCGTGCCGATAAAAGCCACGGCAAGAATGAAGAGCACGAAGAAGAGTCGCATTTGGAATTGCAAGTTATGTTAGCAGAGCGTTGGATAATGAATGGATATTGCGGTAACAATGATATTGACGGATGTACATCCAGAGGATATAACGCATGGGAAGTGTTTGCGGTTCATCATTGCAAAGAGCTGCTGGTTTAGCATTCAAGCGCGTATGTCAAAAAGCAACTTTCACTTGGAGGAAGCGCCTTACGCTTTTAGGGTAACTCAAAAACCCGCAAGCGTTATTCGGGCTCGCCGAATGATGTTCCAACAGATCTAGCGGCGCGAATAAGATCATGATCGAGAGGCACGAATTTATTTTTGCCTGCAACTTCAGCGATGGGGACAGAGACGATGTCATTGCCACGCAGCGCTGCCATGCGTGCAAATTCACCTCGCATGACCATGTGAGCAGCATGCACACCAAAGCGTGTAGAAAGCAAGCGGTCGAAGGCAATAGGTGAGCCACCGCGCTGCAAATGCCCAAGCACAGTTACGCGCACTTCAAGGCGTGGAATAAACTGCTCAAGTTGGTTAGCAAGCTGCATACCGACGCCACCCAAGCGAATTTGGTCAAAACTATCCTTGACGATTTTCTGAACAGTTAGCTCACCGCCAATCGGCTTTGCCCCTTCCGCAATGACGATAATCGTAAAGCCTTTGCCCTGCTGATTGCGTCGTCCGCACACTTTAGCGACTGTTTCAATGGAGTAAGGAATTTCAGGAATGAGAATAACATCAGCACCGCCAGCGACTCCCCCATAGAGTGCAATCCAACCAGCATAGCGCCCCATAGCTTCAATAATCATCACACGGTGATGTGACATTGCCGTCGTGTTGATGCGGTCAATGGATTCGCAGACAATTTGAACAGCGGAATGAAAGCCGAAAGTAAGGTCAGTTGCCATCAGGTCGTTATCAATCGTCTTGGGAATGCCAACGGTAGGTAGCCCCATATCAGTAAAGCGTGCCGCCATAGACATGGTACCATCACCACCGATAGCAACAAGCGCATCAATGCCAAGTTTTTTGGCGTCGGCGACAACTTTCTTTGAGACATCTTTGAACTCGCCTGTCTTAGGCTGATACTGACGAAACGGATTAGCTTTGTTGGAGGTGCCTAAAATTGTGCCACCTCTATCAATAATACCCGACACACTTTTGTAATCTAGCTCGATATAATCATTTTCAATCATGCCTCTAAATCCATCGCGGTAGCCAATCACTTTCACTCCGTAGTCATTGATTAAGGTTTTGACCAAAGCGCGCAGCGTGGGGTTCAGACCCGAGCAATCGCCACCGCTGGTGAGCACGCCGACCGTTTTCACTTTCTTTGCAACACCATTAGAAGAGCGAGCGGAGCGTTTTGCAGTTGAGCGCAGGGTAGAAGAAGGCGCAGTTGACTTCATAGTTACTCCCCAATTGATTACTGAAAGTTACTACAAGCTACCAAGATACGAAAAGATATGCTTTGCTGAAAGCCATGAAGGCGGCAGCAGAGTGAGCAATCACCTTGTTAAACAACTCTTAAACAAGGGTGAATCATCAAAAAAACTTTGAAGGGCATGTGTCAGCAATACACTTAGCGGTAGAGTTCGCCATACCGCCACTTACCTTGCTCGACGAGTGTGAGTTCAATAACATCACGCACGCAACCTTTACCGCCTTCGAAAGCGGAGACATAGCCGACATTGTAACGCAGGGCATCGATACCGTTGAGTGGTGTGGCTGAAAAGCCAACCTTTTTGAGAATCTCTAAGTCGTCGTAATCATCGCCGATGTAGAGACACTCCTCATCTTGCACACCATAAAGCGTCTTGATTTCTTCGTAGGTTTCAAGTTTGTTTCTGATGCCAAGATAGACATCGGTTACGCCGAGCTCAATCATTCGGCGCATGGTGGCTTTGGAAGGACGCGTTGAGATAACAATGATACGTAAGCCTTGTGCGAGGGCTTCTTTGATTGCAAAGCCATCGCGCGCAAAGAACGTGCGGATTTCGTCGCCTGATTCTGTGTAGTTGATTTGTCCATCGGTCAGTACGCCATCGACGGAAAGAATGATGACGCGAATATGCTTGAGTGCTTCTTTATAGCGTTTGAACCGCTCTTCTTCGTTAATCGCAGAAGTTGGTATTCCCATGAAGTCCATTGACGTCAGTCAAGTTTTGTTTTGAAGGTGCTGGAAAGCTCGAAGAGTGCCTTGAGCTCACGCGCAAGTTGCTCAAAGTGCTTGAGCGGGACTTGCGTGGCGGCATCAGACTTAGCGCGGCTTGGGTCGGGGTGCACTTCCATGAAAATGCCCGAGATACCGACAGCAACAGCAGCACGCGCAAGTGCTGGGATGAAGCGTCGCTCGCCTGACGAGACCCCATTACCGGCACTTGGCAATTGAACACTGTGCGTCGCATCAAAGACGACCGGCAAACCTGTCTCTGACATAATAGGCAACGCTCGATAATCCACCACAAGATTGTGATACCCAAAACTTGTGCCACGCTCAGTGAGCATCACTCTTGAATTGCCCGTCTCCAGAACCTTTGCGGCAGCTTTGCTCATATCGCTTGGCGCCATAAACTGCCCTTTCTTGATGTTGACGGCTTTACCGGTTTTGCCCGCTGCTTGCAAAAGCTCTGTCTGACGTGAAAGAAAAGCTGGAATTTGCAGGACATCGACATACTCGGCTGCAAGTTCAGCTTCGACGGGCAAATGCACATCGGTGAGCACAGGCACATCAAGTCTCTCTTTGACTTCACGTAGAATTTTCAGCGCTCGCTCATCGCCGATGCCCGTAAAGGAAGTCGACGAAGTACGATTGGCTTTTTTGTAGGATGATTTGAAAATTATGCCTACGCCGACACGCACAGCAGCGTGCTTGAGTTTTTCAGCGGTGCGTAATACAAGCTCGCGACTTTCCACAACACACGGACCCGCAATGAAAAACAAGTGCTTTGGGTCACCGACCTTTAGGGCGTCAATGTAAAACGGCGTGACTTTCACAGGCTAACTGTATTCTCAAAACTGCAAAGATAACAATCCGCTTGTAAATCTCAATATGCTGAAGAGACATGGCTACGGCAGAAATTGCAAGCTAAGAAGTCGAATAGCATAATCAAAACAAGCTATTCAATCGCGCTCTGGGTAATCACGCTCAATGATGGTATGCAAAGCAGGCAGGAGCGGTGTCTTTTTTTCTTGATAGCGCTGCATCGATTCCAAAATGCGTTCCAGCATTTGAATGGTATCGAGAATATGTGCGCCTTTATTGAGCATAACGCCTTCAGCGCGCTCTGCTAGCGCCACATCGGAAATTTCGGCGCGTGATGGACGCCCTTTCTTGGCTAGCGTCTCTAAGACCTGTGTTGCCCAAATAATCGGAATATGAGCCGCTTCACCTAAACGCAAGAGTTCTTCTTGAGTGTGTGCTAGGTTTTCCCAGCCAACTTCCAGCGCTAAATCGCCACGCGCAATCATCACACCGATAGGGTAGTGGCGCATAGCGGTAAGCAAAATTTCAGGAAAGTGATGAAAGGCTTTTTGTGTCTCAATTTTCAAAATTACACCTAAGTGCAAGGCATTAAGACGAGCTAGCTCATTGAGCAGAAGTGAAACATCGTGTGGCGTGTTAATGAATGATGCACTAACTAAATCGGCATGTTCTGCAATAAAAGGCAAGTCAGCGAGGTCTTTGCTGGTCAGTCCGCTTAGATGCAAATCGGTCTGCGGCAAGTTGATGCCTTTATCGCTGCGCAATTTGCCAATTTCACTGGTCGTGTGTGTAATTTCAATTGTAAGTTCCTCACTAGAAGCATGGCGAACGATGCCTTCGATTGCGCCATCATCGAACAAGATGGGGTCGCCGATTTTTACATGCGAAAAAACTTGTGGCAGAGTGCAAGAAATGTGAGCGGCTTTAATGCATTCACCATCGGCATTGTATTCAGCAGGTTCGCCCGGAATATCTGCTTTGTGCAGGATAAGTGTATCGCCAACACGCAAGATGATTTTTTCTTCGCGTGGCGGTAAAGCAAGAACAGGTGAAGAAGCCTGCGTTCGTTCTACGGTCAGCACGACACCCGTAGCAAAATATGCGGAGTCATAACATTTGGCGCGCCAAAGGTCACCGAGCTGACGCTCTAACTTGAGCATGCCGCGTTTGCCGCGCGTATCGACAAAAGTGATTTTGTCATCCTCATGCAATCCAGCAAGCCACTGCGCATCGACAGGCAAGGTATCGGGTGGTAAAATTGGCATGGGCGCAGAAAGATAAACGACTGCAGGAGCAACCGCTCTGCCATAGAGATCGCGCTCTGGTGAAAGATGCAAAACTTGCTCACCTTGCTTCATTGCCCCAGTGCGCAGTTTAGGACCTGCAAGGTCCATACAAATTTTGCATGAAGTATCAAGTTCATGTGCTGCTGCGCGAATGTGCTTAATCATGTTTAGCCAAGTTCGTTCATCGTCGTGCGCACAGTTAATTCGAGCACAGGTCATGCCTGCAGCGATGAGATTTCTGATGAGGGTACAATCATCTGCAGCATCACTGGGTAGTGTAACCATCACAGCCACACGGCTACCACGCTGCTTTTTGCCAAGCAGGGCAATCGTATGACGTTTGAGCAGCGTCTTGCCTTCCTTGACTGAAATTGGCGGGTGAATGGCACGAGGCGTTTTGCTTGAAATAAGTGAGCGCAGCACAGTACGCAGGGTCAAGAGCGTCGCACGCACATGCCGCTCCGAGCGACCTAAGCTCGAAAGACCATACAGGCTCAACCGACTTTGTAGTGCACGTACATCGGATTCACGCAGCGCAAGATAGTGCACCAAGTTTTTTGCACTTGCTAAATTGCTTAGATGAACGTCTTCCAAAATAGATTTGTAGCGTTTCTCTAGTGTTTTCGTCCGCTCCACAAGCGCTTCAATTTCTGAGAGCATCCATTTGAGGTCGCTTTTCTTGAACTTCATGGTGCACAAGATTAGCTGAAGAAAAAGGACGCCGAAAAATACAGTTTTAGAAAGAATCCACATGCGAGGTAAAAACGGCGCATTTTTCTTTCTTATCAAAGAATACGAACTTTACACGATTGTGCGCCTGCGCACAGTTGTACTGCTGTTGCTGTAACGATTGCACAGCAAAGTGCGAAAAAAGTATTGCCTCAACCTAAAAACTTTGTGACAAGGAGAAGCTATGAAAAAGTTTGCTGCACAACTTGCCTTCCTACTGCTCTTTACAGTAGTAGGTCGTGTAGTGTATGCGCAAGTGCCGAAGTCGCAGGAAGCGACATTCGTGGAAAGCTACTCACCGACGGAAGTTACACTCAAAGCCAAAGGTATCGGCTTCAATGTAGATGAAGCTGAACGTGATGCACGCAAATGCGCAGTCTATTTCCTGCTCTACTCTGCCAACGATGCCATTTTGCAAACTCCCGCTGAAAAAGAAGCCTTCAAAGCTATTGAGCAGGAGTTTTTTACTGACGCTAACATCAACAACTACATCACGTTCATGAGCAACTCGATTTTAAGCAAAGTAAAGTTGCAAGATGGGAGCGTCAAAGTAGAAAAGCTTATCCGAGTCAATCGTGAAAAGTTGAAAGAAGACCTAGTTGCCAAAGGGGCGATTGCAGGCACAAAAGACTTAGCGGCAATTGCAGGTAATCCGTTCATCATGGTTTTGCCTGAGGTGCCGAAGGGACAGAGTCCGATTGCAGCCTTGCAGCGCGACCCCAACATCAAGAAAGGCGCCGAAGTGATTGAATCGTATTTGACAGCGCGCCGCTACGAAGTCAGAGTGCCTGAACAACAAGATGCAGTAAATGATCTGGTGAGCGCAAAAAAGGCTGTCGCTGGTATTCAAGACGATATTGCCTACAAGCTGGCACTTTCGATTGGAGCAGATATCTACATCAGTTACAATGTGAAGATTGAGCAAGGTTCAATCGGCAAAAAAGCCGCAGTAGGGTGCCGCGCCTATGAGACCACTACTGCACGATTGCTCGGCACAGAGACAGGATATAGCCCTGAGCGCCCAGATGTGCCCGAAGCAGCATTGATTGAAGAAGCCATGAACTTTGCTATCGACCGCGTGCTTAGCCGCATCAATGCGTATTGGAAAGAAGATATTGCCTCAGGACGCCAGTATAAGGTCATTTTCCGCATCACCGGCAAGTTTGATGACCCCGACGACCTAACTGACGCACTCGAAGACGTGCTTAAAGAGGTAACAACAAAGCGCAAGAATAATGCAACGACAAAAGAAACCGCAGATTGGATCTTGTGGCAAAATAGCTACGAAAGTGAGCGCGATTTCTTCAAAGCCATAAGTAAAGCATTTGAATCCAACAAAGACATCAAAAAGCTGGGTGCAAAACTCAAACGCATCAATGTCAATCGCAAATTGATGCTTTTAGAAATTGTCAATTCTTAGTTGAAAAGGAGAGTGAGTATGAAATTCATCATCAACTACCTTGTGCTCTGGTGTGTTACGCTAAGCATTGCGCTGGCGCAACCGCAGCCTGCATGGGTCAGCACAGGCAAAAGTCCGAAGTATCCGCAAGAGATGTATTGGGTAGGCGTAGGGCAAGGCATGGGGGCAAAAGCGCTGGACGAAGCCAAAGCCAAAGCCAAAGCGGAAATTGCTAAACAGTTCAAAGTGACGGTTTCGACCAAATCAAAACTTGTGCAGACAGAAAAAATCGTTGGAAGTAGTGCACTGATTACCAGCGACTTAACTGACCGCATCGAGACCGAAGTTGAAAAAATGCCGCTCATTGGGGTTGAAATTGCGGAAACCTTTGAGTCAAAAGTAACAGGTAAGGCATTCGCACTTGCCGTGCTGAACCGTGAAGAATTTACCAATACCTTGAAAACAGAACTTGATGGTGAGATTGCAAAGATTCGAGAAAAAATTGCCTCTGGCGCAGCGCTCTCAAGCAAAGGGGATATCGGCTCTGCAATTAACGCCTACATGGAAGCCTTAGCAATTGCTGAAGAGGTTGGTCCAAAGGTAGTGTTCTTCAACATTGTGGCAAAAGGTTATACGCTGCCGGAAGATGTGCGCCCTGAGTTTATTGAATCGCAGGTGCGCGATGAACTCTCCATGATTGTGCTAAAGAAAGCGGGCGGCGACAATCAAAAAGGCAAAATTGGCGATGTATTGCCTGAACCCTTGACCGTTCAAGCTCTCTCTAATGGTCAGCCCATTCGCGGCGTGCCGATTACTTTCAAAGCCGGCGATGAAGTCATCGAGAAAGTAATCACAGGCGAAGACGGGCTTGCAAAGTTGAACTATGTCGTGCAAGCCTTAGGCATCAAAGGCAACAAAGCCAAAGTTACAGCAACGCTCGATCTTTCGCGCCTTTCAGCAACACTGCGCTCAGAACTGCGAAACATCACCACACTATCTTTTGATATTGCTGTGGAAGGCATTGGCAGTTTTGCCTGCGATGTGGAAATTGCCGATAATGACATTAGTGATGGACAAAACGCAATGCTTGCCAAAATGGTGGTGCAAGCCTTGGAAAAAAATGGTGTAACTGTGCAACGTGATGCTCCTATCGTTGCGCGTGGCTCCTTTACGGCAAAAGAGGCAGGTACGGTTCAAACAATGAATGGACCGCTCGTACTGCAAGACATTACATTTGAGGTCTTTTTTATCAATCGTAATACGCAAAGTGTGCTCAGTTCCGTTGCCATCAATACAAAAGGTTTAGGACGCGATAGCGAAGAAGCCTTGCAAAAAGGACTGAACGCCTTGCGGTTGCCGCCCGCAAAACTTTCGGAAGCAATTGGCAAAGCTCGACTGGCAAGCGCAGGTGCCAGATAAATCTAAATGCATCCAAATGCAAAAGCCACGCTGAAAACAATCAACGTGGCTTTTTTTGTGTGGACGCCGAAAAACACAGTCAGATTAGAACAAGCCCACGATATTGCCGTGTTCATCAATGTCGATGGTTTCAGCGGCGGGGACTTCGGGCAAGCCGGGCATACGCACCATTTCTCCTGTGATTGGCACGAGAAACCCCGCACCAGAGGCGATTTCAATTTCGCGCACGCTAAGTGTAAAGCCTGTAGGTCTGCCAATAAGCGCAGGATTATCGGAGAGCGACTTTTGCGTTTTAGCAATGCAAATGGGAAGTTTATCAAATCCAAGTGCCTCAATCGTTTTAAGATCATTTTGAGCCTGCGCTTGGAAGATAACTTTTTCGGCGCCATAAATTTTTGTTGCAATCGTCTCAATTTTTTTCTCGACGCCCCACGACCAATCGTAAAGTGGGGTAAAATCTTTGCTGCTTTGTGTGGCTTGTAGTACATATTCTGCAAGCTCTAAGGCACCGCCACCACCGTGTGCCCACACTTCTGAAATTGCAGCCTTCACGCCGAGCGAGGCACAATGCTTCACGACCAAGTCTAATTCTTCTTGTGTGTCAGTATAAAACTTATTGACTGCCACAACAGGCTGCAAGCCAAACTGCTTTACATTTTCAAGATGCTTATCGAGATTAGCAAGCCCCATGCTAAGTGCAGCAAGATTGGGGTGCTTGAGCGTATCGAGTGCTGCACCGCCGTGGTATTTCAGGGCACGCACAGTGGCGACAATGACAACGGCTTTAGGTGAGAAATTGCCGTATCCACACTTGATGTGGAGAAACTTTTCACCACCTAAATCAAACCCGAAGCCAGCTTCCGTGACGGCGTAATCAGCAAGCGATAAGCCCATGCGTGTGGCAATGATGGTATTTGTGCCTTGCGCGATATTAGCAAACGGACCGGCATGAATCAGCGCAGGATTGCCTTCGAGAGTCTGCACAAGGTTGGGTTTGATAGCATCTTTCATGAGCGCCGCCATAGCGCCATGTACTTTAAGATCACGCGCAAAGACAGGCGCTTTATCGCGTGTGTAGCCTACAAAGATATTTCCAAGTTTTTCTTTAAGGTGGAAAAGATCGTTCGACATGCAAAGAATTGCCATGACTTCAGAAGCAGCAGTAATATCAAAGCCAGTTTCGCGTGGAATGCCATAACCTTTACCGCCAAGTCCTACGATAATTTTGCGCAAGGCTCTATCGTTCATATCCATGACACGCTTCCAGCGCACCGAGCGCGGCTCGAGGTTAATGGTATTCTTGCGATTTTGAATGTTGTTATCAATGACCGCCGCAAGCAGGTTGTGGGCTTTTTCCACAGCAGGAAAGTCACCGGTAAAATGCAAATTGATTTCATCCATTGGCACAACTTGTGAATAGCCGCCGCCTGTAGCCCCACCTTTGATACCGAAAACAGGACCAAGTGAAGGTTCGCGCAGCACGGCAACGGCTTTCTTGCCCAAGCGATTGAGTGCTTCGGTCAAGCCAATCGTGGTCGTGGTTTTACCTTCACCGGCGGGTGTGGGTGTAATAGCGGAGACTAAAATCAGCGTGCTTTTCTGTACTTTGGCTAGGTCAATGAGAGAGAGGGGAAGTTTGGCTTTGTATTTGCCATAGAGTTCAAGATGCTCACCGCCAACACCAAGTTTTTCTGCAACTTCAACAATCGGGCGCAGTTTAGCCGCACGAGCAATTTCAAGATCAGTTTTCGGTGTGGAGGAAAGCGCAGTCGTTGCCATAGTGATGAATAGAATTTTGTTGTTAATTGGAAAAAAAGTTGTTGAAGTTAAACTCTTTGCTTATTTGCGCAAAGCAGTCCCGAGCAAATTGAGGCGCTTACCAAGGTATGGCGCTCCTTGCACAAGAGTTTGAGGATTTGCAGCAAAGGCTCTATCTTGAGAAGATTTTCAAAACAGACCAATCCTATCACTATGGCTTCAAAACATGCCACAGGTAACGATGCCTCTGCGTTCAGCGATGTTGGACTCAAATTAGACCCACAAAAAGAGCTAGAGTTTCGCGAGCTTGTGCAAAAAAAATACAATGGTGATTTGCATGCCGCGCTGCGCCAAGCCATTGAGTATTTTCTCATCTATGAAAAATCGCGTAACCTCAAGCAGGTCTCAGAGACGCTGCGCGAAATTCAAGGCAAAATTTCACGCATTCGTGAAATGAGTTCGCAAATCTCCGATACGATGAAAGTAATCAACGAAACCAATGCACGCATCAAGGAAGCGCAAGAAGCAAGAGAAACTAAAAACGGCACCCCGCCCAAATCTGCTAGCTCCTGAGAGCGCAGTCGACTTGCTTATCAGAACTGGAAATAGATAAATGGCTGCATGTCGGCTGAAATGGCTTGATAGACCACAAACACGACTGCAGCAGTTGCTATAGCTTTGGCATATATCGGTGATTCTACAAACACAGCCTTGCCGTATTCTTTCCATGCTGCAGGCATCCACTGCCAGAAGAAGCCTAATGCCAAAATAGCAAACACGCCGGCATATCCTGCAACAATGTTTGGAATGAGCGCAAGTTCAATGCCACCAGAGAGTTTTTGAATCATTTCAAGAGCAAGCTCGAAAGACTCTGCACGGAAAAAAATGCGCGTGAAGGTGATAAAGGAAAAAGTGATAAAGACAGAGGCTATCATAATCCACCAGCGTTGATCGTCTTTGAACGGGCTAAGACGCCGCCAATAGCGATAGAAGAGCAGTGCAAGACCGTTGAGACCGCCCCAGATGACAAAATTCCAACTTGCCCCGTGCCACAAGCCACCTAAGAGCATCGTTGCCATAATGTTGAAGTTTGTGCGCCACTCTCCATGACGATTGCCGCCAAGTGGAATGTAGAGATAGTCGCGTAGCCAGTTGGAGAGTGAAATATGCCAGCGGCGCCAAAACTCAGCGACATTTTCAGCTTTATGAGGTTCATTAAAATTTGCTGGAAGTCTGAAGCCCATCATGAGCGAAAGTCCAATCGCAATATCGGTGTAGCCCGAAAAATCGCAATAGACTTGCAAGGAGTAGGCGTAGCAAGCCATCAAGGCTTCAAAGCCAGTGTAAGCATTGGGATGAGCGAAAACACGATCGACGAAATTAACCGAGATGTAATCAGAAATCAGCATTTTTTTGAGCAGTCCTTTTAGCACAAGAAAGAGGGCGCTGCCAAACTCAGCTTCACTCAAACGATAGGGCTGATACATTTGCGGAATAAAACTTGAGGCGCGCACAATCGGACCGGCGACAAGCTGCGGGAAGAACGTAACGAAGAAACCAAAATCCAAAAAGTTCTGAACAGGCTCAAGCTCTTTGCGATAAACATCAATCACATAACTCAATTTCTGAAATGTGTAGAAAGAAATACCTATAGGCAAGATGATGGTATCGATATCGAAGTGTGTACCGACAAAGCTGTTTGACCAGTGCGCCAGAAAGTTGAGCGGTTTCAGGTTGGTTTGGAAAAGCGCATTATACGACTCTGTGAAGAAATACGCATACTTGAAATAGCCGAGCACGCCAAGATTGAGTGCAACGCTTATCCAGAGCCATGTTGCGCGAGCTTTATGCTCTGTGCGATGCATAGCAAGACCGATTGCGTAATCAGCGACGGTAGAAAAGAGCAGAAGCAGGAAGAAAAGTCCAGCGGTCTTGTAGTAGAAAAAAACGCTAACGAGAAAGAGATAAGCGTTGCGCCAATTTAATTTGTCATAGACAAGTGTGTAGCCAGCCAGAACTGCGGCAAAGAACCACCAAAATGCGCCGCGCGTAAATATCATGGGCATTTCGGGGTTATAGGCAAAGATGGCGTAAAGCCACTCAAGCATCTCGGTCATCGCTTATTTGTTGCAAACTCTTCTTCGTGATACGTGTTGTAAGCCTCAATGAGTGCGTCAAAGAATAGATCGCCAAGCAGGGTATAGCCACTGTGATTGAAATGCACTTTATCACGCTTGGCAAGTTTGGCTTGTTGCCAATAAGCAAAAGATCTCAATCCGCCCATGACTTCAAATAAGTCCCAAACTGCAGCATTGTGCTTTTGAGCTAAGCGGAAAAGCACTTCGCGTGCAGCAAGCGTGTTAAAATTTGGCGCTCGAGAGCGTCGCAGGTTGTCGCTGTTGGTAACAAAAAGAGTGGCAGCGTTGGGTGCAACTGATTTGACTGTGCGCAAAAGCTGCTCATAATCATCTTCGAATTTTTTGGCGTCAAAATGTTTGCCACGTGTATCATTGACGCCGATTGAAAACACGATTAAATCAGGATTCAGAAGAGCAAGTTCTTTGCCCAGCAATTCGCAGCGCAGATAAGAGCGCACGGTTGCGCCATTGATGCCGATAGCGCTGTAAGAAAATCCGGCGCCATTGTGCTCTAGAAGCAGACCACGCAAGACAAATTGACTTTCAGCGCTGCCAACTTTGACAAACGAAAGTCGCACACTGCGCAAGGGTTGCTCAAACTCAAAAGCGGTATAGCCAGCGGCACGATTGATAAAGCATTGATGCGGCAGTGTCGAGTCTGAAAGTCGTACGAGGTAGCTTTCATCTTCAGCATTATGAAAGACCTTTACTTGTGTGAAGGTGTATTGTGGATATGGGTAGTCGAGCCAGCCATCGCCTGTAAGGATAATTTCTAGCTCAGCTAGACTGTCGTGTGTTGTAGCGGCTACGCCTGCAACGCCGATGGGTAATTCATCTTTACGTTTGACATTGCGATGGGCGCGCCAATGTCCATGATAATTTACCCTAAAGTTAGGCGAGCCGTTTGAATGTGCCAGTTTTTGCGGAAAAATAAAGCCACGTTCACCTTCACAGCTTGGTTGCCACTCGCGCAGCCGGCGCCGCACTTGTCCTGTCCACACGTCGGCTTGCACATGTGAGCCGCCAAAATGTACAATGCGCACTTTGCCTGACGCATGATGTTTTAGGCTATCCATCTTCTCAAAAAATCTGTGAAAGGGCTCAGAGGTTTTGGCTTTGCCTAGAAAAGTCAGTTGATTGGCGCTATATCGGATAAAGTCGTATCGTTTGCTCGAGGGCTTTCTTTTGAGCGCGGGCGTATAGTGCGTGCTTTTTACATCTGGAACGCCACTGAAAGTGAAAGCAAAGCGCAAAGCTAAGGCGTCGGCTTGCGCAGCAGGCAAGAGGAAAAAGAAAAGAAGCACTAGCCAGAGCTTAGTTTCGCAAAGAGGCACGATCACCCGGTTTTGCATCGGCAGTGTAAGTTTTGCGTTGCATTGCTTGCTGATACTCACTGTAATCTTTCAGGAAAGATTGGATAAACATTTGCGCAATTTTTTCTGCGCCGTTTCGGGTGAAGTGGGTATAATCTTCAATTGCTAACTTTTGCTTAACCCATTTCGGCATGGAATTTTTGCCGCCCATCGCTGCATACATATCCCAATAGACGCCATCAAAAGAGTGCGTCAAGCGAAGCATCATGTCACGCAATTCGGGTAAATAAGCATAAGTTACAAATTTGTCTTTCCATTTCGTCGACATATCTGATGGACCAATCACAATCAAGTGCAGACCAAGAGATTTGAAGAGACGAAATTGCTTTGTTAGGTGTGTCTCATACCACTCGAGTTCTTTTTGACCTTTGATGTAAGGCACTGCGTTGCCACCGAATTGAAAAATCACCGCCTTGACATTCATCGCCTTAATGCTTTCTGCAAAAAGTGTCGAATCCATCTTAACGAATTCAACGCCGGAGGAGCCACGAATCGGGATATTGTCGACGGCAACACCATTTTTGCCATCGAGCGCAACAGCATACACTTCTGAACTTGGACCAGTAAATCTCAATCGCAAGGGTTCTTCAGGTTGAGCAAGCGTCCATTCCAGTTTGGCAAGTCGTTTGCCTTTTTGAAGTGTTTTTTCGCCGTGTGATGTCGTGCCGCTAAGACTAACCTTTGTGCCGGCTTTAGCATTGCCGTATAGCATGCTGATGCGTGTCGCCCCGAGCATTGGCGAAGCAGAAGTCCTTTTCTTAAAAGAAAGCAGGGCTTGTGTCTCTTGATAGTCGCAGTAAGCTGCCATGATGCCAAATCGGTTATGCTTCGGCTTTGAGCTATCTCCAAACACAGCGTAGCGCTGCCAATTCTCTGACCAACTGTGTGAAAGCGATAGGGAATTGGTAAGTGGTTTCGGCGAGATAAGACCGACGCCTGAACCGCCGAAGCGGCTTTGTAGCACCTGTCGAATGGTGCTGGTCATGCGGTCTTCTTCGATTTGAGAATCGCCGTAGTGCAAGATACGTATGGGCTGCGAGGCTTGTGAGGATTTTTCAAGTTCTGCAAAGAGCGGATAGAGCACACTTTTGTTGTCATTCGGATAGATAAGACGTGTGGAATCGTTGGGGTCAATATGATATTTGGCACGGTTTGTCAGAGCAGTCTTTGTGCTGGGCAGGGGTGCGGCAGACGCAGCAGCAAACTCTGGTGGCTCGAGCTCATCGATACCGATAAGGGCACGCACGCTAAAGAATCGGAGCGAAAATTTTTCGGAAAGTGCGAGGCCTTGTTCAGGAAAGAGTGCAGCCAGCACACCAAGCATCAAAAAAACGCTAAGTAGAAAAAAAAGAATTCGTGCTGGCTGCATAGATTCGTTTGAGTTCGTTTCAGTATCTACTACAATTAACTCTGACGACTTACTGTGCTAAGCAATCAATCACTGAATAGAGATGAGCGCATTGCTGCAGCAAGTTGTAGCAAGCTATACCGAAGGGTGATAGTGCTACAACTCAACGCTTTGCTCGGGCGCACGCTTCTGAGTGTGCGTGCTGTGGGTTACATGGCGTGCTGTGAACATTGTGCCAAAGATGTAATCCCAGAGCGGTGAGCTGACGCCATAGCCTTGATTCGGTGATTGAAAGTGATGACGCATATGATGTTCACGCAAGTAGCCCCAAATACCACCCTTAATCGGGAAATGATGCACGGCATAGTGCCCAATATCATAGACAAGATAGCCGGCAACAAATCCTGCCATAAAGGCGGGCGTAAGAACTTTGCCAAGTGTAAAATAAAATAGTGTGTAGAAGAAAACGGCAAGTGGCAAGCTGATTGGCAAAGGCATGACTAAACGCCATGCATCGCTGGGATAGTCATGATGCACGCCATGCAAAATCCAATGCAAGCGCTGTGCCCAAGCGCGTTTCGGTTGATAATGAAAAACAAAGCGATGCAAGACATACTCAGCAAAGGTCCACGCAAATGCACCAGCCACAAAGAGTCCCGCGGTCAGCGTGAAGCTAACTTCAAATTTTGCTATTGAAAGATAGAGCAGAAAAACTACGAAGGGCACATAAGCCCAAAGTGGTGAAGTCCAATGCCAACGTGAGCAGGCATCGACAAAGTCGTTTTTGAACATGCGTGGGGATTCATTCTTATTTGAGACATACAGTTTCATGGTCTTTACAAAAATTTAGTTTGCTTTTCTAAGGCATCGGCAGTTTGGGTGCGTTGTAGTGAACGCAAGTAAGCCAGACACCTTACGCTGAAAGAAAAACAGAGGTTGCATGCACCGCCGTAATGCAGTGCATAACGCAACGGCAAATATACGAAAACGCAACGCGGATTGTGTGCTAAATGCCTAAAACGAGCTTAGCGACGGTAAAGTAGATCACAAGACCTGTGGCATCGACAAGTGTCGTGATAAGCGGTGCAGAAAGCACTGTGGGGTCGTAGCCCAAGCGTTCTGCAGTAATCGGAATGAGAGCACCGATGATATTTGCCCAAGTGCAGATGGCAATCACGCTAAGACCGACGGTGAGCGCAAGGTGCCAATCGCCGACACGAAACAGGGCAAAGACACTTGCAATTGTGCAAAGCAGTAAGCCTAAGGCAAGCCCAGTAGAAAGTTCTTTGAAGAGGACCTTAAACCAGTCATTCGGCTTGATTTCACCGATGGTCAAGCTACGAATGATGGTGGAGACGGTTTGCGACCCAGCGTTACCGCCTGTGCCAATCAGCAACGGAATGAAGATTGTCAGCACGACAACGCGTTCAATGGCGTCTTTGAAGCCTTCAAGCACATTAGCAGTCAATGTGCCGCCTACAAAGAGCAAAAGCAGCCAGATTAAGCGCTTGCGGACATTAGTCCATATGGGTGTTTCGAAGTAGGGCTTATCGGCAGCACTGGTTTGCACGCCACCGAGTTTGAGATAGTCGCGTGTTTCTTCTTGAACGATGACATCGACGATATCATCTACGGTAACGATGCCGAGCATGCGGTTGTCGTGCGTAACCACAGGCAGAGACAGCAGGTTATACTTTGAGACGAGAACTGCAGCTTCCCAGCGTTCTTCGGTAGGTAGGATGCTAATCGGGTCGCGCTGCATAATATCTTCGACGCAGTCTTGGTCGTCAGCAAGTAGAAGGTCGCGCAAGCTAACCACGCCAACCAGACGCTTTTCTCCATCATCACGCTCTAAGACATAGACATCATAGATTTCGCGCTTGCGTCCCAATTTCTGTTGGCGCAAGACCAGTTTCTTTGCCATCTCGACGGACATATCGGCATAGACAGCGGTGAATTCTGTGGTCATCATAGAGGCGATGCTGGTGAGCGGATAGCGCAGAAAATTCTGCAACTCCGCCTGCATATCCTCAGGCAGTTGCGAGAAAAGTTTTTGATTGAGTTGCTCGGCTTTCTCGCCCTTTGCCAAATGAAGTTGTCGGAAGAGATAGACGCGTTCGTCTGTGCGCAAATTGCGGATAATTTCAACGGCGCGGTCGTTGGGTAGCACTAGAAAAAGGTCTTGCAAGTTTGGAAAAAGTCGTGTGGCAACTGTTTCTTGTGCAACCTCAATCGGTAACTGAGTCAGTACCTTTGCGGCTTTTTCTACTGGCAGTTCACTGAGATACTCTGCGATATCAACTGGCTGAAGTTCAGCGAGCTCCTCGATAGAGATATCCTCGGGGAGCATAGCTGTATCAAGACCGTTATTGCTATTAAGTTCAGGCATTGCCGTCGCTACGTTTTAGCAAAGAGTTACACGGTTCTGCATTACCGTTAAATCTGACATATAGTGTGAGAGGCACAAGCGGCACTTGCATGCAAGCGCTCAATTCACTTGCTCAATCAAACTGCGCAAATTACACTGTGCCAATCAGGGCATTCTTAAATGTGATAGGGAAACACGCAAGTTTCTGCCTCAGTCATTGTGAATGGAGCAAGGTTTGGTAAAGAACGCGCTAAGTGATTGGCGTTGCTCAAAAAGAGCGTTGGCGCAAATTGTAACACGCTTGTTGGATTAAAAGCGCCCACACTGCAAGACGTGCACAAATGGCCGCTACGTTTTGCTAATTAACACTCTCTCGGCTAAATTGGAAGTCTTATTAGCAGTTTTTTTGCGTTCCAGCGTCGGTTTTCTAAATTTGCAGCCCAAATTTTAACGAAGAATCATGGCAGAAGAGACGATTCAGAAGTCAACCAAGTCCACAGCCTCTTCAAAGGCAATGTCAAAGCAGAAAGGGTCGAACGACATAGCGAATTTGGAGGTGTGGTATTATCAACTTGTCAGTTTCTATGAACGCCATCAAAAAGTGGTGATAGGCGCGGGGGTTGGTCTTGTTTTACTTGTTGCAGGCTTGCTGTTTTGGAATCAGCGCAGTGCAATGCTGGAGCTTGAAGCAAGTGAAAAGTTGGCTCAAATAATGCGAGCCTACAAGGAGGGAGATTGGAGCACAGCGATTGAGGCAGATAGCACGCATATGGGGTTAAAGGCGTTTGTGCAGCGTTATGCGGGCACATCGTCAGGTGAAATTGCTAAGTTTTACTTAGGCAATGCGCTCTATGAGCGTGGCGCAATTGATTCAGCGTTGGCGCTCTACAAGAGTGTCTCTACGAAATCTCCGCTTCTGAAAGCAGCAGCGATGGCGGGTGAGGCAGCGTGCTACGAGCAAAAGCAGCAGTATAAACAAGCTGGGGAACGCTATCGCAGCGCTGCGAACACTGTGCAAAATCAAGCCTACGAAGCCTACTATCTCAGCGATGCCGGGCGCGCCTTCGAACTTGCCGGTGAAAAAAAGCAAGCACTTGAAATTTTTGAGCAGGTCAAAAAGAAATTTCCGCTTACACTTCAAGGACGTGAAGCCGAAAAAGCAATTGCACGTCTAAAAATCTGAACCTAATTGCCCCTGCTGATGATGCGGTGGATGGCTTACGCGATGCTTGTGCTCCCAGCATGGCTCTTGCTGGGATGCGTCAAACAAAGCCTCTCCGACAAAGTGCAGCAAGATATACAAGGCACATCAAATCGCGCAAAATACCGTGTCGAGACCCCAAAGGGCGAATTCATCATTGAGCTTTTTGATGATACGCCGCTGCACAAGCGTAATTTCGAAAACTTGGTAGCACGAGGTTACTACAACGACCTTGCGTTTCAGCGCATTGTGCCCGAACTGATTGTGCAAGCAGGAGACCCAAAATTTCGTTCAAAACCAAATCCTGAGTTGGATTCTCTGGGCAATCTGACGCTGCCGGCTGAAATCAAGCACTCGCATTTTCGTGGCACGCTGGCTGCAGCACGCAAAGACGACAAAGAAAACCCACAGCGTGCATCTTCGGCGACACAGTTTTATATTAACCTCAATGACAATCGCTTCTACGATGGCAGTTACACGGTCTTCGGACGTGTAGTTGCAGGAATGGAAACGATTGATAAAATTGCAAAAGTTGAGCGCGATGGCTACAATGTACCCTATGAGCGTATCTGGATAAAAATTTATCCGCTCGCCGAAAAATAGAAGTGTTGTGCCAGTTCGCCGTAATCATATCATTCATACAAAACTATACTCTCTATGCCACTCCAGTTTTTGATTGAAACCACGTTAGGCAACATCACCGTTGAGCTGTTCGATGATACTCCACTGCACCGAGATAACTTTGCAAAACTTGTTGCTGAAAAGTATTATGATGGCGTGCGCTTTCACCGTGTTATCAAAGACTTTATGATTCAAGGCGGCGATCCGCTCTCGCGTGATGAAAGCAAGCGCATGATGCACGGCACAGGCGGTCCAAACTACCGCATTCCCGCTGAAATCAAACATCCCAACAAACGTGGCACGCTTGCTGCTGCACGTGATGGCAATCCGCAAAAAGCCTCATCGGGTAGCCAGTTCTACATCAACGTCCGAGATAATCTATTCTTAGACGATCCTGTGCGCGCCGGCTATACCGTATTTGGAAAAGTCATCAGCGGAATGGATGTAGCAGATAAAATTTCAGTTGTACCAAAAGATGCGCGTGATAACCCACTGACGCCTATCACCATGACCATTCGCGCTATTCCACCAACCACATAGGTGAAATGTTCGAAAACTCGAAATTCAAAAAGGTTGTGCAGTATGAATATCCTTGTGCTCAATTGCGGCAGTTCAAGTGTAAAGTTCCAAGTCTTCTGCACCGACTGGGAGATGATAAACCACAACACGGATTACCCCATAGCCTCTGGCGTGATTGAGCGTATCGGTTCAGAAGCCTTGCTTACGTTTCGCACCTACCAGCGTGGAAAACCCGACAAGCTCATTCGTTCCACTTCGCCGCTGCGCGACCACCAAGCGGCAATTGCAAAAATCATTCAATGGCTTACTTCAGGCGAAACCCCAATCGAAGGACTTCACTCTCTAGCAGATATTCATGCTGTGGGGCATCGCATTGTGCACGGCGGTGAAAAACTTACGGCTTCTACGCTCATTGACGAGCAAGTAATTTCGAAAATTGAAGACTGCATTGAACTTGCACCACTGCACAATCCACAAAATCTTAAAGGTATCTACGCTGCACGCCAACTCTTTGGCAACGCCATTCCGCAAGTGGCAGTCCTCGATACCGCATTTCACCACACGATGCCCGATGTGGCCTACTTGTATGCTATTCCATATCAATTCTATCGGCGACACAAAATCCGACGATATGGATTTCATGGCATTTCACATCGCTATGTGAGTTATCGTTATCGGACTTTGATGGGCATTGAGCGCAGTAAGGTACAGATTATCTCGTTACATTTAGGCAATGGCAGTTCTGCCTGCGCAATTCGTGGCGGTTGCTCTGTTGATACCTCAATGGGGATGACGCCGCTGGAAGGTTTAGTCATGGGTACACGCTCTGGCGATATTGATCCAGCGATTATCAACTACTTGGAGCACAAAGAAAATTATTCATCTGATGCTATGGATGCGATGCTTAATCGCCAATCGGGATTGCTGGGCATTTCGGGCTTAACAAACGATATGCGCGATTTGATTGAAGAAGCAAAAGAAAATGACGACAGACGCGCTAAGTTGGCAATTGAAATTTACTGCTACCGTGCAAAGAAATACATCGGCGCCTATTTGGCAGCATTAGGCGGGGCACAAGCCATTACATTCACAGGAGGGATTGGTGAAAATTCAGATTACATTCGCGCTAAAATTTGCTCACATCTGGAGTGGTTCGGCTTAGAATTAGATGAAGCGAAAAACAGCGAGATGGTAGGCGGCAAAGAGGGTATGATTTCTAAGCCTGAAAGTCGCCTTGCAGCATGGGTAATTCCAACCAATGAGGAACTCATTATTGCGCGTGATACTTACCGTGCTATCGTGCCTGAGCCTGTGGCGTAGCATCGTCCATCGTGCGTGTGGAGATAATGCTCAACCGCCCATCTTTAGAAATCTCCACTTTGAAGACGTCAAAGACAATTTCTCTATTGCCGGGCGGGAACTTCCAATTGCGAATGGCGTCGGCAAACTGCTCTTCTGTAAATTCTGAGTATGCATTTTCGTCGAGCGTAGAGACCAGCAAGCGCACTTTTTCCACATTGCCACGCATGCCAACAACAATTTCATAGTAGATTTTGCCGTTCAGTGTAGAGTCTTGTTTGCGTACTTCTTTAAGAATATCAATCAATTCCTGTGAGCGTTCATCTAAGACATCCATCACTTTACGATTTCGTGCACGCTCGCTCTTGGAATAGGTGAGTGGATCGTACATACCCAGCGCTTCATCAATGATATAGGGAATGCGGAAGCGTCGACCAAGCTCAACTTTTGCCCCAGCTGTTACACGCCATGGCGCATAATTTAAGCCAGCCAGCGATACAGGACGCGTGCCAAAGCTCGTTAAGTAATTTGTCTCATCATTGCTGCCAAGAATAAGAAATTGACCCATTGCCTCGACCCAAAGCCAGTCGAGCACTTGATACTTTGCACCAGCACCAATGTAGGCGAAATTTTCTCGCCCATAGACATACTCCTGCAGTGATGATGAGGCGTAAAGTTCTCCTGAAAGTTCTGCAAAAGCAATCAGATTTTGACCACGAATTGGCAGTGGAGTATCAAAGCCCAGTGCATATCGAAGTGTTAAGATGTCATTACCGACTTGCGCAAGTGGATTGACACCACGCGTGATGACGGTCCCACTTGAAAGGTAGTTGCGCAACCCAAGGTTGAGGTGAATCCCGCCCGAGGTCTCAGGGAAAACATTGTCGAAGTAATATGAGCCAGCAAGGTGCAGACCGATACCAATCTCATTGGTAACAAAAGGCATGAGCGGTGGATTAGGCTCGCGTGAGAAAGGCACGTTTAAGTCGAGCCAGCCGCCCAACTGAATACGATTGTTTGCAACACCAATTGAACCAGCCTTCAGCGCAAGACGCACGCCACTGAAAAACAAAGTTCCAGTGGGAATGTTATCCAAGCGGTTTTCAATGCGAAGCGTGTTAATTGTGGCAGCGATAGCAAGGTTGCGCGTCAAGACATAATCCACATTGATGTCCGCATTGGTTTGAAGAACGTCGTCAGGTACGCCGCCGCCTGCAATGTAGTCGACTGTACGGATGAAAAAAGAGCCGCTAAGTCCTGCACTTAGCGTTCCAATTCGGGGAAGCAAGGCTTTCTGCGTGTGGAAGATTCTTCCATCTGCTGTAATCGGCGCCTGTGCCAATGCAGACGAGGGAGAGGCAGCAAGCAATAGAGCAAAGAAAAGAGTTACTGTAGCAAGGGTTATTTTCATCCGCTCACTGAATTTATGGTTACTTTTTTTTGCAGGCATTAATTGCAGCGTAATATACAACGCACGCGGATAGCAAAAAAACTTTACGCTTGTTAAGAAAATGATAAGTTTTTCCTGCAAACTGGTTTGCCCAATCCGCGAGGCGACCTAACTATGTGCTGCACATTTCTTTCAGTCGCGAAAGACAACGCAGGTATTTCTTAGCATAAGCAGATTTGTAAAACTCTTTTGGGAAAAGTTCTTCAATTGGGATGGTTGCAGAAGCAAAGAGCTTGCTTTGATTGTCGTAGAGTTTATCTATGAAATAGACGAAGCGTAGGGCGTCGAATTGGTCGTGAAGTTGCGAAAGATCTTCAATGAAGACAGCGCCAAGTGTTTCAGCAAGTTCAAGGTAGTGCATAGGGTGAAAGGTGCGCAGCATGTGCAAAAGTTCGTCCGCATTAAAGTAGGCTTTTTTGCGCCCATGCTCCACATGATAATCCGAAAAAAACTTACGCAAGCCTGACAAATGCCAAGTGGAGTGAGAAGCGCTGGCACTGGTAACACGACGTTGACGATAATCGTTGCCGTCGATGCGTAGGACATAAAACTGAGAGGACAGTGCAGAAATTTCACGCTGAAAATCTTGCACGGCAAAGCGTCCTTCCCCTAAGCGTGAAGGAGGCGTGTTCGAGGTTGTGATGACGGCAATGTTGCGAGCAAAGATGCGCTGCAAAAAGCCAATTGCCATGGTGGTATTGCCGGGGTCGTCGAGTTCAAATTCATCAATTGCGATAAGGTTTGCTGTGCTAAGTTCTGCGGCAGCGCGCTCAAGCCCAAGATAACCGATGAGATACATCAGTTCTGTGAAAGAAAGATAGTATTTTTTGCCCTCGAAGGCGGAATGTGCCGCAGCAAGCAGATGCGTTTTGCCCACGCCGAATGCACCATCAAGATAAATGCCCAAGATAGGCGAGGCACCAAAGGATTTGAGAAGTTTGCCCAAGCCATTGCGCTGTCGATTGAATCGATGAATAAATGCACGCAGATATTCTTTTGCAGCCTGTTGTGAAGGATGCGCATGGTCGGCAATGTAGCTTTCGAGTGTCGCAGTGGCAAAGCGCGGTGGTGGCACAAGTCTTTGGGAGAGAGAACTGACTTGAATCTGCGGTTTGAAATCGTGAAGAGAAAAAATCTCGTGCATTGAAGTGCAACGATGGTTCAACGATTAACGAAGCGATTTCTGTTTTTCGGCAAGATATGCATTGAGTTGTTTCAAAATCTGGCGTGCTTCGAGCAAGCGCGTGCGCACTTCAAGAGCTGAGAGGGGCATTTGTCGTGCAATGTCCATTTCGCGCACAAGCGCTGTCAATTGCAGCGCTGCGTCTTTGACGACAGCATCATTGGTTTTTGCAGCTTGCTCACGCAACAGTTGAGCAATACACTGAATTGGAACTTGACTTGGGCGCCGCGTCTGAATCAAGACTCGGTTGCACTCGTTCGGCGACATCTCAATGCTGGCATTGGGCAAGACCACAGGTGCAAACCCAGCGTTCAGTTGCTCTGAAGCAAACTCTGCGACGGCAATACCACGCTGCGTCACGGAGCGTGTCTCTTTGACAAACTTCTCGAACTCGGGCGCATTTGCCTCAACGACAATTTCGCGTGTGCCGTAAATGCGCAGCGAATCCTCACGGCGTTTTTCTTCGCTCTCGCCATAGAGTTTGAGATAGCGCTCGGCATCTTCATAGCCTTTTGCACGAGCGGCTAGAAAATCCGGAAACGCTTCGGAGCGCATCCCTGCATTGCGCTTAGCTAAGCCACGAGCATAGTAAAACTTCGGCTCATCTTGCCTTAGTGCAATGGCATTATCAAAATCCAGCATCGCTTCAAGCGCACGATTCAAACGAAGGCGTGCCATACCGCGCTCATAGTAATCGTCAGGATTAGGGCGCAATCTCAAGGCTTGTGTAAAATCGGAAATCGCCAGTGTATCGTTGCCCAGCAAAACATTGCAAAGCCCACGTAGTGAATAAGCCTCAGCAAAAGTAGCGTGGTGTTCAAGAGCAAGAGAGACATCGCTTTTTGCTTCATCGAGTGCACCAAGTTGAAGTTTAGCTAAGGCGCGATAGTAAAATGCCTCGGGGAATTGTGGTTTGAGAAAAATTGCGGCAGAAAAATCTGCAATAGCGCGGGCATAATCTTTCATTGCCAGATGAAGCATCGCACGGTAGTAGTATGCGTCAAGGTAATTGCGGTTGCTTTTGATAACCGTTGAGTAATCTTGAAGCGCGCCTAGCGTATCGCCGAGACGCAGACGAGCAAACCCTCGCTTGACGAAAGCCTCGGGCAAATTAAGCGAATCCTGTGCAATGGCACGATTAAACGCAACAACTGCCGAAGCGTACTCTTCGCGTTCAAGATGCTTGAGCCCCTCGCTGAACCATTCCTCTGCGCTTTGTGCCAGACAGCGTTGTGAGAAAGAAAGTACTGCAAGAGCCCCTAACGCAAGAGCATGTGTGATGTAAAAGCGTATGGACATCTTAAACTGAAGATTATCGAGTTATCGATTGAAAAAGCGCTCTGCACCTGCGCTAAGCAGCCGAATGACACCGAAGGTTAGAAATAGCATAATCGCAATGACGCTTGAAAATCCAGAGCGTTGTGCTGATGGCACATTCAGAACAGGCGCAAGACCTAAGCTGTAAAGATAAAGTGCATAAATCAAGCCAGCGAGTTTGAGAACAAATGAAAACAGCGCGCCAAAAGGCAAGAGTGAGGAGAGAATGGTTGCAATCCAAATTGGTGTCGAACCATAGACAGCCACCTTCGCAGCTTGGTTGCGGTCATCGCTGGCTTGAAAGCGTGGAGCAAAACTCTGAATCAACGATGTGGTAATGGCAAGCAAAAGCGAAAGCAGCGCAAAATGAACAAGGGCTGTCCAAACGAGCTTCGTCTTGATGCCTGTTAAAATACCTGCGACAATCACCTCAAGGAGTGTAGCTGTAACAATCATGGGCATGGCATAGTCACGAATAAGGTCTTGCGGGTCATAGACGGGCTCGCTGGCAATCGTGCGCCACTCAGATTGGGGTGAGACCAAAATGCCATAGACACGCTGAAAGAAACGGTGCAACATTTTTTTAGAAACTTAAAGCGTATTAGCGCAAAATAGATTAACTTTATTCAAGTTACCGCACAAGTATGATGCTGTCAACGGATGTTGTCGCTTCTTTCTGCCATCTACCAAATGAACGCAAGAATGTGCAGGCAACCGAAACACATTAGACCTTTAGGTTAGCACATAGCAGCAGGATAACGAACTTCAGCCATCCCTTTGTTACTCTGCAACTTACAAATGGGTAAATCACAAAAGCGGGCGAAGAAAATAACATCTCTCTCTCAGACGAAGTTGTCTCAACGAGTCAAGGGCAAAGCCATAGCTGAACAGCAGCCCAGCTCGCCTCGCATCTTAGCAAGCTCGAAAAGCAACCTGCAACGCACGTCCACAGGTTCAGCAAGTGCAAAGAAAGCAAATGAGAACATTAAGGCGAAGGAACTCTACAGCGGGCTTTTTGAGGACAATCCTACGCCGATGTGGATTTATGATGAAGAGGCTCTCAGGTTTTTGGCAGTAAACAAAGCTGCGGTCAAGCGTTATGGCTACTCAAGACGTGAATTTCTCTCCATGACCATTGCTGAAATTCGCCCGCCTGAGACGGTGCCGGCTATGCTCAAGACTGCTCAACAAATCCGCAAAAAAAAGAAAGCTTACACTGGCTTATGGAAACATCAAACGAAAAAAGGTGAAGTCTTTACTGCAGAAATTCACTCGCATCGTATCAAGTTTGGCGGCAAACCTGCACGACTTGTAATCGCATTTGATGTTACTGAACGCGTGCGGCTTGAAAAAGAAATTTTCCAACGAGATGAACGGCTGCAACTTTTCTTCAATCAGGCGCTTGAAGGCTTCTACTTCATGATGCTCGATGAGCCAATTGAATGGCATAATGCCCCAGACAAAGAAGCCGCACTGGATTACATCTTCACACATCAACGCATGACCGAGGCTAATGATGCCATACTGGCGCAATACGGTCTGAGTCGAGAAGAATTTCTCGGAAGAACACCCGCAGATTTCTATGCACATGATTTGGAATATGGACGAAGAATCTGGCGAGAAAATTTGGACCATGGTGCTCAAATCATTGTAACGCACGAGCGACGCGCTGATGGCACACCGATCTGGATTGAAGGACACTACACGCCACTTTTCAACCGTGAGGGGAAATTCATTGGACACTTCGGTGTACAACGCGATATCACCGAGCGAAAGAAAATTGAAGATGCCCTGCGCGTCAGTGAAGAGCGCTACTACATTGCTGCAAAACACACCGGGCAACTTGTCTATGACCTTGATATTACCTCTGGAAAAATTTCTTGGGCAGGTGCTATTGAGCAAGTGACAGGATTTTCTCCAAAGGAGTTTGCCAATGTGGACTTAGAGCGCTGGTCAGAGTATGTTCACACTGACGACCGCGCTGAAGCAATCGCCAAACTCAACGAAGCGATACACACCGCAAAACCTTACAATGCAATCTATCGCTTTCGACGCAAAGAGGGCATTTACATTTACGTTGAGGATAGTGGGGATTGCCTAGTAGATGCAACAGGCAAGGCGTATCGCCTAATTGGCACAATGAAAGACATCACAGAGCGCAAAAAAGCTGAAACCCTGCTGCGAGAGCAAGCACTTCTCATTGACAGCGTGCGTGATGCTATCATTGTGCGTAGCTTTGACGACTGTGCTCTTTTCTGGAGCAAAAGTGCCGAGAGAGTTTATGGTTACAGTGCAAATGAAGTGATTGGTAAAACTATTGCAGAAATAATTTGGGA
Organism: Candidatus Thermochlorobacter sp.; assembly: GCA_046291735.1. Taxonomy (GTDB): domain Bacteria; phylum Bacteroidota; class Chlorobiia; order Chlorobiales; family Thermochlorobacteraceae; genus Thermochlorobacter. The sequence continues at coordinate 208,246 of JBKBSK010000001.1, read as the reverse complement.
AGAGCATGGCGCTGCTGTAAAGCAACTTATTCAAACAGTCCTCAAAGAGGGCTATTGGAGTGGCGAGTTACAAAAGCGTCATAAAAGTGGTGCAAAGGTGATGGTAGAATGTCGCTGGACGCTCACGTATGATGAACAGGGAAAGCCAAAAGCGATTGTCTCGGTCGAGACTGATATTACTGAGCAGCGTCGATTGCAGTTGCAATTCTTGCAGTCGCAGCGTTTAGATAGTCTGGGGCGGCTTGCAGGCAGTATTGCACACGACCTCAACAATATCCTAACTCCAATGTCGCTCTCGGTAGAATTGCTGAGCTCAAAACTCACTGACGAAAAAAGCCAAAGTTGGCTAAGAACACTGCAACGCAATTTAGACCGTGGGACTGATCTTGTGCGACAAGTCTTGCTCTTTGCACGTGGCTCCGAAGGACAACTGCGCCCAACCAACCTAACTGATGTGCTGGACGACATGAAACTTTTCATTCAGAATACTTTCCCGAAAAACATCGTGTTTGAGACCCATGTCGCATCAGACTTGCCAAGCGTCATGGCAGATGCCACACAGATATACCAAGTGCTATTAAACTTAGCCATCAACGCACGCGATGCGATGCCGAAAGGCGGCACACTGCGCTTGAATCTCGAGCGATGTTTCATCGGAGAGAACGATACGCTCATTCACATTGATGCAAAGGTAGGCGAGTATGTCTTGATAACAGTCAGCGACACAGGTACAGGAATGTCACCGGAAGTTTTGGACAAAATTTTTGAGCCCTTCTTTACCACAAAAGAAATGGGAAAAGGTACGGGGCTGGGGCTATCGACGGTGTTTTCGATTGTAAAAAATCATCGTGGGTTTATTACGGTGTATAGCGAACTAGGCAGAGGCACAGTGTTCAAGGTCTATTTGCCAGCGCTTGCAGAGAAAGAAGCAAGAAGCGCGACGACGACTGTGCCAACAAGGCAGCGGAGTGGGCAAGGTAGGCTTGTGCTGATAATTGATGATGAAGATGCGATATGCGAGAGTGCAAAAATGGTGCTAACTGTGCATGGCTACACTGTTCTGACGGCACAGACTGGCAAAGCAGGTCTTGAACTGTTCAAAGCCCATCAAGACCGTGTGGCGGTAGCTATCGTGGATATGACAATGCCGGGGATTGATGGCGTAACGACCGTGCAAGCTTTGCGGGCTCTAGAGCCGAATCTTAAAATTATTGCTGCAAGTGGATTTATGGATAGTGAGCGACTGGCGGCACTCAAACGCGAAAATGTCGAAACCTTTCTCTATAAGCCCTTTGAAGCTGCTAAACTGTTGCAATTGCTGTCCGAGATTTTGCCATAGTGTAAAAAAACGTCCTACCCAAGAATTGAGTTTGGCAATGTAGTTTTCATAACTAATCTGAAAGGATTTCAAAGACAATATGACAGAAGAACTGATTGCGTCGCCACGTGTTCAGACGGGCGGAAATCGCGTCCTCATTCTCGGTGGCGGACTGGCTGGTCTGGCTGCCGCTAAGCGTTTGGTCGATAAAGGCTTTCAAGTCGAGCTGCTTGAAAAACGCAACATTCTGGGCGGCAAAGTCTCCTCGTGGAAAGATGCCGAAGGCGATTGGATTGAAACGGGGTTGCACTGCTTCTTCGGCGCATATAAAGAAATCTACGAGTTGATGAAAGAACTTGGCACCTACCAGCACATTCTCTGGAAAAAACACGAACTGAACTATACGCTCTCTAAAGGTGAGCGATTTGTGTTCCGAACATGGAAATTGCCCAGCCCCTTCCACTTGATTCCGGCTGTAACAAGCAATCACTACTTTACACTGGGCGAGATGATTACCTTCACCAAAATGCTCATGCCTATCCTCTTCGGCGGTGAAAAGTATTATGCGGAACAAGACAAGATGACGTATGAGCAATGGCATCAAAAGCAAGGCGTGAGCAAAAGGCTCCTAAAGAAGATGTTTGTGCCGATGTCGCTTGCACTGAAATTCTTACCGCCCGAAGAGATTTCTGCCAAAATCGTCATTGATGTCGCCGGCGAATTCTTGCGCGTCCCTAAAGCCTCAATGATGGGCTTTCTGAAAGGCTCCCCGGAGGAGTATCTGATTGCGCCGCTAGCTGATTACATTCGCAAGAAAGGCGGCAAAATTCACACAGACGCAAAAGTAGCAGCACTACTCTACGACGGTGAAAAAATTTCAGGCGTGCAGATGACAACAGGTGAAACCTTCCACGCCGATTATTACCTTACCGCCTTGCCCGTGCATAACCTCAAAAAAGTTTTGCCGGAAGCGCTCAAAGCAAAATACCAATTCTTCCGCAACATCGATGAATTTCAAGGTGTGCCGGTCATTACCGTGCAAATTTGGTACGATAAGCAAATTAGCTACATCGATAACATCATGTTCTCGCCCGATGGCGTTATCCCGTTCTACGCCGATATGGGCAACACGACGCCGGACTACGCCACACTGCGCGGCTTGACACATCAAGGTAAATCACGCTTTGAGTTTGGTGTAGCGCCTGCTAAGCATTTCATGCATCTCTCCGATGAAGAAATTATCGCCAAAGTCGATGAAAGCGTGCGTGATATTTTCCCAGAGACGTCAAAAGGCGCAAAAATTCTCAAGCATACCATCGTGCGCATTCCGCAGTCGGTGTATGCCGCTGTCCCCGGTATGGATGCGAAGCGACCGACACAGAAAACACCAGTAAAAAATCTCTTCCTCTCTGGTGGATACACGCGCAATCGCTTCTATGATTCCATGGAAGGCGCTGTGGAAACCGGCAACAAAGCCGCACGCGAAATTATGGTCGCACACGGCATTCCCGTCTAAATGTACCAAGTATAACTGCAAGCCCTCTTTCAGCAGAGGGCTTTTGTATTTGAAGACGAATTAAAGCACAGCAAACTTAAAAGGCAGAAAACTTTAGCTTTTATCAACAGGCATAATCCCTTGAGGTTTTTCGTCGGCAGTCTCTGATACAGAGGGTTCTTCAGACTGCGGGGCAGGTTTGATAAGCAGCGACACCATAACTGAAAGTGCTAATACACTTGCTACCACTGCAAGCGAAATTGGCGATGGAATTTTCCATGCATCGTTGATGCCCACGGCAACCATCTTTACCCCAACAAACATCAGAATAAACGCTAAACCATATTTGAGGTAAGTAAAGCGGTCAATAATATCAGCCAAGAGAAAATACATTGAGCGCAAGCCCATGATAGCAAAAATGTTGGATGTAAAGACGATAAAGGGATCGGGACTGACAGCAAGCACAGCCGGAATAGAATCTACAGCAAAAATAAGGTCCGTAATTTCAATCACGACAAGCACTAAAAACATAGGAGTTGCTATGCGCTTGCCATTTTCAATAGTAAAAAACTTCTGACCATCGTAGGTGCGCGAAATTGAGAAAAAACGCTTGACAAGGCGCACGCCGAGATTTTCAGCAAAATCTGCTTCTGCTTCTTCACGTTCAAAGAAAAACTTAATCCCGGTGTAGATTAGAAATCCGCCGAAGACGTAGGTAATCCAGTGGAATTTATTGATCAGGGCAACACCAGCAAAGATGAAAATTGCTCGCATCACAATTGCGCCCAGCACGCCCCAAAAGAGCACCCGATGCTGATACTTGTCTTCAACTTTGAAGAAGCGAAAGACCAAGACGAAAACAAAAAGATTATCAACCGAGAGCGATTGCTCAATAAGATACGCGGTAATAAAATCTGTGCCTTTGGTGGTCCCATAAAAATACCAGACGGCACCAGCAAAGCTGAAAGCCAACGATACCCAGAGGCAGACCCAGCCGAGTGCAGCACGGGGCGTCACACGGTGCGCCGTGCGGTTCAGCACCCCTAAATCAAGCGCAAGAACAAGGGTAACAACGGCAAAGAAACCAATCCACATCCAAGGCGATTCTTCAAAAAACATCAGGAAAAAAATTAGATTGAATGATGAAAACTACTCTGTTAGTGTATAGCCACCATCGGCGAGAATGGTCTGTCCGTGTATCCAGCGTGAGTCGTCTGTACAAAGAAACGCAATGATGTCGGCAATATCCTTTGCTGTGCCGAGCCGACCGAGCGGTGTGCGCGCAATCCATTGGGCGCGTCGCACTTGAGCATTCTTGAAATCATCCAGAGCATCCGTATCAATCGGACCGCCAGAGACAGCATTAACACGAATGTTTTTCGGACCAAGCTCAACAGCAAGATAGCGAATCAGTGTCTCAATTCCGGCTTTAGCTGTGCCAATAGCAGCATAGCCCTCTAAGCAACGAAAATTGCCAATGCTGGAGACCGCAACAATCACGCCACCCTTATCCCCAAAGAGTTTCGCTGCTTCTTGCGCACCAAGGAGCAGGGCTTTGGGACCTGTAGCTATTGATAAATCAAACCCGTTTGGACCAATGCGCGTAACAGGACCAAACACACCTTTTGCAGCATTGCTGACAAAAATGTCTAAGCGCTGAAAATGAGCATGTGCCTCAGCAAAAAGGCGTTTGAGGTCATCGTAGCGTGAAGTGTCGGCTTGCACAGCAATCGCATCTTGCCCCATCGCTTTGATTTCAGCTACAGTGCGTTCGGCTTCTGCACAATGCTTCAAGTATCCGACAACAATGTGGCAGCCCAACTCGGCTAGCCTAAGCGCTGTAGCTTTACCAATACCGCGTGAAGCACCTGTAATCAGCGCAACTTGGTTCTCTAAAGGCTTCATTTAAACTTTAGACTGACATGAATTAAACCGCAAAGTTATCTTACAAAAAGTATGCAAAGCAAGTAGGCAAAAACATATAGCTACTTCGGCTCTAAGATGTCACAAACTCGTCGTAGTAACTCATCCGTATCATAAGGTTTCATAATCACATCTCGGATACCTTGATCGCGCAGTCTCTGCAATACTTCATCTTCGGCATAGCCTGTCAGAATGATGACATGCGGAGGATTGGGATACTTCGAGAGCGCTTCATAGACATGCTCACCATTCATGTTCGGCATGTTCATATCAAGCAGCACAATATCAATGTGAGGATAGTGCATTTGAAATTTAGCAAGACCATCTTCACCATCAACAGCACTGATAACATTGAAATTCGACTCTTTGAAAAGATCTTCAAGCAATTGGCGCAGCAGATCCTCATCTTCAATAACGAGAACAGTATATTTTTTACTCATTGAAGTAGTTAATGGTTGAATGTCTGTACCAGTTTGCTCGAGGGTTTCAAACTGAGTGACTGACGGGAAGTAGAGGTGAAATGTTGTGCCTTCATGAGGTGATGTATAAAATTCCACGGCGCCATGATGACTTTTGACGGCGCCAAAAACCATAGCAAGTCCTAAGCCTGTGCCTTTACCGACTTCTTTTGTTGTAAAGAAAGGTTCAAAAATACGCGATTGAATCTCAGGTGGAATACCTGTGCCATTGTCTGAAACTGAAACATGCACATAGGTCTGATTAGGGGCAAGTTCAAGCGCTTTAATTTTCTCTTCGGGTAGAACTACACTCTCCGCCGTGATTGTTATCACACCTTTGTGATTTTGTTTCAATTTTGGGGCGATAGCATCAGCGGCATTGACCAAGAGGTTGAGAAAAACCTGCTCAATCTGGTTAGGATCGCCAACAATTTGCGGTAGCTTTGGCGCAAGCTTCACATCAAGACGAATGCGTCGGTCAATGGATTGCGAGAAAATATCCACCACTATGCGAATCGCTGTTCCAACATCAAAATTGACGGATTGGTACTTGCCCTTGCGTGCAAAGCCTAAAAGTTGCTGCACCAGTTTTGCAGCACGATTGACAGAAGTCCCAATGCGTTGAAGTGGCACTGTAATTTGCTCATCATTGTCTAGCAGTCGCCGTTGCAGTAACTTGACATTCCCCAAGATAGCAGCTAAGATGTTGTTGAAGTCGTGCGCAACACCGCTTGCAAGAACACCTATAGCCTCCATTTTTTGTGACTGTCGCAAAGCCGCTTCTGTCTCGCGGAGCTTTTCTGCTGCACGCTTACGCTCGGTAATATTTTCGACAGTGGTAACCTTAAAGCGCTTCCCATCTTTGCGTATCAATCGCCCAGCGGTAACATAAATATCAAGAAGATGACCATCCTTGTGTTGCAATCGCCATTCACCTGAAGAGTGCGGGTCGCCAGCAATAAAGGCTGAATGGGTGTTGCTGGCTTTGAGCTGATCTTCAGCTGGAATGACCATGCTAAAGTGCTGTCCCAAAAGTTCCTCTTTACTGTAGCCGTATGTGTTGCAATAAGCAGGATTGACTATCACATAGCGTCCTTCTTCATCGGTTACGCAAATACCAATCGCCGCAGTGTTGATAACTGATTCAAGAAGATCCTTGTTCTCCTGAAGTGAGTCTTCAAGCATTTTCATTGCAGTCAGATCTTGAACCGTCACCAGTTCGTAAATTAACTGACCTGCATTGTCGTAAATAGGCACTGAGGAAACTTTAACCCAAAGCAGGTCTCCATTTTTGCGTCGGCAACGTCGAACCACATCGTAAGCACGACTCTCATCAGAGAGAATTTGGTGCATCAAGGGCTGTTCAGGGTCGGGGTCTTCAGATTTTATGACATCTTTAAGACTCAGTTGAGCAAGTTCAGCTTTACTGTATCCAAACAGATGTGCAAAAGCAGTATTGACATGCTGCAAAGTACCTTGCGGCGAGACAATAGCAATACCAATAAGCGCATGCTCTATTAGTGAACGAAAACGTGCTTCACTTGCTTGCAAAGCTCGTTCTGCGGAGCGGAGCGCAGTAACGTCTGTGACAAACCCAAAGAGTTTATACACTTTGTTTTGGCTATCGCGCAAGGCATAACCGATGCACCTATGCGTAGCGGGTTTATCGCCGAGCGATACTTCTAACTCGAGCTCGTAGGTTTTGCCCGTCTCAAGCGCTTCTGAGACTGCAGCCTGAAGTGCAGCGGCACTTTCTGGAGTGTAGAAGGAAAGAAGTGTCGCATAGTCAGGTTCAGAGGCATCTGGCGGCAGATTGTATAGCTTAAATAACCCGGGCGACCATGTAATTTTACCTGTAGCAACATCATATTCCCATGTCTCTAATTGAGAAAACCGCTGTATTTCAGATAGCGGTTGTAGAGGCATAAGTGAAGCAGTAAGTTCTGCCGCTGTGTTAGATAGTAGCTCAAAAACTTTCAGCGTGTAGAGTGTTTTAGCGCTCTTAATCACGCTCAGCTTGAGTTTTACAGAATGCTGTGCGCCAGATTTTGTCAAGAAAGTTATTTTTGACTCCAAAGGTAGAGTTCCGGGTTGCAGATGCTGAAGCAAGAGATGACGCGCCGCTGTATTTTCCCAGAAAGGCAAGTCATGTGCGGTTTTCCCTAAGAGTTCGTCGTGGCTATATCCTGAAAATTTCACAAAAGCCTCATTGGCGGCAAGAATTTCACCCGTCTTGAAATCGCAGAGAAGCATGGGGATGGGATTGACGTCAAAAACCGCCTGCAATACAGCAAGTACCTGTGAGCGGAATGTATCTTTAGAGAAACTGCTGACAACCTTCTTAGCGCGTGTAGATGAGCGACGACTAGTACGAGACATTACAGTATTTTTTGCAAGATGTTTTTTTGCTTTACAGCCAGTTGTAAAAGGTGCTTGCTAGTGTGAGGAGATAATGTAAGATAAAGTGAAGAGTATCTGAAAACTTCGTGGTCAATTTCTGTAATTCTGTAACTTCATGCTATGTACGCGACGCTAAAAAACCAAAATTAAGAATAATACAGGCTAAAAACAAGTTATACAGACTTAGACAATGGCGGTTGTAAATAAATTCCCACTAATCTACGAAGTAAATACACGCGTGTGGTTAAGGGAACTTTCGCTCAAGGCGGGACGGGCACTAACGCTTGCTGATGTGCCTGAGGTGGAGTTTTGTAAGTGGCGTGAGTTAAAAGTGGATATTGTGTGGCTGATGGGAGTTTGGGAAGAGAGTGCTGCTGCGCGTCGGATTGCACAGACGCATCAAGGGCTATGGCAAGAGTATCAGCGTGCGCTGCCCGATGTGGAACTGAGCGATGTGGGGGCTTCACCATTTGCGATAAAAAGTTACAATGTCGCGCAAACCTTAGGCGGTGAGTCAGCGCTGTTGAAGTTTCGGCATAGACTCAATGAAAAAGGGATGCGGTTGCTCCTTGACTTTGTGCCAAATCACATCGCACGAGATTGTGAGTGGCTAAATCAGCACCCCAATTATTTTGTGGCTGTGCCGCCGCACATGGCGGTGTATCTCTCTGACAGCGTGGTGCAACACAATGGCACCTACTTTGCTTGTGGCAAAGACCCCTATTTCCCTGCGTGGACGGATACGCTGCAACTCAACTACGCAAATTCTGCGCTGCATGTTGCCATGCGAGAGACGCTGCGGCGAATTGCAAAGCTTTGTGATGGAGTGCGCTGCGATATGGCAATGCTCATCTTGAAGGATGTCTTCAATCGTACATGGGGAGAGTTAGGTCTTGAGATGAAAGAAGAATTTTGGAAAAAAGCGATTGATGAGCTCAAAAGTCAGTTCCCTAACTTTCTCTTTGTTGCAGAAGCGTATTGGGATTTAGAGTGGACACTGCAACAGCAAGGCTTTGACTTTGTCTACGACAAACGGCTCTATGATCGTCTCAAGAATCAAGATGTTGAGGGGGTCAAGGCGCACCTGTATGGTGATGGGCTCTATCAACAAAAATTGATTCGGTTTATTGAAAATCATGATGAAGCTCGAGCGGCTGCGACATTTGGAGCAAATCATCGTGTGGCGGCGCTGATTACACACACGGCAATTGGTGCGCATCTGTTGCATGAAGGCGAGCATGAAGCTCGACGCCTGAAAGTGCCAGTTCAATTGTTACGCCGCGCAGCAGAGGAGCCTGATAGCAAAATTGCAGATTTTTATCACCGTCTCTCGCATGTCTGGAACAATGCTGCAGTAACGAATGGTGACTTCCGCATGCTGGAAGGTTACAGTAGCCACAATATCATTGCCTTCGAGCGCCAGAGCGGTGGACATACAGGACATATTTTGGTTTTTGCAAATCTCACGGCGTATCCACAGGAAAGTTATTATCCTTCGCTTGCACTCAGTCATGTGCAGGATTATGAGCACATCGAGGTATTTGTAACTGACGCGCGCAAAAGTCCGCAGTTCGAGCTGTGGCAAGGCGGTTTCTCGGTACGCTTGCGCCCGCATGAAGGCTTAGTGTTTGTGGTGCGTTAAAACAAGCGCTGCTCCTGACCGCGCATAGCTAACAAGGTAACTGCGCTACAGCACAAGTGCTAGAAAAAGACAAACGATTTGGACGCTTTGTGTGCTAAGGCTTGGAATACAAAGGGCTTGCAGGTTTCTGTTTTTTCGGCACAAACGGCTGTAGAGAAGAGAAAGATATGCTGCAAATTGCGCAGATTTGGAGAGCAAGAAATTGAACCTTTAGAAAACAGAGAAAGGAAAAGCAGTATGCTCACCAGAGACTTGCAAGCGCAACTTGGCAACGTCAAAATTCCTCGCGTTATCATCTACTCAGGTAAAGGTGGCACAGGTAAAACGACCGTTTCTTCAGCAACGGCTAGTGCGTTAGCGCGTCAAGGCAAGCGCGTCTTGATTATGTCAAGCGACCCTGCACACTCTATTTCTGATGTCTTTAATTTCAAAATCGGGCGCTTTGAGCCTTGCGAAATTGAGCGCAATCTCTATGGCTTGGAAATTGATACGATCTATGAACTCAAGAAAAACATGTCGGGCTTTCAGAAGTTTGTCTCCTCGTCTTATCAAAGTCGAGGTGTAGATTCAGGTGTGGCATCTGAACTGACAACGCAGCCCGGCTTAGATGAAATTTTTTCTCTGGCGCGCCTGCTCGATGAAGCGCTCTCGGGCAAGTGGGATGTGATTATTCTGGATACTTCACCGACCGGTAACACACTGCGTCTGCTGGCTTACCCTGAAATTATTATCGGTGGCAACATGGGTAAGCAATTCTTCAAACTCTACAAAAATATGGCGTCGCTGCAACGCTCGCTGGGCGCAACCAATCAGCCTGACCCTGAATTTTTCGAAGAGGTCAATATGCTCATGAAGCAGATGGATGACATCAATAAGTTCATTTTGCGCCCTGAAGTGACTTTCCGCCTCGTGCTCAATCCCGAAAAACTCTCGATTCTGGAAACCAAACGCGCCTATACCTTCGTGCATCTCTACGGCATCAACATTGATGCAATTGTCGTCAACAAAGTCTTGCCTACGGTCAAAACAGTCGGTGAGTATTTTGAATTTTGGTCCGATTTGCACCGCAAGTATCTTTTGGAAATCGATAACTCTTTCTATCCTACACCGATTTTCCGTTGTGAAATGCAGCGCACAGAGCCGATTGGCTGCGACATGCTGAACGACTTGAGTAAGCTCATCTTTGGCGAAAGATCGCCTGATGAGATCTTCTACAGCGGCAAAAATTTCTGGATTGAAAGCAAAAAAGATGCGGTGCCAAACCTCAACCGTGAAATTCTAGCTATTCGCATTCCGTTCCTGAAAGATGCTGAAGAAGTCAAAGTTGTGCGAATGGGGACTGATTTGAGCGTAACGATTGATCGCAATCACCGCGTGATTACACTGCCGCGTGTGCTCTACACACTCGAGATGGAAAGCTTCGTGCGCGAAGGTGATGTGCTCAAAGTGCTCTTCAAAGAGCAGCCACCCGAAAAAGAGCCGATAGAGCTCAATGTCGATAAAGGCGTGCTATCAAAACTTCGGGCGACACGCAAAATCGCCTCATAGGCGAGATGTGCGTGGCTAAAAAAAACGCGCAGGTCTGAAAACTGAAAGAGAAGAAAGGATGTAAAGGCATGGACGCTGTAAGTTCAACATCTTCAGTCGAGAAAATTGCAAAGAATTTGCAAAATAAAAATGGTGCAAACACGCATCACCGAACGCATCGGAAAATTGTCTATAAGCGGCTTGTGGTGCAGGTGACATTTATTTTGATTCATGTCGCGCTAATCAAATTTGCGATTCCAAATGTGCTGTGGGCAGTAATTGGTTTAGCGTTTTGGGGCAGTCTGGTCTATGCCGCCTCACGCAGCGGACGTTGGATTTGCTCAACATTTTGCTGGTTGGGCGGCATTCAAGACCTGATGTTTCCTTTTGCTAAAAAGCGCGTGAGTTTTAACCCCAAAATCTCACAATATGCTATGCTCGTTTTGCTTGTCATCTGGGTTCCGCTAGCTTGGCTCTTTCATAGCCAAGCCATGTGGGACATGAGCGAAAACCCACTGCACAATCCTTTCAACAGCGATGAAAATCTGCTGGTACAAGCTGGGCACTTTCTGATTCTCACACTGGTTGGACTGGGCGTCACGGTCTTCGGCGCACGCGGCATGTGCCATTACTTCTGTCCCTTCGGTATCGTGGTGCAGTTTTTCAAAAACCGTAGACTCAAACGGCTCAACGCAGAGCGCATAAGCACTGCGCTATAAAACCATGCACCAACACTGCCTAAGTTCAAAGAGCCTGCATGAAGCTCCCGTGAAGGTTCTCACTGCTTTGCGTATTTTCCAGCGCAATCAATCAAGACTGTCAACTTAGCACAAACAATGTCGAAACTCTGGCTCGTGCTGCGCTCACTCTATATTTGGGTGACCGTGCTAACTTTGATTGTCATTCTTAGCACAATTTCCATCATTTTCTCAACTCTCGATCGCACAGGCACGGTGTATCTTTTTCTTGCGCGTCTCTGGTGCAGACTGTGGCTCTTTTTTTCGGGCGTTAAACTCCATGTTATTGGCAAAGAACATGTGCAGCCTGATGCGACTTATGTGGTCGTAAGTAATCACGCAAGTTATTTCGATATTCCGGCGTTGCTGCTGGGGCTGCCTATCAAGAAAGTGCGCATCGTAGCTAAAGAGTCGCTGGGCAAAATTCCATTTTTTGGTTGGTCGATGGCAATGGGCGATTTTATTCTCATCAAGCGTGGTGCAAACCGCGATGCGCTCAAAAGTCTCATGAAAGCTATTGAAAAACTGCGGCAAGGTAAATCCGTAATTATCTTTGCCGATGGGACGCGCTCGTTAGATGGACGCATTCAGCCGTTCAAGCGCGGTGCATTTGTGGTCGCAGAAAAAGCAAGGGTACCCATTTTGCCCGTAACCATCTTGGGCAGCTACAAAATCATGCGACGTGACACTGTGCTGATTGCGCCGGGCGATATCACACTTGTGATCGATAAGCCTATTCCAACAGAAGCCAAGTCCGCTGATGAACTGCTCCAAGAAGCGTACGAAGTGATTTTGAACAACCATCAAAAGTTTGTAAGTGAAGGTATAGCGGCTTGATAGTGATGAAGCAGTGCAAGTGCAACGCCAAACACTGAAAGCCTTTGAACATTTCAATTTAATCTGCCAAGCATGATTCGTTATCTAACTGCGGGCGAATCGCATGGACCAGCGTTATCTGCAATCATCGAGGGTGTGCCTGCTGGGCTATCACTGACGCCGGAGCGCATCAATGCTCAACTTCGTCGACGCCAACAAGGCTATGGGCGCGGCAACCGAATGAAAATTGAGACAGATACGGTCGAAATTCTCTCTGGTGTGCGCTTCGGCAAAACCATTGGCTCACCGATTACGCTACTGATTCGCAATGCGGATTGGAAAAATTGGACTGAAAAAATGAGCCAATTTAATGTGCCCGAACGCCCGGTAAAAACAGTAGATGTGCCGCGCCCCGGACACGCAGATTTTGCAGGTGCACTCAAATATGGCTTTGAGGACATTCGCCCCGTCATTGAGCGTGCTTCCGCAAGAGAGACTGCCGCAAGAGTAGCGGCTTGCAGCGTTGCGCGAGTGTTACTTGCAGAGTGCGGCATCCACATTGGAAGTTACCTTTCAGCGATTGGACAGGCAATTGAGCAAAACCCGCCAGCAGAGCTGTCGACGCTGCTGGCACAAAATGCCGAAGCACTTAGCCAAAAAGCGGATGAATCACCTGTCCGCATGCTGGACAAAGCACTGGAAGCACAAGCCATCGCGCTCATTGATGAAGCAAAACAACGTGGCGATACGCTCGGCGGCATTATTGAAGTCTTTGTAACAGGCTTGCCGATTGGCTTAGGCAGCTACGCGCAATTTGACCGCAAACTCGATGGTGAGCTGGGCAAAGCCATTCTTTCTATTCAAGCCGTCAAGGGTGTCGAGATTGGCACGGCATTTCGCAATGCCGTAAGTTTTGGCTCCGAAGTGCACGATGAAATTTTCTTGGATGACACGCACCAGCCAATGCGCAAGAGCAATCGTGCGGGAGGCTTAGAAGGCGGAATGACCAATGGTGAACCTTTGCACCTGCGTGTGGCAATGAAGCCCATTTCTACACTCATGACCCCGCTGCGCTCAATTAACTTAGTGAGCATGCAAGCGACACTCTCACATATTGAGCGCTCCGATGTCTGTGCAGCGCCTGCCTGCGCCGTGATTGCCGAAGCCGTTATTGCGCCGGTGCTCGCCAACGCCCTACTTGAAAAATTTGGTGGCGACAGTATGGATGAACTTCAAGAGCGCTTAACTGCCTATCGCCAAAAACTCATGGCAGAGTTCAAACGCAGGGCAAAAGCACAATCCGAGCAAGCCTAATGCAAGTCGAGCTGACTCATGCGCTAGCTTTGCATTAAAAAATAATCTGTGTTAGTCGTCGCTGCCCAAGAGACTGCCGATGCCAAGCCCGCCTTCTTCTCTACCACCGTATGAAGCGCGCATAATTCGGTCAGCAAGACGCGAGAAAGGAAGACTTTGTAGATAGACAAGACCCGGACCGGTGAGTTTGGCAAAAAACAAGCCTTCGCCGCCAAACAGTGCATTTTTGAAGCCACCGACGAACTGAATGTCATAATCAACAGTAGGAGCAAATGCCACCAAGCAGCCTGTATCGACGCGCAGTGACTCGCCAGCAGCAAGTGAGCGCTGAATGATAGTACCGCCAGCATGAATAAAAGCTAACCCATCACCTTTGAGTCGTTGCAAAATAAAGCCTTCACCGCCGAATAATCCTGTACCAATTTTTTTGGTAAAGGCAACATCGATATCCACGCCTTTTGCGGCACAAAGAAATCCATCTTTTTGGCAGAGAAATTCACCGCCTAAGGCTTTCAAATCCAGCGGCACAATTTTTCCCGGATAAGGCGCTGCAAATGCAACATGCTGTTTGCTTTGACCAGTATTGACGTAGGAAGTGATGAAAAAGCTCTCACCAGTTACAATGCGCTTCAAACCAGCAAAGAGTTTGCTGCCAAAACTACCGCCTTCTTGTCCCATAGAAGTTTGCATCTGAATGCCGTCTTCCATGTAGAGCATTGCACCGACTTCGGCGCGTACAGCTTCGCCGGGGTCGAGTTCAATTTCTACGGCTTGCATATCGTCACCGAAAATTTTGTAGTCTATGATGTCGGCAGGCATGAGTAAAAATTTTTAGTGTTAGAGAGACTCTATTTTGAGAAGCCCGGAAAAATAACATTTCTTGAGTTTGGCTAAAAACTTCCAATCAAAAGAGAATTTTCTACAAAGGTGCTCTGTGCACGCCCAAGTGTGAGCAAGGCAAGGGTGAGTTGCTTTCAATCAACCCTAATCTGCGTGTTGTTGTCTGGGAGCATCAAAGGTGTGCAGTTGCAAAAGATAGTGTGGCAAGCTAAATTTCAATCGCAAGTTAAGCTGCTGCGCATCTCATCACCACGCTACGACACCTCCTCATCCATTTTAGCACAATAGCACAAAGTAAAATTAAACTTGGCACATGTTTTGGTAAGTAAGAATAAACAGACTTTACAAAGCGGTCTGATAAAGTTCTAAAAGGAGGTGGCTAATGAGTATTCATCTTGATGATATGCGGTGTCCCTACGATCTTCCTGCGCATAAATGCCATGAGTTTGGGTGCATCAAGCATGCGAATGCGCTCGAGTCTCTGTGCGCAGTTCAGTTGAGCATGGCACCTGAGATGCCCGCAGATAATTCTGATGCGAATTATTTCGTGCAAATCTGCGCATGGTGTGGCAAGGTGTTGCGTGTGCAAGCGCTCTCTCAATCCGCCCCGCAAATGTACTCTCATGGCATCTGTGAAAGTTGTCGCAATAAAATTCTCAAAGAGCGACAAAAGCCAAATTGAACGAATGGCTACGGCATTGGTGTTAAGCAGTGCGTTCAAAAAAGTGCGCCAATGCGACCTATCTCAACCCTATCACTGCTTTTGCTGCTCATCAGCGGGCTGGTAAGTTGCCAAACTGTTTCAAAAGAGAAAGTGGTCATTTACTCGCCGCATGGGAAAGAAATGCTCTCACATTTTGAAAAAAAGTTCGAAGAGGCTTACCCACAGATAGATGTCGTCTGGCTTGATATGGGCTCGCAGAGTGTCTTTGACCGTATTCGCACAGAGAAAGATAATCCACAGGCGGATGTGTGGTGGGGTGGACCAAAAGAACTCTTCGTGCAAGCAGAGGCTTTAGACTTGCTTGAGCCATACCAACCGTCATGGGCAAGCGCACTTTCCCCAGAGTTCAAATCGCCAACGCATAAGTGGTATGCAACGCACCGCACGCCCGAAGGTATCATGTATAACAAAGACTTGCTTTCGCCAGAGGAAGTGCCCAAAGATTGGGACGATTTGCTCAGTGAAGCATGGCGTGGCAAAATTGTCATTAGAGACCCAGTGCAATCGGGCACCATGCAAACTATCTTTGCAGCGATGATTGCTAAAGAAGAAGCGCGTACACAGTCACTGGACTCTGGATTTTATTGGCTGGAACGGTTGCATGCCAACACAAAAAGTTATGCAGCGGACCCGACGCAACTTTTTCTCAAACTTGCACGCGGTGAAGGTGTCATAACTTTATGGAATTTCAACGATGCGCTGCTGCAATCAAAGCTTAATCAGTTTCCTTTTGGCTTTAGCATGCCAGAGAGCGGCACTGTGTTCGCTGTGGAAGGCATTGCGATTGTGAAAGGCGCAAAGCATCTGGAGCATGCAAAACGCTTCTATGAATTTGTAACCTCACCTGAGAGCCTCAAGGAACAAGCCGAGCTATTTTATCGCATTCCAGCGCGAGATGACCTTATGCTGGACCTTCCATGGCTCAAGAGCGTTTCACTCAAGGTGCTGGCTGTAGATGTGCAAAAGATAGAGCGCAACCAAAGAGCATGGATGAAGTATTGGCAAGAGCACATTCGCCCCAGTACGCCATAGCTAAATTCGAAAAAAGCTCAGTAACAATCTCTGCGATTTTTACGCTCAAGCAACACCAATGTCAAAATACCCGAAGTCTGAAACTTTCGATGGCTGCTTCATTTTCTTTGGCGATGTGCGTTTTGATTCGCGCTTGCAGAACATTTTGCGCTCACTTTCCAAAAAGTATTCCCGCTTGTTGCTCTTACAGACATCGCAGCAAGATGAGAGCTTTGAGTTTGAACGCTGTCAGGTGCGAGCGTTTGCTATTGCCTCAAGTCTGCGCGGCGCTGCAAAATTTCTGAAGTTTTATCGAGCACTTGGACCCGAAGTACTCAAAATCAGAGCAAAGTTTTTTTGTGCTGAAGATGTCTTTTCATTGCCCTTAGCCTATCAAGCGGCGCGCCGTCGAAAAGCTCGGCTTTACTACGATTCGCGAGAACTTTTCTTCGCACTTGCCCAACTTGCTAAAAAACGAATCAAACAGTGCTTCTGGGCAGGTGTGGAAGCGCATTGTATTCGGCGCGCAAAAGTCTTTACCTCAGGCACACGTGATGCCGATGCATTGGTTGCACGCTACCGCATCAAGCGACCAGAAGTCATTTTTAATTACCCACGCTATCATGCCTACAGACGCAGTCGCACACTGCACCAAAGGCTACAACTTCCCGACAGTGCTGTGATTTTGCTCTATCAAGGCATCATTACAGAAGGACGCGGCATCTGGAAATTGCTCAACATGCTCACTTGGCTGGAAAATCGTTTCGTTGCGGTCTTTATTGGCGATGGCGATAAGCTCGCAGACCTCAGGCAGGCAATTGCTGCACGAAATTATCAGCAGCGTGCATTTGCTATAGGACGCGTACCGCATGAGGAACTGTTGCGCCTGACAGCTTCGGCGGATATCGGCTTTGCGTTGATTGAACCGCTCTCTGAGAGTTACAACTTAGCTTTACCGAACAAACTTTTCGAGTATGTCATGGCAAGTGTGCCTGTCGTGGCAAGTGATTTGCCTGCAATGAAAGAAGTAGTAGAAGCACATCATGTTGGCGCGGTCGTCTCTGCGCATGAGGAAGAAAAACGCATTGCAGAGTGTGTGCTTGAAGTATATGAAAATTTGGAAAAGTATCGCAGTTACTGCCGCAAAGCGCGCGAAGTCTTCAACTGGGAAGCACAAGAAGAGCAGTTGTTACGTTTTTTTAGCTAATGCTAAGAGTGTTTGGCTACTCTAAGCCAGACATTAAGGTTTGTAAGTGTTTCGGTGGCAGTGTTCCAAGTTCCTTTTCAAAGGCGTCTTTGCACTGTGCATAAACGCGTCGCGCTTCGGCGTGGTTGCCGTGCTGTAAGTAGACTCGCAAAAGAATATCATAGCCTTTGTCGTGTGTGCAATCGGTTTCAATAATTTGGCGACCGTACAAAACAGCTTCTTCTTTTTCACTTTGCTTGAGCGCATGCTCAGCCAAGTACGAAAGCGTGCTAAGGTAAGTATCTTTGAGCGATTCACGCTCGAAAATTGCCCAATCTGCATACAAATCTTCTTTGAGAAAATCGCCGGTGTAGAGCGCAACGGCTTTTTTGTAGAGCGCAATACGGTCAGAGAGTTTGGCTGCTTGTGCGATGAGCGATTTGAACTCCAAGAAATCAATAAAAGCATTTTCTCCAAGATCTAAGATGTAGGCTTTGCCTTCATTGCGCAAAAAGGCAGAAGGTTCGCGTGCGCCTAAGTTAGGTTCAATCGCCTTGCGAATAAATGAGATGCTATTTTTGATGACCTGTTCAACGTGGCGCTCGACGTTGCCATTCCAGAGCAACTCGATAAGTTCATCGGTTGTAACTGCTTTCTGGTGATGGATGAGCAAGATTTTGAAGATGTCGCGTGCTTTTTTGCGTTTCCAATCACTTTTGGTGAGAGTGTATCCACCAATGGTAACCACGAACTCGCCAAAGGTTTTGACAAAGACTGCAAGAGCTTTTCTGTCGGAAGCGGCGCTAGCGGTTGTGTGAGTGCTATAACGCAGTGAGAGGCTTGAATACTTTTGCTCAATGGCTTTGCGTGCAAATACGATAGCAGCGTGGTGGTCCGACTGATTGCACAAGGCGGGATGTTTCAGAAGGCGCTGTGTTTCAAATTCAACGAGCAAGTGATGGGCTGTGCCGCGTGCAGAGACCTCGGCGTAAAGCTGTTGTGAGAGTTTGGTATGCCTTGCGCTGCGTGTGATGTCGCCAAGCGATTTGTACAGCACGGCAAGTGTGTCGTGGTATTGCTGTTGCATGACCTTTGAGCAAGCGCGCTCTGAAGCTGAGAGTCCGTCTTGAAGCAAGGCTTGTGCGGCGCTGTGTTCGCCTTGTGCAATGAAAAGTTTGGCTAGTTCGAGCGAGGCTTGCGCATCTAAAAACTCATATCCATACTTTTGGGCAAGGGCGCGTGCTTGAGTGAAAGAATCTTGAGCACGCTCGCGCTCGCCGAGCGCCCGTTGGACTTCACCTAATTTGGCAAGTGCCGTGATTTTTATCAAAACTGCGCCAAGTTGCTCGCCAATGCTGAGTGCTTCGCTGAAGGCAGCAATAGCCGCTAGATAATCGCCCATGCGCAGATAAATGGTGCCTAAGCGCAATTTTTTGCTAGCAATTTCCTTTTTGTTGTCCAGTTGTTCAGCAAGAACAAGCGCTTTGATACAGAAATTGAGTGCTGTGGTGTAATCGCCGTAGTCTATGTAGACGTCGGCGAGACTTTCGAGCGAGACAATTTGCATGAAGGAAAAGCCATCTGCCTCAGCAATCTCCAAGCTTTGGGTCAAGTAGCGTACGGCGTCATCGTGCTTGCCGAGGTGATAGTAAGCGTAACCCAGACCATTGAGCAATCTTGGCATCAATTCACGTGAGATATGTTCGCGTAATGCCAGCGCGCGCAAATACCACTCGAGACTGACTTCAAATTGCCCCTTGATGACATAGATATTGCCAATGTTATGCAGAAATGACGCAATGCTACGCTTCTGACCTATTTTCTCTTGAAGTGAAAGTGCAGCCTGAAAATGCTCCAATGCTATATCTAAGTTGCCAATGTCGTGATGACCAATGCCAAGAAGGTTGTGGGCGCTGCTTTCATACTGGTTGGAGCGATAGTAGCGCGCTTTCTCGAGCAAAAGTTCTGCCCACGCAATCGTTTGCGCATAATTATTTAGGACATGTGAGCAAATTGCAAGTTCTTTGAGAGCGTCAAGTAATGCGTGTGTATCGCCTTGAGCTTCAGCTTGATGAAGTGCAACTTCGAGGTCGGTGTATGCTGTGCGAGTGTCGGTGTAGCGGAGCGTTTTGGCTCGCTCTAGAAGGTCGCGCGCAGCATTCGGGCAAGCATGATGAACTCTTTTCTTAGTCATAAGGACAACTGCTTTAGGCAGGTCAAAAACTCACAAACAGTATCTCAATCAGCATCGACTCAAAGATGGGTGAAAGATGCACAAGTATGTGGAGCTAAGGAGATTCGAACTCCTGACCTCTGCAGTGCGATTGCAGCGCTCTACCAACTGAGCTATAGCCCCAAGTAGCCCGAAAAAACATAGGAACGCAAAGATACAGGTTCAAAGACAGGTTTGCAAATCGCAAAGATAAGGGGGAAACAGATGTTGTTCATGTCTCATGCACGAGCAATAAACCCTTGCTGCAACGTCTGCATAAGAACGTTTAGCAATACGGCAATCGCTGATTTTTTTATTACTTTGTGCAAAAATGTGGCAAGCCTTGCTTGCGAAAAAATTCATCTTGTCAATTTTACTATGACATCGGAATCCGAAAAAAAAGTGCAGAAGAAGGAGAGAAAAATTCTTGTTGTGGATGATGACCCGAGTGTGCTACAAATTATTAGTCGCCAACTTCAAGCTAATGGATATGAAACAGTGCTTGCAAATAGTGCAGATGAAGCGGAAGCGATTTTGAACAAGTACGATTTGCCGATTGTCATCTGCGACAAGACGATGCCACAGCGAAGCGGCTTAGATTTATGTCGTAGTTTGCGTCAAAACCCCAAGACAAAGGGCATTTATTTCATCATGATTACGGCATTAGGCTCACAAGATGAAAAAGTGCGTGCACTCAGCGAAGGCGTCGATGACTACCTATCCAAATCACTCAAGCCGTCTGAACTCTTAGCGCGCGTTCAAGTTGGGTTTCGCATTTTGGAGTTGCAAGAGCAGATTGTCAGTCTTGAGCGTGCAGCCGCCGCAATGGCAGTGGTAGCGACACTGGCGCACGAAATCAATAATCCGCTCACAGGACTGCTGGGGTTCTTAGAACTTGCGCTACAAAAACTAAATCGGGAACCACTGCAAGAAGAGGATCTGGAAAAGGTCAAGAAAATGCTCGAGCGTGTGCACGAACAAGGTAAGCGAATTGAAGATGTGGTCAAAAGATTGATGAGCTTACGCCAATACTCCACAAAAACCTATCTGGATGGTATCGAGATGGTAGACCTTACCAAAGAGACAACACCAGAGAGTGAGACGAAATCGAACTAACAGCGTCCTAAATTGAACATTTGAGCAAATGCCAACCGTAGCATTTCATACAAGTAAAATTCTTGCGTTTGGTACCATTGCGCGTCCCTCCAATGTTGTCCTGTTTTTTCTTGCCATTCTGCTTGGCGCGTTTGTTACCTCGGGCATCAGTGCGTTTGAAGAACCAAAGGTATGGCTCGCTGCAATTTCAGGCACCTTGGTCGGAGCAGCAGCAAATGTGATTAACGACGTGATGGATATAGAAATTGACCGTATCAACAAACCAAAACGTCCGCTCATCAGCGGAGCACTCACAGCGCAGGAAGCACGTTGGTATTGGCTTGCACTAAGCGCATTAGGTATCTTGACGGCAGCTTGGATTTCTCTTCCGCATCTGATGATTGCAGTAAGTGCAACCGCTGTGCTGTACGCTTATAGTGCAGCGCTCAAACACATCGCCTTGTTAGGCAATATCGTGGTGTCGGCAGTCGTAAGCTTAGGACTAATTTATGCAGCATTAGCAGTTGGCGACTTAAGCGCGCTGTGGTTCCCAGTTACATTTTGCTTTTTCTTCAATTTAGGACGTGAAATTCTCAAAGATCTCGAGGATACCGAAGGTGATAAAGCTGGCGGTGCAAATACACTTCCACTTAAAATTGGTACGGTAAAGACACTTTATGTGATTTCAATCATCTACCTCTCTGTCGTAGCGCTCTCACTTGTGCCTTATTTTCAGGGGTGCTATGGCAAATGGTACCTGCTGAGCGTAGTGCTCACGACCGATGCCATCATGCTTTATGTGATTGTGCGGGCATGGCAAACTCAAACAAAGGAAAATTTTTATAGACTCAACTCGCTGCTCAAATGGGCAATGCTGACAGGCATTGTAGCCATTGCACTGGGACAATTGGAGTAAAACACGCATGACAGCCTTAGAACAAACGATGCAGACTCGCCTTGATGCACTGCTTGCGACACACTCAAAGCTCTGGATACCATATCTAATGCCTGAATTTCCTGTGCCGGATACGACCGTGCCAACGCTGCTAGCTTTGCAGCAATGCGGTGCAGACCTCATTGAACTTGGCTTTCCACATAGCGATCCACTGGCAGATGGACGCATGATTCAAAAGGCGGCACAGCGAGCTATTCAAAATGGCGCAACACTGACAAAAATTTTTCACTTGGTTTGTGCAGCACGTGCGGCGCAGTTGCCACTTACCGTGCCGCTCATCATGATGGGCTACATTAACCCGATTTTGCAGTACGGTCAGACACGTTTTTTAGATGATGCTAAAGCCGCCGGCGTAGATGGCTTTATCATACCGGATTTGCCGCCTGAAGAAGCTGAGGACTTTCGACAAGGCTGCTTAGAGCGCAATCTGGCGCTTGTGTTTCTGATTTCACCCACAACACCAGAAGCGCGAATTCAAAAGATTGATAATTTAGCGACGCACTTTCTCTATGCGCTCTCGGTGAATGCAACCACGGGCACAAAGAAACTCCGTGAGCAACAAAGTGCGCAACTCGAAGACTATCTCACACGTGTTCGGCGCAATGCAAAGAAGCCGTTTGTTGTAGGCTTTGGGATTGAGACGGCAGCGCAAGCTGCAAAAATTTTTGAGATAGCCGATGGTGTCGTGGTAGGCTCGGCGCTGCTGCGTTACCTTGCAGACGCTAGAACGCCTGAAGAGACCGCTGCACGTGCTGCGGCATTCTGGCAAAATTTGCGTCAAGGTGCCTCTCAACCTGCTCACTGAACTTTTGCCAAGAAAGTCAATATCGACCGGCCTACTGAAGGCTCACAGAAAGAATTTTGTCGCCAATCTCAATTTTGTCGAGCGTCTCAAACCCGTTCTTGACAAGACCAAAAGCCGTGTAGCGACCATCTAGATGTGGGTGGTGCGAATGCATGATAAAAAACTGTGAGCCTTCCGTGTCCTTGCCGGCAGATGCCATACCAATAATGCCACGCTCAAAACGGCGACGGGTAAATTCAGAGCGGATTGAGTAGGGTGGACCGCCTGAGCCATCACCCTTTGGGTCGCCACCTTGAATGACAAAGTTGGAGACAACACGGTGAAAGGTGAGACCATCAAAAAAGTGCTGCTCGGCGAGTTTGACAAAATTTTGAACGGTAAAAGGGGCTTCTTCAATAAAAAGCTCAACTGTGATGCGTCCTTTACTGGTTTGGATTGTGGCTATTGGGTTTTTAGAGAATCGCTGAAAGAATGCCCAGTCAGGTGAGATATCGGATAGCGTGGAGACAATCGAGGTGTGCTGACCTGTGAGGCGTGCGTACAGCTCTGCGGCTTTTTTACGCACGGAAAGTTGGCTATCTGTAAGGTAGTGCTCTATGGTCGAAGCAGCAGCCGAGCCTTGCAGTTTAGCGAGGCTTTCCAGAAGCGTCATCACAGTTTCTGCGTCGCTGTTGGAAGAAAGTTGTGTTAGGGCGGCGCGCAGTGGCTCAAAAAATTTTGGAGAAGCAAGAAGCGAATCTGAAAAAATTGCAGCCAGCATTTGAATGGCAGAAGTGTTCTGTGGTTTTGATTGAGCATGATGCGCCAGCGCAGAGATGAGAGTCGATTCAATGGAGTGACTCAATGCCGTATCGGAGTGAAAGTTTTTCCAAATCGTGCCCAAGGCGCGAATGGCAGCTGTAGCACGAAGCGGTTGCAAATCAACAGCGCAGGTTTGCAAGGTACTCAAAAAATTGAGGCGCGGACGCTGCTCGATTGTCGCTAAAATACCAATTGCATCCAGTGCAGCGGGTGTTAGTGCAGGTTTTGATGTCATTGTGTCAAGGTGCATAGCTGCTTTTTCAGGGGCAATCTGTGCCAGCGTGCGCAAGGCTTCAGCGCAGAGGTCAGGTGAAGGTGAATCAAGCAAAGACTCAATAGCGGCGATGAGTGTTTCGCGCTGCTCGGCGGCGTCGCGCAGCATGTTGCGTCGTGCCAGCATCTGGAGCGTTTCTTTTTTTAGGTGATAATTTGGCGAGCGCAGCAGTGCAAGTGCAGCATCATAAATCTGGCGAGTGTCATCTGGGAAAAAACGACTTAAGGCACGAATTGCATTTGTGGCAACGCGCCAATCTCGATCTTGCGTAGCGTTAAGGAGTGCCGTAAGCGCTTCTGAAGTGGGCAAAAATGATGCAGCAACCACAGCATAAGCACGCGTTTCTGGATTGGGGGCACGACAGGCTTCAAGAATGGTGGATTGATGTGGCGTGAGCAAGTTTGCATCAGCAATGCGCGCTAAGGCATAGATAGAAAAGTTAAACATCGGTGCGCGCTTGGTCTCATTGTAAAGTTTGGCGACAGCAGCAGTGAGTTTTGCAGAACGTACTCGGCGAATAGCGGCACGTGCAAGGGCTTCAGCAACAGCATCTTTCAAGACGCGATCGTTCAAGTTCAAGTCCACGAGTTTCTCCATCGCATCAAGGCTGCCAAAATGACCTAGCGCAATGATGAGTTCATAACGCACAGCACGATTGCGCTCACGAGAAATGAAGGTAAGTACAGAATCGGCATAAGGAGCAGAATGAGAAGAGAGTCGCAAGGTCTGACCAAGTGCAAGTGCAGCATATTCGCGCACGCGAGAGGAGGGCGAAGAGAGTTTGCGCATAATCACAGGCAAGGCGCTATCGGATTGCACGCTAATGAGTGCATAAAGTGCGAAGGCATCCAGCGCATCAGATTTATCAAAATACGACAAAAGGGTAGCAACATCGCGCCGGTCGGCAGCAGCTTTAATGGCGCGCATCTCAGAGTTCTGCCAAAAGGGCTGTGCAAAGACAGTAGCAAGCGGTGCAGAAAAAACAAGAAAGAAAAAGAGAAAGAAAAAACGAGTGGCACAAATCATAGTGGTTAGAAAAAAAGAAAGCCCTGACCTTTGCGCAGGGCTTTGCAAGAGAGAGAATTAACTATCTTCTTTAGCGGAATTGACGCGGTTAAGTGCATCTCTGGATTCGGCATTTTTGCCGAGCAGCGCATAGAGTTTCGCCATCAAGCGCCAGTACTGCTTGGTATTTTCGCGCTCAGCAGCAGGACGCAGGATTGCAACAGCTTGTTCATAGTAAGATGTGCCGCCTGTATATTCAGGAATTTTGGCTTTCTTCCCCTTTTTGCTTGTCGCTCTGATACTATCCTCGTAAGCTTTGCGAAGTTTATCTACATACTGAATGCTGTAGACGGCATAGTTGTAAGCTGCGTCAGAGACGGTCGGGTCTAACTGCAAAGCGCGTTCTGTCTGACGCATTGCAGCTTCGTATTTGCCACTATCGGCAAGCACCTGCGCAAGGTAGCGCAAGAGCGGTACAGCGGTTTTCTTTGTGTCGGGAGTCGGATTTTCTAAGACCTTTTCCAGAATTCTCTCTGCGTCGTTGATGCGATTGCCTTTGATGTAAGCTACCATCAGGCGGTTGTAAGTGTCAGGTGTTGCTTTGCCGCGCTGGACCAAAGTTTCCAATACCTCAATAGCTTCAGAAAATTTTTCCTGCTTTTCCAAGGCATAATCCAGAAGGGTATAAGCATCAACTTCATCGGGGTACTTAGCAAGGTAGCTGCGCAAAACTGGTTCAGCATTAGCATATTGACCCTCAACAATGTAGCCGCGTGCCAGTGGCAGATAAACCTGCATGCTATCGGGAGCAATTTCAATGGCAAGCTGAAACTTAGCAATAGCTGTGTCCATGCGCATTTTGCGTGTGTTGGCATCTTTATCTTGAACCGATTCATTGAAAGCATTGACGCCATCATTGAACACAATTGCCCACATGGTGCGAATCGTGTTCTCTGATTGCAGTTGGAAGATGGCAGCCTGCTTCTCGTTGGATTTCATGGTCAGTACCTTGCGGTAATTTTCAGTAGCACGGCGGTAGTCCTCAGGGCGCTTATCATTTTGTGCCTTTTCGTAATAAACGTTGCCGAGCACATAGAAGGCTTCCATGTTGTTCGGATTTTCTTTGCTCAACCGTTCAAGTTCAGCGATAGCGCGGTCATATTCCTTGCGCTGAATCATGGACTTGACAGAATTTGGCACTTGTGCCAAAGCTGTACTAACAGAGAGTGCTAAAAGAGCAAGAGCAAAAGACAGTGTTCTCATGCTTTACAGGTTTAAGTTTGAAGTTATATGGTGGCTATACGCGCTGCAGCACTTAAAAGCTGAAACTAATAGGTAATTGAGATTTTTCAAATAACTTTGCTTGAAATTTCGATACAGCATGATGCAACACCTGCTCGGACTATACCGCGCCTCTGAACGCGATATTGCACTAATTTTGCAAGAAGCAGCGGTGCTCAAGCCGGCGCTTTTGAGTTCCCCGCCGCAATCGTTTTCACTGCTGAATGGCAAAACCGTGGTCTTGGCTTTCTTTGAAAACTCAACGCGCACGCGTACATCGTTTGAGCTTGCGGTGCGTCGTTTAGGCGGCAGCACACTGAATTTTTCTGCAGCCACCAGTAGCCTGCAAAAAGGTGAAACGCTTCTTGATACTATTGCCAACATTGAGGCAATGCAAGTCGATGCATTCATCATTCGTCATGGTGAATCGGGTGCTGCGGAAATTGTTGCCAAGCATACTCAAAAAGCTGTAATCAATGCAGGCGATGGAATGCATGAACATCCTACGCAAGCCTTGCTCGATATGTTCACGCTGCTCGAGACGTTTGGACGCTTGTCTGGTCTGCGTATCCTAATTTTAGGCGATATTCTGCATAGCCGCGTTGCACGCTCCAATATCTTCGGATTGCGAAAGATGGGTGCAAGCGTCTCGGTATGCGCACCGCCAACACTGTTACCTGTCGGCATCGAGCATTTTGGCGTAAAAGTCTTTGCTAATATCGCTCAAGCACTAGAGCAATGCGATGCAGCGATTGTGCTGCGCTTACAACTCGAGCGTGAAGCCGCAGGCTTTATTCCAACCTTGCGCGAATACAACACCTTCTTTGCGCTCACTGATGAAGCCCTCTCAAAAGTATCACACAAGATTTTTGTCTTACACCCCGGACCTGTCAACCGTGAAATTGAACTCTCCAGTGTCGTAACCGATCGTGATGATACCTCGGGAAAGTCTGAAAGCCTAATTCTGAGACAAGTAACAAATGGTGTCGCTGTGAGAATGGCTGTCTTGAAAGTGCTGCTCCATGATAGAGCTTAAACACTACCTCATGTGTAGCGCAAACGACATGTTTGCAAAACTCATTTTGCATGTCTGCCATAGCGCCAGTATTTCAAAAAGCCAATCACGACATAAATCACAAATCCGGGCACAAGTGAGATAGCCCAATCTTCGAGTGTCAGTGGCGCGCTTTGAAAAGCGCTATTCATAAAAGGCACATAGGTATAAAGCAGTTGCAGCAGCAGCATACCGGCGACTCCGACCCAAATTAACGGATTGGAAAAGAGACCGATTTTGAACATAGAGTAGCGCAAGGAGCGGCAGTTGAAAAGATAGAGCAGCTCGCCCAGCACGAAGATATTGACCGCAATCGTGCGTGCTTCGGCGTCGGTGCGTCCTGCCTGCAGGGCAAGTTCAAAGAAGAGCAGTGCGCCAGCACAAAGCAGTGTGCCAACGATGATGATTCTCACAACGAGAGAAGTCGTTAAAATCGGTTCGTTGGCATCACGGGGTGGACGGTTCATAATGCCCGGCTCTTTTGGCTCAAACGCAAGCATCAAGCCGAGCAAGATGGCAGTCGTCATATTAATCCAAAGCAATTGCACAGGCAAAATCGGAAGTGTTAAGCCTGCAACAACCGATGCTAGAATCACCAATCCTTCACCGAAGTTTGTGGGCAGCGTCCAAGTAATAAATTTTACAAGATTATCATAAACATTGCGCCCTTCTTCAACAGCCGCTTCAATCGTGGCAAAATTGTCGTCTGTGAGAATCATATCGGCTGTTTCTTTGGCAACATCTGTACCGGTGATGCCCATGGCAATGCCGATATTGGCTTGCCGAAGCGAGGGCGCATCATTGACCCCATCGCCTGTCATAGCAACAACAGCGCCATTTTGCTGCAATGCCTTAACCAGACGCAGTTTGTCTTCTGGGGCAACCCGCGCAAAGACTGAGACACGTTTGACAACTTCAGGCAGGCGCTCTTCGGGCAAAGTCACAAGCGATTTGCCATTGACGACAGCATCGCCTGTGGCATCCTGTTGTACAATGCCTAAGCGTTTGGCAATAGCAAGTGCAGTAAGTTCATGATCGCCCGTAATCATCTTGACTTGAATCCCAGCGCTTTGGCAAGTTGCGACAGCATCAATGGCTTCAGGACGCGGCGGGTCAATCATCGCTTGTAGCCCTAAGAAAACAAGGTCGTCTGAAATGTCATCATGCGAAAGTGAAGTTTTTGAGCCATCAAAAATTTTGTAGGCGAAAGCAAGCACTCGCAGCCCTTCTGAGGCAATTGCATTGGACTGCAAGAGCACTTGGTGTTTGTCTAACGAAATAATTTCGCCTCGCTCTGAGAGCATGGCAGAGGCACGCTCTAACAGCCGTTCTACTGAACCTTTGACATAAGCGATAGACTTTTCTTTATCTGCGCACCGGTGCAATGTAGCCATGTATTGATGAGCTGATTCAAAGGGAATGGTGTCGATGCGCGGGAGACTTTGAAGCAAGGTTTTGCGTGAAAGACCGGCTTTCTGTGCAGAAACCACCAGAGCGCCTTCTGTTGGGTCGCCTTCTACTTTGTTTTGCCCGTCGAGAGTGATGATATTTGAATCGTTGCAGAGCAGTCCGCAGGTCAGGGTCTCTTGCAGGGCAAGGTTAGATGAAAGCGAAACAGTGCGTTCGCCTTGCAAAAATTCGCCCTTGGGGTCGTAGCCCACACCTGTAACGTCGTAGAGCATGCCGCCTGCATAGACTTTCTGCACGGTCATTTGATTTTGTGTCAGTGTGCCGGTTTTGTCGGAGCAGATAACCGAAGCACTGCCAAGTGTCTCGACAGCAGGTAACTTACGGATGATGGCATTGCGCTTTGCCATTCTAGCAACACCAATTGCTAAGGTAATCGTAACCGCAGCAGGCAAGCCTTCGGGAATGGCGCCAACTGCCAGAGCAACAGCAGCCATAAACATCTCAACCCACTTTTCACCACGCAGTAGCCCAACCGCAAAGGTAAGTGCAGCTAAGCCCAAAATCACATAGAGCAGTACTTTACTAAACTTTGCGATAGATTGCGTAAGCGGCGTCTCCAATACATCAGCTTCAGCAATCATCTGATTGATTTTGCCGATTTCAGTGTTGCTGCCAATTGCAACAACAATGCCTGTACCGGTGCCATAGGTAACAAGCGTGGAAGAATACGCCATGTTTGTGCGGTCTGCTAGCACAGTATCAGAGTCGAGTGCCGCAATTTGTTTGATGACAGGAACAGATTCACCAGTGAGCGCTGATTCATCGATTTGAAGTTCACGTGTTTGCACCAGACGCAAGTCGGCAGGCACTTTATCACCCGATTGTAATAAGACCACATCACCAATCGTGAGCTCTGACGATGGTATGCGCTGCTTTTCACCATTGCGTATCACAGTGGCTTCGCTAGCAACGGCTTTGGCTAGTGCTTCAATAGCTTTGAGCGCCTTTGACTCTTGAATAAAGCCGATAATTGCATTAACAAACACAACGCCAAAGATGACTGCCGCATCAACCCACTCCTGTAAGAGCATCGTGATAACGGTTGCAACAAGCAAAATCACAACGAGCGGCTGTGTAAATTGCTGCAGGAAAAGTTCTAAAGGCGTTTTTTGCTTTTTCTTAGGAATGATGTTCAGTCCGTATTTTGCTTGCCGTTGTCGCACTTCTTCCGAACTCAATCCCTGCGACAGCGACACACTGGCTTGCTCCAACGCTTGTTCAGCATCCAGAGCAAACCAAGCCAAAGAGCGCTCAAGGTCTTTTTCTACTACCATAGCTTTTACAAAGGTTGGCTTGAGAAAGTCGCCGCGTACGATAGATGTACGCTTATAGTTATGTAAAATATCTTACGCATTAAAGCAAAAGATGGTTGTTGGAGTGAGCTTCCTGTTGTGCATGAAGAAACTTTTCACTTTCAAAAATCTGCTGTATATTGCACACTAGCTTTAACGCGCCATTAGGTATGGACACGGCGTTAAAGGCTTTCGGCGGCGAGCGCCCGAAAGTTGCTCCGAAATGGAGGTCGTGTCCAGCATCATAATTACACGGCAGCCTTTCCACTTCGGAGAGGCTTTTCTGTTTTTTGCCCTCGCTTGCCGAAACACCAGTTTCGCAGTCCAATTTTAACCTAATGATATGTCACAGCCGACAATCTACGAGCTGCTTAAAGAGCGCATCCTTGTGCTCGATGGCGCGATGGGGACGATGATTCAGCGCTACAAACTTACTGAAGAAGATTATCGTGGCGAGCGGTTCAAAGACTTCAATCCTGTCCAGCCGCACGACCCTATCGCAGAAGCCATGGAGCACAAGCTCGATGAAGTTCTTCACAGAGCACCTGCGCAGTCGGGGACGGGTGTTGAGCGCAATGGGCACAGCTGTGCTAATCCTGCTCATGCACATGGCACTGTGCCCAGCAAAGGCACACTCAAAGGCAATAACGAACTGCTTTCGCTCACACAACCGCAAATCATTAAAGAAATTCACCTGCAATATCTCGAAGCCGGCGCGGATATTATTGAAACCAACACATTCAGCGCAAATCGTATCTCGCAAGCAGATTATGTGATGGAGCATCTGGTCTATGAGATGAACTTCAAATCGGCAAAGCTGGCTAAAGAAGCAGTGCGAGAGATAATGCAGAAGACGCCTAACAAACCGCGCTTCGTGGCAGGGGCGATTGGACCGACGACGAAACTGGCGTCAATGTCGCCTGATGTCAACGACCCCGGCTTTCGCGCCATCACCTACGACCAACTCTTTGAGGCATACTACGAGCAAATCTGCGGTCTCATTGATGGCGGGGTAGATCTCTTGCTGATCGAGACCATTACCGATACACTCAATACCAAAGCAGCACTCTCAGCGATTCGCAAGTACTTCGACACGGTTGGACGGCGTGTTCCTGTCATGATTTCAGGCACGATTGTCGACCAAAGCGGCAGAACGCTGTCAGGACAAACCACCGAAGCCTTCTGGATTTCAATTTCACATGCGCCAAATTTGCTTAGCGTTGGCTTGAACTGCGCCTTAGGTTCAGCACAAATGCGCCCGTTTATTGAGACGCTAGCGCGCCATGCGACGTGTTATACCAGTCTCTATCCGAACGCAGGTTTGCCCAACACTTTCGGCGAGTATGATGAGACGCCAGAGTATATGGCGGCGCAGTTTGAAGACTTTTTGCGCAATGAATTCGTCAACATTATCGGCGGTTGCTGCGGCACAACACCGGAGCATATCAAAGCCTTTGCCGAGGTTGCCGCACGCTTCAAACCACGCAAGCCCAAGGCGCGCACAAGCTACATGCAACTTGCTGGACTTGAGCCACTTGTGGTAACACCAGAGACGCGCTTCCTCAACATCGGTGAGCGCACAAATGTGACAGGCTCGCCGAAGTTTGCAAAACTTATCAAAGAGCAGAAATACGAAGAAGCACTTGCAATTGCACGTCAGCAAGTTGAAAACGGCGCACAGATTATCGATGTCAATATGGATGAGGGCATGCTTGACTCTGAAGCGGCAATGGTCAAGTTCCTGAACCTAATTGCTGCTGAACCAGATATTTCGCGCGTGCCAATTATGATTGATTCCTCCAAATGGTCTGTCATTGAAGCAGGTCTCAAATGCGTGCAAGGTAAAGCCATTGTGAACTCTATTTCACTCAAAGAAGGTGAAGAGAAGTTCAAAGAGCAGGCAAAGAAGATTATGGAATATGGCGCTGCTACGGTTGTCATGGCATTTGATGAACGCGGACAAGCCGATACCTTCGAGCGCAAAATTGAAATCTGCAAGCGCGCTTACGATATTCTCACCAAAGAAGTTGGCTTCCCACCACAGGATATCATCTTTGACCCAAATATTCTCACGGTTGCTACTGGCATTGAAGAACATAATAACTATGCCGTAGACTTCATCAGAGCAACCAAGTGGATTAAAGAGAACTTGCCACATGCCAAAGTCTCGGGCGGCATCTCGAACATTTCATTCTCGTTCAGGGGCAATAATCCTGTGCGCGAAGCGATGCACTCAGCATTTCTGTATCATGCAATCCGAGCCGGGCTCGATATGGGCATTGTCAATGCCGGCATGATTGAGGTCTATGAAGAAATCGATAAAGAACTTTTGGAGCGCGTTGAGGACGTGCTGCTCAATCGACGCCCCGATGCAACCGAGCGTTTAGTGGAATTTGCCGAAGAATTAAAGAAACGCTCTGAGGCGAAAACACCCGAAGTGCAAGAAGAAGAATGGCGCAAGGGCACAGTCGAAGAACGCTTGAAATATGCCCTGATTAAAGGCATTGATACTTACATTGTAGAAGATACCGAAGAAGCACGCCTGAAATATCCAACTCCGCTTGCCGTCATTGAAGGTCCGCTAATGGATGGCATGAATGTGGTTGGCGATCTTTTCGGCGCAGGTAAAATGTTCTTGCCGCAAGTGGTAAAGTCGGCGCGCGTGATGAAAAAATCCGTTGCCCATCTTGTGCCCTTCATTGAGGCAGAAAAAGCGAAAAACCCCAATGCTAAGGCGGCAGCAAAAGTGCTGATGGCAACGGTCAAAGGAGATGTGCACGACATTGGCAAAAACATTGTGGGCGTGGTGCTCGCCTGCAATAACTTTGAAGTCATTGACCTTGGCGTGATGGTGCCTGCTGAAAAAATCTTGGAGACCGCAAAGAAAGAACAAGTCGATATCATTGG
This sequence comes from Candidatus Thermochlorobacter sp., assembly GCA_046291735.1. Taxonomy (GTDB): domain Bacteria; phylum Bacteroidota; class Chlorobiia; order Chlorobiales; family Thermochlorobacteraceae; genus Thermochlorobacter. The sequence goes on along the minus strand of JBKBSK010000001.1, from coordinate 175,704 downwards.
ATTATCAGGATTGATTACTCCCTCGCTTGACGAAATGGTTCATGTTGCCAAAGAAATGGAGAGACTGGGTTTCAAAATTCCACTGCTCATTGGTGGGGCGACCACTTCAAAGATTCACACCGCTGTAAAAATTGCGCCGAACTATTCAGGTGCGGTGGTGCATGTGCTCGATGCCTCGCGCAGCGTGCCTGTGGTGCAAAGTCTCGTCACGCCTGAAGAAAAAGATAGGTTTGTGTCTCAAGTCAAAGCCGAGTATGATGAACTGCGTGAGTCGTATCTCAAAAAGCGCGTAACACGCAAGTATGTGTCGCTGGCTGAAGCGCGTGAGAATCGGACGCCAATTATTTGGCGCGCCGAAGATATCTACAAACCCAAAAAGCTAGGCATCACTACACTGGAGCAAGTCTCACTATCTGAACTATGCGAGTACATCGACTGGACACCCTTCTTTCAGACTTGGCAACTTGCAGGACGCTACCCTAACATCTTGCACGATGAAGTGGTCGGTGAGGAAGCACAAAAACTTTTCCGTGATGCCAATCAACTCTTGGAGCGCATTGTGGCAGAGAACTTGCTGACAGCAAAAGCCGTGTTCGGACTTTTTCCAGCAAATGCTATCGGCGATGACATTGAAGTCTATGCCGATGAATCGCGTGCAACCGTGCTGACCGTGTTTCACACACTACGCCAACAAAATGAAAAAGGGGCAGAACGCGCCAACCGCGCCCTTGCTGACTACATTGCCCCAAAATCCACAGGGCTCATTGACTACATCGGTGGCTTTGCTGTAACAGCAGGTCATGGGTTAGAGACGCTGGTCAAAATGTTTGAGGATGTAAAAGATGATTACAACAGCATTATGGCAAAAGCCCTTGCTGATAGGCTTGCAGAAGCCTTCGCAGAGATGCTGCACAAGAAAATTCGTACCGAGTACTGGGGCTATGCACCAAATGAACAAACAACGAACGACGATTTGATTGAAGAAAAATATCAAGGTATTCGTCCGGCGCCGGGCTACCCAGCTTGCCCTGACCACACAGAAAAACGCTTGCTCTTCGATCTCTTAGAAGTTGAAAAACGTGTAGGCATTTTCCTGACAGAAAACTTTGCAATGTATCCGGCGGCATCGGTATCAGGACTCTACTTTGCACATCCAGAAGCGGTCTACTTCGGTGTGGGCAAAATTGGAAAAGATCAGGTAGAAGATTATGCAAAGCGCAAAGGCATGTCAATTGAAGAAGTGGAACGCTGGCTTGCGCAAAATTTGAACTACGACCCCAGTACTGTGGATGCAGAGGTAAGCGCAGCATAAAATTCTGGGCAGTAGAAAAGGTAGTGTTGCAAACAGTTGCAAAAAAAGTAGCCCATTCAGAGCTGCAATTACAAGTCTAGCAACGACCCTGCTTAAAGGCAACACAAACGATAGGGGTAAAACTGGTTACTTGCAACGCTATCAAAAATGTTATATTCGCAAGTCTTTTCTACGCATCTACTTTTGTTTGTTTAACTAAAACACATCACTATGAAAGTCTCATCTGTTCCAAAATTGATAATTGCGCTCTTTGCGCTGGCTGCATTGGGCTATGCTTTTTCATTCAAGATAAGTGCAGTCGAAATTGGCAAACCTGCACCTGACTTCAAGCTCATGGACTATCAAGGCAAGATGCATCAGCTCTCTGACTTTAAGGGAAAAATTGTGGTCTTGGAGTGGTATAATCCTGAATGTCCTTTCGTGGTTGGGCACTATAAGACAGGCAACATGCAGAAATTGCAGCAAACTTATACTGAAAAAGGTGTAAGCTGGTTGCTTATCAACTCCTCGGCGCAAGGCAAGCAAGGGCATTTGACCAAAGAAACCGCACCCGGCGTGCTCAAAGAAAACAATGTGAAGGCAACGAACTTGCTTTTTGACCACGATGGTACGGTTGGCAGACTCTACGAAGCCAAAACAACCCCGCACATGTACATCATCGACAAGAACGGCATTTTGGTCTACAATGGCGCAATCGATGATGATAACAGCACCAAAGGTGGCGCAAATGCAAAGGTCAACTATGTTGCCAAAGCGCTCGATGAAGTGCTTGCTGGCAAGCCTATTTCAACAGCTACCACAAAGCCGTATGGCTGTTCCGTTAAGTATGCTGACAAGGCGCAATAAATCTGGAGAAATCTTGTAACAAAGCAAAGCCGCAATTTACCGTTGCGGCTTTTGTATTTGTGTATCGTTGTAGATTGGGTTTATGCTCAGCGCATAGGTTTTAGGCTAAGAAGTTCAGCAACAGAGAAATGGGCTATTGATAAGAACAACGCGCACAATCAGCGCGCTCAAACTTGCTCTAATTTTTGTTTCAAGATAGTGTTGATAATCTGCGGATTGGCTTTGCCTTTCATGCGCTTCATCGTCTCACCAACAAAGTAGCCGAAGAGTTTGGTTTTGCCAGAGCGATAGTCAGCAAGTTGCGAAGGACTTGCAGCTAAGACGGCAAGCACTTCTTGTTCAATGACAGACGTATCGGAGACTTGCGCTAAGCCATCACGTTCCACAATTGCCATAGGCGAGAGCAGTGTCTCGAGCATTTGCGTGAAGACTTTTTCTTTTGCGGTATTGTTGTTGATAACACCTTTCTGCACGAGCTGAATGAGTTCACCGAGACGCTCGGGTTGGATAGGAAATTCGCGCATTTCAATAGCTTTTTCTTTGAGTGTGCGCAAGACTTCGCCCATCACCCAATTCGAGGCGATTTTGGCATCACCGCAGACATGGACTACGGCTTCGTAGTAGTCGGCAACATCTCGATCAGCTGTAAGCACACTGGCATCATAAGCAGGGATTTTATATTCAGCTTCGAAGCGAGCACGGCGCTGCTCGGGCAGTTCGGGCAACTCTGCACGAATGTGTGCAAGCATCTCTGGCGTAACCTCAATAGGCACAAGGTCAGGTTCAGGGAAATAGCGGTAGTCATGTGCTTCTTCTTTGGAGCGCATTGAGCGTGTCTCTTGCCGCTCACTATCCCAGAGTCGAGTCTCTTGCACAATAGTGCCGCCCGATTCCAAAATGGCTCTTTGCCGTGCTGCTTCAAACTCAATGGCTTTCTCGACGTTCTTAAATGAATTGATGTTTTTGATTTCTGTGCGTGTGCCAAACTTATCTGAGCCTTTCGGACGAATGGAGACATTGGCATCGCAGCGCAGCGAGCCTTCTTCCATGTTGCCGTCAGAGATGCCAATCCAGCGCACAATCTGCCGAAGTTTTTGCAGATACGCAGAGGCTTCTTTTGTAGAGCGAATGTCAGGATAAGAGACAATTTCTAAGAGCGGCACACCGCAGCGGTTCGCATCGATGTAAGTCTCGGAGCCAATGTCATGAATAGATTTGCCAGCGTCTTCTTCAATATGAATACGGATGAGGCGAACACTTTTTTGCACGCCATCAAGCTCGTAGTCTACTCTACCATCGTAGCAAATCGGCTCATCATACTGCGAAATTTGATAGCCTTTAGGTAAATCGGGATAGAAATAATTTTTGCGTGCAAAAATCGAGCGCGGACGAATCTGGCAATTGGTGGTTAGCCCAAGCCGAACAGCGTACTCCAAGACTTTTCTATTGAGCACAGGCAAACTGCCGGGTAAAGCTAAGCAGACAGGACAAACATTCGTATTGGCAGGTGCGCCAAATGCAGTTGAACAGCCGCAAAAGGCTTTTGTCTTCGTGTTGAGTTGACAATGGACTTCAAGTCCTACAATCAGTTCGTATTCCATTGGCATAAGAGGTTAGACAGTAACTTTCCGAAAATATATCAAAATGCTTACGCGATGTAAAGTTTTGTGCGTTGTAGTTTGGGCGGCGTCTGAGAAGGCAAGTGCGACATTTGCAGCGCATCGGAGCATAGAGAGGATTTTTCGTTAATTTTGCGCGTTCAAATTACATAACCAACATATCAATGCAGCAACTTGTTCAGAACTCGCGTTCGGGTATAATCAAAATTAGATCTGTACCGCCGCCTGCGCTCAAAAGAGGAATGGTGTTGGTGCGCAATCGTTTCAGTTTGATTAGTGCGGGCACAGAGCGTACCAAAGTAGAACTTGGCAAGAAATCCCTTTTAGGCAAGGCAATGGCGCGTCCTGACCTTGTCAAACTGGTATTAAAACAAGTCAAAGAGCAAGGACTTTTGGAGACTGCACAGCGCGTCTTCAACAAGCTGGGCGCGGATTCTGCAATGGGCTATTCGTCAGCGGGCGTGGTTGTTGAAGTCGCAGATGATATTTCAGAATTTCGTGTGGGCGATAGGGTTGCCTGTGCAGGCGGCGGATATGCTTCACATGCCGAGTTAGTTGTTGTGCCAAAAAATTTGGTGGCTAAGGTGCCAGATAATGTATCGCTAAGCGATGCAGCTTACACGACACTTGGGGCGATTGCGCTGCAAGGAGTGCGTCAAGCTGCACCAACACTCGGCGAGAGCATCATGGTGATTGGCTTAGGACTGCTTGGGCAATTGTTGGTTCAACTTCTCAAAGCTAACGGCTGCCGCGTCATCGGCATTGATATCAATCCCGATGCAATTGCTTTGGCAAAGACACATGGCTGCGACCTTGCACTTTCGCGTAGTGAAGACAGTCTCAAAGAGCAAGTGATGGCTTTCACCAATGGCTATGGTGCAGATGCGGTCATTATCACAGCTTCAACCTCATCGAACGACCCTGTGGAATTTGCTGCCGATGTGATGCGCGATAGAGGACGCGTGGTGATGGTCGGAGTTACAGGCATGAACTTGCCGCGCACGCCCTACTACATGAAAGAATTGGAGTTCAAACTCTCTCGCTCTTATGGCGCAGGTCGATACGACACGCACTACGAAGAAAAAGGAATTGATTACCCTATCGGCTATGTGCGCTGGACAGAAAACCGCAACATGCAAGCCTTTTTGCAATTGCTTGCAGAAAAGAAACTTTCACTTTCAAACATCACCACGCACATTTTCCCAATTGAGCAAGGCGAAGAAGCCTATAAGCTCATCACAGGTGAGCGCAAAGAACGCTATATCGGTATTCTCTTGGATTATGGTGAGTTTCAAGAGAAGCCTATGCGCGCTGAAAGTCTCATGCCGCAGCGAAATGGTGCACCAGCGCGCGCAAAAGTCAATCCCAAACGTATCGGCTTTATCGGTGCAGGTAGTTTTGCTACCGGCTACCTTATTCCAAATTTGAAGAACATTGACGGTGTGGAGCTGGTAACGGTCTGCAACGCAACGGGTATCACAGCAGAAAGTGTAAAGCAGACGTTTGGATTCAAACGAGCGACTTCAAACGTGGAGGATGTACTTGGTGATGAGACGATAGGAACAGTGTTCATTGCAACGCGCCACAATACACATGCAGAATTGGTGCTCAAAGCCTTGCAAGCTGAAAAACATGTCTTTGTCGAAAAACCGCTTGCACTTGACGAAGAAAGTCTGATGCGCATTGTGGAAGAAGCTGAGAAACGTCCGCATTTGAAAGTTATGACTGGCTTCAACCGCAGGTTTAGTCAGCCTATTGTAACGATGCGGTCGTATTTCAAGTCACTACTTGAGCCGATTTCAGTGCAGTATCGTGTTAATGCAGGACCGCTGCCGCCCGAGCATTGGACGCAAGACCCAGAGGAGGGCGGTGGACGGCTAATTGGTGAGGTGTGTCATTTTATTGATACGATTCAGTATCTCACAGGGTCTGAACCTGTGCGCGTCTATGCAGAGATATTGCCAACCAAAGTGCGTGAGAATTTTCTCATCACGATTCGCTTAGCAAACGGGAGTGTCGGTACAATTCAGTATCTTTGCAATGGCGACAAGTTGTATCCGAAAGAGCGCATTGAGATTTTTGGTGGCAATCGAATTGCAATCATGGAGAATTTCAAAACGGTGACGCTCTCGGAACAGGGTGCAACGCGTGTGCGTGAGTTTAATGGCGGCAAAGGACATCGTGAAGAAGTTGAAGCCTTTATGGCATCACTTGAAAGTGAGTTTGCACCGATTGCGCTGTATAGTCAAGTGCTAACTACCCTATCTACCTTCCGCATCAACCAAAGCATAAACACAGGATTGCCCGAAGACCTATAATGACAAGTTACATGCGGAATGCGTCCATTGATTTATATCGTCGACGATGACCCAAGTTTTCGTCTCTTGTTGGAGCGTGTGCTTTCGCGAGATTTTACCGTGAAGACATTTACGCGAGCGGAAGAGTGTCTAAGTGCACTTGAGCATGAGCAGCCTGCAGTGGTGCTGACCGACTACACGATGCCGAACATCAACGGTGTTGAGCTGACAAGTCTCATTCGGCAAAAAAGTCCGTCAGTTGCCGTGATTGTGCTAACGGGCTATGGCAGCATTGAGTCGGCAGTGGAAGCGCTCAAAGCTGGGGCGTTTCACTATGTGGAAAAAACAACATCGGGGGCAAGTGCAAGCGCAAACTTCACGGTGCTGCGCACGCTGATTTCACGTGCAATTGAAAGTGCCTCGCTCAAAGAAGAAACCGCACGCTACAAATCTGAAGTCGAGCAACTCAAGAAAAAAGTTCGGCAATCGGATACGCTGGAGTTGATTGGCAATAGCCCTGCCATTCAAGCAGTACGAGCCACGATTCAACAAGTGGCTTGCACAGATTCTACAGTGTTAATACGTGGTGAGACAGGCACAGGCAAAACCGTTGTTGCGCGTCTGATTCATCGGCTCTCGCCAAGAGAAGCAAAAGGTGAATTCGTGGAAATTAATTGCGCTGCTATCCCAGATAACTTGCTCGAAGCGGAACTCTTTGGCTATGAGCCCGGAGCATTTACTGATGCGCGCACAACAAAAAAAGGGCTCTTCGAAGTTGCCCACAACGGCACGATTTTTCTCGATGAAATTGATGCCACATCGCTCGTGGTGCAGTCAAAATTGCTCTCGGTCTTAGAGACACGCACCTTTCGAAGACTTGGGGGCAATCAACCGATTTACTCGAATGTGCGCGTCATTGCGGCAACCAATGCAAAAATTGAAGAGAAAGTAGCGGAACAAAAATTCCGAGAAGATTTATTCTTCCGAATCAATGTGGTTTCAATTTACATGCCGCCGCTACGCGAATTAGGTGATGACATCATTCTGATTGCAGAAAAGTTTGTTGCGCAGTTTTCGCGCGAGATGAATAAACCGATTGCAGGGATCTCAGAGGAAGCCAAAGCAAGGTTGCGTGCACACGAATGGAAAGGCAATGTGCGCGAACTGCGAAACGTAATAGAACGCGCCGTTATCTTTACACCGGCTGGAGAATGCATTGATGTAGCTCAAATTACGCTGCCTTCTATTCCATACATGCCAACAGAGGAAAATAGACACACATTCAGTATTCCGATAGGCAAGTCGCTCGAGGAAGTCAAACTGGCTTACATTCAAGCGGTGCTCAAAGAAAGCGGCAGTTTCAGTGAAGCAGCAAAAATTTTAGGTATTTCTACTAAAGCCCTGTGGGAAATTCGCAAGCGCTACAGTATTGATCTGCCAAAATAACCCGCTGCCAAAATAAACACTCAACGCTTTCAACGCCGACTTCTCAAGATGATTTCAACTACAGCATTTGAGAATAGCTAACGCCGGCAACGCGTTCTGCCTAGAAAAGTTTAGGTGCCCGAAAAAATTGCACGCTCATGTTCTGAGAATACCTTAGAATGAATACCGACTGACCGTCTCACAGCGAATTTTGAGACCTCTTTCCACATTTCGGCGGCAAACTTCAACTGCTTCTTGCAACGAGGCAGAAAGTTTGCTGATATCCCATGGCTTTTCAATGTGTCGAAAGAGCAATCCCTGATTGATAAGCGATGTGATATGCTCCACATCGGAGAAAGCAGTCATCAAGATTTTGGGCACAATTGGTGCGAGCGATTGGGATTCTCTGAGAAAATCACTGCCTGATTTATGCGGCATGCGCATATCTGTGAGAATGCAGGCGACAAATGCACTGTTTTCCAAAATGTCAAGCGCTGCATCAGCAGAGGTGCAGGTGAGCACATCATAGTCGCTGCTGAGCAGTTCGGAAAGGGCACTTAAGACGCGCACTTCATCATCTACAACGAGAATTCTTGGTTTGCCACTCCGTCCATAGAAAACTTTGTCGAAGATGTGTTTCTCTGATGGCTGTAACTCAAGAGCATTGGGCTGCTTGGGCAACCGGAGCGGTAACTCTAACTGTGCCAGACGTGAATTGAGGCGAGCAAAAAACTCTTCTTCGAAACTCTCAAATTTTTTGAGTTCCGAAATGGCTTCCTCACGAAAGGACGCAAAAAACTCTTCTTCAAAGCTCTCGAAGACACGCTCAACTTGTAAGGGCTTAAGGGATTCATCTGGAGTTTGATGTGCAAAAAACTCTTCTTCGAAACTTGAAAAGACCTTATCGGTCGCCCGACGTTGAGGCAGCGGGTCTGGAATCGGCGGCAGCACTTGGTTCGGCGGTGGCACAAAACCGGCATCAGTGCGTCGCCGCTGCGCAACAGGCTGCGAGAGTGTGGGTGGAGACTGCAGGATTGTACCATTCTGTTTATGACGATGCTCTTTCTGACAGCGCAGCATATAACTTGCCATTGCAAGAGCAACGATAGACTTGAGCGTCTCAGCAACCCATGGCTTGCGGACATACCGAAAGACCTCACCGACATTGACCGAATCTAACACTGCTTCCAAGTCAGCATAGCCGGTGAGCAAAATTCGCATGGTATTGGGCGCAAGCTGCTTGACATGTTTGAGAAGCTCGACCCCACTCATGCCGGGCATCCGCTGATCGCTGATGACAATAGCAACTTCAGGATGATGTTGTAACAGTGAAAGCGCCATTTGCCCATCAGAAGCCGTGAGCACATGAAACTCAAGATCGAAAAGTTGGCAGAGCGACTCGAGCACATTCGGCTCGTCGTCGACAATAAGCATTTTAGGTTTTGGATGCATATTCTTGCGGTGCTTTGTTGCTAAAATTTTTTATACAAACACCTCGTAAGCTGAGCAGCAAACCGCATTAGGCTTGCTGCTCTTGGGCTTAGAGGCTAGAGATAACACACTAGAAAAGTTTAACTTTGTGTGTCCAAAAAATCCACTGCAGGAATTTTCACAAAGAAAGTGGTGCCAACACCTTCTTCGGTCTCAAAGTAAAGCTCACCTTTGTGCTTTTGCACGATGTTGTAGCAAATCGAAAGACCAAGTCCTGTGCCTTTACCGACAGGCTTCGTGGTAAAGAAGGGATCAAAAATTTTGCTTTGCACATGTCTCGGAATGCCTTTGCCATTGTCAGTAACGCGCACAATGATGTAGTCCTGCTCGAGCGAGCTCTTGACACAGATTTGACCATTCGGTCGCTCTTCAGCCGCATGAATAGCATTATCAATAAGATTGAGAAACACCTGATTGAGTTGTGCCGGATAGCAATCCACCATGGGAAGGTCACCATACTCCGTGATAAGCTCAATGTTTTTGTCCTTGAGTTTATGCCCAATCATCAAAAGACAATTGCGCAAGCCTTCATTGATATCGGCTTTTTTCATCTCAGCTTCATCCAGACGCGAGAAATTACGCATGCTCTTGACAAGATTAGACATTTGCTCAAAGCCCGACGAGATGCCTGCAAAAAGCCGATCCGTGCGACGAATCGTTTCGTCAAGTTCTGCAAGCGTCCCGTTCGGAGAGTTAGACACTTCTTGCATCTTGACAAAGGCTTGTTCCAACTGATTGTTGTAAATGCATTCCTGTGCCTCGAGAGCTTTACGCAGCACGGAAGAGATGTTCTTGAAGCGGTCGCGAATGATAGAGACATTGTTTGAGGCATAACCAATCGGTGTGTTAAGCTCATGCGCAACGCCAGCCACCATCTGTCCAAGCGCAGACATCTTCTCCGATTGAATCAGATACTTTTGTGTATCCTGAATTTCTTTTAGACGAGCGTGCAGTTCAGCCTCAAGCTCCTTAAGGTGAGTGATGTCAACACACACCCCGTACCAGACAATCGAGCCATCTTCACGGGGAGTTGGTTGAGCATTATAGCGTGTCCAAATCTGATTGCCTGAGGGTAAAATGTGGCGCACTTCATAACTGAAAGGTGATAAGTTTGCCGCTGATTCTGCCACAGCCACTTGAGTTTTGGCAACATCGTCGGGATGAACAGTGCCAAAAAATGTCATAGGATTATTCATGATGGCTTCAGGCTCAAGACCAAAAATGGTGCGGCTGCCGCTGCTCACATAAGGCATCTGGAGTGTACCATCAGGCATAGACGCAAGTTGATAAATCATGCCGGGTACAGCATTGACCGTTTTGCGGAAGTTTTCTTCACTTTGACGCAAGGCTTCTTCAGCTTGTTTTTGGTCGGTGATGTCTTGAATCGGACCGAAAAGCTGGACAGGAACGCCCTCTGCATTGCGAATGATGTTGTAAATCACCTTGAGATAGCGAATGCTACCATCATCTGCACGACGAATGCGATAAGTTGCCTCGCCACGCATCAGGTCTTTGCTGGATAAAGTCATCTCTAAGTGTCTGAGCATTTCAGGCACATCTTCAGCGAGAACGAAGCGACCGAGGTAATCTTGCACACTGATTTCGTAAGAGCCTTCCTTTTCAAGGCTGGTGCCCAGTAGCATGAAGACTTGAGCATTGAAAATGAAGGTTTGACGGCTCAAATCGCATTCCCAGAAGGCGAGTTTGGCAAGGTCAGCAGCGGCATTCATTTGCTGCTGTTGCAGACGCAGTTTTGCCTCAGTTTCTTTTTGTGCCGTGATGTCTGTGAGTACACCGTAGAGCACAATGCTGCCATCAGGTTGCTTTTCTGGTTGAGAATTGATGCGTACCCACTTGGTCTTTCCAGAAGGCGTAATGATGCGCACGGTAATATCAAGCGGCACCAGATTGTCCAAAGTGTGTTTGATTTGTCGCCAGTACTCTTGAACGTCATCAGGGTGCCACATCTTAGTCAGAACGCTCGCATCACGCATAGCCTCTTCGGCGCTGACTTCATAGAGCTCCTTGCATCTACCGCTGACGAAAGGATATGAGTACGAACCGTCAGGTTCAAATTTGAGTTGGTAGATGACGCTGGGTACCGTGTTGACGGTTTTGCGGAAAGTTTCTTCGCTTTGACGCAGGGCTTCTTCAGCTTGTTTTTGGTCGGTGATGTCTTGAATCGGACCGAAAAGCTGGACAGGAACGCCCTCTGCATTGCGGATGATGTTGTAAATGGCTTTGAGGTAGCGAATGCTGCCGTCATCTGCACGACGAATGCGATATGTGATCTCACCACGCATGGGGGCTTTACCAGATAGAACCATCTCCAAGTTCGAGATCATCATAGGCACATCTTCAGCGAGGACGAAGCGACCGAGGTAATCTTGCACACTGATTTCGTAAGAGCCTTCCTTTTCAAGGCTGGTGCCCAGTAGCATGAAGACTTGAGCATTGAAAATGAGTGTCTGGCTGCTTACATCACCTTCCCAGAAGGCGAGTTTGGCAAGGTCAGCAGCGGCATTCATTTGTTGCGGTTGCAGACGCAGTTTTGTCTCAGTTTCTTTTTGTGCCGTGATGTCTGTACGCACGCCGTAGAAACGCAAGTAGCCACCGGGCTCTAATTGCGGGGTGGATTGAACATGAAGCCACTTGATTTTGCCATCAGGAAGGATAATGCGACAATCCATATTGAAGGGCTTCAAGGTGCGGCGACACTCTTCGACGCGACGCATGTATTCATCCACGTCGTCAGGATGCCACATCTTAGTGATGACCGAGCTATCCTGCATAATCACTTCGGGTGCAATCCCGTAGATTGCACGGCTACCTTCACTTACAAACGGATAAGTTATTTTGCCATCGGGATGAAAGAGAATTTGGTAAATCATGCCGGGCAGCGCGTTAGCCGTTTTGCGGAAAGTCTCTTCACTCCGACGCAGGGCTTCTTCGGTTTGCTTTCTTAGCGTGATGTCGCGTCCGATACCAAATAGCCCCACTGGTGTGCCATGCTCATCACGTCGAACCACTTTAGTCGTTAAAATCCAGCGCTTTTCACCAGATGTGGTGTTGAAATTTGGCTCTTCAATGTGCACAGCATCTTGATTGCTGCTAAGCAGCACAAGTTCATCTTGACGATATTTCTCTGCAAGCTCTCGGTCATAAAAATCGAAATCTGTTTTGCCAATAACTTCACTAGCATCTGTTTTGCCTAACAGTTCCGTGTTTTTCCGATTTGAAATCAAAAAGCGTCCTGAGGCATCTTTGGCATAAATGCTATCGGGCAGGTTATCGATAAGTTGAAGCAAGATGTCACGCTCTTGCAGGACGCGTAGATACTCTTCTTTTGTAACAAAGGTAGATTCGGTGTGATAGCTGTTCCCGTTTCCATTTGAGGCGCTGGGACGATTGGGTTGAGCATCTGTGGTTAGCATAGTGTCGCTCTCCTGATGTTTAGGTTGATGATTTTTCCTTAGCCATTTTGCTGAGTGCTGCAAGTGCGCTGAGTGTTTGGTTTGTAGTGGTGTGTTGTGCATTGCTGTTGTTATGATCATGCTCAGCCGTAGATGCAGCATTGCCGTCTTCGCCAAGTTTGGCTTTAACTTGGTGAAGGTAAAGTTCAACGGCTTCAGAAATGAGCTCTCGCAGTTTTTCAGGATTCCACGGCTTTTGCACATAGCGATAAATTTGACCTTCATTGATGAGGCGAATGATATCCTCAACATCGGTGTAAGCCGTGATGAGAATCTTGGGTACCATAGGCGCAAGCTCACGTGACTCAATGAGAAAATCTGTGCCAGTTTTCTTCGGCATTCTTTGGTCGGTCAATAGCAGTGTCATAAAAGAATCTTGCTTGAGCAGTGCGAGTGCTTCATCGGCTGATTTGGCTGTGAGAACTTCATAGGTATCAGACAGCAATTGAGACAGCGCAGTCAGCACACCTTGCTCATCATCGACGACTAAAATTTTTGGTTTACCGCTTGCACTATGGAAAGCGCGCTCAATCTGATTGCCAGAAGATTGTGCAAGTTTATTGAGAAACTGTGCCTCGACAGACTGCTGCTTTTTTAGTTCAGAGAGTGCTGCCTGTTGGAGCGAGAAACTTTCAGGTACAGGCGGCGGGGGGCTGGCTAGTGCAGCAGCTGCTGCTTTAGCGGCTCTGGCTTTCTTGCGCTCAAGGTGGGTCGTAGCCGCAAGCGACATCAGTGCCACCAATTCTTCAGGATTCCACGGCTTTTTGACATAGCGGAAAACTTCACCAACATTAACTGAGTCAAGTATCGCATCAGCGTCAGCAAAACCTGTGAGCAACATGCGAATTGTATCAGGCGAGATGTCCTTAATAGCTTTCAGCACATCAATGCCTTTGAGCCCCGGCATGCGTTGATCGCTGACCACAATAGCAACCTCTGGATGCTCACGCACATAGCTAATAGCATCCTGTCCATTAGAAAACGTCTGTACATCATACATCATATCAAAGAGTTGTGATAAACCCTCAAGAATCATGGGCTCATCGTCGACAAAGACGATTTTAAGTTTAGCTGGTCGCTGTATCATAGCGTCAATTGCAAGTTTAGATTGAAGAAGTTAGGCGAGTACTACACGCTGAAATGCTGCAAAAATGCACTTGAGACCTTCGAGCGCAATAAGAAATCGATAAGAAATCGATAATTCGAGCGCTTGTTAAGAGCTTAAGTGCTTTTAGAATGAGAGGTTACGGAAAAAAATTTTTTTCTTGCTAAATCAAAAAAAACTTGCAAGAGCGCAAAAAAAGAAGAAAAAAAAGGCTCAACAGTACGCCGAGCCTTCATTGATACGGAATGTGTAGAAAACTTTACCACCAAAACCAGCGTGGTCGCCAGATGCGCACAAGAGGGGGCACCCAAGCAAGAGAAGGCGCATAGTAGCGACGAATAATAATCGTGCGCTTTTCTTTTTTCTCTGAATCAACTTTTGCTTTTTCGGGTAAAGGTGCAGCGATGACTGTGGAATCGATGCTCAATTCTGGCAATTTTACTGGAATAGGGGGTGTAGCACCAACTTTGGAGGCGGCAGCAAGAGAGGCTCCAAGCTGCAAGGTGTCTTCAGCAAGGTTGGGCTGTGCATCCTGACCATCACTGTGAAGATCTAGCAACATGCCTGAAGCATCCAGCGCAAGTTCAGATTTGCCAAGACTGTCGGCAATGTCGACATGATATTCAATGCTGGTCGTACGCTTAACACGCTCAATAGTTGAACTCGTGAAATTATCTGCTAAAGTTTCTTTGATAGCTTCGGGCAAGTCGAGCGGTGAGAGGCTTTCCGTGATTTTAATTGCGCTACCATTCTCGGCATAAATCACTTCTCGGAAAACTTTGCCATCTTTGCTTTCAACAATCCAACGCACAAAGCCCTCACGGTCATGCTTTCTGAACGCCAAAATTTCTGCATTCGGATAGGTCGTGCGAAAAGCTTGCTGCACAGCATTTGGAAGCGTGTCGACTTTGCGCACCACATTGCCTTTCGTGTCGTAGACTGTTGTCTCTTGCTCTTGACCAACCTTCAGTGTGACTTCATAGAGTGTGGGCGCAGCACTCACAATTCTGCGTGCAGACACAATCAATGCGTTAGGATGCTCCTCACGGAGTACGACTTTGATTGCTTCAGGAAGCTCAAGCGCAGAGATGCTCTCGGTGAATTCCAGCAACTCCCCATCGGCGGTATAAAGCAACTCACGGCTTTTGGAGCCATCTAGGGTAGAGAGTTTGAAGAAAGTTGCACCATCTCTAACAAAACTAACGCTGCTGAGGAGTGTGGCATTAGGATAGGCGTCTTGAAAGGCGCGCTTGACTTCGGCAGGAAGTTCGGTCGGAGCGATTTTTTGGGGCTGGGCAACAGTTTGGGATTTCTTCTTGGCAGGCTTGGTTTGAGCATGCAAAGTATCACAGGTGATGATAAAGAACGAAATAACGATAGCAGCAGACGCAAACAGAGATGTATTCATAGTTTCAAACAAAGTAGTTGAACAATGCAAGGAATGTAAGGTAGTTATAGTTAAAAAACTTCCAAAAATCTTACGCACTGAAAAAAGTAAAGTTGCTGCAGGGAAGAAAATTAGAGATTAAGGCAAGCTCTGGCTATGTCCGATGTAATTTAGGGAAGAATCAAATGATGTATGTTGCGCCAATGACAGCAAGAGGGATAAGAAAGTTATCAATTTCCTTTGGGCTAGCACCTTCTGCGACTGTAGCCACGATGCCAAGCAGTGCGATACGCGTAAGATTAAATTCCTGTGGCAACACAATCCAGATAAACAGCATAGCGCCAAGAATGCCAGCAATGAGCATCGTCAGGCTACCCTCAACACTTTTCGGGCTAAAAATCTGATACTTCAATTTTCCGATGCGTGTGCCGACCACAGGTGCTAATCCATCGCCAAAGGTAAGAAAACCCATGGCGGCAACACCTGCAAAAGTCTTGTAGAACACGGTGGCACAAATAATCGAGACAATAACAAAGTAAAATGGACCTTTAAGAAGTTCGGTGCGGTCGCCAGTGCGCGTCATGGTTTTGACGGCTTCATCGTTGGCATCAGCAAAAAAACCTTTCTGAATAAGTAGGAAAAACCAGATAACAAGAATCGTGATGTTGAGATACTTCGACCAATCTGAATCATCGAAGAGCGCAAGGAACAAGACCAGACAGCCAGCGCCAATGTGCGTGATTTTTCGGCTAAGGTCAGCGGCTAAGCCCAGTTTAGCGACACAAAAATTGAGCAATGCAACCAAACTGAACACATAAATGACCATCATGAGGGCAATCAGCACATTGTTCCAAAAAGGCGAAAGCCCAAGCACTGCGAAGAGCGGAAAAGCCAGCAGCATGGTTATGCGTTGGTTTTTGTTGATAGAGCAAGTTAGAGTGTATTTACAACTTCAGCATGCGTTATGCAAGTGGCTTTTGAGCAATAAAGAACGAGGCAGCAAACACATTCAGCACATAGAGCCCATTATTGACAACCAAATATCTCAAGTAGGAGCGATGTGCTTTGGTCTCACTTTGTCCAACCACATTCTTCAAACCAGTTTGCTGGATAGCAGCATCAAGTGCCTTTGCACCATCTTCAGGATCGCGGTAGAGTGCAATTTGCATAGCCATAATAATCAGAAGTGAGATAAGCGAGAAGAAAAACATAATGTCAAAACCCCATGCTTTCATCAAATAAACAAACCAGATCAACGGTAAGTCAATAATAAGAAACGACACGAGATAGGTATTACGCACACCAATCATGACAGGCAGAGATTTTAAGCCTTGTGCTCTATCGCCCTCAATAGACTTGAAGTCGTTGAGAAAAATGAGTCCAATAGCAACGAGTGCATTGATGATTGCCATAGCCAATACTTCAGGACGCAAGTCCGCATAAATGATATTTCCTGCAATCCAAGTAATAAAACTGTAGGTAAGCCCAACACTGGGCGCAGAGAGCAAGACATTGGTTTTAAGTTTGATAGGCGGCGCAGAGTAAATATAGCCCATAATCAATCCCAATACGGTGAGTCCAATGAGCAGCAGACCGCGATTGGGCTCCAAAAGTGAGCTAAGCAAAATGCCAACGCCGAGTGTGATGATGCCAACAATAATCCAATTCCACAGCGCTTCGCGTTCCGTCAGTCGACCAGAAGGAATAGGGCGCGTCGGTTCATTGACACGATCAAGATCGCGATCGAAGTAATCGTTGAGCGATTGAGCAAAGCCTGTACCAAGGGGACCGAAGAGGAGGGTCAGTAACCCAAATTTGCCAATGCTCTCAAGACTAAGTGTGAGAGCGCCAGATGCAATTGCACCACATACAATGCCTTGCAAGACGCCAACCCAAGTAATCGGGTCTAAAAGTTCAAGGTGAGCCTTGAGTTTTTCACGAAGCGGCAAAGTGGCAGGTTTGCTCATATGAATGTTACAGGAAAGTGGTTGCAAAGTTCAGCAAACTCAAATTTCCACCTTAAAAGTAATTCAACTGTGCTTCTCGATGTAAAGTTACGCACAGCAAGCGCGCTATCAAAACGAATTTTTTTAGGCAAGTGCTCTGAAAACAAAGACTTAGGCTTGTAAGATGATGCGTAAGTTGAAGCCAAGCAAGAGTCAGTTGTCAGTAACTATTTGACAAGCAACATCTTGCGCATTTTCTGAAATCCTGAAGCCGAAAGGACATAGAGATAAACGCCAGCAGACAGCGAAGAGCCCTCAGCAGAAAATACGACGCGATACCGCCCGGCGGCTTGGTGTGCATTGACCAGCGTGGCGACTTCACGCCCCAGCACATCATAGACTTTCAAACTTACTTGCGAGACTTTTGGCAATTCATATACAATGATGGTAGAAGGATTGAACGGATTCGGATAATTTTGCTCAAGGCGATACTCGGTAGGGAGAGCTGTCGAGACATTGCGTACTTCTACTGTAACGCGTGGTGCATAGTCATGCATTGCGCCATTAAAATCTCTAGAGCGAAGTTTGTAGGTGTAGGCTTTGCCACCTTCGACGGTTGCATCAAGAAAGGCATAGTGTGTGAGCAAGGTAGTTGTGCCTTTACCACGCAAGTCAGGCGAAAAAGCGTAGCTTGCAATCATCTGCCATGCCTGAGGTTCATTAGGCGTTTGCACTGTGCGCAGAATCTCAAAGCCGGCATTATTGCGCTCACTGGCAGTTGACCAAGAGAGTCGGACTCCAGCAGATGTAGCAGCACCTGTAAAACGAATAAGTTCAACTGGCAAAGGGTTATCAGAAGGATCGGCAATTGCCCATTCACTAAATGCTGTAACGCCGGAGAGTTCCACATAATTATCAACAGTGTTATTGGTGCCGCCTTGTAACTCCCAATTAGAACCATTGAAGCGATAGAGCTTCAAATTGCCTTCGCTGAGCCCGCCTGCAGCAACTTCAGCATCGTCGTAATAGAGGCGTAGCGTAGTATTGAATACACCCGAGCCGCCAGATGATGTAATAACGACGCGACGATGTACAGCTTTTGCACTGCCAATGAAACTGGGAGTGGTGTTAGGATAAATTTCAACTGTAACCTGATCAATGTCTTCACTGGCAAAGTTGAGAAAGGCGCCATACTTCCCGCTAAGATCATTCCAGATGAAATTCCCTGTGCGCGTAATTTGAACACTTTGTCCACTCTTGGGCAATGCGGCTTGAAAGGCGCCAAGAGCATACATTTTACCATATCCCCAATCAATACGATGCGGTGGAATTATCCCAGTGGCAATATCACGTCGTGAGCTATCGGCAAGAAGAGCTCTGAACTGAGAGCTAGACAGTAAAGGATTTGCTTGCAACAGCAGAGCGCCAAGTCCAGCAAGATGCGGTGCTGAAGCTGAAGTGCCGCCAAAAGGTCCGTTTGTAGTTGTAACATTCGTGGGGGCGCTGACTTCGGGTTTGAGTTGATTGTTGCGTGTCAGACCTAAACTTGAACTAGCATCATGATTGCCAGAACTAACATCATAGCCTACCACGCAAATAGCGGAATCGGCTGTCGAGGGTGTTGTTAGACTGCGATAGTCGTTTTGGTTGCTTGTCCAAAATCCGCCGTGCACGCGCCAGCCATCGTATGGTACTGCGCTCGAGCCCAAGTTGTTGAGGCGAACACGCCAATTAGATTCATTTTGTCGATTCTCAATTACAAACTGAATTTCTTTGTCGCCATTCGGGGCATAAGTGTTGTGATAGACTCTGACGGGCAGACTCACTTGCACGGTCGGGCTTAGTCCAAATGGACCGTATTCAGTGTTATCAGGCGCAATTAAGCTCACTGTCAGATTTGCTGAGCCCGGATACCACAAGTGTCCATAAAAGCTAAAGCCGTTAGCATTGTTATTGCCAGTGGTAAAAGAAGTTTCATTTTGACCGCTGGGGGGCACAGTAGCATCAATATGAACAGTAGCGCCACCGTTGTTGCCACCTGCAATTGAAAAGAGCGTACCAGCACCCGCCAGTGAGCTGATTGCAAGTTCTGTAGAGCGCGAGCCATCATGCGCGCCAAAATTGCTGCCATAACTGTATGAAATCGAAATAGGCTTGCCTAAGGCAGCAGCTTTTTGTTTGAGATAAGTGAAAGCATGAATGACAGAAGTATCAATGGTGTTAGCAAGAACAACGAGCATGATATCGGCTTCAGGAGCAATGCCTTCTTGTCCGCTCAAGCGCCCGTTCCCAGCAGCAATACCAAGGCAAGCTGTTCCATGCGCATTGTTCGGCACACTGACGCTCAGAGTATTGATGTCAGCACTGTTGTACTCTGCGCCAAAAGTAAATCCAGTAGGTGGTGTGCCTGTCCCGCCTTGATGCCACAGGCTCACAATGCGTGTAGTATTGTCAGGGTTGCGAAAATCGTGGTTGTAGATGTCAAATCCTAAATCCACGATGCCTACAATCGTGCCTTGCCCACGATAGCCTAAGGCATGCACGGAATCTGCATTTGTGCCAAGCCAGCGCCCGCTAGATTGTTGATTACTGCGACTAAGATCCATTGAAAGCGGCTCATCTTCTATGACAGAGAGCGAAATGTGGCACAGTGAAGCCAGTGTGGCTAATTCAGACAGCCGGCGTATGGGTAGCGAAACCAGTACCACGCGTGAAAGGCTTTGTGAGAGAGTGCCTTGCAGAGCGTGCACTTTTTGCTCAATGCGCCGGAGTTCGTCGTAAGAAAATGCTCGATGTTTCGGTGTAAGCGTGAGAGTAACACGCTCATGCTCACCCAATGCACTAAGGCGCGCAAGTGCGGAGAGTGAAAATGAAACATGCTTTTGTTTTGGATGTGAAGGTTGTGCCGAACTCTCAAGCACACCAGCAGCAATTGCCATGCATAGCAAAAGAAGGCGACGAAACCGGAGTGAAGACATAACGTGCAAACAAAATAAGTTATTGAAGTTGCACAATGCGACGCGCTGTAACATAGCGCTGTTGATAGTAACGCTCACTCAAATTGCTGACCGTTACGCCAATTTTGACGCTTGCATGAGCAAAGTTCCCATTGCCGATATAGATGCCCACATGTGAAATGCCCTTGCCATAGATGTTAAAAAAGACCAAATCGCCGAACTGTAAATCGGACTTAGCAACAGGAGTGCCGATTTGTGCTTGTGCAGATGAAGAACGGGGCAGTTCGATATTGAGTGCATCACGAAAAACTTTACCGGTGAATCCCGAACAATCAAAGCCCTGCGCATCTTGTCCGCCGTAGCGATATTGCACACCAACATAACGATTGATTTCTTCCTGCAAGCGCGCTTTGGCAGAAGAGCTCAACGAAGCGCGTTTCAGGCTAGCATAGAACAGACGCACTTCTTTATCGTTGCTTTTGGAAGAAGTAGTAGCAGAGCGAACTTCAGACTCTAACGCTGTAACTTCGTCTCGAGTGGTGGGTTTAGCTTTATAGCGCAAGGAAGAGGTCGTAGATTGACAGCCCAGCATGAGTCCCCATAAGCTCATAACGAGTGCCATACATGTTGGCGTAGCAAATCGGTAAGTCGGCATAAGACGTCATTTTAGAGCGCTAAACATACAAAGTTAAAGCAATTACGCTAAATTGCGAGAATAAAGTTGCAGTGCTGATGGGTAAGAATGCTCAGAGAGAGCTTTCGGCAAGAGAAGCTACTTTAGGTTCCATGCGAGCGATAGGCGCTTCGGCTAGCTTTATCCATTCAACGAAAGCGATGCAGAGCAGGGTTGCGGCACTGGCAGCGATGCCGACCAGCCAGTAGTTGGTCAGCGCACTACCTTCGCCCTTGCCAATCACCAAACCAGCAAGAAATGATGCAAGCCCTGACGAGAGCTGTTGCACACAAGCATTGATGCTCATAAAACTTCCACGATAGCGCGATTCAATGCTGGACGTAATGAGCGAAACTGCAGGTACAAACCGACCTGAAACGAAAATCATAAAAAGTGTCGTAACGCACAGTGCAAGCGCAAGAGGTATTTTTGGCAATGAGGTAAGCAGTAAGATGGGCACAATCGAGCAGGCGGCTACTAACTGAAAGATGCGTTTCTTGCCGTACTTATCCGATAGCGCCCCGACATAGCGCGATGTAAAAAACGTGGCAAGCCCACCAAAAAGATAGATGTAAGACAAATCTGCTTCTGAAAGCCCAACATTGCCGACCATATATGGACTGATGAAAGGAATCACGGAAAAGCCTGACAGCATCAACATGCTCATAAACATGAAGGTGCGCCAGTTGTTCGGTGTGGAAAGTACCACGCGCATATCATCCAGTGGCGATGTAGAAGTGCAGCGTGAGAGGTGTTGTCTCATAGGTGGAAGGAAGTAAAACGCCCCAAGCCATGTGACTGTGCTTAAGGCGGCGAGCATAAGAAATGGTGCATGCCACGACAGCAAATGCGCAAGGTAAAGTCCAAACGGCACGCCAGCGATGGAGGCAACAGAAAAAGAGGACATGATGATGCCAGTGGCGGCGCCGCGTCGTGCTTCAGCAATAGCATCACCGACAATTGCCATGACAAGTGCGCCCATAATACCGCCGAATGCGCCTGCTGTAGCGCGTGCAAGCATTAGGAGTTCGTAAGTTGGGGCAACAGCGCAAAAGAGAGTGCCGAGTGTAAAGCCTGCATAGAGCACAAGCAAAGCAAGCCGGCGATCGAGACGATCGATAAAAAATGCTCCGAGAAACCCGAACACGGCAGCACTGAAGGTGTAGGAAGAGACAATGAGCCCGAAGGCTTGAGGCGAAATCTCAAAATGCCGCATAAATTGCGGTCCAAGTGGCATCATGATGACAAAGTCTAGGACATTGGTCAATTGTACTGTTGCCAAAATGATGAGCAAAAGCTGCTCACGAGAGAAAAAATCGCCTTTGCGCAAGTGCTCTATCATCATGTGGTCTTAAAACTTGATAGTCCGATAACGAAGCTATAGAGCCTCGTTAAAGAGGTGTTGTCGCTAAATTGCAGCATATGATGATGCAAGGCTCGAACTTAGCTCTTGCTTGAAAAGTTTTCCTCTTGCTTGAAGCAAAATGAAAGCGGCATCAACAAAACCAACAAGTAAAACCCGCAATCTTCGACTGGTGCTGGAGTATGATGGGACGCCGTTTGCAGGTTGGCAGCGTCAACCGCAAAATCGCCATCAAATCACAATCCAAGGCGAAATCGAAAAAGTGCTCTGTCAAGTGCTGCAAGAATCTATTGAAGTCATTGGCGCAGGCAGAACGGATGCGGGCGTTCATGCAAAAATGCAAGTTGCAAATTTTTGGACGCATAGCAAAATGAGTACAGACAAGCTGCGCTATGTACTTAATCGGCTTTTACCAAAAGAAATTTCCGTGAGTAGTGTAAAAGAAGTAGATGAAGCGTTTCATGCTCGATTTTCTGCTACGGCACGCACCTATCGATATTTCCTTACAACTGAAAAAAGCGCGCTGGCGCATCGCTATAAGGCACTTTATCCTTATCCGACGCTCTCGCTTGACGCCCTGCAAGCGTGTGCTAACCTTATCATTGGTGAGCATGATTTTACATCGTTCTGCAAAGCAGGGTCTGCTGTAAGACACAAATTCTGCTGCATAAAAACTGCGCAGTGGAAAAAGTCGGGCAGCACAATCATGTTTGAGATTACAGCAAATCGATTTTTGCACAGCATGGTGCGTTTGCTTGTGGGAACGATGCTTGAGGTGGGAAAAGGCGAGCTGACGCTTAGTGATTTTCAGCGTATCTTTGCAGGAAAAGATGTGCGTCTGGCAGGCGCTTCTGCAAAGCCAAATGGGCTTTTCCTGTGGAAAATTCACTATGGCAAACAGCTCACGGCGCTAACCGAAAGCGATGAATCCGAAGACAGCGAATGAAAGTAAAACCACCTTGCCTGAAGCCTAAGAGCAAGGCGAGGCGACAGAGAGAAATGAAAAATCCGTGTAGAGACAAGACCGTGAAAGGCTTTAACAAGCAAATTATGATGAAAACAATACCTGTGCTTCTGCTCATCTTAGCAACGGCGCTCATAGGGTGCGATATGCTCTCCAAGAAAGAAAGTACAGAGAAAAGCGCAACATCGTCCAAAACAATGCGCGCAGGTAAGCGTAAGGTCAGAATCGACACAGCAATTGTCTGGGTTGAAATTGCAGACCGAGAGGACCTGCGTCAGAGAGGACTGATGTTTCGCAATGAACTGCCGGAAGATGAAGGAATGCTTTTTGTCTTTGAGCGACCTGATATTCAGTCGTTTTGGATGCGCAATACCTACATTCCGCTCGACATTGCGTTCATTGATGCGAAAGGCAAAATTACAGATATTCACCAGATGAAACCATTAGATGAAGGACCGCGCTATGAGTCGTCTGTACCTGTCCCATTTGCTTTAGAAGTCAATCAAGGCTGGTTTGCAAAGCGCGGCATCAAAGTGGGGGCGCAAGTCTCATACGACGACTAAAACTGAATGCTACGCTATTTGGCAATTTGACTAAGTGTGTTTGTAATATGAGTGAGAAAAGTTATACATCAACTGTATCCAGAGAGAAAATGATGCCACAAGAGCGTCTGACAAGGCTCATTGAGGACTGCGAGAAGCTGCGTAAAAAGGCTTTAATGTCATCAGAAGCGCTTGCACTGCTCGAGCGACATCGCGCAGACTTGTACGCCTTACTCGACTATTACAATACGCAAGCTAACCACGCCGCAAACATTAACAATGAAGACGATCAGAATTTGATTTTAGAGCTTCAAGAAATGCGTGCAGAGCTGCAACTGGCAAATGAAGCCTTACAGTTTTTGGATAAACAGAAAACCGAGTTAATGGCAGAATTAGAGCATCAAAGACAGGCATTTGAACAACAAAGCCGTGAAGATGGCCTTACCAAACTCTACAACCGGCGCTACATTGATACACTCCTCGCACAAGAATTTGAACGCAGCAAGCGCTTCAAACATCCCTTCACCATTGGAATCATTGACATCGATCATTTCAAGAATATCAATGATACCTTCTCACATCAAGTGGGCGATGAAGTGATTAGAACGGTTGCACAAATTTTCAAAAATAACTTGCGCTCCATGGATTTGGTTGGGCGATACGGCGGTGAAGAGTTTGTCATCGGTCTCTTGGAAACATCGCTTATGCGCGCTGTGCTCGTGGCAGAAAAACTGCGTCGTGCTGTCGAGGAATTCAACTGGATTGTCGTCAAACCAGAACTGCGTGTAACAGTCAGCATCGGTCTTGCTGAAGACACCAAGATGCCTAACCACGAAAAAATGATTTCCGAAGCCGATAAAAAACTCTATGAAGCAAAACGCAGCGGCAGAAATCTCGTGCGCTACTAACCTAGCTTAACGATTTAAGCGAAACTATCGTTGAAGAAAGTGTAGGGCACAACATAACAACTTAAAATAAAGACAGTATGGCTCAACCGGCTCAACCATCCGAAGCGGCACTCAAAAAAGTGTGGAAGTATGTAGAGAACTACCTTGAAAAGTCTGGCACATTTGCGCACCCTGACCGCAGTATCACAGAAGCTGTAGTAAATGGATTGGCGCTACACATTGATGAACTTGGAAAACCGCTTTGTCCATGCAATTTCTACGCAGATAAAAAAGCTGAAGTCCAAAAACGCGAGTGGATCTGCGCTTGTGATGAAATGAAACGCTACAAGTATTGTCACTGTCTATTATTTGTAACCAAAGAAGGCTTGCCGATTACCGAATACTTACCAGAAGACCATGAAGGGCGGCAAATCTACGGATTGGTCAAAGACCCCACGCCAGACAAAGGGCGCGAAGCGACAAAAGTCACGCACCCTGAACGGCACTGAAAGCCTGCACAAGCAAGTGCAACAAAAAAGTGTTGTGCTCTGAGTATAAGGGTAATGTTAGCAAGATTATTAGTAGCGTAGTTAATTCTTTTAACCAAGACCAGTGGAGTAAGAGGTCGCAACGATGAAAGGAGAAAAATCAATGGCAGAAACAAAAGACGGACGCACGGAAGTGCGCCAAATGCCTGATACAGTTCGCACGGCAGGCTCCGATACAATTCGCGAAACGGATATGGGCACAATGCTCACTAAGCCGAAAGTAACAGGCGAAGTCAAAAAGACGACCATCAAAAAAGAGCGAAAAATGCCCGACACAGTGCGCACGGCTGGACACGATGACATTATGGCAACGGACAACTAAGCCACAGTATAAGAGCCTATCTGAGGCAACTGACGGGCTTTGAAGTCTCTTTGAAAACGTCTATATCGAAACCTCTCTTGTAGAGAAAACAGGAGAGGTTTCAATTTTCCCGCAAATGTGAATGTCAAAGTCCAAAAAACTTACAAGTCTATTTGTTGTCTGTGCCATCTTCCTTTTTGTCAAAGCAAGCCATGCGCAAGTTGTGCTAGGCAAGTATGCAGGAGAGTTTTTGGCATTTGGTGTCGGTGCACGTGCGCTTGGCATGGGCGGTGTGGCAGCAGCGCTTGCGCAAGATGTAACTGCAGGCTACTGGAATCCAGCAGGATTGTCAAAAATTAACTACCCACAAGTTGCACTGATGCATGCACAAAGTTTTGGTAATGTGGTCAATTACAACTACGGCGCAGTAGCTATCCCATTCGAAGAAAACAAAAGTTTTGCCCTTAGCATCGTTCGACTTGGCGTCTCTGACATTCCTGACACGCGTGGGGCATGGGACGAAGCACGCAACCGTCCGATTGATAATGCGGAAAATCTCATCACACGCTTTGGTGCTGCCGATTGGGCGTTTCTGGTATCCTACTCGGTTGCAACACCTTACAAGCTAAGGTATGGGCTGAATGCGAAATTCATTTTGCGCAACATCGGCGAGTTTGCAAACGCTTGGGGTATCGGTGTCGATGCTGGGGTCATCTACGATTTAGGCAGTGGCATCACCGTAGGTGTATCACTGCAAGATGTTACCACAACATTCATTTCATGGACAACTGGACGTCAAGAACTTATTGCGCCAACAGCAAAACTCGGCGGTGGCTATGTCGTTGAGGCGCTTTATGGACGCTTTACACTTGGCATCGATACCGATGTGCGCTTTGAAGGACGCCGCAGCGCATCGCATCTTGCTGTGGGGACAGTGAGCCTGAATTTTCGTGGGGGGGTAGAATACAGCTACAAGAACATTGTCGCACTGCGCGGCGGCATCGATGATATCGGACGCCTAACTTTAGGCGCTGGACTAAGAATCGCAAAACTCAATATCGATTACAGTTTTGCACGCTTTGATGGTATTGACCAGCTGGGCAATTCACATCGTATTTCCTTGCAATTGGAGCTCGATCAAGCAGCATTTCGGCGCAAAGGTTATGTGCCACCGCCCGAAGAAACTGAGCCTGAAACACCAAAGTCTGATGAACCAAAAACAAACGAAACAAACCCTAAGAGTGGTGAAGAGCCATAATGCAAAATGTTCACAGGTATTATCAAAGATATTGGTATTGTGAAAAATGTAGCGCAACGCGGTAACGGTTTGAGATTGCGCATTGAGTATCACAGCGAAGATATGAGTGATCTTGCAGTAGATGAAAGTGTTTGCTTGAGCGGCGCATGTCAAACCGTAGTTGCCGTGCAGGACAACACATTTGAAGTCGATACGGTGGAAGAAACCTTGAAGAAGACAACGCTAGGCAGTTGGCGCGTGGGCACAAAGGTCAATCTTGAGCGCGCCCTGCGCGCAAGCGACCGAATGGGCGGGCACTATGTGCAAGGTCATGTCGACTGCGTCGGAGAAATTCTTGAACTGCGCAAGCTATCAGCAAGCTGGCTCTGCAAAATCATGTTCGAACCGCAGTTTGAGCCTTACATTGTGCCAGTAGGTTCTATTGCCGTCGATGGTATCAGCCTCACTGTGGCAGACTTGCAGCGTAATGTCTTTAGCGTAGCGATTATTCCTTACACTTATCAGCACACGACACTCAAAGAGCGTAAAGCTGGCGATAAAGTCAATCTTGAGTTCGACATTTTAGGCAAATACATTGCAAAACAGGTGCAAGCATTTTTGCAAAATGCGAACTTGTCTCGAGAGCCGCTTAGCGAAGCACGCTTAAAAGAACTAGGCTACTTGTAACACTGCATCAATACTGTTCTCATGTCGAGAGCACTCTGGAATGCGCAAGCAAGGTTCTATGGCGCACTGCGCGCAAACCCGATCTCTCAAGGAATTTTGGAAAGAGAAAATCAAGCTCTGATGCAGCTGCTGCACAAAATTCCAAAAAAGCACTTTGAGAAAGTCTTGGATATAGGTACAGGTGAGGGTAATGCGCTCTCGGTGCTCTACGCCTCTGAATTGGTATGCCGTGAATGCTATGCTGTAGATTGTGCAGAGAAGATGTTGCAGCGTTTGCATCGAAAATTTCCAAATGTAAAAGTGCAACAAGCACATGCCGAAAATTTACCATTTGCTGAAAGCACGTTTGATTTGGTGTTATGCGTCGGCGTGACAGAGTATGTGCAAAATCTCCGAGCGCTCCTATGCGAACTGGCGCGCACGCTGCAGCCAAAAGGCTATTTAGCGCTGACTGCCTCAACACGCATATGGCTAAACTTGCTGCGCTATGTGCAATTGCACGCACTTTTTTTGAGAGAAGAAAATGAAGTGCTAACGCTATGTCAAGAGACTGGCTTTGCAATACTGGCAAAAGAGAGAACACTGCTGCAAATGCAATTCCTGCTACAAAAAAAGTAGCAGTTACGCTTCCTCAAAGAGCAGACGCGGTTTGACCATCAAGACTTCTTCACGTTCGACGATAACGCTGCCAGTAGGTGCACCTTTAGGTTTGCGTACATATTTTTTCTCGGTGTAGATGACCGGCACAAGCTCGCTTGTACGTGCTGCAGAGTAATAGGCGGCAATCTCGGCGGCGCGCATGATGTCGTCTTTGCTGGGCTTGCGTGGCGACTTCAAAATGCAGTGTGAGCCGGAAACCCCGCGCGCATGAAGCCAAAGGTCGTTAGGACGTGCATATTTGAACGTAAGCAAGTCGTTATTCTGCGCATTCTTGCCAACCCACAGTTCACTTTGCTCACTGAGTTTGAAACGACGAAAGAGATACGCCTGCTCGGCATCAGCTTTGGGAAGCAGACCAAACTTTTTGAGCCAATCGGAATGTCTTTCTCGCCATGCTTTAAGTGCCTTGGGCGAAGTAACTTCTGAAAGCTCCGCTAAAAGACGCTGCTGTTCAAGAAGCGCAGTCTCAACTTCATTGAGACGTTTGGCAGTAAGTGTGCGCTGTTGACGCGATTTCTTAGCGCGCTCAAAATAGCTCTCTGCGTTTTCCTGAATAGATTTTGCGGCGTCGAGCGCAATTTTAACACGCTCTCCATCTGAAAAGACATTCTCTACTTCAATCTCTGTGAGCCCTTTAGGTATATCACGGTGAAGCAGGAGCAGTTTGCCGAATGTCTCATACATCTCGGCGCGGTTGACGGTGTACTGGGCTTGCATGGTGCGCACTTGCTCGCGGGTTTTCTCAATGAGCCGCTCAAGCGATTTTCTCAGTAGAAGCAAGTCCTTGCCGAAATTAGCGCGTTGATGAACCTGCTGGGCGTAAAAGCGCAGTGCATCATTGATGGAGTCAAAGGCTTCAACGCGCTCGAAGGGTGTGTGAGTGTGAGAGAGATTTGAAAACCATACATCGTTTGCAGAGAAATAAACTTTGGGTTCGGGTGAAATCAGTTCATAGAACACATCTTGAAAGGCTTCGTGGAGAGCCTGCGGCTCTAAGTCAGCTGATTGTGCACGTGCACGGAAGAGTGTTTCACGAGAAAGATACGCATCAAACCCTATCAGCTTCTTGGGAAGCCATCGCTCTTGCTCTTTTGCAGAAAGCGACCTGAAGGCGCCAAAATCGAGTGTCTGGCAGAATAAGTCGTAGTCTGTGGCAAGCCTTTCAAGTGTGCGCAAGATGGGAATGTGTGAACGCTCAAGAAAAGCTTGATGAAGTAAATCTGTCTCTTTCTTGAAACTTTCCACAACAAGACCATTTTCGAGCAGAAAGAAATTGGTTGCGGCACTGAAGAGTTGAAAGACGAGCGTGAGACCGGCTTCGAGTTCAAAGTAGAGAATGCGTTCACAATCGGAAATTCTTACGGCTTGAATTTGTTTTTCATTTGCTTTAGTCATCAAGTTGACCGTATTGCGCTTCTGGCGCTGAAACATTTCGGAAAAGTAAATTGAAAGATGCGTTGACTGTGCAACCGCAAAGAGTGTAAAGCGTCGCTTGTCGTGAGCGATAAGAGAAAGGCACAGTTCATTTTTTTGTTGTGAAAACGCCTCGAAGACATAGCCACCTTCGAAGAGCGACTTGAGCTCAAGCGAGAGAGCGTAGAGCGTAAAGTAATTTTTTATCATGGCAAAAATCTCAGAAAGCATGAAAAAGTTATATCTTGCAGTCTCAACGCTAAGGCTATCAGTCATATCAGTTATCTTAGCAGTCATCATGTACCAGTCACAGAGCGCGGCACAGCAAAGTACAAGATTTGACCATAGCAAATTTGACGTGCTGCTGAAACAATATGTGCAAAACGATAAAGTCAACTATGCGGCGCTCAAAGAGGATAGGCGCTTAGATGAGTATTTGCAAGAGCTCGAGCACGCAAACCCTGACGCTCTAGAGACACGTGAAGAAAAAATTGCGTTTTGGATCAATGCCTACAATGCTTATACGCTCAAACTTGTCGTCGACAATTACCCAATTAAAAGCATCACGGATTTAAGTGCACTGGGCTACATCTCTTTGCCCATCGATAGTCCGTGGAAACGTAAGTTCTGCAAAGTTGGAGGGAAAGTGTATTCGCTGGACGATATTGAACACACGATTTTGCGCGGTGAGTTAGGCGAAGAGCAAATTCATTTTGCCGTAAATTGTGCCTCAGAATCGTGCCCAGCACTTCGCCCTGAAGCCTACACAGGAGAAAAGCTAAGTGCGCAATTAAAAGAACAAGCACAAGCTTTTCTAAGCGATACCACACGCAACCAGTTTAGATTAGAAGGCAATACGCTCTATCTGTCGAAAATTTTTGAGTGGTATCGGAGCGACTTTGAGAAGAAGAAAGGATCACTACTCAAGTATATTGCTCAATACTTTTCAGGTGAAGAACGCGAGCGCTTGGAGAGCGGCAATGTTACAATCAAGTTCTTGGATTACAACTGGAATTTGAACGAAGCAAAGTAGAAAGAGAGCATGCAAGATTTTCATGAGCAAAATGCTCTATCTCACCTTGCTGAAAAGCCGAAGCGAATTGGCTGGCAAGAGTACTTTATGCGTGTGGCGCATTTGATTTCACTACGCTCAACATGCGAGCGGGCACATGTCGGTGCAGTCATCGTACGCGATAACAACATCTTAGCAACCGGCTACAACGGTTCACCCTCTGGCTTGCCACACTGCGATGGACCCAATTGTCTCATCTACAAATCCACTCACCCTGATGGTACAGTCGAGGAGAACTGCATGCGCACAATTCATGCAGAGATGAATGCGATTATTCAAGCTGCAAAACATGGTGTAGCCATCAAAGATGCGGAGATTTACATAACAGCAAGCCCATGTATTAATTGCCTCAAAGCCCTAATCAACGTAGGTATCAAAACGATTTACTACGACAAGCCTTACAAAATTGAAAATATCTCTGAGCTTTTACGTCTTTCAGGTGTGCGCTTAATTCAAGTGCACATCGAGCAACCGCACATTTTCCCAAATCATACCTAAAATAACACTGATTGTGAGACCAAACTTTCAACTCTGGAATGAACGCTATCATCTTGACCCCTACGCGCTGACTAAATCGGCGATACTTGACCTGCAGACTGCACTCTTACCAGAAAAGCAGTATGCGGCTAAAGCCGTGCTGTTTTTTCTCTACACATCGGGTGTAGCCAAGGAAGAACGCTTGGAAATTCAAGCCAAGACAGAGCTCATCAAAGCAGGTGAACAAATTGTGCTTTCGGCAGATAGAGAAAAAATTTTAGATGAAGTTGAAGCCTTGCTAGAAACATTAAGTGGTCAGAATGTCAAAATTGATGAACAGCATTGGAAGTATGAGAGTTTGCGTGTTGCAGCATTGCTGCTGCATGCCCCGTTTGATACAGTTGTGATGGAGACCATGATTGATGCGGTAACCTTGATGTTGCGCTGGAAAAGTATTCTAGCAGATGCAAGTTTTATCTTGCTGTGGAATCTCTATGAGAAAGCGCTGCTACCGATCTACAAGCGTTTCTTTGCAGTAGCAGAGCCAGACTTTTGGGAGAATTACTGCGCGCTCTCACTCAAAGTGATGGGCAGGTACCTGCATGATGCAGCCATGGAGTATATTCTGTATTACGAAGAACCGCCGGGCTCACAAGTTGCGGTCAGTCATTTGGAGCGATGCGCCAAGTTGTTAGATGTAGCACTTGAAGCCTGTTATTTGGTACATCGACTTGCACCATTCATTACAGCAGAAATTGATAGACATATCTATGATTTTTGCACCGAAGTTATCACAAAGCCTAATCCACAACCGTTGATTACCTACTCGTATCGGCTGCTGGATTTATCAAGTGAAGATTTCTTTGTAACCTTACCAAAGGAGCAGATTAACACCTTGATACTCAAATCCATCAGCAAGTTGCCGAAAGAGTAATCTGAACATAGCACGAACAAGTGCAGGCTTTTAGATGCACCATGTTGGTCATCGGGCAGTCTTATCTCGATTGTCTCGTTCGTAACTTAGCGACAATGAAAAAAACCAAACAGGCAAAGTGCAATGTCTGAAAGACGCCCTCACAAGGAGGGGGATACTGCGCAAGATGAAAAGTTTATGCGAGAGTGTCTGCGTTTAGCGCGGCACGGTGCAGGCGCAGTGAGCCCTAATCCCATGGTAGGTGCAGTGGTAGTGCATCAGGGAAAAATTATTGGACGCGGCTGGCACAAACGCTATGGTGGACCACATGCGGAAGTGCATGCCATTGCCGCCGTGAAGGATGCAACACTGCTGCGTGAGTCGACACTTTATGTCAATCTTGAACCCTGTTCGCACTTTGGCAAAACCCCGCCTTGCGCTGACCTCATCATAGAAAAAAAAATTCCCCGTGTTGTGATTGGTTGCAAAGACCCTTTCAAAAAAGTCGCAGGCAGAGGAATCAAAAAACTGCGTGAAGCTGGTGTGAGCGTAACGGTCGGTGTGCTGGAAGAGGAAGCGGAGCGACTCAATGAAGCCTTTATCAAGTTTCACAAAAAAGGCGTGCCGTTTGTGGCGCTCAAGCTGGCGCAGACGCTCGATGGAAAAATTGCTACGAAGACAAAAGAATCAAAATGGATTACAAGTGAAATCGCGCGTGCTTATTTGCATCAGTTGCGAGCCGAAGCCGACGCTGTGCTAATTGGCACAGGCACGGCACTTGCCGATAATCCCTCACTTACCGTCCGCTTCGTCAAAGGGCGTAACCCTATGCGCGTGTTGCTCGATCGCAAACTCCGTGTGCCGCTGCACGCAAATATCTTCAACAAAGATGCAAAAACCCTTGTGATTACATCAAAGGTTAATCGCAAGCACCCAAAACTCAAAGCCCTTGCGCGTCAAGATGTAGAAACTTGCTTTGTAACAGAGAAAAACGATGAATTGAATCTCAATGAAGTGCTTGAGGTTCTGCACGAGAAAAAACTGCTCTTGGTGATGATTGAAGGCGGTGCAAAACTCATTACAAGTTTTCTGCGCGCAAAACTGTGCGACAAATTGCATCTCTTCATTGCTCCAAAAATCCTCGGTGCCGATGCACTCTCGGGCATTGGGCAGTTAAACCTACGGCACTTGGAAGATAGCATTGAGTTGCATGAGCTCTCGCTAAAAGTTTTGGGCGATACGCTGCTCGTCGAGGGCTATTTTTAGACAGCCGAGAAAGGCTGAAATGGTTGCTAATAGAACCGCAAAAATTGCACAGCCTGTGCCGTGCAATCCTGCCCTCTTATCTCAGAGAGCAGAAGCATAAAAATTTGAAAAAAAAGTAGCATTTTAGACGACCGAAGTTTTAGCTAAAACCCATAAATGATTGTAGTCTTATGCCGGCCTTCTCATTTAATCCTGTGTCTCGTGATACTCGCACTGAACAGTTTTTAGCATATCTGAGACGAATGTCAGAGGTAACGACGCCTGAACATGCTCAAGAAATGATCATGAAGAGCATACAGCAGCAGATGCAAGAGATAGATCGGCTTCGAGATGGCAATGAAGAGGAACAGAAGCTAGCACAGATGGTAAAGCAGGCAAAGGAAATTGTTGTCGGCGAAGATGATGAAAAAATATGGAATAGCATTAAGACTATTGGCACGCACTCAACAGTTTGGACAGAGTCGGCAACGGCACTTGACTGGGTCTATGCCTTCAACACTGACCAAAAAAATTGTGAGCGTTTTGAGACTCGAGATGTACAGATTCTCTATCGCCTCTCCGTCAATGAAGAGGGCTTGACTAAGCGTATGGAGCAAGCGTTTCAACACTATGCCAAAGGTGTAACAGATTACGATCTGTATGAACTTGCCCTCAGGCGCTTTGAGGAAATACTGGCAAGCAAACCGCAGGAATACACACTCTGGCATCGTGCCGGGTTGATTTCACTTTATGTGCCTACGCTGTTTAATCCTGAAAAAGCCGAGCAAGCGCTGCGTAAAGCTGCTGAACTTGCCGAAAAAGAGGAGGACGCACTGGCTCTGCCGCTACTGCGTGTCTTCTACGGTGAAGATTGGGACTTTCAAGATGCTCTAAGAATTGCAACTGCAGACGCATATTTCCATGCAGCAGTGGCATGCTATGTGCTCAATAAGCCAGAGAGCGTGGCTGAACTTGCCTTGAAAGCCTACCAGCTCTCTCCAAAGTTTTCAGAAGCAGGATTTCTTGCGGCAAAAGGCTATGCACTGTGTGGAAAAGAGCAAGATGCAACCGATCTCTTGCGCCGTGTGATTGAAGCAGAAAAGTTTTATGTGGTCAGAGTGATGGCGGATTACGAACTGGTTTCGTGTCAGTTTGTCATAGACTGCCTCAGCACTCTGCGCGATAATGCTGCCACGAGAGTGGGGGAACTACTCAAAAAGTGCCGTGAGATGATGGTAAGTGATAGTGAAGCGCAAAGCATCGTTGAAGAACTAGAACGTAATTTCGAAGAGAAAAACTTCCTGAATCTGTGTGAAATTGAAGCCGACATTAAACGAGAGCGCAAGTGGCGATTACTGCCGACAAGTTTTCGCTTGCAAAAAACACTTGCAGGACATGCGCTGCGCATCAACGCGATGGCTTTTAGCCCAGATGGACGCCGATTGGCTTCGGCAAGTTGGAGAACAATCATCACCGATACACGCACGGGCGAGCAACTGCAAACGCTAATGCAAGGCTCAGCACGAACCTATGTCTATAGCGTTGCCTTTAGCCCCGATGGCAAACTGCTTGCAACTGCAGGTAACGACCATCTCATCATACTTTGGGATTCTGAAACAGGACAAGAACTCAAACGCTTGGAAGGTCATACACAAGCTGTAAACTCCGTTGCCTTTAGCCCCGATGGCAAACTTCTGGCTTCAGGGAGCAGCGACAAAACCGTGAGAATTTGGGATGTCGCAAAGGGTAAAGAAGTGAAAACCCTCAAAGGACATAAGCATACGGTAAACAAAGTGGCGTTTAGTCCTGATGGCAAGCAACTGGCATCAGCAAGCGCTGATAAAAGCATCAAACTTTGGAGTCTAAAGAGCAGCGCAAAGCCGAAAACACTCACGGGACACACGCACAGTGTGACATGGGTTGATTACAATCCAGCAGGTGATATGCTTGCGTCGGGCAGTTGGGATAAAACCGTACGCTTATGGGAAATCCCATCAGGTAAGGAAATCACTACACTGGTAGGGCATGAGAGCGGTGTAGAATCGGTGCATTTTGCAAAAGAAGGTCATTCCTTGACAAGCACGTCTTACAATCGGATTTCAAAACAGTGTCAGATTAAACTCTGGGATGTAAAAACCGGTGCTCAAATTGACCAAAGCGAGGGACGCTTCTATGCCGTAACGCTAAGTCCCGATGGCAGTGGTCTTGCGGTTGCAACAGGTGAAAAGACAATTAAACTTTCCACGGCACCACTGCTCTCACTAGAATCTTACATTGAACTTGAAAAACGCTACAAAGAAGGTGCTGGAGTATTGGATCGGCGCAAAGGACCGCGTCGTGAGCGTGAAGAGCGTCGTAAAGTCAATATCCCTGTAGCCGTAGAGCGTCGCAAAGCCAATCGTACGGCAAGCCAAACGAAAGGACCAGACCGTCGTACAAAAAGCGACGATGTGGATATTCCATTTCTCTGATGTGCTCCTAATGAAATAGCTTCTAATGATGATGCCTAAAGTTGAACGAGATAAATGCGCAAGGCGCACGCTTTAAGTATATTGCAACTTTATGTTCGTTCAATTTAATACATGAAAATTTATGTCGCAGCATCACAGCCATTCGGCGCTTGCCATTCAGCACAAGCCAAAAGTCAAAGCCTTTGAATTTTCAATGCCAATTGACATTATGCCCCACGACATTGACTACGCAGGGGTCGTAAGTAACATTACTTATGTGCGTTGGTTGGAAGTGTTGCGCGTGAAAATGATTGAATCGTATCTCTCCGTTGAGGCGCAATTGAAGATGGATATTTCACCTGTCTTACTCAAAACGGAAATTCACTACAAAAAAGCCGTGAAGTTTTTAGATAAACTCATTGGCAAGATGTGGATTAGCCATGCAACACAACTGCGCTGGACGGCATCGGCAGAGTTCCTCGTTGAAGGCAAGCCAGTGGCGCATGCCGAGCAACTTGGCATTTTCATCAAGCTCTCTACAATGCGCCCCGTGCCGATTCCAGCAGAATTAATGCGCGTCTATCACGAAGCCGAGCGTCGCCTGCGGCATCATCATCACTGAAAATGCCATGCATCTTTACAATGATGTGGCGCGAATTTCAGTCAGTAGATGTTCGGCAGCGGCAAGACCGGAGAGCATAGCGCCTTCAACACACGGCGAGACAAATGCATCGCCAGCAAAAAGCAGCGGCGCAGGCTCAGTAAGTACGAGGTACGGCTCAGGGACGAACGTGTCAGGAGCACTATATCGCCAGCGCTTCACCTCGGCATGAATAACATTCGCACCAATCCACGCGGCAGATTGAGCAATAAGTTCTTGTGCAATGGCTTCATCATCGGACTCCCAATACATCCGACTAAATGCCGGTGTAGCATGAATCGTTACCGCAGGCACTTTGGAGACACCCTTCTGCTGATTGTCGCCAATCCAGAGTACAGGACTATCGTAGAGCCATATACCGCCGGGCGAAGGGATTTTACTGGCACTATCAAGCAAGGCTAAAACACCTAAACAGGGAAGGTAAGTAACAGACTCCAGCAGTCGCTTTTCTTTGATAGGAATCGGAATCCCGGCGCGCTTGACAAGCTCGAGCGACTGTGGTACAGGTGGTGTTAAGATGACGGTGTCAGCGTGGTAGAGCGCGCCGCTCTTCGTTGCAACCTGCCAGCGACTGTGCTGCGCTATAAGCTGTATTACCTGCTCATTGAGACGAACATCAAGGTCACGCGCAAGATATTTTGCAATTCCTGTCATGCCATTAATGCCATAGTAGCGTGGTTCGGATTCATCCCCACAAGGACCTGTAGGAGTCAGAAAGTTTCTGCTCCACTCTTCGACGATGCCTGCAGCAAGCCACTCTTCGACAATCTCATGAAATTTTGGATCTCTGACCGTAAAATACTGCGCCCCATGGTCAAATGTGCCGTCCTGAATGCGGCGTGTGGCTAACCTGCCTCCAACACCACGACCTTTGTCGAGAACGATAACTTTCACGCCTGCACGCTTCAAAGCGTCTGCAGCAATCAGCCCACAGATACCTGCTCCAATGATGAGACAGGTTGTAATTGCTTTTGTAATCATAAATATTCAAAAGTTACTGAAAATTAAGTATAGTTAAGAAAAAAGTTGAGAAAAAGAAAAGTTTGAAAGTGCAACGCTATGTGGCGCAATGCAGTACAATCAAAATAATGCTTGTTTTTCAAAAACGTACTGCTTCAGTGCGACTTTGAACTTACAGATGTAGTAGCAGGTAAAGAGAGTTTGCCTAAAATTGCAGGCGTGGAAAGCGAGGCACTTTGCTCTGAGAGAAAGTCATTACCGAGCACAGCGAAAAGTACTGCTTCTTTGGCTTTTGCGGGGATGGCATGGCTATCGAGCGCGCTTTGCCGATACACAGGAATTGGTGCAAGTGCGCTTTGCAAATGGCGCATCAGCGTAGGGTTTTCAGCACCGCCACCAGCGACAAATGCTTCGTCGATAGGGAACTTTGGCAGCACAAATTTTCGCAGTTGCATAGCAAGGCTCTCGGCTGTAAGGGCGGTCAGCGTGGCAATGATGTCGTAGGGGCTCAAATGCAAGGCTTTGCCCTGCTCGAGAAGTCGGTTGAAATAGTCTTGACTAAAAAGCTCTCGCCCTGTCGACTTCGGCGGCTTGCGTTGGTAGTAGGGCTCACGAAGCCACATGTTGAGCAATGCTGGCGAGGGAGTTCCCCGCGCCGCAAATTTGCCATCTTTGTCAAAAGGCTTGTGAAAAAAGTGCTGTGCAGCCATATCTATGAGCGCGTTGCCTGCGCCGCAGTCGAAGTAGATGATGTCAGAACGCTGACCATTTGCTTTAAGCGCTGTCAGGTTGCTGATACCACCGATGTTGATGAAGAGCCGTGAGCGCTGTCGATGCCGAAAAAGTAGCCAATCCAAGTATGGTGCAAGCGGTGCGCCTTGACCGCCCATAGCTACATCGGAGACGCGAAAGTCAGAGACGACAGGTACGCCAACGCGATTGGCAATCACGGCGCTTTCACCAAGCTGAAGTGTAGAGCGAACTTTATACTTGCCAATCCGAAAAGGCTCCGGCTGATGCCAAAACGTTTGACCGTGTGAGGCAATAAAATCTAACTGCTTAACTTTGAACGAGGTCTTGAACGAGAGAATGGCGTCCGCAAACTTCTCCCCAATCAGAAAGTTTAACGCAGAAAGTTCAGGTAAGCAAGCTGAGTCTGGCGCAAAGTTGCGTAGAATAGCACGACGTAAAGCGGCATCGATGGGATAGGTTTGAAAGGCGAGTAGTTCAATCTTGGTACGCACGCCATAGCCCATGAGATGCACATAGCCGACATCAATGCCGTCAACTGATGTTCCTGAAAGCACGCCAATTGCAAAACGCTCTTTTTTGCGAAACAGCAAACTAAGATGACGCATAGAGAGTGCAGGTTACTCGAGCATGATGGTTTTGAGAAAATTCTGCAGCGTAAGTCAGGAAGCAACTAACGCATCATCGGTGTTTTTTGCGTCGCAAAAATTTTCATAACTTTGCATTTTGTAAAATTCAAATGCAACTCAACGTGCAAACGCAAAGGGTGGCTATTTTGATTTTTGCTAATTTGCACAGTTTCTTTGCTTAAATCAACTCTCTAAACAATTTACCTCAATGACCACAGCAGTCAGACCCGACGAAGTGTCGGCGATTCTCCGCAAACAGCTCTCTGGCTTCGAGGCTGAATCAGATATCTATGAAGTTGGTACGGTGTTGCAAGTGGGCGATGGTATTGCACGCATCTATGGGCTTGCAAAAGTGATGGCAGGTGAACTGGTTGAATTCCCTAACGGCGTGATGGGAATGGTGCTAAATCTTGAAGAAGACAATGTCGGTGCCGTGCTTTTTGGTGATTCTGAGCTAATTCGTGAAGGGGATACGGTCAAGCGCACGGGTATACTGGCTTCGGTGCCTGTTGGAGAAGCCATGCTGGGACGTGTCATCAATCCTCTGGGCGTGCCTATTGATGGTAAGGGACCTATTGAAACCAAAATCCGCTTACCGCTTGAGCGTCGTGCTCCCGGTGTCATTTACCGTGAGCCGGTCAAAGAGCCGCTGCAAACTGGCATTAAAGCGATTGACTCCATGATTCCGATTGGACGCGGTCAGCGTGAATTGATTATCGGCGATAGACAAACAGGGAAAACTGCTGTGGCGATTGACACCATTATCAACCAAGCCAACATCAACCGCAGTCTCCCGCCCGAACGCAAAGGTGAGACCATGTATTGCATTTATGTGGCGGTCGGTCAAAAAGGTTCATCGGTTGCGCAAGTTGTCGGCACGCTGGAAAAGTATGGTGCAATGGAATACACGACGGTCATTTCTGCAACAGCTTCTGACCCTGCGCCAATGCAGTTTATTGCGCCCTTTGCAGGTGCAGCACTCGGAGAATTTTTCAGAGATACAGGACGGCACGCTCTGGTGATTTATGATGATCTCTCAAAGCAAGCGGTGGCGTATCGACAGGTGTCGTTGCTCTTGCGTCGCCCGCCGGGACGAGAAGCCTATCCCGGAGATGTGTTTTACTTGCACTCACGGCTTTTAGAGCGCGCCGCAAAAATTAACCGCAATGATGAGATTGCACGCGCAATGAACGATTTGCCCGAACAAATTAAGCCTATGGTCAAAGGCGGCGGCTCGCTGACGGCATTGCCTGTGATTGAAACGCAAGCCGGTGATGTCTCAGCCTACATTCCGACCAACGTAATTTCTATTACAGATGGGCAGATTTATCTCGAGTCCAATCTCTTCAATGCCGGTGTGCGTCCTGCCATCAACGTTGGTATTTCGGTCTCACGCGTCGGTGGTAACGCGCAAATCAAAGCGATGAAGAAAATTTCAGGTACGCTGCGTTTAGACCTTGCGCAGTACCGCTCCTTGGAAGCCTTCGCCAAATTTGGCTCTGACCTTGACAAAGCAACACAGGCGCAACTGACGCGCGGGGCACGCTTAGTCGAAATCTTAAAGCAAGGACAGTATGCCCCAGTGCCTGTCGAAGAGCAAGTTGTCTCTATCTTCATCGGCACAAATGGTTTTCTTGATACGCTGCCAATCAATCAGGTGCGCAAGTTCGAAGCAGAATTCTTGCAAAGTCTGCGCGATAAAAATCCTGAAATTTTGAAGTCTATTGCAGAGAAAAAGGAAATGACGGACGAAGTAACTAAGCAACTCAAAGAGCTTGCAAAGAACTACGTGGAAGTCTTCAAGGCAAAAAACAAAACCAATTAAGTTAAGGGAAAAGCACGAGCGGCAGCGCAGGATAAGGCGAAATGCGACTGGCGCGTACTATCAACTTATATCCACAATGGCAACACTAAGAGAACTTCGCACACGCATCAAGGGCGTCAAGAATACGCAGCAGGTAACCAAAGCCATGAAAATGGTGGCTGCAGCTAAGTTGCGCCGCTCACAAGACCGTGCAATAGCCGCACGCCCTTACACCAATGCCTTGAAAAAAATCTTGGCATCTGTTATTGAGAAAATCGATACCAGTGAATTTGCATTGCTTACGCCACGCAAGAATATCAAAAAAGTGCTGGCAATTGTGGTTGCCGCTGATAGGGGACTGTGTGGCGCATTCAATACAAATATTCTTAAACTGGCGCGCGAAACCTTCAATGGCGAATACAAAGATTGGACAGAAAAAAACAACTTGCTTGTGCTGCCTGTAGGTCGGCGCAGCGTAGATTACTTTGCCAAGCAAAGCTATCCGATTGTCGAGCGCTTCCCGGGCGTCTTTCAAAAGTTAGAGTTTGAGACCGCAAAAGCGATTGCAGACAAAGCCACGGAGCTTTATGCTAAGGGTGAGGTGGATCGAGTCTTACTAATCTACAACGAATTTAAGACGGTGCTTTCGCCGAACTTGCGTAAAGAAATTTTCTTGCCGATTGAACCGCCGAAAGCGCAAAACAAAATTGTTGGTGATTATATCTTTGAGCCAGACCCGGCGTCTATCATTGCGCAACTCTTGCCGTTGTATTTAGCCAATCAAATTTGGCGAATGCTACTTGAATCCAATGCTGCAGAGCAAGCGGCACGTATGACTGCAATGGATGCTGCTTCCAATAACGCCAAAGAACTAATTCGGGTTTTAGGTATCACATACAATCGGGTGCGTCAAGCGGCGATTACCAAAGAAATTATTGAAATTGTCAGTGGCGCAAATGCCCTGCAAAGCGAATAAAGCCATCAAAAGGCAAGAAGAATAGGCTGTAAGTCGCACACGAATCAAGTCTTTACTTTTGCGAAAAAAAACACGCTGTCGTATATTTATTAACGCTTTCGACATCCCATTATCTATGGACACGGTGTCGAGACTGCAAGCCAAGTGCATGCAGTTCCCGCGATGACAATCCGTGTCCGTTCCAAGACCTGCATGCGCGTGAACCTCGCTTGGCTTCGCTGCAGAAGCGATAAAGATTTTTTTGCGTGTAACTCAAGCAAACCAGCAAACTGCGTACATCAATGGCAAAATACCTTTTTACATCAGAGTCCGTCTCAGCGGGTCATCCCGACAAAGTGGCAGACCAGATTTCCGATGCGCTCTTGGATGCGTTTTTAGCGCAAGATAGCCAGTCGCGTGTGGCTTGTGAGACCTTTGTTACCACAGGGCAGGTGATTGTGGGTGGTGAAGTAACCACGAAAGCGTATGTGGAAGTGCCCGATTTGGTGCGCAAGGTGATTGAAGAAATTGGCTATACAAAAGGTGAGTATATGTTTGAAGCAAGGTCCTGTGGAATTCTCTCTGCGATTCATGCCCAGTCACCAGATATCAATATGGGGGTGGATAGACACAAGTATGAAAAATATAAAGATCGGCTCGATAGTATTGGTGCAGGCGACCAAGGCATGATGTTTGGCTATGCCTGCAAGGAAACCCCTGAACTAATGCCGGCACCGATTATGTTTGCGCATCGCTTAGTTAAGCGTTTGGCAGATATTCGCAAAGAGGGCAAGGAGATGACTTACCTGCGTCCTGATGCAAAGAGCCAAGTGACGCTTGAGTATGATGGCAATAATGTGGTGCGTGTTGATACCATTGTGGTCTCTACGCAGCACGATCCTAAACCAAATGGAATGACAGACAAGCAATGGCAAGCCAAAATCAAAGAGGATGTCATTGCATGCGCTATCAACAAAGTCATTCCAAAAGAGTTAATAGATAAAAACACCAAGTTCTTCGTCAATCCCACAGGAAAATTTGAAATCGGCGGTCCGCATGGCGATACAGGTCTGACGGGCAGAAAAATCATCGTCGATACCTACGGTGGTGCTGCACCACACGGTGGCGGCGCCTTTAGTGGTAAAGACCCAACAAAAGTAGACCGTAGTGCTGCTTACGCTGCGCGACACATCGCCAAAAATATCGTGGCGGCAGGATTGGCAGAGAAGTGCACCATTCAAGTCTCCTACGCTATTGGTGTAGCACGACCTGTATCTATTTATGTCAATACGCACAGCACGGGTCTAAGTGACATCAGCGATGGGGAACTGCAAGAAAAAGTCGAGAAGATTTTCGACTTGCGTCCGTTAGCAATCATTGAGCGCTTTAGCCTGCATAAACCCAAAGGTTGGCGCTATCAAGACACCGCGGCTTACGGTCACTTCGGGCGTGAGATGTTCCCTTGGGAAAAATTAGACAAGGTGAAAGACTTGCAGCGTGCATTCAAATAATCTTCTGAAAACAAACCTGCTTTCCTTCAACAACTAAACTGAATTAGAAAGATGGCAACAGCAACTGAAACAAAACGATTGCCCTACAAGGTCAAAGATATATCACTTGCAGAATGGGGACGCAAAGAAATTCGTCTGGCAGAAGCGGAAATGCCCGGTTTGATGCAACTTCGCAAAGAATACGGTCCAAAAAAACCGCTCAAAGGTGCGCGCATTGCGGGTTGTCTGCATATGACGATTCAAACTGCTGTGCTGATTGAGACACTCAAAGAACTGGGTGCCGAAGTAACATGGTCGAGCTGCAACATTTTTTCAACACAAGACCACGCAGCCGCAGCAATAGCTGCCGCAGGTATTCCAGTTTATGCCTGGAAAGGCATGAGCGCCGAAGAATTTGACTGGTGTATTGAGCAAACGCTTTTCTTCCCCGATGGGCAACCGCTCAATATGATTTTGGATGATGGCGGCGATCTGACCAATATGGTCTTAGACAAGTATCCCGAACTTGTCCCAAATATCAAAGGAATCTCCGAAGAGACTACGACAGGCGTGCATCGTCTCTATGAGAGAATGAAAAACGGTAAGCTCCCACTGCCAGCAATTAATGTCAATGATAGCGTTACAAAATCAAAGTTTGACAACAAATACGGCTGTCGTGAATCGCTGGTGGATGCCATTCGTCGTGGCACAGACTTGATGCTAGCAGGGAAAGTAGCGGTGGTAGCAGGCTATGGCGATGTTGGCAAAGGGTCGGCTGAATCGCTAAGCAGTGCAGGCGTGCGCGTGATTGTCACAGAAGTCGATCCTATCTGCGCGCTACAAGCCGCTATCGATGGTTACGAAGTCAAAAAGATGGAAAACGCTATTCCGCAAGCCGATATTGTTGTAACAGCAACAGGCAATCGTGATATTGTAACCGCCAAGCACTTCAAACTGATGAAAGACAAAACCGTCGTCTGCAACATCGGTCACTTCGATATTGAAATCGATATGGCTTGGCTAAACAAAAACTATGGACATACCAAGACACAAATCAAGCCACAGGTCGATCTTTACAATATCGATGGCAAAGATATTATTGTGCTTGCAGAAGGGCGCTTGGTGAACTTAGGCGTGGCAATGGGGCATCCATCATTTGTGATGTCAATGTCTTTCACTAACCAAGTGCTTGCACAAATTGAGCTCTGGCAAAATTCAGATAAGTATGAGAACAAAGTCTATGTGTTGCCAAAGCATCTTGATGAAATGGTCGCAAGGCTGCATCTTGAAAAGCTCGGCGTAGAGCTTGAAGAGCTAACACCAGAGCAAGCTGCCTATATCGGTGTCGATCCAAAAGGTCCATTCAAACCGGAGCACTATCGCTACTAAACTCATGCTTTTGCAAGCTATACAGAAGGCAGCACACATGGCTGCCTTTTTTATTGTGATTCATCTTGTTTTGTGAACACGCAACACTCAAACAAAAAAGGGCGGTTAGCAGACCGCCCAAACTCTATGCATAAAATGTGCCTTAGAACCAAGGTCCGTGCTTATGCGTGAGCGAGTAATTGTAATAGACAAGGAATGACTCAAAGAGGAAGAAAGCCAATGTTAGGACACCGAAAATGGTGTAAGCTGGGCTCTTTTCCTCGCGCGAGGCTTTCTTATCAAGGAAGGGTACAAGCGCCCACACGAGCACAGCAACGCCTAAGAAAATCGCAGCGACCCAGCCCGGCACTTGCTTGAGGAACTGGAATTGTGCCCAGAAATACCATTCAGGCTTAATTTCAGGGCTTGGCGCGGAGTTAACGGGGTCGAGTTTGACACCGATTTCCCAAGGGAACATGACCGCAAGGAAGATGAGTACAGCAAAGCCAATCATCCAGCCAATGAAGTCTTTCATCAAGAAATTCGGGAAGAAGGGCTCTTCACCTTTGAGAAGACCGCGCTCACGATAGCCAATCGGCACGGAGTTGCCGAGGGTTTGCATCAGAAGCAAGTGTGCGGAAAGCACCAGCAGGGTGATGCCCGGAAGTAAGACGACATGGAAGCCAAACATGCGCGTGAGCGTCTCACCTGTAACTTGTGGTACAGGTTTGCCATCAATCATCAAGATATCAGCGCCAAGAATTTTAGCAGTGGCTTCAATAATCGGTGGTCCAATGAGGTCGCCAATCAAGGGCATACCGCCAATTGAGCCGGGGATTGAAATGCCAATCTGTGTGGCAAAGAAGGCAAGTTCATTCCATGGAAGCAGATAGCCTGTGAAGCCTAGTCCAAGTGTCAGCAAGCAAAGCACAAAGCCTGTAAGCCACATCAGTTCGCGTGGCTTACGGTAGGCTTTCATGAAGTAGGCACTGAACATGTGGATGAACATCATCAGGGTCAT
The DNA here is from genome assembly GCA_046291735.1 of Candidatus Thermochlorobacter sp. Taxonomy (GTDB): domain Bacteria; phylum Bacteroidota; class Chlorobiia; order Chlorobiales; family Thermochlorobacteraceae; genus Thermochlorobacter. The sequence continues at coordinate 130,776 of JBKBSK010000001.1, read as the reverse complement.
GAGGTTGGCTGACCAGCTGTGCACTTGGCGAATAAGCCAGCCGAAAGCGACTTCCTTTTGGATATAGACAAAAGAGTCAAAGGCTTCTTTTTCTGTGGGTTTGTAGTAGAGCAGCAGCAGCAAGCCGGTGATGATTTGAATGACAAAAAAGAACAGGGTAAGACCGCCGAAGTAGTACCAAATGGATTGGCGATGGATCGGTACGGTCTTTTTGCTGAGGTAATCAATGGCATAGGTCATTGAGCCAAGGCGGACGTTAATCCAATCTTGAAGATTGAATTTTTCGGCGGTGCCGTTGCTCGCTGACGCCTCACCAGTTGGCGCTGCAGCGCTCTTGGTTTGAACAAGATCTGCCATAATGCTAAAATACTCCTTTCAAAATAGGTTATGGGTTATGCTTTTTCTACAACAATGTTATCATCTTTAACTTTGACGACATACTTGGCGAGACCTGTAGGCTGAGGACCTGAGATTTTCTCGCCATCGACCGTGTATTTGGCGTTGTGGCAAGCGCACCACACCAATTGCTCGTCTTTTTTCCACTGCACAATGCACTGTAAATGTGTGCAGATAGCAGAAATAGCTCTGTATTCGCCATTGACATTCGTAAGCAGCAATTTCTGCCCATTGAAGAGCACGATTTTGCCAGAGTTTGGTGGAACATCCGATGTTTTGGCAACAACAACAGACGTTTCCTCTTTCTTTTTCTTCTCGGGCGGAATAACGAAGCGTCCGACAACATAGAGAACGGGCAAGACAAAGGCAGCACCAAGCGTACCAACAATGATGTTGAGCACGTTGCGTCGACCTGTGCCCATTGCCGCTTCACCTTCTTGGACAGCTTTCTGAGCTTTCTCAACGGCTTCACGGCGTTCTTGATCGGTCTCAGAGATGACAGCGAGACGCTTTGAACGATCGTACTCGCCTCTAACAATTTGCGCCATAATTTGGAGTCTCCTTAAAGTTGTTGTTGGATGCATAGGATTATGCTAAGAGCAGTTCTCCTAAGCATGTGGATTGCTGAGCGCCAAAAATAATGAATGGTTCTACTTTTCCGCAATCGTCTGAGCAACAACAGGTCCAATTTTTTTCGTTCCGAAATCAACGAGTTGAGCAAAAAAATTATAGAGCGTGTACATCATGGAGCGTTTGCCTTCGCGCCAAATTTTGCTTTTAATTAAGTGCCGCACAACGCTTGAGTTGAGACTCTGTGGATGCAAAGATTCTGAGATGCCTGTCATTTCCACCGAAGAGCCATCCTCGCGCATAAGGCTAAACTTGGAATGGAAGCGCAGGTAAAATGGTCCAGCGTCTAAAGCTTTCAGATGCTCAATGTGAAAGACGATGCGTGAGTTTATCAGCGAAAATCGTTTCCCGTAAGAAGGCGAAAAGAGATTTTTGCCTTGTTCGTGCTCAAGGGTTTTGAGATTATTGGCGACGTTGATAACACGATCGCCTTGCGTGAGCAAAAGAAAACTAAATGGTTCTTGTTGTGCGTGTTTGTAAGTGGTAATGTAATAAACGAGGTCAAGATCGTTAGAGTGTGCCCTGCCCCAGTACCAATGTTTGATGTCAGCGTTCATTGGGGCGCGACCGTAGTTATGGTCATGGTAGCCTCTGCCATTGAAGCGAAGGGTGCGCCACTGATCGCCATCATGAATTTCAATTTCACCGCTCACATCATTTGAAGGCGATGCCAGCACCCAAGAATGAATGTGCATGCTAGAAGAATAGCGCGAGAGTTGTTTGTTGCCCTGAAGTGGCCGCACCTTGAAGTAGAGTTTTGCACGCACTTTTTTGTGGCGTGAAGGCATCTCAAAATCAAGGCTAAGTACATAGGTCTGGCGCGATTCATCAAAGCGAAATTCGTTGCGCTCGAAACGCGCATAAGGCTCATTGCGCGAGGCTGAAAATAGCGGCGCATCACCTTCTTTGATGAAATTGATTACTTCTCGACCATGCTCATAGAAGTTGAAGCTAAATGCAACATGCTCAAGTGGATTAGCAGAGCGAGAACGACCAGAGCGCTGCGCTTTGAAATACTGCTGCAGGTAGTATGGCGAGAATGGAAAGCCCGAATACCAGATTGCTACAAAAGAGCAATCTTGACTCTCATCAAGGGCGTCAAAATACCACCATTCGTAAGAGCCAGATTCAGTGAGGTCGTGCCAGACATCATGCTTCAAAGAAGACGAGATTTGCATAGCGTAGAGTGCGATGAGTTTTCGCAAACTCAGTTTCTCTCTATGAGCTTGCGTAGTTTTTGCTGTTAAATGATTTTTTTATGTGATTCGTTTCCAAGTCCAGTTTGTGCTACTGCGATATGGTTTTAGGTGCAAAAATGGCGCGGATGATATCCTCGATTGGAATTTCCTCAATGTTCAAGTCCGTAACAGGAAGCGACGACAAAATTTCAGCGGAACTTTTGGAGATAGCTTGACGCGGCACACGCAATTTAGCAAAAAGCGGTGAGTAGGTTTCAAGTTGACCGAATCGTTCAAGATGCGCGCGCTCAACCGGTGAAGAAAACTCAAGTGAGAGCAGTTTCTCAGATGAAAACTGCTCAATAATTGCCGCTAACTCACCATCAAAAAAAATTTTACCCGAATCAATAATGAGAACGCGCTTGCAGAGTGTCTCAATATCTTGCATGTAATGACTAGTGAGCAAAATGGTGGTTTGCGCCTCTTCGTTATAGCTTTTGATAAACTCGCGGATAGATTTTTGTGCTACCACATCTAAGCCAATCGTGGGTTCATCCAAAAAAAGGACTTTTGGTGAGTGCAAGAGTGCACCGATAAGTTCCATTTTCATGCGCTCGCCCAGCGACAAGCGCCGCAGTTGAACATGAAGTTTATCTTCAACCTCGAGCAACTGAGCAAGTCGCTGCAATTGCATGGTATAGTCTCTATCGGGGATTTCATAAATTTCTTTGAGTAAAAGAAAAGAATCTTCAGCAGGCAAATCCCACAAAAGTTGATTTTTCTGTCCAAGTACAATTGAGAACTGACGACGAAACGCATTCTTTCGCTCCCAAGGTGTATAGCCCAAGACGCTCGCCTTGCCCGATGTAGGATAAAGTAAGCCCGCAAGAATTTTCAGGGTTGTGGTTTTACCAGCACCATTTGCACCTAAGAATCCGACCAGTTCGCCTTGTTTGATTTCAAATGAGATATCATCTACGGCAACATGCGTTGTGTACTGACGCTTGAAGAGACTTTTGATGGCGCCAGCTAAGCCTGATTCTTTCTTGAGCGAGCGGTATTCCTTTCGCAGATGCTCCACAGAGATAACAGTGTTCATTTGAAGTAGACAACAACGGAAATTGGCAAGCGATTGCTATAGCCACCGATGTAACGCTCATTGAAGAAAGTGCTGAACAACTGACCTGTGGGGTCGCTACGGCGCGAGGGCTGAAAAAGATAAGGTGTAGAAAATGCTTGCAGCGCATTAGTAAAGACGTAGAAATCTTTTTGATCGAGCATGGATGCAGAAACCAGTGCTTGGTCGAGGGCATACCACTTTGCACGCTTGCGAGCGGTACTGCTGTTGGGTGAAAAGAGAGAGAGATTGAGCAGAAAGTCTGATGTAGCAGAGCGCACAAAAGATGAGTCGCCACTAGCGCGAATAGCATCGCTGAATACGGGGTCATTTGGTGTGATGTTGAAATCGCCTACGACAAGAATGTTGGGTTCTTTTTCGAGCTCTTGCAAACTGGCAATAATACTGCGCACAAGCCGCGCTGCCTGCTCTCGAGTAGCCCTCACTGAAGAATTAAAGAGCTTTGGCTCTTCCCAATGATTGAAGATGAGGTTGAGCAACTTACCACGATAATCGAGCTTAACGAGAATAATATCGCGCGTCGCTATAGCAACTGTATCAAGCTTCGTTGCATAATTTCCTGCAAAGTTCAGGCTAAACTTGCGGCGATTAAAGACCACGCCGATATCTCTGCCCTTTGCGTCAGGGGATTCAAAATACACGGTCTGAAAGTCGTTGGTCTTGAGGTATTTCTGAAACAGTGTGTCGAGCAGCCATTGATGTTCAACGTTGCAGAAGCCCATCACATCGGGCAATGTAAAGCCACGCGATTGGGCAAGGTCGCGAATGGTTTGAGCCAGCCTCTGAAATTTTAGTTGCAGTTTCTCTTCAGTCCATTGATACTTGCCACTTGGCGTGAAATCCGCATCGGTAATGGAGTCCTGCCGCGTATCATAGAGAGCTTCAACATTCCACCACGCTACAAGAAACGATGATGGCTGCTGAGCAAAAAGCGGAGTGGAGAAGACAAAAAAGAGCAAAATAAATAGTGTGCGCATCTATAGCGTCTAGAATTAGGCGAAACGTTCACGAAAAGCTATTCGCAAAATTAGTGCAAAACTCAGTCGCTAAGAAATTTGCAGACAATCTCAACGAACTCGCGTGGTTTTTCAACCATGGGCACATGTCCGCAATTTGGAATCATGTGCACTGTGCTGCCGGGCAATTCGCGTTGTGCAATCTCGGCATACTTTGCGGGAATGAATCGGTCGTTTTCGCCCCAGAGAATTAGAATTGGCAGGCGCAATTCTCGAAGACGATTGCGAATGCCAGTGCGACGCAGATCAAGATAGCGGTAGTCGCGATTAAGCGCCATCATGGCTTCAAAATTTTCCCGGCTTTTAACCATTTCCACATTGCGCCGAAAATGCTCATCCGTAATCAGTGAAGGATCGTGATAGACGCTGCGCATGGTTTGACGCACAAATGCAGGTGAAGAGACTAGGCGGCGAACAAGATGACGCACGCCCCAGAGACTTGCCGCACGCACAAACGAGGGCACATACAAAAACCCGTCGGTGTTGCTAACGACCAACTTTGTGAGCGTGTTAGGATAGAGCACTGAGAGTGCAAGCAGGTATTTGCCGCCCATAGAATGCCCGATGGCATAAAGGTTTTTACCTGAACAAGCGTTAGTCTTCTCCAAAAACTCCAACATCAATTTCGCATAAAACGAAAGTGAATAGCGCACTTCAACAGGTTTGTCGGATTTACCAAAACCTAGAAGGTCTAAGGCTAAAACGCGATACCGCTGGGCAAAAGCAGGAATAACTTTCTCGAAGATGTCAAGCGAAGAAGAAAATCCATGGGCAAGAAATAGTGCGTCGCCTGTGCCTGCTTCCACATATCGATGTCTGTAGCCAGAGAGTGTGATGAATTTCGTTTCAATATCCAGCATAATACTACACAGTTGACACAAGTGTAAGCAATATACAACTATGTACGCGATGCTTGAAGGCGTAATTTGTCTACGCTCGTCGGACGCAGTGCCAAGACACACCAGAGCATAAAGCCTGCCTCGAGAAGAAAAATCACGGCGTAGCCAATCGCTGCGCTTGAAAAGATGGCACTGCGCACCAGCACATGATGCAAAAGACCAGAGATAAGAAACGATAAGCCCAATCCGAGGGCTTGTGCAATGCTCCACAGTCCAAGATACTTGCCAGTTTTGCCTTCGACGGTCATATCGGACATCATGGTAACAGCGCAGAAAGTAAAGACGCCGACACAAAGCCCGTTGAGCGCCATGGCGGCATAAAGCAGTGGCAAATTTTCTTTAACACTTGCCAGTGAGATAAAGAGAAATGAGAGCGTAGCGCCGAATCCGCCGTAAGCCGCCAGTGTTTTGCGTTTTTCAAGCGCGAGTGCAGGGGTCTTGAGTGCAGGCTCACCCATGAGTTTTGCCCCGAATGCGGCAGTGAGCCCCATGCCAATCGTAACGGTGCCATTAAAAATTTGCTGGAAGATGGTCGATTCGCCTACACTCATCTGAAAGACTTCACCGCCGAGAATTTCTTGCAGCAAATCTTGCGAGAAGATGCCCATAAAGCAAAGTGCAACAAAGAGGAAAAACTTTTGCGCTGCCAGATTGCCTGAAAGCAAACGCAGCGAGTCGCCAATAGGATTTTGGTCTTGCACTTTCTCTGCATCGAGCTTGAGAAGTTCAGCAAGCTCTGTTTTGCTACGGCGTTTTTCTAAGCCCAGCACACTGAGCACACCCAGTACCATGACCACAAAAGGCGTGAGTGAGTAGAGAAATTGCATAGATTCATAACTAAACTCAGGCATAAGCCAGCGGAAGACCCCTGCCCAGACGACAATAATGAGGGTTTGTCCTGTCCAAGCTGCAGCAAAGACACTGCTGCGTTGCTGTGCTTCGGTGCACTCTGCAATCAAATCCAAGTAAGTATTTGCCATTAAGGCAATAGCGGCACCAAAAATGAAAAAGAGCACAAAGCCTGTTGCCATTGCCCACAGGGCGCCTTGAGACATGGCTTGCAGAACGCTTGGCATAGGCGGAAAGATAAGTGCGCCCATAAGCAAGCCAAGCAGCAGATAGGGACTGCGTCGATAGCCGAAAATCGGATAACGACTGGTGAGCCGACCAAACAGCGGTTGCATGGGTCCGAAAAGCGGATAGAGCCCAATCATCGTGGCGATGATGATTGCTGAAAGACCAACTTCTAAAATAGCCACGCGATTAAAATTGACGGTCACGAGGGCAAACATCCAAGCTATGGCAAACTTGGAGAGCATGAATTGAATGGCTACGCGCATTGTTGTTCAAGATTAGAGTGATGAGTGATAATCTGCGCTGAATATCGACACAACAGCGCCTGATTGGAGGGCACGACTTGGATATTAAAATCGGTCGGGTCTTTGAAGAGCGTCTGAAACAGCGTTTGCAGCGCTCCGCCGAAGAAGAGTGCCACTTCATAGTGTGTGGATTCTCTAACCAAAATTGTGGCTTCAATGCCAGAATGAACTTGATACGAGAATTCACCACTGCCTGCAAAGGTCCAAGCGTGTTTGGCAATAGACCAAAGCAAGAGTTTGGCAGCCCAGCGTGTGGGCAAGCCTTTAAGCAGAAGTTGGAAGAGCTTCGGAATGCGTGCTTGCAGAAGATAGTGCGCTGTGCGTTCGCCAGCGTTCAGCAAAATGGCGTTGCGTGCGTCTTCATCAAAGTGTTCGCAGACACTGTGCACCAAGCGATGAAATTCACGTTCATCGACCATCTCGTGAGGGCGTTCGGCAATGTACTTCTGCAACCCTGCAGTGAGCAAGGCTTGTTGTGCAGCGTTTTCGCCGAACTGTGAAGCAATTGCATTGAAAGTTTGAATGATACCATTCGGTCCCATTTTTGCCACGGGGGCAACGGAGGGAACTTTGCCCATAAACGACTCTGCTGCAGTGATGTGTGTCGTTGTGTGCTTTTCGCTATACATGGCTTACATCCTTTCGTTTAGTTTGCATCTGCTGCTAATGCAATAGATTCAGTGAGGCTTTCGCAGGGCTTGCTTGCAAAATTTTCTGAGACTTGGCGCAAAAGCCAGAGCGAGACGCCTAAAAGCAGGGCTTGAGTGAAGAAGACACTCACATAGCCCAGAAGCGGACTACCAAGCAAGTAAGTGAGTGTATCGCGCCAGACCCCACTGAGGAAATTTCCTAATGCACGTGAGAGGGCATCAGCAATGCCCCACGCTCCCATGTAGAGTCCCACTTGCCCTTCTGGTGTCATGCTCAGCATCAAAGCAAGATTTGTAGAGGTGGCAATGCCTGTGCCAAAGCCCAGCGTGGCAAGTCCGACAAGAAAGGGAATTTTCATTGACAACACGCCACTGATTGCAATGGTGAGCAATCCGCTGGCGGCAAGCAATAGTCCTAATCGCGCGCCTTGTTTGCGAGAAAAAATCCGATTGAGCACAAAGCCATAGAGCAGCATTGCTGAGAGCGTTGCAGTACCCCAAATAGCCGTAAGCTGTGTGGTTTCTTTGACGCTCATCTCAAAGGCTTGTGCAGCGAAAGGCTCGAGCAGGACGTCTTGCCCAAGAATAGACGCCAGCATCAGCACAAGGTAGATGAAAAAAATTCTGACCTCTGCCTTTTTCATCAACTCTGAGAAGATAAAGTTGGGCGAGAGCCGTTCTGGTGTTGCCATGTGTGGTAAGGTAACTTTGGGTTCTATGCCCCAGAGCCCGAGCGCAACACACGAGAGTGAGATAAGTCCGACAACTTGAAAGACACGGATGAGTGCTTCATCGGAATAGGGTGAGAGTGTGCGTCCAATCAAAATTGCAGAGGCAATTGAGCCTAGAATCATCATCACCCACATGACCGAGACGACACGCGGTCTTTCTGTGGCTGTAGAGAGTTCGCTTGCAAGCGATAGATATGAGACTACGGCAAGATTGTAACCGATGCCCCAGAGTCCAAAGCCAGCAAGAGCGAGTGGGATAGCAAAGACGAGTTTTTCTGCCATAGCAAGCGCAGCAAGAGGCGTAAGTTGCAAGCCAATTGCGCACAAGAGTGCACCTGTGAGGATGTAGGGTGTGCGTCGTCGCCCTGCAATCGGGTGTGTGTCGGCATAGCGACCGATGAAGACTTGCAGTGGCGAAAAAAGATAGGGCATGACCATAAACAGAGCGACAAGACTTGCCAAAATTTCAAACTCGTGAATCATCACACGGTTCAAGACCCCTGTAATCGGCACAAAGGTGAGCGTGACAGACAGATGCACTAGCCCAAGCCGAAAGTTTTGAAAGAGGCTCATGGTTCGAAAAGGTTTAGGTTATAGCCACCCGCCGATGGTGTCAAAAATTTCGCGATCGCCAAGCGGTTTTGGCACGCGTGGCTCTAATTCACCGTTGAGGATTTTTCGGGCTAAGCGTTGATACGGCTCAATGCATTGCTCTTTACCTTCGCCTTCCATTTGAAAAAGCGTTTTACCAGCAAGGCGACTGCGCCGAATCAGGTCGTGATATGGTACTTTGGCAGCAAGCGTGGTGCCAACGCACGCAGCGAATTTTTCTAAGAGAGCAGTGCCACCACCGTATTCTTCATCGACCTTATTGGCGATGATGCCCGCCAGTTTCACTTTGCACTTTGTGCTTTTTTCTTCGACAGCAATGCAAAGTCGATTGGCGGCAAAAATGCTATCAAAGTCGTTGGTGGCAACAATGAAAGCAATGTCTGCATAATTAAGCGGAGCGCTAAATCCTCCGCAGACCACATCGCCCAAGACATCGAAAAGAATGATGTCGTAGCGCGAGTAGACGCCAAATTCTTTGAGCAGCTTGACGGTCTCACCGACAACATAGCCACCGCAGCCACTTCCGGCGGGTGGGCCACCTGACTCGACTGTATCGACGCCAGCAAAGCCTTTTTTGATGATGTCTTCGTACTCAATTTCTTCATGATGAAAATTGACGAGGCTAAGCGTATCGATTACAGTGTTTTGCAGCATGCCGGTGAGCGGGAAGGTGCTGTCGTGTTTGGGGTCGCAGCCAATTTGCAAAACCGATGCGCCTTCTTGCGCAAGCGCTGCTGATAGATTAGCACTGACGGTGCTTTTACCAATACCGCCTTTGCCGTAGACGGCTAAAACGAGTCCCATAGTTATTCTCCTTTCTTTCTTAAGGTGTTAAAGTTATGTTATGCACCAACATGCTCTTTGGCTTGGCGCGCCACATCTGGCGTGATGAGCCAAAGCGAGTGCTCTTTTGCATATTTTTCAATGTTGCGTTTGGCTTTTTCACGCACGAAAAAGGGAATACTTTTGAGCATTTTCAGCGCCTCGTCCGTCCATTGAATGTCCTGCGGTGTGGCTGACTCTGCTGCAGGGGCGTGCGATGTGGCAGCTGCCGGATGCACTTCAGCAGGTGAGCTATCGTGGTGTCCAGAGCCCTTGAATGGTGAAGCCGTTGCAGTCGCGTGTCTATTTGACGTGCTGGACAAGCCCGACTTTTCATCTTCTTCATAATCCAAACCTGCGCTACCGAAGTAATCAATCAAGTGCTTTTCCAAGCCGAGTTTGGCAGTGGTATAGATGCGGTCTGCAATGACATCGGCACCATCGAACCCGATGAAAGGGTAGTAGCCCAAAAGGTGATTTTCAATGTGAGTGGGCGGTGCAATCACCATACATGGAATATCAAATTTGCGGCAGCTATGGCGTTCCATTTGCGTACCGCACACAATATCAGGGCGTTCGGCTTCAATGCGTTTAGCGACATCTTGAAAGGCTTCGGTGACCAGCAAGTCATCAGGCAAGTAGCCTTGCAATTCTTTGCGTATCCAGTCGGCATGCTTAGTCAGATATGTGCCAGCGCCTGCGATTTGTGCGCCCATTTCATCGTGTAGGAATTTGACGATTGCTACGGTGCGTGTGGCATCGCCAAACACAAAGGCACGCTTCTGCGAGAAACTGTGCATGTCAGCGGTTTGACTAAACCACGGCAGAGAACTTGGTGCGCTCAATCCATCAAGCGAAAAGGCTTGCAGCGGTGGCATGTGCAGGGGCTTTGCATTTTGCTGTGCGCCAACCTCGTTAATCATCTGCAAGAGTTTTTCTAACCACGCTAATGTAGGCTCGACGCCAATCGGCGTCTCAAGCAGAGCAGGTGTGCCAAATTCTTCTTCTAAAAATTTCGCTGCAGCTTGTCCTGTTTCGCGATACGGCGCGATGTTGAGCCATGCGGCAGGCAAGCGACGCAGATCGTCGAGGCTTGCGCCGAGCGGTGCAATCACATTGAGTTGGATACCGAGCACATTAAGCATTCGGCGCATAGCAATAACATCGGAGCGCACATGAAACCCGAGTGAAATCGGTCCAAGAAAATTCACGCTGGGCTGCGCAGTGAGCGGTTGCGCTTGCGCAAATCGACGCACCAGCAAGGTGAAAAGTCTATCACTGGATTCTGTCTCGGTCATTCGGTAGGGATTTGCATCGTAGAGCAAGACAGGGGTGTGCACATCAGCCGTATCAATAACCTGCTGCAAATTTTCTTGCAAGAGAATCGTGCTGCAACTGGCGCAAACCACAATGAGTTCAGGCTTAAAGCGCGCTTCGACTTGCTTGAGTGTCAGTGGTAGGCGATTGGTGCCTTGTGCTAAGTCGCGCCCGGTCACGAGGCTCGTTGTTGCATGTGGAAAGTCGGGTGTGCGCTCAAGCATAGTGTGGATGGGCAGGGTGTAGTCATCGCCCAAGGGGGCATGGAAGACTGCATGCACTTTTTTGAGGCTATTGGCAAGTCGCCCGACGCCGTGATGAGCTGTGCCTTCATACATCCAGTAAGTCAGTCGCATCGTTATTCTCCTTTTAAGGTTAGCTTGCGCAAGGCAGAGCGTTCATTGTGGCTTGCGCAGTGTTGAAAAAATAGCAGTTTTATTTTGCGTGCTGCTCTCAGAACAGCTTTTAGGTTGAACTTGGCATCGCATTCAGTGTCCAGAGCGCAGAATCAAACTTTGGCAAGTGTGCTTTGCGTAGCAATGGACGCGTAAGCAATTCTGCCAACGAGACCGTGCCACTCCAGCCATGCAACGGCATGAGCACAAATTCCATGCTCCACTTGACCGTGATACCTTTGCCAATAAGCGGATTTGCAGTCATCAGTGAGGTGATGACAAGATCGGGCGGCTGGGCTTCCATATCACTAACTTGGCGGTGGAAATTCGGCTGTTCGACAATGCGCACGCCGCGGAGTTGCTCAAGCTCTTTTGCGTGAAACTTTTTGTTGATATAGACGCTGCTGACTTCGGCAATCTCGGCGCCGGCATTCTTCAGGAAGCGTGCCAGCGGCAGTTCAAGCAGTGAATCAGCGGTGATAAAGACACGCCGTCCTTTGAGTAGCTCTGTATGCGTCTTGATACGCTCCCAAGCGGCAGCTTCGCGCTCACGCAGGTCAACCGTAATACCAAATTCTTTTGCAAGGTCTTCCCAAAATTGGCGTGTGCCATCAGGTCCGAGCGGGAAAAGCGATGAGAGCACTTTTGCCCCGCGCTCACGGCTAAGGCGCGTGGCGACTTTGGCAAGGTAAGGTTGCAAAGGTGCAACAACTGTTCCGGCGCCAATAGGCGGAAGTTCATGCAAGTAATTAGCAGGCAGAAAACCTGCAACAGGAATGCCTAACGCTTCTGCTTCGCGCCGAAAGTCCTCTGCCGTCGCATCGTTGATAGACCCCAAGAATACCACACGTTTATCAGTTGGCGCTGCAGTGGGACAAAGCGGCAAAAGCGCTTGCAAAACTGAATCCTCCGACTGACTGAAAGCAAACTCCAATCCACTTGCTGGTGCAAAGAGCACAGGAAGTTCTGGGGTGCTCAGCGAGCGAGCCAACTGCTCGAAATCAACTTTCATGACTTCGGGCGTACAGGACGAGAAAAGAAAAATCACAGACGGGTGATGATCGGCTTTAATTTCTTCGAGAATCGGTTTAAGATTGACATAATCTTTGGAGAGATCGGCTTCTTCGAGCATAGCAACAGCAAAGCGCGGTTTAGCAAAAATCATCACGCCGAGAGCATACTGCAAAAAGTGCGCACAGGTGTGTGTGCCTAAGATGAGAAAAAAACTGTTGCGAATTTTTTGGTAGAGCCAACCTACGCTTGCCAATCCGCAAAAACTGTGAATGGCATTATCTTCCCGAACGATAGAGTCACTATGTTGCATAGCACGCACTGAATTTTGAGTGGATTAAAACAAACCTCGCTTTCCGAACACTTCTGGAAAGCGAGGTTTTACTTCAGCAAGGCAAAAGAACAACCAGAGAGAACGACGAGACTTGTGTGCTCACTCAGCTTGTGCTTCCAGCGACAGCAAGAGATCGCGCTGATGGAGTTGCTGGAAGTGTTGGACATTGATACCAAAGAGCATGGCGGCACCCATCACCAGCAGTGCAGCCTCAAAAAGAAAGATGATAGCGTAACCGACGCTTGCGGCTATACCAATTTGTTCAATAAGCAGCGTAACCAAGCCACCTGACAAGAGACTTGCCATGCCATGTCCAATCATAATCGCAAAGCCCCAGAGACCCATATAAGTGGCTTTGGCATTTTCCACAGTTAAATCCATCATGGTTGTTACTGTGCCCAGCGTGTGCAAGCCTGTTGAGATGCCCATGGTGAGCAAGGCGGCATAGAGAAAGGTGCGCTCTTGCGTCAGCGAGACAGCAACAAGCAACAGCAAACCTGCTGCGGTGCCATAGTTACCGACGATGGCGATACGCACTTTGTTCAGCGGGCGAATGGCTGTAGCAATGCCCATCACGACCATGCCCAGCAAGGCACCGCCGCCCCAGATTTGCTGAAATGATGTGGTTTCCTTGACGCTCATTGCCAAAACACTGGCACCGAAGACCTCGAGAATTGAATCTTGAAGGAAAATGCCGGCAGTAGAGAGCAGCACAAAGAAGAAGAATTGCTCAATGGCTTTATCGCGCCGAAGCATCGCCTGCATCATTTTGAAGACATTGCTGGGCAGGTCGGTGGCAACCTGTTTGTGCATAGCGTGAGGCTCACGTGGCTCGACACCAAGCAAGCCAAGAATGGCACTTGTACCTACAACGAAGGGGGTGAGCGCATAGAGTTCTTGCATCGTTTCAAATGTATAGACGGGCATAACAAACTTGATGTAAGCTGCAGAGAGAATCGTGCTGGCAATGGTCATAGTGAACATAGCTGTGATGGCGATGCCGCGTAGGTTGTAGGGCAAAACTTCAGCAGCGAGAGCATAGTGTGCAGAGCCTGCCATATCTAATCCGATGCCGTAGAGCAACAGCAACACGTAGCCCAAGACGAAAGCCCATACCATACCGCTACTCATTTCGAGTGCCAGCAGAGGCAATGCAGGAAAGATGATTGCCGAGAGCATGGAGCCCAAAAAGAGATAGGGGGTGCGGTGGCGTCCCCACAGCGGTCGCTCGTCGGAGAGTTTGCCGAACCAGACCTTAAACGGCGAGGCTAAGTGGTAGACGCCTAACATAGTCGTAATAAGCACGGCGGCAATGCCGAGTTCATAAATCGTGATGCGGTTAAAGTTGCTGCTAAGCAGTGCATACATCCAGCCGACACTGACTTTCAAGATAGCAAGTTGCACGATGATTCGGCTATTGCGCAACCGCCCAGTCCATGTTATAGCCGACATTGCCGTATAGTGCGTTTAGTTCAAACCAAATTCAATGCCCACATGGAAACTGCGCCCCGGAGCACGATAGGTTTCGAGTTCTTCATACTGTGTATTGGCGATGTTCAGAATCATACCAGTGAGCGTAAAGCGCTCAAAGATTTGCCAGCGTGTTGTGGCATCGAGCACAAGGAAATTGCCCGGGTAATTGATGCCTTGTGAATTTGCCACAATGCGCACTGCATTGATGCGGCTCACATAGCGACCGTTCAGCGCGATGCTGCCGCCTGCAAAAATTTCAGGTAACCAGCCTCTGAAAGCCAGTTCTGTGCGGAAAGTGAGATTATGCTCTGGACGATAGGGTAGCCAGTTCTGGTATTCTGGTGGATTGCGATTGCCGCCCAGAATGTTGTCAGGTGTAGAACCTGTGGCACGCATCCAAGCATAATTGAGCTGAATGGTCAGTGGCTCAACTGGCTGCGATGTCAGTGAGACTTCTACGCCAAAGATGTTTGCATTAGCAGTGTTGATAAACTGGAAGACGCTCGATGAAATATCGAGCGCACTGGCATTGGGATTGATGTTGATCGATTCAATCAAGTTATCGTAATGATTGAAGTATGCGGCGATATCAATCGTGAGAAATTTTGAGAACGACTTAAAGCCCCCGATTTCGAAGCTCGTCAGTCGCTCGGCATCGAGCGCAGGATTAGGATTGCCGAGGAAAAAGCCTGCTTGCGTAATGAAGCGCTCGCCAATCGTGGGTGCGCGGAAACTGCGACCGACCGATGCTCGAAGCGATGTCGCATCATCAAATTGATAGTTGACGGCAAGTCTGGGGCTAATTTGCCAAAGGTTCTGAGTTTGAATGGCTTCAGTTTGCTCTACTTCAATGCCTTGCTGCACAAAGCGAATTTGATCGATGTAGGTAACGGAGCTAGGTATTAGGCGATGGTAATCAAAGCGCAGTCCGGCTGTAACCTTGAAGCGTTCGCCGATTTGCACTTCATCTTGGAAGAAAGCCCCGATATTGAAATCGGATGAATTCGTGTACAGCGAAGAGCGTACGTCGTTGAAGGCCCCTTCAATGCCAGCGCTGAGTTTGTGATCATCGCGCATCCAGAGCAATCGGCTAAAAAGCCCATAGCGACGGGCTTCAGAGTCGTTGAAGGTGCTGGGATCATTGGGATCATAGGGTCGGCGAATAACTTTACCGAAGGAATAGCGCTGAAAATTGCCAATGAAATTGCCTTGTCGATCAAACTGATCGAAAGCAATATCTTCGGTGGGATAATAAATGACTCTGAAGTACGAGCGATTGAAGTGCACTTTGGTCTCCCAATTTGCCGACGAGCCCAGAAGGGCTTGATGGGTCAGACCAATGAGTTGTGATTCACGGCGTGTTTGATCATCGCCTAAGAAATATCGTCCAACCACTTCTTGTCCATTAACAATACGGGGCTGACCATTGACGAACACAGGTCCGGGGGGGACACCGAGAGCATCGTTGATATTGGTCCAGCCGTAAGCCACGCCACCTTGTGCCCAGTTCATCACTGAAGAGAGTTGCAAAGATTGGGAGGGGCTCAGTTGATAGCGTGCTGAAAAGTTGATATTGTCGGAAGAGAACTGGCCAGCGTCGCGGTAGCCCGGATCATTGATTCGTGAGTAGATCGCGCTGTAAGAAAACTCACCGAGGCGATCGCCAATCATGATATTGCCATTGTAAAAGTAAGGACGATTGATGCCGGGGAAAGGATTGACGCCTTGCGGCGGATTGTCGTAGATGCCATTCATAAATTTGGCACGTACGGTAAATTCTTTCGGCAAAAGGCTAATTGCGTTGATAACACCGCCCATTGCCGCCGAGCCATACATCGCTGATGTGGCGCCTTTAACGACTTCTAAGCGTTCCAGATTTGCCACATTAACAGCTTGCCACACGACAGAGTTTGCATCGGCAGAGTTCATTGGAAAGCCATCGTAGAGCATCAGGACGCGCGTGCTGAGTCCACCACCAGTAAAGCCATTCGAGCCACGAATTTGCAAGTTCGAAGAGCCTATACCCCCTGAGCGAATGACATCAACGCCGGGCACGGCTTCCAAAGCGCGGTCTAAGGATGGTGTAGGCAAGAGTTCAATTTGCTTGGTCGGAATCACACTAATCGTGATGGGCAGGTCCAATTTATTTTGCTCATAGCGCGAGGCAGAGACAACGACTTCATCGCCCATCACACTTGAGGGCTGCAGCAGTATGTCCAGCGTTTCAACTTTGTTGCTATAGATGTGAACTTGCTTGAAGCGTGTTTTGTAGCCAACCGCAGAAATGCGGACTTCATAAATTCCTTCGGGGATATTTTGAATTTCAAAAAAACCTTTAGCGTTGGCAATACTGCCCAGTTTAGTTTGATGCAGCGAAATACTTGCGCCAATCAAGGCTTCTTTCGTTTCTGCGTCTCGGACTTGCCCTTTCAAAATACCGCCGTCTTGAGCGCGCGCAGCGGTCCCGACCATCAAAAGCAAGGCGCTAATCAGTGTCAGCGTGCGTGCAAGTGCATTGACTGTGGTCATGATTTGCAGAATGTTTGAGTTGCAATAAAAGGTAGGGAGCCATAGAACTCCCTACCCGTGTGTTTAATCAAAGTGAGATGCTGACATTCCAAACCGCTTGGCGATTGCCTGCATCCATCGTCATTTCGTTACGACCATGTTGTGGATGACGGAATTCAGCCAGTGTGGCTACAACTTGGAAACCACCGGGAACTGCTGAATTAACACGATAGCGGGCAACCACAACATTACGATAGGTGCCCATCGGAATGTTGAGCGCATAGGTTGCGCTGTTGCCTGCGGCAGGTTTGGGCAAAATGTGGAAAATGCCCGGACCTTGAGCCCCGTCACGCAACCCAAAGAGGGCAATAAACTCGGTGCCATTTGCCCAAGCCGTTGGCGGTCCTACTGGTGCTGGTGGCCAGTTGCTGATGTTGCCTGTCGCTGTTACCGTGCCAGAGAGTGTGGCCATGCCGTTGCGCCCTGATTGCATCAGCGTCTCGGCAACGCGCATCTCTACCACATCCGTTACTCTAACACTGGAGGTATTGCGCAAATCGGCAACAACACCCGTATTGAGAAATTGCTGTGAGGCTTGTCCTGTAAAGAAAGGATTAACATAGGTGACAAAAACGCCATAAATGTCTTTGGGCAAACTGCCAATTAGACTGTTGTTCGCATTGCGTGCATTGCTTGAGCTAAACTCATAGACGCCATTACGCAAGGCGCTAAAAGGAATACCCGCAACATCGCCAAGTCCGGGAATGGCGGCCACTGGTCCTGAACGTGGAGCTTGTGTAGTAGGATCAAGCGGCACAAAGGCGATTTTCATCTGCCCTGGGAAGGGATCGTTTGTATTTGAGCTTTGCGGCCACTTTGAGGCATCGGTAAGCGGTGCACCGTTGTAATTAAAAGTAATTGTACCTGTGATGACATTTTCTTCTGATGCTGCAGGACCATTATTACCACTGCTGCACCCTGCAAGGTGAAGCGCAACAACGGCGAGCACGGCAAGGGCGAGATGCTGAATAAACCGCCCACGATGTGAGAAGTACTTCGAGTTCATAGTTGAAAGTCCTTTCTAAGGATTAGTTTATAGTTTATGAGTTCTAATTCTGCAAAGGAAAGAACAAGAAATCGGACAGGCTGAGCGCATGGTATCGTTTGACAAACCGTTCATTTTGAAACGAGAGCACGCATTCACTAGCGCCAGTCATTAACACTTTGTCGGTACAGATAAAGTTGTAGCAAGATGCACTATGCCTGCAGATACAAAGCAACGCCGAAAAATCTAGGCGAGAGCTCGCAATACGGGCAAAGGCACCGACAACGAGGTAGGGCTCAAATACGAAGAGGGATGAGTTCTTGAAGTAAATTAAAGGCGAGACGAGGTGGCTCTCCATACGAAGTCAGAGAGACTTCTTGAGAGAGCCATAGACGACGAATGTGGGGAAATAGAAACAGCCAATCTTGCGATGAGGTCTGTTTCGCGCCTGAAAAAGATCCTTTTTCAATGGCAAAAGCTTCTAAGATATGAACACAGTGAAGCAAGGGAAGCGAGCGTTCAATAGCAACTCTCTGCCGCTTGTCTTGTGATTTAGATATGCTGACAGAGAGGTGTTTGACAACCGCATTGCCAGCCAGAACTGACATTGCAAAAAAGATGTGCACTTCTAACAGTCGCAGCATCTTCCTTGCTATACGCTGTATTTTTCGTTCGGCTGACATCTTGCGCTTTCCGTTAAATTCTTAGAAACCGCGTTTCGTTCATTAGCTACACTAAACGTAGCGCTTGGCGCGCGGCTTAGAAAACAAAATTGCTTTCCAAAGAACTGATTTTGTGAATTTGTAAGGCGCGAAAAAATCGTAAGTTATAGCAAAAATCGACCACTTCGTCCATCCATGCTCATCACTTACTTAAACACGACATCAAGATTACCGTTTGAATACGTTGCGCCTTCAGTGCGGCGACCCACCAAAACATTAGGCAGCACGATATTCTTGCGGAAGTTGTTGACCTCAATGAGCAATTCATCGCCTTTGACATTCATCTGCACATGATTGATTTCCACATTCGGCAAGTAAAGTTTCAAGTGATACTTGCCATTGTCCTTTTCGACTTGATGGGTACGCCGGTCTGTATAGAAGACTGTCTCTGGAGCACGCTCGCCAAAAATATCTTTTGCCATCTGGCTTAGTCGCGTGCATCCAATAACCTCCGTGTCGTAGTAGGGTACATAAAAAATCGGGATGGGATAAAAGCAGTTCTCAATTTTTGTAACATACTTCTTTTGCTGTGCGATAAGCGCTTGCATGTAAGGATCATGCGTATTGGATGGCAAGACCTTGTTGACAATTGCAGCATCAAGCGTATAGCCAAAGAGATTGAGATACGTCTGCGCTCTCAACGCTTCCTTGATGACCATGTTTTCAGGGTTCAGCACGATGCGATACGAGGCAATCTCTGGATTGGTCAGTATCGTGTACAACTCACGCATATGGTCAGCAACTTCAGGCATGAGCTTGAAGATGTTTTTCTTCGGCAAAAATTTCTGAATGAGCGGATAAGCAAAACTGATGGTCTTCATGTGCCATGAGGCAATTTTATCGGTGTACCACCGGTAAGAATCTGGCATTGCCAGCAAGCGCATGGTCTCGCCCGTTGGCGCCGCATCGATGATGATGACATCGTATTTGCCGGACTTGGCGGCTTCCCAAAGGTGTTTGAGGCTAATCATTTCTTCCATGCCGGGCAGAATGGCAAGCTCATCGGCGACAATTTCCGAGACCCCATCATGGGCGAGCATTGTGGAGAAGTAGCCACTAAATTCTGACCAATGATTTCGAATTTCAGCCAGAATGTTGATTTCCATGGCATAAAGATATGGCTCGACTTGAACAGGCACGCTGCCAAGTTCGACATCGAGTGCATCGGCAAGACTGTGCGCAATGTCAGTGCTGATGATTAGTGTGCGTTTGCCGCGTCGTGCAATATCAACGGCAGTGGCAGAAGAGACTGTCGTTTTGCCAACACCACCTTTGCCAAGATAGACTAAGATTCGCATAAGAGACTGTATTCCTTTCTGAGTTAAAATCTGTTAAACTTTAATGCGTATTTTTTTGCGTTCTTTGTGCATTGCTGCATCGGAGAAACTTGCTTTGCTAGAATCCGCAGCGCTGAAGAGCCC
Organism: Candidatus Thermochlorobacter sp.; assembly: GCA_046291735.1. Taxonomy (GTDB): domain Bacteria; phylum Bacteroidota; class Chlorobiia; order Chlorobiales; family Thermochlorobacteraceae; genus Thermochlorobacter. The sequence goes on along the minus strand of JBKBSK010000001.1, from coordinate 111,099 downwards.
ACCTTTTTCCTCTGGAGACGCATTGGCATCTGCAGGTTCCTCATCTGGCTTGGGTGCTGAGGCGCTAGCATCCTTTGCCGCCGTTTCTGCAGGTGCAGGTGATGGCGCTGCAGGATTTGCCGCAGCAGGGGTGCTTACAATCGTTTGTAGCCCTTTGAAGAGTGCCCCTAAAATGCCATCGTTTTTGACTGCGGTTTCTACGACTTGAATGACAAAATTTTGTGTCTCCTTGCTCTTTGCAATGTTTTGCAAAAGTTCATTGACCGCTAAGACCGCATTGGAGAAGCGCTCGGGCATGGTAGTCAAATCTTTTTTGGCTTGTGCGCGGTATTCTTCAGGAATGGCATTCAGCATATCGCGTACGATGGCTTCTGCACGCCGCATGGAAATCGCGTCAAAGTTTCCTGTTGAGAAGGGATAACGTGGCTGGTTACGCAGAAATTCTGCTGAGTATCCCGGCATATCATGTGCAGCGCCACTGTTGGCATACCCACCTTGCGATGCTGCATTGCCCCCTTGACCGCTGGCACGCATTTGCTTCATGCGCTCTAACAAACTATCGCCATAGATGCGTGTAAAGTTTGACATCATCGCAGGAAATGGAGCAAGATCCGGTTCAGGTTCTGGTTCAACGAGGACGAACGGTTTCATCTCGACAACCGTCTTAGCCTGCTCGAGCAGTTTAGCGGCTAGCTCATCAGGAATTTCGCCTAGAAAACTTTTGCCAAGTGCGGCTTCAATTTCGCTTTCAAGTGTGAAGTGTAGAAGCATCAATGTTTTAACTTCACTGAGCGGCACAAAATCAAAGATGAGGTAAATTGGGTCTTTGCCTACGCGTGAAATTGTAAAATTCAGGGTAGCGAAATCTTGGTCTTTTTCGCGCGCGTCAATAGAGACGGCGCCTAAGTTAAATCGATCCAGATAGTCTTTGCTGATGCCGCGCGCCCAGAGGTAGACGGACTTGTTGGAGAAAATTAAATAGTCGTGAAAGGATAGGCCGCCAACGCGTTCATTTTTAGCTTCGTAGAAAATCCCGTCAAAAAAGGCAATCGGCTCTTCGGTGGCACGCAAGAGTTTCTTTGTGAAAAACTCTTTAATGTGAGCTGCGTCGGTATGCCTGGCGGCATAGAGATTGACTTCGTTCATAGTTACTCCTTACTGCGTTTGTGGTTGCGTAAAGTCCTCTTGGGCTTAGCGCATAACTTGCGGCATGTCGGCGCAGGTTACAGATGCTCTGCGTGAGCAGAGAAGTGATGCAGAGATGCGGCAAAGCAGCAGTGCAGGTAGGGTTGCCTCATCGCACCGCTGCTTGCACGCAAATCGCTGCGTTACTTGCCAAATCGCTCCGTGATTTCTTTATCACGTGCAGCGGTTGCGCCTGATTGTGCAAACGGCGATGAGCCGCGCATCATGCCACTTCCGCCTGTCAAGCCGCCATAAAGATTTTGATTCAGACGCAGCGTACCTTTGGCGAGGGCATCAAAAATTTGCCCGCCTGTGTACCAGTGTCCTTCAAACATATACTCTGAAATGCGTCCAATGCTGATGAGTACATCAGTAATGACGCCGCCTCCACCTGCTGGCATAGTTTGTTTCCTCCTAAGATTTAGTTAGTAGAATTCTACCAATGAAAAAGAACAGGTACTACAACATAGTTCTATGCGCCTTCACCATTGTCAGGAGCAGCTTTCGCTGCTGCTTTTGGTGCAGGCTTGACGGGAATCGCCGCCGATTTCTTTTCTGCTGTGGGCGCATCGCTCGGGCGAACCACTTTGTCGGTACGCACATTCAGACCAAGAATAGCGTCAAGCGATTTTGCCCCAAGTTTTTCGCTAGCACCCGGACGAGTAAAGTCTGCAAAACCGTAACTCGTATCGGCAATCGCTTGAAACGTGTTCGTGAGCGTATGAAAAACTGTATCAATCGCGCCCAGCACCAAAAATGTCGCTTGCTCGGCGAGGTCCATCTTCTTGAACTCTTGCTCGAATTTGGCTTTGTCTAATGCCATAGTGTGTTTGTCCTTTCTGTGATTTCAATTCATATCTCAGACAACTTAGGTTTTTGCCTTATCATCTTTTTTATCGCCTGTTTTAGGCTCTTCTCGCTTCGTGGCCTGCGAAACCGTCTTTTGCACGGTGTCGACGACATTGGCGGTAACCTCTGTGGCTTTTGTGGCAACATCACCAACTGTTTTAGCAACATCAACTGTTACGGCATCGACGCTCTTAGCGACATCTTTGACGACCGTGCCCGCAGCTTTCGTAGCATCTTTAACGGTAATCACAACACGATTGACGGTTTGCGCTGTCGCATCAGAAGCTGTGCCGCCCGAGACCCCGAAGTTCTGTGCCACTGAACCTACCACATTAGATGCGCCTTCAACGACATCACCGATTAAATTCAGCGTTCCGACAATGCCAGACTGAACAGTCATCACACTGGCTTCTGCAAGAAACGCTACTCGATTAGGTAAATCGAGCTGCTTAAATTCTTCACGAAGTTTTTGATACGATTCCGTCATGGTTTGCTTCTCCTTTTGAAAGTTGTTTTAAGGTTTGTAACGCCGATTAAAGCCTACACGGCATTGCTAAGTGAAATCTCGCTCGCATGAGTTTGGCTGGATGAATTAGCTAAGAATGGAATCACAAGCCATTTATCGCGTAGCGAGGCATCGCCGGGCTCTACGCCCGTCAGAGCAATCGGCAGCGTTAAGACCTTGCGCTGATTGCCCAACTGAATAAAAAGCTCATCGCCTGAGACCCAACTATCAATTTCATCAGGATTGGCAAATGGCAGTTTCAGCATCACTTCGAAAGTATCGCCATTGCGCTCGAAGCGAATGGGCGATTCGCAATACATCATCTCTGCTGGATTTTGCTCACCGTAAATGTCGTGCGCCAAGCGCTCCAATGCCTGCAAGCCGACGACTTCATCATCGTAGAGTCGCGCTTTACGAATGGGCAAGGGCGCAAAGGCTTCGTCAATTTCACGCAAGTAGCGTTGCTGCACGCCTTTCCACTTCTCAAGGTACCCGCTGCTTTCACGCTCATCGAGCAGTTTATTGACCACCACCATATCAACCTTGAAGCCATAGAGATTGAGATACGTCAGCGCACGCATGGTTTCTTTGATGACCATTTTCTCGGCATTCATCACCAGACGCACCGAGGCATTTTTAGGGTCAGAAAGAATGCCTTTGATGCTCTCGAGCTCTTCGAACATGCGGTCCACGGTTTGCATCACTTCTTCTTTGGGCACGAAGGTTTGCAGTTTATCCGACATCTTAGCAAGCGGGCGCGCTACAGGTTTGAGGACAAATTTTTCTACCAGTCGCGCAGCTTTGACGCCCCATGTGAGCATTTCTGGCAACGAAAGCAGCCGAAGTGTCTCGCCCGTTGGCGCCGTATCTAAAATGAGCGCATCATATTTGCCTGACTGCTTGTAGCGTTTGACGCGCATCAGTGAAAAAAGCTCTTCCATGCCGGGCAAAATGGTCATTTCATCGACCATAATCCCTTGTGCACCTTGTGCCATTAAGATGCCAGCAAAGTATTGCTGTACAATCTCCCAATTGTCTTTAAGATCAACATAAGCGTTGACTTCAATGGCATAAAGATTTTCTCGCACGCGCTTAACTTCTGAAGAGAGCGGTACATCAAAAGAATCGGATAAACTATGCGCCGGGTCAGTCGACATCACCAGCGTCTTCAAGCCAAGTTCAGATAGGCGCAGTGCTGTGGCAGCTGCCACACTCGTCTTCCCCACGCCACCCTTGCCGGTAAAAGTTATCACTCTCATACTTCTCTCTGGCAGTTGAATGTTTTTTTTGCGCACCGAGCCTTAACCCTAATGCGCATGACTTCTTTTCAGATATTCGCTCGATATGCACTAGACTTCACATAAGCACACTGGCAGCCGTCACAACAAATTTTTCAGAAGTCAAATCAGACACGCCGACCGCCACAACAATTTTTCAGGAATAAATTAGCCGTTCTTTTTTCGCCAGCCAATGAAAAAATGCTGGCGGTCAGCGGTTTTACCTGATTCCCTAAGCGCCGCTAAACCTTGTATTTACAAGTGATTTCAGACAGTGAAACTGCAAATCGACCAAATCGACTTTTCAAAGCTAGACTTACAATTTTGCCTTGACCATGAGTGCAATAGGGTTTTGCAGTCGCATCAGAGTATTTGGCACGAGCTTAAGGGTAAGGAAAGTGAAAGAGGTTTATTGCATTTGTGCGCTAAATTTCGCTGCTAGTGCAAGCTCAAACATGCAACTTTGATAACCGAGATATGACAATTACTGCAATGGCTGCCCAAGCCTACCGCCCTGAGCGCATCAAGCTCTTCATTGATGGAGAGTATCGCTTTTCGCTTTCGCTGAAGCTTGTCGCATCGCTAGGCTTGAAAGTAGGGCAGTCGCTCTCGGCTGAAGAAACTGCTGCCTTGCAAACCGCTGCTGCGCTCGATGACGCACAAGAGGCGATGTATGCCATGCTGGCGCGCCGTGCGCACAGTCGCAAAGAACTCACGCAAAAACTGCGACGCAAAGGCTTTGCTGATGACATAATTGCGCAGGCTCTGCAAAAAGCCGAGGCACAGGGTCTGATTGACGATCAAGCCTTTGCGGAAACATTCGTGCGTCGACGTCGGCGACAAACAGAGCTTGGGACGCGCAAACTCCAAGCGGAACTTTATCAGAAAGGTATCTCGCATCACATTGTCCAGCGTACATTATCCGGCATGGAAAAGGATGAGGAGGCACTCTGCTACGCTGCTGCTGAAAAAAAGTGGAAAGCGCTGCAAAAAGAGCCTGATGCGCAAAAACGCCGACGCAAACTATTCGACTTTCTGCTGCGGCGCGGCTTTGAGTGGGAGCTCGTTCAGCGTGCAACAGCTGCGTTGCTGCGCGCAAGTGATGCGGAACATTAGACATGTTTTGCCCATCTTGAACAGGGCTTTGCAAAATGCGTTGTGCTGTTGCACATTGCAGTATTGCGTAACTTAAAGTTCGCAAACGATTATAAAATATGATTCAAGCCATTTCCTTTGAGCATCATCGGCTCACATATCTCGACCAGCGATTTTTGCCGCTCAAAGAAAGCTATGTGCATACCAAAGACTATCGCAAAGCGATTGACGCTATCAAAACGCTGGCAATTCGTGGTGCACCGCTCATTGGTATTGCGGCAGGCTATGCTGTGGTATTGGCTCTGGCGGCTTACAAAGGCAAAAAAAGCGTCCTCAAAAAATACTTCCATCGTGTCCTGTCCGAAATTAACGCTGCACGTCCGACCGCAGTAAATCTGTTCTGGGCAACAGCACGCATGCGCACCGTCTTTGAGCGCAGCTTTGATGAGCATGACATTCCTGCCATCGTCGAGGCGCTCTGTGCTGAAGCCAAAGCCATTCATCAAGCTGAAATTGAAAACTGTGCTGCAATTGCACGTCATGGTGTGGAGATTCTACGCCGAGATTTTGCACACGTGCTGCGCTATCAACGCCTGACCGTGCTGACACACTGCAATACTGGCACACTTGCTACAGGCGGTATTGGCACAGCACTGGGCGTCATCAAACAGGCTTACCTTGAAGGTCTGATTGAGAAAGTCTATGTCTCTGAGACACGACCGCTCTTGCAGGGGTTGCGCCTAACAACATTCGAGCTTGAAAAGGAAGAAATTCCCTATGAGGTCATTTCGGATTCATCTGCGGGATTTCTGTTTCAGCGCGAGATGATTGATTTTGTTATCACCGGCGCCGACCGCATCGCCGCTAATGGGGATACTGCCAACAAAATTGGCACATACACGCATGCAGTTCAAGCCGCATTTCATCGTCGCAGATTTTACATTGCAGCGCCGCTCTCAACGTTCGATCTCTCGCTATCGACAGGGGCTAATATCGTCATTGAACAGCGCGACGGCTCAGAGCTGACCTCAATTTACGGGCGCAGGGTTGCCCCATCGAAAACACCAGTATTGAATTACGCTTTTGATATTACGCCCGCATCGCTAATCTCTGCAATCATTACCGATAAAGGGGTCTGCGAGCCTGATTTCAAGCGCTCAATTGCTCACTTGAGCGTACAATCAAACACTTATCACCATGACTAAACTTTTGGGGAAATGAACGGTCGATACATCTACGCCATTGTGCTCGTGCCGGCACCAGATTCATGCTACGGCATGCCGCCAACTTCGCTTGGTCAAACCGGTATCGGCGGACGTGGCGATGAAGTCTATCTTCTTTCTTACCGCGACATTGGGGCATTTATCAGTGCCTCGCCAACTGAGCCATATGCACTCTCACGTGAAAATATGCTAACGCATGAGCGCACACTCGAAGCACTGCTCAAATACTATACGCTGCTGCCGATGCAATTTTCTACCATCGCTGAAAGTGAAGAGGCAGTGCTGGCACTCTTGGAACGAGAGTATGAGCGTTTCCGTACGATGCTCGAAAACTTACAAGGCAAAAAGGAATTGGGTCTGAAAGCCATTTTTTACGATTCCATTTTTCAAGACATCTTGCAAAGCAATGCAGACATTCAGCGCCGTAAAATGGAATTGGAGCGCACAGGCGCCTCGCAAGCGGCGTTGATTGAAATTGGTAAAATGGTCGAAGCCGCACTTGAGGCAGAAAAGCGTAGGTATCGCGAAGAAATTCTGGCGCATCTGCGTCCGCTGGCACTGGAAACCGTAGAAAATAAACTCATTGGTGAGAAGATGCTACTCAATGCAGCGTTTCTTGTTGCAGCATCCGAAGAAGAACGCTTCGATCAAAAAGTCAATGATATTAGCGAAAGCTTTGGCAAGAAAATAAAGTTCAAATACGTGGGCACGCTGCCGCCGTATAACTTTGCGCGCCTATCGCTCTCGCTGAGTGTGTCAAAGGAGGTCTGAGCGATGTTTCTCATTGACGACCTTTTGCTCTTACCGTTTTCTGCACTCAAAGCAATTGCAGAAGCTATTGATGAGCAAGTTCAAAAGGAAACCAGTGATACGGCAAAAATTCAGGAGAAGCTCATGGAACTGCAATTTCGATTTGAAATGGATGAGATTGACGAAGAAGAATACTCTCGACGTGAAGCTGAGTTGCTAGCACAACTTGAACGCGCAAGAAAACGATGAGTGAGCACTTAATCTATCTTTATGCTATAACTGATTCGCCTGATGTGCCGCCAGAGACACGCGCGCTGCCCATACGCACGCTCTTTGCTGTACTGACCGAAGTGCCTGCCGAAGAATTTAGCCAAGAGGCTCTGGAAAAAAATTTCCGCAATCTCTCTTGGGTAGAGCGCTATGCGAGAAAACATGAAAGCGTGATGGATGCACTCATGCAGCGCGCTACCGTTGTGCCTTGCCGATTTCCAACGCTGTTTTATTCAGAGCCTTCTACGGCAGAATTTGTGGAGCAAAATTATGATGCGCTAGCAGCACTGCTTGAAAAATTGCGCAACAAAGAAGAATGGGGCATAAAAATGTATGCCCATCCTGAGCTGTTCCGTGATGCCATAGCTAAAGACCCAGCACTGCAAGAACTTGATGCACAAATTGCTACAGCCACACAAGGCAAAGCGTTTTTGCTCAAAAAGCGGCGACAAGAACTGCTAGAAGAGCGGCTGCTGCACCATCGGCAAGAAGCTGTGCAACAGGCGTTGAACCGATTGCAAACTTTTGCAGTTGAGCTAAAACTCAATGCCCTTCTGCCCAAAGAAGTTACCGAGCGCAACGAAGAGATGATTCTCAACGCGGCTTTGCTCATTGAAAGCGCTAAAACAGAAACTTTCCTAGAAGAAGTAGAGCGACTGAGAGCAGAACTGTCTGCACAAGGCATTTACCTTGAGCCAAGTGGTGCATGGGCTGCTTACAACTTCTGCAGATTGCCACAACCAAATAAAGCAAACATGCTATGACGCGTTACAAAAATGTCTCACTGGCTGAATTGTTGGATGTGATTTTAGACAAAGGCGTCGTCATCAGCGGCGATATTTTTATTTCTATTGCAGGCATTGAACTCGTTTATGTAGATTTGCGCGTTCTGGTCGGCTCACTTGAAACCATTCAGCGGTTGCGCAGCGGCATTTCATCTCAACTGACTTCACCGAGCCATGATTAAAGAACCTTCAGCACAAGAACTTTCAGCCTCGTTGCAAGACATCCTGCGCACAAGCCACTTCCCCAAACAACTTGACCTGACACCTGAAACCGTCGAACAGGGTCTGGGGCAGTTGGTATTGACAATCGTAGATGTGCTCCGCATGGTGATGGAAAAACAAGCCATACGACGAATAGAATCGGGAACACTGACAGAGCAAGAGATTGAGCAGCTCGGGCTCACGTTGATGAAGTTAGATGAGAAAATCGAAGAACTCTGCACGGTCTTCGGCATTAAGCGCGAAGACCTCAATATCAACTTAGGCGAACTTGGCAATTTGCTCTAAAGACAAGACTCATCATGTGCTTTGCCTGATGCTCTGTTTCACAAGATGCCTTTTGATGGAGGCACTGCGCAGTCATTTTGATATCATCTCTGGCTTGAAAAAGCGCGATAAGATTTGGGCAGTAATAAGTGTTACAATCAATCCGATGAGGGTATAGAGTGTCCAAGCAAGCTGAGTTTGCGTGATGACAAATGTCATAGCAGCGACGCTGGCAAGAAATGCAATCGTTGCGGCGCGGCTTTCAATGTGCTCAAAGAAGATGCAGAGGAAAAAAATGCCCAGCAAGCCACCATAGGTGAAAGACGCAATGCTCAGCGCAACTTCCACAACCGATTTACCAAGCCCAAGATACGCAATAGCAGAGAGCGTCAGTAGCAGCGACCAAATAAAGCTGATGAGTTTGGAGAGTTTGAGTTTTTCTTCTGGTGTGGCGCGCTTGCCGCGCTCTGTAGCCGAGTAGAGATCAAAGACAGTTGAACTTGCAATAGCATTGATAGAGCTTGAGAGTGTCGACATTGCCGCTGAAAGCATGGCAGCAACGACAAGTCCTGCTATACCACTGGGTAAGCCTGAGACGATAAATTTCGGGAAGACTTCATCGCTGCGCATAGCGGCACCGCCATAGAGTGCGTGCAGCAAAACACCAATGAAGAGAAATAAAGCAAATTGCACGAAGACAATCATCCCGCTGGTGATAACCGCTTTTTGTGCACTGCGCAGCTGATCGGTTACAAATAGTCGCTGCACGATAATGTAATCAGTGCCATGCGATGCCATAGAAAGCATTGCTCCGCCGATAAGCGCAAGGAAAAATTGGTAAGGCGATGAAAAGAAATTTTGCAGACTAAAGTTAAAGAGCGCGAATTTGCCCTGTGCATAAGCGTCTGAAAGTGCAGCAGGCAGTGAGGGCAGTTTTTGACTAATCAGCAGTGCCGCAAGAACACCGCCCAGTATGTAAATGAAAAGTTGTACAAGGTCTGTCCAAATAACAGCACGCACGCCTCCAAACTGTACATAAATCAGAGTAGCGAAGGCAATGACCGTGATGACACTCGTGTAGAGTGCAGTGTCAGGTGCATCAGAAAAAAGTTGATAGCCGCGAAAGATAGCTACGACAGGGATGGCAGTGGCATAAAGCCGCACGCCATCAGCGAAAATGCGCGTGATGATGAAGACAACTGATGCAATGCGCCGCGTGTTTGCGCCGAAACGTTCTTCAAGCAGCGCATAGACTGTTGTCAAGTTGCCTTTGTAGTAGCGTGGCAAAAGCAAGTAAGCAACACCGATGCGTCCAACGATATAGCCAAGCACCAGTTGCAAAAAATTAAAATTACCTTGATAGGCAATGCCGGGCACAGAAATGAAGGTCAGTGAAGAAGTTTCAGTGGCAACAATCGAGAGCGAGACCACAAGCCAGTGAATTTTTTTCTCGGAAAGAAAATAGTCTTGCGCTGACTGTTGTTTGCCGCCCTTGAAGAGACCGAACAAAATGACTCCTACAAGGTAAAGCACAACGACCGTCCAATCCAGAGCTGAAAACAGGTTCATCGGTATGCCGCACTATGCTTTAGATTTTTTCTTGCTTTTGGCTTTGGAGGCGGCAGTCTTGGAGGCAGTGCTTTTCTTGGTCTTGCTTGACGCCGTCTTTTTAGACTTGGTAGTTGCTTTGGCTTTGGTCGAGGAGCGTTTTGCCGGTGTACGTTTGGAGGATTTTTTCTTTTGCTTCGGCTCCTCTTCTTCCGAAAACTCTATCTCGTCGACTTCATCCATAGACAGATCGAGTTCAGGGAGATTTTCATCATCAATTTCGGGAAGGTCATCTAAGAAGTCTTCACTATCATCAGCATCGGTATCGACATCAAGGTCTGATTTTGAGGAGCCCGACTTAGGCGATTCTAAGAGTTCATCGAGTTCATCGTCTGTTGGTTCATCATCAGTTTCTACGGTCTCGAGATTGTTGAGCACATCTTGCACAGAGTTGAAAATGTAGAGTTGCTTGTCGAGGTGTGTCATCTTAAGCAAATCGCGTACAGGTTCACGCACACCGATAAAAGCTGCAAAGCCGTCGTGTGCCAGTGTGGTTCGATGCGCCAGCAACAAGGCGCCAATGCCACTCGAGTCAATGCCTTGTACTTGACCAAGGTCAATAACTAGATATTTCTCACCTTCTGCTTCAATGAGCAGAGCGAGTTTGGATTTAAGATGTGGAGCAATTGCTGCATCAAGACGTTTTTCTTGAAGCCTCAGAATGGTAAGACCTTTCTTGTGTTCAACTGTCAGTTTCATTGATAGAGAAAGTCTGTTGCAAAAAATTAGCGATTGAATATAGAAATAACTCTTTGCTGTGCAAATGCAATGTCTTGCTCTGTTTGTGGTGCATCGATCCAAATAACTTTGAACTTATTTCTAAAAAAAGTAAGCTGGCGTTTAGCGTAGTTGCGCGTGTGCTGTTTGATGAGCGCAAGTGTTTCTGCAAGTGTGCGCTTGCCACGAAAATGCTCGAAGAGCTCTTTATAGCCAACTGTTTCCAATGCATTGATTTTTTCGCTTTGATGCATTTTGCCAAAGCGCTCATAGAGCATGCGGGCTTCATCGATAAGCCCTTGCTGAATCATGGTGTCCACACGCTGATTGATGCGTTCGTAGAGCTTATCGCGCGGCATGTCTAAACCAATGAAGACAAACTCAAATGGTGCGGGTTGCAAGTGTTGTTTGAGCTCGGAGAGTTTTCGACCAGTGAGTTCAATAACTTCAAGGCTACGAATTAGCCGCTGCGTTTTGGTAGGGTCAAGCGTTCGGGCTTGTTCGGGGTCAAGTGCTTGCAGACGGGCGTAGAGTGCCTCTTTGCCAAGCGTGGCAAGTTCTGCATAAAGGCGCCGGCGAATGTCTGGGTGACTTTTGGGCAGTTCCGCAAAGCCTTGCGTGAGCCCTTGCAGATAGAGCGTGGAGCCACCGACCACTAGCGGCATTTTACCGCGTGCAAACACATCGGCAAGACGTGCACGTGCATCGACCATAAAGGCGCCAGCATCGTACGCCGTAGGCAAAGAAAGCTCATTGATAAAGTGATGCGGCACGCGTGCAAGTTCATCAGGAGAGGGTTTTGCCGTGCCGATTGTGAGTTCACGATAAATTTGGCGCGAGTCAGCAGAAATGATTTCTGCATCCAAGGCGAATGCAAGGCGCAGCGACAAAGCCGTCTTCCCCGAGGCCGTTGCGCCAATCAACACAAGGACTTTTGGCAACGCAGATTGCGACACCTTAGACTACTTTGAGAGCAATTCTTCCAAATCCTTTTCCCAACTGACGCTCGGCACCTCCACGATGCGACCATGCTCTTTGCCTGCTTTGAGCACAATCAGCGTGGGCACACGCTTAATCTGAAATTTTTCTGCGGTGCCTGTCTCCTCGCGCTTTTTGCGGTCGACCCCGTAGAGTGTGGCGCGTGTGGTCTCAATGTTAGCAGCCCGAAAGACCTTGTAAATTTTTGGAATCCCATCGCGACTGTCGCCACACCAACTGCCCCCAAAAATCAGAAACGAAATTTCTGGATTGGCAGCCAGCACTCTAAGACGCTGCACAGCAAGACTATCTAGCACATAGTCGTCTGCGCTATAATCCTCCCAATGTGCTGAGCTTTGCCAGCTTTCCCAAGAACACGCCCCTAAGACCATGTCTTGTTGCGGGGCACTTGTTGCTGTCTGCTGTGCGGTGCGGCATCCCTGCGTATGGAAAAGAAGCAAGAGCAAGAGCAATATGCTCCGACAAATAGAGCTATATGACTTGAAGTGAGAGAGACGTGTAAATGAGAGGCGAAAAGCTATAGCCTTGCAGGCATTAGAGATACTCTTTGCCCCAAAGAAATTTTTGACGAAGAACATCATAGTAGTTGCGTTTTTCATTAGCGATGATGCTGACGCCAATATCGGCTTTGCGAATATGCACACGTGCCTGTGTAGAGAGCTTGAGTTGTTGGCTACCATCGCAATTGAGTACGAATCCTTCATCGGGTGTTTCAACCGAAAGTTCAATGTGCTTGTCTTCACTGACCACGATAGGGCGCACTGTGAGCATGTGTGGACAAATTGGCGTGATGACAAATACCCTTGACTTCGGTACGATGATAGGACCGCCAGCTGACATAGAATAAGCCGTCGAGCCTGTTGAAGTTGAGACAATGAGACCATCGGCGCGATAATCGCTGACGAGATGCCCATCAATGCGCAGTGAAATGGTTGGCACACGCGGATAGCTCCCGCGCTCCAAAATCACGTCGTTGAGTGCGCGCAAAATTTTTTTTTTCTTACCGAGTCTGACCGTGGCTTCAAGCTGTGTGCGCACCTCGAGCGTGAAATTCTTTTTGAGCACACGCTCAATAGCAGGGTACATCTCCTCGACGGTAAATTCAGCAAGGAAGCCTAGCCGACCCAAATTAACGCCAAGAATCGGCTTGCTATCAGCATAGCGTGCCAGACGCAGCAGGGTGCCATCGCCACCGAGCGAAATTAAAATGTCACTTTTTTTACCGAGCGATTCAAGACTGGAGTGGCGTTTTTCACCTAAAATTTTTGCCGCATGTTTTTCTACAACAAACTCAATCTGCCGCTCTTTAAACCACTGAATAAGAGCTTCAGCCACGCTAAGTGCGTCAGGGCGTAAGGTGTTGACACTTAATCCGAAGGTCATGCGCAAAGTTTTAGCCGCAAATATACGCTAAGATTTCACAACGCTTAATTTCGTGCGTAATTTGCATTACGACTATCCGTCAATGGTGCTACACGCAGAAAATCTTCAAAAGCGTTACGATAGGCTGTGCGTCTTCGAGCGTCTTTCCTTTGAAGTTCGTGCAGGGGAAAGTCTGGCCATTCAAGGTGCAAATGGCAGCGGCAAATCTACCTTGATGCGACTGCTTGCAGGGGTTGCAGCGCCAACGCAAGGGCAGGTGACTTACTCACAAAATGGCAAGAGACTTGAAAAAAACGAACAAATCCGTTACATTGGCTTTGTTGCGCCGTATGTGCAATTCTATGATGAGCTAACAGGACTGGAAAACGTGCTCTTCTCGCTTCGCGCCAAAGGTCTTACACCCAACACGAAACAAATTGAGCGGCTCTTTGAGCACTTTGCCATAGCCACCTCTTGCCGAAAACTTGTTCGCACCTATTCCTCTGGTATGATTCAGCGATTGCGATTTGTTCAAGCCTTTGCTGCCGCACCACACATTTGCTTACTTGACGAGCCAACCGCAACGCTTGACCAAAGCGGTATTGCGCAATTATGGAACTATCTTGAACAGTCTCGTCCCAACATCATTTTAATTATCGCCAGCAATGACGCCCAAGATATTGCGCAGTGTCAGCGCAAACTCAGCATTGAGGATTTCAAGCCGTGAGGTGATCTATGGCTAAAAAGCGCAAGCAACGCAAAAAACACCACGACGAGCGCCCCATGCGCCCGCGACCTGATGATGTCAAGCGTGTGAAAGATTTCCTCATCCGGCAAGGTGAGAAGACCATTGCAGCAGAAATCCTGAACTTTCTTTCTGAAAATGAAGGAAAAGCCTTCCGCTCGCGTGATATTGCCGCCAAACTGGGCTACGCATCTGACGACGACCTGCCGGGCTTCTGGTATGTCTTGCACAAACTGCATGAAGAAGGCGCTCTCGACAAAGATGCTGACCGCTGCTACACACTTGCCAAAAGTGCAACACCGCTGACCGAGGTCATTCGCGTGCGTGAAGAACTGGCTCTGAGTGCCGACACAACCATTGCACCGTTTGTGCCACCTGCAAAACAGCGCTTCAAAGTAGGCGAACTCTACGAAGGCACACTCAAAACGCACCCAAATGGATACGGTCTTGTCAGCGTCCCGAATTATGAGGATGAAATTTTCCTGCCTGCAAACGAACTGCGCGAAGTCTTAGATGGCGATCTGGTCAAAGTGCGTGTAACCATGGCACCGCTCGAGGTGCGCTCTGACCGTGAATCATTTTCTCGCCGCTTCGAAGGAAAACTCATCGAGGTGCTTGAGCACACGCGTACAGAGCTGGTCGGTATCCTCAAACGGCGCAATAAACTGTTTCAGTTCATTGCCGATAGCAATCGCATCTTACCAGAAATTTTTGTCTCGCTCAAAGATGCCAAAAATGCCAGCGATGGTGAAAAAGTCGTTGTCGGCAAATTGAAGTTCGAAGAAGACGGCGCAATGAGCGCCAAAGTCCTCGAAGTGCTTGGCAAGGCAGGGGAATCTGCTGTAGAAGTTACAGCCATTGCACGCTCACTGGGCATTGATGCCACATTTCCCAAAAGCGTACTTGCCGAAGCCAACAAAATCAGCGACACAATCACCGATGAAGACCTCGCAGAGCGCATTGACTATCGTGATAAAATTGTCTTCACCATCGATCCCTCCGACGCCAAAGATTTCGATGATGCACTTTCCATTGAGCTGCAAGATGACGGCAATTATTGTGTCGGCGTGCATATTGCAGATGTCTCGCACTACGTGCGTGAAGGCAGTAAGTTAGATGAAGAAGCACAGCGGCGCTCCACATCGGTCTATCTTGTCGACCGCGTCATTCCAATGTTGCCATCCAATCTCTCGGAGAACGTCTGTAGCCTAAACCCACATGTCGATAGACTGGCATACTCCGTTTTTTTTACCATGACAAGCTATGGCAAAGTCTTGGACTACAAGATTGCAAAAACTGTGATTCATTCACGGCGGCGATTTACTTACGAAGATGTTCAAGCTATCATTGAGACGGGCAAGGGTGAATTCTACGAGCAGATTCATGCTTTGCACAGGCTCAGTAAAATTCTCACCAAAGAGCGCTTTGCTAATGGCTCAATTGATTTTGATACCGAAGAAGTTAAGTTCAAACTCGATGAGACGGGCAAGCCTATTGAAGTCATCCGCAAAGTCCGATTGGATAGTCATCGCCTCATTGAGGAATTTATGCTGCTTGCTAATCGCACCGTAGCAAAGCACATTGCAGAGCATTTTCAGACCGAAGAATTAGGCTATCCAAGTGTCTATCGTGTGCATGATTCACCGAATCCCGAAAAAATTCGAACCTTAGCCGCATTTGTCAAACGCTTAGGCTATCAGTTGGAACTCAAAAAAAATGCCTTCAACAGCGAAACGGCAACTTCTCAAGCTTTGCGCAAGTTGCTGCACGATGTCAAAGGAACATCAGTAGAGTACATGGTCTCGGAAATTGCGCTGCGCTGCATGGCAAAAGCCGTGTATTCGCCGAAGAACATTGGACATTACGGTCTCGGTTTTGAGTTCTACACGCATTTTACATCGCCAATTCGCCGCTATCCAGACCTCATCACACACCGCTTGCTCTACGAATACGAGACCCTGCGTAAGCAACGGCGCAAACTGCCTAAAGCGCGTCTGCGAAAACTCAGCGCACTAATTCCCGCTATTTGTGAGCATGCCAGCGAACAAGAGCGCAATGCCACTGAAGCCGAACGCGACTCTATCAAACTTAAACAGGTCGAATACATCTCCGACCATATCGGCAATATCTATTCGGGTATAATTTCAGGAGTTACAGATTTCGGCATCTATGTGCGGCTCAATGATATGGGCGTCGAGGGCTTGGTGCATATCAAAAATATGAGCGATGATTACTATGAGTTTGATGAACGCACCTATTCGCTTGTCGGTAAACGCACACACCGACGCTATCAACTTGGGCAAACCGTAAGAATTAAAGTTCAGTCCGTCGACACCAAACGCCGTACAATTGACTTTCTGCTGGTCTAATGCCCATCTTAGAGCGCATTGTAAAATTTACCCTATCGAATCGCTGGATGGTGTCTAATGCACATCAGCGCAAGTGGCAAACGGCGGCGCACTTTGACCGCTTTTATCACCATAGCGTTAATAACCTATGCTGCTGCAAGTAAAATCGGCAAGGTGATACAGTGCGGTGATACCGTTAAAATTTTAGGCTAATGACTTTAGCCTAGC
This sequence comes from Candidatus Thermochlorobacter sp., assembly GCA_046291735.1. Taxonomy (GTDB): domain Bacteria; phylum Bacteroidota; class Chlorobiia; order Chlorobiales; family Thermochlorobacteraceae; genus Thermochlorobacter. The sequence goes on along the minus strand of JBKBSK010000001.1, from coordinate 94,667 downwards.
GCTCAGGCTTTTCTGACGCTGCGCATCATTTGCTTGACTTCGTCTAGGTGTCGTTCAAGACCAGTATGCGAACTGACTGCAACTAAAATGAGCACCTTTTTCTTTGGCGTAAAGATGAGTTCAATGCGCATCTCGACAGGCTGTCCATCATGTGTGCCTGTGCCACCAAATCCCCATGCAGGCATGCCGTTGATGGTAAAATCATCATGGCTTTTGTCGAACTTGGCGTCTTGGACTAAGGTTCTAAGTTGAGTTTCCAGATTGTCCAGTGTCGCATCCATATCGAGTGCAGTAGATACGATGTAGCCGACGTAGACTTCATCATCGGGGCTTGTAGCTGCAAGGTAGTTGTTCTGAGACTCAATTTTCCAGTTGTCCGGTATCCAGACTTGTACACCGGCAACTTTATGCGTGTGCCATCCCAGCATGGCGCTAAAGGCTACACTGAGGAGATACAGGGCGAGCATCGGTAGGACGTTATGCATGTTTAGAGCGGTTTGGTGTTGAAGAAACCGTAAGAAACGCAGGAACTTACAACAAGGAAGAGTTATTTCCTACGGTCTATGGCGTAGCTGATAAGTTTTTGCATGGCGACTTTGCTGGGCGAGTCTGGGAAGGCGCGTAGGGCTTCTGTGGCATGTGCTGCGTATTTTCGTGCTGCGTCTTCAGCATATTCAATGCCTTTATAGCGGCGCGTGAAATTGACGACCTCTTGGCTAAAGAGGGCGCGTTTTTTGTCGCTTTTGAGAATTTCAATGATGTGTTCGCGTTCGGTTGCCGTAGCTTGATGCAGGGCGTAAATCAGCGGAAGCGTAATTTTCTTTTCTTTGATATCGCCGCCGATGGGCTTGCCCAGTTCGTTGGCATCGCCGAGATAGTCGAGCACATCGTCTCGGATTTGAAAGGCAATGCCGATGGCTTCACCACACTCGCGCAATTTTTTTCGGGCTTCGTCATTGTCGCTGGCGCTGGCGGCACCAATTTCGCAGGCTGTGCCAATAAGCGACGCGGTTTTGTCGGAGATAATGCGAAAGTAGGTTATCTCGTCAATATCAAGATGACGGGTTTTCTCAATTTGCAAAAGCTCACCTTCACTCATGCGTTTGACTGCATCGGAGACGATGGTCAGGAAAAGGTAGTCGTTGTGTTTGAGTGCAAGCAGCAAGCCACGCGAGAGCAGGTAGTCGCCCATGAGCACAGCGACCTTATTTTTCCACAGCGCATTGATGGCAGGGATGCCACGCCGCATATCGGCTGTATCGACGACATCATCATGAATAAGTGTAGCCGTATGCAACAATTCAACTAAGGCAGCACCACGATAGGTGCACTCTGTTACACCGCCTGCAATTTTAGCGGAAAGCAGCACCAGTGTCGGGCGAATTTGCTTGCCTTTTTGCTTCAAGATGTAGTTTGCAACTTTATCCAGCAGGCCCACTTCCGACTTCATCGCCTCTTTGAAGCGCTGCTGAAAGAGTTGCAATTCCGATTCAATCGGTTGGAAGACCTCGTCGAGTTTCACACGTGCAGAGTTTATTACAGTAAAATTAACACGCTTTTCTCAAATATGGTTTTGCTAATCGGCAGTTGCGCTTTGAGAGGCACGGGGCAGCATTTTGCGAGACCGCCTTGCTATGAGACTTTGAAGAAATCTTTTCCTATCTTGTCAAGTATTTTTCAAAACATTAAACAGAACTTATATGCTCAAAAAAACTAGAAAGTTCTACCTTCATTTTCTGCGCATCTTTCTTTTCCTCATGATCTTCTCGACGGTGGCAGAGGCTGGCACACCGCCGCCCCTGCGTATTGCGGCGGGTGCAAGAGATTGGCTAATTGCAGCGCAGCCGGGCATTGTGTTCAATCCATACACAGGCTTTATTTTCCATGGACAATTAACTTATGGTATTTCAGATCTCATCAACATCAACGGTCGGTTTGGCGCAGGGGCAGAGCCGTATCGACTGTATGTCGGCGGCGATGTACGCTTCGGAATCTATCGCTCTTCCTCAATTCGCTTTGATCTCTATGCAGGCGGACATGCAGGCGGCTTAGGTGCCGGCTTCGATGCAGGAGCGATGATTAGCGGACGCGTCGGCATTGTCGGGCTGATGGCAGGCATTGATGTAGATTTCGTGGTCGAAAATAACGCAAATGCTGTGCCTGTCAATCTTGTGCTCGGTCTTGATTTTGCCGTCGCTCGCAATCTCTACTTCAATGTTACAGGTGAAATCAATCTCAATCAGTCCATCACGGGCATCAGTGGCGGGTTGGTTTTTGTACTCTAAATTAGCTTAATTTCTCGAGGGCAAGCCGCTGGCTTGTGCTCACCTCTGCATTGAAGACATCTTTCTATGCGGTCTCATCAGTTTGCATTACTGACGTGTTTGAGCAATTTCTTGCATGCAGTTTATACCTCAAAAATCGTTGCGCTTTGTGCTATGCTGATTCTGACGGCTTTCTACGATGCGGTTGCGCAACGCAATCCCGCCTTGGTGCGTCTTCGTAACCATCAAGCCACGCTGGATTCGTTTTATTCGGACAAGGAAATGGGTTGCATTGTCGCTGATGGAAAAACTACATTCCGACTCTTTGCTCCGCGTGCCACACAGGTCAATCTGGTGCTGTACGAGCAGCATAATAGCCCGAAAGGGGAAGAAATCCCGATGCAATGCGATGAGCAAGGCGTCTGGGAGCACATGGCAATGGGCGAACTCTACGGCAAGTTTTATGGCTACCGTGTGTTCGGCGAAGCAGGCAAGGGTGAAATGTTCAATCCCGACATCGTTATCGCTGACCCCTACTCCAAAGCCGTCTGCACACGCAATAATTTTCGGCGCTATCCGGCTCGCACACTCATTGCAAATCTGAGTTACGATTGGCAAGGCGACACTTGGGTTATTCCACCCGACCATACCGCGCTCATTATCTATGAAGCGCACGTGCGCGATTTGACCGCCCATCCCTCTTCTGGCGTGGAAGCAAAAGGCACCTACGCGGGTTTAGTTGAAGATGGAAAACGCGGTGGCTTGCGTCATCTCAAAGACTTGGGCATCAACGCTATTGAACTCTTGCCTGTGCAAAGTTTCGGCACAATTGAACTGCCGTTTCAAGATAGCAGTGTCGTCAAACTCGGTTACCCAGTCAATACGTGGAATCCTTATGCGCGTAATCATTGGGGGTATATGACCAGCTACTTCTTTGCGCCAGAAGCCTACTATTCGCGCGGATGCTCTGTTATTCCTGAGGCGTATAACGGCATGGACACTAACCCAGTCAAAGAGTTTAAGGACATGGTCAAGGCGCTGCACAAAGAAGGCATTGCCGTTATTCTTGATGTTGTCTTCAATCATGTCTCGCAGTACGACTATAACCCCTTCAAGTACATCGATAAGTTCTACTACTTTCGTCTGGATGCAGAGGGAAACTTTCTCTCTTACTCCGGCTGCGGCAATGACTTCAAGACCGAGCGTCCGATGGCACGCAAAATGATTTTGGATTGCATCAAGTATTGGATGACAGAATATCACATCGATGGCTTTCGCTTTGATTTAGCTGCCATGATTGACGATGAGACACGCCGCCAAATTGCAGTCGAAGCACGCAAGATCAATCCGAATGTCATTCTCATTGCCGAGCCGTGGGGCGGTGGCAAGTATGAACCGCATCGCTTTAGCGATGTCGGGTGGGCAGCATGGAACGACCAAATTCGCAATGGGTTCAAAGGTCAAAATCCAGACAACGGGCATGGGTTTATCTTTGGCAAGTTTCAAGGACAGAACTCGCCGCACACACTGCGCAATTATGTCGTAGGCACGCTACGCGAGTTTGGCGGATTGTTTCATGCGCCGACACATAGCGTCAATTATCTTGAATCGCATGACGACCATACCCTAGGTGATTTCATCCGCCTTGCTACACACGAAGTAGAACATGAGACGCGCATCACAGATCGTGATAAACACGCTAAACTCTCGCCAAAATCGCTGGCACTCAACAAATTAGCGGCACTTTTACTTTTCACAGCGCAAGGCATTACAATGATTCATGAAGGACAAGAATATGCGCGCAGCAAAGTCATTGCCCCTACCGACGCACCTGACCCGAATGTCGGCAAAATTGACCACAATAGCTACGAAAAAGACAACGAAACGAACTATCTCAACTACGACCACCTTGCGCTCAACAGTGAACTTTATGACTACTACAAAGGACTAATTGCATTGCGCAAACGCTACCCGATTTTTCATGCTGCCCCGTTCTCTGCAATTGAATTTCTGGATACCAACAACGCCCTTGTACTTGCTTTCCGCTTGAATGCACGCAAGTTTGCCCAAGCTATGTTTCAGCGAAACACGGAACCTTACCGCACCTACGGGCTACAAGCTAATGAGGATTTTATCGTGGTCTGCAATGCACACCCGCATCGATTAGCTGAATTTGTTGTGCCCAGCGGCAAGTGGTTCATGATTGGTAACGCCAAGGAAGTCAATCTAGAGAAAGCTCACGAGGTGTCGGGAAAGTTGTATATTGCACCGACATCGGGAGTTATTTTGATGGGAAAGTAACTCACTGAAACTGCATGAAACATTCTCTACGGCACGACCACTTTTTCCCTCTACTTTTCTTTGTGCTCTTTGGGCTTAATTTGCCTGTTGCTGCACAGACAGCACTGGTTTTGTCTCATGCGCCCACGGCAGCTGTTGATGCAGAAGAGTTTAATGCCTTTTTCACAGTTCAAACTTCTCCCTTCGATACGCTCAATGCGCTAGCTTTGGAATTACCACGCGGTGTTCAGCTCTTGCGTGTGAGCGTAATAGAATCGCCTGTGAAATTTTCCATAAAAAATTTTCCAAATAGCCGCAGTCGCATCAATGCAATTTGCTGGGCAACGGAGCCACTTTCCGCTCCTCTCTCACTTGTGCTCACCTTGCGTGCAAGTGAATCTTTCGCAGAGCGTACCGAGCGTCTTCAAGCCTATTTAATCCACCTGCGTCCGCGCGAATGGCGTCCAGCACTTCTCGATTCGCTCTGCGCTGTAGCGCGCACCCAAGTTACGCTGAACTTGATTATACAGCCCAAGCGCCGACACGAAAACTTTGCCGCACTCTTCGACTCTTTGAACCAATCGCAGGTGTTTGTCTCTAACACACGGGCAGCTCAAGTGTCATTGCAGCGCAATTTCACAGTAGAATTTTGGCTGCGCACCACCGCACTAAGTCGCATTGTGCTCTCGACTTGGTCTGGCGCCACGACAGATGCCTACGCACTCGAAGTCGAGCTACTTGCAGATGGTCGGATTGGGGCATTTTTGGGAACGCCGTTCTCTTTCTCGCGACTTGTAAGCCTGTCAATCGTGGGAGATGGCAGTTGGCATCATTGCGCAATTACACACGACAGCGCACGAGCTATCATGCGCCTCTTTGTGGACGGTAGACTGCACGATAGTGTGCAGACACAAGTGCATCGCGCTGCCTTCACCCCATCGGTGGAACGGCGCACAGTGCTTTATCTGGGCTCTCGCGCAGGACGAGAAAAATTCTTTCATGGCGAGCTCGACGAGTTCAAACTCTATCGACGCGCAAAATCTGCACAAGAACTGGCTTCGCCAGAAGTCTTGGAGCGAGAAACTGATCCCTCACTGCTGGTTTCAGAATCATTTTCACCTATGGCACGCAGCTTGCTCTCTGGCGCGCGCCTCGAACTTGTACGCGCTTCACTGGCAAGTGTAGCAAGACTGCGAAACTTACGCGCCGATTTGCAAAATGGCACTGTGCAACTGAGCTGGGAGTTTGCAGGGCAGTCAAATGCATCAAGTTTTACTGTGGAACGCAGCAGCGATGGCATCAACTTTCAAAGTATCGGCACAATCGAAATCTCAAGCACGCAGCCCTATTACCGCTTCACCGACCGCCTAAGTGACGCTGCACTGAAAGTTGGCTTCTACCGCATTCGCATCAATACGCCGGGGCGTGCATCTGTGCTGTCACAGACGCTGAAAGTGGGACTTGGCGAAACAAAACAGTTTGTGCTGCATCAAAATGTGCCCAATCCATTTAACCCTACAACGACCATCACTTACGAACTCTTCGCTCCCTCATCGGTTGAACTTGTCATTTACAATATGCTAGGCAATGAAATTACACGTGTGCGATACGACAACCAGCCTGCAGGCGTGCACAAATACATCTTCAATGCTAGCGAGTTCGATCTCTCAAGCGGTACTTATCTCTATCGGCTTCAAACAGCTACAGGGGCAGAGACGCGTAAGATGATTTTGATGAAGTAATCGCCAGCTTGCATTTTGCACTGCCTCATTCTTTTGGGCTTGAATTTGTCTAAAGGCAAATGCTAATTTCGCCTGACAAACTCAATTTCTACTGACTGATTGCAGAGTGCATCAACTTCAAAGCGTTGCATCTAAATTTTGCCCAATGCCCTAACTTTGTGCGTCCTCTTTGGCAACTTGTCCTACTTCTCTTTCTGCTACACTCGAACATTCCCCTTTGGGCACAATCGCCACAGCACGATACTCTGCGTCCTGCCCCAAAATTTGCAAGCATTGAGCAACAGGGCAGTGAAAAAATTCTTACACTCTTTACACCGCCAATTGATTCCCTAAAACTTCCCGATGAATTTATTTTCCGAGGTACAGAAAAAATTTTCTTCGATAACCTCCCCGTCGATTCCACACGGTACCGACTCGATGAAACACGCGGCATTTTATACTTGCGTTATCTGTTCCGAGATACTTTGGTGCATCGCTTAGAGATTCGTTATCGCGCTTTGCCCTTTACTTTGAAGCGTGAATACATGCGCCGTGAAATTCTCTTTCAGACCGCTGCAGACTCGATTGTGCAAAACGATACACTGCGTGCACGCACAGCTCAATCTGCCAGCTTGCAATTAGATGACGTTTTTGCAGGCACAAACCTGCGTCGCTCAGGCACTTTGGTGCGCGGCATTACTGTGGGCTCAAATCAAGACTTGAACATCACATCCGGCTTGCGCTTGCAATTGGAAGGCACAGTTGCCCCCGGCGTTGAAATTGCAGCCGCACTGACTGACGAGAACACACCCATTCAGCCTGAAGGTAACACGCAAACACTTCAAGAATTCGATCGCGTCTTCGTCGAAATTCGCTCCGAGCAAGCTAAAGCAACCATCGGCGACTTTAATCTTTCGCTTGCTGGAACAGAGTTTGCCAACATTGAACGGCGCTTACAAGGCGGCAAAGCTGAAGGTAAAGTGCTATTTGGCAATGTAGGCTCAGCATCGGCACTCTTTAGTTTTGCAAATGCACGAGGACGCTTCAATGTCAATCAATTTAATGGTCGTGATGGCGTGCAAGGTCCCTACCGCTTAACTGGTACAAATGGTGAGCCATTCATCATTGTGCTGGCAGGTACAGAACGCGTCTATGTTAATGGTGAGCTGATGGTGCGCGGTCAAAACAACGACTACGTTATTGAATACGCTACAGGTGAAATCTATTTTCAGCCGCGCCGTCTTATCACACAGCAATCGCGTATTACTGTCGACTTTCAATTCACGGAACGACTCTATCCACGAAATTTTCTGTCTAGCAAAGTTCAGACCTCTCTTCTCGATGAGCGCATCAACTTTCAAGCCGCATTTATTTCTGAATCAGACGATGAAAATTCCCCGATTGATTTTCTTCTGACCGAACGCGGTCGTGAGAGTTTGCGCAATGCTGGCGCCGACCGTTTTCGTGCAACCGATACCACGACCTTCGTGGGCACAGATACACTCGGACGCCCGCGTGGCGCTTATATCAAAATCGATACTCTAATCGAGGGGCGCCAGACCTCAATTTTTCGCTTTGTCGGCGAAGGCGCACCCGGCGCATTTTGGAATCCACCTTTTAGCATCGTGCCAGACGGTCAAGGCTCATACCGGAGACTCAACTTTGGCATCTACGAATATGTCGGAGAAGGGCAAGGTAACTACGTGCCCTTTGCTCTGTTACCTATTCCGACGGCGCAAAATGTGCTTGATCTTTCACTGCAACTTTCGCCGTTCAAAGAACTCCAACTCTCGCTGGAAGGTGCACTTTCGAAAAACGACCTTAACAAATTTTCAACACTGGACGATACGCTGCAAAATGGCAACGCCTACACGCTCAGCGCAAAACTTTCACCCCAAAAACTTGAACTCTTTGGCGTAGATTTGGGACAGCTCGAGGCAAAATTTTCACAGCGCGAAACCTCAAAACGCTTTGCGTTTATCGATCGCACGCTGCCTGTTGATCTCAACCGCGAGTTCAACCTGATTGATTTCGACGGACGCCCGCTCTTTAGCGCACAAACAGCAGAACGCATTCGCAACGCTGCACTAAGCTACAAACCGATTTCAGCACTTGCGCTGTCGTATCGCATCGGACAATTAGACCGAGAAACACGCTTCAATTCCACGCGCCAAGAAGCCGAAGCGCGCCTTAATTTCGATTCACTTCTGACCTCTATCTACAGTATTGCTTATACCACAAGCCGCAACGAACTCACAGCGGAACGTGCCGCTTGGACAAGGCAGATTGGACAGTTTAATCTACACTTTCGCTTCGCCAACGAGGGTTTTTGGAGTTTTGCTATCAAGCCATTTTTGAAAGTGGAATTCAGTCAGAAAGACACGCGCTCGCTATCCACGGATACCCTTCGCACCGATAGCCACAACATTCTTGATGCAACCGCAGGCATTGGCTTAACAAACCTAATTGGACAGAATTTTTCAATAGGCTTCGGCTACCGTTCCGATGAACTGTTTGATTCGCCGCAACCCTTTGGAGCTGCACTCGTGCCCGCTTCAATTGCACGCACAGTCTTAGCCGAGTGGCAACTGATTGCAGGGAGTGATTTTTTAGCGCTGCTAAATTTTACAAACCGTGTGAGACAGTTCAGCCAGCGCTTTCGTGAGCGTGGAGAGATCGATATTGAAACCTTCCTGCTTCGCTTTCAAACCCGATATACCCCATTTCGTGCTGCGCTTGAAGTAGAATGGCTGTATGATGTTTCAACCGAGCAAGCCTCGCGCTTAGAGCGGCAATTCTTTGCTGTGCCGCTCGGTCGTGGCAACTTCATCTGGCGCGATCGCAATGGCAATCAACTGCGTGAGTTCAATGAATTTCTGCCCATCACCTTCATCGGTGAAGTCGGTGACGACAACTTTCAGTACATCTTGCGCACTTTCCCAAGTGATCAACTCTTCCCAACGATTGACCTCAAAACCAGTCTACGCTTTCGAATCCGCCCCACACGATTTTTCGCAACACGCAACACCTTGCTCGAAAAAATGCTCTCGGCACTCTCGGCAGAATCACTCCTGCGCCTCGAAGAGCGAAGTTCAGAGCGCAACTTGCAGCGTATCTACCTTTTGGATTTGTCAGCCTTCCAAAACGACTCTACAACCATTTTAGGCAATATCACCCTGCAGCAAGATGTCTTTCTGTTTGAAAATGAACTTACCAATGTGCGCTTTCGCTTTCAGCAGCGCATGGGCATCAACCAGTTTAGTTTAGGTGTGGAGCGGCGGCTATTTGTGGAGCGCAGCATTCGCACCGTTACACGCTTTGGCTACACACTGGGGCTTGAGTTGAATGTTTTTTCAGGCTTGAACCGCGCACAAGCTACATCGCTGCAAGAGCGTGACTTCGGTGCACTCGGACGGCAATTTTTTATCAACACCCTCGGTGCAGCAACAGATATTTCCTATCGCCCAATTCAAGATTTAGAGCTTGGACTGCGTCTTTCTGTTGAACAGCGCGAAGATACCTTCCCACGCTCTCGCACTGGCAATGTGGCGCAAGCATTGCTCAATGCACAGCAATTGCGCGCAATTTATTCGTTTCGTGGCAAAGGTCGCATCAACGCGCAGCTCGAACGCACCGAAGTGGCACTCTCAGGTATCAATCCCACAGATGCTGCCTTTGAGCTCTCTAACGGCAATCCCTTTGGCACCACCCTGATTTGGCGACTTGACGCCGATTATCGCCTAAGCAATTTCATCACTGCTTCAGTAGGTTACGACGGTCGAGCCTTGCCCATCGGACGAGTAATTCACACCGGACGCGCCGAAGTGCGCGCTGTGTTCTAGCACGATACTAAAATTTTCTGCAGAAAGATAGGTCATTTAAAACGCGAAAGCGCCTTGCGGCGCTTCCCGTGCTATACGTCCCCCACACCGTATAGCCACCCAGCGGGCGCTGAGTGTTTGAAGATTTGCAGTTAACACAAACTTAATGCTGCAGAAACAATTTTGCAACATTGATGCAAAAAAACTTTATTTGCTACGACAAATACAATCTTAATTGCCATGCTTCAACTTCACAGAGTTCAAAGTAATCTTTCTGATTTTGCTGAACGGCTACAGAACCGTGCCCTAGAAAAAGAGCGTGCCACCAAACGCTTCTATGATGTGCTTCTGGCACAGCCAAAGTTACACTTCCGCTACAAAGAAAACATGGTCTCGCACAAAGTAGCATCTATTCCTATTGAAGAGCCAGCACTCAAAAAAGACTTGCCTGAGCGACCCGCATCGCTAATACTTTGTGCAACTGACGGCTCGCAAATTTTTTCCGATAGGCATCTCAACGCTGACTTTTTTCTGCTCAATATCAGTCGGATTATCTTTTACATTGGAACAACCCAAAAGCCTACGCTGCAAAGCCATCCACAACTCTACGATGTCTATCAATTCGAGCAAGACCTGACACCTGAAAACGAGGATGAGCCGTTAATCTCACCGGAGTTTGTCTCCGCACTACGCCAAGAAGAAGAGTTGCGTCATCTGTTAGATGCAGCAAGCCATGCTCGGCAAGAGAAAAATCCGCTGCTTGCACTCATCGATGGCACTCTCATCTGCTGGCATCTCAAACGCCTCAAGCCACAGACGTTGCAAGATGCTTTCACGGAGCGATATGTTCAGCTACTAGGAAAGTTTCGACAGCAACATCTTGCTTTGGCAAGTTACATCAGTTTCCCGAGCAGCAAGGAAGTGGTAAATTTGTTGCAGGTGCTACTGCAGCAAGAACTTGCCGCAGCGCAGGTAGAAGTACCTAAAAATTTTGATGATGCAGAGTTTTTCGCAGGCTATCTCTCAAAGGGTCAACGTTCGGCTATCTTTGCTAGCCGCTCCGAGTCACTGAAGTATTATGAGGAAGCAGATAGAATTTATTTTTTCTATCTTCACACCGGTCGAGAAATCGCACGCGTTGAATTTCCAAAGTGGTGCTATGACCTTGATATGATTGATTTCATTCATGCAACACTTTTTGACGACTTGGAAAAAGGTGGAGGCTACCCCATGACGCTGACTGAAGCACACGAGCAAGCGGTTGTCAAGTCGTCGGAGCAAGAAGAATTCTATCGTCTCTTTGAGCGGCTCTGCATGGCAAAAGGCTATAGGCTGAATTATTCTGCAAAAAGCCTCTCAAAGAGAATAGCCAAACTCTAAACTTGAATCATGACGCTACAGCGCAACTTCCTACGCTTTGCAGTTCTTTCCGCTCTTTTCATGGCGCTACTTGCCTTACTACTTTCAGCATGCCTGACTTTAGATCCAGATGATACACCTATCATTGATGCTGAGACGCGCATCAAAAATAACTCAACTGTCATTGGTGATACCTTCAATGTCGTCTCACTCCTGCCTGAACCAGCAGACTCGAATCAAACGCCGCCTACCGTTGTCTATACCTTCAAGTTTTGGCACCCTGAATTTTTTGAAAATGAAGCGCCACAAATTCGGCGCATGAAAATGGAAAATTACCGCAACCTGTATTGGTATGCTCCAATTGCTATTCCCTCTAACGCACAAATTTTTTCCTACTACATTGAGAGCGTGCCTAATCAAGATTCTCTAGCAACAGAAGATTACCTTGTCTATAATCGTGCTGGAAAACCGGTGCAGTGGTCGCACTACCGCTTGGCACATGCATTGTTGCGCCGCAAAGCAAATATGGACACTGTGCTCTCACTGCTGCGTACGGAGCTTTCGCTCTATCCTAACAGCGATGATGCCTATATCTCATACTGGTCGTTGTACTTTCAGCATGCCGGTCGCACCGATGAAGCGCTGGCAACAATCGAGCGGGAGATTGCAGAAGTGCGCCGCCAGCGCCGTGATGACCCGCGCCTGCTCGAGGCTATCTCGCTGATGTATATCTACGGCTTGAACGATCGACGTCGCGCTTATGAAATCACCCGAGATATTCCTGATACCTACTTACACCCGCTCAACCTCTACAACCGCTTCCTAATGGAGCCTGATAACGATAAGCGCGAGTTAGCGCTTGCAGCTATGACCGAAAAATATCCAACACTGCCGCTTACCATTAAAATGAACCTCTCACACTTGCTCTTTTATCTGAGTAATCAAAAACTCTCAAACTACAGAGACCGAGGCGCTATCTTTGCAGAAAATATCCTCAACCGTCGCCTAACAGCACTGCGTACCGCACGCGTCAATACCTATGCCATTCGCTACCTTTTCGATTATTATGCAAGCCTGAACCTCTCTAAAGCCCTGCCTTATGTGAAAGACGTACTTCGTATGGACTACGACCGTGAGGTCTATGATCCTATCACACTGCTGGGCTTTGCAGAACGCTATGCCAGCACGAAAGATTACGCCGGCTTTGCAATTGACCTTGCAACAAAAGCCATTGAGGCGGTCGAGACAGAAAAGCAAAAACCTCTTACGCTACGCCCTGAAACTGAGTTCGTGCAAACTGAAGTAGGCAGACAGCTCTTCTATAAAGACGTAATTGGCTGCGCATACTACTACATCGGCAAAGCGTATCTAAGCATTAGCGATACAAAAAACGCACTAGCAAATTTCCGTGAAGCCGAAAAAAATTGCCTGTCGCGCGCAGCAGAACTCTACTTCGATATGGCAAAGCTGCTGCATAGTCTCAAAGATGAAAGCGCGCAGAACTATGCTTACAAATCTCTCGCCATAAAATACTCGACCCAAGTAGAGCAGTGGATCAATGAGACTTTGAAACCCAAATTCAAAAAAGGTGAGTCGTTGGAGACACGACGCGCTGGCGCAGAAGTTACAGCACCACCATTCTCATTTAACTTACTGGATGGAAAAAGTGTGTCGTCAGCGAATCTTTCTACACCATTGACCCTGCTTTATTTTTGGTCACCTAACTCTACAATCTCCAAGTTGATTCTATCCGACCTGCAGCTGCTTTATGCAAAGTATCGAGCACGTGGCGTGTCTATCTACGCCGTTGATGTAGAAAGCAAACTTGCTGCGGTGAAAGCGGCACCTGAAGAATTCACCTTCGGCTTCCCGCTCGCAGAAGGTACGCCTAAAATTGTCTCCGACTATCAAGTGGCGCTCTTGCCGAGTGTCGTGCTGCTAAAAGCAGGAAAAATTGTGTATCGTCAAATGGGATATAGTAACGATTTTACAAATCAGCTCGATGCAGCACTGCAATACGCGCTGTTGGAAAATGAAGTGTCAACAACTGCTCCAAAAGAAAAAACACGAAAACGATGAGTGTAACATACATTGGTGAAATCGTGCGCTCCAATACAGCACAATTTTCAGCAATCTTGCCGAAGGAACTTGCTGAACAACCACAATTGCCTATCCAACTCGGCACATTAGTCAAAGTTGAAATGACGCACTTAGCAGTGTTCGGTATTATCTCATTTATTGAGCACGCACCGATTGAGACCAACCGAAAGATCTTGCCTCACGGCAAAACTAGGATGGAACTTCGCCGTGAAATGCCCCAAGTCTTTGAACTCGTGCATACTGAGTTTAGCGCGCTTATCGTCGGTTTTCAGGCAAATGGAAAAATTTTGCAAGCCCTGCCACCAACACCGCCCGACTTACACGATTTTGTCTATCCTACTTCGCGCGATGAAGTTGTAGCATTTCTCAAAAAACCCCCAACGTTTTTGCGGCTAATTTTGCAAAACAAAGAGACAGTGCCCGATGAAGTAATCGTCGCGTTTTTCCGTAACCATCACGCTGAAATGGAGCGACAAGATTTCATTGCGCTTGGTAAAGAACTCTCCTATCTTTTGGGTGACGACCATCGACGCTTAGAATCTATTTTGACACGCATTCATGACTAACTCACTGCTTGAAAAAAAAGCGGCGGAAGCACGTGAACCCCAAACACCCAACGATTCTAATCGACCTTGCGCTGTGTCGCTTGGCAGAGGATTAGACTTAAAAAACCCAGTGATGCTTGCTTCAGGCACAGCGTCTTACGGCGAAGAACTTGCTGCACTCACTGACCTCAATGCGCTGGGCGGTTTGGTCACAAAAGCCATATCGCTGGAAGTGCGTGAAGGCAATCTACCGCAGCGCATCGTGGAAACTCCGGCGGGTATGCTCAATGCAATCGGACTGGCTAATGTGGGCATTGAAGCGTTTATCGCAGAGAAATTGCCATTTCTGCGCACGCTGAACCTTGCCATTGTGGTCAATATCGTAGGTAAATCCATTGAAGAGTATTGCGAGGTGGTGCGCCGCTTGGATGCTGAAGATGGCATCCACGGCTATGAAATCAATCTCTCGTGCCCCAATGTGAAAGGAGAGTGCATCATTTTCGGCGTAGATGCAGGCGCCACGTATGAGATGACAACAGAACTGCGCAAGCTCACGCAGCGACATTTGATGATAAAACTCACGCCAAACGTAACCTCAATTTCCCACATTGCACAAGCAGCTGAACGCGGTGGCGCAGATTCTGTCTCACTCATCAACACACTGATTGGTATGGCAGTCGATTACCAAACACGCAAACCTAAACTTAGAAACATCACAGGCGGACTGTCGGGACCAGCTATCAAGCCGATTGCTCTAGCGAAAGTGTGGGAAGTCTATCAAGCCGTGAGTATTCCAATTGTTGGAATGGGAGGCATTGCAAGTTTTGAAGATGCTATGGAATTTTTTTTGGTTGGCGCGCGTGCTGTGCAAATCGGTACAATGAATTTTGTCAAACCTAACATCGGTGAAACCCTCGCACGCCGTATCGAAGCGCATTTTGCCAATGCCGACTACACTTTTTCTGAATACATCGGCAGTCTGAATACTGCGTAACAGGCTAAGCTCTCCACAACATCCGCATTTTTGGCTCAAAAAACCTCACTGCCGTGATAAATATCACACCCTGTGAAAACTTAACAAGAATTTAGCACAAGGCATGAAACAAGCGCGCTAATCGTGCGTATATTTGCATCAGTTCAGGTACAACTTGTTCTTTTCCACATCAAAGACTCTGCTTCCTACAGTCAAGCCCAAGCGCTTGCAGCAGAGCCTCCTTTGTTGTTTTGTTGTTTTGTTGATAGAGGGTCCCGACCGATGCGTCGGGACTTTTTATTTTGCAGCACTTTGAAAGCGTTTACGCAAGTATATAAAAGTCAGTAGATTAAACACCGTACAGGCAATTCATGCTTTGCATAGAATCAATCCTTGTTTTTTTCAAATTTCTTCTCAAAGCCTATGCTTGAATCCATTAATCCTCTGAGTGAGGAGCGCTTGCAGACGTATTCAGAACATACACCAGCTGAATTAGAACATGCACTGCATCGTGCAGAACGTGCTTTCCAAGTCTGGAGGAAAACGTCGATTGCAGAGCGAGCACATCTTTTGAAGAATGCCAGCATGGTATTGCAGCGCAACTTGGAGCGTTATGCTGAACTCATCACGCGCGAGATGGGCAAGACAATCACACAAAGCCGCGCAGAGGTTGAAAAATGCGCCCTAAACTGTGCGTACTTTGCAGAACATGCCGAAGAGTTTTTGCGCCCTGAAATGGTAGAGACTGACGCAAGGAAAAGTTATGCAGCGTTTGAACCATTGGGCGTAGTGCTAGCTATCATGCCGTGGAACTTCCCATTTTGGCAAGTCTTTCGCTGTGCCGCACCGACACTTGCTGCAGGCAATACGCTTGTGCTCAAACATGCTCCTACAACCACAGGCTGCGCACTTGCTGCTGAAGAAGTCTTCAAAGAAGCAGGGTTCCCCGAAGGGGTCTATCAAACCTTGCTAATTGCAGCGCAGCATGTACCAGAGCGCATCTCCATGCTAATTGAACATCCTATTGTCAAAGCCGTAACCCTGACAGGCAGTACAAATGCAGGAAAGTTCGTTGCCGCAAAAGCTGGTGTCGTGCTCAAAAAAAGTGTGTTAGAACTCGGCGGCAGTGATCCCTACATCGTTTTAGATGATGCTGACCTTGACCTTGCTGTTGAGACCTGTGTCAATTCGCGATGCATCAATACAGGGCAAAGTTGTATTTCAGCAAAGCGGTTTATTGTCTTGGAAAGTGTTCGCAAAAAATTTGAAGAAGCATTCGTTGAAAAAATGAGGGCTAAGCGCGTAGGTGATCCGATGAGCGGCGTCGATATGGGACCGTTAGCACGACAGGATTTACGCGAAAAATTGCATCAGCAAGTTGTGCAGAGCCAAGATAAAGGTGCAGTGCTCTTGTTGGGCGGTACATTGCCTGAAGGTAAAGGCTTTTTCTACCCGCCAACAGTGTTAAGTGCCGTAAGAAAAGGCATGCCGGCATTTGATGAAGAACTGTTTGGTCCTGTGGCGGCTATCATCTCCGCAAAAGATGAGGCGGAGGCGCTTGCGCTAGCAAATGACACGTGTTACGGTTTAGGTGCTGCAATTTTTACGCGTGATCTTGAACGCGGTGAAAGACTGGCAAGAGAAGTTGAAGCAGGCAATTGTTTTATCAATGCAATGGTCAAGTCGGACCCACGCCTGCCTTTTGGTGGCATCAAAGAATCGGGCTACGGACGCGAACTCTCCCGCATTGGCATGCACGAGTTTGTCAATATCAAAACCGTGTTTGTCAAATAGTGTGCGCAAAAAAACGCTACACGATGCGGGGGTACACGATGCAGGTATGCAGGAAATTTGAGGCGAAGCTACAAAAGGGGTGAGTACAGCTTTATCACCCCTCTAGCTTGGGTGGACGAAATCCCTACTTGAAAAATTCGTCCAGCGTATAGACCTTACCGTTGACTTCAACGGAAAGTTCATTATTGTTCGGATTGACAAATACTTGAATTTCTCGGACCGTCCATTGCACGCCGCGCCCGTCGTAGTTCATGTTGTAGCGCTCTTCGTTAAGCATCACGGTGTCATTGACAGGCACAGCGATATCCTCATTGCTCGAGAGCACAACAAGTTGGGCGGTGCCGTCCATAATCTTGCGCTTGAACTCAGGGGTCGCGTTGATGCGGCCATATCCTGCAGCTGAGGAAATTGTGAGTTTCAGGCGACCGCGTTCATCGCGCTTGGCAGAGTGAATGAAGTATTTGTCAATCTTATGAACAGCATTGCCTGATTTATTGAGTGGCATAGTTAGCTCTGATTTAATGTGATGAAAAGTAGTTAAACTGCACCTTGCTGACACTTCAAAGTTAGCATGCCTAAAGCTATTGCTTACAGCCAAAACAAAAGGCTGCCTTGAGATGGCAGCCTTTTTGGTCGTTTTTACTTATCGTCAACGATTTCAAAGTCAGCGTTTTTGACCTCACCATCACCGCTCGGCTGCTTACTACCGCCAGAGTTGTTCATGCTGCTTGCGGCTGAGCCTTGATAGAGTTTGGTAGAGACTTCTTGCCAGATTTTGGTTAGGTTATCCATAGCGCTCTTAATGCTGGTGATATTGCCGCCCTTTTGTGCGTCTTTGAGGGCATCCACTGCAGCATTCAGACGTGAGAGTTCTTGAGCAGGAATTTTATCGCCCAAGTCTTTAATCTGGCGCTCAGTTGAGAAAATCAAGGCATCAGCGGCATTCTTCGTATCAGCTTCTTCCTTGCGGCGACGGTCTTCTTCAGCATGTGCCTTGGCATCTTCGCGCATCTTTTGAATCTCTGCTTCAGAGAGTTTGCCACTGGCTTCAATGCGAATCTTCTGCTCACGACCTGTCGCTTTGTCCTTTGCAGAGACATTGAGAATGCCATTGGCATCGATATCAAAAGTTACCTCAATTTGAGGTACACCGCGCGGTGCTGGTGGAATGCCATCTAAGATGAAACGACCAAGCGTTTTGTTATCAACTGCCATCGGACGCTCACCTTGCAGAATGTGAATCTCTACGGATGGTTGATTATCAGATGCCGTCGAGAACACTTCTGACTTGCGTGTTGGAATTGTCGTGTTGGCTTCGATAAGCTTCGTCATCACACCGCCAAGTGTCTCAATACCCAGCGAAAGCGGGGTAACATCGAGCAGCAACACATCCTTGATATCACCTTTGAGCACACCACCTTGAATAGCAGCGCCAATCGCTACAACCTCGTCAGGATTGACGCTCTTGTTCGGCTCCTTCTTGAAGAAGTCGCGTACCATGTCCTGTACTTTTGGAATACGCGTAGAGCCACCAACCAGCACAACCTCATCGATGTCGGCAATATCGAGTTTGGCATTCTTCATGGCGCGACGGCACGGCTCAAGCATACGCTCAAAGAGATCAGCACAGAGCGCTTCAAACTTTGCGCGGCTAATGTTCATCACCAAATGCTTCGGACCATCTTGTGTAGCTGTGATGAATGGCAAGTTGACCTCGGTATCCGTGCGCGATGAGAGTTCAATTTTGGCTTTCTCGGCTGCTTCTTTAAGACGTTGCAGCGCCATCGGGTCTTTACGCAGGTCAATCCCTTCCTGCTTTTTGAATTCGTCAGCCAGATAGTCAATCAGGCGTTGGTCAAAGTCATCGCCACCAAGGTGTGTATCACCATCCGTGGAACGCACTTCAAAGACCCCATCACCGAGCTCAAGAATAGAGATATCGAAAGTGCCACCACCTAAGTCAAACACAGCGACCTTTTCATTAACTTTCTTTTTGTCAAGCCCATAGGCAAGGGCTGCAGCAGTCGGCTCGTTCAAAATGCGCTTGACTTCCAACCCTGCAATCTTACCAGCGTCTTTCGTGGCTTGGCGCTGCGCGTCATTGAAGTATGCAGGCACCGTGATAACGGCTTCAGTAACCTTTTCACCAAGATAGTCTTCTGCGGTCTGTTTCATCTTTTGCAGAATCATCGCAGAAATTTCCTGTGGTGAATAAACTTTGCCCGAAATGCGCACACGCGCTTGACCACCTTCATTGATTACTTCGTAAGGCACCATCTTAATCTCTTCGGTAACCTCTGCATAACCACGACCCATAAAGCGCTTGATGGAATAAACTGTATTTTTAGCGTTCGTAATCGCTTGACGTTTGGCAGGGTGACCTACGACGCGCTCACCAGTTTTCGTGAAGCCAACAACAGATGGTGTGGTGCGATAGCCCTCTGAGTTGGCAATCACGACCGGCTCATTGCCTTGCATTACGGCAACGCAGGAGTTCGTAGTGCCCAAGTCAATACCAATGATTTTTCCCATAACTGCTCCTTTTGTTTATGTTAGAATGAATGCAATAAAAGCTCTTGTTGCGCTCTTACTCCTAAGGCAACGACAAGTATTGTTTTTACCTACTTTGCAGCAAAAACCGTTCCTAATCCCGTGCCTATCGTATGGCATTAGTGAAAGAAAGTTACAACTGATGTTACTGCTTCGCAAAACATAGCCGTAAAATTCGTGCTTGGCATCATAACCATAGAAACCATAGAGAGGA
Source organism: Candidatus Thermochlorobacter sp. (assembly GCA_046291735.1). Taxonomy (GTDB): domain Bacteria; phylum Bacteroidota; class Chlorobiia; order Chlorobiales; family Thermochlorobacteraceae; genus Thermochlorobacter. Next base: position 75,046 of record JBKBSK010000001.1, on the reverse strand, counting down.
TGCTTGGAGCAAAAGAGAAGAAAGAGTAAGCAAAATAAAGAGAAAATAAAAAAGTGCCTTCGCAGAAAATGAACGAAACTGCGAAAGCACCATTGAAAAAGGAGAATAACTATGAACTGAACCTATAAATGCTTTCTGGGGCAAAAAGGTTCCGAAATCGGCATAAAAAAAGTCGATTTTGTCGATTTTTTGAATAAGTCTTTGACTTCAAGGGCTTAAGTTTTTGATAACGGCGCAATTTTCTAAAAAAAAGAAGCCCAACCCATCAGGGTCGGGCTGCGAACTTTGCCTCAAATGTACGCTTACAGCAGGTTACTTAATTGCAATTTCTTTAGCTTTGACAACAGGTTCGACCTTTGGAAGCGTCAGTTTCAGGACGCCATCAGCAAAATGCGCTTCAATGGCTTCAGCATTGACATTTTCGCCCAGCGTGAAACTCCGCGTCAGCGACCCAAACACACGCTCTGTACGATAGAAGTTCTTCTTGTTTTCTGTCGTTTCTGCACGGCGTTCAGCACGAATCGTGAGCAGATTATCTTCGACCGTAACCTTCAAATCTTCTTTCTTGACGCCCGGTAAATCGGCTTCAATGTAGATGGCTTTGTCATCTTCTGAAATATCTACACGAAATGCCGATGCATCAAACATAGTGGGCAGCGATGGCATGGTGCTCTTAAAGACTTCATCAAATACGCGATCGATAGTGGCAAACGGGTTTTGATTGAATTTGACCAACATAGCTCTTACCTCCAATTTTTAATTGTTTAAGGTTATGTCCCTGCGTCGTGCAGGTCTGCTGTGTGTTCGCACTGTTCACAGAAACAACCTTCGTGCCAGTTCCGCTGCCTGAAGCCAAACAGAAAAAATGTCAGTCGCAGTGCAAGAAGTCTGACAAAGTGAATGAAAATCTGTCAGAACAGAAAACCGACAAAGTGTCAACGGAAGTAAAAACAGAGAAAAGAAGTCACAGCAAATAAAAAAGCCTCGCTAAAACGAGGCTCAAAGAGAACCTACTGCAAGAGCAGCAAGGCGACACCTGCCGTTAAGCCAAGGCTTTGCGCGCTTTGGTCTCTGCAAGATACCAGCTCTGTTTCTGGTAGGTTTCCACAATGGTGGTGAAGATATCAGCTGTGCCCGGGTCATGATGCTGCGTGGCAAGCTGAATGTGCTGATGCAGAGAATCAATGATTGCATCGGTATCTTCGTAGAGAATCTCGACCATTTCTTGCGGCGTGTAGTTGAGATTCTGCGATTCATCAATTTCCGCTATCTCAATAAATTCTTTCATTGTGGCAACTGGGTAGCCCCCAATCGCACGTGAACGCTCTGCCAGTGTATCAACAATTTCAAGAAGTTGCTCATGGTGCATATCAAAAAGCTCATGCAGTTGCTTGAAGAACGGACCGGAGACATACCAGTGAAACTTCTTGTATTTGACTGCGAGCACAAACGCATTGGCAAGTTGAAGATTAAGTACAGAGAGCACCTCTGTGGAAGTATGCTTGATTTTGACTTCTGTCGACATAAATGAACTCCTTTCGAAATTTTCGTTGAGTTGAATTAAAAGAAGTTAAGAAATTTTAAGAGTGATTTTACCGAATTGTTGCACATTATCCATATAGCGCAAAGCGTGTTCGGCATCTTCGAGAGCGAAAGTGCGGCTGACGATAGGCTCAAGGCGCTTTTCGGAGACAAATTTCAGCATGGCATCAAAATCGGTAGGTGAGCCCATGGTAGAGCCGAGCAGCGAGAGCTGTTTCCAGAACACTTTCCGCAGGTTAAAGTCTTTGACATCGCCGCGCGTGGCGCCAACAAAGGCGATGCGTGCGCCGGGTGCTGCAAGGTCGATGAGAGAAAGAAAGCCCTCGCCACCTGCACTATCCAAAATAACGTCAAACAAGCCTGCATTCTGACGAAGTGTCTCTGCCCAATTCGGCTGGGTATAATTTGCGCCGCCCTTTGCGCCCAGCGCCATAGCTTTTGAGAGTTTCTCGTCTGAGCTTGAGGTAACCCAAACTTCGGCACCTAGCGCTACGGCAAACTGTAACCCAAACAACGCAACACCACCACCAATGCCCGTAATCAAAACTTTGTCCTGCGCTGAAAGCTTAGCACGAGAAAACAAGGCGCGATATGCCGTCAGACCTGCAAGCGGTAAGGCTGCAGCGGCTTCGAACGAAAGATGCGCTGGCTTGTGTGCAAGATTTTCTGCAGGAACTTTGACAAATTCTGCAAATGTGCCGTTATCAGGTAAGCCTAAAATGCGGAAAGATTTTTGCTGAGCGCGTTCATCTGTGCCCCAATCCAAACTTGGATTGAGTATCACTTCTTTTCCAAGCCAGTCTTTTGGAACGCTCTCGCCGATGGCTTCAACTGTACCAGCACCATCGGAGCCTAAGATAATTGGAAATTTCAAGCCAGCATATAGTCCTTTTTGAATCCAGACATCACGGTGATTGAGTGCCGCATAGTGCAATTTGATGAGCACTTCGCTGGCAGCAGGCTTGGGCGTTTCAACCTCTGAAAAGACGAGGGGCGAGTGAGCAGCATGAAGCACGGCAGCCTTCATAATGTAATGCGATAAGTAAAATCAACGACAAATTTCAACACAAAGAAAGAAAAAGCCAGTACGTGGAATTGAACGAAGCAGACTGAACATGCGCGCTTATTTTTCGCCGTAAAATTCAATTTTGTATGCTGTGGCTCTCAAGCCTGTTCTTGCGGCAAGTTCCTCGAGCAAAGAGGCGTCAAAAGGCAGTTCAACATCATAGATTTTGCCAGTTTTTGTGCAAATAAAATGATGATGATGACCGAGCTTGCCATCATAGCGCACCACCCCATCGCCCAGCAGCACACGCTGAATTAAGCCTTCCTCGACAAGTAAGTTCAGGTTGCGATAGACCGTCCCCAAGCTGATATTGGGAATGACGGCGCGCGCTTGTTCATACACCCAATCGGCTGTGGGATGGCTGTCCGTGCCCTGAACAATTTTGAGAATTTCTGCGCGCTGACGCGAATAGCGTTGACCGATTTTCTGCTTTGCCACTGCCATCACTGCTGAAAATTTAGAACGAATCAACTTTTAAGATACGCAAAACATACAAAAATACCTATCAGTAACCATAATCATTTCTTAATCATTTTTTTCAGCGGTAGGCTTTTGCGCAGCTTTCTCAAAGGTTTCAATCAAAAGTTCAGGTGTGAGCACTTCAGGCAAGACGACAGGTTCATGGAGTTTTCCGGACGGAAAAACAACATAGAGCGGCACACCAGAACGACCAAACTTGCGCAGAAGCTGAGTAATCTCATCGTTGCGGTTGGTCCAATCGGCTTTGATAGCCACAATACCTAACTCAGCAATTTTCTTTTCTACCGCCTCGGTTTCTATAACGGTTTTCTCTGTAACCTTGCATGTAAAGCACCAATCGGCGGTAAAGTCCACAAAGACGGTTTTGCCGGACTGCACGGCAGTTTCAATAGTGCTGAGCGAAAATGGCTGCCATGGAATTTTGCTGTTAGTGGGTAAGCTTGTTGAAGCAAGTGTCTGAGCGTCACGCCAGCGCAATTCGCGCTCAAATGTGATGATGTATGTGCCGACCATAAGCAAGAGTGCGGTTGTCCAAACGATAAACTTGCGTAGCCGTGTTGAGCTATAGTCAATGAACTGACCGACAAGCCAGAATCCGATACTAACCGAGAGCAGCAGCACTAGCGCGGCGGTTATGCCTTGGATGCCAAGTTGTGCGCCCAACACCGAAAGGAGCCAAACCACTGTAGCAAAGAGCAGAAAACTCATCACTTGTTTGAAGCGGTTCATCCATGGTCCGGGCTTTGGGATAAATTTCAGCCATTCTGGTTTTGCGGCAAGTATAACATAGGGTGCGGCAAGTCCGAAGCCGACCATCGTAAAGATGATGAGGATGATGTAAGGCGGTTGTGAGAATGCAAAGCCTAATGCACTGCCTAAGAACGGTGCGGTGCAAGGTGTGGCAAGGGTTGTGGCTAAAACGCCGTTTGCAAAGGAGCCCCAAAGGTCGTGGCGCATCAAGGTTTTGTCTACTTCACCTGAAAGATGCGGCGCAGAAAATTCAAAAACCCCAGCAAGGTTGAGACCGAAAATGAAGATGACCAGCATCATTATGAGCACAAAGGCTGGAGATTGAAATTGAAAGCCCCAACCGACTTGTTGACCTGCTTGCTGAAGCACAATAACGGCAAAAGCTAAAATCCAAAACGATAGGAGCACACCGAGCATAAAAATTATGCCATGCTTTAGGCTCTCGACCTTGGATTGAGAGGCGTTGTGCACAAGACCCATGACTTTGAGTGAGAGCACAGGCAAAACACAAGGCATAATGTTGAGAATGATGCCGCCGACAAATGCAAAAAGCATGGCAAGTCCAATCGAGAGAGAAGCAGTTTGCGCTTGCGTGTTGAAAGTTTGATTGAGTAAGCTACTCTGTGCGCGCTCCGTTTGAGGTGCCATAGAGGTTTGGCTGGCAGCCTGCACGCTCGTCTGAACCTCATAGCCTTTCTCATCGAGTATAACAATGCCACGAAGTTCTACAGATGTTGGCATTGCCCCTTGGAGCGTAACGGGCATGGTAACTTTGCCCTGCTCGACCTTGAATTCATTAAATCGGTAAAGAAAAGCCTCATCGGGTTCGGGGAAAAAATCACGAATGCGGTGCGCATCTTTGCCACTGAAAACCAGCGAGATGGCTTTTCCATCGAAGCTGGCTTGAGCGACTTGCAGAGTGCTTTGCGAAAGTGCTTTAGGCAAAGCGGCTTTTGCGCGTGCAATCAAGGTATTGGCTTCTGCGATATCGCTGGGCTGCAGGCGAGAGAGGTCTAAGGAAACTTTGGCTTCGCCGGGCACGCACGATTCTTTGCACACTAGCCAATCAATTGAGGCGGAAATAGAGAGGGCTTTAGGCAAGTGCTTCGGGGGAGTAACTTCGGCAAGCAAGATAAGTTCATCACTGTATCCAAACGCAACAAGGTCAGCCTCAATGATTTTGTGCGGTGTTGGAAACTGCAAATCCCCAACGCTAAATCCATCAGGCAATTGCCATGTGATTCTGGGTGGGAAACCTGCGTCGCCCGGGTTTTTCCAATAAAGATGCCAATCTTTTTCAATCTTGAATTTGATAGCCAGTGTGAAGAGCTTAGTCAGGTCTGTGCCGTTGGTGTGTAATGAGGGTGTAACGAGGTTTTTACCATCGACCAGCTGTGCGTGCAGGTTTGGCGCAATAAGCACGCCCAGCAAAATGAGCAAGAGAAATTTTTTCATATGTGGTATGTAAAACAGTTGCGTTCCAGCAAAGTTAAACATTGTGCGTGAGTTTATTTGTGCGTCCAGATTGCAATGCAATTTCTCAGTTGGCGTTTGTGTTGGTAGAAATACGCTTGATACCTATTTTTGTTTTTCGGGCTAAACGAAAAAAATCACCATCTCATCAAAATAGCATTTTGAGACACAGTCGCGCATGATTGAGAGCATGACCGGGTACGGCAGAGGAGAATATGCCGAGAACGGTCTTCGTGCTATTGCGGAGATTCGCTCTGTCAATAGTCGTTTTGTAGACATCTTTGTCAAGTTGCCACGCGAATTTAGTGCACGGGAGTTGGACGCACGAGAACTTGTCCGAAAAGAGTTGCAGCGTGGGAAAATTTCTCTTTCAGTTCAGCTCGAGCGCGATTTGTCGGTAGCGCCGCCGGTGCGTATTAAGCCTGAGGTCGTTAAAGCCTATGCTTCGCTGTTGCGTGAGCTGCAAGAGGCAGCACAGATTAGCACACCGATTACGCTTGACCATCTGCTGAAATTTTCTGATATGTTTGAGTCTGTGGAAGAAGAACCAGAAGAAGTTGAGCGAGAGTGGCAAATTATCTGCAAAGCTATTGACCAAGCTATTCAAGCTGTGCGCATGATGCGCCGTAAAGAAGGTGAGGAATTGCGACGTGATTTTGAAGCGCGTATTGCGCGCATTGAAGCGACAATAGACCACATTGCTGCGCTATCTGCAAAAACAATTGAAGAGACACGTGAGAAATTGCGCAGCAAAGTACGTGAAATTCTGCTCGAAGAGTCCAAAGTGAGCCGAGAGCGGCTTGAGCTGGAAATTGTACTTTTAGCCGATAAAATGGATATCACAGAAGAGTGTGTACGCTTTCGTAGCCACAACAAGTTTTTTCTTGAAACACTGGCACATCATGATGCGCCTGGTCGACGCTTGAACTTTCTCTTGCAAGAACAAAACCGCGAAGCCAATACGATTGCTGCCAAATCGCAAAACGCAGAAATCTCTCAGGCTGTTGTTTTCCTCAAAGAAGAGCTGGAGAAAATTCGAGAACAAGTGCAGAATATTGAGTAACTTACATTTGTTTTATTTGACAGTCTTTTGCAAGATATGACAGTTGCTTCAGAGTCGGAGTCTGCTACGCATGTGTCATCTCCAGTGGCATCTGAACAGCCAAAGGGTAAGCTCATTGTGTTTGCTGCACCTTCGGGCACAGGTAAATCCACGATTGCGAAAGCAGTACTCGCTGCGTTTCCAAACCTTGTATTTTCAGTTTCAGCAACAACGCGCCCCATGCGTGAGGGTGAGCAAAACGGTCGAGAGTATCACTTTCTGTCGCGTTCTGAATTTGAAGAGAAATTGCGTCAGGGTGAATTCATTGAGTACTCAAAGCACTTCGATAATTACTACGGTACACTAAAATCGGTTGCCAACAGCGTGCTCACGAGCGGTAAGCATTTGCTGTTAGATTTGGATGTGAATGGTTCAATGAATGTCAAAAAGCTGTATGGGGAGCGCGCCTTACTAATTTTTATCAAGCCACCGAGTTTGGAGGTGCTGCGCGAGCGTCTGCTTAGTCGACGCACAGAAACGCCTGAAGCAATTCAACGCCGATTAGAACGTGCAGAGTATGAACTCTCGTTTTCGAATCAGTTTGATGCAGTTGTCGTCAATGATTCACTTCAAACAGCAATTGACGAAGTGAAGACTTTAATTAGCCGTTTTCTTAGTTCGTAACTTAAAAAATGCACATACGCTATGCCAATTAAAGTTATCGACTTCTCAAAACTGATGCACCAAAGCAACAACATCTATGAAATTGTTGTTGCAATGGCGCGGCGAGCAAAAGAAATCAACGAGCAGCAACGTGCTGAACTTGAGGAAAAAATCGCCCCGTTCAAAGCCAAGACACGAAACCCGACCAACGAAGCCGAAGCCGACCGCATTTTCCCAGAACAAGTAGCGATTAGTATCAAATATGAAAAGTTACCGAAGCCAACGATTATTGCTATCAACGAGTATGAAAATCGTGAGTACACGTTCGAGTATCGAGACTTACCACCGCGACGCAGATAGCACAGCATCTTAAAACGGTGTGATGGTCAAAACTCATTATGCTGAAACTTACGGGCATCAGCCAGATTACGCTGCGCGTCAATGACCTGCGTCGCTCCGAGGAGTTTTACACCAAACTTATTGGCTTCAAGTTGCATCATCGGCTGGGTATCAATATGACCTACTTGGAAGCGGGAGGCGATATGCTGGTGTTGGTACGCGCAGAGACACCAAGTCCCGAAGAAGCACGTGACATTCGCGTCGATCACTTCGGGCTACGCCTAGCAACCGATGAAGAAGTCGATGAAGCGGCAGCATTTTTGCAGAATAACAACATTCACTTGCTGACGCAACCTGCAAAACGCCGCGACGGTCGTGCCTTTTTCCTGCTCGATCCAGACGGCAATCTTGTCGAAATTTACTCTTCGACAGGCGAAGTCTTTCCAAGCGATGATACCAATCCTGATGCGCCATCTTCTCGCCGACGTGGACGCAAACCCAAGGCAGACTCACAACCGCGTCCGACTCGACCGGCTGTACCAAAGCGCCGACGCAGTCGTAAGTAAACCTGCGTGGTGCACAGGTTGCCGCTGCCTTGTGCACACGCTTGACTTTGCGTATCTTCGTCAGCGTAACCTACCAATCAAACCGTTCAATGATGACCTCTTCACCATTGCTGCCAAGTCAAAACATCTGTGTCTATTGTGGGTCTCGTACGGGGTTGCACCCTGCACACCGTAAAGCTGCCATGGAGCTCGGAGAGCAAATTGCTCAGCGTGGCTTACGATTAGTGTATGGAGGCGGTAATTTAGGACTGATGGGCGTTGTCGCTGATGCGGTCTTGTCGGCTGGCGGCGAAGTCATCGGGGTCATTCCTGAAATTTTGGTGCAAAAAGAAGCTGCACATCGCGCACTGACACAACTCTTTATCGTCTCTTCCATGCACGAACGCAAAGCCCAAATGGCAGAGCTCTCCGATGCCTTCATCGCACTCTCTGGCGGCTTGGGTACACTCGATGAACTTTTTGAAATCCTGACTTGGGCACAATTAGGGCTACACCAAAAGCCATGCGGACTGCTCAACATCAATGGCTACTACAATCACTTGATTGCTTTTTTAGACCATGCCGTAGCTGAAGGCTTCATCAAATCCAGTCACCGTGAAGTGCTGCTCGTGTCTGATTCCCCCTCTGCCTTGCTGGAACAACTTTTGCAGCGTCAGACAAAAGCACAGCCGATTGCAAAAAATTTGCTTTAATGCTCGGCTCAAGGCGCGCAATCAGTATGCTGATTTCATTTGAAGGCATAGACGGCAGCGGCAAGTCGACACAAGTTAAATTGCTCGAAAACCATCTCCGCTCACGCGGCATTAAAGTGTTAGCCTTACGCGAGCCCGGCGGTGTGGCTACCGCAGAAAGTATCCGCACACTCCTGCTCAAAAGTCAAAATGAGATTCATCCGACAGCAGAACTTTTGCTCTTTGCTGCAAGTCGCGCTGAACTCTGCGAGGCGCTCATTTTACCAGCGTTGCAAAAAGGCACAATCATTATTCTCGATCGCTTCTATGACTCTACAACCGCCTACCAAGGCTTTGGACGCGGTCTGGATTTAAACATGATTGCAACCGTCAATCGCATTGCAACATTTGGACTGGTCCCGACGCTGACGTTTTACTTAGACATTTTGCCTGAAGACGCACTGATGCGCAAATTTTCGGAAAAATCCATACCGCTTGCTTTCAGTAAAGATGAATTGCCACTCGACCGTATGGAGCGTTCAGGCTTAGCGTTCTATCACCGTGTCCGCGAAGGCTATCAAACCCTTGCACGCCAAGAGCCCGAACGGTTCGTCGTGCTCAATGCGCTGAAATCTATCTCTGACCTGCACAAAGAAGTGGTCTGGCATCTGAACAAAAAACTTGGTGTGGGCTAATGCGCATCAGCAACATGGAGCAGCGCAAATTTCAGATACTGCGTTTCTGGCATTGCAGGTAAGATAGGGTGGTCAGGCGCTTGCGTGGCACGCTCTAAAATCTTGACACTGCGCTTAGCATCAGCAGCCGCCTGCGCTAGGATGTTCAAAAACTCTGACTCCGACACATGGTGCGAACATGAAGCGGTGGCTAAGTATCCACCAGACTTGACAAGTAGAAGACCAAGCCGATTGAGTTTGCGGTAGGCTTTTGTTGCACTCTCAACATTCTTCTTTGATTTGGTCAGACTCGGCGGGTCTAAAATGACAAGGTCAAAGCGCTCACCATCTTGGAGCATCTCTTCGAGTAGCAAAAATGCATCGCCTTGACGGGTACAAAAGTTTTGAAAGCCGTTCAACGCAGCGTTGCGTTGCGCGCGTGTGAGTGCATCGGCAGAAGCATCGATAGCTACAACCTCACGCGCACCAGCATAAAGTGCATTCAAAGCAAAGCCACCATCGCTTGTGAAAACATCCAGCACACGCGCACCTTTTGCAAAGGGACGAATACGCTTGCGATTTTCTCGCTGGTCAAGGAAAAACCCGGTTTTGTGTCCGTGCAGCACATCTACAGCATACTTAATCCCTGCATCAACAATTTCAACGCTACCTGCTAACTCCCCAAACGCAAGATGTGAGTATTGCTCTAAGCCTTCTAACTTTCTTAACTCCGATTCATTGCGCAAGACAATTGCTTGCGGAGAAAAGCATTTTACCAACGCTGCGCAAATTGTATCGAGCCGTACTTCCATGCCCACTGAAAAAGTCTGAACCGAGAGCACATCAGCAAACTTATCGACAACAAGACCGGGCAAATAATCAGATTCGCCATGCACCAATCGAAAGGTATTCGTGAGTGATTCAGGGTAGAGCCGGTTTCGTAATTGCCATGCAGTGTCTAAGCGTCGCTCAAAAAAGGCTTGGTCGATAGGTTCTTCATGCGCGCTCAGATGTCGATACGCAATCAGCGAATGGCGATTGAAAAATCCGATGCCTAAGAATTGTTTCGTAAAAGAATAAAGCGCAACCACATCACCGTTGGCGATGGTCTTATCGACATCGAGCAGTTCATTGCTGAAGACCCATTGATGACCAGAGCGCAAGCGTCGTTCTTCGTTTTTCCTCAGAAAAATTTGCTTCATGTGTTTGCGCTAAATCGGCGCTCTTGCAGAGCATCTTTGAGTTGCCAAAGTTTCCACCAAGGTGTGGCAGGTGAGTGATGATGTTCCCAGTGGTAGCCGAAAAAATAGCAGGAGAGCATTGCCCAGAGGTGATGGCGTTTCAGGGTACGTGCGGCGTATGGGCGCATGTCTTCGCTAAGGGGAAGTTTATGCGGTTGGTAAGTGCCGAAATAGAACAGTTGCAGTGCGCCCCACGCACACGGCAATATCCAGAAAAGCCAGATGCGTGATTCAGGTACGAAGAAAACACGCTCAAAGAGATTGTAAAGCGCTGCCATAGTCAGAATTTGCGGCACAGTAGCATAGCGGAAAAGAAACGCACCAAACCAAACCCAAAAATTTTGCGACTTGACATAAAAGTCTGGATCAGTAGCCGTAGCTGGTGCGGCATGGTGCTGCTTGTGATGCTCAAGCAAGCGCCGATAAGACATAGCGCCAAAAAGCCAGCAAGCACAAGCTCCAATAGTGTGATTGAGCCAGCGCAAAGCGCTAACCGAGCCATGCATGGCATCGTGCGCCGTGATGAATAGCCCAGTGGTCAGATAGCCTTGCAGCGCAAGATGCAAGTAGCTCTGCGGTGTCGTCCAAGAAAGCGAACTGCTAAAGAGATAAATCAGGTGAGCTAGCCACAACAGGATAATGCTCAGTCCAATCAATACACCCATGTGTTGAGATGAATTTGCCTCTCAAAGAATTTTTTGTGCAAATGCGTTCCCAGCCTGCCTAGTTAAGGTAATTTTCGGGCAAACTTAGAATTTAATGCTTTTTCGGCTGCTATGAGATAGCCTCAGAGAAAAATTCTATGGTGCGCTGCTCCGACCAATACAAGCCGTTTGAATTAAATGACACAAAGCCAATGTGTCCGCCTGCGCGTGGTGCTTCAAACCAGATGGTGCGTAAGCGTCTTGCTTGCTCGAGAGGGAAACAAGCAGCAGATAGAAAGGGATCGTCGATGGCATTGACAATAAGCGTTGGCACAGCAATTGCATCAAGAAAACGCGCTGAACTGCACTTGGTGTAATAGTCTTCGGCATTTTTGAAGCCGTGAATAGGGGCAGTGTAGCAATCGTCGAATTCCCAAAGTGTTTTGAGCTGCTGCAAGCGTTCAAGTGAAATTGGCTGCGGCACATACCTTGATTTTGCGATGACCTTTCGCACAAGTTGGCGCAAAAATCGGCGATTGTAAATCGGCTGACGTGAGATAGCACGAGAACACTCTGCCAAACTTAGAGGCACAGAGAAACAGACCGCAGCGGCAATCTTTGCAGATGCGGCATTGCCTTGTTCGCCCAAATACTTCAGTGTCAAGTTTGCGCCCAAGCTAAATCCAACCAGCATGATACGTGCATACCGACCTTGCCCGAGAGCATGCTCTACGACTTCATGCAAATCCTCTGTGGCGCCGCTGTGATATGCACGCACTTGACGATTCGGCTCACCACTGCACCCACGAAAATTCCATGCTAACACATCAAAGCCGTGCTGATTGAGCGCACGTGCCATACCCAGCATATAACTACGCGAAGAATTGCTCTCCAAGCCATGCGAAAGAATAACAAGATGCTGACTGCCGATGCAAAGCCAATCTAAATCAAGAAAATCATCATCGCATGTTGTTATGCGCTCGCGTCTATAGCGCACATTTTTCACGGTGCGGCAGAGCGCTGCAAAAATTGTTTGAGCATGTCCATTTGCTAGAAATGCAGGTGGCTTGTAGGTTGAGTGCAAAATCAGAGGCATAGATGGCACCAACGCAATTGTTTGAAGCGATGAAAATACTGCTTGCGCTCGATAGTTTCAAAGGCACGTTTTCGTCAGAAGAAATTGCCCAGCATATCAAATGTGCTTTGCCCGAACGCTGGCGTAGTGCATGCACAATTCAAGTGCTCTCGGATGGTGGTGAAGGCTTTACGCAGGTCTTCAAGTCTGTTGCAGGCGCAAAGATACATCGCACAGAAGTCACTGCGCCGCTGGGTGAAAAAGTTATCGCTGAATTTGTCCAGCTTGGGCAACGCGCAATTATGGAAACAAGCGCAGCTGCTGGATTGACGCTGGTCAAAGGCGCATTGCGTCCCGACCTTGCTACAACGTTTGGCGTCGGTGAAATGATGCGTGCTGCAGTTGAAGTCGGTGCATCGGAGCTTGTGCTAGGCTTAGGCGGAAGTGCTACTTGCGATGGTGGCGCAGGTGCACTCCAAGCCTTAGGTGTGCGGCTGCTTGATGCTGAAATGCACCCGATTGCATTGGGTAACGCAGGACTTGCTGCACTGGCGACAGTAGATTTCTCCCCACTCGCCCTGCCGCCATCGCTTTCGCTGTTGCTTGCAAGCGATGTAAAGAACCCACTTTTGGGCGAAGATGGCGCCATCAAAGTTTTTGGCAAGCAAAAAGGTGTTTTGCCAAATCAAATGCCTGACTTTGAGGCGCGTCTAGCACATTTTGCCGATCTTGCAGAAGCCGTAAGACATCAACGCTTTCGAGATGTTGAAGGGGCAGGTGCAGCGGGCGGACTTGGCTTTGCAATGTTGCTGCTTGCAGCGTCGCTCAAATCCGTAAAAATCGTCTCTGGCTTCAATTTCGTCAGTAAGTTCGTGCATCTTGATGAACAAATTGCGCAGAGTGATATCATCATCACAGGAGAGGGCAAACTTGACCGCACATCGTTTGCAGGTAAGGTGGTGGGCAGTGTGGCGCATCTATGTCAAAAGCATCGCAAACCGTGCATTGCCATTGCAGGGCTCTCTGAACTTAGCCAACAAGACGCAAAAGATTTGGGCATTGAGAAAGTCTTTGCGATTTTTGAGAGCATGCCGCCATCGTTAGAGAAGGCGAAAGCTGACACACAAAGTCGTTTGAAAACACTTCTATCTGACTTTGCGCTATGAAAGCATCAGCGAGCGCACCACGCAAACGCTTGCCCGAAGACATTACAACGCTAAGTGAACCGGTGCTGTCTGAAGCGCAGCGTGCACATTTTCTCGATGGCATTGCAAAGTTTAATTGCGAAGCCTACTGGGATGCGCATGAAGCGTGGGAACAGACTTGGCAGGCAATGAGTGAAGACGCAGAAATTTTTATTCGTGGTTTAGTGCAACTTGCCGCCGCCTTGCACTGCCTACAAACGCAGCGATTAGAATGTGCAGCGCGCAATTTCGAAAAAGCCTATCCGAAACTTGCTGTGGCTCCTGCTCAATTCATGGGTATTGATGTGGAAGCGCTGCGTGCGTTCATTCGCGCCTATCAAGCTTCGCCGAATCCAAGCATGCGTTGCCAAATTCAGCGTGTGGCATCTTCAAAAACTTGAACACCGTTTGACCGATGACGATTCGCTACAATTCTCCTGTGATTTTAACCTATGCGCTCATCTGTGCCGCAGTGATGCTGCTGAGCAACCTGACCAAAGGATACAGCACACAAGCCTTTTTTACTGCACTGCCGTCAATGTCTTTCTTTAATCCGCTGACATACTTCCGACTTTTTTCGCATGTGATTGGTCATGCGGATTGGACGCATCTTATCGGCAATTTTTCATACATCTTGCTTATCGGTCCGCTGCTTGAAGAAAAATACGGTTCAATGGCTATTCTGGTGAAGATTCTCATTACAGCGTTTGTAACAGGCTTACTCAACACGATGTTTTTCTCGACGGGGCTTTTGGGTGCAAGTGGCGTTGTCTTTATGCTTATTCTCTTAGCCTCATTTGCAAACATCCGTGATGGTGAAATTCCTCTGACTTTCGTGATTGTCGCTGCACTTTACTTAGGGCAAGAAATTGTCAATAGCTTCAAGCCGGATAATGTCTCGCAGTTTGCGCATATTCTGGGAGGACTTGCAGGTGCAGTATTTGGCTTTGGAGGGAAGTTCATTGCGCAAACGATTGGCAAGTAGCCATCGCTGAAGAATGTGCTTAATCTTTGCACTGATGAGCATGCTTTTGCAAGAGAAATGCCAGTGCAAGATACATCCACGCACTTGACCAGCGCATATAAGGAATGGCGTTGAGGTAATAACGATGCTTTTGGTAAGCAAAGTGCCCATCAGCGCGCTGCAGATGCTTGCATAGCCAAGTTGCAACTCTAAGCGCAGCATCAAGTTTACCAAAGCGCGTGAGGGTAAGAATGGATTGTGCGCCTGCGGTAGCATCAATTGGATAGAGTGCATCGTCGTAGTACTTTGGCATCAGACCGTCACGATCTTCCACGAAAAAATTGGCTTCGTAGTAAGCAAAACCTTTTTGCAAACAAGCTGAAAAGGTGTTTTCTCCCGAACATTTAATCACTTCATCGAGGCAATCGAGCACATAGCCAGTGTGAAAATTATCTGCCCATGTGCGTCTGTCCCCTTTTGAATACGACCATGCGCCACTGGGCTGTTGTTGGCTAACTACAAACGCCACTGTTTTTTTGGCTTCCTCAAGTAGGTGCGGCTGTTTCGTGACGGAATAGACTTGTGCTAAGAGCCTTGCGCCTTTGAGTGTGGCGTTCAAAACCACCTGTCGGTCAAGCGGTGAGTAGGAAAAACAAAACATGCCGTCAAACCAAGTGCGTTGCAAATCGTGGAGGACAAACTGTGTGGCGCTTTCGCAGAGTGCAAAGGCGCGTGGAGTTTTCGTGCGGCGGTAATACTCAAAGAGTGCGTTGGTAATAAAGCCTGTGGCGACTACGGTTGGAGTGTAGGCAGGAATGCGAGCGTAGCGTGCTTCCCAATCAAAGTCGTAGCCCCAGCATGCACCGCTGTAGCCTTTCGATTGCAAGCGTTCTAATTCTGAAAGACAAAATGTGCTGCGCTCATCATAAAAGGTAGCTTTTTCAGGAAAGAGCTCTCTTAGCATTGTGTAGGCGTGCAAGACAAGACCGAGCGTAACGGGGTTATAGCCTTTGGGGATGAAGAGAAGTGGGCGCACATTGATGGGCAAGCGCTTCAAGACTTGCTGTGCGCCCCAGCGCAAGGTTTTATGCTGTCTCAAAATCGGCAGCTTAAAGAGCGGTGAAGTCAAGGCGTCGTAAGGGTCGTAGCCACGATAGGCATCGGCGTGAATGCGCTGCTCAAGGCGCAGAAGTGAATCTGCAAGAAAATCGTGCATGGGCGTATCGGCGTCTTTAGCTGCTCTCTTGATAGCACGAAGTTATTTGAACACAGGCTCTGCGAAGGTTTTAAGACGCTCGAGCGACACAGCTTCTATTTCTTGATGCAAGGAATTGCCATGTGAATCCATCGTGCAGATAGCGGCAAAACCTTCGACTTCCAGATGCCACATGGCTTCGGGCACGCCCATTTCTTCGAGAAAATCAACGCCGGTAACTTCCTTGATGCACTTGGCGTAGTATTGCGCCGCACCACCGATGGCATTGAGATAGACTGCACCATATTCCTGCAAGCCTTTCAGTGTTTTGGCGCCCATTCCGCCTTTACCAATAACAACACGGAAGCCAAGACGCTTAATCACATCGGCTTGGTAAGGCTCTTCACGAATCGAAGTTGTCGGTCCAGCCGCTGTGATGCGATACTTGCCATTGTCTTTTATCACCACCGGTCCGCAGTGATAGAGCACACCACCGCGTGTGTCCACAGGCATATCTTTGGCTTGCAGACCGTGATGAACCACATAGTGATGGAAAGCATCGCGCCCGGTGTGCACAGCACCATTGATGATAACAATATCACCGACTTTAATTTTTCGGATTTGCTCTTCGCTAATCGGGGCTTGCAGGACAATCTCTTTACCAGTCA
The DNA here is from genome assembly GCA_046291735.1 of Candidatus Thermochlorobacter sp. Taxonomy (GTDB): domain Bacteria; phylum Bacteroidota; class Chlorobiia; order Chlorobiales; family Thermochlorobacteraceae; genus Thermochlorobacter. Next base: position 58,809 of record JBKBSK010000001.1, on the reverse strand, counting down.
GTGCAATGCCTTCACCTTTGGCAAGCCGCTTGATTTCATCTGCTTCACGGTATAGCCATTTGATAATTTTGCCATCCTGATCGAGCCACACGCCCAGCCGTCGATAAGCCCAGCAGTTGTAAGCCACGCTAACAAAGAAACTTGCAGGTAAGCGTTCTGCCAGACCAATTTTACAGCCAAGGAGTGTAACTTTACCGCCAAAGCCCATTGTCCCGATGTTAAGCGCATCAGCGTTGCGCATGATATAGTCTTCGAGTTCGCGCAGGGTTGGGTCAGGGTTAATGTCGTCGAGCGGACGCAAAAGTTGTGCTTTGGCAAGTTCGTATCCAGAGGTTCTATCGCCACCGATGCCGACACCGATAAAACCTGCCGAGCAACCTTGACCTTGTGCTTGCCAAACTGCATGTAAAATGCACTTTCGAATGCCATCCAAATCACGACCTGCTTTGCCTAAACCTTCAAGTTCAGTTGGAAGTGAGTATTGAATGTTTTTGTTTTCGCAGCCGCCACCTTTCAAAAGGAGTTTGATTTCAGTGTAATCTTTTTCCCATTGCTCAAAGTGCATGACAGGAACGCCGGGACCGACATTGGTGCCACTATTCTTGCCCGTAATCGGATGCACAGAATTCGGACGCAACTTACCTGCCTTTGTGGCTTCTACAATTGCCTCTCGAATTGCAGACTTAATTTCTAACTGATTGACGCCTACAGGTGTGTGAATAAAAAAGGTGGGCATGCCGGTATCTTGACAAATCGGCGAGACATTATCGCACGCCATATCTACATTGAGCGTAATGGTCGACATAGCTAAGCCAGAGCGCGAGGTGGCTTCTTCTCGCTCTGCTGCTGTGGCAAGAGCACGCCGCACATCGCTGGGCAAGTTGGTGGAAGTCTCCGTGATAAGCTGGAGAATGGACGCTTTGAGCACAGACATAGTTACTCCTTTACTGATAGGTTGCAGAACACACGCCTACAATGTTACGCACAAAATGCCGATTTACATAAGCCAAGCGTGAGCAGCGCAGAAATTGCAGTCTAACTCATGGTAGGCTGTGCACGCTCGGTGTATGATTCGATAGGCTCACAGGTACAGACAAGGTTACGGTCGCCATACGCGCCATCAATACGGCGAGTGCTGGGCCAGATTTTTCTTTCGCGCACGAATGGCAAGGGATATGCGGCTTTCTCACGAGGATAGGGTTTATCCCAATGGTCTGAGATGAGCATTTCGGCGCTGTGCGGTGCATTTTTCAAGACATTATTGAGCGGATCGGCTTTGCCTAATTCAATCTCGCGGATTTCTTCACGAATGGCGAGCATCGCATCGCAGAAGCGGTCAAGCTCGGCTTTAGGCTCGGATTCCGTAGGTTCAATCATAATTGTACCTGCAACGGGGAAAGAAAGTGTCGGTGCATGGAAGCCATAGTCCATCAAACGCTTGGCAATATCTTCTGCTTCAATGCCAACGGCTTTAAATGGACGCAGGTCAAGAATCATCTCGTGCGCACACCGTCCGTTGCGGTTGGTATAGAGCACATGGTAATCGCCTTCAAGACGCGCTTTGATATAGTTTGCATTCAGAATAGCAAATTTTGTGGCATTCGTCAATCCCTCTGCGCCCATCATAGCAATGTAGGCGTAAGAAATCGGAAGAATGGAGGCACTGCCAAAAGGCGCTGCTGAAACGGCAGTGATGCCTTGCTCGCCGCCGGTCTCAATAAGGCAATGTTTGGGCAAAAAAGGGGCAAGATGCTTAGCCACACAAATTGGTCCCATACCGGGACCGCCACCGCCGTGTGGAATGCAGAAAGTCTTGTGCAAGTTAAGATGACAGACATCTGCACCAATTGCAGCCGGACTTGTCAAGCCAACTTGCGCATTCATATTTGCGCCATCCATATAGACTTGTCCGCCGTAGCGATGAATTGTCTCGCAAATTTCTTTGATGCATTCTTCAAACACGCCATGTGTTGAGGGATAGGTAACCATCAAGCACGCAAGCGTGTCTTTGTACTGTTCGGCTTTGGTCTGCAAATCATTGAGGTCAATGTTGCCGCGCTCATCGCATTTGACGACGACAACGTGCATGCCAGCCATCACTGCACTGGCAGGATTAGTGCCGTGTGCCGATTGTGGAATGAGTGCAACATTGCGATGCGCTTCACCGCGAGCGCGGTGGTAGGCGCGAATGACCATCAGACCAGTGTATTCCCCTTGCGCACCTGAATTAGGCTGCAAAGACACTGCTTCAAAGCCAGTGATTTCGCATAGCCATGCACTTAAGGTTTTGAACAATTCTTGATACCCTTCTGCTTGCCAGATTGGCGCAAACGGATGTAGGTTGTTAAACTCTGGCCAAGTGATGGGTATCATTTCGGTCGTTGCGTTGAGTTTCATAGTGCAGCTGCCCAGCGAAATCATAGAATGCACCATTGAGATATCTTTATTTTCCAGCTGCTTCAAATAACGCAGCATCTCATGTTCGCTGTGGTATGTGTTGAAAACAGGGTGCGTCAGAAAGGGTGAAGTGCGCTTCAGCGATTGGGGTAACTCTAGCTCAATTTCATGTTGATACTGCTCAAACTGCTCATCAAGAAAAGCCTGTGCAAGAGCCGGGCGGTAGGTACCAAGAATCTCAATGAGCCGCTTGACATCTTGAACGGTTGTGGTTTCATCAAGTGAAATACCAATATGCTTGTCGTCGTAGAGACGTAAGTTGATGCCAGCTTTCTCGGCGGCTTTGCGATAGCGCTCTCGCTCACGCTTGCTGCCTACATTGACGATGAGCGTATCAAAATGCGTTTGATTTTTAGTGCTAAAGCCAAGATATCCCAGACTGCGCTTAAGGAGTGCGGTTAAGCCATAGATGCGCTCGCCAATGGCACGCAAGCCTTTTGGACCGTGATAGATAGCATAAGCGGCAGTCAGGATGGCAAGCAAGACTTGTGCGGTGCAAATGTTTGAGGTAGCTTTTTCGCGGCGAATGTGTTGCTCGCGTGTTTGCAGTGCCATACGCAAGGCGCGTTTGCCGTCGGCATCAAGTGAGACACCGATGAGCCGTCCGGGTAAATTGCGCTTAAAACTATCTCTTGTAGCAAAAAACGCAGCATGCGGACCGCCGTAGCCCATAGGCACACCGAAGCGTTGTGCTGAACCAAACACCACATCAGCACCCATCTCACCCGGCGGTTTGAGCAAAGTTAGAGCTAGCAAATCCGTACCGACCGCTACAGTGACATGATGCTGGTGTGCAGCAGCAATGAAGTCCGTGTAATCTTCAACATCACCATCTGTGGCAGGATATTGCACAATTGCTGCAAAAAGATTGGGATGAGCAAGCTCGAGCGTGTGGTGATTGCCGACAATGAGTTCAACACCAAGCGATGCAGTGCGCGTCCGCAAGACCTCCAGCGTTTGTGGATGCAGACGCTCAGAGGCAAAACACTGCTTGGCGTGTTGCTTACTTGCAGGGCGCACGGCGTAGAGCAGATGCATGGCTTCGGCAGCTGCAGTGGCTTCGTCTAAGAGCGAGGCATTAGCAATCTCCATTGCGGTCAGGTCAGCAACCATCGTCTGAAAATTGAGAAGCATTTCCAATCGCCCTTGTGAAATCTCAGGTTGATAGGGCGTGTAAGCCGTGTACCACCCCGGATTTTCCAAGATATTGCGCAAGATAACGCTCGGCGTAAATGTGCCGTAGTAGCCCATGCCAATGTAGGACTTGAAGACCTTATTTTTCTTTGCCAGTGATTTTATCGACTGCAAGAACTCTTGCTCCGACTGTGCAGCTGGCAAATTCAAGGGCTTGTGCAGGCGAATCGTCTCCGGAATGGTCTGCGCAATAAGTTCATCTAAGCTGCTCACACCGATAGTCTGGAGCATCTCATCAAGGTCTCGAGCAGAGGCATTGTGGCGAGAGTCAAACCTTTCTTTGTACTGCAAGTTGAGTTTCATAGTTGCAAAAACATTTGAGGTAATTGTGTCAGTTGGGCTTGCTCAGCAGTAGCTTACTTTCCAATGTGTGCGCGATATTCTGCGGCACTCATCAACTTTTCCATATCCGCTGGGTTTGCCACTTTGAGCTTAATCATCCATCCATCTTTGTATGGGCTTTTGTTGACCACTGAAGCATCTTTCAAAGCCGCATTATGCTCAATGATTTCGCCAGCGATGGGCAAAAAGAGGTCTGAGACAGTTTTAACGGCTTCAACAGTGCCGAAAATGTCGTTAGCGTTGAGTTTGGTGCCAACCTCTTTAAGGTCAACGAACACGATATCCCCGAGCTCAGATTGTGCAAAATCTGTGATGCCAACAACGGCAATGTCATCTTTTTCGAGGTAAATCCATTCGTGTTCTTTGGTGTAGCGTAGTGTTTCAGGGAAATCCATTTTATGCTGTATGAAGTTTGAAATTATGCAAAGTTAACACATTTTTCAGACTTGCGCGATATAAGTTTTATCAGCGTAAAAAATTGCAAAGGAGATTGCAGCGCAGCAAGTGCGCAAGATGGTGTGCTATGGTGAGCTGGTCTTGTTTTCAGCTTTGAGTTCAGCAAGTTGTTTTTCTAGCTCTACGATGCGGCGCATCATCTCTTCGAGTTTGCCAAGCATGGCTTCTTGGCGCAGTTGCTCACGAAGGGGTTTTGCAGGTGAGCCACGCAAAAATTCGCCCGGTTTGGTGAGTGATTTCGTTACACCTGATTGTCCACCTAATGTGACACGGTCAGCCACTTCTAAGTGTCCGACAAATCCGACTTGTCCGCCAATCATGCATGAATTGCCAATTTTTGTGCTGCCTGAAAGTCCTGCTTGTGAAGCAATGACGGTATTTGTGCCGACACTGCAATTATGCCCGACTTGAACAAGATTGTCTAATTTTGCGCCCTTGCGAATAATCGTCTCCCCCATTGTGGCACGGTCGATGCATGTGTTGGCGCCGATTTCCACATCGCTTTCAATGACGACGATACCGATTTGCGGAATTTTTTTGAAACTGCCGTCCTTTTGTGGGGCAAACCCGAAGCCATCTGCACCAATCACTGCACCTGAATGAATAATGACACGCTCACCGATGCGACAGTCGTGGTAAATTGTAACATTAGGGTAAATGATGCATGAGTCGCCAATTGTTGTGCCATCAAGAACAGCGCTATGCGGATAAATCACAGTATTTGCGCCGATGCGTACATCAGCACCAATGTAGCAATACGCGCCGATGCGCGCCGTATGATGCACACTGGCTGAGCGTGAAATGATTGCGGTCGGATGTATGCCCTCAGTGACGCTTTGTCGCGGGGTCATAAAGCGCTCCAAAACAAACACAAAAGCCGTGTAAGGGTCACTGACTTTGAGCAGGGCAAGGTCTGGCGGCACTTTTGAGGTATCGAGTGTGTTAGAGACAATCAGCGCAGAGGCTTGGGTTTGAGAGAGAAATTTTTCATACTTGGAATTGGCAAGAAATGAAATGCTGCCGCTTTGAGCAGTCTCAATTGGTGCGACACTGTCGAGCATCAGAGTTTCACTACCGACAAGTTCTGTCTCAGGGAAAATCTCTAAGAGCAGACGGTAGATTTCACCAAGTGACAAGTTAGGCATGAAGTTTTCAGTTTCAGGTTAAAATGTGCTATATTTGCAGCCCTTTTTTTGAGGGCAACTTCAAAGCAGGCGAATATAAACAAATAACAAAAGAGCACGCGCTAAACTGCGTGTGCAAGGGGCACAGGCACCGCTAAGCGAGCAGGTACGCTTTTATGTTCAAGACAATTAAAATTTTTGCAGGGCGCAGCAACCGTCCGCTGGCAGAGAAAATCGCCAACCAACTTTCACTGCCGATTTGCAAAGCGGAAGTGAAAAGTTTTTCTGACGGTGAAATTTCTGTGCATTACAACGAATCCATTCGCGGCAGCGATCTGTTCATTGTGCAATCGACAAATTCGCCGGCTGAAAACTTGCTTGAACTGCTGATTTTGATTGATGCCGCAAAACGCGCCTCTGCCAGCCGCATCACGGCAGTGATTCCATACTACGGCTATGCACGCCAAGACCGTAAAGATCAGCCACGCGTCTCAATTACAGCAAAGTTAGTGGCAAACCTCATTACCACAGCCGGTGCTGACCGCGTGCTGACAATGGATTTGCACGCCCCACAAATTCAGGGGTTCTTCGATATTCCGTTTGACCACCTCTACTCGGCAGGTATCATTATCAATCACATCCAGAAAATGGAGTTGGATAATCTCGTAGTTGCCTCGCCCGATGTCGGAGGAGTCAAATTGGCACGCAGTTATGCCAGACGCTTAGGGTCAGATTTAGTAATATGCGACAAGCGGCGTCCACGCCCAAACGAAGCCGAAGTGATGAACATCATCGGCGATGTCAAAGGCAAAAACGTATTGCTTGTCGATGATATGATCGACACCGGCGGCACAATCGTCAGCGCTGCCAATGCGATGAAAAAACAAGGCGCGCTGCGCATCTTTGCCGCATGTACGCATCCAATTCTTTCAGGCTCAGCAGTCGAGCGCCTTGAAAATTCTGACATAGAAAAAGTCATTGCAACGGATTCGGTTGTAACAAACCACCCGCCAATGCCAAAGCTCGAAATTGTCAGCGTAAGTGGCTTGTTTGCCGAAGCCATCAAGCGCATCTATGATGATAGCTCTATTAGTTCGCTCTTCGACGGAGATTAAGTTTTCCTGAAAATTCTTTCTGAACGCTAACAAAGTATGCAAACCATTGTTCTTGAAGCTGAAAAGCGCGACACAAAAACAAAAGGTGCTCTAAAAGCCTTGCGCAAAAAAGGTCTGGTGCCTGCAGTGCTTTATCACAAAGGTGAGCCATCTTTGACACTTGCTGTTAAAGAATCCGCCTTGCGCAAACTTGTCTATACTACTGAATCGCACCTTGTCAGTTTGAAGTTCAGTGATGGCACAGAAAAGCAGGCAATTATGAAAAGCCGCCAATTTGACCCCATCACCGACCAGATTCTGCATGCGGACTTTCAACTTCTCAAAGCCGATGAGATGATTGAAACCGAAGTGCCAACGCTGTTCAAAGGCTCGCCCGTTGGTGCTATTAAAGGCGGTCGTGTGCAGGTAATTATGCACAAACTTCGCATTCGTACCTTGCCTGCCGACATTCCCGAGCATATTGAGTTTGACATCTCCAAAATGGACATTGGCGATACACTTCACATCAAAGATGCGACGGAGATGTTTGCTTCTGCAAAGTGGAAAATTCTAGGCGATCCATCCATTTCTATTGTCTCAGTTGTGGCACCGACGAAGGCGATAGAAATTATTGCTGCAGAAACCGCAGCAGCCGAGCCAGAAGTGATTGCTAAGGGCAAAGAAAAGTCAGCTGAAAAAGCAAAGTAAAAATGCCTCAATGCGTGCCGCATGAGCTCCTGAGGCAAAAGAGCGGCGGGCAGACTGCCGCTTTTGCTTTTTTCTTTTCCGTGCAGAATGTGAAGCAGCAACGCCGCCCACGCTCAGCGCAGGTAGTGAAGATAATATGCACAGCAAGCAAGGACATCAACGCTTGAGAAGGTCATCAAGCAGGCTTTGTAGCTTATCGATGCGAAATGGCTTTTGGAGAACTTGAACATTTGCATCTTGTTGCAGGGTCATGGTATTGGTGTCGCGCTCATAGCCGGTGATAATCAAAATCGGTAGATTAGGCGACTGCTTGCGGATGTGCTGAATGACTTTGTCGCCACTAACTTTGGGCATCACAAGGTCGGTGATGACCGCCGAAATGGTTGAGCGATGTTCATCAAAATTTTGGATTGCTTCTGCCCCATCTTTGCAAAGAATAAGGTTGTATTGCCCTGAGAAAATGTCAGAGAGCAAATCCCTAATGAGTTCTTCATCATCGGCGATGAGCAGGGTTTTTTTGGAGTTGGTCATGTTCAGTGGATTTTTTCCCGCTCGGGTAAACATACCAAAGTTACGCACCTATTGCATTTTTTTCAAGGCGCAAGTAAATTGACCTTACCACAAAGCCTACATAGCAGCAAGTGCAACGCATTTCAACTCAAACAAAGCCGAACCTTGAACTCATGAATGCCAGACTGAGAGGATTAGAAGTAATGTTGCGTTCTCTGCCAGATGTTCAAGCACGAGTCGATTTGATTAACCAAACGGCTTGGGATTTGCGCCATACTGAAACTGAGAATGCGCTAATGCTCTCTAAGGACGCTGAAGCACTTGCTCAAGGTGCTGGATACACTCGAGGGCTTGCTGAAGCACTCAAAATTCGTGGTTATTGCAAATGGCGCAAGCACGACTACAACGCAGCGCTGCACGATTGCAACAAAGCCCTCAAAATTTTTCAAGACTTAGACGATAAAGCCAACCAGATTGCAACCCTGACAACACTGGGCAATATCTACTACAAAATAGGCGATGCACGAAAAGCCTTAGAGCACTACCAAAAATCGCTTGAATTGAGTCGCGCAATTGGCAACTCCAAAAGTGAAGCGACGGCACTCAATAACATCGGAGGAATTTATGCCAGCGTGGGCGAGTATAGACAAGCCTTAGAATACCATCAGAGCAGTTTAAGGATTCGTGTCGCAATACGCGACCGTGTCGGCGAAGCCAATTCGCTCAATCATCTGGCTATCATCTATGGGCAGCTAGGAGATTACAAACAAAGTTTGAGCTACCACGAGCGCAGTTTGAAATTGCGCACCGTGCTGGGCGATAAGAAAGGTGAAGCAGCATCGCTGCAATCTATTGCCGCAATCTATTACAACGCAGGTAACTCTGAAAAAGCGCTAGAATACTACGAGCGTGCCTTAAAAATTAAGCACGAATTAGGCGATTATCAGGGTGAAGCCTATCTACTCAATAGCATTGGCACAGTGTATGCATCGCTTGGTAAGTACGAACAAGCTTTAGAGTATCATCATCGCAGTCTGAAGTGTCAAGAAGAAGCAGGAGATAGACAAGGTGAAGCAGATACGCTGCTTAGAATAGGCAAAATTTTTACCAAGCAGCAGAAGCTCGAAAAGGCAACCGAGCATATTCAACGCGCACTGAGGCTTAGCGAAGAAGTAAAAAGCAAAGGTGTAGCTCTCGAGGCGAAGTTGCAACAAAGCAAATTAGATGAACTTGCTAATGCTAAGACGGAAGCGGTGTCTGAATCCGATTCAGCAGAGCATCAGTCAGTTTCGCGTGCTATGCCAGCAGTGCAAGCGCCATCGAATCCGCATGAAGACAATGCAAGTCTCTCGGTCCCGTTAAGCGTGTCCATATTGGAAACTCAAAGCGATGCACAGCCTATCTCTGAAACTTCTGCTGAAACGACAGCGGCACATCTATCTACACAGCAAGCTGCTATACAGAGTGATGGAATGTCAGATGACCTGAATGTATCGGAAGGGGAACACTTTGGAGGTGCAGGCGAAACAGTTAAGTCCGAGACAAAACCAGAGTTATCTACACAGCCGCTGCTTTCCACTGAATCGGAGCCTACACTTTCAAGTGCTGCTGAACTTGCAACGGCAAGTGAGCCGGAAAGCACGGCAACTCCTGCACTCAAACGCAAGCGCGGTCGCCCGACAAATGTGCCTGCGGGTATCAAGCCGAAGAAAATTACCTACTATCTGAAAAATCCAACTTTGGAAAAGCAACTCAAACGCTTGAGTGTCGAGACCGAGCGCGATCTTTCCGATTTGACCACTGAAGCGCTTGAAGATTTACTCAAAAAATATGGTTTTGCTCCGTAATGCGCTACCTATCTGACCGTGACCTTTGGATGCTCATTGCGCTATCTTCTGTAGGTGAGCACTTCCGTCCGCTCAATTTTCAAGGCGCCGATCTCTCGGGGGCGTATCTCAAACATGCGTTTTTGCAAAATGCAAATTTCACTGACGCAAATCTCTCTGGCGCAGATTTAGAAAAAGCAAATCTCTACCAAGCCTACTTGCACGATGCAAATTTTTCGGGCGCAAATTTGCAAGGCGCTGATTTGAGCAATGCCTACATACGTGGCACGAATTTTCGTAGCGCCGACCTGCGTGGCGCAAATTTTTCAGGTGCGCTCATCAAAGATGCAGATTTCACTGATGCTAAAATTGACATCAAGACCAAAGGACTTTACTAAATGCAGGGCATTGAATGCACCGCAGTTGCTGTTTTGATGACTCTGATAGATTTCCAGCACGATGCCTCAAAAATTACCTTGCTCATCGAGCCCCGAGCTTGCTGCATCACGGCGTGCGGCGTGGGTTCTGGGCGATCAGCTTTCGCTGCGCAATTCTGCATTGCTCTCGCTTGACCCTGCGCGCGATATTGTCGTGATGATTGAATCACTCGAGCATGCGCGCCAACTTCAACACCACAAAGCTAAACTCTATCTCTGCTTTTCTGCAATGCGGCACTTTCGTGAAGAGCTGCGCACGAAAGGCTACAGAGTTTGCTATCAAGAACTTCAGGCAGAGAAAAATTTCCTATCAGGACTGCGTGAGACAATAGATGCTTATGGCATCAGTGAACTTTACGTGATGGAGCCTCACGAAATGGCTACGGTGCGCTTTGCGCAGTCACTGCCCGAGAAGCTAGGCATCAGCGTCAGGCTCACGAAAAACTCAATGTTTCTGACCGAACGCACCGAATTTATACGCGAGCACAAAGGTAAAAAGCATCTTGTGATGGAAAATTACTATCGCAAAATGCGGCGTGCGTTAGGTGTGTTGCTCGATGAGAAAGGTGCACCGGTAGGCGGGCAATGGAATTTCGACAAAGACAATCGCCAGCCGCTCAAATCACGCATGGTGTTGCCAAAAATTTATCAACCACAAAAGGATGCAATTGACCGTGCCGTGATAGAAGATGTAGAAAAATTTTTCCCGCATAACATAGGCACATTGAGTGAAGTGCATCTGCCAACCACGCGTGCCGAAGCCGAACGATTCTTAGAGGATTTCATCGCGCATCGCCTTGAAAATTTTGGCAAATACGAAGATGCTATGCTCAAAGAAGAGTTAGTGCTGTTTCACTCATTGCTCTCGCCGCTGCTCAACATCGGCTTGCTGGACGTGATGCAAGTTGTGCGCCGTGTCGAAGAAGAATACAGGCAAGGACGCGCACCGCTAAACTCGGTCGAAGGCTTTATTCGCCAACTTATCGGCTGGCGTGAGTTTATCTACGGCTGCTACTGGCTGAAAATGTCTGAAGGTGATTATCACGAGGAAAATTACTTTGAGCACACGCGTGCGCTGCCCGACTTTTTCTGGACAGCAGAAGCCAAATTTAATGGGCGCACAATGAACTGTCTGTCGACTGCAATTAGCAAGGTAATTAAACATGGCTACACGCATCATATCGAGCGGCTCATGATTATCGGCAATTTTGCCCTGCTAGCTGGTGTCAGACCGCGTCAAATCAATCAATGGTTTTGGGAATTTTATGTGGATGCTTATGACTGGGTGGTCTCCCCAAATGTGATTGGCATGTCGCAATTTGCTGATGGCGGATTTGTGGCAACAAAGCCTTACTGCGCTTCAGCAAACTACATCGACAAAATGAGCGATTACTGCAAGACATGTGATTTTAACAAGGCAGAAAAAGTAGGTGAGTCAGCCTGTCCGTTTAATTACCTGTACTGGAATTTTTTCATGCGCAATGAGAAAAAGTTGCGCCGCAATTCGCGTGTGGCGATGGCGTATCTTGCACTGGACAAAAAAACAGCGGCAGAAAAATCTGCAATTGAGCGCTCATCGGCTCAGTTTCTTGATGCATTGACGCCAAACCCATACTATGTCTAAGTCCATGACCCAGCTCTTGCGCATTGGCATTGTCGGCGTTGGCAAATTAGGAGAGTTGCACGCCAAACTGCTCCGTGAACTTTCACTTGAGCGCAAGGATATCGAATTTGTGGGCGTCTTTGATTGCAAAGAAACGCGATGTAAGGAGGTTGCGCGTAAGTATCAAGTGATAGCGTTTCCATCGCTTGATGCGCTTGCAGCTGAACTTGACGCAGCAATTATTGCAACCACGACTGCAGCGCATTTTGAAACTGCGCAAGCCTTGCTCTCAAAAGGTCTGCACCTTTTCATTGAAAAGCCTCTGACAGCAACACTTGCCGAAGCCGATGCCTTGATTGCGCTTGAGCAGCAAAAAGGAGTAAAAATTCAAGTCGGTCATGTTGAGCGCTTCAATCCTGCGCTTATTGCAGTGGAGAAATACATCGGCGAGCCTGTCTTTATCACAGCAGAACGGCTGTCGGGCTTTTCCAAGCGCGCAACAGATGTCTCCGTCGTGTTAGATTTGATGATTCACGACATTGACCTGATTCTCTCGCTTGTACCATCAGCAGTCAAGCAGATTTCAGCAACAGGTGTGCAGGTGTTTTCCAATCAACTCGATATTGCAAATGCGCGCATAGAATTTGAAAATGGCGCAACGGCTACAGTAACCGCAAGCCGCATCAGTCGCACGCGTGTGCGCAAAATGCGTTTCTTCTGCAAAAATCCGCAAAGTTACGCCTCGCTGGATTTAATTACAGGAAAATCTGAAGTCTTTCGACTACTCGAAGAGCCGTCCATGCGCACACCTACACTCAAAGAACTTGCAGTGCAGAAGACACTCTCACTATTTGGCGAACTTGAAGATGTGCTGCAGGGTAAAGTGCTTGATTTCATCAGTCCCGATGTGCCAAAAATCAATGCGCTCAAAGAAGAGCAGAAAAGTTTCATTGAAGCAGTGCTCTATGGCAAACCGATTCGTGTCAGCGCACAAGATGGACGGCGTGCATTGGAAGTGGCAACACATATCACTGCAGATATTGATGATCATTTGCGACGCCTACGTGCTACATAACGCAGGCGCGCTCAACCCTGCGGGGACAAGAACTCCACCGCTGGAATTTGCACAACAAATGTCGTGCCCTTGCCCTCTTCGGTCTCAAAGTAGAGCTTACCGTGATGTTTCTGCACAATGCTATAGCAAATCGAAAGTCCAAGCCCAGTGCCTTTGCCGACAGGCTTCGTGGTGAAAAAAGGGTCAAATATCTTGGGCTGAATATGCTTGGGAATGCCAGTGCCGTTATCTTTGATGCGCACACTGACCCAGCCTGCTTCATAAGAAGTAGCGATATGAATGTGTGGGTCAGGACTTTTCTCGACAGCGTGAATGGCATTTTGAATAAGATTAAGAAAGACTTGATTGAGCTGGGCAGGGTAGCAATCGACCTGTGGAATAGCACCGTAGTCTGTAGAGAGCGTAATGTTATGATCTTTGAATTGATGACCAATGATGAGCAAGCAGCTTTTGATGCCTTCATTGAGATCAGCCTTTTTCATTTCGGCTTCATCGAGCCGTGCGAAATTGCGCATGCCCTTGACGAGCGCTGCCATCTGATCTAAACCGGCACTCATGCCGCTGAAGAGCCGACGCGTACGCGTAACAAGTTCTTGTAAAGCGTCAACCGTATTGAGGTCGGAGTCTGTGATAGCTTGAAACTGCTCTAAAGCCACTTCAATTTCGCCGTTGCTAAGAGCATGAAGCGCGTGCAAGCTATTGGCATAAAGTTTTGCAAGTTCTTCGAAGCGACGCTGTGCAATTTCCACATTGTTGCTCACATAGCCAATTGGCGTATTGAGTTCATGCGCAATGCCTGCCACCATTTGTCCAAGTGAACTCATCTTTTCGGATTGAATCAGATGCGACTGTGTTTCTTGAATTTCTCTGAGTCGAGCAGCAAGTTCCGCTTCCAGACGCTTACGCTCTGAAATGTCGGAGATAAAGCCGACTACGACCATAGGCAAGTCATTTTCATCGAAGAGCACGCGAGCATGTTCGAGCGCCCATTTGGTTTCACCAGACTTTGCAACCAAGCGATACTCGAGCTCAAAAGGCTCACGCTTTTCAATAGCGTGTTGAATGTGCTCCCATACCTTTGCACGATCATCAGGATGTATCACCTGCTCGCCGAAACTGATGTGGTTGCTCATAAACTCCTCAGCAGAGTATCCTGTGAGTTTCTCGCAGCCCGGACTCACAAACTCCATGGTTCTAGCATGGTCATTTTGTCCGAGATAGACCATGCCAACGATATTGGTCAAAATGTTATCGAGTTGCTGACGGCTAGCTGCAAGTGATTCTTCTAATTGCTTGCGTTCGGTGGAATCAATTGCCATGCCGTTGAAGAGTGTATCTCCATTTGGCAAACGGCGCGGTTGTGCAGTCCAACGCACGCATTTTCGCATACCATTCTTGAAAAAAAGCCAATCCTCAAAGTCAAAGCAGGATTGCTTTTGCATCGCTGTTTTGACTGCCGAAAAAAACTTGGCTTGGCTGGAACTTAGCATCAGTTCAAACAAGCGCTCTGGATGCTGCATAAGCTCTTGCGACGTCATCAAAAACATCTCTTTGCAGGCAGGGTTGATGTAGCGGAAATGAAATTCCATATCTACTGTAACCAAAAACTCATAGAGCATGACAGGCGAAAATTCCACTATCGTGCGGTAGAGCTCATCGTGTTGAAGCATAGAGTTATGCATCGTATCAGAAAGTGCCATGATTTTTTAGATAGAATGTTAGCATGTTAGCGCTTATCATCTTTTTTGATTTTTTGAAGACGCAAATTCTGCAGAGCTTGAAGTGCTTCTATGGATGGCAGACTGGCTTTCCCTGCTGAATTTGGTTCTTGAACAGGTTGTTCAAGATAGGCTTCACGATCTTTGAGTAACACAGAAAGTTGCAACATATACATTTCCACAGCCTCATCAATGAGAGCTTTTAGCTTTTGAGCATCCCAAGGTTTTTGAATGTAGCGATAGATTTGACCCTCGTTAATGAGTCGCACAATATCTTCTACATCAGTATAAGCAGTAACCAGCACTTTAGGCACAAGTGGTGCATAGTTGCGCGATTCAAGAAGTAAATCAGCCCCTGTTTTGCCGGGCATGCGTTGGTCGGTGAGCAGGAGTGCAACAAATACATTTTGCTCAAGGTACTCAAGAGCCTCAAAGGCGTTAGCGGCACACACCACATCGTAGTCATCATAAAGCAGTTCAGTAAGCGCGTCTAATACTGAAGGTGCATCGTCGACAATCAAGACTTGGGGCTTACCACGCTTGCCATGAAAGGCTGATATGTAGCTACCGGATGGATGCGCTTGGTGCGTCTTTAGCTTTTGGCGGAGTCTGGCAAGAAATGTCTCTTCTGCATGTTGCTGTTCGGCAAGGCGCATTGCCACGCTTTCAGTTAGATATTGGCTTAGTGATGCAGAAGGGTGCGAATCGGAGTGTGATGCTTGCTCGTTTTGCGATGCTGCTTTTTTTGAGAGTGCGCTAAGCGCTGCAAGTGTAGCGGTCAATGTAGGTTTGAGTGAAGGGCTTTTTTTCTCGTCTCGCTCAGAGGCTTTGGTAGGAGCTTGTGCATGGGAGGACGCAACCAAGCTGTAGTGTGCTGCAACTGCCAGACGCATCACTTCTTCTAACTCACTGGGTTTCCACGGCTTTTTGACATAGCGAAAGATGGCACTAACATTCACCGAATCCAGAACGGCATCGGCATCAGCAAAGCCTGTGAGCAAGATGCGTGTAGCATTCGGAACGTATCTCTGTGCTGCCGTTAAGACATCAATGCCTTTCATGCCCGGCATGCGCTGATCGCTAACGACAACAGCTAAGTCTGGCAAGTGCTTCATCATTTCAAGTGCAGCTTCCCCACCAACGGCTGTATAGACATCGTAAGCTGCCTCGAAAAGCTGTGAGAGCGCTTCTAAAATCTGCGGCTCATCATCCACAAAAAGTACTTTGGGCGGCATTGCTCTAGAATGTTTTGCTTACACTCCAACTTTTTTTGCATGGTGTAATTTGCTTAATATCGCAAAATTGTTCATCAATCTTTTGCTTGCATTGCAAAAGAGCCGTGCAACTTAGAGCATGCTCTGCTAGTTTGACTAAGGCAAGTTCGTGCCTCAAGCCAGTACAACAAAAGCGCTTGGGGACACACTAACCGCCTCGCACCGCTCTTACACTTCTACCACTAATTAATTTGTGGTTAAAAATCTTTAAACCGTTTTTTGAGATTACATTTTTTTGTATACTTAAAGGAACAACAGGGCAACGGCAGAGTCTTACTGTTCCATTTACCATTTTTCAATAAATTTCAATAAATCATAAACAGCAACTTCAAAATCTTATGAAGCAAGGTACGTTCACAATCGTTCTAATTCTCGTTGCGTTTGCCGTCGGACTCGGCATCTACTTCTGGTTTGGTTCCCAACCGAAGGAATCAATTTTCCACGCTATCTATGAAGGTGGACCACTCGTCTCGGTGCTGATTGCGTTCATTATCATGATTTTTGCATATGTGATTGAGCGCTCGATTGCGTTAGGTAAAGCCAAAGGCAAAGGCTCAATGTCAGATTTTATCCGTGACATCAAAACCGAGATTGAAGCAGGCCGCATTGATGGTGCAATTGAGAAGTGCGATGCACATCAAAGCTCACTTGCGGCGGTGATTCGTGCAGGGCTCGATAAATACAAGTCACTTGTTGCTCGCCGTATTACCGACCCAGAAAAGCGCCGCACCGAAATGCAAAAAGCCATTGAAGATGCCACAGCTGTTGAAATGCCGCTGCTTGAAAAGAACCTTGTGGCACTCTCTACAATTGCCTCTATCTCTACGATGGTGGGACTGCTTGGTACAACCATCGGCATGATTCGTGCCTTTACAGCGCTTGCAACAGGCGGTGCGCCTGATGCAGTTCAACTCTCACTCGGTATTTCCGAAGCGCTCTTTAACACTGCAGGCGGAATCTTCGGTGGTATTGCCGCAATCGTGGCATACAATGTCTTCACTAGCCAAGTCGACAGTTTCTCGTATCAAATTGATGAATCAGCTTTCTACATCGTCGAAACGCTTTCTATGCGTGATGAGAAAACTGCGTAATTTTTAGAATGTCAACTTACTGTATGAGCGTTTATGGCAAAAATTAAAAAGGCAAAACGTACGGGCGTCAAACAAGATATGACCCCAATGGTCGACGTGGCATTTCTCTTGCTGACGTTCTTTATGCTGACGACGCAATTTCGTCCGCCAGAACTCACGCCGGTCAATTTGCCTAATGCAACGGCAGAGCGTAAGCTGCCTGACCGCGACATCATGACGGTTACTGTTGGCGCAGAAGGCGATGTCTATTTGGGTGTTGATGCACAGCCCACGCGCGACCGCATCTTCAATAATTACATCGCCAAGCGTTTAGGCGAAGCAGGAATGGGCGCAGCGGCAGTAGAAGATTCTGCGCGCAAGTTCCGCCTCGCAGAAGGCTTCTACGTGGGCGACGGCAGCGATATGGAGCGTCTGGCAAACAACCTTGAGACCATGGTGATTCAAGCGCGCCTAGCCGAACCACGCTTGCGTCCTGTTATCAAAGCTGATGTTACCTCTGACTATCAATACATTAAACTTGTGATGGATACCTTTAAGAAGACAAATATGCCCACATTTAACCTCATCACAAGCCTTGAAGCCTTACCAAAATCACAAAACTAAAAACAAAGGAGAACGGTTATGGGCGGTGGTGTTGCAGCACCAGAATCACAAAGTTCAAGGAAGAAAGGCAAAAAGAAAAAAACGAAGCGAGTTGGGTTTAGCCTTGATATGACACCGATGGTCGATGTGGCATTTTTGCTACTAACCTTCTTCATGCTCACAACGACCTTTTCTAAACCCAACACGATGGAGGTCAACCTCCCCTCAAAAGATATGAGTGAAGTCAAAGTGGCAGAATCTAATGTGCTGACCATTCGTGTTACGGAGGGTGATAAAGCCTATTGGAACATCGCCTTTGACGAACCTAAGCCATTTGAACTCTATGATAAGAGTGGCAGTAGACCAACGATTAGCTCGGCGTTCCGTGAACTGCTTAAAACAGAAAGTGAGAAAATTCGTCAGCGCGTTGGTGAAGATGTAATGGCTATTGTCTTGAAGTTTGACAAGAAAGCGCAGTATCGTAATCTTGTTGATGTGCTAGATGAACTTAATATTTTGAACTATAAACGATTCAGTATTGCAGATTTTACTGAACAAGATAGAGAAGAAATTGAGAAAGTAAATGGTGGCGTACTGACAACTGGCTCCGAGTCAAAGGCTGACAATGAGTCAAAAACTAACTCAAAGCCAACAACTGACCGCAAACAAAACCCTAAAAGAAGGAGGAACTAAAGTCAATGAACGAGATTATGGAAAAGGAAACTGCTAAGTCAAGTGCAGCACAAGCCGACTACAGCAACGGTCATCAGAGTTCAAATGGCTTCATCAAGTTAGATTACTTAGACACAGAACGCTATCGAAACATTAACTATGGCGCGCTGATTCTTCGCAAAGAGTTGCATAACTATATGGCGCGCGGTGTCTTTGTGACCGTGGCTGTGGTTGTAGGGTTGGTTCTTAGTTATATCACTTGGGGCATCATCAAAGAGTTGCTCAAAGACGATAGCGATGACGATGCGCCCGTTGTCGTTCAGAAAATTGACATTGCAAATCTGCAACCGCCACCGCCAATGGATGAAAAGGCGCCACCACCGCCACCACCCGCTGCAATCAAGCCGCCACAAGCACCAGATATTGGTGAAATCAAAAAAGTTAAGGACGAAGAAGCCCCGCCAAAGCGTACAATCGCTGATCAAAGTAAACTCAAAGAAGCCATCGAAAAGAATGCAATTACTGGCGAAGACTCTACAGGCTTTTCTGAAGCTATTAAAATGGTTGCACCAGCTGCACCATCCGGTCCTGCAGTCGCTGTCGATGACAACGCTGACCCGCCAGACTTCGTCGCTGTAGAAAAAGAACCGCAGTTCGTCAATCAAGTTAAGCCTGTCTATCCTGAAATTGCTCGTAAGGCGGGCATTGAGGGACGTGTGGTCCTGCGTGTCTTGATCGATAAAGATGGCAAACCTAAAAAAGCTCAA
Source organism: Candidatus Thermochlorobacter sp. (assembly GCA_046291735.1). Classification (GTDB taxonomy): domain Bacteria; phylum Bacteroidota; class Chlorobiia; order Chlorobiales; family Thermochlorobacteraceae; genus Thermochlorobacter. The sequence continues at coordinate 39,879 of JBKBSK010000001.1, read as the reverse complement.
ATCCTGAAAAATCCGGGCTCAGATATTTTTGACGAAGCTGCAATTGCATCAGTGATGCAGTCAAGTTATTCTCCCGCGATTCAAAATGGTAAGCCTGTAAAGTGCTGGCTGACCGTGCCCATCAAGTTTACACTCAATACAAAGTAACGCTTGCTCGACACAAAAAGAGTAAAAGCCAGCTTATGCTGGCTTTTCTCTTTGCACTGATGTGCTTTTGGCAAGCAAAGCTGCCAAGACCTTGTGCGTACTGATAACTTAAGCTTAGTTGAATGATTTAATTAAGCGCATAAACTCGGAGCGCGTTGCAGAGTTTTTCAGAAATTCACCTGACATCGCTGACGTGGTTGTCGTAGAATTTTGCTTCTCAACACCACGCATGACCATGCAAAGGTGTTTGGCTTCAACGACCACAGCTACGCCTTTCGGCTCCAAAACTTCCTCAATGACATCGCGAATTTCCTGTGTCATACGCTCTTGCACTTGCAAGCGTCGTGCATACACATCAACCACTCGCGGAATTTTGGATAGACCAACAATCTTTCCGTTAGGGATATAAGCAACATGTGCTTTGCCAAAAAACGGCAGCATGTGATGCTCACACATAGAAAAGACTTCAATGTCTTTCACCAACACCATTTCATCGTACTTTTCGTGAAAGACTGCGCTCAGGAGAATTTCTCTTGGGTCAGAACGGTAGCCACTGGTCAGATACAGCAGGGCTTTTGCAACTCGCTCTGGTGTTTTCAAAAGTCCCTCTCTATCTGGATTTTCGCCCAAAAGACCAAGATTCTCCCTAATGTTTTTAGCAAGTTTTGCGAGCACTTGATTTTCGTCAACAAAGCTATCGGGGTAGGGATATTCGTCATCATCGCGCAGATTTGAAATGAAGCGCTTTTCATTCTGACTTTTTCCTTGCATGAGACTACTCCCCGCGATAGGCAACGATGTTGCGCTCGGATTCAAAGACTCTGACTTCATATAAGTCGACTCCTTTTAAGTTCATGGTTTTGAGTTTTTGACTAATCACATCCCAGAATACTACAGCAATCACTTCGGCAGTCGGCACAGTATCCCGAAACATCTCTACATCAAAGTTCAGGTGTTTGTGGTCGACTTTAGAGAGAATTTCTTCTTCGAGAATCTTTTTGAGAATCTTGAGGTCAAACAAGTAACCGGTCTCTTTATCGACGATGCCGGTGAGAGTTACTTCCAATTCATAGTTATGTCCATGCCCGTAGAAATTGTTGCAAATGTCATAGACCTCGCAGTTTTTCTCGTCAGAAAAAGTTGGGTTAAACAAACGATGCGCAGCATTAAAATGCACTTTGCGCGTTACATAAACTTTGCGTGGCTGGTTCAGCACTTTGTTAATCTCGCGTGAGCGATCGACATCAGGCGACCAGCGCGCTGGGCTTTGATAGTCTGTGGTGTGTGTCATAGTTACATGCTTTTTTACAAAGTTACCGCTTTTGCGGTTTTTCTCACGGCTTGGCAAAGGCAGGCAGCGGTTGGCTTTCTACGCCTTTCAATTTGAGAGGATTCACAGTATTTGGAGTAATGCCTTTACACTCGGTCAGATATTTTTTGCAATCACGGCAAGAAAGTTCAAGCCATGCTGGGTTTCCGTCAGGGTCTTGAAAAAGCGGAACAAATTTACCTTGTTCGGTTCGCTTCATTCCGAAGCATTGTTCCGTACATTCTTCAGTAAAATGCGCACTGGCACACTTCCCATCAATACTGCGCAAACAAACAAACTCTGCACAAATCACTGCCTCAGGATTAGGATGCGCAACCGGCTTTTGATAGCCACGCAGTTCCCGACGAATCATGAGCGCAAAACGCTGTGCAAGGAGTTTAACGCTCTTTAAGTGCCAGAGCGGGTTATACCAACGCACGCCCAGCCCTTCCAAGAGCAGGAGATTGTCAACGGTTTGACGCAAGCGTGAATTTGGCGTAGTGCGCTGACGAAGCCAGCTAAGGAGACTTACACGAATTTTTTTCATAGCTCTGAAAATCTATGCCGCTATAACTGTTTGAAAGTGTAGTAAGTTTCTCATCCAAGAGCTCAAGCCCGTCTCTGAGAGCCAAATTCCCGCTTCGATATTGATGTGCAGGTGATGCTCTCAAGCCAAGTTACAACAAGGCTCCTACGATTAAGAGAGAAAGCGATTATATCAATCCGGTGCAAAGACTTCTTCGCGCAGCGCTTGTGCTTTTGCCTTCGACTGATCGATTTTGTCAAAGACATAATTGCCAATAATCAGCATGTCCATTTCCGTGCGCATAAAGCAGCGATATGCATCATCGGGTGTGCAAATGATAGGTTCGCCTCGCACATTGAAACTGGTGTTGAGCAGTACAGCGCAGCCTGTCAGTTCTTCAAACATTTTGAGTAGGAGCCAGTAGCGTGGATTGGTCTCACGATGCACGGTTTGAATACGCGCTGAAAAATCAATGTGCGTAATGGCAGGTAGGACGGAACGCTGCGTATAAAGCTTGTCTTTTAGGGGCAAGTCGTGATAGTTTTCGGGTAAGCTGTAACGAAGCTCCCTCTGCACATTTTGCACCAGCAGCATGTAAGGGGAATCGTGGTAGAGTTCAAAATACAGACTGGCGCGTTCGGCAAGGACGGACGGCGCGAACGGACGAAAGCCTTCACGAAACTTAATTTTAAGGTTAAGTTTCTTTTGCATCTCAGGATTACGCGCATCGGCTAAGATGCTGCGCGCACCTAAGGCTCTCGGACCAAATTCCATGCGCCCTTGCATCCAACCTACAACTTTCCCTTCATCAAGCCACGTGGCAACATCACGGCAGAGCTGTTCAATGTCGCTGTAGTATGTGGCAACCGCATCATATTTGCGGATGACTTTCTCAATATCCAATTCAGAGTATTCAGGACCGAGATAAGCCCCGTTCATGGCATCAAGTGTTTGCGGCACAATGCGCTCTTGTTCGAAATAAAGATGATAGGCTGCCAGTGCCGCACCCAGTGCACCGCCTGCATCTCCTGCAGCAGGTTGAATAAATAAGTCACGGAAAAGTCCACTGTTGAGAAGTCGTCCATTTGCCACACAGTTAAGCGCTACGCCGCCTGCCAGACACAGATACTCCGCCTGAGTCAATCGCTTTGCTTCAGTTGCCATTTTGAGCAGAATCTCTTCTGTAACACGCTGAATAGCCAAAGCAAGATTGCACTGCGACTGTGTCGGCTCATCTTCTGCTTTGCGCATCGGCACACCAAAAAGTGATGTCCATGCACGCTCATCTATCATCTTCAAACCAGTAGCATAAGTAAAGTATTTTTGATTCAGCCAGATAGAGCCGTCATCATAAATTTTGACCAAGTGCTCTTTGATAAGTTGCTCAAATCGCTGGGTCTCTGAGGCGTGCGGCTGACCATATGGCGCAAGCCCCATGAGTTTGTATTCCCCGGAGTTGACCTTAAAGCCTAAAAAGTAAGTGAAGGCGGAATAGAGCAACCCAAGCGAATGCGGAAAATGCAGTTCTCTAAGCGTCGTGATTTGGCGTCCTTCGCCAAGCGCAATCGAAGCAGTTGCCCACTCGCCGACGCCATCGACAGTAAGAATCGCAGCGCGCTCAAAGCCTGAGGGATAAAATGCGCTGGCAGCATGTGAAAGATGATGCTCTGAAAAAAGTAATTTCAAGCGCTTGCGGTCATAAGGCATAACTTCTGCCAGAGCCTTCAGCAAAAGTGACTTGAGAAACATCTTCTCGCGTAGCCAGACAGGCATAGCGGCTATGAAGGACTGAAGACCTTTGGGGGCAAAAGCACAGTAAGTCTCCAAAAGTCGCTCGAATTTGAGCAAGGGTTTATCGTAGAAAACAACCGCATCGAGTTGATCGAGTGCAGTGCCTGCATAATCAAGGCAGAACTGTATGGCATGGGCAGGAAAACTTGCGTCGTTTTTCTTGCGCGTAAAGCGTTCTTCTTGCGCCGCAGCTAAAATACGCCCATCTTGAATGAGGGCAGCGGCAGAATCGTGATAAAATGCGGAAAGCCCTAAAATCTTCATAGCTGTCAGAACAAACTCAAACTTCTTACATTGCAATTTCGGGCATAACTTTCTTGAATGCTTGCGCGACTTAAAACGCAAAGGCAGTGCAGTTGTGTAGTTAGTTTATGCCGCAAAACTTCAGCAGTATAAGTGGCACGTGAAGAATTTACAAGTGCACGCAAAGCTATGGCAAAAACCAAATCAACAGCCTCTAAGTCCAAAGCAGCAAAAGCACCATCACCCGCTCCTGCAGCAGCTCAGAATGTGACAAAGAAAAAGTATCCCATATGGTTTTATGGTGTGCTAGCAGCAATTCCTGTGCTGTTCTTGCTCTTGCTTGAAGCAGGCCTTCGCTTTGCGGGCTTTGGTGAGAGCTATCCGGTCTTCGTTGAGTTTAGTGGTAACCGTAATCAACTGCGCCTCAATCCAGAGATTCCGAAAAAGTATTTTCGCTCGCTGAATAGCACCCCATCCACGATTCTGGACGTGTTTGCGAAAGTCAAAGCGCCTAACGCTTTGCGCATTTTCGTCTTAGGTGAAAGCAGCACGGCGGGCTGGCCCTATCCAGCGCATGTGGCATTTTCAAAGGCAATCGAGCGCGCCTTACAGGCACTCTATCCCGAGCGCCATGTAGAAGTCGTCAACTTAGGCATTGCAGCCATCTGCACTTACACAATCAAAGATTTTGTGCCGGCGCTGCTCGAACATCAGCCCGACCTTGTAATTTTCTACAATGGTCATAACGAATACTATGGCGTGTTGGGCGTAGGCTCTTCCATGCGATTCGGCAGCTCTCGCTTTCTGACAAACCTCACGCTTGCACTTCAAGAATTTCGACTCTATCAGTTAGTTGAACGCATGGTCTCAAGCCTGAGGCAGTTAGGAACTTCATCTAGGACCGAGGATAATGGAACGCTAATGGCACGCGTGATTGGAGAAAGTGCAATTGGCTTTGAGTCCGATATCTATCGCAAAGGTTTAGAACAATTTGAAGCAAATATGCGAGAGATGCTGCGTATGCTTTCGGCACATCGTGTGCCTGTTATCTTGGGCACGCTGGTGTCAAACTGTAAGGATTTACCGCCCTTTGTCTCACTCAATGAAGAGCCGAATGCCGAGACACTCTTTAAGAGTGCGACGGAAAAACTTCGCGCCGGCGATTCACTAGAAGCTAAATCGCTCTTTCTGCGTGCCAAAGATTTAGATGCTCTGCGCTTTCGTGCACCTGAAGCTATGAACAAGCTCATTCGCAAACTGGCTGCTGAACATGGCGCAGTGGTAGCAGAAATTCAAGCGGAATTTGAACGCCGCTCACCTTACGGCATTATTGGCAATAACTTGATGTGCGATCATCTGCACCCCACAGTTGAAGGCTATCAATTGATGGGAAAAATTTTTCTGCAAACAGCACTCGAGCATCATCTTTTGCCTGCAGATTCAAAAGCGCTCAGAGCACAAACACTTGACAGCATTTTATTTTCACCTGCGCTCTCACTGCTTGATCAAAGCATTGCTGACCTCAAACTGCGCATGCTCAAAGGCACCTATCCCTTCGTGCCAAAAGGTCAGCCAAATGTGCTGCTGCAAACCTTCAAACCAAAGAATTTGATTGATACTTTGGCAATGCGCTGCGTAAGTGAAGAACTCAGTATTGAAGAAGCGCATTATGCAGCCGCTGATTTTCTCTTCAGCCAAGGCGATAGCCTGAATGCAGAGCAGGAACTGCAATCGTTTATCGCCAAACTCCCGTTCTTAGAACTGCCTTACCGCAAAGCAGGTCAACTCTTCATCAAATACAAACGCTTTGAGCAAGCGCTGCCATATTTGAAGCGCGCTTATGGGCTTGCACCTACGGCATACAGCGCAAAGTGGATTGGTCAAATTTTGGTCTATCAAAATCAACCAGAGGCAGCAATTCCATACTTGGAAAAAAGCCTTGCGCTAAGCGGCGCAAATGACAGTCAAACTTACTACAACTTGGCAGGTGCATACTATCAAACAAACCGCATCGAGAAAGCCATCGAATCGCTCAAACGCTGCTTAGAGCTTGCGCCAAACTATCCCAATGCACGCGCGCTGTATGAGCAACTGACCGCGCCAGAACCATGAGGATATGCAAGCGTGCTAAAAAATTTTTGAAAATAAGCGTGAAATGTGTAACTTAATTCCGACAAGTTTTGTCGGATATTGAAAAATATGGGAAACTTTCGTGTGGCTACGGTCGTTGAAAATAGTAGAGATTTGCAATTTTTTTTGAATTAAAATACGACTAAAAAAGTCTTATTTAGACAGCGTATAAATACACTATTGAGAAAATTTAGAGAGGAGAGCGAATGTTACGGCTGACGAAGAAGTTTGAATACGGCTTACTTGCTGTGCGCTACATTGCCTCTACGCAGAATGGCGATGTGGCTACAGCAAAGGAGATTGCAGAAAACACAAACATTCCATTTGAACTTGTTGCAAAAACGCTGCAACAGATGGCAAAGTCCGGTTTGATTACATCCGTGCAAGGGGTCAAAGGTGGGTATAGGCTCAACAAGCCTGCGTCAGAGATTTCATTCTCTGAAATTGCCGATGCAATTGGCGAGCCGATTCAACTCATCGATTGCGAGACCAATCCGGAGGGCTGCGATGCCTTTGCGGGCTGCGCAGTCAAAAAACCGCTAACGAAGATACAGAAGCGGTTTAGAGAGATTTTTGACGAGGCAAAAGTGGCTGAGATTCTCTAACTCAGTTAAATTTTCAGTATCCATTTTGCCACTTGACGATTTAATTTTACAACACCTTAAACTACCGAGAGGAGATTTGAATATGGCACTTGATTTGAGCCGACCCATTTATATGGATAACAACGCGACAACTCCGATGGATCATCGCGTCCTTGAAGCCATGCTGCCTTACTTTACTGAAAAATTTGGTAACGCAGCATCACGCAATCATAGCTACGGTTGGGAAGCCGAAGAGGCTGTCGAGAAAGCACGTGAGCAAGTTGCCAAAGCTATCGGTGCGGATGCAAAAGAAATTATTTTCACCAGTGGAGCGACAGAATCTGACAATATCGCACTTAAAGGTGCTGTGGAGATGTATGCCGAAAAAGGCAACCACATCATCACAATGAAAACAGAGCACAAAGCCGTGCTCGATACATGCCACCGTTTGGAACGTGAAGGTAAAGCCACAGTAACCTACCTTTCGCCCAAAACCGATGGCTTAGTCGACCTCAATCAGCTCGAGGCTGCAATTACCGATAAGACCATCATGGTTGCAATCATGATGGCAAATAATGAAATCGGTGTCATTCAGCCAATGAAAGAAATTGGGGAGATTTGTCGTAAGCATGGTGTGCTTTTCTTCACGGATGCGGTGCAAGCCGTCGGCAAAGTGCCGGTGGATGTCAATGAGATGAAGATTGATATCCTTGCAATTTCAGGTCATAAGGTTTATGGTCCGAAAGGCATTGGTGCGCTCTATGTGCGTCGCAAAAATCCGCGCGTCAAGCTGACCGGTGTGATTGATGGTGGCGGTCAGGAGCGTGGTATGCGCAGCGGTACGCTCAATGTGCCGGGCATTGTCGGCTTGGGCAAAGCTTTGGAAATTGCTATAGAAGAAATGCCAACGGAAATGAAGCGACTGACCTACTTGCGTAATAAACTCAAAGATAGCATCATGTCGCAGCTTGAAGATGTCTATGTCAACGGCTCAATGGAAAGCCGCTTGCCGGGCAATCTCAACATGAGTTTTGCTTATGTTGAGGGCGAAGGCTTACTTATGGGATTGAAGGGCTTAGCTGTCTCAAGCGGATCAGCCTGCACATCAGCCTCGCTGGAGCCTTCACATGTCTTGAAAGCATTGGGCGTTGGCGATGAACTTGCGCATTCCTCAATTCGCTACGGTCTGGGTCGCTTCACGACAGAAGAGGAAGTAGACTACGCTGCAAAAATCACGGTCGAAGCCGTCAATCGTCTGCGTGAGATGTCGCCACTCTATGAAATGGCGAAAGCAGGCATTGACCTTAAGTCCGTGCAGTGGGCACATCACTAAGTTTAACTATCTAACATCAGCTAATTTCAAACGGAGGGTAAAATGGCATACTCAGAAAAAGTGATTGATCACTACAACAATCCACGCAATGTCGGCAGCTTAGACCCTAATGCCGAAAATGTAGGGACAGGTCTTGTTGGCGCACCCGAGTGTGGCGACGTGATGAAACTTCAAATCAAGGTTAATGAAGAAACCGGTGTGATTGAAGATGCAAAGTTCAAGACCTTTGGTTGTGGTTCAGCAATTGCCTCTTCATCTCTGGCAACCGAGATGCTAAAAGGCAAGACACTCGATGAAGCATTCGCTATCAAAAACACCCAACTAGTGCAAGAACTTAACTTGCCACCAGTGAAAATTCACTGTTCGGTTTTGGCGGAAGATGCAATTAAAGCTGCGATTGCGGACTTCAAGAAAAAGCAAGAAGCTAAGCGTCAAAAGGCGCAAGAAGCACTTGCTAACGCTTAACTGTAACTAACTAAGAGAAGTCAGGGCTTGAGGTCGCTGACTTCTCTTTATCTTGAGGAGACGCACTAAAATGATTACGATTAGCGAAAAAGCCTTAGAGCAAGTCAAACGCCTCAAAGCGCAGCAAAACCTTGGTCCAGAATATGGCTTGCGCGTGAGCGTCAAAGGTGGTGGCTGCTCAGGGCTGTCTTATGGGCTCGACTTCGAAAATGAAGAGCGAAAGGGAGATCAAGTCTTCGAGGATAAAGGCATTAAGCTCTTCGTGGATATGAAGAGTTTCCTTTACCTTGCAGGTACACAGCTTGATTTTTCAGATGGGCTCAATGGCAAGGGATTCCACTTTGTCAATCCGAATGCAGAGCGTACCTGCGGTTGCGGTGAATCGTTCTCGGTTTAACTTTTGGCAATTCAAAAAAGTAAAACGCTCAAAGAGTATTGAAAATCGCAAAGTCTAATGGGCGAAGTGCGAAAAATTCCCGTTAAGTCGCAGGATGACGTCTGGTTCTTTGAAAAACAAATCAATTTGTTTGATATGCTCGATTTCTTCCCAAGCGATGCCATTCAAAAGAAAGATGGCATAGCAGGGAAAATGCTCAAAATCGAGACGGATTTAGGCTGGTCGTTTGAGACTGACATTGAATATGGTAAGTTTTGTTTTCACAAGAAATCTAAGTCAATGCATGGCACAGGGAAGTGGGTTGTCGATTCAGGCTTAAAAGCAGGGGATGTGATTTGCATTGAAAAAATAGGGGACTATCACTACAAACTTTTCAAAGAATCAAACTCGGCTTAACTATGGAAGTGATTTCAATGTGTAGCGGTGCTGCACTCTTTTTTTCGCTCTTTACAGGATTTCCACGCGAAATTGTTTGCAATTCTTTTGCAGTTGCCGCCGACAAAGTGCGTGAAATATACATGCACTCGCAGTTTTACGCAGTTTTTGGAGACAATGCACAACCTAACATGAACTAATCCAACGCACAAGAATGGACAGCAAAGCCTTGATTGAGTTCGATATTCAAGATTTTCTTTGGAATGGTATTCTCAAAGAATCGGTGTTTCGAGAAAAATTAGAAGCACATGACTGGTCGCAATACGATAACCGCAAAGTCATTATCAAAGGCTGCGGCTCGACACCGATTCCAACTTGGGCATATATGGTGGTAACAGCGTATCTGGTGCAGCATGCCGAAAAAGTAATGTATGGTGAAGCGTGTGCTGCCGTTCCAATTTTCAAGCGTGCAAAAACTGCAGCTACGGAAACTAACGCACCTGCCTAAGGTACAACACCAGCGAATGGTACGGGATGCTGGTAAACTATTGACAGTGTAAAAAAAACAGCTCAGCGATTGGAAGTTATTGTCCCTACCTTTGTCTCTCTTCTGGCTTCACTTCTGACGCTTTTCTCTGGCTTTGGTCTTGGCATGCTGCTTCTCCCGGCTTTCGCATTATTCTTTCCTGTCGAAATTGCTGTGATGATGACCGCTGTGGTGCATTTTGCTAACAATCTCTTCAAGCTCTCGCTGCTGGGCAAGTTCGCTGATATGGAAGTGGTACTTAAGTTCGGCTTGCCTGCAATTGTGGCAGCATTTTTAGGCGCAAATGTTTTATCTGCACTCTCAACACTGCCGCCGCTTCTGACTTACCAAGCATTTGGCACAAATGCAGAGATTTCACTTGTTAAGCTCACACTTGCAATTTTGATGATGGCGTTTGCACTATTAGAGTTTCTGGAAAGCGAACATCGTTTTGCTTTTGACCGAAAGTATCTCTTGCTTGGCGGGGCACTTAGCGGTTTTTTTGGTGGACTTTCTGGGCATCAAGGCGCTTTACGCACAATGTTTCTTTTACGATGTAACTTAGAGAAAAAAACATTTCTTGCTTCTGGCATCCTGATTGCGTGCATGATTGATATCTCACGACTGCTTGTCTATCAACATCATTTTGCATGGGCGGCACTTTCAGAAAATGTACTGACGCTTGTCTCTTGCATTGTGTCAGCGTTTCTGGGCGCATTTCTGGGGGCAAGACTGGTCGAGAAAGTCACGATGCGTTTTGTGCAGCGAACGGTTGCCGCAATGCTGATGCTCATTGCCCTGCTGCTTGGCTTAGGAGTAATTTAGACCTTTATTAAAGCATGTAAGCGTTGTATATTAGGATTTTCCCGACAGACAATCACACTACGAGCTATGTTAGTTAAAGATATTTTGCGTTCTAATAGAACAGCATTCAGTTTCGAGTTTTTCCCACCCAAGCAGGAAGCAGATTGGGACAAGCTATTTCATACGATTGCAGATTTGATGACCCTGAAGCCCTCCTATGTGAGCGTAACATACGGCGCAGGTGGCACAACGCGCGAGCGCACGCATAACCTTGTGGTACGTATTCAAAAAGAAACTAACTTAACTGTGGTCTCTCACCTTACGACCGTAGGCTCAAGCAAAGAGGAGATTTATCAAATTCTCAAACGCTACGATGAAAATGGTGTGCATAACATTCTTGCGTTGCGAGGTGACCCGCCTAAAAATGTGCCGAATTGGACGCCAGAACATCAAGACTTCAAGTTTGCAGCCGAACTTGTCTCATTTATCAAAATGCATTTTCCACACATGGGGATTGGCGTAGCAGGCTTTCCTGAAGGACATCCAGCAACGCCAAATCGGCTCAAGGAAATGGATTACCTCAAAATGAAAGTTGATGCTGGTGCAGATTATATTGTTACGCAACTCTTTTTTGACAATCACTACTTTTATGACTTCTGCGAGCGATGCGAACTTGCTGGTATTCATGTGCCGATTATTGCAGGCATTATGCCCATTACGACACGCAGCGGCATGAACCGCATGGCAGAACTTTCGCCGGGTACTTGCTTTCCAGCTAAACTGCTGCGTGCAATCAACCGTGTGAAAGATGATGCAGATGTAGAAAAAGTCGGCGTACACTGGGCAACAGAGCAAGTGGCTGACTTAATGCATAATGGCGTGAAAGGCATTCATTTCTATACGCTCAATAGCTCACGCGCTACACTCAAAATCTATGAAACACTGGGCGTACAAGACTCCGAGCAACTTGCCGCAATCTAAGTACATCTGCTCACGATGTTGAATTTGCACTTCAATATGCCCATAAGTTTAGTGCCTAACAATTCTACAACATACAATTTCACACCAGTCAGCAGATGAAAATTTCGGTTATCATTCAAACCGCTACGCTTCTTGCTATCTCAAATCTATTCATGCTCTATGCTTGGTACGGACATCTTAAGAACCTGAGTGATAAGGCGTGGTATGTTGCCGCTATTACAAGTTGGTTTATTGCACTCTTTGAGTATCTCATTCAAGTGCCTGCCAACCGCATTGGCTTCACAGAGTATAGCGTAGCACAGCTCAAGATTCTCCAAGAAGCTATTTCGCTCATCGTCTTTGTGCCGTTTGTCGTGCTTTTCATGAAGCAACCGCTCAAACTTGACTATCTTTGGGCTGCACTCTGTATCTTTGCAGCGGTTTATTTCATCTTTCGCTCATAATGCATGCAATATGACCCGGTTAAACGCAGTCTGGGCAAGGTGTTTAACAAAACGCCCTTTCTGCGTAAAGTCTTTTATCGTTTGCTTGATCTGTTACTATTGCGTGCTTGGTATGTGCACCGCGAACTCAAAGCGTGGGCAAGCACGCAGAAAAATGAGGCGCGCATCTTAGATGCAGGCGCAGGCTTTGGTCAGTATGTCTATTTTCTTTCGCGTCTCAATCAAGCGTGGCAAATTCTTGCTGTGGATGTCAAAGCTGAGCAAGTAGAAGATTGCAACCGATTTTTTCAGACCATCGGGAAAACGAACGTTGTCTTCAAAACTGCAGACCTAACAACTTTTTGTGAGCCCAATTCATTCGACCTTGTGCTGTCCGTTGATGTCATGGAACACATTGAAGATGATGTCGGTGTATTTCGCAACCTCTTCAACTCCATGAAAAAAGGTGGGCTACTGCTAATTTCCACGCCCTCCGATAAAGGTGGCTCGGATGCGCATCACGACCACGAAGAGCACGACGGACACGCGCATGGCTTCATTGATGAACATGTGCGAGATGGCTACAGCATGGACGATATCAAGCGAAAGTTAGAAATGGCGGGGTTTGAGCGCGTCGAAGCCTACTACACCTACGGCAAGCCGGGCAGCTTAGCATGGCGTCTTTCCATGAAGTATCCAATCCAACTGCTCGGCGTCTCACAAGTTTTTTTCATTCTCTTGCCATTTTATTATCTCCTGCTGTATCCAATTGCGTTTGTGTTGAACTACTTGGATATACATTCATCACATCAAAGTGGAACAGGATTATTGGTAAAGGCATGGAAAATGTAACTCTGATGCAGAGTGAGAAAAATGCTCTGATGACACACGAAGCCATCAAAGGCATCATTTCAGCAGAGACGGATAAGATTTTTGATGAGTTGGTGGCGCTTCGGCGCGATTTTCACCGCTATCCAGAATTAGCCTATGAAGAAGTGCGCACGTCGAGCATTGTAGCAGAGTACTTGGAAAGCTTAGGCTGCGAGGTACAGCGTGGGGTAGCGAAAACAGGTATCGTGGCGCATCTCAAAGGTGATAGAGCAACTGCACAATCCAAGGTCGTAGCCTTGCGTGCAGATATGGATGCCTTGCCTATGCCGGAAGAGACATCGCATCATTTCCGCTCGCTGATTGAGGGTAAAATGCATGCTTGCGGACACGACGCGCATACAGCCGCATTGTTAGGCGTAGCTAAAGTGCTAAGTGCGATTCGCCGTCATCTTGCAGGCACTGTCAAATTTATCTTTCAGCCTTCTGAGGAAAAAATTCCGGGTGGTGCAAAGCCAATGCTGGATGAGGGTATCTTTAGAGACCGAGCGCCCGATGCGGTGTTTGGGCAGCATTGCATTCCACAAGTCCCCGTAGGAAAAATTGGCTTTTATGCAGGGGCGATGATGGCTGCTGCCGATGAACTCTATATCACGGTAACAGGCAGGGGCGGACATGGCTCGGCGCCGCACCGTGCAAGTGACCCGATTGTGGCAGCTGTGCAAATTGTAACCTCGCTGCAAACAATTGTAAGTCGCAATATGCCACCCTCTGCGCCAGTTGTGGTGAGTATTACGGCAATTCACGGCGGCAGTGCCACGAACATCATTCCAAATGAAGTGCACATGATGGGGACACTGCGCACAATGGACGAATCGCTCCGAGAACTTGCACATGCGCGTCTGAAAGATATCGTGCACTTTACAGCCAAAGCAATGGGCGTAGAAGCCGAGATTGAAATTCGCAAGGGCTATCCTGTACTCATTAACGATAAAACCATGACTGAATTTGCTTTCAGGGCAGCACAAGAATACTTAGGTGAAGACAATGCCCTGCACGCTGAGCCAATTATGGGTGCGGAAGATTTCGCTTACTTTCTGCAAGCCTGTCCGGGCACCTTCTGGCAGTTAGGTGTAGGCAATGCCTCGCGTGGCATTGTGCATAATATTCACTCGACAAAGTTTGATATCGATGAAGAAGCCTTGCGAATTGGCACAGGCTTCATGAGTTACCTTGCTTGGAAATATCTTACCTCGTGAAAAAGCCACTACCACCTCGCACGCTTGCCGCGCTGCGTCCACCGAGTTATGAGCATCGCTATTTCCAGAATTGGAAGTCGCATCGCTTCAATCCAGACGCTACAACGTTTAACATTTGCAATGCGTGGTGGCTTGCAGAAATTGCGTTGTTAGCCTACGCAGATGTGGAGTTTATCCAGAAAGTCTTTGACGAAACCGAATTGCATGAGACAGGCGCAAAGGTGAAGACGTTTCAAAAAGAAAGTTTGTGGTGTTTTGTAGCTTACACAGACCAGACACTATTGATTGCATTTCGTGGCACAGAGTTACAAAGTTTCTGGGACAGCGTTCAAGACTTGATAACTGATTTTAATTTTTTCCCAGTCAGTGATGGTGCTGGTGCAAAAGTGCATCGTGGATTTTTGAGCTCAATCGAAAGTGTCTGGCAAGAACTGGAAGCGCATGTAACTGCGCTCTACTTGCAAAAGCCTCGCAAAATTTGGCTAACAGGGCATAGTCTTGGGGCAGCGCTTGCTACACTTGCTGCAGACAAACTGACACGTGAGACTGCGCTCCCAGTGCAAGGGCTTTACACGTTTGGCTCACCGCGCGTGGGCGACCTGAATTTTCTACAACGCTTTCTGACCTACCCCTTTTCACGTAATACATACCGCATTGTGCTCGGTGAAGATATTGTGCCGCATGCGCCACCTGTACGATGGTTTCGGCATGTTGGGCGACTGCACTTTATCAATGAGCGTGATGAAATGGTGTCGGTGATGCCGAGCTACCTATCGCGCCATGCCTTAAAGCATGCCCTTAAAGCACTTGTAAAATCGTTACAGCCACTGAGTTTGAAAAAAATTTCTGAACTTGAGCAATCGTTTCTTATTCCTAATTTTTTAGCAGACCATGCGCCGCTGAGCTATGCAATTCGGACATGGAACTGTTATGTTCAATCACTTAACCAAAAGCCACGCAAAACAATATGGCGCAAGATGCAACCGCTGTGAAAAAAATTGCTTTTATCACAGGTGCCGCTGGCAATCTAGGCACAGCAGTAACTAAGAAATTTCTAAGTGAAGGCTATCATGTAATTGCCACGCTTGAACCCGGACACGACAACACGGCATTTCTTGCAGCATATCCTGACGCAGAAACACATACAATTGATGTAACACAAGAAGAACAAATGGCGGAACTTGTAAAGCGTACGGCAGCACAGCATCAGCGCATTGATGCTGGAATTTTCTTGGTGGGTGGCTTTGCAATGGGGAATCTGGCAGAGACAAACGAGACTGCATTAGACAAGATGTTTCGGCTCAATTTCAAATCGGCGTTCTTTTCCGCAAAGCCGGTCTTTGAACAGATGCTCAAGCAAGGATTTGGAAATTTAGTATTCATCGGTGCGCGCGCTGGTCTTGATCTTAAGAATGGCAGTTACGCAGTGGCTTATGGACTGTCTAAATCACTGGTGTTTCGTCTCGCTGAACTCTTTAACGCCGAAGGCAATCCCAAAGGTGTTAGCGCATCGGTGATTGTGCCCAGCATTATCGACACACCACAAAATCGCGCCTCCATGCCCAACGCAGACTACAAGTCGTGGATAAAGCCAGAAGAACTTGCAGACGCAATTTACTTTACTTGCTCCACCGTTGGCTCCAAGCTGCGTGATACTGTGCTCAAAGTCTATCACGATGCATAACAATGTCTCTTAGACTAAGTCTAGAATCCTATTGATTTTGTATGCATTTTGATGATGAAAAAAACCTAACTTTGTGGTGCTGATATAGCCAAATCATAAGTCGTGGTTGTATCGGTTTAACCTAAAAGTAAGGAGTATAGCTATGAACTACCGTTATTTTCTCTCGCTCTTTGTGTTACTGTTCCTACCGTTATGGATAGGATGTTCGGGCAGTAGCGACAACCCCGTTGATACCCAAAGCGAACTTACTGGTCAGGTCATCAATACATCGCAAATTGGTGTGCGCAATGCTACCGTTGCCCTCGTCAAACAAGGGGAAAGCTCACCCACTTTTACCACCACCACGAATGACACAGGCGGTTATGTGATTCGCAATATCCCAAGTGGCGCATACTCGCTGCGTCTTTCTGCTGCAGGTTATACTGCGCGTGAAGTAACTGGGCTCAACATTGCAGCCAATGCGCGCCGCATCGATACGCTCCTTGGACCAGCGACAGTATCAGGGCAAATTCTCAACTCTCAAACAGGTCGAGGACTTGCAAATGCTACCGTGAGT
Source organism: Candidatus Thermochlorobacter sp. (assembly GCA_046291735.1). Lineage (GTDB taxonomy): Bacteria > Bacteroidota > Chlorobiia > Chlorobiales > Thermochlorobacteraceae > Thermochlorobacter. The sequence continues at coordinate 23,519 of JBKBSK010000001.1, read as the reverse complement.
TTCAATTTCGGTACAGATACATCGATTGTACTAACCGCTGTACGTGCAATTACTGATGCAAATGGCAACTTCACCATTCGCAATGCCCCGAGTGGCACATTTGTGTGCATCGTTCGCGCATCTGGCTTTATTCCACAAGTGATTCGTAATGTCGTCTTCAATCCAACCGGCACAACATCATTGCCACCCTCGACGATTGTGCAGCGCCCTGCTGTTGGTGCATTTCGCATCGTGCTGACATGGGGCGAAAATCCCCGTGATTTAGATTCTTATCTGACCGGACCACTCACAGGCACAAGGCGGTTCATCTGCTATTTCCAAAATAAGAGGCCGACAGACAGCAATGTGGAACTTGATGTGGATGATGTAACCAGTTATGGACCGGAGACTATCACCATTACAGCTTTTCGAGATGGGGTCTATCGGTATTCTGTGCACAACTATTCTGATCAAAGTGCAAATGGGTTCAGAGGTATTGTAAATTCACCAGCGCTTGTGCAGGTGTTTGATAATACCGGGCTGATAAGGGAATTTTCACCACCGACGCCACCAGCAAATGCCGCAGGCAATACTTGGCGCGTGTTTGAAATCAATGTGTCTGGCACAACGCGTACAATTGTACCTGTCAATACCTATGTTACAGGCAATGTGGGTGATGTCAATACCTTTGCTGCAGGTTCAGCATCTGCTAGTATGCAGATTTCTAAGAAACACAAAGCTGTAGCACGTCCAGAGGATTTTTAAGGTAAGTATCTCTGAGAAGACCGATTAGTAGGGGATTGATGCTGAAAAGTTATCAATCCCTTTTTTATTTGCTATCATCGTCGAGTGGCTGAAACCCCTTGATTTTACAGGCTGATGCGCCGAGCTTTGGCGCTGGTGCTTGAAGAGCGATGTATAAACATTTGATTTTGTCGTGTCGCCAAGTATCTTTGCCGAAATTTTGGAACCCTTTTTTGTTTAGATAAGTAGTAGTTCTTGAATCGTTGTCGTTAAACGGAAGTAGGCGTATGCCAGCAAAAAAGAAATCGATTAGTCAAGAGTCTGCATCAGAAAATCATCAAGCAAAGAGCGAAAAAAAGTCGCCTGCAAAGCGTGCTGCACAGCATGATGATGATGTACAGTTTAAGGGCGATGCAATAGGCAAGCGTCTGGTCATTGTGGAATCGCCTTCCAAAGCCAAAACAATTAACAAATACCTAGGAAAAGACTTCGCTGTTTTTGCCTCGATTGGACATATCAAAGAACTGCCGCGCAAAGAAATCGGCATCAACTTTGAACATCACTACGAACCACGTTATGAAATTATTGCAGGCAAGGAAAAGGTAGTACGCGAGATGAAAAAACTTGCCAAATCAGCTAGTGAAGTGCTGATTGCAACTGACCCAGACCGCGAGGGTGAAGCGATTGCATGGCACATTGCAAATGAAATAGAAGACTTGCATAAGCCGACGCGTCGTGTGCTCTTCAACGAAATTACGCCCAAAGCCGTACGCGAAGCAATTGAACAGCCGCGTGAGATTAATTATAATCTTGTGCGTTCACAGCAGGCGCGTCAAGCCATGGATAAGATTGTGGGCTATAAAGTCAGTCCATTTCTGTGGGAGACGGTGCTGCGCGGTCTTTCAGCGGGGCGTGTGCAGTCTGTGGCTCTGCGTCTTGTGTGCGAGCGTGAAGCTGAAATCGAGGCGTTTCAGCCCAAAGAGTATTGGTCTATTATCGGCGAGTTTCTGACCGAGCGTGGCGAAAAAATTGTCGCCAAGCTGACCAAAGTGAGTGGCAAAGATGTGGAAATTCCAAACGAAGAAACCGCCAAAGCACTTGCGGCGAAAATTAAATCCCGACTTTATGCCATTGCTGAGATTCGCAAGCGCAAGACCAAACGCAATCCGCCTGCACCTTTTACAACATCACTGCTGCAACAAGCGGCATCTAATCAACTGGGCTTTGGCTCAAAGAAGACCATGCTACTTGCGCAGCAGCTGTATGAAGGCATTGAACTTGGCGCTGATGGTGCAGTCGGGTTAATTACTTACATGCGTACGGACTCCAAGCGCATTAGCAAAGAAGCACAAAGCGAAGCGCGAGACTTTATTAGCAAGCAGTTCGGTAGCGAGTTTATTCCAGAGACGCCCATTCAATATAAGGCGTCGGAAAGTGCGCAGGATGCCCATGAAGCCATTCGCCCTACAGCGGTTGAGCGCACACCAAAAGCCGTAGAGCGTTTTCTCAACCGTGACCAGTTTCGGCTCTATGAACTGATTTGGAAACGCTTCCTTGCCTCGCAGATGTCGCCTGCAGAACTGGAGCAAACCAGCGTCGATATTTTGGACAACGAGCAAGAGTTTCTCTTCCGCGCTTCAGGCAGTGTGGTGCTCTTTGAAGGATTTCTCAAAGTGTTTGGTGATGCAAAAGAATTGGATTATGAAGAGCGTAAATCTACCAGAGAAGAAGTCGAGAGCGACGAGAGCCGTACGCTCTTACCTAAAAACCTACAAGAGCGGGATAAATTGGATTTGGCTACGCTCAAGGAAACACAGCACTTTACAAAACCACCAGCGCGCTACACTGAAGCCAGTTTGGTCAAAGAACTTGACAACTATGGCATTGGTCGACCCTCAACATACGCCACGATTATGTCAACCCTCGTCGAGCGCAATTATGTTGAAATCCGTAACCGTCGACTTTTCCCGACTGAACTTGGCAAAGATGTCTCAAAAATTCTTGTCGCTAACTTCCCTGAACTCTTCAATGTAGAGTTTACGGCAAAAATGGAAGAAGACCTCGATAAAGTTGCGACAGGTGAAGATGAGTATGAAAAATTGCTCGATAAATTTTACTTGCCGTTTGAGAAAGCCTTACAACTTCGCCAAGCTGCCCCAATTCTACCACAGAACGATAATGCTGAAATTTGCGACGTGTGTCACGAAGGACGAATGATTGTCAAATGGACAAAGTCGGGCAAGTTTTTAGGGTGTTCGCGCTATCCGAAATGCAAAAACATCAAGCCGATTGCTGTCCCCAAAGCCGCACCAGTTGAGACCGGTATCAAATGCCCAAAGTGTGAGACGGGACGAATGGTAGTCAAACAAGGCAAGTTTGGAAAATTTCTTGCATGCACGAATTATCCAAGTTGTGACAGTATTCTGAATTTGGACAAGTATGGCAGAATTGTGCCGCCGAAACTGCCGCCGCTGCAAACTACAGTTTCTTGCCCGAAGTGTGGTGCCCCAATGTATTTGCGTGAAAGCAAGCGTGGGCTATGGTTTAGTTGTACTCGCTTTCCAAAATGCCGTGGCATTCGCTCGTGGAAAGAGTTTGATGAAAAGGAACAAGCAAAGTGGTCTTTTGCGTTTGAGGAGCATCGGCAGCAATTCCCGCCGCTTGAAGTCAAAATGCTGGATGGCACGCCGCTCGACTTTTCTATCAAGTTAGATGACCTGATTGCGGCAAATGTTGAAGCCGTCCCCGCTCTCAGCGTAGAACAAACCGAAGAATAACTGATGACAGAATTGAAACTGTACTTAGAGACACCGCAAAGCCGAATTCCCCATCTTGGCACACAAGTCTTCATGGTGCTCTCTTGGCTAATCATTGGCGGCTTAGTGCTGCTAGTGTATCGTGATACATTTTTTCTTGTCTCATTTTTTCTCGTCTCAATATGCTGGTTAGGGCTAGCGTGGTGGCACACACGCAAGCAACCCAAGTTTTTTGTAGCGCTCAACCATAACGGCATTACCATTAAGACCTCTCATCTCTCTGAAATCGAATTTTTCTGGCGCGACCTTTCTTTTATTCGTGTCGAAGTTGGTACAATGACACTGCGCATGAAGTCTGGCGATGAATATGACATCGGATTAGATTGCCTGTCCGCAGAGCAGCACCAGCAGTGGAAAGAGGCGCTCAATGATGCTGCTACAAAGCATGGTGTGGAGATAAAACTGTAAGTAACCAGCAAGAAGTCGTCAGCAGATTGTCAGAGATACAGTGTAGCCTCAGAGAGCAGGCGTATAACTTGCCTTGTGCTATCAAAAACTCTATCTTAAAAGATTCAAACTTTAACACTTCAACTTACAATACTTTCAACAATGAGAGTTGTTATTTCAAAAGTCGACATTCGCTCGCAGGCTTTAGATGCGGCTGGATTTTTTATCTCCAAAGCAGCGCGTGAAAGAGAGCTTAGCGCGCTTTCTGCAATTGTTGGCATCAACACTGCTGGAATGAACGGCGATTTCAAAGCTGGTGAAGGCGATATTCTGATGCTTTATCCAAAGTCTGACGCTATAGAAGCTACACGAGTTTTTTTACTAGGACTTGGCGAACTGACTTCACTGGAGTCCATTCGCAAAGCAGCTGCAGCCTTTGCCAGCAAAGCCAGAGAAATACCACTTGTAAAAGTGGGCATTGACCTTACGAACGTGCAAACGCTCGCTCAAACTTTGAATGAAGACCTTTCTTATGTTGCGCAAGCTGTTGTCGAAGGATTTGAGTATGGATTGTATGAATATACTGCACTTAAGACAGACAAAGTCAGCCAGTTGAAAAAAGGCAAAGCCTTCAAGCCTGAAAAGAAAGCGCAGTTCAAAGAGTTAATACTTTTCACAACTGAACAAGACTTCGACGTTGTCAAGGACGGTGCTGATGTTGGATACATCATCGCCACGTCGCAGTCTATGGTGCGCGACCTTATCAATGCACCGGGTAATTATATGACAGCAACAGATTTAGCCAATGCGGCAAAGGCTTCTGGCAAAAAGTATGGTTACAAGGTTACCGTATTTGGTAAAGAAAAACTGCAGCAATTGGGTTTCGGCGGGCTGCTGGGTGTCAATAAAGGCAGTAGTGAGCCGCCCACATTCTCGATTTTAGAGTATAAGCCTGCAGGTAAGGCGAAAGCCAAAATTGCGCTCATCGGCAAAGGGGTGACATTTGATACAGGCGGCATTTCGCTCAAACCGTCAGAAAATATGGGCGATATGAAAGCGGATATGTCTGGTGCCGCTGATGTGATTGGTGCCGTGGAAGCGATTGCACGCCTGAAACTACCGATTCATGTTATCGGCGCGATTCCTGCGACAGATAACAAACCCAGCGGCAGCGCTCAAAACCCGGGCGACGTGCTAACCACATACTCTGGAATTACAGTCGAGATCGATAATACCGATGCAGAAGGTCGACTGATTCTTGCCGATGCGCTCACATATATCAAAGAGCAGTATGAGCCAGATGCAATCATCGACCTTGCCACGCTGACCGGCGCGTGCGTTATTGCTCTGGGCAATCCTGTCGCAGGGCTCTTTAGTAACAATGACCAACTTGCTGATGCACTCTACAGAGCTGGGCTGCGCTCCGGAGAGAAAGTGTGGCGCCTGCCACTTTGGGACGATTATGACAAGCAAATCAAATCTGAGGTTGCTGATGTCAAAAACACAGGTGGCAGAGGTGCAGGTGCAATTACAGCCGCAAAGTTTTTGGAAAAATTCATCGGTGATCATCGTGCATGGGCGCACCTTGATATTGCTGGTCCTGCATTTCCAGCAATGGGGGGTGGACAAGGCAAAGGTAGTTCAGGTTTTGGGGTGCGCTTGCTCGTGGAAGTCTTACGCAACTGGAATTAAAAAAATGAAAAATTTTTTTGCGTGCTCTTGCGTTTTTCAAATCAAAAGTTTATCTTTGTGTTTACAAGTGGCAAACAGGTCGCGCCCGCGGCCTGTGGCATACGGTGTGGGGGACGTATGCCAGCCACATTTTTTATTTTAAACCAGCCTTGAACTCCCGCTGCAATAGCCGCAATAATCTATCGCTTGCACAAGCGCACTGTTGCTCTACGCATTGAGGCAATACTTCAGCATCATCCCAAGCGTGTGAGACCCCCGCTGCATTCAAAGACAAGTTCAAACACGAGTTGGGTGCAGCTCTCCTGATAGCATTACTCTTCGGGGTACATTGCTTTAAGTGAGCGCTCTACTTTTTTCTCTTTAGCACGTCCCTCTGTGAAGCCCATCGCTGCATAAAAATCAGCATCGTAGTTGCGCGTGCGAATAACAATAGGCATCGGAACGGCATGACCTAAAATTAAGACTTGCTGGCGCGTATCTAAACTTGCTAAAATGTTGCGCATGCCACCAGCATTGCTGACACCGCTCAGCACCGCATTGATGTCCTTCTCATCAGAAAGTGCCGCAATGATTTTCGTGCCGATTTGGCTAAGCACCTCATCATCAATACCTGAGGGGCGCTGGTCGACAAGCAAGAGCGAAACATAATACTTTCGCAGTTCTCGTGCGATTTTACCAAACGAGGTTTGTGAGGCAGCATGTGGATTGAGAAACTTGTGTGCTTCTTCAATGGTAATGACAAGTTGCTTTGGCTTATCTTGCGGGTTTTGTGTGCGCAGATAGTTATCGGTTGCCTCTTTGTATTTTTGCTCAACGCGGCGCGTGATGATATTGGCAACAAGCAAGTAGCTAAGCATATTGTCATATTTACCAAACTCGATAACGACACTGACACCATGCTGCAAATCATTAATAAGTTCATTGATGACGTCTAGCTTACCTTCATTGGGCATGAAATCTAGAAATTCGCACTTTGAGCGGAGCCTACGCAAGCGTCTCCAAAGGGCTTGCATAGAATTCATCACGAGATTTTTCTCTCTTGCAAAGTCTTGTGCTGCTTCTGTATTCTCCATCAGAGTCATGAAGCGGCTTACCCATTCTTCCCCAAACTCGCCTTTGAGAATGCTTGTATATTCTGCAGCTGTTTGGTTGAGCCGCAGTTCATCTTGCAAAAGCAAAATGTCTTCTGGCTCAATTTGGGTGGTGCTAAGGCGTACTTCACGGTCGCAGTGTGCGCCACGACTTCGGGTGCTGTCAGGGTCGAGCGAGTATATTTTGACTTTGCCGCGTGAGGCAAAGAGCGGTTGCAAGCCTTTCACAGAAGATTGCCCCGGCGCCTCAGATGTGCCTCTTGTGCCATATTCACTGTGCATATCAAAGACGAGATTAACGGCTGTGTCGGTTTTGATGAGCCCAGCAAGCAATAAGCGTGTAATGAAGGTTTTGCCTGTGCCTGTGCGACCAAAGACTGCACTGCTGCGCTCAGCAAAGCGTTCCAAATCAAGGCAAACGGGCTGCGACATATCGAGCGGCGTGCCAATGTAAAAGAACTTGCGATTTTCGGTTTTGTTGCGTGATTCTGTGCCGAATATGCTGGCAATGTCTTCATCAGTAGCTTCAGCTACAGCAGCAAAGTGAGAGGGGATGGTCTTAACTGGTTCTATCACAGCGTCCTGACGTTTTTCACGCATAAGCATCGGACGCAGTGAGACAATCGAGTATGTCAGCGTGCCAGAAATAATGTGCCGAATTAAATCGTGGTGAAAGTTAGGTAGGCTGGAGAGCAAGTCCTCATTTTTAGCCGCAAGACGCATGTCGGTGATAATAGAGAAAAAATCGTATTGCTCGCCTTCCACGACGAGAAATTTTCCAGCTTTGATACTCTCAAGCGGAACATGCTCCAAGAGCTTCATATCAAGCCCTTCTAACAAGGAGCCACGAATGATGTTACCAAGTACAGTTCTGTTCATCTACCTTTCTCCTATGAGACGATATTGTTCGTAAGTTTTAACACTGCAAATTTCGTCTTTTGTCTTGCTTGGTTTTTATGCTGCTTTTGGTATTACGGCGAAGTTGGCGCTCTGCAAACCATTGGGCTTAAGGAGCGTATCCGGAACGTCGGACAAGGCAGTATTTTCTCAACTCTTCTCAACTCTTCGCATCGTAGCACGCAAAAAATTTGGTGCAACAGTACAAGAATTACGCACATTCGTGAACGCGAGCGCGTGAGCTGCTCAGCAAAATACAGTATGCTTGAGCGATTTCAATTCAGAATATCGCAAAATGAGAATGCCCTTCTTGGAGACTTTGAGAAAAAAAGCAGTAAGTTGTATATTAGAGTTTCAAAGTTTTTTGCCACTTTAGCTCAGTCGGTAGAGCAGCTGTTTCGTAAATAGCAGGTCGCGGGTTCGAGTCCCGCAGGTGGCTCGGCGTGCTTCGGCTTGCATCAAAAGCGCGATGCCCAAGTTTTCTATCCAAGGCTTTAACATCTCAAATTTTTCAAATGCAAGAAGGTATTATTGCTCAAATTATCGGTCCCGTTATTGATGTTGATTTTCCTAACGGTGACCTGCCGGCGATTATGACCGCCTTAACCGTCAAGCGTCCAGATGGCAGTGAACTTGTGCTTGAAGTGCAGCAGCATCTTGGTGAAGAGCGTGTGCGCACGATAGCGATGGATACTTCTGAGGGTCTAACGCGTGGCACGAAAGTTATCAACACAAATGCGCCGATTCAAACACCTGTAGGCGAGGCGGTTCTTGGGCGACTGATTAATGTCGTCGGTGAGCCTATCGATGGCAAACCACCGATTAAAAGTGCTAAAAAGTATCCGATTCACCGACATCCTCCGGCATTTGAAGAACTGACAACGAAAGCTGAAATGCTGGAGACGGGCATCAAAGTGATTGACTTGCTGGAGCCCTACACGAAAGGTGGTAAGACAGGGCTTTTCGGTGGTGCAGGCGTCGGTAAAACGGTGATTATCCAAGAACTCATCAACAACATTGCCAAATTTCACAGTGGATATTCTGTCTTTGCAGGCGTTGGAGAACGCACGCGTGAAGGCAACGACCTCATGCTGGAAATGGAAGAATCCGGTGTGATTAAAAATGCAGCGCTCGTCTTTGGTCAGATGAATGAACCGCCGGGCGCACGTGCGCGCGTGGCACTTACAGGACTTGCTATCGCTGAATACTTCCGCGATGAAGAAGGGCGTGATGTCTTGCTCTTCATTGATAATATCTTCCGTTTCACACAAGCAGGGTCGGAAGTCTCCGCGCTCTTAGGACGAATGCCGAGTGCAGTAGGCTATCAGCCGACACTGGCAACAGAGATGGGCGCGCTTCAAGACCGCATTACCTCGACAACAAAAGGCTCGATTACTTCTGTGCAAGCCATTTATGTCCCTGCTGATGACCTGACAGACCCAGCACCAGCAACGACCTTTGCACATCTTGATGCCACAACCGTGCTCTCGCGTCAAATTGCTGAAATGGGAATCTATCCTGCAGTCGACCCGCTGGACTCAACCTCAAAAATTCTTGACCCAAATATCGTTGGACAGGAACACTACGAAGTGGCGCAAGGCGTTAAGCAAATTTTGCAGCGCTACAAAGACTTGCAAGACATTATTGCCATCTTAGGTATGGACGAGCTCTCTGATGAAGACAAGACTATTGTGGCGCGTGCACGTCGTGTTCAGCAATTTCTTTCGCAGCCATTCTTCGTGGCTACACAGTTCACAGGTCTGGAAGGGAAGTATGTCAAAATTGAAGATACGATTCGCGGCTTCAAAGAAATCTTAGAAGGTCGTTACGACCATTTGCCTGAGGCAGCGTTCCGTCTGGTTGGCACGATTGAAGAAGCCGTTGAGAAAGCTAAAACTTTACCAAGTTACTAAAACGATGCCCTTTCAAGTTGAAGTCGTCACGCCAGTTAAGCAGGTCTTTGAAGGCGAAGCCGTATGTCTGACATTGCCCGGTGTAGCAGGTAGTTTTCAGATTTTGCAAAATCACGCACCGATTCTTTCGGCACTCAAGGAAGGCAAACTCCGCATTGATTTAGCTGATAAATCATCGCAAACCTTTGTCATTTCAAGGGGGTTTGTAGAGATGAACAACAATCGTGCGATTGTGATTGCCGAATCTGTTCAAAATGCCTAACAACCTTCTTTACGCTTGACCGTCCTAAAACCAAGGCGTCTCCGAAAAGGTGATGTTATCGGTATTGTTGCGCCTGCAAGCCCAGTATTTCCTGAGGATAAATTAGAGCGTGCTGCCGAGTACATCGAAAGTTTGGGTTATCGCATTAAGTTTGGTAAGGCAGTGCGCAAGGTATATGGGTACTTAGCAGGTACAGATAAAGAACGCGCGCAAGACCTCAACGAAATGTTCGCTGACCGATATGTCTCAGCGATTTTTTGTTTGCGCGGCGGGTATGGCTCGCCACGTATTCTCCCCTTGCTCGATTACGCCATGATAGCGCGTAATCCCAAAATTTTCGTAGGCTTCTCTGACATCACTGCGCTCTCCTGCGCACTGTTTGCAAAGTGCAGGCTCATCACGTTTTTAGGACCAATGCTCGTCTCCGATATGACACAGCCAGATGACTTTGCGCAAGAGCACTTCTGGCGAATGATAACATCGTCAAGTGTTGTCGGCGAACTGCCAAACCACGCTTCTCATCATGCTTCGGCGCTGCAAGTTGGCGAAAAGACCGGACGCCTTAGCGCAGCAAATCTTTCGCTACTGACAACCCTTATCGGCACGCCCTATTTGCCAAGTCTGAAAAAAAGTATCTTGGTAATAGAAGACATCGGCGAAGAACCTTACCGCGTTGATAGGATGCTCTCGCAAGTTGCAAATTCGGGGGCAATGCAAGCATTGCACGGCTTTGTGGTAGGACAATTTACAGACTCTGAGCCAGAGGATGATAAGCCTTCGCTTTCAATGAAGCAAGTGATTGCAGACTATGTCAAAAAGCTGCCGAAACTTGTGCCGGCGTTTACAAATTTTTCATTCGGTCATATCAAATCCAAGCTGACTTTACCATTTGGCGCAAGAGCAAAACTTAGTGTAACGCGCCGTCACTGTAAGTTAGAGATAACAGAGCGTGTTGTAACATAGCTGACGCTATGCCCAAGCAACAGGCTTTCGCTACGCTTTAATTCGGTAGCCAATGCCTTTGATGGTCTCCAAATGTTCATGTCCGAAAGCACCTAAACGCTGACGAATTTTGCAGATATGCACATCAACGGTGCGGTCTGTAACATAGACATTTTCGCCCCACACACGGCGCAAGAGCATCTCACGTGAAAAGACTTTGCCTTTGTTGGAAGCTAAAATCCAGAGTAGTTCAAATTCTTTACGTGGCAAGAAAATATCTTTCTGATTCAGACGAACCAAGTAAAAAGCCTTGTTGATTTCAAGTTGATTGATTTTAATGTATGAGACTTCATCGGCGGCAGGTGCGGCAACGTAACGTCTGAGAATGTTGCGCAAACGCGCTGAAAAGACACGCAAACTGGCTGACTTGTGAATGAAATCATCCGCACCAACTTCAAGGCAGACAACCTCGTCGGACTCACCTTCTTTGTTGGTAAAAATGATGATAGGGAGGTATCGCCACTCAGGCTGCATGCGGAGTTTGCGGCAAAGGTCAAGTCCAGATGATTGCCCACGCATAAGGTCGACAACAACAGCGTGGGGTTTGGCAGAAATTTTTGCCATTGCCTCCGCTGCGTTTTGTGCCCAAATGACCCTATATCCTTCCTTTTCTAAATGAGCACGTAAAGACGACACATAGTTCAGTTCGTCATCGGCGATGAGGATCGTTTTATGGTTTGACATATTGTTTTAGTTTGTGTTGTATAAGTTTGTTTCATTCATTCAGATAATTAGAATGTTCTCAGTTTAGGACAACATACAGAGCATAGTAAGAGAACCTCTAAAGAACTTGGGGCGATATGTAATTCTAAACTTACTTGTGCCGCTGCAACCTTGCGTGCAGGTTGCTCTACAAACTTCGAGCCTTGCTGACTGGAAGGCTCTTTCAATAGGAGAGAAATAAGTTGCATTTCAGTCATACAAATATAACAAAAAAGCAACACAGTTGCAATCAATATGTTGGAATAAACTTGAATTGCTGTGTTAGGTCTGTATTAGAAGCGAGCAGAAAGTGAGAGCATCAAGCCTTCTGTGCGTAAGGGAAGTGTGGTGAACGCGTGAGACGAAATTAAGATGTTAGAGCCAAGTTTGCCTTCTTGCCCTTCATTTACAAGTCTTACTGCGTTAATTGCGCTAAGCAATCGGTTAATGCCCATGGCTGCAATCACATAATAACTTGACTGAAACGCAGTTTCACTTGATACCCAAATTTCACGATAACGCTGACGATGCAGATTGCTTTGCCATTGCCAATCATCGGCAACTTCATAAATAGCACCATATTGACGCCGACGCAAGCGTGACTCGTTGAATGCAGTTCGGCTTTGCCAGTCAGCAATATCGCGCCAAAACTCGCTGCTTTTGTTTCCAGCGGCTACATTAGCATACAATCGCGCAAAAGTTTGATAATCTGCGCGTTGGATATTGCCATAGACGGTGAGTGTCGTAACGCCAAGAATCAGAGCCACGTCAGCTGCTAAGAAATACTGTCCGCTCTCAAAACGCCCTGCATACAATTCTCCCAAGCCGGGCAGAATAAAAGAAAGCAATGCTGCAAGCACAGGCGATTTTGTAGGCGGTGTGCTCTCAATATCTAAAGCAATCGGGCTTAAAGAGTCCTTAATGTGAAACGTAGACGGTGCATTAGCAAAAATTTTAGGCGAAAGGTGTTTCTGTGCGAGCAAAAGTTGAGGTGTTAGGCTAAAGATAATGGTCAGTAAAATCACTGCTAATCGCATATCTCATCGCTTATGAAGTCATCAAAGATTCTTTTGCTTTTGAGTGTTCAGCAGTGCTAGAAAATGCAGTGGGCAAGACTTTATGCGAAACACTAAGCTGACGCTCTTTCCAACGGCGATAAATCGAGAGGCAGAAGCCGAAGAATACAATATAAGTGCCAAGCCAAAGCACATTGATAAACGGCTTAACACTAGCTTCCACAATCAATGTTTCAGCAGGTAATGAAGAAGGTGAAAGACCCTGTACTTCAATCATCACTTTGCGGTTGTTGGCATCGATGTTGATGAGCGAGACTTTTATTGAGGGATTACCTTGAAGCGAAACTGGTTGAATCTCGGGAGCGGCACCAGCTTTGATGGTCAGTGTAGGCTCAAGGCGCTCAATGATATCGTCTTTGCTCAATTCCAAATACGCTCCAATCTTTATGGGCTGCGAGCCATCTGGACTTAGTGAATTCGGGTCTTGATACATCTTAAAGCCGGTGAATTTCACACTGTAGTCTTGCAGGGTTTGCACTTCATCTTTAGCTAATACCAAACGTTCGCCGGAGGGGCGGCGCATCAAATTGACAGGAGCGATATAAAAATCTTTGGTGAGATAGTGCAAGACATCAGGATTTTGTACGGTCATTCGGCGCGTTTCATACATCACAGGCATAGCAAGATATTCTTTTGCTCCATCCTTGACTTGAATTTTGAAGCCATTTTTTGCACCATCGATTTGTTCCACGCCTAAGTATGTCATCTCTTTGCCAAAGGCTTTAACGGGATGCCCGATAGGCAATTCCACAAATTTACTTTCATCATACTTGCCTGAAGCAATAATGCCAAGCAACATCAAAGCTAATCCCACATGGGTCAGTGAGCCACCTGCAAAGCGCAGGTTGCTTTTTGCGACTTTCAGGAGCACTTGTGCGTTGGCAAAGAGCGAAAATGAAGTAGTTAGGGAAAGGAGAATCATGCCCCAGTCTGTCATACCAAAAACAACTAGTATGGATGTAAAGCCCATAGCTAATGCGACAGGTAGCGCAAGATTTTTGACAAGATTGTCTCGATCTATTTTTTTCCACCAAATCAGTTGACCAATTGCTGAAAGCAAGCCAATCATGATGGCAAGCGGAAGTGTGGTTTTGTTGTAAAACTCTGGCTCGATTTTAGTGAGCGGGCGCCCTAAAATTTGATCAATGAGAGGTGTGGATGTGCCTGCAAGTATTACGAAGCCGATGAGCATGAGCACGAGAGAGCCACTGAAGAGGAAAAATTCGCGTGAGTAGAGAGAATCGGCGTATTGAGCAGATTGAATACTTCGGAAGCGCCAGAAGAGCAACAGAAGTCCGCCGCCGAAGAAAACGACACAAAATGCGACAAGTTGGTTGTAAAGTCCAAGGTCGGTGAAGGAATGCACGGATGTATCGCCCAGCACGCCGCTGCGTGTAAGAAAAGCGCTGTAGAGGATGGTTGAGTAGGCAAGGATGGCAAGAAAGAGGTTAAAGCGTTTGAGAGAGCCGCGTTTTCTTTGCACTAGGGTGGTGTGCAGCAGGGCAACAATCATCAGCCATGGTACAAGCGAGGAATTTTCTACAGGGTCCCAGCCCCAGTAACCGCCCCAACCGAGAACTTTATATGCCCAGTAGCCGCCCATCATAATGCCTGTGCCAAGTGTCATAGCACTAAAGAGAATCCACGGCAAGGCTGGACGTACCCAGTCGTCGTATTTATTTTTCCACAGTGCGGCAATCGCAAAACTAAACGGCACAATCAGCGATGAAAAGCCCAAGAAAAGCGTTGGCGGGTGAATTACCATCCAAGGATTTTGCAGCAGGGCATTGAGTCCATCACCTTCTTGAGGAGGTTCACCGAGCACTAATGCAAACGGGTCACTGCCAATGACCCCAATGCCGGGCACTTGAATGCCCATGATCATGGAGAGCAAGAACGCTTGCGAGAGCGTCAGAACCGTCATCACCGGAGCTTCATAGTCTTTCGCAGTGCGAATGACAAAAAGCCCCAAGAGCGCACCATAGAACATCCATAGCATGAAACTGCCTTCTTGACCGGCATAAAAGGTCGAGATAAGGTAGAAAAGCTCGAGTGTGGTGTCGCTGTAGCTCTTGACATAGTTGTATTGGAATTGATGGGTGAGAATAAGGTAGAGCAGGTGTAAGCCGTTGATGACGATAGCGATAAACATGGCTAGGAACGCATAGCGTCCCATTGAGAGCCACTCGCGCTGAAGTGACCAATCATGCTCCGACTGTGCCGCTTTGAAATAGGCGACTACAGCAACAAGTGCAGCAACAAAGCCAATGATGGTAACAAATTTTCCAGTGAGAAATTCCATGAACAGGGCGTCGGTAGGCATACTACTTAAAAGAGGTTAGTGTGATTAAAAAAAAGAAAGCCAAGAGACTTAAATCTTCTTGGCTTTATCGGCTTCTTCAGATTGATACTTTGATGGACACTTGACTAAAATATCTTTGGCGTGCAGTATGCCATCTTCATACTTGCCCTGCACCACGATACTTGTGGCTTGCTCGAAATTGTTTGGCTTGCCGTTAGGGTAAATGACACGCGTTTCTTTGCCTGATTCATCTTTCATATAAAATGTGAAGACATTTGCATTTGTTTCGGTTGGTTTCTCTTTTACCCAGTAGCCTTTGATGTAACAGACTTTTTTCGTTTTGGCGGCTTCATCAAGATTCGCGTAGCCAATTGTGCTGTTACCCCATTCTTGGGCGGTAAAAGCTAGCCAAACAAGCACGCCTGCTAGAATTGCCCCGCCAGCCAGCATTTTTGGGTTCTTGAGCATAGTGAGTTTAAAGATGCGTTATTTTTAGTTGCTCTTCGGATGTTTCTTAGATTTGCTTACGCACAAGCGCTTCGAATTTACGCTATTTTTCGCTCTGTGTTAAACGCTAAAGTATGCCCTAGCGTTTTTGCTGAGCGTCATCTTGCTCGGAAAATTGCTGTTCTAATGCGGTAAGTTTTCTTTCAAGGCGCAGGAGATAGATGAATAGCCCCGTGAAAATAACCAGAACAATTACGAGCACCACGTAAATTGAATTTTGCGTGAAGAACTCTTCCATTTTTAGAGCGTTTTCGTTTTGCGCGTTCGCGTTTAAGCTAGCCGTCAAAATAGCAAAAGAGGCATAAACGTTTTTAGAGTTTTTAGGCGGTGCCCTTGTGAAAATTGCGCTTATGATTACTTTCGAGAAAATACAGGAACTGCAAAAAACGCATTGCGCTATGAGACTCACGCCGATTGACATCAAGAAACAGACATTTAACAAAGCTTTGCGCGGCTATGAACCAGAAGAAGTGGAAGCCTTCTTAGGCACAGTATCAAAGCAATGGGAAGAGCTCTTAGCAGAGCAAGATGCGCTCAAGCGTCGACTCTATGAGCTTGAAGGGCAGGTACAAAAGTTCAAGGAAGTCGAGAGCATATTGCATCAGACGCTGGCTCAAGCGCAGCAATCGACGGCAAGTGTGGTAGAGAATGCCAAGCGTGAAGCGGAACTGATTCGACAAGAAGCCCAGATGAAAGCTGCGCAGATTTTGGAGCGTGCAAAAAATGATGCAATAGCATTGAACGATGATATCGAGCGCCTCAATGCACAAAAACATGAAATTATCAGCAAATTGCGCCTCTTGCTTTCTTCTCAACTTGAGCTGCTGAATTCCTTTAGTGCAAATGAAGATAACTACATTGTAAATCAAATTGCGGCACGCAAACAACTGCGTGTCCAGACCCAACATGTCTCAGCAGTAAGCGAGGCTGTGCCTGCATCACCGAAGCCTGACTTGGCTGCCGATAAGAGCGCAGGTACGCCGAGTGCAGAACCAAATGCAAAACCATCGGCTGTGCAGGCTACAGCATCAACTCCAACGCAGCCTGTCCCCGCCAGTGATGAGCAACCGTCAGTAGAGAAAACCACGCGCTATGAAGTGCCTGTGGAGACTTACAAAAGTTCTCTCAGTACGCGCAAAGCCAACATTGATGAAATTCTCAACAGTTTAGAGTAACCAAATTCCTATTGCATCATGTCAGCACGCTATCAGCCTGCAAAGCGCACGCAGAATTACAAGTATGCGATTCGCAATATCGTTGCAGAAGCAAAAAAAATCGAGGCGCAAGGGCGCAAAGTCATCTACCTCAACATTGGCGATCCTGCGCTTTACGGTTTTCAACCGCCTGAGCCTTTACAAGAAGCCATCACCAAAGCGGTGCGTGAGGGTTACAATGGCTATTCACCGTCTGTGGGTATCACTGAAGCGCGCACTGCAATTGCTGAAGAAGCGTACCGACGCGGTATCAAAACCACGCCTGATGATGTCATTTTCACCTACGGTGCATCCGAGGCAGCGGATTTAGTCTTCAGTGCACTCTTAGAGCCGGGCGATGAAGTGCTTGTGCCTGCGCCGGGCTATCCACTCTACACAGCAATTGCAGCAAAACTGGGTGCAGTGGAAGTCAAGTATCACCAAAACCCTGAACGCAACTGGCAGCCCGATGCAGATGAACTGCGTGAGAAAATCACGGCACGCACGAAACTGCTGGTGATAATCAACCCAAATAATCCAACAGGTGCGCTGTATTCACCTGAAACACTCAGAGCGATGCTCAATGTGGCGCGCGAGCACGGGCTGATTGTGATTGCTGACGAAGTCTATCACAAACTTATTTTTGAAGGTACACATGTGCCGATGGGCAGTCTGGCTGGTGATGACTTACCTGTAATTACGATGGAGTCGCTGTCCAAAAACTACCTTGCACCGGGCTGGCGCTTAGGATGGATGACCGTAACGAATGCACATCTGATTTCTGACCTGATGGCAGCGATTCGCAAACTAGCTGACGCTCGACTCAGTGCCCCAATGCCAGCGCAGCATGTTATTAAGACTGCAGTGTCGTTACCGACTTCTTACCTTGAGGCTACAATGCGACGATTGCGTGCGCAGCGCGATATCACTTTTGAGATGCTAAACCAAATCAGCGCAATAAGATGCAATAAACCCGAAGGCGCCTTCTACGCTATGGCACAGATAAACCTTGAAAACGGTGAGCTTGGCACAGACGAAGCGTTTGTCTTAGGACTACTGCGCGAAAAAGGTGTGCTCTTTGTGCATGGTTCGGGGTTTGGCACAGAGCCAAAGGATGGATTTTTTAGAATTGTCTTTTTGCCTGATGACGAAACACTGCGCGAGGTCTATTCACGCGTGGCGGATTTTGTAGTGCAATTTCGTGAAGCAAAACTTGCCGCCAGCCTAAGATAACAGGCAGTGCAACATGCAGTTGTCTTTGTCTGCAAACATTCTCGAGCATCGACTCATCTTTAAGACGCTCATAAAAAACTGGTAAAAATGACCGACCTACGCAAAAAAATCACCGAAGCACACGACTTTATTCGAGCCAAAACCACAGACACTTATCCTATTGGTATTGTGCTTGGCACAGGACTGGGTGGACTTGCCAAGGAAATTGAAACGCAACTTGTCTTAGAATATGAGCACATTCCGCACTTTCCTCTCTCGACGGTGGAATCGCACAGTGGACGGCTAATTTTCGGAACGCTCAGTGGCAAAAAGGTGGTCGCTATGCAAGGGCGCTTTCATTACTACGAAGGCTACTCGATGCAAGAAATCACCTTTCCGATTCGTGTGATGAAAACCTTAGGCGTCAAGACACTGTGCATCTCAAATGCATGCGGTGGGCTAAATCCGCTCTATCGCAAAGGCGATATTATGATTATTGATGACCACATTAACCTTATTGGCGACAATCCGCTAATTGGGAAAAATGATGATGAACTCGGTCCGCGTTTTCCCGATATGAGCGAGCCGTACTCGAAACGTTTGATTCAGTTAGCAGAAGAAGCAGCGCTTGAGCTAAAAATCAAAGTACAGCGTGGCGTCTATGTGGCACTCTCGGGTCCGAGTTTGGAGACGCGCGCAGAATACCGCATGCTGCGTCTGCTTCAAGCGGATGTGGTGGGGATGTCCACAGTGCCTGAAGTGATTGTTGCAAATCATCAAGGTACAGAAGTGTTGGGTATCTCAATTATCACAGATGAATGTTTTCCTGAGAGCCTCAAGCCGGTTGATGTAAAAGAAATTATTGCTGCAGCAAACGAAGCCGAGCCAAAGATGACAGCAATTTTTAAGCGTGTGATTGAAAAACTGTAGGTATCTCTGCAAGTGGCAAGTCTATGCAAGTCTAATAGTAACAGAATCCGACCAAATGAAGACACTACTAAGCATCGGGATTGGAAGTTTTATTGGCGGGGCGCTTCGCTATCTTGTTGCACAGCAAGTGCAAAAGAATGTTCTGTCGACTTTCCCGTTTGGCACGCTAAGCGTCAATATCGTAGGGTGCTTTTTGATTGGGCTTGTCTTTGCACTAAGCGATAGAGGCAATCTGTCTCAAGAGTGGCGACTCTTCTTGGCAACGGGCATCTGCGGCGGTTTTACAACCTTCTCAGCATTTTCAAACGAAACTATTGCCTTGCTGCGCGATGGACAATTTCTCTATGCCGGGCTGTATGTAACCAGCAGCATTACACTTGGACTTGCAGCGACATTTTTGGGATATGCGATTTTGAAAGGGCTATGATTGAAAAGAATCCTGATGCGAAATTGCTGCGCATCTTTGTGGGCGAATCTGATAAACATGGTGCGATTCCACTCTATGAATCCATTGTCTTTGAAGCAAAGAAATATGGGCTAGCAGGCGCCACTGCCATGCGCGCTATGATGGGCTTCGGTGCAAGTTCGGTTATTCACACGACAAAACTGCTTGAGATTTCTTCCGACTTGCCAATTGTTATCGAGATTGTCGATGTCGAAGAAAAAGTGCGCAAGTTTGTCGAGCATGTCGAAGAACTCCTCGAGCAAGCAAAAGCCGGCGGGCTGATTACAATTGAGAAAGCTGAAGTAATTCGCTACAAACCTAGTCAGAAATCCTAACTGGCGCTACATGCTCGAGCGTGAAAAGCCTACGGTGGCTTCGAGCAGCTTCTAGTGCACTTTTGGTCTTGCCTGAACACGGCTTAGTCTTCTCTGCCCACAACGCTGGTCAGTATCTCAGCGGGGCGCTGACGGGTTTGAAACTCCGTGATGTTAATGACACGCAGAATCGCAATAGCAACAAAGAGCAGAATCATCTCGATGGAAAATGCCGTGGCGTAGCCGACATAATGGCTGCTCGATAGCCAAAGTGAGACATCACGAATCGCGCCGCCTGTGGTATTTGCCACGAAGTTAGCTAAGGCTTGTGCTGCGCCCCATGTGCCCATGAAGACGCCCGCGTTTTCTTTCGTGGTCATATCCATCATAATTGTCAGTGTGCCAACGGTAAGCGCACCATTACCCACACCCAAGAGAAATACGCCTGCCTTAAACATGGCAAGGTCAGCCAGCGGTGAGAGGCATATCACGAGGAACCCGATAGCAGAGGTAATGCAGCCTAAGTAAGTGGTGCGCTTTTTACCGATGCGATTAACGAAGAAAAGTCCCAGCGTGAGGATGCCAAGCATCGTGCCCATGCCCCAGAGTTGTGTTAGCTTGGCAGTCTCGGAGACGCTCATGCCGAAAATTTCTGCACCAAATGGCTCTAAAATTACATCTTGACCTTGAATGGCGACCACGGTAATAAACATGAAGAGGAAAAATTCATATACGGTCTTATTGGCAAGCAGCGTCTTCATAGCGACTCTGAAACTCGTATCGCTTTTCTTATTTAGGACGATTTCATGAGCTTTGGCAAAGCGTTTTTCTGTGCCCAGCATAGCAAGCCAAGTAAAGAGAATGGCAAATGCGCTGCCAATCCAGAAAAGATCAATCAAGCGCTCATCGGAAAACTCTTTGAGATAAGCACTGACCAGACCCGAAACTAAAATCACGCCGAAGATGAGCACGAACCAGCCCACGGTTACGGCTTTAGCTTTATGTTTTTCGCCTGCGCTATCGGCAAGAAGCGCATAGAACATGGTGCCGGTGATGTTAATGCCTAAGCCATAGAGCGTGAAGGCGATGACAATCAGCCCGATGCCCATGGCATAGTTACCCTTGACAAGCATCAACCCATAGACGGAGAGCAAGACACCAAAGACCAAGATAAGATTGCCCACAATGACGTGCGGCGTGCGCCGATAGCCAAAGAACAGATGTGTATCGGAGTAGTAGCCAATGAACGGACGAATTCCAGCCAGCAGATTATGCAAGCCAATCAGTACGCCCACAATCCATGCATCGATTTGATATTCAACAATCATCACACGGTTGAGCGTGCTGTTGAGCAAGACGAAGACAATCGCTGTGGAAAATTGCAGGAGACAGATTTGCAAGACGCGCGGCAGCGGAATTTCACGCGAGAGCGTCTCGAGTGCAAAGCCTTGCGAGGGTTCTGCATTGTTAAAGTTGCTCGCTGATGCGCTAACAGCAAGGTTCGCTGCTGGACGAACCTCGACTGGTCGTGTTTCCAATAAACTTGGCTTGGACTGCATTTGAGACATACTCCTATTTCCCCTTTCTTCAATTGCAAGAAAACTTTCTCGACCTGCAGCAATTTATTTTTCGCTTTGTTTTTGCAGCGATGATGTGGTCGTTTTTTTAGAAGAAAGATGGACGAGACGGTCGTTTTGTGCTTTAACTGTTGAGAATTTTATGCGTTAGTAGAGGGCTGTCAAATAAGGTGGGAGCAAGGGCTCGGTTTATGTTTTCTTGCGTTTGTCTAAGCCTGCACGTCTGAAAATGTAGTCGATATTTTTCTTCAGCTTTTTCATCAACGTCTCGTGCGAGAAAAGGTGATGAATTTCTTTTTCAGAGAGATGTGCGCGAATGTCAGCATCGTTCAAAATCAGCTCTTTGAGTTGGATTTTTTCTTTCCAGCTTCGCATAGCATTGCGCTGCACGAGCGCATAAGCCTCTTCACGCGTTAAGCCTTTTGTGGTCAGCGCAAGCATGACGGATTGCGACATAGTGAGCCCAAAGGAGTGCTCAAAATTTTTCAGCATGCGGTCTGGATAGACAATGAGGTTCTCGATGGCGTAAGAAAATTCTCGCACGATGTAGCACAGCGCAATGGTAGAATCGGGCATGATGATGCGCTCGACGGAGCTATGAGAAATGTCACGCTCGTGCCAAAGTGCTACATTTTCTAAGCCAGCCATAGCATTAGCGCGAATAACACGGGCTAAGCCAGTCAGACGCTCGAAAGTAATTGGGTTGCGTTTGTGTGGCATCGCAGAACTGCCTTTTTGTCCTTGACTGAAAAACTCTTCGGCTTCCAATACCTCAGTACGCTGCAAGTGCCGGCATTCAACAGAGAATTTTTCAATTGAGGCAGCAATAACAGCAAGCGTACAAAGGTATTCAGCGTGCCGATCGCGCTGGATGACTTGCGTGGCAATAGGTTCGGGTCTTAAGCCTAATTTTTTGCAGACATATTCCTCAACTTTCGGAGAGAGATGTTCAAACGTGCCGACTGCACCACTGACTTTGCCGACACTGATGATGTCAATCGCACGCTTTAACCGCTGTCGATTGCGCTGCATCTCTTCATGCCAGAGTGCAAGTTTCAAGCCAAAGGTAATTGGCTCAGCATGCACGCCATGTGTGCGTCCGATTTGCAAGGTGTATTTGAATTCTTTGGCACGGCGAGCAAGAATGCGCATTAAGTGCTCAATATCGGCTAAGATGATTTTGCCTGCATCGCGCAGTTGCATGGAAAGAGCAGTGTCCAAGACATCACTTGAAGTCATGCCTTGATGAATGTGGCGCGAAGCTCTACCGACATGTTCAGCGACATTTGTCAAAAACGCAATCACATCGTGCTTGGTGGTTTTTTCAATTTCAAGCACACGTGCCACATCGAACTTGGCTTTGCGTTTGATTTCCTCATAATCTGCTGCAGGGACTTCACCGAGTTTGACTCGTGCCTCTACAGCGGCAAGTTCAATTTCAAGCCAGCGCTGCATTTTGGCTTCTTCGGTCCAGAGAGCAGCAATATCTTGCGGTGAATAACGCGGTATCACGAGCGCTTAAGTTTTGTGTCCATAACACAAAAATACAGCAGAACGCGCGCTTCTTAAGCCTGCAACTTAAGTAAACTTTTCACCACGCAAGACTTGCACATCGGAGAGATAGGCAATGATGCTGTAGCGATTGAAGTACTCCGAAGAAAGTTTGGCGAGAATTTTATCAGCAACACTATCGCTAACAAGTGTCTCAATGCGAATGTTCTCGCCTTCCCATGGACTGATACGACCACCGCTGTCGCCTTCTCCATAAGCTTTTTCAATAGTGTAGCCTTTGGCGCCAAGTTTTTTGACATCTTCAATGAGCCGTCGTTGCAGGGCTTCATCGGCTATGATAGTGAGCAGTTTGAGTGATACCGTTTTCATGATTTCTCCTTATATGCCATATAGAAGTTTTGCAAGGTAGTGATAGAGTGGCAATCCGACGATGATGTTGAACGGAAAAGTAATTGCCAGCGATGCTGTAAGGTAATAGGTCGGTGAGGCTTGTGGCAGCGCCACGCGGCAGGCAGCAGGTGCAGCAATGTAAGAAGCACTTGCTGAAAGCACGCCGAGAATCGTTGCCCCACCGAGCGAAAGCCCTGCTAACTTACCGAGATAAATGCCTAACACAGCGTGCAGAATGGGCATCACAATGCCAAAGCCAATGAGAAAGCCGCCGACTTTCTTCAAATCGCCCAGACGCCTGCCAGTGACTAAGCCTGCCTCGAGCAAAAAGAGCGTGAGAATACCACGAAACGGCAAATCAAAAAATGGTGCGACTTGCTCCCAGCCGCGCTTGCCGGCAATAAATCCGACCAACAAGAAGCCTAACATCAGTAGGTTGCTTTTACCTGCAATGAGTTCTTGCAAGACTTTTCCGAGCGAAGCTTCGCCGTTTGATTCGGAAGATTTTCCTGCGGCAATGCGCGCCGTGAGAATCGCCACAATGATAGCAGGAAATTCCATAATCGTCAGCAAGCC
>JBKBSK010000019.1:0-7948 GCA_046291735.1 Candidatus Thermochlorobacter sp. | reverse complement strand
CTTTGAGGATTAGTGCCGACGCTGATGTTGGTTGTGCCGGTGAAATTGCCCGCCCCGTCGCCGAGCCGCACCGAGACCGTGTTGTCGTTAGTGTTTGCGGTGAGGAAGTCGGGCTTGCCGTCCAAATTCACATCCGCCACAAAGACGCTTTGAGGATTAGTGCCGACGCTGATGTTGGTTGTGCCGGTGAAATTGCCCGCCCCGTCGCCGAGCCGCACCGAGACACTGTTGCTGCCATAGTTCGCGGTGAGGAGGTCGGGCTTGCCGTCCAAATTCACATCCGCCACAAATACGCTCAGAGGAACACTGCCGACGCCGACGCTGGCTGGAGGCGCAAATGACACGCTTTGCGCAAACACCACGCTTGCCACCAAAAGATAAACCGATAATAAAAACGTCTTTTTCATTTTTCGCATTGGTTTAAGTTTATAGAGCTCACAGTTAGGAATCAAAGCGTGCTCTCGCGCGCTCTTGGCGAGAGCATAAAGCCACACTCAACAACCTCAACAGTCTTGACCAGCGTTGGCAGTATCAGCAATACTGGGCGCAACGCAGTACTTCGGTTTGCATCAGTTCAGTGCTAAATCGGTGTTGTTGTTCGGTGTTGCTGTTCAAAGGCAGGTAGGGAAGAAGCGAGTCTTGAAGCAGAAACGAATCTTGCCACCTTGTGATGAACAGAACAGGGCATCACTGACGCACGCACAAGGTTTTGTTTGAAAGTCGTCTTGCACAAAGTTTTCTCGTCAGGGGCGAAGGTAAAATAGATTTTTGACAGTTCAAAATTTTTTGAGCGCAGCGCTAAAGCGTGAAGCGTTGATATGAAGCCTTCAGCGTGAGCAACTGCATTCAACTTTTAATTCTTCACTCTGTTCGGAATGACGAACTAATGAGTAGTGCAAAACGACATTTTTCACTCTTCACTATTTGACCAGCATCATCTTCTTCGTCTTAGTAAAAGCTCCCGCTTGCAAACGATAGAAATAGACGCCACTTGAAAGATTGCTCGCGTTCAAGGTGCTGTCTCTGCAACAGGCTTCTCATATTCGCGCGCGTAGACTTTTTGGAGACCGCAAATAAGTATTTTACCCCGTCAATTTTATGATTGTTAAATCCTCAATGCTATCTGAAGATAACTGACAAAGAACGCCAACAGTTTATTGAGAGCGTCCTTACCTCGCAAAGCACTCAAGAGAAACGCTTGCAAGAGTGGACAATGGAAAAATATGTGGCTGCCTTGAAGACCATTACCATCGACCAATTTGGCAAAAATTATTGGGGCGCTCGCTCAGCATTCGCCAAATTCGCAAACAATATTCTTAATCACCTGCGAGACTTTCCTGCATGCGCATCAAGCCTTTTTAGAGACACACGTTGGCATCGAATCGTCAAGCTGGATATAGAGAAAGACCAGTCTGAATTTGAACAGGCGGTAAAGTTAGGCACGTTAAATTTGCTCATTGACGGCTATGTCGCCGCCTTACTTGAACTGCAATCGTTCTTACAAGCCAAAGCCCTAATGGTCGAGGAAAAATCTAACGGCGGAATGAGGAAAGTTGCTCTGCATGATCTGGAGAGACTAGCAATAGAATCAGGTCTGACGAAGCCACAATGGGACACAGCACTTAAGGAGGCACGCAATAGCCAAAACTACAGCGCCATGCTGAAATTAAATCCATTTGACGATTATGCTCTGGCAGGCATTATTGAGACGCTGTATTTGCAAATGTGCGACCTCTTTGACTTTGATAGTTATGTTTTAGCTACAGTATCCGAAAAGATGGAGAGGAAAGCAACATATCAGGCAGATATTGCTTTTGTTCGTACAGACTATTCATTGTGGTTCAGGGATGACCCAACAGTGGCTGCTTCGTCTGCAGATGAACATATTAAGGCAGCAGCGCACCCAGTGATTACAACGAAAAGTGAAGCCTCTGCAAGGAAAATTAAAGCAATTTGGTCTGAGCAAAATAGGCGAGCAGGATTTTCATCACCCAAGCTTAAGTCGGCGGAGGAAATCCTTGCACCATATCGCCACATTCTCTCGGAGCTTGAGCCATACATGGAAAAAGTGTGGTTCCTGCTGCTGAAGGCTGACGAGAAAGATGCAAAGCACCTTGACCTCACACGCTGTGCAAATTATGGCATTCTCATGGATGCAGCTGCACGATATGAAGTCGCCGTTGTGGTAGTTAAGGCACTGACGTCTGCCATTCCGCCCTGTGTGCAGGATGTGGAAGCAATTCATATCTCGACCGAACGGGAGAAACTTATACCACTTTTCGCCTTTATTGCTGCGATAATCTTCTTCTTCTTAGTATTTTTTTTAGTCAAATTCTCAGTGTTTTCTTAGTAAAAATTAAACCGACGCCAAGAGCACACAAGTCTATTTTGGCCTCTCAAAGCGCATACCGTAGGCTTCCGCTGGCAATTTCTCAAGGATAGCTCAATGTTGTGCTTTATGTTTATTTCCTGTACTTTTTTGTTAAGTTCCCTGCGTATTTTTCGGGCACTTGCAGCATACAAGGCGGTCGGTATGAAAGCTCGAGCTAAGCGAGTGGCCTATTCCAAAAGTCAGCCACGGAACTTGCCTACAACGGTTCAGGAAAAGATTGATGCGCAACTTGAGGAAATCTTTGCGCAACTGTCTTTTTCACCTCGCGAACTGCTCCCCAAAATTCATCATGTTCAGACGCTTGCGCGTCAGTATGCGTATGCAAAAGCGCACGCCCGCGCCCTACTTGCTGAAGGCATGGCGGAAGTGTCGCTCTCGAACTATACACGCGCCAAAGAAATCCTTAATACTGCCATTTCTTTGCTCAACAAACTCGGCGATTGCAACGGTCTTGCAAAAGCGCATCAAGCCTTAGGTACTGCCTATATCAAAATCGGTCAATACCAGACCGCACGAGAAGAATTTGCACTTGCTAAGCAACTCTATGAACGCCTAGGCGACAAGCGCAGCTTGGCTTTTCATCTTAACAATCTGGCGGCGATTGACCAACGACTGGGCAATCTCAAAGATGCCCTCAACGGTTTTTTAGAAAGTGCAGAGATATTCGAGAAATTTAATGACACACAACATCAAGGTGCCGCACTTGCCAATGCGGCTGTAATTTTTGAAGGTCTTGGCGATTACACCGCTGCGCTCGACTATGCCTTGCACGCTGTTGCTTGTATAGAACAGCATAACAATGCGCTGCATTTGGCTGGTGTGTTTAACACACTGGCATCGCTTTCGCTCAAAATGGGCAATCACTCGGCGGCAATGGAATATGCTTTGAAGTCCCAGCAGTTCTTTGAAGTTTCTGGTGAAAAGTTTGGCATGGCAACTTCACTGACGATGCTCGGCGAACTCTATATGCTGCAAAAGAAATTTTCAGATGCCTTGGTTGCATATCGACAGGCGTTATCGCTACGCCAAGCGCTGCAAGACCGCTGGGGGATTGCCGATGTCCTGATGCGCATGGGCAATCTTTTCGCAGAGGAGCAAAAGTGGCAAGAGGCAGAAAAGACCTATGAGGAAAGTTTAGCGCTCTTTGAAACTGGCGGCGAAAAGTTGCGTTTGGCACAAGTGCAGCTTGCACTATCACAAATCTTGTTGCAACGAAAACAATTTGCTAAAGCTGAACACTTGCTTCAACGTGCGCTTTCGCTTGCCCAAGAAGCCAGCGCGCTTGAAGAACTTGCTAAAATTCATCTTGCACTTTCCTCACTCTATGCCAGCATGCAACGCTATGAGCAAGCCTACCTGCATCAATGCAAATTTTCTGAAACTGAATCCGCCCTCAAAGACGCCGAGCAACTTAGACAAATGCGCCACCTTCAAATTCGTTATGATGTCCAGCGTCTTCGAGATGAGCGCCAGTTTTTCGAGCACAAAGCAGAGAGACTTGAAAATGAAATGAAACACAAGCAAAAAGAATTGATGAGATTGACGATGAGCCTTGTGAAGAAAAATCAATTTCTGAAAAGTCTCAACGACATGCTTGGCCAAATGCAATCAGGTGCACGTAAGCGGTCTCAAAGTATCTTACAAAAAGTCCGACAAGACATTCAAAACAACCTGCGCTCCGAAGAAAGTTGGAAACTCTTTGAAGTGCAATTCTCGGACTTACATAAAACTTTTCTACAGGTGCTTGCCGAGCGTTATCCTGACCTCACACCTGCTGAAATGAAGGTAGCCGCCCTGTTGCGCCTCGAGCTCTCCACGAAAGAAATCGCTGCCCTGCTCTACACCTCAGAGCGCACAGTGGAAAGCCATCGCCAAAGCCTGCGCAAAAAACTTGCACTCAGCGCGGAAATGAGCCTGCAGACATTTCTTGCCTCACTTTAAAACAGCAAGTAACTTACCACAAAATAAGCACTTAACGCCTCCCTCAGTAGAAAATCCGTAGTAAAAAGTCATCTGCCCTCTTCTACATTTATATCGCTGCTGCTGCTAACAATACAAAACGAGAAGGATTATTATGAAAACTTTTGCTCTTGCGCTGTTTGTCATGCTTTCAGTATCAGCAAACGCACAGTGGACTCGCGTCACAAATGGCTTGGCAGCCAACGCCACTGTAACCAGTCTCACGCGCCATGACGGCAGTCTTTTTGCCCTCGAGCCGCTCACGACAACGCGCTTTGGCATTTTTCGCTCCACAAATGACGGCGTAAGTTGGTCGCGCGTCGGCACTCTCAATGTTCAAACTGCCGTCTTACCGCTCGATATTGATGCTAAAATTCATTCTGTTGGCACTGTACTCCTCATTACTACAACCCTCAACGGCGTCTATCGCTCAACAGACAATGGCGCAAGTTGGACACCATCCGTATCTGGCTTGCCTGACAATGTTCGCACCGTGCACGCGCTGCTGTCGCTTTCAGGTCGCATGCTTATTGGCACCAACAACGGTGTTTATACCTCGACCAACGCAGGGCAGTCGTGGTCGCTTTCTAACCAAGGCATTCCCGCAGAAACCGCCGTGCTGTCGTTTGCCGTTGGTGCAGGCGGCAGCATCATTGCCGGCACCAATCGCGGCGCCTATCGCTCGACAGACAATGGACAGACTTGGACGGAAATCAACAACGGCTTGAGAATTACCACACCGTTCACCGTCAATGCAACAGTGAATGTGCTGCTTTCCACTGGCTCGACCTTGCTTGCTGCCTGCAACTCGATTTTGCCCGAACTGACCGGCATCTTTCGCTCCACCGATAATGGCAATACATGGACGCTCATTCCCAATACAGCTCCCGCTGGCGACCGATCACTTTCAGCGCTTGCAGCCAGCGGCTCTACGATATTTCTCACGTTGCGTGGCGAGCGGGTCTTGGGCGGTCTCTTCGTCGACGGCAATACTTATCGCTCCACCGATAATGGCAGCACGTGGACGCTTATCAACACTGGCATGATTAACCCCGTTGGATATGGCATCTTGGTCGATGGCTCACGCATTTTCGTCGCTGGCTACGATGGCATCTATGTTACAACGAACAACGGAAACACTTGGGCTGCCAGCAACACGGGCTTAGAGCCAAAACTTATTGCAAATGATTTTCTTCAAAGCGGTTCCTCTTATTTCATTGCAACGGATTTCTATGGCGTCTATCGCTCAACAGACAACGGCGCCACATGGTCTGCCATCAATGCAGGTTTGACGGCACCCACCGGACGCCCCAGAAGTGTGTTCGCGCTAGCTGCCGTGGGCAGCACACTGATTGCCTCAGCAGATGATGGTCTCTATCGCTCAACCAACAATGGCACAAGCTGGACTCGTGTAACTTCAGGCTTACCTCAAATTTCAAGAAATCTCAAATTCGCGCCCGTCGTCACGGCTGGAAATACCCTCATCGGCTATTCCTCTGACCGTGGCATTTATCGCTCCACAGATGAGGGACAGACTTGGACGCAAAGCAATACAGGCTTGCCCAGCAGTTTCACACTCCGAGCGTTTGCGGTAAGTGGCACGCGTGTTTTTGCAGCCGTGAGTATCAGTACTGGCGAAAATCGCGACCGCTCTGTCTGGACCTCAACCGATGGCGGTCAGACTTGGTCGCCTACCGCATTCAATCAATCTGGGTTTAGCGCCTATGCACTGAGCGCTTCAGGCAATACCATCTGGGTCGGCGGCATCGGCTTTCCGCGTGGATTTTTCCGTTCAACGGATAATGGCGCAACTTGGACTCCACTCAATCTTACTGGCTCTACTTTGCCTACATCAACCGATAATGTCAACAGTCTTGCTCTCTCGGGCTCCACGCTTCTGGCTTTTGGCGGTGGACCGCCAACGGCATTTGTCTCCACAAATAATGGCGATAGTTGGCTTCGCACCATGTCTGGCTTGCCTGAAAGCAATGCCAGCACGCTATTGGGCAATACTGGCAAAGTTGTCTTCCTTGGCACCACCGCATACTTAGCCTATCGGTTCGACGACTTTAATGGCGGCGGCGTCTGGCAGCGCCTCGCCAATCAATTGTCTGTGCGTCAAGTTGCATCTGAACGCCCTGCTGATTTCGCGCTCGAGCAAAACTATCCCAATCCGTTTAACCCGACAACAGCCATCACATATGAACTCCCCAAAACAAGCGATGTGAGTTTGAAAGTCTATGACATGCTCGGTCGTGAAGTGGCAACGCTCGTCAATCAGCGCCAAGTTGCCGGGCGCTATCAAGCCTCGTTCAATGCCACAGGGCTATCGAGCGGCGTTTATTTCTACCGCTTGCAAGCGGGCAACTTTACACGCACCATGAAAATGATGCTGGTCAAATAATCAATTTTTTTTTAACCACTAAACTTGTTTTGCTATGAAACGCATGCTCACCTTACAACCTGCAACGCACCCCGTTGCACTCGCCACTTGGCGCATCTTGGCACTTACGCTGCTGCTGAACCTTTCTGCCGATGCACTCATCGCGCAAAATCTCAAGCAATATGAAACCAATGATCCTTTCCCCTTGACCGTTGCCGATATTGAAAAGGTCTTCGGTAAAGGCTTTCAAGCCACAAAACCAACCAAAATCGGGGAGATCTTCTCTTGCCGATTTGAGGGCAAGAACTACACGATACATGTTTCCATTCAACCGATGCATGGCATGTCACTTGCAGATTTTCACGGCTATGCCTCGCCCACATCTTGGAAGCCCATTGCAAACGACCCCGATGGCGCCATGATTGAAATTCGTGATGATAAAAAAGATGACTTTGCCTCAACACCCGCTATTGAATATGTGCGCAAAGATACACGCGTGCGCCTGCAAGTTTTAGGCAGTTACTACACCTATGACAATCGTGCCCAGATGCCAAAACTCCGTGACGAGATGCGCATGAAACTGGCAAAAGTGCGGCGCATTCCATAACGCAATCTCAACACACTCATAACCAATAACTGACTTAGAAGACTTCGTACTTAAACTATCAAACCTATGAAGCGTTATTTTACCCTACTCACCCTGCTGCTGCTCGTGGCTACCCATACAGGCGCACAAACGATTACAGTGCCCGACGCCAATTTCAGAAATTTTTTGGTGGCCACTTATTTAGGCACATCGCAAAGTGGTAACACGGTTACCTTCACGACGCCCAGCGTAACAAGCATTACATTTATGGATTGCTCAAGCCAAAACATTTCAGATTTGACGGGCATTGAGCATTTCACCGCACTGACAGAATTGCGGTGCTACGATAACCAACTGACCAGCTTAGATGTCAGCAACAATACCGCACTGCAGGTTTTGTATTGCTACAACAACCAACTGACCAGCTTGAATGTCAGCAACAATACCGCACTGCAGCTTTTGTATTGCTTCAACAACCAACTGACCAGCTTGAATGTCAGCAACAATACCGCACTGACAGAATTGTATTGCCCCAACAATCAACTGACCAGCTTGAATGTCAGCAGCAATACCGCACTGACAGACTTGCGGTGCTACGATAACCAACTGACCAGCTTGAATGTCAGCA
>JBKBSK010000018.1:0-12502 GCA_046291735.1 Candidatus Thermochlorobacter sp. | reverse complement strand
GCGCTTCGAGTTCGCGGTTAAAAAGAGAGATGATTTTATCCCGCAGTGAATCGTCAGGAATCAGCGTTTTGAGGTTGTCGTACAGCATAACTCCACAGATGATAAGGTTTTCCACAGTTATAGTTATAGGTCCTTACTTATGCGATAGCCTCTCTCCTGCCATACTCGCAAAGTTACTAAATTTGTAGAATGTTCTTACTTAAACGAAGTTCAAGCTAAAGTTATGCAGCTTTGTATGTTTTTTTGACTCAAAAATCGCAACTATTTGCGACGCATGCAAGTTCTTTAGCGCCCTCGGTTGCGTCGGTTTCTTCGTAACAGACGATTTCTGCAAAATCAAGGGTTGGCAGTTTTGAGACCAGCTCTTCGTATTTTTCTTTTGTGATGGCTTCGTAGGGTGCCAGTGCATACACATGGTTGGTGCGTGGCAAAAACGAGAGACCGCCGATGATATCCCAGTTCTTATAGAGCCAATTCCCGACTTCGAGCCATTCATCATCGCCGACGGTTACTGTTACGGACGGGTTATGTTCAGTGTAGTTAGTTTTAATCATTTTCCAGTGTTCGAGTTGCTCGAGCGCGCTTAGGTCATCGCGGTAAATGGCGCCTTCGGGGGCTTTGACTGGAAATTCCAGCACGTAGGTTGTTGCCGTGCCGTCGACTTGTCCGACTTCGGGTTTGTAGGGGAACTTTTGGTCTTTGAGCATTTTGAACAACGGATCACTTGCTGAGATACGAATGCGGCGGATGTAATATGGGGCATGGCGCGGATGCATGCCTGATGCGGCATCGACCAGTTGCGAGACAGTTCCTGACGGCTTGACACATGTAATACATGTGGAGGCATTGATGCCAAAGCGTTTTGCATAGTCTTGATTGACTCTGATGGCTTCTTCTTTGAGTGCGCGCAGGGTTTCTGGGTTACGCACAGCGGGAGCGTCCCACTGCCCTGTAATTGAGACGCCGAGCAAGCGCTCTTCTTCGCAGTTTTTTTTCCATTCTGGCGAAAGGTATGGAAAGTGTGTGAGTGTGGACTGGTATGTGCCGAGCACAGTTGCTAAGCGGATTTTTCGCAGTAGGGTTTCTGGGGTGTCTTCGGCACGTGCGACGACTTCGGATAAGTTGCAGAACTGTTTAGAGCGCAAGATGATTTCGCCGCAGGGGTTGGTGCCGCAGGTAGAAAGATAGTTTGCAAAGCTTTCGCGTCGCCGTTCAGGCAATTGTCCCAGAATACCAGAGCGGTTAAAGATGCCGCGCTCACCGCTACCGGATTTAATCAGGGCAAGCCACTCGTCAAGAAATTCTGAGACGGTTGGTTTTTCGTTGTAGATTGCAGAATTATTTGCCATGCTGCGCTCTGGGTGCGAGATATAGAACGCGCCGTCTTTGGCATGGCGCATGTCGACATCATCCAAATCAGACAGTGAAATCAATGCGCTACGGCGAACACCGCCCATGACGACAACTTCACCAATTTTGCAAATGATGTCATGCACATCGAGCGTGCTTAGTCTTCTGCCCTGACGCTGCAAGATTCGCTCACGGCTAAAATCTAGGAGTGCGCGCAAGGGCTCCGGTCCAGAGGCTCTACCGCCCATTGTCTTAAGTCTGGCGCCCTGCGGACGAATACGTGAGTAGTCAAATGTTACATCTTCGCCACTAAACCATGCTTCTAAGCCATAGACAAAGGCATCTGCCCAACCTTCTTTGCTATCTTCAATGACAAAAGTTGAGCGTTTTTTGCCAATCTGCTTTTTGATTTGCGGTAGTTTGTGAATGGTTTGCTGCTCGACAGAGAAGCCTACGCCCGTGCCACACATCAAAATGTACATAATCTCACCGAAGTCTTTGAGGCAGTCCGGCGCAATGTAGGAGCAATTGTAGGCAGCCACGTTGGTTTTGCGTGCCGCTTCGCCCGCACTCCACAGTAAGCGCATAGATGGCATCACTTCCTGCTTTAAGATAGCCTCACGCAGCTCTGCGTATTCATCACTTGTGAGTTTCTCACCTAAGTTTTCGCGCATAAACGCAATATAGCGGTCGACTGTCTCCACCCAAGTTTCACGACGTCCTTTTTCCGGAAGCCAGCGCGAGTAGGTGCGGTAGTAGATGAGTTCCGAGAGAGTATTGCGAAAGTATGATTTGCTTGTGCGCGCAAGCTCACGCACTTCTGGTGGAACAGGCTTTTTCTGCGCACGAATCTTTGCTCGTTCATTGCGGTAAAGAATGTAGGCTTTAGCTGTCTTTGCCCAATTTTCTTTGATGAGCACCGTCTCAACAATGTCCTGAATTTGTTCTACACTTGGCACTTCTTGCTCAAATTTTTGCTCGAGAATTTTGACAACTTCGTCCGAAAGGTGCTGTGCAACTTCTGCTCCAAACTCACCTGTAGCGTTTCCCGCTTTGAAAATTGCATTAGTGATTTTGCTTTGGTCAAAAGGTACGATAGTTCTATCGCGTTTAATGACCTGTGTTAGTGTAGTGGTTTTATTGGATGTTGTAATGCTCATTTAACATGGACGGATTAGGTTGGCGAAAATCGAGTTCAAAGATGGCAAAGTTAATGAAGATGGCAAAGTACTTTTCGTTGCTTGGCTTGAAGTTGGTCTATTGCGTTGGTGGGGGCAAGCGAGAAGTCTGTTGCGTGCTTAGAAAAATGATTTATTCAAATGTCAGTGCAGCCTTATGCGGTCGTGGGGATTCTGCCTACGACATTGAGCAGCAAACTACATCAGCGCCAGTTGTACCGTGCTGTTTGAAGACGTGGTCCATCATTTTTGCTCACGCTCGAGCACTATGCTTATTTTTCTTCTGTGCCGCAGTTTTCAAGCGTTTCGCTCAGTGATACTGGCTCAACGAAGGTGAGCCAACCACGCGGGTCATTGCCATGCTTGATGACATCGTAGTATTTGTCTTGCAAAAGTTTGGTAATCTCGCCACGCTCGCCTGTACCAATTTTGTAGCGGTCAATCGAGCGCACAGGTGTAATTTCTGCGGCGGTGCCAGTCATAAAGACTTCATCAGCGATGTAGAGACTTTCGCGTGAGATGAGGGTTTCTTTTACTTCCAGCCCTTGTTCTTTTGCAAGTTCAATTACAGCGCGGCGCGTGATGCCGGGCAGAATCGATTGTGCGGTCATTGGTGTGTAGATAACTCCATCGCGCACGAGAAAGAGATTTTCGCCACTTCCTTCAGCTACATAGCCGTTCATATCCAGTGCAATGCCTTCAGCATAACCATCGGCTAAGGCTTCCATCTTAATGAGTTGTGAGTTGAGGTAATTGCCCCCTGCTTTTGCGCCTGCGGGAATTGTGTTTGGAGCAATGCGTCGCCATGACGCCACGCAAACATCGACACCTTTTTCCCATGCATCGTCACCCAAATAATTCCCCCACTCCCAGACCACGATAGCGACATCGACGCTGGATTTAAGCGGATTGACACCAAGCGCACCTTCACCGCGGAAAACCAGTGGACGAATGTAACACGAAGCTAAGTGATTAGCACGAATCGTCTCTAAAATTGCTTCGCGCAACTCAAGCTGCGTGAAGGGAATTTCAGTGCGGTAGATTTTTGCAGAGTCATAGAGCCGGCGCACGTGCTCTTTGAGAAAAAGCACAGCAGAACCCTTGTCGGTCTCGTAGCAACGAATGCCCTCGAACATGGACGAGCCATAGTGAATCACGTGAGAAAGGATGTGAATTTTGGCTTCATCCCAATTGACGAGCCGACCGTTCATCCAAATCTTTTCTTGTTTCTGCATATATTATTTCTAGAAAGATAGATTACTACTTGTAAGTGCCAGCTATCGAGCCAAAATAGAAAAAACAGTTAGAAAAAAATGAAGAGCAATAACGAAAAATGTGGTGATGAGTTTCCACAATGTACGAGCATCCAACGCAGCATAATTTGCAAAAAGTCTACAGATTTTTCCTCTTTTTTTCAAGAAAAAAGTTGTTTTTTCCTGAAAAACTTAGCTTTTTATTTGAAATACCTTCAAAAGCGAAATTGTTTTTCTCCCTTATGTTTTTTCGTATTTTTCAGTTTTATCTCATCATAGCAGGGATTCGCACTATCTTGAGCGATAGCACCCTCTGTGGCACAAACTCCGACGCCGGTTGCATCACGACAATTATCAAGCAGCAAGACTTGCATAGGTTTTTTTGCATCGCATTGACTTTCAAGATGTTCTTGCATATTGACGGCGCTAAGCTCTATCGGTTTTGACATCGTTCAACGCGCGTTGCTATCGAGTCAATTTTTTTGCAACAGTGTGCAATTTCGGTTCTGATTAACCACGAATTCCGAAATAACTCTAACCAATTTTACTTTTCTGTACCATGCCTGAAGTCAAAGAAGTCAAAACGGAACCTGCCATTCGCAAAGCTATCATTATGGCTGGCGGATTCGGCACGCGCTTGCGTCCATTGACCATCAACATTCCTAAGCCACTTGTGCCCATGATGCAAAAGCCGATGATGCATCACATTGCTAATTTGCTTAAGACACATGGCGTCAAGGAAATCACCTCACTTCTGTACTTTCAGCCCGATGCGATTCGCAACTACTTTGGCGATGGTCGCAAGTTCGGCTTTAAGATGAACTACATTCAGTCTGATGCAGACTATGGCACGGCTGGGAGTGTGCGCAACGCTTACGAATTCATTGATGAGCGCTTTATTGTCATCTCCGGTGATGTGCTCACCGACTTTGATTTGAGCAAGGCACTGGATTTTCATATCAAGCGCGGCGCAAAAGCCACGATGATTCTCACGCGCGTTAAAAACCCGTTGGCGTTTGGTGTGGTCATCACCGAAAAAGATGGTAGGGTCTCACGCTTCCTTGAAAAACCCTCGTGGGGGGAAGTCTTCAGCGATACTATTAACACGGGCATCTACATTATGGAGCGCGAGGTCATGGATTTGATTCCATATCGTGAAGAATACGACTTTTCCAAAGATCTCTTCCCGCGCATGTTGCGTGAAAACTTAGGGCTCTATGGCTATATCGCCGACGGCTACTGGCGCGATGTGGGCACATTACCTGAATACCAAGAAGCTCATCTCGACTGCTTGCATGGGCGCGTCAACATTGATTTTTATGAAGGCTATGAGAAAATTACGAGCGGCATTTATGCGCACAAGACTGCAAAGTTCGATCCAGAGACGGTCAAGCTCTCTGGCAGCGTGTTGATTGGCAAAGGCGTCAAACTCGGCAAGGGCGTTTCGCTGCACAACAGTGTCATTGGCGACAATGTCAGCATCGGTGATGGCAGTACGCTCAACAAAACCGTGGTTTGGAACGATACCACAATCGGCAAACATACAAACATTCATCTTGCGGTCATTTGCAGCAGCGCAAAAATCGGCGACGATGTGCGCATCGAAGAGCAAGTCTTCATTGCTGATAGATGCATCATTGGCGATGGGGCGACTATCAAATCCTCAATTAAAATTTGGCCTGAAAAAGAAATTGAAGCTGGGGCAATTCTGACGCAAAGTTTGATTTGGGAATCCAAGTGGTCTCGAGAGCTTTTCACTGCATCGCGCATCACAGGATTAGCCAATATCGAAATTAGCCCGGAATTTGCAGCAAAGGTCGGTGCGGCGTTTGGCACAATTTTGCCAGAAGGCTCAACGGTCAGCGTAAGCCGCGATGTCGACAATGTCTCACGCATGGTCAATCGTGCGTTGATTTCGGGCTTGCTCTCGGCAGGCATCTCTGTCAATGACTTACAAGCAACACCGATTCCAATTACACGCCATCGTCTAAAAAACAGTACCGAGTTTGGCGGTGTGCATGTGCGCAAATCACCCTTCGATAAAAAACTCTGTGACCTCATCTTCTTTGATAAAGGTGGAAGAGATTTACCGCCGGCTAAAACTAAAAGCATTGAGCGCAACTTTTTTGGGGAAGACTATCGACGCGCTGCCTACGAGAAGGTCGGCACACTGAATTTTCCCGAACGCGCTTTAGAGAGTTATACCGATAGTTTCATCAAATGCCTTGATGTCGATGCTATCAAGAAAGCGCGCTTGCGTGTGGCGATTGATTATTCGTACGGGGCAGCAGCGGCACTTTTTCCGAGCATCGTGGGCAGTTTAGGCGTCGATATCATCTCGCTCAATGCTTTCCTCGACCCTAGCAAGTTTACGCGCACTGCAGAAGAATTCTTTGCTGCTGCCGAGCGGCTCTCCGAAGTGGTCGTCTCACTTGGCTATGACATCGGCTTTATGCTCGATGGTGGCGCAGAACGTATCCATGTCTCTGATGAAAAAGGCAACTTCTTAGAGCATCAACGCTTGCTAACCCTGATTACGTATCTCTATCTTGAAGTTTATCCTGAAACCAAGAAAATCGCTGTGCCGATTACAGCCTCTATGGAAGTCGACGATATCTGCCGTGAGCGCAATGTGCAGGTGGTGCGCACCGGCGATAGCCACTCTGAACTGATGCGTGCCGTAGCTGCAGATCCAGAAATTGGCTTCGTGGGCGGCACAAAAGGCGGATTTATTTTCCCGAAATTCCTCTTTGCCGTCGATGGCATGTTTTCAGCCGCAAAAATTATGGAGTTGATTGGCAAATCTAAAACGCGCATCGGCGAGCTTTCAGCACGCATGCCCGAACGATATTTCCTTGTCAAACGCAATGTCGCCTGCCCCAAAGATTTGAAAGGTAAAGTGATGCGCAAAATCATGGAAGATACTGCCGAACACTACCGCGTGCTGATCGATGGCGTCAAAATCATTTACGACAACGAAACATCGCTGCTGCTTCTGCCCGACCGTGAGCGCGATATTTTTCATGTCAATGCAGAATCGCGCACCAAAAGCCGTGCGATGCGCCTTGTGAGCGAATATGAAAAGAAACTTAATGAATGGATTGCAGAGTAATGCCTCACTTACATTGTTTCAGCGGCGAATTACTGCAATTTTTGCCACGGCACTCTGACGACCATCTTCACTGATTGCCACAGCAAGGTAGATGCCTGAGGCAACATGGTTGCCATTTTTATCTTTGCCATCCCACTCGACCAGACTGCCGCCCGATGGCGGCAGTTCCCGCACCAGCGCCCCGCTGAGCGTTACAATGCGCACAGACGCATTGCGCGTCAAGCCATTGATAATCAAGCGCGCTGTGGCTGGCACACGAAACGGATTCGGATACACTTTGAGCGTCGTAAAAGAGGCTTGAGGCTCAACGGCATCGGTCGTGAGCACTGATAGCCCTCGATCTGTTCCAAAATACATCTTGCCAGTTTTACGGTCGTAAGCTATTGCACGCACATTGTTAGAAAGCAGCGGCGAATTTTCTGTAGTGAAACGTCGTACGACGCTATCGCCACTGGCACTGACCACCCACACCCCATTTTGTGAGCCAAACCATTTGCGATTCAGGGCATCAATGGCAAGCGATGAGAGAAATTCATTGCGCAAATCAAATACAGGCATCGCATTAGGCACACGAGGATTAAACACAGCTTGTGCGTCAAAGAAATACGCTGCACCACGGTCCGTTGCTAGCCATACACTGCCGTCGTTATCGAATTGAATATCATTGACTTTTGGATTGGGCAAGCGCCCAAAGCCTTGACGCTCATCAAGCAGCACATAACGGTCATCGCGTGGATCGGTAAGCGTACCATTGTCGTCGAAGACCACCAGTCCGCGACCTGTTACTCCATCTTCACTTTGCACAGCAATCCACTTGTAACCATTTGGATCGATAGCTATGCGCAGCGCTGTCAAGTTGGGTGGAAATTCACGCCCAAAGCCCAGTCCGCTTGAGCCAAAACGCAGGATATTACCATTTGGAAGATAGGCGTAGATAGGGTTTTGCGCTGTCAGAAAATTTGCTATCCAGACCACTTCGTTCTGATCTTTTGCCAAAGACGGCAGCACCACAAAGTTTTCAGATTGACGAATGCCAATGAATGGGGAATTGGAGCGATTGAGCACACGCAGGCTATCGCGTGCTGTAAATTCCAGCAAGCCGCCGCCCCAAGTGCCAAGCAGTGTTGTCTGACCACGCGAGACCAAAGCACTGAACTGACTTACAGGTGAAGTGCCCGGCGATGGGACATTTTCAAAATTGCGCCATGTGCCATTTTCTAATCGGTAAAAGCCTTGTGCTCCGCTGTTGCGTTGCGATGAACTGCCCCAGAGTCGTCCTTGCGCATCGAGTTGAACATACTCAAAATTATTTGAGAGCGGCGAATTAGGCACAATTGCTGTCAGCGTTGTACCCACGCGTAGCAGCGACTGCCGACGGTCAGCCACGAAGATCTCTCCAGCATCATCGACTGCTACAGCACGCGCATCGGCGAAGTTACCTGCACGGCGCACCAGTGAGCCATCATTGCGGCGCGTGATTAATTCATCAGCTGTAAGCGCAAGCAACACTGTGCGATTGTTTGCCAGCGCAATGATGTTTTTTTGCGCAAAGCTACTTTCGCGCTCAAGTCCTGCTGCCTCAAGGCGGAACAGTCCTTCGGGGGTTGCTACGAATATCTTGCCGGCATGAAGTGCCAAGGCATTTGCGCCTCCTCGCACAGCGAACGATTCCCATTCTGTTGGCGCACTAAGGTTCGTTGAGCTCAGACGCGCGCGCGCAACACCCAGTGCCGTCGCCACGATAATGTGATTTTGTGCTATGACCACATCGCGCACCGCTGTGCCGCTTGCAAATGCGCCAAAGCGAATATAGCTTGCACGAAATTCACGCCGTGATGCAATGAAGAGTGAAAGCCCAAAATCATTTGCAACATAGAGCGAATCGCCATGCACGAAAAATTTTCTAATCGCACGATTTGCAAATTGTGTAACACGAAAGAGTTCAAACAAAGTCGAGACTTGTTCTGTCTCTAAAGCCAAAGCGCTCAGCGCTCCGCTCTCGTAGCCAATCCACAAGCGATTGCTCACGCTGTCATAAGCCAGCGCCGTGATACGTGTCTCAAATAAGCCCTCAATGTTGGTAAAGGTACGCAGCATGCCTGTTTTGCGATTGAAGCAATACAAGCCGCCATCAGTGCCGACCCATACTGCACGCGCGCGCTCTACTGCCAGTGATGAGGCACTGCGAAATGAGGTATAATTCTGCCAACTTCCCACACTTTGCGCTAACAGTGAGGGCGAGACCAGTAAAACAATCACAAGCTGCAGCGCAAGACGCAAATTCAAGATTGAAAGAAGTTGTGGTTGCACAGATGGTTTTGGCGTATTTTTGCAAAGTTAAGACTTCATCTGTCTAAACTTTATGGAAAAGATTGTC
This sequence comes from Candidatus Thermochlorobacter sp., assembly GCA_046291735.1. Taxonomy (GTDB): domain Bacteria; phylum Bacteroidota; class Chlorobiia; order Chlorobiales; family Thermochlorobacteraceae; genus Thermochlorobacter. Next base: position 3,232 of record JBKBSK010000018.1, on the reverse strand, counting down.
TCTTTGCAAAGTGAGCTTCGGCAGTGTCTTGTTCCACACATTTTCGCTGAAGATCGGTCTCTTTTGGCAGTGCAAAGTTTGCGCCATGGTGGTGTAAGTACGCCGCCGTTCGATTCACTCAACTTGGGTCTGTCGTCTGGCGATAGGCAAGAGTGCGTGCTGCGCAATCGAGAAATTTTTTATGCTGCGCTTGAGATTTCCCCAGCACGTGTTGCGCTTGCGCACCAGACACACAGCGATCACATCTTGCGCGTCGATGAACCGGGTCGATACAGCGATTTTGATGCTCTTATGACAAATCGCCGAAATCTGTTCATTGCTATCTCTGTGGCAGATTGCACGCCAATTTTGATATACGACCGCACACATAAGGCAGTAGCCGCAGTGCATTCCGGTTGGCGTGGCACTGCACAACGCATTCTCTACAAAACATTACTTGCTATGCACGAAGCCTTCGGCACTACTGCAAAAGATTGTTATGCTTATATTGGTGCATGCATTAGCGCCGATGCGTATGCCGTAGACGCTGATGTGGCACGGCACTTTGAGCCTGCATTTACGGTCTATGACGGAGCTGCACGTAAATTTTTCTTAGACTTGAAAGCCGCAAACTTACATCAACTTCATGAGTTTGGACTTTGTGATGAGCAAATTGAAGTCTCTCCGCACTGCACCTATCGTGAGCGTGAGCACTTCTTTTCATATCGGCGCGCCGTACACGAAACCAATGGAAAGACTGGACGCATGCAAGCCATCATCGGATTGCGATAGGATTTCTCAAATGCCAAGATTCATCAACCAAACTTATCATAATGCACCACAGACCTTTCAAACTGTTTTTGCTGCTTGCACTTATCTCAAGTTCCCTTTGCCTTTCAACACCAGCGCAGGCACAGTCACTCTTTTTGCGAAAAACAATGATTGCTGGTGTTGGCATCGGTCTCGATGGATTTGGCGGCTTGCCAATTATCGGTCAATTAGAGTTTGGCATTGGTCCAAAGGTTGGCATTGGTCGCTTTGGCGCTGGCGCGCTGGCAGGAGTTTACTTTGACCCCAACGCCACTTTCGTTGTGGTCGGCGGACAAGGCAACTATCACTTCGATATTCCTAGTGTGCCCGAACTAGATATTTACGCCGGACTCAATCTCCTCATTGGTTTTTCTGGCAGCAGGTTTGCAGGCAGAAGAGTTGAAGGCTCCTCAACAGGCATCGGTCTTGGCTTGAATGCAGGTGTGCGCTACTTCTTTGCACCATCCGTAGCTGGATTTCTACGGCTAGGCTGGGGACTTTCCATTGCGACCATCGGCATTGACTTTGCGCTTTAACCTTACCAGCTAATTTTGCTACACAGCTGACTAATGAAACTCATCGTTGGATTAGGGAACCCTGAGCCGCGCTACGATGGCACACGCCACAATATCGGATTTGCTATTCTCGACGCGCTTGCAAAAGAGCTTGGTGTTGCGTTCCGTGCGGGCAAGGGCGAATTCCTTTACGCTAAAACAGTGTATCACGGTGTAGATGTGCTCCTTCAAAAGCCGCTGACCTACATGAATCTCTCTGGCAAAGCCGTGCGCGACCTTGTGCACTTCTACAAAATCAGTATCAGCGATATGCTCGTCGTCTGCGATGACTTAAACCTACCGCTCGGTTCAATTCGCTTGCGTGCCAAAGGCTCAGACGGCGGGCAGAACGGTTTGAAGAACATCATTGCCGAACTTGGACGCAGCGATTTTGCACGCTTGCGATTTGGTATCGGCAGCCCGCCCTACAAAGGTGATGCTGCAAACTATGTGCTCTCCAAATTTCTTCCTGCTGAGCAGCCGATTGTAGAGACTGCAATTACACACAGCGTCAGAGCATGCTTATCATTTTTGGAGCACGGTATTGAACTCACCATGACGCGCTTCAACCGCAGAGATAGCACAACCCCTGACCAAAATTCCCCTCAAGATACAGTTACTGAAAAGCGCAGCGCCTCGTCACAGACGCCATAGTTCTGCTGCAACAATGCACGATATTGCGCCGGTGTCATTCCCACATATCTCTTGAAGATTCGAATGAAATAACTCACACTGCTAAATCCTACTTGATAGCACACATCAGCAAGCGTATGATAGCCCTGCACGATTAATTCAGATGCACACTTGATGCGCTCGAGGTTGATAAAGGTCACGGGTGACAAACCTGTCGCTCGCTTGAAAGCACGAAAGAAATTAGCACGACTCATGCAACAGTGTCTACAAAGTTGGCTTATTGTCAATGGCTCGCTGAGATGTGTGCGGATGTAGTCTATTGCACGTGAAAGTTGAGGTGAAAATTTTAGACTCGGATACTTTAGATTCAGATACGAGAGCAGCATCGGGTTACCGCTCGTTGGCCATGGTGTTCTTCTTTGCATACTTCTTACTCCTTGCTAAGCTGGAAAGTGTTAGAAGCTAGGAAAAGGTTGTGTGAGGTAGAAAAAATAAAAAAGTCCTTCAAAAAACAAACGTCGAGTTTGCCCCTCCCAGTCGTTTAGGGCGATTAAAATTGAGACGATTGTGCGATGCTTTATTCAACAGCATTCTGATATTATCCGTAACCTTTCTTTTGGTCGCATAATTTCCAATAACTTAACTCAGTTCAACTATGACAATGCTTGTTGAAGAAGCGGTCAAGGCTTCCAAGATTCACCCGAAGCCGAAATTCAAGGAGCAATACGAAAACTTTATCGGCGGCAAATGGACGCCCCCTGTCAAAGGTCAGTACTTTGAAAACTTCTCGCCTGTTGATGGCTCATTTATCTCGCGTGTGGCGCGCTCCACGAAAGAAGACATCGATCTTGCGCTCGATGCCGCGCATAAAGCCTTCCCGAAATGGTCGCGCACCTCAGCCACAGAACGAAGCAACCTGCTCTTGAAAATTGCGGACATTACGGAAAAGAACCTTGTCTATCTTGCCGAAGTTGAAACGATGGACAATGGCAAGCCGATTCGCGAAACACTCAACGCTGATTTGCCGCTTGTCGTTGACCATTTCCGCTACTTCGCAGGCGTCATTCGCGCCGAAGAAGGCACAGCGTCGGAACTGGATGCTAACACACTTTCACTCAACATCAAAGAGCCGATTGGCGTTGTCGGACAAATTATTCCTTGGAACTTCCCACTCTTGATGGCTGCATGGAAAATTGCTCCGGCACTTGCCGCTGGATGCTGCACGGTCGTTAAGCCGGCAGAGCAAACGCCGACAA
>JBKBSK010000017.1:0-17372 GCA_046291735.1 Candidatus Thermochlorobacter sp. | reverse complement strand
TTTCATAGTTAACTTTCCCGCCACAATCGTTGACTTGGGGGCTATGAGTAAAATGCCCCCTTTTTCTTTGTGCGTGTGGCACTGTTGTTAGCATGATTAAAACATCACTAACGCTCACTTCTGCGATTTGCGAAAGTTGGGAGATTTTATCGAACTTTGAAGTAAGCTAAAAACTCAAGATACTATCTTGCGCACAAACTCATGTGCCTTGAAGAATGTGCAAGATTGTAGTGCAGTTAATCTGTTTGTTTTAGAAAGACCTGCAATTCCTCACGTGCAGTAGCAACAAGTACCGTAGGCAATAACAACATCTAATGCTTCAAGAAACGATGCAAATTTCGCTCAAAAAACTTGAACTTATCAAACGTTATGCACGTGAGGCATATCCGTATGAATGCTGCGGCGTGCTTGTTGGCATTGTGGAGCGGCATTACGATTTGAGCACCGAGAATATCATCTTAGAAGTTGCCCCTTGTGAAAATATCTATCAAGGCGATAAGCGGACTGGCTTTGAGATTTCCGCCTTCGACATGTATGATATTGCGCTTACCGCACAGCGTGCTGGGTTGCAAGTGCTTGGCACTTATCACTCTCATACGCAGACAAGCGCTATACCTTCTGCCATGGATTTTGACTTTCTACCTCCCGAACACTCTCTGATGATTCTTGCTGTTACCGGACGCGTCGTCTACGAAATTCGCTCATTTAGCCGTACGCGTCAGAGTTTAGGCTTTGATGATATTTTCGAAGAACAGGTTCGCTTGCGTTTTTAGCGCTTTGCTGTAAAAAACGGTCTGAAATAAACTGAATCCCTACGTGTGTTGTTTTAAGTTACCTAAGACATTACAACTTTTTCATTTGAGCCTTGAATGCCTAACAATATGCTTGCTCCCCTTGACAGTCCTGCAATAGCGAAAAAGCGTCAGGGCGTGCTTTCGCTTATCGGTCAGACTCCGCTTGTGCGTCTTCATAAACTTCCTGCGCTATGGGGCATTAGCGAGCATGTAGAGCTTTATGGCAAGTGTGAGTTTATGAATCCGGGCGGTAGCGTCAAAGATCGACCTGCCTTGAACATCATTGAAACTGCAGAAGCGCAAGGGTTGCTTACGAAAGACAAAATTTTGCTTGATGCCACAAGTGGCAATACAGGCATTGCCTACGCAATGATTTGTGCCGTGAAAGGCTACAAGGTTCAGCTCTGCATGCCAACTTCAGCCTCGCCGGAGCGCAAACGCATCTTGCAAGCCTATGGTGCAGAAATTATCTACACGCCCGCTTCCGAATCATCGGATGGCGCAATTCTCAAAGCACGCGAACTTTACGCTGAACATCCTAACAAATACTTTTATGCTGACCAATACAGCAACGACGCCAACTGGCAAGCACATTTTTACGGCACAGGTATTGAACTTTGGGAACAAACACGCGGGCGCATTACGCACTTTGTAGCCGCTATTGGCACAAGTGGGAGTTTTATTGGGACTTCACGGCGCTTGAAGCAATTCAATCCTGCTGTGCAATGCATTGCAGTTCAGCCGGATGTCGCTGTGCATGGCATTGAGGGCATTAAGCATTTGGAATCTGCTATGGTGCCCAAAATTTACGACCCTTCTGTGCCTGATGCATTTATTGAGGTCTCAACCGAAAAAGCCTATGAATTTGCCAAGCGCTTAGCTGCAGTGGAAGGGCTCTTTGTTGGCATCTCTGCAGCTGCAAATGTCTATGGGTCGCTTACCATAGCCAAAGATCTCTCTGAGCGTGGTCAATCCGCTGTAATTGTCTTTATTCTTTGCGATGGCGGGATGAAATATCTCTCCGAACATTTTTGGGACAAGCCTCTTGCTTAATGTCAGCTCTTCCAAGCAGAAAACGGCATAGCATCGTTAGCCGTTTTGCACTTCAAGAGTGTTTTTGCTTTGCTTAGCATAGCGCCTCCATCAGCACTTCTCACCTACTTTCAGCGCCACTCAAGCAGAGCATTTGTTTTCGTATATTTTCTTTAACAGTGATTCGGCTAAGCGTTGCCGTTTGTGAAAGGAGTAGATTATGTCGCCAAAAGATTTCGTGGATTTTTATGCGGCGCTGGGTGTCTCACCAACGGCTACAGACGAAGAAATTCGCCGTGCCTACATTGAACGCATCAAAACCGTTCACCCCGACACACTCACAGACCTTTCTCCTAAAGCACGGGAAAAAGCAGAGGAAACCGCCCGCTTACTTAACCGTGCTAAAGAAACGCTGCTTTCGCCTTCGCATCGACAGGCGTATGACGAGTTTTATCAGCGTATTTATCGCTCGTCATTTCAATCCTACACTTCGGCATCAGGTGCAACTGGACGCACGCGTTACTATCGCAGTCGATTTGCGCCAAAGCGCAATGTCAATCTTGGCACCCTTCTTTTTGGCATTGGGCTTGCTTACATTTTGTTTGCTTCTGTTGGTCTTGTCTGGCGCGGAGTGATGACAAAAGGCGGGGTTGTGCGCATTGCCGATGCTGAGCCGGTCTCCGCACTCTCTGCTGCGCTGGCGGAACTTCGCATCGCTTCACCGCCGATTGCATTTGCGCTCTCTGAAAAAGATACCTTGCTCTACGTGCTTTATGCCGGCTCTCCTCGCCTTGAAGCATGGCAACTACCTACGCTTCAGCGCGTTTGGAAAAATGACTTGCCTTTTGCTGCAACTATGCTTGCCGCTCAAGCCGATCGCTTTCTTGCTGCATCACACACGCAACTTGCCTTTGGAAGCCTTTACTCATCAGACGCACCGCATGTTGTCTCTGCACATCAACGTCAGATTCATGCTCTTGCCTTCTCACCCGATGCAATGCGCTTTGCGACATGCAGTGAAGACCAAACCATTAAAGTCTGGAACTGGCAAAGCGGTGCCCTCGAGCGCTCTTTTGTGCCGAGTGGAAAAGAAATTTTCTCCGTTGCTTATGCTCCTGATGGCAACCTGATTGCTTTCGCTGATGACCGCTGGCTGAGAACATGGTCGTGGAAAAATGGCACAGTTCGTCGTCTGACACAGCATCGTGATAAAATTTTGCATATCTGCTGCTCCCCTGAATGGATTGCCTCAGCAAGTGAAGGCGGTGAAATTCGACAAACGCATCGAGCTACAGGCGCTGCAAAACATATCGGTCAAGAATCGGGGCAAATTACTTCTCTTACTTATAGCCCTGATTACCGCTTTCTTCTCACGAGCAATTCTGATGGACGACTGCGTCTCTACGATGCAGAGGCTTTCAAACTCGTCCATACTTGGAACGCTCACTTAGGTAAAGCCGTCATGACGCGCTTTTTGCACAACGGTAAAATCATCTGCTCAGCTGGTGAAGATAGCACAATTCGCTTTTGGACTGTGCCAACACACTTGCTTTCAGCACTTAATACTCAATCACCATAAAGTGATACAGTTATGAAAATCACCTTCTTCGATTCGCATACATTTGAGCGAGAATTTCTCATCAAAGCCGCACAGAATCAGCATGAACTGACCTTCTTGAAATTGCAGCTTAGCCTTGAGACGGTTGAACTTGCAAAGGGTGCCGACATCGTTTCGCTCTTTGTCAATGACGACGGCTCGGCACCGATTTTAGAAAAACTTGCTTCATTTGGCATCAAGTACATTGCACTGCGCTCTGCAGGATTCAATCACATCGATCTTGACAAAGCACGCGAACTTGGCATTCGTGTGGCAAATGTTCCTGCTTACTCACCCTATGCTGTTGCTGAGCATACTGTGGCGCTGATGCTTGCACTCAATCGTAAATTAACACGGGCGCATAACCGCGTGCGTGACTCGAATTTTTCACTTACAGGACTTGTCGGCTTTGATATGAATGGCAAAACGGCGGGCATTATTGGTACAGGTAAAATCGGTGCTGTCGTTGCCAAAATTTTGCACGGTTTCGGATGCCATTTGCTTGGCTACGATCCTTACCCTGACGCTTCACTCACCGAGCAGTATGGCTTGCGCTATGTCGATCTTGACACGCTTTGCCGTGAAAGCCACATTATTACCTTGCACTCGCCGCTGACGCCTCAGACGCACTACATCATTAACGAAGAGACCATTTCAAAAATGCGCAACGGCGTCATGCTCATCAACACCAGTCGCGGCGGGCTCATCAAAACAGAGGCGGCACTCAATGCACTGCGCTCCGGCAAAATTGGCTACCTAGGCTTAGACGTTTATGAAGAAGAAAAAGGGGTCTTTTTCTACGATCGCTCCAGCACTGTGCTGCAAGATGAAATACTCTCGCAACTTCTTTCATTTCCGAATGTGCTCATTACAAGCCATCAAGCCTTTCTGACGGATACAGCGCTTGGCAATATCGCTGAGACCACTTTTGAAAACATTAACGCTTGGGCAAGGGGCGAAGAAAGTCCAAACGAACTTTCTCTAAAACCTCTGCCTGTTTCGTAATTTTGTAAAGCGTCTTTCAAGGAGAATGATTATGAACGTTCGCAATCACTTTGTCGATCTCTATGCGGAGTTAGGTCTAACGCAGCAGGCGACAGAAGAAGAAATCCGCGCCGCTTACAAGGCTCTCATCAAAGAGACACATCCTGACAAATTTCAAAATGCCTCTGCGCGTGAGCGTGAAAGAATCGAGCGGCGCGCCCAGCGATTGAACGAAGCCAAAAATATCTTGCTCGATGCCGAAAAACGTCGCCAATACGATGAACTCTACAAACAGCATCTTGCTGAAGCAGTTGCCTTTGCAACCAAAGCCGGTTACGATGGCTCCACTTACAATGAATACGTCTCGCATATGGAGAGCATTCAAACTTGGAACCAGCGTTTCGGCTCCTCGTCTCGTGCTCGACCGCTCATTTTTGTCTTGCTGTTTGTTATGGCTATCATTTCACTCTTCTGGCGCTTTGTCAATCCCGAAGAGTTTGGCAAGCCCGCACCTGCCGCTGAAACCCCAACGCTGACTTTCGCTGATGAAATCTATCGCGCTAATGCCGTTACACAATCTATCGCCTTGCTAAACAACGGCACAATGCTCGCAGCAGTCGCAAGTTATCGTGGTATTGTAGGCTGGTCGGTTCAGCATCCGGAAGATGTACAGTTGCTCTATGCCGATAGTACAGCTGTTTCAATTGCTGCCTTTGGCAACCGGCTTGCACTTGGCACGATGCGTGGCAATCTTCACTTCTTTGAAGTCAAAGATCGCTTGCTTGTTCTCACACGCACAATTCCCGCTCATCAGAGTGTCATTACCTCGGTTCAATTTAGCCACGATGGCAAACTGCTCGTTACATCAGGTTGGGATAAAACTGCAAAGGTATGGAACGCTGAAACCGGCGAACTTTTACGCACACGCATGGGCATCGCTTTCCCAATCTATTCTGCGGTTTTTACTGAAGACGATCGACAGATTGCCTTCACAAATGATCAACAAGTGATGATTTGGAATTGGCGCGATGGTCAATTGAAGAATATCGGTCTGCATCGCAAGCGCTTGCTGACGATGAGCGCCACACGCGACTGGGTACTTTCGGCAGGTGAAGATCGCATCGCAAAAGTTACACACATCAGCACGGGCACGGTTCGAGCCACAGAGCCAGAACCTATGTCCATCTTATCGGTTGCCTTCAGCCCGAAAGGTAATATCTTTGCCACAGCCAATGCAGATGGCTTTGTGCGTGTCTATGCTACAGCCTCATGCCGCAAGTTGGACATCATTGCCGCACACGCTCCCGCCTCCGGCAAAGGGAAAGCCACAAGCGTAGCCTTTTCCAGCGATGGTAAAACCCTGTATTCTGCTGGTGCAGATAGCTCAATCAAGGCGTGGGATATGGCACAACATCTTAATCTACCTTGATGAGATGCAAAAATACGATGCAACACGCAGTAATGTGCTCGAGCGCACAATTTCACCAAATGCTCTTCGTAGAAGTGAAAGGTTTTGCAGGTCAGTTTTTCCTTAACCTAACCGGTAAAAGTATGCCTCTCTCTGCATTTTCTCTTTTGCTCTTCACACTTGTTTTTCTCTCTTCCAGTATTGCTTTTTCGCAAAAGGTCTACACCAAGCGCGATAACAGCCAAGTGCGCGATGGCGCAGGGTCATACTACAAACTTATCGCCACACTTAATGCCAATACAGAGCTGACGATGCTCGAGAAAGGCAAACGCTGGGTCAGAGTGGAATTGCCGGACAAAAAGACAAGGGGCTGGATTGCTGAAAATTGTTTGGAGGAAAAGCAGTTGCCCAGCACGAAAGTTCTGACGAAGTGGAACTCAGCGCAAGCCTCACGTGCAGCTGTTGCCGCCGCCGTCAAAGGTTTTGCCAAGCGCTCTAAGAAATTCACGGATAAAAACCTTGACATCATTTTAGACCAAAGTTTCAATGAGTTCAGTGATAGAGAGTTTAATGCGTTTAAGCGCGAGTTGCAATCGCAAGGTGGACGCAGCGCGGTCTCATTCTCTGACCTTGGTCTTGAAACACCGCAGTATGATGCTCGCCTCAATGAGCTTGCCATTGGTGCAAGCATCGCCACACGCCTTGCTTCTGAATTTGGCATTATTGAAGATCCTCGCCTCTGCAAGTATGTCAACATGATTTGTGCTGCCATTGTAGAGCAAACCCCATTCTACGATTGGGATTTTAGCGTCTTTATCTTGCAAGATGAAACCATCAACGGCTTTGCATGTCCGGGCGGATACATCTTTCTGACCAAAGGCATGATTGATGCCTGCCAAGATGAATCTGAACTTGCAGCGGTCATCGCTCATGAAATCGCCCATGTCATTCGCCGACATGGCATGGAAGAACTCACCAAACGCATGACAAAAATTAAAGCGGCACAAGCCTTTGCCGAACTGCAAGAGGAAATGGAAGAAGAGATGGATGAAAGTGAGCAAGAGCTCGAAGAAATTGCTGAAGCCTCCTACGAGCGCGCTGTGCGCAAGCGCCTGATGAAATACGAGTTCGAAGCCGATCGTTATGGCGCCTTCCTTGCAGCACAAGCTGGCTACGATCCCTACGGCATGATTCGTATCAGCGAGACAGTAGCCATCGAGCAAGCTAAAATGAGCGAACCAAAGTATAGCTCGGAATACTTCGCGCCAGATGATGCACGTGAGCGCATTCAACAAATCAAAGCGTTCGTCTCTAAGAATTATAAGCTAACAACAAAAGGTCGCTTGAAAGAGCGTTTTGTTCGCAATACACGATAACCTCAGGCTTATCTCACTTTCTTTTAACGGGGCACAAAGCGTGCCCTGTTTTTTTTTCAGAGCTACAAAAAATGCTTATCTTTACGTTTTCACACAACTAAACTTTGCTTTCGCTATGTCGCATCGCACGCTTTTTACACTGCTTTTTTCAGTGATGCTTGGCAGCGGTTATTTCGCACCGTGCCAGACCGCACTTGCACAACCTGCACCAAAGGCGTTCAAAGTTGATTCTACTACACAAGCTGCGCTCAACGCCGATAAAAAAGCCAATGAACTTTATGCTAAAGTCAGAGCCATTGAGGAAAGTGGCAAAGCTATGGAAAAGAAAGCAGAGCTTATCAAAGCCTACATGGAATTTGCAAACTATATGACCTTCTCTGCGCCTGTTCCGCCAAACATCAAATATCGTCCTGCTCTCAAAGCCTATCGGCGTGTTTTAGAACTTGAGCCAAACCACGCAGAAGCACAAAAGAATAAGAAGCAAATCGAAGAGATTTACACTGCAATGGGGCGTCCTATTCCACAAGATTAGCGCTTCAGACTTCCCTTTTTGTCCCTTGATGCTACGCACAGTATTGAAGTATATTTAGCTTTTAAACTTGCTTTGTAGAGTATAACTCTGGCTCGATGCGCGCTTTTTTTCTGTTAGCATTTACTTGCTTCTTTGCACCGTGCGCATTTTCGCAATCTTCCCCCTCTTTTGCTTCTGACATTCGCTTGATTGAATCTTCGGAGCAAGGTCTGACGCTTGAGTTCAAGCCAATATGGCACGCTGCATCCACGCGCCTCATCAATGCCCAGCCCTTTCTTGAACTATCTTTTTTTGGCGCTTTGCATCAGCGCAATCGCATAGGGCTGCCGATGCAGCCGTTTCGTTCTGTGCCAATTGCTGTGCCGTCGAGTTCAAAGCCTACAGTTGAAGTTCTTGCAGCAGAGAGTGAAACACTGCCTAACACCTTACTTTTGCCTCTGCCCGAAGAAAACGCTCGCACTAAGGAGCGTATCTACAAACTTTCGCCAAAGTATTTTACCAAGTCTTCTTTTGCACTTGCTGAAATTTCTTCGCCTGCCGTGATGCGTGGCGTGTTTGTTTCGTTCCTTTCGCTTTATCCTCTGCACTTCAATCCCGAGACGCAAAGTCTGACCAAATTTACGCGCATTGTTGTCAAAGTTACTTTTGCGCCTTCATCACTGCCGCCTCTATCGCCGCTCGATGCAGCGCAGCCCGATGAGTTTTTAGGTGTGGTCAATAGTAGCATTGCACCGAAATTTGTTGCACGCGCGCCACACTCCACAGCACCTTTGTCTATAGCTCAAACCACAACTGCTACACAGAGTGTCTTGCGGTCAGGTCGATTTTACAAACTTGAAATCCGCGAAGAAGGACTTTATCGATTAGACCGTGCTTATTTGGAATCAATCGGTATCAATGTTGCAAGCGTGAATCCACGCCGCATCAAGATTTATCAAAATGGTGGGGAAGAATTAGATACGCGTCTTAGTGCACCGAGACCTGCCGATTTGCAAGAATGTGCAATTTTCGTGGCTGGTGAAGATGATGAACGCTTCGATGCCAATGACTTTGTGCTTTTCTATGCCAAAGCAGCTTTTGGTGTCAAGTATGACACACTCTCTGGTCGGCTCTCGCACTATCTTAATCGCATGTCGAATTCTGCTTTTGTCTTTCTGGCACTTGATGGTGAAAATGGCAAGCGCATTGTCTCACGCCGCTCGTTTGAAAGTCCCTCTGCCATTGAGCCCAGTGTTTTTCAGACACTCTCGTTTGTAGAAAATGACCGCATCAATTTTTCTAACACAGGTATCAATTTTTTTGATAGTCCGCTCAATACAAGTCGCACACGCGCAACGTACCAACTCAGCGCAGTGGGTATAGACCGCACTCAACCTGTTCGATTTCGCGCAAAATTTATTGCGGCAACTACTGCTGGTGCTACCTTTACAATGCGTGAGAGCGGCACACTCATTGCCGAGCGTGATATAAGCATCACGCAAAATTTAGATGCATACATTTTTGGTTCTGCTTTTACAGTTGATCAAAGCCTTCCCGGCACGGTCATTCAAGGTGAGCAAACGAGTACAGAAATTGTCTTTAGCACAACATCTGAAACTTCGAACCTTTATCCTGATTGGATTGAGCTTTTCTACTTTCGCCGTTTCATTGCGCAAAATGATTTTTTGAAGTTCAATTCTCTTGTCGGACTTACATCTGCGCAAGCGGTGCGCTATCACATTGAGGGTTTTACCGCTACGCCAACAGTTTGGGATATTACAGACCTTGCTAATGTGATACGCATTCCCGGAGACGCAACGAGCACGACTGTTCGCATCACGCAAAATGAATCGCCACGCGTGTATCGTGAATATGTAGCTTTTTCTGACCGCACTGTATTTCGCCGCCCGGCTTCAGCGCAGCTAGTAGCAAATCAAAACTTGCGTAGCCTTGCTGACGCAAATAATCCCAATGCGTTTCCTGAATACATTATCGTTTATGGCGAAGATTTTCGTGCAGAGGCAGAACGGCTTGCGCGATACCGCAGCGACCGTGCGCGCTTAGGCGATCTGGCTTTGCGCAGCGTAGCAATTGAAGTTGGACAGATTTACAATGAGTTTTCGGGTGGCAAACAAGATTTCACTGCAATTCGAGATTTTGTCAAACTGCTCTACGACTCTGCTCCTGTGAATCGACGACCGAAATATCTCTTGCTTTTTGGCGATGGCGATTGGGATTATCGTGACATCACTGGACGGCGCTACTCTAAAGTACCTGTCTATGCCTCAGAAGAAAGCCTATTTGAACTTTCTTTTGCGGCTACGACGGATGACTATTTTGTTGCAGTTGATGGCTTTGACTTTTTACCTGACCTTGCTGTCGGTCGCTTTACGGTACAATCGCCCAGTGAGGCGCGTATTGCTGTCGATAAAACGATTGAATATGAAACGACAGCCGAGCAAGGTGATTGGCGCAATCGTGTGGCATTTGTTGCTGATGACGGTCCAAATGGAAACAAACCATCGGACTTTAATCAATTTGCGCGCGATAGCGAGAACACAATTGAGGCAATGCGTCGTGTTGCGCCATACATCAATCCTGTTAAAATCTATGCCTCGTTTTTTCGTGCTGAAGCATCTGCTGGCGGTGTGCGTCGTCCGGGTGCTGCGCGAGAGATCATCACGCAACTTAACCGTGGGGCTTTAATCATCAATTACATCGGGCATGGCAATCCCAGTGTATGGGCAGCAGAACGCCTTTTTGATCCTGCAACATCGTTGCCACAACTGACCAACAGAGAGCGCCCCACACTCTGCATTACTGCCACATGTGATTTTGGCAGAAACGATGACCCTAATCGACAAAGCGGCGCCGAGCAAATGTTTGTCTTGCCGTCAGGTGGTGCCAGTGTGCTCATTCCAACCAATCGCTCAATTTTTATTGCCAGTGGTTCAGCTTATCCGCCTTTACTTTTCAGGCGACTTTTCGAGCGCGATGCTAATCAAGCACTCATACCACTTGGAATTGCACTGCTGCGCTTTAAGTTGGATTTATTCAATGCAGGTGATGCAGAGAAGTTTTATCTCTTAGGCGATCCAGCTCTGCGTTTAGGAACGGGACGCACACTTGCACGAATTGACTCTCTTAATGGCATTGCACTGCCTACTTCTGGTTTGCTCACACTCAATGCCCTTTCGCGTGTTACGCTTTCTGGTTCAGCACGCTTGCCTTCAGGTGCGCTCAACTCGACGTTCAATGGGACAGCATCAGTTTTGGTATTTGATGCGCCTCGTCAGGCAGCAGCTGATCATGAGGGACGCGGCACAATTGATGAATTCTATGATGTGCAAAACGCCTTGATTTATCGTGGTGTGGCACCTGTTCGAGATGGACGCTTTCGCATCAACTTCGTGGTGCCCAAAGACATTAGTTACGACAGTGTCAAAGCCGGAAAGGTTATCGTTTATCTTTGGCAAGAGAATACAGAGCCGCGTTATCTTTTTGCAACATGCTCAGGTAGCTTTGAGGAGTTTGTGGCTACTGGCACGAATCCTGATGCACCGCTCGATACGCGCGGTCCTGATATGACACTTTATCTCAATGACCCGAGTTTTGTCTCTGGCGGTGTGGTGGGCGCGCAACCGACTTTCATTGCGGAGCTTTCTGATGAAAGCGGCATCAATCTTGCACAAGGCATTGGTAATGTGCTGACACTCATTTTGAACGATGACGAACGCAATCCCATTATTCTCAATGATTTTTATCAAGCGCGCTCAGAGAGCTTCACCGAAGGTGAGGTGCGCTACACTTTCCCCAAACTGCCCGATGGCAATTACACATTGCGCTTTAGAGCGTGGGATAGCTATAACAATTCTTCTGAAAGAGAACTTGCTTTTGTGGTGCGCGATGCTTCGCAGTTGAGTGTAAAATATGCGCTCAATTTTCCAAATCCTACGCGCGGTCCTACCTCATTTTTTATCTCACACAATCAAGCTGGTGAGCAAGTCGAAGCGCAGATTAAAATTTACACCATTGCGGGTCGACTCATCAAAACACTTGAACGCACTGAAACATCGGCGCCTTCTCTCATTCGACTGGATTGGGACGGTCGAGATGATAGTGGTAGCGAACTTGCTAACGGTATCTATCTCTACAAAGTAATTTTGAGGCACTTACAGCGTAATGAACACATTGAAATTGTTGAAAAACTTGCAATTGTACGCTGATGCTCTCAAAGCACTTTATGCTCCGTTGTTTTCTTTTCTTGATATGCTTCGAAGGCGATTTAACCGATAATTTTAGTAAGTCTCTATGCTTGCAAGACTTTGTCTTTGCGGTGTTTAGGATAAACTCCCTTCGTAAGTTCTACTAACTCCTTACAGAAACATTGTAGTTTTGACTGAAAGAGATTTTAGATGCCGTACTAAAAAAGTTGCTAAATGCTTCAATGGAGTATGAGCCACATTTACGATGAAAACCAAGCTCACAACCTCCGTATTGGAGGCAGCACGCTTTATTCTGAAGGGTGAGTTAGTGGCATTTCCGACAGAGACGGTGTACGGATTGGGGGCGAATGTATTTGAAGAGCCTGCTATCAAGAAAATTTTTGAAGTAAAGGGTCGTCCGACCGACAACCCACTTATTGTTCATATTGCACACTTTTCAGAATTAGGCTTGCTTGCCCGACGGTTGACACCAAACGCCGAGAAGTTCATTGAACATTTTTTTCCGGGTCCTTTGACAGTGATTTTACCGCGTAGCAAGTTTGTGCCTAAAATTGTCTCAGCGGGTTTGGATACTGTGGCGGTACGCATGCCTGCGCATCAGGTTGCCCATCGTTTTTTGGAAGCCTGCGGGGTATCGATTGCTGCGCCTTCAGCCAATCTTTCTGGTCGACCGAGTCCCACCACATGGCAGGCGGTTAAAGCAGATTTAGATGGCAAAATCAGCTGCATCTTGAAAGATGAGCAAAGCGAGATTGGACTGGAGTCGACGGTTGTGGATTGCACGGGCAAAGTTCCGTTGGTGATGCGCCTTGGTGCAGTGCCACTTGAAGCCCTGCAAATGCTTGTGCCTGAAACAAAACTCTACAAGCCCAAAAAACTTGTTACGCCGAAAAGTCCGGGCATGAAGTATCGTCATTATGCGCCGCATGCGCATGTGGCCATCATTCGCTCGCCGAGGGAGATAGATTTTCCTAACTCGTCATCGGCTTACATCGGCTTACATCATTTGCCTAGTGATATCAAGGTTGCGAAAAAAAAAATTTGTCACGGCTTGAGCGATTACGCGCGTGCGCTCTACCAATTTTTCCGTGAATGCGACACCGCAGGCATTCAGCACATTTATTGCGAAGCTGTCGCTGAAGAAGGCTTAGGGCTTGCAATTATGGACCGGCTGCGCAAAGCTGCGGCAAAATAGCGGTCCTTCAGTTTGCAGTTTTGTAATACTTCTCTATGTAGTCGCGCACCATTCGATGGGTATTATAGACAGGCATCAGTGTTTTGATAGAGTGGCGAATGCGCTCTATCCATGCTTTTGGAATACCGTCTGCATTGCGTTCATAAAACTCTGGCACGACTTGCTTTTCTAACATGTCGTAGAGCGACTGTGCATCGAGCTTATCTTGTTCATCTTGCGAGAGTTTAGAATCTTCTTTTCCGATTGCAAAGCCATTTTTGCCATTGTAGCCTTCGCACCACCAGCCATCGAGAATGCTGAGATTCAGACCACCGTGTCCTACAATTTTTTGCCCTGATGTGCCACTGGCTTCGAGTGGACGCAGTGGGGTATTTAGCCAGACATCGGAGCCGGAGATTAAGTGGCGTGTAATGTTCATGTCGTAATTTTCAAGGAAGATGACTTTGCCGATAAACTGCGGCATGCGTGTGATATGATAGATTTCTTGGATGAATTTTTTGCCGCCGTTATCGCGTGGATGGGCTTTACCTGCGAAGACAAGTTGCACGGGTCGCTCAGGGTTATTGATAATTGCGGCAATGCGCTCAAGGTCGGTGAAGATCAGCGGGGCGCGTTTGTAGGTAGCAAATCGACGCGCAAATCCAATTGTCAGCACATCTGCCGAGAGCGTATGCCCATACATTAACCCCATTTCATAGCCATGCCGCAGATTCTGTTCTTCTAAGCGCTGGCGCACAAACTCAATCATTTCACGGCGCAGCGTATAGCGTAGTGCCCAGATTTCTTCATCGGAGAGTTTATCGACAATATCACTGAGTTTTTCGCTGTCTGCAAAAAATTCTTTATCGCCATTGGAAAAGCGCATCCAAAAATTCATCGTCTTGCGGTTTAGCCAGCTGTTTGTATGAATGCCATTGGTGATGTGTCCAATCGGAGTCTGTTCTTCTTTGCCACCATAGAGTGCCTTCCACATCTCACGCGAGACTTTTCCGTGCAATTTTGAGACGCCATTAGCTGCACGCGACATTCGCAGACATAAGACTGTCATCGTAAAAGTCGACTGCTTATCTTCGGGGTTTTCTCGCCCCAGTGCCATGAGCGTATCAAAATCTATTTTCAGTGTTTTTAGGAAGCTATCGAGCGTGTAGTGCATCAGTTCTGGGGAGAATCGGTCGTGTCCTGCCGGCACCGGTGTATGCGTTGTAAAAACGCATTGTGCGCGTACGGCTTCAATGGCTTCTTGTATGGACTTGCCTGACTGCAGTTCTTCTCTTAGAAGTTCCAGTGTCAGAAATGCCGAATGTCCTTCATTCATGTGATAGACACGCGGTTTGATGCCCAGCTTGTGCAAGAAGCGCGCCCCGCCAATCCCTAAGACTATTTCTTGATTGATGCGTGTGGTTGAATCACCGCCGTAGACACGACTTGTGATGTCGCGGTAATGCACGTCGTTTTGCTCCACATTGGTATCGAGCAAATACAGCGTGGCGCGTCCAACTTTTACCGCCCAACCTTGAACATAAATGAGGCTATGCCCTAGCTCTACGGACACAGTTACAGGTTTGCCATGTTCATCACAGACGCGTTCCATCGGTAAGTATTCTGGGCGATAGAGCGGATAATTTTCCTGTTGCCATCCATCTGGTGAGAGCCGCTGTTGAAAATAGCCCTCTCGGTAGAACAAGCTAATGCCAACGAAGTTTAAGCCTAAATCACTTGCGGCTTTGATATGATCGCCTGCCAGCACGCCTAAACCGCCAGAGTAAATTGGGAGGCTTTCATGTAAGCCAAACTCTGCACTGAAATAGGCGACGGGATGCTCCGTAAATTCGGGCGCATGTCTTGCCGCCCAAGTATCTGTTTCGTTAAGGTAGTCTTCGAAGCGTCGCAATACAGCTTGCACATTTTCGTAGAACACCGCATCGCCTAATCGTGCAGCAATCTCTTGCTCCGATACATTCATCATTACTTCAGCAGGATTGTGGTTATATTTAGACCACAATCGAGGTGAGAGCGCCTCAAAAATCTCTTGCGCTTCCAAGTTCCATGACCACCATAGATTTTTGGACAAGATTCTAAGTTTGCGGATTGTTTCAGATGTAGAGAATACACGTGCTTCAACTGCCGACAGTGTTGAGTTTTCTGACATAGATGTAGAAGTGTGGTTCATTTTGGTTGGCTTGCACATACTTAAACTTTGCAGCCGCTCCGCCTCTCCAAGTTTTTTTCAAGGCTTCGTTTGAGGCTGTACTATCTCTAGTTATGTAAAAGAGAGATTTTTTTATCACTTTTCAAAGTCCGAAATTTGTCGGTCTAACGCGATGCAACTATGAAACTGGCTCACATTTCTGATATTCATTTGGATAGCGAGACTAATCCGCACTGCCTCTTTGAAATCGATACACTTATCAAAAAAATTTTGGACAGCGGCTTTGACCATCTGGTGATGACTGGCGACATTGTCGATGTTGTCAATTTTGAAGATTTATGGGCACTGCGCGAAGTTCTCGAGCGCAATGGCATTCTCAACTGGGAGCGCGTTACAATCATTCCGGGCAATCATGATATTTTTGGCAAGTATGAATTCAATGGCATTTTAGGCTTGCGCGACACGGCAATACGTGCCATGGAATCCAAAGGCATCAGTTATCACCGTAAGCTCAGCGAATTTTGTGAGATTTTCCGCGAGACAATTACAGACGACAAAGATGAGCCTGTAAATTTTCCCTTTATCAAAATTCTTCGTGGCGGTCCAAATGGCGTTGCACTTGTTGGCTTTAACAGCGTTCTGGAATGGTCACTCAACCTTAATCCCTCTGGCTCACGTGGCTACGTTCATGCTGAAGAGCGGCGTGCTGTCGAGCAACCGCACGTGCGCGCTGTTCTGGATGGCAAATTTACGATTGCACTTTTTCATCATGCCTACCGTATCTACGAACCACAAAATGCAGCGGACCGCGCCTTTGTTTGGTCTATGGAACTCATCGAGCGAGAGGCATTTCTTAAAACCTTGAAAACGATTGGAGCAAAACTTGCCTTGCACGGACATTATCACAAAGCTGAAGAATACCGCATCGATGGCATTCACTTTATCAACTCTGGCTCTGTGCGGCGCAGTGGTAATAAATTTAATGCAATTACCATTCACAGCGATGGCTCCTATGAGAACCGCTTCGTGCGACTGTGATTGCACTTGCTTGGTGCTCTTCTCTTGCTTTCAGTCTCGTACGGCTCCGACCCTTGATTCATCATTTGCTTGTCTCTTTCCCGCTTTCAATTTGCCATTGATTTTTCCGCTAAAAAGTTTTACATACTTTTCTTTTGCGTGTAGTGTAGGCACAGCGCATGGTATGCTCTCGCTACACCAGTTGAACTTCGCTCAACGCTTTCGTAAATGTCTCAACACTTGCGCTTCAGCTCTTTCTTTACTCTGATTTTTCTTTTTCTACTTTCACCACTTCAGCTTTCTGCGCAAAGTTCTGCTGGCGCTAACGCCACGCAAGAAGCACGGTATCTTTTCAACCTGCCTACAGCTGGCACACTCAAACGTGGCGTCTTTGCAATTGAAGGCTGGTTTTACGCTAATGGCGGCACCATGATTTCAGCTAGCGTGGGCATCTCGGACCGATTTTCTTTCGGTCTTTCCTATGGCGCCTCGAATATCATTGGCTCTGGCGCACCGCAATGGAACCGCTTGCCCGGCGCAATGGTGCGCTACCGCATCTTGGATGAAGAACTGCTCGCACCCGCGCTGATGATTGGCTTTGAATCACAAGGACGCGGTCGATTTATCGACAGCCTTAATCGCTACGAACGCAAAGCCCCCGGATTTTTTCTTGCCTCATCTAAAAACTTTGAGTTCTTAGGGTTTCTCACCTTGCACGCCGGCTTGAACTACAACATTCTCGAAACACAAGACGATGCTAACCTTAATTTGTATGTCGGGCTTGAAAAAACTCTTGGCTCCGAGCTTACGCTTTATGTGCAGTACGATTTTGCCTTCAATGACGACCGCAGTGAGATTTTCGGACGCGGCACAGGGTTTCTGGATATTGGGCTACGCTGGTCACTCGGCGCTGGCTTTACTCTCGAACTTAATCTTTCCAACCTCAACAATAACTTCAACGCGCTTTCTGCACTTGACCGCAGTTTCCGCTTAGAGTTCATTCAATCTTTCTGACCTTAAGCCCCTTCTGCTCTTAAAAAAAAGACGTCCCGCATTAGGACGTCTTTTTTGACGACTTTACAG
>JBKBSK010000016.1:0-27494 GCA_046291735.1 Candidatus Thermochlorobacter sp. | reverse complement strand
GAAATTTCAAAAAATAAAGCACCACCACCTAAAAAAGGTTCTACATAATTTTTTATTGCACCTCTTCTTAATTCAATAGGGTAGTAGTTTTCAAATTGGTCTAAGAGTTGACTTTTACCACCTACCCACTTTATGAACGGTCGAGCCTTTGTCATATTCCGATTCCCCGTTTGAGCGAGCAATTCGACTATCTCGGCTACAAAGCAGTGGCAAACTCTCAATATAAAAATATACATTGAGAATCGTGGAAAGTTCGCTGATAAACTTGGCGGGAGCACAGGCGATTCAAGATCGCTGGGAAGTGCAGCGCAAGGTGTTCAATGAAGCAATAAGCCTCTACGGAAATCAGACATCCCAAAGCGCCTTGTGCAGTAGTGCCCTCGCAAGTAACAATGCCCCCAAATCAGGCACGAGCAAAAGGTCTGCAAGCAAAAGGTCTTGATGACACAGGTGTCAGGATTGCCAAAATTGATAAAGACCCAGTCGTGGTCCGCACCAAGCAGAAGCTATGCAGAAAGCAGATTTTTCATAACTTTGACACGGCATCAGAGTAGGCAATAGATGAATTGCCACCCTGAATTTCTTGCATTAGTTTATCGCATTAAAATGACCTTCGCTGAACGCGCAATCAAGTTTTTCTCAACGCTTGACCTGCAACTCCCATTGCCTGCTGGGGTGAGTGCCATGAACCCCTACAAAAATCCTGAAGTTATGCAGGTCGTGACGGCTTTCTTTGAAAAATTCTTTAGCGACAATCACCCGCGCATCTTCGCGTTCGGCATCAACCCCGGCCGATTCGGCGGCGGCTTGACAGGTATTGCATTTACTGACCCCATCGCCCTACAAAAAAACTTAGGCATTGAGCACGACCTGAAAGGTCAGCGCGAACCCTCGTCAATCTTCATCTATGACTTCATTGAAAGTGTTGGGGGCGCAGCGGAATTCTACTCAAAATTCTACTTGACTTCGCTCTCGCCAATTGGCTTCTTGAAAGAAGGCAAAAACTTCAACTTCTACGACGATGCCAACTTTGCCAGCGCACTCACACCGTTCATCCTCGAAAATATGCGCGCACAACTTAACTTCGGCTGCAGCCGCCGCATCGCAATCTGTTTGGGAACAGGAGAAATCTACAAGTTTTTTAGAGCGCTCAACCACAGTCAGCAACTCTTCGAAGACATTCTGCCGATTGAACACCCACGCTTTATCATGCAATACAAACGCAGTCGCCTGCAGCACTATTTGCTCAAATACCAAGAAACCTTTGACGCCGCACTGAAAGCTGCAACCTCAAACTAATCTCACACCTGATAAATAAAAAAGCCCTTCCTCAACGGGAAGGGCACTTTGCGAACTGCAGAGCAAGTTCAGATGGCGTGAGCCTTTCGAGATAGTCTCTTGTTGTGAAAAGAGAACAAATCTCAGTTTGTTACATTTCCCTAAAAATAAGAAATTTCCACAATTATTCCCAAACAATTTTTCTATCAACCAAAACCTTTCTCCGACCATGAACTACACCCTTGGCTTAGACATTGGCTCTTCTTCTATCGGATGGGCAATGACCACCGACAGCGATATTCTCAAACTCGGCGTGCGCATCTTCCCTGAAGGCGTAGAAGCCAAATCGCGCGAACCGAAAAACCGCACCCGCCGCCAAAAACGCCTCTTGCGCCGACAAATCGCCCGCAAAGCCATGCGCCGTGAAATGGTGCTGCACGCCTTTCAACTGCTCGGTTGGCTGCCGACAGATAGCACCGAACTCGAAAAAATCTGGCATGAAGACCCTTACGCCCTGCGCAAAAAAGGCTTAGATGAAGCCCTCTCAAAAAGCGAACTCGCTCGCGCCTTCTTTCACCTTGCCAAACGGCGTGGCTTCAAAAGCAATCGCAAAGCGCAGAGCGACGAAGACCTTCTGCTGGAAGAAGCACTCGAAACCGACACCAAAGAAGACACTACCGAAAAGTCAGATAACAAAAGCAAAAAGGCAAAAAAAAAATCCACTGCGCGATGGCGATGAAGAAAAACAAGGCTACGGCGAATTCGAGCGGCTCTTGAAAAGAGGCGAAGTGCGCACCATCGGCGAATATCTTGCCTCGCTCAATCCGCATGAAGTGCGAATCCGCTCGCGCTACGTGCTACGCGCTCACTACGAAGACGAGTTCGACAAACTCTGCGACGCACAGCAAGCCTTCCACCCCGAACTCGCTGAGCCCGTGCCAAAGCACTTGCTCACCGCGCTCTGCTCGCGCAAACAGCAAACGGCTTGGAATAAAAAGCAAGACCACTCGCTGCGTGCGTTCATCAAATCGTATCTCATTTTCTTTCAGCGCCCACTGAAATCACAAAAACATACCGTCGGCAAGTGCTCGCTTGAACCTACTGCACGCCGCGCCCCTATCTCGTCTCTCGCATTTCAAACTTATCGCATTTGGACAACGCTTGCCAACATCGAGCTGCTCCGACCCGAACGCCGATTCCTAACGCTCGAAGAAAAACAGCGCGCCGCCGAAGTGCTCGAAAAAACCAAAGAAATCGAAATCGGAAAACTGCTCGAAAAAATCGGATTTGATAAAACGGTCGTCTGCAACTATTCAGCCGATAAAAAAATCAAAGGCAATGAAACCGCTGTGCAAATGATGACCATGTTCAAAGCAACCAGCGACAAAGCAAACAAAAAAGAACAAGATGCCATGGAAGCGAAGTGGAACGCGCTCTCCGAAGAAGAAAAAGAACGCCGATGGAAGATTATTTACGACGCCACCGATAACGATTGGCTTAAACAATACGGCAAAGAAAAATGGAATCTTACCGATGCAGGCGCAGACGCTTTGGTCAAAATTCATTTCAAATCCGGGTATGGCAATTTGAGCCAACGCGCGATGAAAAAACTTATTCCCTTCCTCAAACAAGGTTACAACTACGCCGACGCGTGCGTGGAAGCCGGCTATCACCATAGCGATAAACGCCGAACAGAACTCCTAGACGAACTCCCACCTGCACCAAACCTGCGAAACCCCATCGTCCAACAAGGTTTATTTGAACTGCGTCGCCTCGTCAATGCCATCATCGAAAAATATGGCAAACCCGAAGAAATCCATGTCGAGTTTGCTCGCGAATTGAAATTGCCGAAAGCCAAACGCGATGAACTCACAAAGGAAAACGAAAAACGCCGAAAAGAAAATGAACACGCCGCCGAAGAAATCCGAAAACTCGGCGTCGCAAGCCCTACAGGCGACGACATCATCAAATACAAACTCTGGAAAGAATGCAACGGCGTTTGCCCCTACACTGGCAGACAAATCTCCGCTGAAATGCTCTTCCGAAATGATACGATTGACATCGAGCATATCTTGCCTTACTCACGCACGCAAGATGATTCGTTCAACAACCTCACGCTTTGCTTTGCTGATTTCAACCGCACGAAAAAGAAAAATCTTTCGCCTTATGAAATGAAAGAGCAAGGCGTGATTAGCCAAGCCGAATATGATTTGATGATTGAGCGCGTTGAAAAATTCGGCAATCGCGCCAAACTCCGCCGATTCACGCAAAAGGAAATCGATACCGAGAAATTCATTTCGCGCCAACTCAACGACACTGCCTATCTCGCCCGCGAAGCCCGAGCATACCTTGAAACCATCTGCCCCAAAATCATCGTCAGCAATGGACAAGCCACTGCAAAACTGCGAAAACTCTGGGGCTTAAATTCGCTCCTGCATCCGCTTGAGACAAATCGTAATGGCGTAACGCTCGAGGCATTAAAAGAAAATGCTGAAAAGAACCGCAGCGACAACCGACACCACGCACTCGACGCCGCCGTCATCGCTGCTACAACGCCAAGCATCGTGCATCGATTAAGCACCTATAACAAATACCAGCGCGAAGTCAAACAAGAAAAATTCCCTCTGCCTTTTCCCTCATTCCGCGAACAGCTAAAATTTGAGCTCGATGAAGTGCTGGTCTCGCGCTACCAAAAAGACCGCGTTCAAGGACCCTTGCACGAAGACACCTTCTACGGCGCAGTGCGCGAACGCGATGGCTCACATCGAGAAGAGGGCAACTATAAAATTTACACCATTCGCAAACCTGTCTCCGCACTCACGGAAAGTCTGGCTGAGCAAATCGCCGATAAAGAAATTCGCACGGTGTTTCTCAAACTTATTGAGAAACTCAAAGCGCAAGGCGTGAAATTCAGAAAGGCTTATGAAGCACTGCCGAAAGAATTTTACGAGGCAGCAAAAAGCATCAAAATGCCGATTAAGCGCGTCAAAATCAATGGGACAAAGGTCAGCGTGAAAACCTTGACGCCAAACGATATTGCCAAAATTGAGCCGCCGTTCATTCGCGCTTTCTTTGAAAAACGCTTGCAAGACTTCCCAAACCTTGTGCCAACAAAGCCGCTCCCCGATGCCTTCTTTGAAAACTTCGGCGTGCCCATTAAACACGTGCGTATTCATCAGAAATCGGCGGTGCGGCGCGAAATCCGAAAAGGCACATTCATTGAAACAGGCAACAACCACCACATCGAAATTTTCCGCAAACTGGATGGCAAAAAAGGCAAAACAAAATATGTCGGACGTGTGGTAACGCTCCTCGACGCCGCAACGCGCAAACGCGAGGGTAAGCCCGTCATCAATAAAGTGTGGGAAGGGCATGAGTTCATCATGAGCCTCATGATTAACCAAATGGTCTTGATGAGCGAGGACGAGTTCAAAGTCGAGAGCATCGATTGGAGCAATCCCGACTACAAAACGCTCTCAAAACACCTCTATCGCGTGCAGAAAATGACTGAGAATAAGATTACATTTTGTCATCATCTGAAATCTATAACAGATGAGTCGTTCAGTAAATCGCCCGATAGTCTGCGATGTATCAAAGTCAAAGTAAATGTGTTAGGTGAAATTAAACCTATTTCGGAGCCGATGATATGATAAAACGCACGCTTTTATTTACGACGCCCGCATATCTCACGACGCGATTTGAGCAGCTTGTGGTGAAAATGCGTGAGACAGAGGAAGAAATCCGCATACCGATGGAAGACATTGGCGTTGTGATGCTGGAAAGCTCTGAAGTAACGCTCACCGCCGCCGCACTGGCAAAACTCACTGCCTACAACGCGGCGGTGGTGGTATGCGATGCCCAACATCTGCCTGCAGGGCTGCTCTTGCCGCTCGATGCCAATTCGGTTCAAACCGAACGCTTCCTTGCGCAACTGGAAGCAAAACTGCCGCTCAAAAAACAACTCTGGCGACAGACCGTTGTGGCAAAAATCCTCAACCAAGCCCTGCTCTTGGAGCATTTAGGGAAAACCGCCGAAACCCTGCAGCGACTTGCCAAACAAGTGCAAAGTGGCGACAAAGGCAACCGTGAAGCCCAAGCCGCAAAGCACTATTGGAAATCGCTCTTTGAAGGCGAAGCCTTCTCAAGAGATCGCTTCGGCGCGCCGCCGAACAACTTGCTCAACTATGGCTATGCTGTGCTGCGCGCCGCTGTCGCCCGCGCCCTCGTCAGTTCAGGGTTGCTTCCAACGGTTGGCATTCAGCATCAAAACCGATACAACGCCTTTTGCCTTGCCGATGATATTATGGAACCCTATCGCCCCTTCGTCGACTTCATAGTTCATCGGCTCTGGCATATGCGCGATAAAACCCTTGAACTCTTTGAGCTTACCAAAGAGCATAAGCGAGAACTCTTGCAAGTCTTGACCTTGCCTGTCGATATGCTGGGAGAGCGTAGCCCGCTGCTGGTCGCACTCTCGCAAACCACAGCCTCGCTTGTCCGATGTTTTCAAGGCGAAGCCAGCGAAATGATTTATCCGCGTTTCATTGTACCCGAGCCTAATCAACCAAACGACGACACAGAATGAACAAAGAACGTGAACACTTTAAGCGAAACTTTAGCGCATACCGATCTATGTGGATTATTGTAACCTTCGACTTGCCAACGCTCACGCCCGCGCAAAAAAAAGCCTACACAACCTTTCGGAAATTTTTGCTCTCCGATGGCTTCTCAATGCATCAATACTCCGTTTATGTGCGCCATTGCGCAAGCCTTGAAAACACTAACGTGCATGAAGAGCGCATCAGAAAAAATCTTCCCGATGAAGGCTCAGTGAGCATTATTCGTATCACCGATAAGCAATTCGGTAACATTGTCAATCTCTATGGCAAGAAAGAAAAGAAACTGCCAAGAGAAAGCAATCAACTAGAAATTTTCCTCATGATGCAGAAAGCAAAGAGGAAAAAGCAGAGACTGCGATGAACATAACGAAAAAGCGAAAGCCGACCCGAAAATTTTGGGCTGCGACAATTGCTTGCCAATCCACAACGGACATTTTTTTAGGAAGTGGATGGCGCTATCTCTGCTTCCCAAGCGCACTTCGGCGCGCGAGAATGTAACAAACTCAGATTTGTTGTCAATCCACAACAACAAGGGATTCCTCTTTAATCCATAGGCAAATGTAACAAACTCAGATTTGTTGTCAATCCACAACCAGTTTTCGGTACTTAGATAAACACTTAAAATGTAACAAACTCAGATTTGTTGTCAATCCACAACTGCACCGTCATCATTACCGCCGTCGGTATAATGTAACAAACTCAGATTTGTTGTCAATCCACAACAAGCGCGAGATGCAGCTAATTTCAGTGCGAAATGTAACAAACTCAGATTTGTTGTCAATCCACAACTATACGAACGGTCTGGACATGTCCTTGAATGTAACAAACTCAGATTTGTTGTCAATCCACAACATGTTCTCGATTCTCGATTCTCACTTCTAATGTAACAAACTCAGATTTGTTGTAATCCACAACACAACACAACACAATGCACAACAAGACACAACTTAGGATCGTTGCGTCCAATTATATGGAACATCTTGCAAATCCTCAAATGGTCTTGTTGCCTTTGCTGCTTCAAGAGCTGTTTTGTATGCTGTTGAAGTATAAATTAAGTAACTTGTTCCTGTTGAAGGACAAACAAATTTAATAAATGCCATTTTTCCATCTCTTTCCCTTGTAACAGGGTCTATAGTTCCCGGAACAGTAAATGATGTGTGATATAGTGTAAGTTCTTCTTTTTGTTTTTCTTCTTTGAATCCAACAAATTCATTTGTATCAGGATGGAAAACCGGCACTGAAACATTATGCTCAATTAACTGTTTGTCTATTACTTTGAGTTTTAGGAAATCAATAACATAATCATCTCCTTTTGCCTCAATTTTTGCATACATTGCCGCTCTAAACTCTTCATTTGGCTCTCTTAAAAACTCTTCAACCGTAAAATCTCTCTCAAAAATTTCAGGCTTTGAAATATAACGCCCATTTAGATAGTAAAATCTTCTATTTAGCAACGGATGAATTTCACCAAACTCAACTGCTGGACCCAAAGGATTGTGCAGCCGTCCTGCAGGGTTTCTATGAACCTTTTTCGGATACTTAGAAATAATTGCAACATCCTCTCTTAAAATTACGTAAAAAATCCCTGCATTTTTTTGATATTCAAAAAACTCTTTGTACCCTCTCCAATAAGATTTTTCTGTGGCTTCACAATACTGATACCAAAGGTAATAAATGCTTGAGTAAAAAGTAATAGGATAAACTTCAGTATCTGGGTATGGGTACCAATTTATTTTTTTGATTTTTTCTAATTCATCTGGAATAAGAATTTTATCTAGAACAATTTTTTTCAATGCGTTTGAAAGAAACTCAATTGTTTCCACATCGTCTGTTTGGCGCCGTTTTTCAACAAGTTCATGAAATTTATTTCTAAAAGACGCGCCTCTCCTTGAGTAATACATTTTTTCCATGTATTCGCCAATAATCTTAGCTTCTACAGGATTTTCGCAAACAATTACTAAAGGTTTTTTATAGCCTTCTTGTTCATATACAAAGTCAATGCAACGCTGTGCATTTTCAAACTTAAAATTATAATAATACTCTCCAGAGCAAACCTTTTTTAGAAAATCGTCAATTATCTTAGATAAAACATCACCCGTTTCTTTTACATCATAGCCTTTTTTAAAGAAGTTAAGCGTTGAATCTGAAAACAAAATTTCACGTAAAAGAAATCGTCTTTCAATACCCAAAGATTCTTCATTTTGCGCAGCAGGTAAATTTTGCGCATTTTGCATATTTTGATTGTTGAGGTTATTTTCCAATGAATTATTTGAGTTTTGATGGTCTTGCATAGTTATTATTATGTTTAGGGTTAAAAGAGATAATTAAAAAGGTATTACTAAAAAGAACGGGGAAGGTTTTAATAAAGGTACTTGTGAAAGAAGGGAATAAGATTTCTCTTATTCCCTTTCTTATTATGGAAAAAGTTTAATCATAAAGTCTTCTCCATACGCCTGCATAAGGATCAACTCTTCTTTGAATTCCTACTCTGTAAATTCCCGGCTTAAAAAAGGTAGGTTTATGGTCGGCAACTTCTGTTAAACATAATTTATCAAAAAACATCGGTTCATTTAAGCGGCTTCCATGAGTATGATTTAAGACAGCGCCTTCGCCATAAACTCTTACATAAAAAGAACCCGGAACTTCAGGGTCTTCAAAAAGTTCATAATTTCCGCATAATGCATGAACATGACCTGATTTCTCAGATTTTGCAAAAAAACTTTTTCTAATTTTCTTTGCGTTCTCAGGCAAACTTTTAACGCCATAAATTTGAACATCGCCTTGATGAAAAGCAACGCCGTTGTATTTCATAAGTTGTTTCCTCCTTCTTATTTTTAATTAGAGATTATTTATTCTTTAACTGTGAAGGACTTTTTACCCTCCACCAACAAACAACTAACTGCTAAACTAAAATGTAACAGACTCAAACTTGCAATGTGCCAATTCGCAACACAACAACAAACTAAAAGTTAAAGTAGTCCTCATACTTTAATCCATCTACCTTACCACCATTCTTTTTTATATCCTCATATAATTTCGGATAATGCCTTTCTATCGCCCACATCGCATTCTCTAAATTAAACTTCTCATGGAAAATATAGCTCGGATGATAAATCGCTAATAAACTCGAACATTCATCCCAATTAAACTTTTCCTCATCCATATACTGCATCCCATAACGAACAACCATATCAGACTCCTTCTTGTAATCTATCTTATCACCTTTCATCCCTAAATAATCTAACCCCATTATCTCACTTATTAACGTGTGAGACCCCCACGTCTTTAGAAAATCTTTCATGTCTACAAATCCAGACTCAAAAAACCTCCTAGAATTCTTTTTCCTATTCCTACCTATAAAAAACCATTTATATATCTCCCTCTTAGTTAAATGCATACAAGAAGACCTGAAAAGTATTGTATAAGCACCATAAAATGCAGCACCTACAAATATCTTTTTTAATTTTAGCCTCTTCATATTTCTTTAAGTTTAGTTTAAATAAAAAAATAAATTTATATTTTTACTACTATCTTTTTAGCTACTTCATTCTCATGTAAAAGAAAAAGTTTCGAAAAAAAAAGTACAGCTATAATAACTAAGAAAAAAAACCGAAGAAATTTTTTTGGGGGAAAGCCTTTTGCCCTCCACAAAGCAATCCCGGACCTCCTCGCCAAATGTACTCTAATATACAGAATTTCTCCCGCTTTGTCAAGACTCTTAAAAAATTTTCTTATCTCATACCCTCTCATACCCATGCTTTACCCCAACATTAACAAAGACCCTACCTGCTTACCACAGCATGCTTATCCCTGTAAGAATAACCTATATTTAATAAATGCGGCAAGTTCAGATTTGTGGTCAATGCACGGTCTGTCAATCTTACAACGGGGTGGGGGGTTGGGGCAGACGAGTTACTTGTAGAAGTTTTTTTCGAATGCTTTGTTTTCTTGTTTGCCTAAGACCAAGAAGCCCCAGAGTCCATACATAAAGCCCAAGCCGTAAGCCCAGAGTTGCACGAATGAGGCAATTACCGCAAGTGTTGATACTTTTAGGGAATGACTTCTTAAAGCATCGGTAAAGAATATCAGTGCGATTAGAAGTAAAATCAGGGAAAAACTTGGGTGCAAGAGTGATAGCATGACGACTAGGAATGAAAAAATGAGAAATAGAGCAGGGAGTATATGGACAAGTTTTAAGCTGTTTGGGTGTCTTTGGTACAAGGTAATGCGAGCGCTCCCCGAGTTGAAGACTTGCTTGAAGAATTGTTTGAGCGTGCTTCTTCTTTTATGGTAGACGAAGGCTTCTGGTATGAGTATGGATTTCAAGTTTAGGCGAACCAATCTAAGGCTTAAATCCAAGTCTTCACCAAACCGCATGGCACTGAATCCGCCGACTTTATCGAATACGGATTTTCTTACGCCCATGTTAAAACTTCGAGGATAAAAGGTATCGAGTTTCTTTTTTCCGCCGCGTATGCCGCCGGTTGTGATAAATGAGGTCATGGCATAACTAATTGCTTTTTGTAAATCTGTAAATGAGCGATGTGCTCTATCAGGTCCGCCGAATA
This sequence comes from Candidatus Thermochlorobacter sp., assembly GCA_046291735.1. GTDB lineage: Bacteria > Bacteroidota > Chlorobiia > Chlorobiales > Thermochlorobacteraceae > Thermochlorobacter. Next base: position 17,029 of record JBKBSK010000016.1, on the reverse strand, counting down.
AATCGGGGTGCTCGGCGTGTATGGCTTTTTCTATGGCAGAGAAATAGTTGTCATTCACTGTGCAGTCGGAATCAAGAAAAATTAAGTATTCGCCGTTAGCGAATTTTGCGCCGTAATTGCGAGCAAGTCCGGGACCTTCATTAGGTTTTTGATGATATTGTATGCTGAGTTTGTCTGAAAATTGAGAGACAATGTTTTGACAATCGATTGTAGAACCATCTTCTACGACAATGACTTCGAACAGAGAGGTATCTTGAGTAAGGAGACTTTCGAGCAGGTCTTTGACTTCATCAGGTCTGTTATAGACGGGAATGATAATGGAGTATTTTGGCATGATGATTCAAGATTAACGAGCTCAGGATGAGTGTAATCTACAACGAACGCGTGAACTGTCATGCAAAAGCGATACTTAAATTATACGAAGAAACTGTCGAACAAAGCACTGAATCCTTGCTTTTACGAAGCGACAAATCTGAGAGTTATTTTGATAAGGAGCGTGCTGTGCAGTATTTGCGCAGCAGGGATGCTGCGGGTACTTTGGGGGAAACTTACGGGCGTACTCCGACTTCCTCGCTCGGTGCGCTTTCGCCTTCTTTCTCTAGGCTGGTAATAAAGTAAAAATACAACGCACCTTTTTTCGCCGATTTATCCAGAAACTCTTGCTGGTCTGGTTGCAGCGTTGCCAGCACGGTCGGTGTTTTGCCGCGCTCATATCGATAGAGCCTGTAACCGGATAGACGCTCTTGAACCGTCTCACCCCACGTGATTTTCACGCCTTCCGTTGTGGCAGCAGCGCGCACATCCGCAGGCGGCGCAAGCGGCAACTTCTTGTACTCTACCTGCACAGGCGCGCTCATGGTGCTCTTAGATTCAAACCTGCCAAAGGCTTGCACTGCGTATTCATAAACGCCAAACTCCAAGAGCGTCGTATCCGTCAGATAATTTTGCTCTGCCGGAAGCAACGAATCAAGAAGCGGTTTGAAGTCAGACTTTGCTTTCCGCGAAACTTGACGTCGATAGATGCGATAGCCTGAGATTGCCTCATCGTAAGCTGTCATATCAAGCCAGAAAAGGCTAACGGTCTTTTGAAATTCGCCGTTAGGCTGTGTGGCGGAAAGTCCTGTAGGCGTTGGCAAACTAAGGGCAATTGCAGGGCGCGCGTAGAGCGTGTCGGAGAAGTCGCTCAGCACGTGGCTCTTGCTTTCGGAACGCACGGCGTAGCCGTAAGATTGTCGTCCGCTTAGCCCCAGACTTGAATCCACGAACAAGGTTTCTTCGATTTTTTCAAGCGGTACGAGTCCAGAGATGAGTTGAAGCGAATCACCGTAGCGCGCATTGCGATAGATGCGGTAGCCGATGATGGCGGGGTCGCTCGTCTCCACTTTGAGGCGCACGCCTTTTGCCATGCCTTCTGCAGCAGCAAGGCGCGGCGGCATGGGTTGCAGTCGGCTTTCGTAGATGCCGAAGCCGATGGTGCTGGGCTGAGAGCGTTCGCCGAAAGGACCTGTCATGACCAAGCGGTAAAAGTAGCGTTGCATCGGTTCAGCACTTTCATCGAGGTAAGTGGTTTGCGTGGGCGGCACGGTGGCAATGCGTTCAAAGCCTTTTTCAGAATCAGTACTGCGATAAATTTCCACGCTGACGATGTTGGTCGTCGTAACCATTCGCCACGAGAGTTGCAAGCCTACAGCGTCAGGCGTGTTCAGCGCGCGCAGGTTATCGGGCAAAGGGATGTTGCGAAAATCAAACGTAGTGGCAAGCGTGGTATCGGAGGGCGTGCCGATATTCCTGTAGTAATCGCGCGGCACGATAAAGTACTGGTAATACTTAGATGGCGCAACCAGCGAGTCGATGAGCGTGATGATAAGGCTATCGCGTCCGCTGGAGAGACGTGCGATGGTGTAAGGGACGCTCAACGGTTCAAATGCACCATCGCCTTCGCGTCGGAAGGCTCGGATACCAAACCCTTGACGGCTCTTTGCTACAAAGCGCAGCGTGATTTGATTTTGAAGTTCATACTTGCTGGCGAACTTTGGTGCAATATCGAGCGACTGCGGATAAGAGACACTGGCGGAAATCACTTGTGTTTTAGTATTACCGCTGGCATCGCAGCGAGAGACGCGATATTGATACGCTGTGTTGCGTTCAGCCGTGGAATCAAGGTAGAACATGCCCATGGCTAAACGCACAGCCAGAGGGTTAGCATAGATGAAGGTATCCACGCGCGCGGGACTTTTTTCAACTTGTGTCCAATAGGCGACAAGCGGAATTCCTTCTGCGTCGTAGAGATCGGGCTGTGTGCGCCTAAGTTGATCGAGGCGCGTTTGCAGTTCCGAGAGCGAATTAGGTGATTCCACATCGGCAAGTTGCGTCCACTCTTTTTCACTTGTTTTCTTGCGCTCAATGCGGTAGAAGGCAATGCCGCCGACGGGTTGTGCTTTGGAGACTTTGGCTGTGCCTAAGACGAGATAAATACCTTGCGCGCCGCCGATAGCAAAGCGCTGCGACGGCGTTTGTGCCCAAGCACTGAGCGCAGCCTGCAAGCCAAGCAGAAGAAGCACGAAACGAGTCATAACTTTTACCGAAATAGTGATTAGTTAGCCGATATCGCGAACCCGTCAGAGCCGAGTTTTAATTGACATCCAAAATTGAACTCCACTGATGTTTCAATCTTGGAGCATAGCGATTCCATGAAATAAAGGTCTATGGATTCGCAACTTGCGTCGCAGATTCCGACACCCATATAAAAACCGCCGCCGATTTTAAGATTTGCACCACCGATGGCGCTCCACGATTTAGTTGTAAGGTTGATGCTGCCCTTTGCATACACAGTCAAACTGCCCATCGCGTAACCGCCAAAGCAGACTGGAAAAGCACTCGTAGCCGTACCAGCGCCAGCCTCAGCGCGGACAAACGCTGCAGCGCCCACATCGATTTGCGTACTGCCTGCGAAGTTCATGCCGAGCGCCAGCGCCACACCGTAGTAGCCTTTGAGGTAGAAGTAAAAAACTGAGTTAAAGTCGACACCAATCTCAGGCAGCGAGATGCCCGCAATGAAGTTCGTGGCTTCGCCCAAGAAGTAGAATCCTTTGAGGGTGTTATACTCAGTGGGAATTTCACGCAGTACATCGGGTACTTCGGGTTTCCACTGGTTGGCAGCAAACTTGGACGTGATTTCATCAAGAGATTTGATGTTGGGATACTTGCCGAGCACAGCACCGATTTGAAAGTCTATTGAGGGATTTTGCAATTGCACTCTTGCTATTGCGGTAAAGAACCATCCCTGCGGGTCGAAGCGAACATTAGCGCTGCCCAGAAGTTCATATCCAGATGTCGAGATATCGAGCGAAATGGCGCCCTGCAATCTGCGCTTCTCAAAGTCATAGGTCAGACTTAATTGACCGAATGGGACATCAATGTTCTTGACCTGCACCTGCTGATTACCAATATCAGTTTGAATATCGCCTGTTACCACAAATGCCAAGTGTCCTGAAATGCCGTCATCGCTCTCGATATCGCCAGCGAACTTGAACTGTTCCCACGCCGAGGATGAGATGGGCTTCAAGCCGCCGGAGAGGTTTTTCAATTGCGATTTGCCGTTAGAGAAATTGAATGTCTGTCCCTCGTCGAGCGTGGCGGTAATTGTGCCATCGGGTGTTTTGCGTAGCGTGAGTTGAAATTCAAACATCTTGTTGCCGCCCGCTACTGTTTCATAGATTTTACCTTTGGCAGTAAAGCCCGTAGCATCCAGCGTCTGCGTGCCTTCTGCATTAGGGAACTTCATCGTTACCGCGTTGGGCTTAATCTCAAACTCTGCTGGCGCAATGCTGGCCACCGTGCTGCCGCCTTTTTTCTCGAATCGCAGGAGCGTCGTTATCGGCTGCAACAGCGGAATGTTGTAATCCACTTGCCCTGAGAGTTGAATCAAGTTCTCGTAGAAGTTGGCTTGTGTGGGTTTGAACGTTGCCACGGTGTGAACCGTGAGCACAGGATGATTGGTTTTGAGCGTAAAGCCACTTTTGCCATCGCTAAAGAGTGTGATGTTGTCAAACAGCAGTTGGTCGCTGGGCGCGCAGTTCGGCAAGCCTTCAACGAATGCGGCATGCGGGTTTGTGCCTTTGCCAATCGTGAACGACCACTTTTGTTGTCCTAGGTCGTATCCAAGTTGTGCGGCACTGCCTTGTAGGGTTTTCATTGTGGCAATACCGCCTGCAACAGGGAGATTTGAGAAGTTGTAGGTTGCGCTGCTTGCAGTTTCCAATCGTGTGGGCTCGATTTTGATACCTGTAAAGCCGATATCCACGCCGCCTGTTTTGACCGCACCAGCCTTCAAGGTAAAGCCGCTTTGCGTGTTAAGTGACCAATCGCTGCTTTCCAGCGTCCACTTTGTGCCGAGCGGAATGGCAATTTTCGTGGTGCCTGAAATCGGCTGCACGCCGTTGGGCTTCACTTCCACTATGCCGATGTCCAGATTCATATCCGCTGGCGAGACGTTCGTGAATGCCGTATGCAGTCGCGCTTTCAGTTTTGCGCTTCCGCCCAAGAGGAACGAGCTTGCGTTGTCCGCTTCGGACTCAAACCCGTAGAGTTTGAACTTGAGGTTGCTGCCGGTTCCATTGCCGATTTGGAAACCTTGTGGTGCATTCACGGCGGACTGTGCATGTGCTGTCAGGGCTGGAATCACCAGACGCTCGGCACCAGACTTATCGGGGCGAAGCAAATAAAATGCAGTGTCGCTTGTTGTGCTGCCGCTAAATTCAAGGCTGCTTGTTGAGAAACTGAACGATGAACGACGCACATACACGCGCCCTCTCACTGCCCCTACGCTGGTATTATTTTCTAACGGCACAACCTTCAAGCCGCTGGGGTCAAAGACTTTCGCTAGAAATTGGTTATAGACGCGTACATCACGAAACAGATTTTTATCGGTGATGATAATTTGAGCGTTCTTCGGGCGCGCAAACGGAATCCCTTTGCCATTATCGCTGCCAGCAATGGGCTCAATTGGCACGTTGGCAAACGCAAGGGCGCTGTCGTTATCCATGAGTTTGAATTGCGAATTGGCAGGAATCGTAACAAATGAACCATCAATGAAGACTTGATTGCCTTGCTCACGTAGGTCATCGACCTCAATCGGGAAACCCCAGAGTTTGGTGATGTCCATATCATTGTACTCGCGCAGCACGAAATTGATTGTCGTGTGTGTGCCGGTAATGTTAAGTGTCGTATCTGTGCCAACGGTTTGGCTCTGCGATTTTGAGGCGCGGAATTTGAGCCCTTGACCAAGCGGGACTTTTTTCAGCGTGTAGTTGCCCTGTGCATCGGTGAAAGTCTCTATCGGCAAGCCTGAGCCGCTTGAAACCAGACGCACGCGCGCACCTGCGACAGGTCGGGCTCTGCCGACCAAGACCCTTCCACTGATACGACCTGCGCGCGGCAGAAATACGGTTCGACCAATGTAGCTCTTCGACTCCACAAAGACGCCGTTGTAGGTTACTTCTTTCGTGAGAAAATCTGACATCTGAAATCTCGGGGCGTTGGTCGTCTCGATGCGAATCGTGTAGGTAGAGCTTGCATTAAAAAATGGCTCAAAGCGAGCGATACCTTGCTCATCCGTGATGACGGAAGGTTGATTCGGCAAGTTCGTGATCGTTACCTTCACTGCTGCAATGGGCTTATTAGCTAGTAAATTTTGCTGATATCTAGCTGAAACTTCTTCAAGCACTCGGATTTGAATGCGTCGCTTCTTTTGATAGACCTTGAATGGCTCAAGCGTGACGGTGTTTGATGAAATGTTCACAAAGAGCGTCTCTGGTGAGAAGTAATTTTGATTGTTAGGCTTGACAATCACGCGAATGTTGTTACCTCTGGGCGCTTTGGCAGAGAAAAGTTCAGAGACGCTTACATTGCTGCCCATGCCGCTCGGAGTGCCACCGATGCCCATGCCGCCGACACCCATAAATCCGCCGCCCGGAGAGAGAGAGGCTCCGATTCCTACATTTGACGACACATTGCCACTCGTAATTCTCGAGGTTTGCACCGCTACACCATCTTGAAATGTAACGGTTGCCGAAACGCCCTGACCTGTTTCGGCATCGACCACCGAGCCGTTCACCGTGGCTTTTGGCTCCAGCAGAATTTTGCCCAGCCATGCGCGCTGACCGCGTTTCAAGGATTCTCCATTATTGACAAGAACGATTTTTTCCTTATAGCCCGGCTTTGTGATACGCACAGAGCGAATAAGCGGATAAGACTGGCCAACGCCAAACTCGCCTTTCGTGGTGGGCAGGTTCCAAAAGTTGAAGTACCCGTTGCCACCTGTGAGTTGTGTTGCCTCCGTTGCTGACAAAAGCACCGCAAAGTATTGCAGCTCCACAATGGCATTCTCGACAGGCTGGTTCATATTCTGAGAGAAATACACAGCACCGCTCACGCGGGGCTGCGAGGGCACGCCAAAGAGTGTCATGTCGCGCTGGCAGTTCGAGTAGTTCGGATACTCGTTGTTCCACTTGACGTCTTCGTCTTCTGGCGTGGTAGCAACAAAATTGCCACTGGGCGACCACTTGCCGCGCGAGGTAAATTTCTGCGCCAAAAATCGGTAGCTCAATGCGCTTGTGGAATCCAGTGTTGCCCAAATGATGTAGTTGTCATTCGGGCTGAGGTTGCGAATGAGTTTGAAAGTAACTTTCCCTAGCGCATCGGTTTCACCGATTGAAACTACTTTCAGGTTGTAAAGAGATTTCTCGGCATCGTCTGCCATCGTTTGCAAGCCAGCTTGTTTGCCTAACAGCACTACGCCAAGATTGGGCGCGCCTGCCGCATTGCCTTCTTGGGGCAAGTTTGTCGGCACCGTCTCGCGTAAGACATAGACCTTGGCGCCCGGAATGCGTTGCCCTTGAAATGCTGCGCCTTGGTCTTCTGGCACATTGCGTGCTTCGACGGTCAGCGTAAGGTCAAACGTGCGGACTTTGGCAACCAGCGTGCCTGCCTGACTGCCACTCAGGTCAATGAGTTGTTTCGGCTGAATCATCAGGTTATTGTCGGGACTGGTAAAGTAAGGGTTCTCGACTTCCACGCGCATCGTGATATATTCATCGAAAGTAAACGAAGTAACCGAGCCGAGTTCGCTGACAGTGTAAAAGGTTTGCTTTCCGCGGTATCCCGTGCTGTCAGTTTGCACAAAAGAAAAGGTGTAATTGCCGTTGGCGTCAGTGGTCGTCGTGGCTAAAGTTTTGAGATAAGTTGGTCGGTCGTCTCTGCCGACTTGATTCCATTCTTTATTGTACTCGCCCGGATAGATTTCGGTGTTGGGTCCAGAGAAATTTTTAGAGAAATTTTTAGCGTAACGGTAAAGCGAGAGCCGCAGAGGCGTGTTTTTGAGCGGTCGCTCTCCGGTCGGTGCGACATTTGGCGCGCCGAAGTAGCTATAAACGATTTTGCCTTTCAGCACAGTATTTTGTGTCACAGGCGGCTGCAGTGTCGGTTGGAACGGCAGCGATGCGGGCGGTGGAATGGTTGGGGTTGGTGCGGCAGGTGTCGGCGGTCGTGGCTGATTTTGCGCCACTGGTGGCTTAAACTTGAACACGCCGATTTCGCTTCTGCCTTCGTTGCGCGTTACAGGCACGCCTCTGGCATTGACGGCTTGCACTTGCCATACCCAACCAACCGCTTGTGCATACAAGTTAAAACTCGGCAGCGAGGGGCTGTAAAAAAATGATGTTCCAACAATCCCCGTCTGATTGACAAGTGGCGGATTGCTCTCAATTGCCTGCCGACGGTTCTGACCAGCAAAGAGCGGCGCGATGCGCAAGTTGTATCGCACATTGCTGACAAATTGCACGGGCGTCCACACAAAGGTCGGCGGCGCAGTTGCCAGTAGTTCGGCGTTATCGACAGGCGAGACGATGGCTGGCGGGTCAGGAATCAAGACCGTAAATGTGCGGCAGGGCACTTCCGCAATGGCTTGTCCTGCCGCATTCAAAATGCGTACACAAAATTCGTAATTGCCCTCAGGAATGCTATTCGTTGTTACCGCAGTCGAGATAAGGTTTTGGTCGTAAGTGATGGCCTGTTCGGAGACGAGGTCGCGCCCAAAAAAGGTCGTCGTCGAGATGCCTGCCGGAATGGTAAAAGTGGGTACGGCGCCAGAGTTGTCGTTGCTTCGAGCAATCACGTTGCCGTTCTCGATATTGCGAATGAAGAACGACGCGCGGCAGTTGGGAATCGCTACTGTGCCACGATTGATTACAATGAGTTGCACGACGGTGCGGTCGTTTATCCAAGTCGACAGTTGCGGCGGCGCTGGGGTTCGGATGTTTAGCGTTGCGCTAATCTGTGCCATCGCTTGTTGCGAGAGCAAGCAGAGCATCAAAAGGTGCAGCGCAGCAGAAAGTCGGAGAAGTTTTTTCATGGAGCGTGATGATTGGTGTTACTGTAATCCAATGGTGTATTGTAAAATCCCTTGAAACTCGCGGAAGGTTGGTGCAGTCGTCGTTGAGTTGTAAGCATTTGCCGAAAGATTGAGGCTCAGCGTGCCGTAAGCACCGAAACTATACGACGCCGACAAGTTGCCTGTCAGTTGTGTATCGCTCCCGCTGGAATTGACGATATTGACCCCACCTGTGAGCGACGTCGAAAGTTTGCCTTCAAGAAAACTGTATCCTGCAGTTTCCGTTAGCGAGAGAATGGAAATGTTTGTGCCGCCTACGCTGGCATTGTTGTAGAGCACTGTGGTTGCTAAGGTCAGCGGCGATTGAAACGACTGCGACCACGACGCTAAGAGCGTGTGCGTGGTATTGCGGTTGATTGCCCCGCCCAGAATGCTTTGGTCGTCCACATCTTGCAGGCTGTAACTAACGAAGAGGTTTGCGGGCGCCTCAAAGAGCGTAAATTGAAACCGTGGCGAAAGCACCAGCGACTGTGCAACATTTTCAATGCGCAAGGTATCGTTGCGCGGTGCGGTACGGATGCCGTAGTTCGAGTATTGCGCATCCAATCCGATGCTGGGCGAAATCTGTGCAGTTGCCGAAAAGTTGGCAATGGTGCGCGAAGAGAGCGCAAGACGGTTGCTGCGCAGGTTGTTGAAGCGCACGCCGAAACTGCCACGCAAGAGCAAATTGCCTGAAAGCAGCCGCATGCCGGGAGAGAGCGTAAGGTCAAAGAGATCATTTTGAAGTTGCACATAGCCGAGCGAAACATAGCCTGGACCAATCCAGCGTCCGTTAAGACCGATGGTGAGGTCGTCTATCGGTCTGGTGTTGATGCTGACGGTGGCAGCACCGTCAAGTTGCGTAGAAAAGCGTGCAGTGAAAATCGGCAAGTTAAGGTCATCGACTTTGGGCGAGCGAATGTCGTTGCTGAAAAGTGATGCACCAATTTCTCCACTGACATCAATGCGGTCGGTAATCGGAAAGCCAAAGGCAAGTGAAGCCGCCAGATTTTCTGATGGTGGCAGCGTAGTTGTAAGCGCACGAATGGAGTTGGAGTCATCGACGGCGTACATGACATTAAGTGCGATGTGAAAGGCGTTAAGTTGTCCTGCGCCAATTTTAGCGGCGAAGGCGCGGCGTTGGTATTGACCAAAGAAATTTTGCGTGGTATCGGCTTGCAGAGCGGTTCGGGTTTCGCCGTAGAGCGCAGAGACGCGAAACGTGCCGAGGTCTGTCTCGATACCACCGCCCAAGATGCGCGCATCGCCGAAAGTAAGTTCGGAGAGCTGCAGGGCAAAGTAGCCAGCGTGCAGTGTAAGTTTGCCGTCAAAGAATTTCGGGCTAACACCAAACTGGTTGAACGGTTGTTGCAGCGCAAGTTGCTGCGTGGAAAGAAAGAGTTGAAACGGCAGTTGAATTTGATCGAAGAGTGTAACGTTGGCTTGCAGAATGGCGCGTGCGATGCTGCTGGGGTAGCGTGGGTTGGCACCGCTGATACCGTAGCCTTCGGCGCTCAGGTTGAGCGTTCCACTTAGGCGAATGGGCTGCGGGTCGCTTGCAGGTTGTGCAACACTGTTTAGTGTATAAAGCAGCGTGTGCAGCATGAGCGCTGCAGCGATGGTTGAACTTAAGCTTTTAGCGTGGTTCATAGTTACTCCTCTTTCAATTCCAAAGCACGTTCAAAGTGCGACAGAACACGTGTGAAGTTGAATACAACAAAGATGATATGCGACAGTCTCCAAAAAGTCTCCGTTGTAACTGTGAAAGGTTGGCACGCAGTTAAGTGCAGTGCTTTGAACTGATGTGCTTGAATTTGGTTGGACATGCACAACCGCGCACAATAGCTGGTTACAGGAACCCACGTTCATTGCAGGTTGGCAGCAGAGAGTAACCCCAACAAAGACAGTGTTGCAAACACAGTTGCACCTATCTTTGCATGCTCAAAACTAACTTGGCACGGTTGCAAAAGAGGCGGACATTTTAAGAAATTGTGAGAGTATTTAACCGTGAAAGCCTTTCACCATGGCGTTGCTTTATGTTGAAAAACTGTTTAAGTCACTCTCACTCGAGGAGCGCAAGCAACTGGCTTCAGAATTACGCCAGTCGCGTTCTACAATGTTGCTTACGCTGCATGAGATTCTCACGCAATTTGAAAGAGAGAGCAAGACACTCTACCGCTCCAAAGCCCTTGCTTTCAAGCGGCTTTACGGTCGGGCATATTCGCAGAAAGAAGATTATCTCTTTCGGAGCGAATGCCGCGCGTTAGCCGATAAAATTGAACAGTTTCTGGCGCGCAAGGCGCATCAAAGAGAGTTTGAGCAAAATCGTTATCGTCGAGAGTTATGCCTTTTGGAGGCGCTGCTTGAGCGGCGCTTATGGAAGGAGTTCAAGTCGCGCTACGAGAAAAGCCTCAGAACGGCTCTAGGCGCTTGCGAGTTCGATGTGGCCTTCGCTATTGAGCAACTCTACCTGAAATATCTAAGCCAAACAAGCGTGCCCAGCGTAGAGACCTTGCAAACTACCCGTGCCGTATTAGGACAAAGCATGCGCACATTAGAGGACGCGTTTGCTGCACATTACGCTGGACTCAAATCAAGAGATATTGTCGCTTCGCACTACTTGCAGCACTATGGCATCGCTGCTGATGAGTTCACACCCATATATTTTGAGCGCATCGTATCGCCCGAAAATGCGCTTGCGCAATACTTCCTTGCAAAAGCACAAGCGTTCCGTCAGTTGAACTGCATTCAAGTCGATGAAGCCCAGCGTGCCTTAGAAACTATAATGCAAGTCGAAAACGATACGCCTGCTTTTCTCTACGAAAAGATGGCTATTATCACCAACGTGGGACTTGCCTATATGCTCAAGGCAGACTATGCCGCTGCGCGTGAGTACTATGCTCAAGCAGTTGCTTTTTGCGAGCAACACGCGCTGTCAATTAACGCGTCGCTTGTTTTGAATCTTATCAGCGTGGAGATGAAATTGGAGCACTACGACACTGCGCTGGAATTGCTCAAAACGCACTGGTCTGGATTAGCTGAAACAAAGACGACGCTGCTGCGTGCTGAAGTGATATATGTTTTTTCTTTGATTTTTCTGGAGCGGCCTGTTGAGGCTCAACGCTGCATTCCAAAAGTTGATGCCTATAACTCTGACTTTTTGCGACGCTACTACCGCTACGCACAAATAGCGATTTACTACCAAGCTAAAAATTACGATGCCGCCTTACGTGAAGCCATGAGTTTTGCAAAATACTTGCGCCGCCATAAAACGAATCCTGATACGATTTACGATATACGGCTGGTAAGTTTTTATAATCGCTTTCTTAATACCGTGTATCGCACCACTTCTCCTAAACAACCCGCAGTGTTTGCGCCACTTCACAAAGAGTTTGAAGCGATGATTGATAATCATATCTTGCCCAACGATACACAACCTGTTACCTGGCTTAGGCGCGAACTTAGAAAACTTGCTTCTGACTGAGCAAGAAGCATCGTCTTTAGAGTCATAGATTTTGGCTGTAAAAAAGATAACGTGTGGTCGTTGAGCCAGAACAGCACAGCAAAGAGAATGCAGGCACTTCAAACAAACCCAGAGTGGTCGTCGAGCTGTAGCTGAAGGCGCAAAAAGTATCAGGCAAAGGGCACTGCTCTAAGGCGTACTGCGAAAATAAAAAGGGTTTGAGCATCGGAAGCATCGCACTGCTGTATGAATCAAAAGATGCAGGTGCTGAGCAATAATGCACGGCATAACGAAAGCCCCCTTAATGGCGAACCAGATGCGACAGCATTTCTGCTGCCGCCATCAATGTGAAGACCCCAGATTTGTAAGCTACCCGAAAACGGTCCTGCTCAGACACCGCTATGGCAATACTTCAAAGGCAATGAACTGCGTGACTTGTGAGGCACTGAAATTATCATCGGAGACGACGACCAGCGTGCGGTTGCCATTGGGCAATCTCGGTCCAAAACACATGCCCTCGATGTTGTCAATTCGCCTACCTTGTAGGTTCGATGCAATAGTTTCGAAGTCAATGATGAGTCGCTTGCGCATAGTTGAGACCGACGCAGTAATAGAGTTTTGTGCCGAGACATCGGTTGCACCGTTCAGGCTTGCCTCGTAGATGCGAATGTTGTAATCAGGATTACCGCCGACAGCAAATGAGCGTTCCATCACGAGAAAAGTGGTATCAGTTACAGGTAAAATTTCTACAACGCCATGCACAAAGAACGCAGTTGGGGGATTTGGCACAGGAACAAGCCGATCCATTCGATAAGCGAATTCGCCTGTCACTTGTCCGCTTGATTTAGCGAAGCGGATCATTCGGATAATGCCGTTGTTGGTTGGAGTGGAACGATCGCCATCGTTGAAGAGAGGCTCTTCTATTGCTGTCCAGATATTTTGTCCGTTTGCGCTGATGCGGACGCTCTCGAACACGCCATTGTTGCGCGGTCCAGCAGGAGGGGTGGCAGTTGTGTCCATATTGTAGCGTGCAGGAAGGGTGAGAGCTCGAATGAATGAGCCGTCGCGGCGAATTTGATGAATGAATGGATTGGCGATAATGCGTCCGTTGACAGGATTTGCCTGCCCGCCCGGCGCAGGACGGTACCCTTCACTTGACCAGTAGAGCGTGTTGTCCGATGGGTCAATGCAGAGACCCTCAGGGTCAACGGCAGCGGCATTAGGACGGCGCGGATAATCACCGCCTGATGGCGTTTTAATGGTAACCACGCCTGTCAATGTTACGGGTGAAAATGTGGTCGAAGTGATATTAAGTGTAGCTGTGTAGTAACGCACGGCGTTGGAATCGGCAGCATCGTCGCACATCAAGAACCAAGTTGTACCGTCGTAATCTATTCCTGAAAGTCCCCCGACAGTTGTGTTTTGAAATTTCGTATTGAAGGCAACGCGTTGCTCGCCAATAAAGCGCAGGGAGCCAATGCGTGTGGGTTGCTCGCTGGGCGATGGCGTGCTTGGGCTTGACGAACAGCCAAGTGATGTCGCTAAGGCGAGAAGCACGGCGGTGAGCAACGCAGTGTGATGGTTTCTCATAGTTATAGTTGCAGATGGTTAATTACGGTTTTGAATGCCTGCAAGTTTAGCCGTGCAACATTAACTGTCTGTTAGTAAAAAATTAAAAAACTGTTTTGCGTTCAGCGAGGCTTTGAAGTGAATCGCTAAGAAACATCAAATGGTAGTAATGCGGATTTTCAATCGCAAAGCGTATGTAAGCTCTGCCGTGCGCGTTGAGCTGCTCCATAGGGTCTTGCACGACTTGCAAAGCCTCCTGCCTGCGACAGAGTTCTTTGAAGCTCATTTCTTATACGGCACAAAAGAGTGCTTCTTTGTCCCTGTTGTCAGGACTATGAATGACCTGCACAGGCGATGTTACTTGCGAGACCTTTGCAAGAGCATTGCAGCGCAGGTGCACCGTCCGAAAGTATGATGGAACACGCCTTTAAACCTTTCTTCAAAAAAGTGGTCTAACTGGATGTCATGTCTGTCTAACCATACAAACTCTATACAAACTATGAAGTATTTGGCATTATCCTTTGTAGCGGCATTACTGTTTGCAAGCTGTTCAACACCCAATGACCCGAATGATGCTTCTATTATACCGGGCGTTCAGACCGATGTAAGGATTGGGAATGAGTCGGTTAATTATGTAAATCCCGAAATTTCACCGACTGGGAACTATATGATTTGGTTGGAAGTGGATTTAAGCAATGGAATTACAGGTCGTGTTTGGCAGTGTGGTATAGACCCGAACACCGGCAATCTCATACCTGAAGATGGTAAAGGATTTAGTCCTTTTTATTCGAACATTTATGCTCGTCCAGCTGACTGGGGTCGGGATAATCAAGGTGTTTATTATGTAGGTTCTACACATGAAGGACAGATAAAAATGGTACGTCCAACCTCTCCTACTTCGGCTATAGTTACCGATATTAATGTTCCAATAAATAACAGACGAAGAGTATTTTATCCTTCTCAACTTCCCAACAGCGACCAAAGATTTGTGCTTTATATTGAAAATGATGTAGTAAATGGCTTTTCGCCTTCTGCACCACGCAATACTAAATATCAACTGCGGTTGTTGGATTTGAATAATCCAGTAAATGATTATTTAATAGAAGAACAGCCAGCAGTCTTTCCGCAAACTGTGCCCATGGATATAATTGTTCCAAGATGGATGAAAGGGACACCATATTTTACATACGGCGCTCTTGGAGCGAATAATAAAATACAAGCAAAGGAAGGTAATGCTTATAATCCAACAGCTCCAACGCGTTTTGTTACTGATGATAACTCTACAAAAGTTGATGGATATCCAGTGATGAACTTCAATACAGGTAAACAATACTTCATGAGCGGTATTGATGCAACGAATACAGCATATTTCTATAAACGCAATGTATTTGGCGATATGTTTGTTCAAAGTCAGGTTGTTACACCAAATTCTGTCAATCTGCGCGAGCCTGCATTAAATCAATCACATGAACCATTTATGTTCAACAATCAATTATACTCAACATTTCAGGTAAATAACAACGGTGGAAGTTATTTGGAAACAACCTTGAATCAACCCGGAGAAGTATGGCTGACAACTATTGATGCTCCAGTAAATAAAATGTGGCTATTAAGCAAATTTGACCCTTCTTTGAATATCTCAGAGCCTGAACCTTATGTTGGTAACGGAAAGGCATGGGTTTATTATTCAGCCATAAAAATAGATGCCTCCGCTCCTCTGACAAGAAGACAGTTTCAGTTGAGACGATGTAGTGTAGTTATACAAGAGTGATTACAATAGTTACTTGTAGAGATGCAGGCTTGTTAAATTGTGTGAAAAGTAAAAGATGCGCCACAGAAAAGAGATCTAACTGAATAAACTGATTAACCCAATTATGCAAATATGAACTATCTGGCATTATCCGTCATAACTGCTTTGCTGTTTGCAAGCTGTTCAACACTCAATAACCCTACTACAAGTGTGCAACCCGGAGTGGGGGTGTGGGATTCTGTTCAACATCAAATGGATTGGAGAAACTTTAAAATTCATATTCCTGCTACATATACATCCACTTCGCCTTCACCATTAGTCATAGCACTGCATGGTGGAAATCATGATGCGAACATTATGGAATACATCACGAATCTAAGTCAGAA
This sequence comes from Candidatus Thermochlorobacter sp., assembly GCA_046291735.1. Lineage (GTDB taxonomy): Bacteria > Bacteroidota > Chlorobiia > Chlorobiales > Thermochlorobacteraceae > Thermochlorobacter. The sequence continues at coordinate 1,433 of JBKBSK010000016.1, read as the reverse complement.
AGCTGATAAAGAAAATTTTATCGTCGTATATCCTAATGGCAAAACGGTTTTAGGATTGAGAACATGGAACGCTGGCACGTGTTGCGGACCTGCAGTAACCTATAATGTAGATGATGTTGGATTTATTCTCAAAATGATAAATAAACTTACAATGTCATACAACATCGACAGAAATAGAATTTATGTTACAGGTGCGTCTAATGGTGGAATGCTGGCGTATCGGTTAGCTTGTGAAAAAGCAAACACATTTGCAGCAATTGCTCCTGTAGCCACTACCATGGTAACCACGACACCTTGCACACCCTCTAATCCAGTGCCTGTATTACATATTCATTCTCTGCCTGATAGACGTGTTCCTTACTACGGAGGTTATGGAACAGGTCTTGCAGGAGTTTATATGCCACCCATTGATTCTGTATTAACTGTATGGGCAAGAAATGATGCGTGTGCAGGAACAATAGATACGATTTTTAATATGGGAGGTGTTATAGGAAAAAAGTGGAAAAATTGCGCTGGCGGTTCTGAAGTTTTATTATACACCACAACTGATGGTGGTCATTCTTGGCCCGGTGGCAATCAAACAGAAAATGGAGATGTTCCATCTTCTCAATTAAATGCTACGGATTTAATGTGGAAATTTTTCTCAACGCACAGTTTAGGTCATACAACATTTCAGATTGAAGATGGTGATAAAAGTAAAAAAGTTTTCAAAATAAAGAGGAAATAGACGATTTAAGGTCTGTAGAAAGGAAGGCATGGAGTGCCATGCCTTCTGAATGCAAAAGACTTAGATGTGAGAAGAACCCTGCCTACTTGACTAGTATCATCTTGTTCGTCTGAACGAAATTGCCTAGCAAGAGCCGCATGGACGATGAAAAATACAGTGCGGTTGCCGCCGAAGGTGCCTCTGGTAGCCAGAATACAGCAAACTCTGCAGTGCCGTCAATCCGCGACTGCTACACACAATAGTGGCAGAGGCTCAGCATAAGCACGAAAGGCTTCAGGCAAAAGGCACTGTTCCAAGGCGCGTTGCGAAAAGAGAAATCGTCCGTCGCACATAAAGCCGAGTTCGCGCCAATCGACATTGTTGAGCATAGCGCAAAGCGTGTGCAAATCGGCAGTTTGCTGTTTCGGAAAGATAGCCAACACCGAGCCATCGTAGTCGTTGCACGCATGAAGAAAAAACGGGCGAGGATTTCGCGTTTTGCAATTTACATACAGACGCTTTTCGGAACTTTGATAATGCACACGTCCCCAAGTCCACCAATTTGATTCATCAAACGCCTTGATGCGGCGCGAGAGCAGTCGCGATTTGAATGGCTCGAGGTATGGGTGTTTGATGTTGAAAATCATGCGGCGCGTTTTGCCATCTTTGGCGGTGGTGGAGCAAACAAAATCACGGTTTCCGAACTCATTGTGAGTGAAAACTTCGT
>JBKBSK010000015.1:0-61734 GCA_046291735.1 Candidatus Thermochlorobacter sp. | reverse complement strand
TACCGAAGGCGGATTTCGTGAATGGGGCTACGAACTTGCTAAACAAGAATTTGGTGCAGTCGAACTCGATGGCGGACCGTGGTGCAAACTGCCAAATGGCATTGTCATTAAAGACGTAATTGCTGATGCGTTCTTACAACAAATTCTCACGCGCCCTGCTGAATACGATGTGATTGCAACGCTCAACCTCAATGGCGATTACATTTCCGATGCACTTGCCGCGCAAGTCGGTGGCATTGGCATTGCGCCCGGCGCAAACATCAACTATGAAACCGGCTACGCCGTCTTTGAAGCCACACACGGCACTGCGCCGAAATATGCAGGACAAGACAAAGTCAACCCCGGCTCGGTGATTCTTTCAGGCGAAATGATGCTGCGCTATCTGGGGTGGACCGAAGCCGCTGACCTTATCATCAAAGGCTTGAACGGTGCCATCGGACAAAAGACCGTAACCTACGACTTTGCTCGCTTGATGGAAGGCGCGAAAGAAGTCAAGTGCTCAGAATTTGCGAAGGAAATCGTAAAGCACCTCTAAGCAATGTGATAATTATTTTTATGTTCAACGGTGTAACGGTGTGAGTGCATCGGCGGACGAAAATCTTGCCCCGACTATTCCGCTTGTGCTGTTCTCGCTCTTCGAATTGAAGTTTGCGATTATTATCCCTGCGCTCATCACCAGTTTTGTCACGCGCGCACTGCTCGAGCTACCTTCTGTTCATCGGCTCATTTAGTTTATGCGCCGCTTTCACACTGAACATGGCACACCAATGGCTTTCTGCGTAACTGGGGCGTCTTGACTTTGCAGGGGAAACAGTGGTGCATATGTCAGCGAGGTGTGTAGCTATCGCAGGTGCGCTGTTCTTAGGACGACACAAATCGCATGATGCAGGTCAAGCTCATGTGCCCGCTCACATTCCCTTTGTGGGAACAAAGATGCTCCAGTTTGGCTGGTTTGGTAGCTTGCGTTTGGAAAGACGGAAACATTTTTCTATCATCTTCTCAGCATTGTGATTGTAGGCGTCTTCGCATTTGGCGGCTCATTCTTGCTCTATAAAAGCACAGATTCCATGCGCGTCGAAGAGCAGCAAAGAAGTCGGTCTTGACATTAGCCAGCATGATGAATCAAGAGATGAAGTAACAACAGTGCATACGCAAAGCGAACACAGCACAAAGACAAGTGCATCAATCACCTTAGTAAACTGAAAGCCAAAGCAGATGAGACAAAAGTCAGTAAAACACCGTGAGTAGGAACAAGCAAGAAAGACAAAAATTAGGAGGAAGAAAGGAGAATAACACATTCCAGTTTCGTGGAAAAGAAAAGTTGTTACCTGAACTTAAACCCTGCTTGCAGCAGGGTTTTTATTTTGCATCATCGGTGATGTATCTTTCGGGAAATGTTTAGCTCAACCAATCTATGCAAACAACACTTTCGCTTTCATCTCCATCTTTGGCAAAAGATGCCGCAATCGTGATAGCATTTGCTGCGCTGACTGCGCTGAGCGCACAATTTGAAATCCCGCTCTATCCCGTGCCAATCACAATGCAAACTGCGGCTGTTTTAGCTGCAGGTGTCTTTGCAGGAGCAAAGCTTGGTACAACAAGTCAAGTGCTTTACCTCATAGCTGGATTATTTTTACCAATTTATTCGGGTGGTGCAATGGGAGCAGCACATCTTTTTGGACCAACGGGCGGATATTTGATTTCTTTTCCAATTGCTGCGTATCTGACTGGTGTTCTGGTAGGTCGTGAGCATAATGTTGTTCAAGCTTTCATTCGAATTATTTTAGCAAGCCTCGTAATTTTTGCGATAGGTGCAGCATGGTTGAAAGTTGCGCTGCAGCTCTCCGTAGAAGCCGCACTCGCTCAGGGCGTATATCCGTTTCTCATTGGCGATGTGCTCAAATGCGCTCTCGTCGCAGCTAGTTTCTGGGCATGGCGTGCGCTAAAAAATCAAGCGCGAACTTAATGAGTGCTAAAACGGTTTTTACATCAAACAATTTCAATCACTAAACCACGAAAGGAGACAAGTATGAGTTCAGTAGCAGAAACGCTGATTGATGCGCCAGCTACAACATCTGCCATCAACCTGACTGTTGGCGCTGTAAATGAAGTGCGCCGCATCATGGCGGAAAATAAAATTCCCGAAGGCTATAAGCTGCGCGTGGGCGTTACAGGTGGCGGTTGCTCAGGCATGAGCTACGCACTGGGCTTCGATATGCAAAAAGAAGGTGATGATGTCTATGTAACCAATGGCATTGAGGTGATTGTCGACCGTCGGCATTTGCTCTACCTCAATGGCGTAACGGTTGACTACGTAGATGGACTGCAAGGTCGCGGCTTTACCTTTAACAACCCGAATGCAACGAAGACCTGCGGTTGTGGCAGTTCGTTCTCGGCATAACTCAGCCAAGCCTTAAAAGTAAAGGGCGTTGCACAAACGCCCTTTTTCTTTTTCCGCGCAGGTGCAAAGTGCTAAAGTTGTGCAAGCAACTCGCGCGACTCACGTTTATTTTGTTTATCGCCAGCAACCATCATAGGTAACGAGAGAGCAGCTTTGAGATGCCGGCGTGCATCTTCATCGCGTCCGAGCTTGATAAGCACCTTGGCGTAGGCATTGCGGTAGTAGATGACAGAAGGTTGAAGTGAAACAGCTTTAGCAAGATATTTTTCAGCGTATTCGAAACTGCCTTCAGGTAGACCGCCAAAGAAAAGTTTGACAAAGGTACGCGAAACAAAATCTAAGTTTGCAAGTTCATAGTGCCAAATCCCAAGAATAGCGTGTGCCATAGCGTTGTTTGGGTTGAGATCGAGAGCTTTATCAGCAAAATTTTTTATCTCCAAGCCTAACTTAATTTTCTCTTCGCCGCCACGAAAGAGGGCTATCTGCCCTGTTACTTGTCCGAGTCGCGCGTAAATTTCCGAACCCCACTCAGCGCTCGTGGAATCTAGTTGCAAGGCATCAAGCAAAATGGCGCGTGCTTTCAGATACATCGCTTCCTGTTGTGACTTGGGCTTCTGATAGCCACCAAAGAAATAAGCATCAGACATTTTGAGCAAAACTTCTGCGCTGCACGAGATATTCTTAGCTTCCTCGTAATACTTTATGGCAAGGTCGTAGTTGAAGGTACGGTAAGCAGAGTCGCCTGAAGCGATTATATCTTTGACTTTTGCGGTATCATCGTGCGACATAGAAAATGCTACCTGTGAGACACTCAGGGCAAAAGAGAAAAAAAAGATAAAGAAAAAATTTCGCTCCATATCGATTCCGTTTAGCGTTGAGCAAAAGTGTTGAAAGTAAAATTCAAATGTGCCTTAAATCATTTCAGGTAAAATGTCAAAGCCAAGGGGCTATGAACGGCGCAATTCGGGTAAATTGTAACTGATACCTTTCCACTTGACTTCTCGGCTGAAAGCCAAGACGACAGGCACTGCAAACACGAAGAGGAAATAGTAAAACTCAAAAAGTGGAAATGCCCAAAATGTGTGCAGTTGCCGCAAACGAATGAGAACAGGCAAAAGGATTAAGGCATCAGCAAACAATTTTACGCCCAGTGCAGCAAATGCTATCGTGAGAGGCATCACAAAGAGTGCTGTAATTGGCAAGAGATGAGCAATGAACATAAACGCAGCAAGGAGAGTCTGCACAAAACTCGCATCCAAACCACCGAGTGACCAGCGGCGCTTTTGCTCATAGAGTTCGGCGAGTGTCCGCATCGGCTCAGTTTGATTATGCGTGGCGTAGAGCAGCGGGAAGACAATTTTCCAGCGCGATTTCAAAATCGCTTGAAAGAGAGCAAAATCTTCGGTTACACTGAACTTGATGCGTGCGTAGCCACCGATGTCATCATAGGTGCGTTTGCGAAAATTAAAATTATTACCGATGCCGCCGATGGGAAATCCAAGTGAAGCACGCCCTGAACTGATACCGAGAATATAGCACCAGTCGAGCAGTTGCATTGTGGCAAACGCGTTGATGGGTTTCGGAACAGTAATGCCGCAAACAAGCCCGACATCATCGGTGAAGTATTTGATGGTCTCGCGTATCCAAGTAGGTTGGACCGTACAGTCCGCATCGGTCATCATAATAAACTCACCACTGGCATGCTGCACAGCTTGATGAATGGCATTGGCTTTACCACGAATAGGCTGATTCTGGTCTGCATGGATGAGTTTAATGAACGGATACATCTGGCTATATCGCTCAACAATCTCACAGGTGCCATCGGTCGAGGCGCCATCACTGATGATGATTTCAAGTTTATCCTTTGGGTAATCGAGCTGAACCAGCGAGTCGAGTGTGCGTCCGATGTTGCGCTCCTCATTGCGTGCGGCAACGACAACAGTTACACGCGGCAGGTTGTGCCAGACTGTTGTTTTCGGCAAATTGAACAATCCAAGTGAAATAACAAGTTGCTGAACGACATACGCGACCATCACAGCGAATGTCGCCCAGAGAAAATAGTCACTCATTAAGGTGAGTTTAGCTACATTTGGAGTTTGAAAAGCGCAGTTTATATTTGCGGCTTTCAGTTTTAAACAAATGCTTTCACAAAAATACACAAACGAAACTTCAAATCTTAGGACGCAATATGGCACTTATGAATAAAATGCGCGACAAGATGCACATTGTGCTGTATGTGCTCGTTGGCGCATTTCTTCTTACGATTGTCTTTGAGTGGGGAATGAATTTTACGGGGATGAGCTCAAGACGTGGCAGCGACATTGGCGTAGTCAACGGCAAAGTGATTTCTTTCAAAGAATATGAGACGCTCTACCGCAATTACCTCGAGCAATACCGTCAGCAGATGAAAGGACAAGAAATTGATGATCAGACAGAATCGCGTATTCAGGAGCAAGTCTGGGAATCGCAAGTCATGAAAATTTTGCTTGACGAAGAGTATGAAAAATTAGGCTTGAAAGTGAACGATAAAGAAATCACCGATGAAATTTTCTCGGACAATCCGCCAATGGTTATTGCGCAGCAGTTCCGTAACGCTGAGACTGGGCAAATTGACCGAGAGCGGCTCAACAGCGCGATTGCAGATCCGCGCAACAAGCAAGCTTGGATTCAACTTGAGCAATACATCAAGCAGCAGAAATTGCAAGAAAAAATGCAGACGCTGCTGACAGAAACTTTACGCAGCACCGATAGCGAGGCACGCCAAAAGTTCGACGCGCAGCACACCAAAGTAAGCGGCAAGTTTGTGCTCTTTGATATGTCACGCGCCAAGTCTGATAGTGCTTATTATGTCTCTGATGCAGAAATCAAGTCGTATTTCAATGAACATAAAGAAGAATATCGTCAAGAACCCACACGCGAAGCCCTGTATGTCTTTTTCCCAACGGACCCCACAGAAGCTGATAAAGAACTCATCAAGAAAGAGTTAGAAGCACTCAAAAAAGAGTTTGCAGAGACAAAAAACGACACCGATTTTGTGCGCTTGCATAGTGATTCGCCGCTCAATGAGAGAACGCTGCGGCGTGGTCAGTTGCCTTTCGCAATCGATACACTGGTCTTTAAGCCAGAGACGAAGGTGGGAAGCGTACTCGGGCCCGTCCAAGACTTTGCAAGCAATGAGTTCAAGCTAATTAAGATTACATCGCTGAAAACTGATGCAGAGCCGCAAGTGCGCGCCTCGCACATTCTTTTGAAGCCTGCAGGCAGCACCAAAGCAGATACAGCAAAGACCATTGCCGAAGCAAAGGAATTGATGGCAAAAATCAAGAAGGGTGAAAGTTTTGAGAAACTCGCACGCGAAAAGTCTCAAGACCCGGGCTCTGCAGCAAGTGGTGGCGACCTGAACTGGTTTGGCAGAGGCAGAATGGTCAAGCCATTTGAAGAAGCCTGCTTCAAAGGTAAAGTGGGAGAGTTGATTGGACCTGTACAGACACAGTTTGGGATTCACATCATCAAAGTTACAGGACGAGAAAGCCGTGAGTTCAAAGGCATAGAACTGACAAAGAAAATTGTACCGAGTGCAGCGACACTCGAAAAGCAGCGCCGCGTGGCAAGTGAATTTGAGTTTGAAGCACGCGAAGTTGGCTTCGACTCTGCCGCACGGAGTTCGTTCTACACAGTGCGCGAAACCGGTGTTTTCTCACGCAATGGCTATGTCCCTATCATTGGGTACAATAACGCCATGGCGCGCTGGGGCTTTCGCGCTAAACTGGGGGAAATTAGCCCAGTCATTGAAGCCAAAGATGGCTTTGCTGTGATGAAACTGACTTCTATTAACGATGATGGTTACCGCAAATTTGACGATGGCTTAAAACAAGAGCTAAAGTCGAGAATCATTCGTGAAAAGAAAATGCAAGACCTGCGCAAGTTGGCAGAGGAGATTTGGACCAAATGCGAAGGCAGTTTAGAGCGCGCCGTCGCGTTAGATTCACTGCTGCGCATTAGCGAGACAGGAACCGTAACACTCTCAAATCCTACTATTCAAGGCATTGGCTACGACGCCAATCTTGCCTCTGCGCTCTCAGCGTTGGAAGTTGGCACGCTCTCCAAGCCAATTGATACAAATAGAGGCGTGATACTAGCTGTACTCACAGAGAAAACAAAAGGCAAAGACGAAGATTTTGAGAAAGAAAAGGAAGCACTGCGCAAGCAAATTTCAGAGGATAAGCGCGAGCGCATTGTGCAAGAGTGGACGCAAGCCTTGAAGAGACAAGCGCAGATTCAAGACAATCGTTCGCTTTTCTACTAAATCTTTTGTAAATTTCTAAGCAATGCGCTAAATTTGCAGCCCTTTTGTGAAGCGTGCTGGTGTAGCTCAGTTGGTAGAGCAGCTGATTTGTAATCAGCTGGCCGGGGGTTCAAGTCCCTCCACCAGCTCAAGGACGTCAAGTTCTGATTTCTGGTGGAAGTGTCCGCTTAGGTGTTAAAGTGATGGTCTAGCAGGTTAGTGTCTAACAGCACTTCGCATGTTGATGCGCGCCAAGTTCTAGAAGCGAATCTTCAAAAAGGGTAGGTAGCGAAGTGGTCAAACGCGACTGACTGTAAATCAGTTGACTTATGTCTTCGGAGGTTCGAATCCTTCCCTACCCACACAGAAATCAAAAGGGGCATGCTGATGTAGCTCAGTTGGTAGAGCACGTCCTTGGTAAGGACGAGGTCACCGGTTCAATCCCGGTCATCAGCTCAAGCTATGCAAGAGATATGCAAGAGATAGTTACTCGGTCAATGACAGTAAGGTAACTCTACCCTTGCATGCACAGGCGTGCGCGCAGGATAGCTTTCAATAGCTTTTAGTAAGGACTGACTTACGGGTGTAGCTCAATTGGTAGAGCAGCGGTCTCCAAAACCGCAGGTTGTGGGTTCGATTCCTACCGCCCGTGCGGCAAACGCTAAGAATCCAGCATAAGGTTAAATCTAACGCTTTTAGCACTTTGAGCATGGCGGAAAGTAATAAAGTATCTCTTGGTGCACGTATTTCAGGCTACTACAACGATGTGGTTAGCGAGATGAAAAAAGTAACTTGGCCTACTCAAGAGGAGGTCAAGGAATCGACGCTGGTCGTGCTGACTGTCTGTGGGATTCTGGTAATTGGCACCTTTATCGTCGATGAAAGCCTTAGTTTTTTGATTAAGAAATTGGTCTCGCTGCTATAATAAAAGATAAAAGAAGAAAGGTTAAAAGCATACAGGCAATGAGTGAACAAACTGAAGAAAAACAAGTGCAGGGCAAGACCGGCTCGCTCTCCCTCTCTGGAGAACGCCGCTGGTACACGGTCAGAACATATTCGGGACACGAGCGCAAAGTAAAAGAGCATATTGATAAGGAAGTGGCAAAGCAAGGCTTGCAAGATAGGTTGTCGCAGGTCTATATCCCGTATGAGAAATTTGTGGAAGTCAAAGACGGCAAGAAAAAAAGTCGCACGAAGAATGCGTTCCCGGGCTATGTGTTAGTTGAAGCGGTCTTAGACAAGCAGACGAAGAACCTTATTCTGGATACCCCTTCCGTGATAGGTTTTTTAGGTATCAACGATGTACCGACGCCGCTTCGCCCTGATGAGGTAAAGCGACTACTTGAGCCACAAGAAGAACAAGAACGGCGAGTTTCAATGAAAGCGCCATTCGAGATTGGCAATACGGTCAAAATCATTGACGGACCATTTAATTCGCTGACGGGGGCAGTGCAAGAAATCAATGCCGAGAAAATGAAGGTGAAAGTGCTCATTAACTTCTTTGGACGCAGCACCCCAACCGAAGTTGACTTCTCGCAGGTAAAATTGGTAACGGGAAATTAAGTAATTCTAAAGCGCCATGGCAAAAAAGATTACAGGTTACGTCAAACTTCAAATTCCAGCAGGTCAAGCTAATCCTGCGCCGCCGGTGGGTCCCGCGCTGGGTCAAAAAGGCGTCAACATTATGGAGTTTTGCAAACAGTTCAACGCAAAAACGGCGGCGCAACAGGGGTTAGTGATTCCTGTGGTCATCACAGTCTATTCCGATAAGTCGTTTACCTTTGTTACCAAAACGCCCCCGGCGCCGGTGCTTTTGCTCAAAGAAGCAAAAATTGAGAAAGGCTCAGCTGAGCCCAACCGCACAAAAGTGGGAAAGGTAACGCGTGCGCAGATTCGCAAAATTGCTGAACTGAAATTGCCTGACCTAAACACCACGTCCATTGAAGCTGCCGAAAGAATGATTGAAGGCACAGCAAAAAATATGGGCATTACGGTCGAGGGATAAAATTTTCTTCAACTGTGGGAGACACTGCAACAGTGTCGCCAAAACCACTTGATTTACAATGGCAGGAAAAAAATACAACCAAGCGTTAGCTAAGATTGACCCGAAAAAAGAATACGAGGTCTTAGAAGCTGTCGCTAAAATTAAGGAAATCAGCACGACAAAGTTTGATGCCTCTGTCGACATTGCAATGCGTTTAGGTGTCGATCCAAGACAAGCCGATCAAGTCGTGCGAGGCACTGTGGCATTGCCACATGGCACAGGCAAAACCGTCCGGGTGTTAGTGATGTGTAAAGAAAATAAGCAACAGGAAGCCAAAGAAGCAGGTGCAGACTATGTAGGACTTGCCGAATATGTCGAAAAAATTCAAGGTGGCTGGACGGATGTTGATGTAATTATCGCGACACCAGATGTCATGGGTGAAGTAGGTAAGTTAGGTAAAGTGCTGGGTCCGCGTGGCTTAATGCCTAATCCGAAATCGGGTACTGTAACGATGGATGTTGCCAAAGCTGTTAAAGAAGTCAAAGCAGGAAAAATTGAGTTTCGTGTTGACAAAGCTGGAGTGGTGCATGCAGGGATTGGCAAGGTTTCGTTTGATGAGAAAAAGCTGGCTGAGAATGTGCAAGCCTTCATTAGTGCAATTATGCGTGCAAAGCCCTCGGCAGCAAAAGGTCAGTATGTCAAAAGCATTTACCTTTCAAGTACGATGTCGCCCAGCGTGAAAATTAAGCGCGATGTGGCTGTCTAAAAAACTCTAAACCATAGCAAGGAAGATGAAACGACCTGAAAAAGAACAAGTGGTTGAGAAAGTCGCTGAAAAAATGAAGCGTGCGACAGCGTTTTACCTCACCGAGTTCCAAGGGATGACAGTAGCACAGACGCAAGAGTTGCGCAACGAGCTACGTAAATCGGGTATTGAATATAAAGTTGTCAAGAACACCCTAATCAAAAAAGCTATTGAACACGCACAACTTTCCGATAAGCTCTTTCCGGCACTCAAGAACACCACGGCGATTGCCTTTGGCTACGATGATCCGATTGCGCCAGCAAAAATCTTGAAGAAATTTTCGGAAGGAAATGACAAACTCAAGTTCAAAGGCGCATCCGTTGAGGGGCAGGTCTTTGACCACACGCAGCTGGCAAAAATTGCTGCGATGACCAACAAGGTAGAAAACATTGGCAAGGCGCTGGGGATCATTAATCAAACGATTGCTGGGGTACCGATGACCATCAATGCAGTAATGCGGAATCTTGTGAATGTGCTTGACCAAATCGCCAAACAAAAAGCGGCTAGCGCCCAGACTTAGGAAATTACGCACTCTTAAAATTTACGCACTCAACTCAACTCTCGGCGAATGGCTTCTACGTTCGCCGATACAAACTGAAAAGGACAAAGAACAATGGCATCAGTCGACACGCTCGTTGAAGAAATTGGAAAACTTACGCTCACCGAAGCTGCCGAGTTAGTCAAGGCATTAGAAGCAAAATTCGGTGTAACGGCAGCAGCGCCTGTGATGGTTGCAGGTGCAGCGCCTGCAGCAAGTGCAGGTGCAGCGGCACCTGCAGCGCCTGCTGAGGAGAAAACAGAATTCGATGTGATTCTCAAGAGCAGTGGCGCAAACAAAATCAATGTCATTAAAGTGGTGCGCGCTGCTACAGGCTTGGGGCTCAAAGAAGCCAAAGAACTGGTTGATGGCGCGCCGAAAGCCGTCAAGGAAGCCCTGCCAAAGGCGGAGGCTGAGAAACTTGCAAAAGACCTGCGTGATGCGGGCGCAGAAGTAGAGCTGAAATAAGTTGCTTTTGCAAGCGTAAGTAATACAAAACCGCTAAGCTCCATCTTGCTCAAACAAGATGGGGCTTTTCTCTTTTCTATTTGCAAAAAAATTGTTACGACAACTTGCAGGGAACTTGATTTTGTTATTATATTGTTGATTGCCAGTAAGGTAACCGTTCCATAAATCTCTTAAGAAGACTTCTAAACTTGACGCGTAGGCAAAGAATTACGAGGCGGTTGAGGGGCAACAAGACTGTAGCAGGTTTTGTAGCCTCCAAGCGCTGGGTGATTATCCCTTCTCAAATCTGCATTGAATACGAGTTCACAACAAGTTAACTCTTCAAAAGCGAGGCGACCGTGAAAGCAAAGACTTCCAAGAAAAAGGTAGAGCGCATTTCTTTCTCAAAAATTCAGCAGATCATTGAGCCGCCAGATTTGCTCAAGGTGCAACTGCGCTCATTCAAAGATTTTATTCAAGATGATGTTCCTCCAGAGCAGCGCAAAAACAAAGGCTTGGAAAGCGTCCTACGCAGCAGTTTCCCGATTACAGATACGCGCGGACTATATCTGTTGGAGTATATCAGTTACACGATTGATAAACCGCGCTATACCATAGAGGAATGCATTGAGCGTGGTTTGACATATGAAGTCTCGCTTAAAGCCAAACTCAAACTCTCACTTAAAGACGAGCCAGAAGAAACAGATTGGAAGGAGACAATCGAGCAGGAAGTGTATTTAGGTAAAGTGCCATATATGACCGACCGTGGCACATTCATCATCAATGGTGCAGAGCGTGTGATTGTCGCACAGTTGCATCGCTCGCCGGGTGTGGTGTTCAGCGATAGCACGCATCCGAACGGTAAGAAAATCTACTCTGCGAAAATTGTGCCGCTGCGTGGCTCGTGGATTGAGTTCGTTACTGATATTAACAACTTGATGTATGTGTATATCGATCAAAAGAAAAAGTTTTTGGCAACCACACTTCTGCGTACGCTCGGCTTTGCGAAAAACGATGAAATCCTGCGGCTCTTTGACCTCATGGTTGAAATGCCTGTCAAAAGAGATGATGCCAACGAGGAACTCATTGGTCGCTACTTAGCCACAGATGTGGTCAATACGCAAACAGGTGAGGTGATTACGGCAGGGACACAAATTACAGATGAACATATTGAGCAATTTCTCGGTGCAGGCATTACGAAGGTCAAAGTAACACGCAGCGAGAAAGAAATGGATATTGACCGTACGATTATCCTGAACACACTTGCAAAAGATGAATCGCATACCGAAGAGCAAGCGCTAGAACAAATCTATCGTGAATTACGCTCGAACGAAGCGCCTGACATTGAAGCGGCACGCGGACTCCTAGAACGCACATTCTTCAACAACAAAAAGTATGACTTAGGCGATGTAGGGCGCTACCGCTTGAACAAAAAATTAACCGCTGAGTTCAAGGAACTGCTCGAGATTCTAAAACGAGATGGTCAGCTGAAAAAAATCGCTGAGGGTTTGATTGAAAAATTTGGAATTGGCAAGTTTGATGAAAAAGGCATTAGCCCAGACTTTACCGTGCTCTCGCAGTTCGATATCATCGCAATTATGTATTACCTCATCAAATTGATGAATGGGAGAGTAGAAGTCGATGATGTCGACCATCTGTCAAATCGTCGGGTCAAGACGGTAGGGGAGCAATTAGCCGCGCAGTTTCTTGTAGGACTGGCACGAATGTCGAAGAATGTCAAAGAGAAACTCAATGCTCGAGATGCAGAGAAAATTACCCCCTCAGACTTGGTGAATGCTCGCACGGTCTCGAGCGTGATTTCAAGTTTCTTTGGTACAAGCCAACTCTCGCAATTTATGGACCAGACGAATCCACTAGCGGAACTGACAAACAAGCGTCGGACTTCCGCACTTGGTCCGGGTGGCTTGACAAGAGAACGTGCAGGTTTTGAAGTGCGTGATGTGCACTACACACACTACGGCCGGCTCTGCCCGATTGAAACACCTGAAGGTCCTAATATCGGTCTGATCTCATCGTTCTGCATTTATGCTGAAATCAATGAGAAGGGCTTTATCGAGACGCCGTATCGCCCGGTAAAAAATGGCGTAGTTGAAAGCAAGCCGGTGTTTCTTTCAGCTGAAGATGAAGAAAACAAAATTACGGTGCCAGCCACGGTACCGATGAAGAATGGGAGGTTAGCTGTAGAGAGTGTCCAAGCGCGCCGTAAGGGCGATTACCCGCTCGTGGAAGCCTCACAGGTCGATTATGTCGATGTGGCGCCGCAGCAGATTGTGAGCGCTGCTGCTGCACTGATTCCCTTCCTTGAACACGACGATGCGAACCGCGCGCTGATGGGGTCAAATATGCAGCGTCAAGCTGTTCCGCTGCTCCGAGCAGAAGCCCCGCTGGTGGGCACCGGTTTGGAAGAAAAAGTCGCGCGCGATTCTCGCACGATGGTCCTCGCAGAAGGCACAGGTACAGTAGAATATGTTGATGCAAATCAGATTGTGGTGCGCTACGACAAGCGGATTGACGATGATTCAGAAGGCTCTCTGATTGATGTCGACGAGACCGTCAAGACCTATCACCTCACGAAGTTTTTCCGCTCAAACCAAGATACCTGCTTGAATCAGAAGCCGATAGTCTCGATTGGACAGCGCGTCAGAAAAGGCGATGTATTGGCAGATGGCTCATCGACGGACAACGGTGAACTGGCACTTGGCAAAAATGTGCTGGTAGCCTTTATGCCTTGGCGTGGATACAACTTTGAAGATGCAATTGTGATCTCTGAACGACTCGTAATGGAAGATGTTTATACGTCCATTCATATTCATGAGTTTGAGCTTACCGTGCGTGACACCAAGCGAGGTGAAGAACAATTCACGCGTGATATTTACAATGTCAGCGAAGAAGCCTTAAAGAATCTCGATGAGAATGGCATTATTCGCGTCGGTGCGGAAGTGAAAGAAAAAGATATTCTCATTGGCAAAATTACGCCGAAAGGAGAAAGCGACCCGACGCCCGAAGAAAAACTGTTGCGCGCTATCTTCGGCGAAAAGTCCAGCGATGTTAAAGACGCTTCGCTGCATGCACCGCCAGGCATGCGAGGCACAGTGATTAAGACCAAACTCTTTAGTCGCAAAAAGAAACTCGGTGAGGATGTCAAAGTGCGCCTAGCAAAACTCGAAAAAGAATTTGATAAGAAAAAACTTGAGTTGCGCGAAAAATTCCTAGCGCGTCTTGTGCATTACTTAGGCGACAAAGAATCTATTGGGGTCAAGAACTTGCGCGGCGACACAGAAATCCGAAAAGGGACACGCTTTAGCAAAGATAATTTAGAGCCTTATACTGCGCTTAGCAAGCTCGAGAAGTTGGATCTTGAACACGGCTTTGTAGAAGCCACCAAAACAAACAATCTGGTTCGACGCTTGATTGAAGAATATCGCCGTCGCATGAAAGACCTTGACGATGAACTGGAAAATGAAAAGTACAAAATCAATGTGGGCGATGAGTTGCAGCCCGGTATTGAGGAGTTAGCAAAGGTTTATATTGCGCAGAAGCGCAAGTTGCAAGTGGGTGACAAAATGGCGGGCCGGCACGGCAACAAAGGTGTGGTTGGCAAGATTGTTCCCATCGAAGATATGCCATTTATGGAAGATGGCACGCCCGTTGACATTGTGCTAAACCCACTCGGCGTGCCGAGCCGAATGAACATCGGGCAACTCTTTGAGACCTCACTAGGATGGGCGGCAGAAAAACTCGGCGTCAAATTCGCAACACCCATCTTCGATGGGGCAACCTACGAAGAGGTACAAGAAAAACTCAAAGAAGCAGGCTTGCCGGTCAATGGTAAAATCAAACTCTACGATGGGCGTACTGGCGAAGCCTTCGACCAAGAAGTAACCGTCGGCGTGATTTACATGATGAAACTCTCGCATCTGGTCGATGACAAAATTCATGCGCGCTCCACAGGACCTTACTCGCTGATTACGCAGCAACCGCTGGGTGGAAAAGCACAGTTTGGTGGTCAGCGGTTTGGTGAGATGGAAGTCTGGGCGCTGGAAGCCTACGGCGCGTCGCACATCTTGCAAGAAATTCTGACTGTCAAATCCGATGATGTGCAAGGGCGAACGAAAACTTATGAAGCTATCGTAAAGGGGCAAAATCTGCCTGAACCCAGCGTTCCTGAGTCGTTCAACGTGCTCGTGCGCGAGTTGCAAGGTTTGGGTCTTGAGATTCGCATTGACGATAAGGTGCCTTGATAGCGCGACTGCATGCCGAGCATTAGGCTAAGCTGTGGAAAGGATATTCTAAATGTGAAGTGCGGCGACAAAAAATCCATTTCCAAATAAGCAAAAGTGTAGAAGCAAAGGCAAAGATAAAGTAATGCGTTTGCAAAGGTCAGCAGCAGCGCCCTGCTTACAATGACAGGGCAGCAAAGGCAGCTGGGAAACAAAAAAGTAGGTCATCAAAGCTTATTTCAACCTTCCAAGAAGAAAAGGAGCTAACGTTATGGCACTATTAGGCACAACCACGATTAAGCGTGACTTCTCAAAAATCAAAATCAGTATTGCTTCACCAGAGAGCATTTTGGCGCGCTCACGCGGAGAAGTCCTGAAGCCGGAGACAATCAACTACCGCTCCTACAAGCCTGAGCGTGACGGCTTGATGTGCGAGAAAATCTTCGGGCCTACAAAAGACTGGGAATGTTACTGCGGGAAGTATAAGCGCGTGCGTTACAAAGGCATTATCTGTGATCGTTGCGGCGTGGAAGTAACGACCAAGTCAGTGCGACGAGAGAGAATGGGACATATCTCGCTGGCTGTGCCTGTGGTGCATACTTGGTTTTTCCGCTCTGTGCCAAGCAAGCTCGGTGCACTGCTTGATCTTTCGACAAAAGAATTGGAGCGAATTATTTACTACGAAGTCTATGTGGTGATCAATCCCGGAGAACCGGGCGAAAAGCAAGGCTTGAAGTTTATGGATCGCCTCACCGAAGAGCAGTACTACACAATTATCAGTGAGTATGAAGATAATCAAGATCTCGATGACAAAGACCCAAAGAAGTTCGTGGCAAAAATGGGCAGTGAAGCCATCAAGGCGCTGTTGAAGAAACTTGATCTCAACGAAGAAGCCAAGAAGTTGCGTGAAATCTTGAAAGAGACGAAGTCGGAGCAAAAGCGTGCCGATGCCTTAAAGCGACTCAAAGTGATTGAAGCGTTTCGCAATAGCTATCAGCCAGTGTCGAAAGAAAAACAAAAGAGAGATGAATTTTCACTGGAGCCGCCAGAGCCTTATGTGTATGAAGGCAATAAGCCAGAGTATATGGTGATGGATGTAATCCCCGTCATTCCGCCTGAACTGCGTCCACTGGTGCCGCTCGAGGGTGGGCGATTTGCAACATCGGATTTGAACGATCTCTATCGACGTGTCATCATTCGCAACAATCGCCTCAAGAAACTCATTGACATTCGCGCCCCTGAAGTGATTTTGAGAAATGAAAAGCGAATGTTGCAAGAAGCCGTTGATGCACTGTTCGATAACTCGCGTAAAGCTAATGCGGTTAAGGCAGGCGAAGGCAATCGCGCGCTAAAGTCGCTCTCAGATTCGCTCAAAGGCAAGCAAGGGCGGTTCCGTCAAAACTTGCTGGGCAAGCGTGTCGACTATTCCGGTCGCTCTGTGATTGTAGTAGGACCTGAACTCAAACTGCACGAGTGCGGTTTGCCAAAAGACATGGCTATCGAGCTCTTCCAGCCCTTCGTGATTCGTCGCCTCGTAGAGCGAGGTTTAGCAAAGTCGGTCAAATCGGCAAAGAAGATGATTGACCGCAAAGATCGTGCGATTTGGGATGTCTTAGAGAAGGTCATTGATGGGCATCCTGTGTTGCTCAACCGTGCGCCTACGCTGCACCGCTTAGGTATTCAAGCCTTCCAGCCTGTACTCATTGAAGGTAAAGCCATTCAAATTCACCCGCTGGTCTGCACGGCATTCAATGCAGACTTCGATGGCGACCAGATGGCTGTGCATGTGCCACTCTCGCAAGAAGCACAGATGGAAGCTATGGTGCTGATGCTCTCCTCACACAACCTGATTTTGCCACAGTCTGGAAAGCCGGTAACGGTCCCTTCACAAGATATGGTCTTGGGTATCTACTACCTTACCAAAGAAGCCAAAGGAAAGCGCGGCGAGGGCAAAATTTTCAGCGACCCGGGTGAAGTCATTGTGGCTTACAATGAAGGCGAGGTCGATCTGCATGCGCGTATCATCTTACGTTATGAAGGTACGCGCGATGAAAAAATCGATCTTTCGCGTGCACTGGAGATTGTGAAGACAGATGAACAGAAAAAGTGGCTCGAGCAGCAACTTAAAGATAAGAAAGTTATCATAACGACAGTAGGTCGAGTACTGTTTAACCAAATTGTGCCGTCAGAAGTAGGTTATATCAACAAGGTGCTCGATAAGAAAGCCGTAAAAGATTTAATTGCGCAAGTCATTAACAAGGCGGGCAATGTGAAAGCGGTAGAGTTCCTTGATGCTATTAAGGAGGCAGGATTCACGTATGCCATGAAAGGTGGGTTATCTATTGCACTCTCCGATGCCATTGTGCCGAGTAAGAAGGAAGAGCTCATCAAAGGCGCGCAAAAGGATAACCTCAAAGTGATTAAAGAATACAATGCAGGCACACTGACAGAAAACGAGAAGTATAACAAAATTGTCGATGTGTGGCAGAAGGTAACAAATCTCGTGGCTGAGGAGTCGTATCAAACGCTGCGCAAAGACCGTGATGGGTTCAACCCACTCTTTATGATGCTGGATTCTGGAGCGCGCGGTTCGCGTGAGCAAGTGCGTCAGCTTACAGGAATGCGAGGTTTGATTGCACGACCACAAAAATCAATGTCAGGTCAGCCCGGAGAAATTATTGAAAACCCGATTATCTCCAATCTCAAAGAAGGCTTGTCTGTACTCGAATACTTTATCTCAACGCACGGTGCAAGAAAGGGACTCTCGGATACATCGCTAAAGACAGCCGATGCAGGCTACCTGACACGACGCTTGCACGATGTGGCTCAAGATGTGATTGTCACTGAAGAAGACTGCGGTACGACACGCGGCATCGTGATTACGCGCCAGATGGAAGAAGAATCGGGCAATAAGATGAAGTTCCACGACCGCATTCGTGGGCGAGTGGCAGCGCGCGATATCATTGATGTCAATGACGACAGCGTGATTCTTAAAGCCGGCGAGCTCATTACAGATGACATTGCTGATATGATTCGTGATCGAATGGGTGTAAATGAAGTCGAGATTCGCTCCGTGCTCACTTGTGAGACGCGGCGTGGCATTTGCGCAAAGTGCTACGGCACAAACCTTGCCAAAAATCGCTTGGTTGAAGTCGGTGAAGCCGTCGGCGTCATTGCATCGCAATCAATCGGTGAGCCGGGCACACAGCTGACACTGCGTACCTTCCACCAAGGCGGTGCGGCACAAGGTGGGGTCTCTGAAACCGACATCAAAGCTATGTATGATGGGCGCGTTGAGTTCGAGAACTTGCGCTTCGTAGAAGCCTCGCAGTTCAATGAATTGGGCGAGGAAGAGAAAGTATTCGTCGTAGTACGCAAAAATGGCCTCATCAATATTGTTGATGAAACAACGGGTAAATCACTCAAAAAATACACCGTGCCTTACGGTGCAAAGCTGCACTGCGCAGATGGGATGAAGGTCAAAAAAGAGACACTGCTCTATACCATTGAGCCAAACAGTACCCCAATTATCTCGGAGTATAAAGGCACAGCAAAATTCATTGATATTGAAAAGGGGACGACCTACAAAGAAGAAATTGATCCGCAAACAGGCTACGTGCAGCGCGTCATCATCAACTGGCGTTCTAAACTCAAGGCGACCGATGTGCGCGAACCGCGCATTCAAATTGTAAGCGAAGAAGGCAAGGTGCTGGCAACTTACTCCATTCCAATCAAAGCCAGTTTGATTGTCTATGAAAACGAAACGGTCAAGCCGGGTGATGTGCTGGCTAAAGTGCCAAGAGACCTTGCCCGCATTGGCGGCGATATCACCGCAGGCTTGCCGCGCGTAACTGAACTCTTCGAGGCAAGAAATCCAGCCGACCCGGCTATCGTATCCGAAATCGATGGCGTCATAAAGTTTGGCACGCAAAAGCGCAACAACAAACAAGTGTTCGTAGTAACCGAGTATGGTGAACAGCGCGAGTATCTCATTCCAATTGGCAAGCATATTCTGGTCAATGATGGAGATGAAGTCCGCGCAGGGGACGCCCTGACTGATGGCGCAATTGCACCCGAACGCATCTTAGCCATTCAGGGACCTAATGCGGTACAACAATATCTTGTCAATGAAATCCAGAAAGTCTATCAGATCAATGCGGGCGTGGAAATCAATGACAAACATATTGAGGTCATCGTGCGTCAAATGCTGCAGAAAGTACGTGTAGAAGAATCAGGAGATACCTCGCTCTTGCCCGGTGATGTGGTCGACCGATTCTACTTCAAGGAAGTCAATGAGGAGATGGCAACTAAAGTGCGCGTTACAGACAAAGGCGATGCGCCACGTAGCATCAAAGAAGGTGAGCTTTATCCCAAAGATGAGATTCTCAAGCTCAACCGTGACTTAAAGAAAAACGGCAAGGAGCAAATTAAGTTTGAGCCAGCACAACTTGCCACATCGCAACCTGTGTTGCTGGGTATTACCAATGCGGCGCTGCAAACGGAGAGCTTCATTTCTGCTGCCTCATTCCAAGAGACAACCAAAGTGCTAACTGACGCAGCGGTCGAAGGCAAGGAAGACTATCTCTTAGGATTGAAAGAAAATGTTATCGTCGGCAAACTGATTCCCGCAGGCACGGGCTTGAAGAAGTACCGAACGATGCGGCTGTCAACCGAGCAGCGCTACATGGAAATCAGTTCGGCAACAAATGGTCAAGACGAAGAGCACGAAGAGACTGAAATTGGCGACTAAAAAAAGATGCAAAGAAAGTAAAAAGGCGACACAAAGTCGCCTTTTTGCTTTTGGACATAACTGAGGTGATTAATACCGTGAGTGTGAGGCATACTGCTCATCTCGATTCTCTAACTCGGGAGACCATCTCTTGCCATAGAAGAGAATGAGGAAGCAAACAACACAAAGCATAAGAGTGACGATAATTGTAAGCCAAAGTGCTGCGCTCTGCGAAAAGTGAAGGGCGAGTGCAGCGATGCCAAATATCAGGGAAAAGAGATAAATAAGCAGGGTGGTCTCACGCTGAGAGAGATTGAACGTAGCCATCAGACGGTGATGCAGGTGCAGTTTATCAGCCTTGAAGGGATGTTTGCCTGTCAGCAGACGGCGCATAGGAGCAAGTAGCGTATCCAAAATCGGGAAGGTCATCGCCAAGATGGGCACAGGTGTAAAGACAGGAAGCGTAGCTTGCTCAGGCGAGAGAGAGAGACAGGCAAACATGAATCCAATGAATAGCGCACCAGTATCGCCCATAAAGATGGATGCTGGATAAAAATTATAACGCAGGAATCCAAAAATAGCGCCAAGTAGCGCAGCATAGATAAGTGCGGTGGAGCTATTAGCGTTAATCAGCGAAGAAAATAACATCACAAATAGAGCGATAATGGAAACTCCACCCGCCAAGCCGTCTAAGCCATCGATGAGGTTGATGGCATTGCAAATGCCAATAATCCAGACAAGTGATAGACCCACAGAGAGCCATTCATGAAGCACAATAGGCTGACTCATGAAAGGAAGGTGAAGAAAAGCGATACGATAGGAGCCGCCATAGACAACAATAGCAGCAGCCACCGCTTGCATGAAAAACTTACGCTTAAAATCAAGATTGTAGAGGTCATCGACAAGCCCTGTAATCGAGATAATCATGCTCCCGATGAGCACCGTCCAAAAATGTGCACAAATAAACTCACCTAACTCTGGTAAGAGCAATCCTATCGCAAATAGCGAGAGTGCAAATGCAATGACGATAGCCACGCCGCCAATGCGAGGAATTCTCTCTGCATAAAGATGACGACGCACAGGCGACAAATCTGAAAGGCGCAGAAGATGCCACAGAATGCCGACATAAGGGGTTAAGAAAAGAGAAAGCAGGGCGGAGAGGCTAAGTAGTGCGATAAGAGGAGGAATGGTATTCATGTATTGTGATGCATGTGACGTTGATTAGGATATATCTTGTGCTAAGCAGCAGCGTAGTCACAACTAACACAGAAAGATAATACGATAGATACGCCACGATTGTGAGATATGCAACACTCAGAGTGCGGCACATCAGCATGAGAAGCCGCGCACAGAGGGGCAGTCGTTATTTTGAAGAGAGTGTCTTCAAAATCTGTGTTTTCTCAATGAAACTTGTGTCAAACTTACCACTGCGGAAAAGCTCTGACTGCAAAATTTTTTTGTGCAGGGGAATCGTGGTCTTAATGCCTTCAACAATGAATTCATCGAGCGCACGAAGCATGCGCTCAATGGCTTCTTCACGCGTATGTGCGTAGACAATGAGTTTGGCAATCATGGAGTCGTAGTAAGGCGGAATGCGGTAGCCGGCGTAGGCATGCGTCTCGACGCGTACACCATGTCCGCCAGGTACATGAAAGACTTTCAGCTCGCCAGCAGAAGGACGAAAGTCATTTTCAGGGTCTTCAGCATTGATGCGACATTCAATTGCGTGTCCGCGCGAGGTAAATTTTTTGGTAGAAATTTTTTTGCCTGCTGCGACAAGAATTTGCTGTTTGATCAGGTCAATGTCATAAATCTCTTCGGTAACGGGATGCTCGACTTGAATGCGCGTATTCATCTCCATAAAGTAGAAGTTACGATGCTTATCGACAAGAAATTCAACTGTGCCTGCGCCTTCATAGTTAATGGCTTTAGCCGCTTTTACACCTGCTTCACCCATTTGAGCCCGCATGGCATCGCTAATAATAGGGGAGGGACATTCTTCAATGAGTTTCTGATGACGGCGCTGAACTGTACAATCACGCTCACCAAAGTGAACCACATTGCCGTATTGGTCACCTAAGACTTGAATTTCAATATGACGCGGTTCTTCAAGAAATTTTTCGATATAGACACCGGGGTTGCCAAAGGCTTTTTCAGCTTCCGTACGCGCCGTTGTGAAGAGTTTTTCAAGATCATCTTCGCGCTGCACGACACGCATGCCTTTGCCACCACCGCCCGCTGTAGCTTTGATAATGATAGGATAGCCCATCGCACGTGCAATCTCACGAGCGTGTTCTACTTTCTCGACCAAGCCATCACTGCCCGGAATGGTCGGAACATTCGCCGCTTTCATGGTGTCTTTTGCTGTATTTTTATCGCCCATTTTGCGAATCATCTCGGGTGAAGGACCAATGAACTTTATCCCCGAAAGGGCGCAAATTTCAGAAAACTCCGCACGCTCAGAAAGAAACCCATATCCGGGATGAATCGCATCGGCATTGGTGATTTCTGCGGCAGCAATGATACGTGGGATATTGAGGTAACTTTCCTTGCTGGGGGGTGCCCCGATGCATACCGCTTCATCCGCGTACTTGACATGCAGAGATTCGGAATCCGCCGTGGAGTAGATAGCAACGGTATGAATGCCCATTTCACGGCAAGTGCGAATAATGCGCATGGCGATTTCGCCACGATTAGCAATGAGAATCTTCTTGAACAAGGTTCCTTAGTCAGATTTGAGAAACGGTTGCAAGCAACATTAAAAAAATTTGCACGACCCGAGATAGAGGACTACTCAACGAGGAACAACACCTGATCATACTCGACAGGTTGAGCATTTTCGACCATGATTTTAACGATTTTGCCATCAATGTCGCTTTCGATTTCGTTCATCAGTTTCATGGCTTCGATGATGCAGAGCACCTTGCCTTTGGTGATGTGATCGCCGACTTGCACGTAAGGATTGGCTTCTGGAGAAGGTGCGCGATAGAATGTACCGACCATAGGTGAGCGAATCTCTTTATATTTTTTCTGTGTGGCAGCGCTGTCTGCTGGCGGTGCAGGCGTAGGCGTACTGGGCTCTTGTGTAGAAGGCGCAGATGAAGGGAGTACAGAAGGTGAGAACGGCGGTATAAATTGAGGCATGAACATCGGCGATGGTGCACTTGCACTTGGTGCGCTATCGCTCTTGCGCTTCAAGGTAATCTTGAAGTCGCCTTCTTCAATCGTCATTTCATCTAAGCCTGAGTCATCGAGCATCTTCAAAAGTTTTTGAATATCATCAAGGTTCATGAGTGAGACTCCGGTTTTTTATGTTGTATAAAGCCAAGATGCTTGGCTACTACTTTTTGACCCTGTCCACATAGGTGCCTGTACGAGTGTCCACGCGCACGACATCACCAGTGAGCACAAACATTGGGACTTGAATGACAGCGCCTGTTTCAAGTGTTGCGGGCTTGGTACCAGCAGTCGCACGGTCGTCTTTCGTAACTGAACTGGTATCTGTAACGGTAAGTTCAACGAAAGTTGGGACTTCAGCCTGCACAATTTCATTTGTGGAAGAAAAGACGACTTCAACTGGCATACTTTCTTTGAGAAACTTGGCAGGCTCGCCAAAAGCAGAGGAAGGAATGTTGATTTGGTCGTAAGTCTCGTTGTCCATCAGCACGAAATCATCGCCATCGCGGTAGAGATATTGAAAGTTTTTGCGTTCGGTTTGAACAATTTCAACTTCCTCGCCTGAGCGGAAGCGGTTCTCAACGATTTTGCCATTGCGAAGATTGCGCATCTTGGCTTGATAGAATGCACGCAGGTTACCCGGTGTGCGGTGCTGCACTTCTTCGAGAACATGCAGTTCGCCATTGAAGCGAAGAATCACGCCTTTTGCCAAATCACTCGTGGTTGCCATAGCGTTGAATGCGTAGATATTAGTTTGCGTTTGTAATGACTTTTGCGGTTAAGTTGATTAGAGAAGTACAATATAACACGGCTACATGCGATTTTCAAAAGTGCTCGAGCAAAAAGCATCGCCCGTAGAGACTTGATTTTATTGGGGATTTCAGGTGGCAAACACTTGAAAAGCTTGATTCTTTTCGTAAATTTGGCACATCTTGGCATCAGCCGAGTAGACTTCAACAATTAAAACTCCAAAGGAGACGCAATATGTCTAAAGCCGACATCGTAGACAAGATTGCCAAAGATGCAGGCATTTCAAAAGCAGCATCAGAGAAGGCAGTCAACGCATTTATCGAAGCTGTAACAAACTCATTGAAGAAAGGTCAGACCGTTACGCTAATCGGGTTTGGAACATTCTCTGTAGGGAAGCGTGCCGCTCGTGTAGGGCGCAATCCAAAGACTGGCGCAACCATCAAAATTAAAGCCAAGAAAATTGCTCGGTTTCGTCCGGGTTCAGCATTGAAAAATGCGGTCAACAAGTAAGCGTCTCGCAATATCGTAGCAGAGCAAAAAGTCCATCGTATGACGATGGGCTTTTTTGTTTCGAGGCTCTTGCGCAAAAGAAGCCAGAGACGATGTCCAGACGCCACTGCACAGCCTTGGCTTACTGAGGGAGACGAAAAAGCCGTTTTCTAATCTAAGACATAAGAAAATGGAATCTTAGCAGTTGCGAAAAACGGAACATTCTTCTATGGAATGCGAAGGCAATGAGTTGCATAGCGCGAGCAGTTTTTGTATGTTAGTTATGCAAAAATGGTTCATTGGCTTCGAGCCGTGCGAAAGTAACAGCAATAAAACGAGGAGCGCCGAAGTATGGTGACGCAGTTTTTCTCGACCAAAGAGCTTTCAGAATTGTGCGCAGTTGGCGAAACAACTGTCAAGCGCTGGTCCAATATGGGCTTGATTAAGCATCACAAGACACTCGGTGGGCATCGTAAGTTCAAGCTCGAGGATGTGCTGGAATTTATCAGCAAGAACAACATCGAAATTCCACCGGCGCAATTAGAGCGACTGAATCTTGAAAAGAACTATGCTGAAAGCATTGATATTAGCAGTGAGATTTTATTGGTGCGCGGCGATGTTGAAAGTTTAGCAAACAAGCTCACGGAGTTGCTCTTAGCCTTCCGCAAAAAGGAGGTTGAAGCCTTGCTTAGCAAAGCGGTTGAACAAGGCATCTCGTTTGCAACGCTCTTTGACAAGATGATTGCGCCAGCTATGCATCGCATCGGGGATTTATGGGCGGCAAAAAAACTGGGTGTGGGCGAAGAGCACATTATCACGAATATCATGATTGAGTCGGTACTCGCCGTGAAAGCACACTATGAAAAAGGACTGTTAGATGCCGAGCGGTTTTCAGCACGAGAAGCAGCAGGCATCAATGTAAACTTGACGATGAATGGCACGGCACATGGCACGCGAAAGACTGACGATGTGTTGCCCATGGCATTGCATGCTCCAAAACCAGTGGCTGTGATTTGTACTTGCCCTGAATCCGAGTATCACGAAGTTGGACTGTTAGGGGTCTCGCTTGTCTGTCAGAGTTTAGGGATGGATGTCAGTTATGTCGGCGCGGCAGTACCCTTCAAAGATTTGGAGCATGTGGTGGAAGAAGTGAAGCCTACGATTGTCTGTATGTCGGTAACCATCGCAAAAGTAAGTGCAACAACATATCGACGCTTCGAGCTCTTCAAACGATTTCTGAAAAAGCGTGGCGTACGGTTCATCTTAGGTGGGCAATTTATTGGTGAGCGTAAATCCCAGATGTTTAAGGCGGATTTTCGTGCAAGAACCCTAACAGAACTTGAGCAGTATTTGCGCGAAAATTTCGAAGTCATCTATAAAGCACGTAACGAGCGTATGCTCAAGAATTAAAAGCAGAGAGTTTAAGTGTTCTTTCTTTACCGATTCAAAATGAACTTATCACCTGTTCTTTCAAAAGTAGTCAAAATGCAGTTCCGCTCTCTGGGTTTGGCCTCGACGCAGAGACGCTCCTGACGTAAGGAGGCGCAGTAAAAGGTAGTACCATAGTAGTAAAGAGTAAAGTCGTAACAGAGAGTTCTGTTCTGTTCTTTGAAAAGTTTGAAGCAGTACCAAAAGCAGTCTGTTCTGACGCAAATAGGCTGCTGGTCAAACTTCACGCGTTTGTTCGCCGCTTAAAATGAACGATTAGGTGAGGCGAACAGAGGTAAAATGATCATCACCTTGTTTCAAACTTAAAGGAGAAGACTATGGCTGACCAAGAGAAACCGACTGGCGGAACGCCAGGTGGCGGCGGCAGCGAAAAGAAGCCTGTACCTTCGCAAGCAGGGAAACTTCAAGCTGCTGCTAAGAAACCGGCAGCGGCACCTGCCGCAGCGGCAAAAGCCGCACCTAAAGCAGGTGAAGCCAAGCCGGCTGCTGCGTCTGGCAAGCCTGTTGTGATGGAAGCAGACGTAAGCGAAATGAAGCGCTTTCTCTTAAAGCGCACTGAAACCAGAACAACCAAATGGTTTCAAGCCTTTGACGCGGATAAACTCACTGATGAACAGGTGTTTGGCGGACACCTCGCGCTGTTGGGATGCTTGGGTATCGTGATGGGTATCTACTACATCTCAGGTATTCAAATTTTCCCAAATGGCGCAGCAGGGTTCTACGACAACTGGTTCTATCTGACGATTAAGCCGCGTATGGTGTCGCTGGGTATTGACACCTACAGTGCTGATCCTGCTGCTCAAATGGAAGCGGCACGCAAACTGCTCTGGTGGGCAGGCATTCACTTTGTAGCGGGGGCCTTCCTCATCTTCGGCGGTTGGCGGCACTGGACAAGTAACCTCTCGAACCCACTTGCCTTCCTCTTTTTCTGGAACTACAAACAAGCCAGCGTGCCAGGTAACTTCCGCGATTTCCGCATGTTCGGAAGTATCATTCCGGGTGGCATTGGTGGACCAAGTGCAAAGAATTACGCTGAAGCGCTTGGACCTCACACCATCTATCAAGGCTTCCTCTTCCTGGCTTGGGGCTTTGTAATGTGGTTCGCTCTGGGGATTACGCCGGAGCCTGACTTCCAGAAGATTAACTCTGAAGCCTTTATGGCTTTCATCTGGGGTGCTGTCTGGCTAGCATTGGGCTTCTACTGGCGTGCAAATCCTCCACGCGCTGCAGAGCATCTGAACGATGATCTGAAAGCGATTTTCTCCGTGCACCTGACCTCAATGGGGTATGTCAATATCGCATTGGGCTGGTTTGCCTTCGCAGCCTTTACCGATAGACCGCAGTTCTTCTATACCCAACTCAACGACTTGGTCTATTACATCTACGGTGAACCGTTCAACCGTGTCGGCTTTGATGCGAATGGCAACACCGATTTGACCAAGATCGAATATCCCGAATATCCGCCCTATGCGATTCTGCCCAAAGACGGTCGTGTGTTCGGTATGGCGCAGGTGGTCATCAACCTCGTGGCATTCAACCACGTCATCTGCGGCTTCCTCTATGTGTTCTCAGGCGTGTTCCATGGTGGACAATATCTCTTGAAGATTCAAATGTCGGGTCTGTACAATCAACTGAAGTCTAAGTGGATTGCGCTCGGACGCGACAAGGAATTCCAAGTGAAATTTGTCGGCACCATCATGGTAATGTGCTTTACGACGATGATTTCCGTCTATGCCGTGATTTGCTGGAACTCGCTGTGCGAACTCAATATGATGGGGGCAAACATTACGATGAGTTTCTACTGGTTGAAACCGACGCCGATGTTTGCATGGATGTTCACCGACCCCAGCATCAATGACTGGTGCGCATGGCATGCCATTGTCGCAGGGTGGCTCTTTGCATCTGTTGCAACCTCGAGAATAGCATTCTTCTCGCATACCTCTGCGCTGTGGGATGACTTGGGTCTGAAGAAGAACTCCTTCTCGTTCCCGTGCATCGGTCCAGTCTATGGCGGCACATGCGGTGTCTCGATTCAAGACCAAATGTGGTTTGCAATTCTTTGGTCGGTAAAACCGCTCTCCGTCATTGAATGGTACATTGATGGTGGCTGGCTGGCTTCAATGAACTACGGTATGGCAGTGGCAGACTGCAACGCTTGGGATAGTATTGCGAAACTTTCGCATCACTATACCGGTGGTGTCTTCTACTACATGTGGACAGAAACTCAAGCAATCTGGGCAAGTTCGCACCTGACAGTGGTGTTGCTGCTCGGACACCTAGTCTGGTTCATTAGCTTTGCCGTGTGGTTCAAAGATAGAGGTTCACGCTTGGAAGGCGCAGATATCCAGACCCGCACGATTCGCTGGCTGGGCAAGACCTTCCTCGGACGCGACGTCAAGTTCCGCTTCCCAGTGCTGAACCTGTCTGACTCGAAGTTTGCAGGCACGATTCTCTATTTCAGCGGTACATTTATGCTGGTCTGGCTCTATGTAGCTAATGGATTCTATGCTACAAATCAACCAGCGCCACCGCCAGTGAGCGATGCCGCCCGTGCTGGCAGCGATATGCTCGCACAGATGGTGGACTTCCTGCTGAAACTGATTGCGTAGTTCTTTCTCGCAGCACGAGACTTTTGGGGGACTGGACGGCGCGTCCAAGTCCCCTTTTTTATCTCTCGAAGAGTTTGCGGAACGAAAAAAAGAGTTTTATTATTCAGTAAATCAAACTTCTAAAACTTCAAACTCTCGAACGGAGGTCTTCCGATGGCAGAAGCAAAAGTCAAAAAGCGGGTAAAGAACAAATACGACATCATTGAGAACCTCTGCATTGCCTGCGGGTTCTGCTTGGACCAATGCCCACCCAAAGTCAATGCAATTGGCGTTAAACTTTACGGAGATGTGCAAGAAGGCGGATTCCGCTACTACATTGACCAGAAGGCGTGCATTTCATGCCAACTGTGCTTCGATGCAGATGCGTGCCCCTCTGGCGCACTCATTGAAGTGCGTCCCGAAGGCGACATTCTGGATTTCCGCTTCACACCTGAAAAGCGTCTGGAACTCTACGATAAGCCGTTCTTCGCCCGCTAAGCGCATCGACACCACAAAGCGTGCAAAGCTAAGCCTTGCTTCACAAAAGCAAGGCTTTTTTGTTTGCATACATAGGCAAAGTGCATTAAGACCCAAAAGGAATTCATGACCTTATGCAGCAAAGACCAATATGTTGCGAGTGCAATAAACTCTCGCTAAATTGAAAAATGATGCGCTACGCAAAAAACTCTTGAAGAACTTCTAAAGTGATAAAGAATGAAACGGCAAATTTTGATGAATCAACAAGGCGACGAGATTCAGGTGGCAATTGTGGAAGATGGTAGATTAGCGGAACTCCTCATTGAGCGCCCAGACAGCTCACGGTCGGTCGGCGATATCTACCTCGGACGTGTGCAGAAAGTGGTCGAGGGCTTACAAGCCGCATTCATTGACATTGGTCAGGAACAAGATGGATTCTTGCACTTCTCTGATGTCGGTACAACAGGTGAAGATTACCGCGCGATGCTTGACGAAGACTTTGAGGAAGAGGATGACGAAGATGATGAGAGCGCAGAAAATGAGCCCAATGGCAATGTGGCGGTACCGCCTGCTGCAATCAAACAAGGACCACGAAGCAATGGTAACATCGCGCAAACTGCAAACAAACAGGAGACAACGATAGCCCAGCCAGAACGCAAGCAATCCTACACGCAGATGATTGCAAGCAAACTCAAGCCTAACGATAACATTTTGGTTCAAGTCATCAAAGAGCCTATTGGCACAAAAGGCTCACGTTTGACTTCCGACATTACCATCGCTGGACGCTTTATCGTCTTGCTGCCATTTGGTGAAGGGCACATTGCGGTCTCAAAGCGCATTATCAACCGCCGAGAGCGACGACGCTTAAAAACGATTGTGCGCTCAATGCTCCCGAAAGGTTTTGGCGCAATTGTACGTACAGTGGCAGAGGAGCAAGAAGAAGCACTGCTACGCACTGATATGGAAATTTTGCTCAACAAGTGGAAGCAAATTGAAGAGACCGTCAAAACGGCAAAACCGCCGAAACTGATTTTCAAAGATGATACAATAACAGCGAGCGCGCTACGTGATTTTCTCACAGAAGATGTAACGGAAGTCGCAACGAATTCGCCAGTCATTCACCGCGAAGCGCTGAATTATGTGCGTTGGGCGGCGCCTGAAATGGAAAAAAAAATAACACTCTACAAGGGAAGGTTACCACTCTTCGAAAGTTATGGCATTGCCAAAGATGTCGAGTCCATTTTCTCGCGCAAGGTTTGGCTAAAGTCCGGTGGCTACCTCATTATTGAACAGACCGAAGCCATGGTGGTCATTGATGTCAATAGCGGGCGCTACGCTGCAAAAAAAGAGCAAGAGGAAAACTCGCTGCGCACCAATCTTGAAGCAGCAAAAGAAATCGCTCGGCAATTGCGTATGCGCGACATTGGTGGCATCATCGTCATTGATTTCATTGATTTGCTCGATGAACGCAACGCGCGCAAGGTTTATGAGACCATGAAAGCCGAACTTAAACGCGACCGCGCAAAGTCAAACGTGCTGCCAATGTCTGACTTTGGCATCATGCAAATTACACGTGAGCGCATTCGCCCAAGTTTGATGCAACGCATGGGCGATGAATGCCCAGCATGCGGCGGCACAGGCGTCATTCAAGCACGGCAAACGACCATCCATCAGATTGAACGCTGGTTACGCAAATACGCGTGGCATACAAAGCGCCCATTTACCAGATTAGATTTGCTTATCAGTCCTACCATCTTAGAGCCGCTGCGCAGTCAAGACATGCAGCCTGAATGGAAATGGTTTTTACAGCATTTGCTACTTGTGCGTATCAAAGTCGACGATACACTGCGAAGTGATGACTTCCGCTTTTTCATTCGTGGCACAACACAAGATATCACACAAGAATACAGTTCGCTCTAAATTCCTTCAAAATGGACATTCAATTGCAAGCGCATATTGAGCAACTCGCTGCGCTCTCAACCGAAGCATTGCAAGCACATGCCAAAGCGCGAGAAGTCTTTGCCGAGTTCAAGTATAAGCTCAATCTCGGTCAGATTCGCGCAGCCGAAAAACTGGATGGGGTTTGGAAAGTCAATCATTGGGTCAAGCAGGGCATTTTGTTAGGCTTTCGTCTGGGTGAGATGAAGGTGATGCCGTCCTCACCGCCGTTCAGTTTTGTCGATAAAGATACTTATCCGACGCGCCAGTTTAGCGGAAACGAAAAAATACGCATTGTACCGGGCGGTACAACTGTGCGCGACGGCGCCTATCTTGCTCCGAGCGTCGTAGTCATGCCGCCAGCCTACATCAATGTGGGTGCCTTTGTTGATGCCGGCACAATGATCGATTCACATGCGCTCGTTGGCAGTTGCGCGCAGGTAGGAAAAAATGTGCATCTCTCCGCAGCATCGCAACTCGGCGGCGTACTCGAGCCCATCGGAGCCATGCCAGTCATCATTGAAGACGGCGTCATGATTGGTGGAAATTGTGGTATTTACGAAGGTACAATTGTCGAAGAAAAAGCCGTCATCGGCACAGGAGTGATTCTGAATGGTTCTACACCAGTCTACGACGTAGTCTATGGTCGCATTTTGCGTAAAACCGCAGAAGCACCGCTGGTCATCCCAAAAGGTGCAGTTGTAGTCGCCGGCTCACGTCCTATCAAAAATGCGTTTGCTGAAGCTCATGGACTTTCAGTCTACACGCCAATTATCATCAAATACCGAGATGAAAAAACAGACAAGGCAACAAGTCTGGAAGACTTGCTGCGCTGAGGCATAAGAGTTGTTTATTCTGTCTTCGGCTTGGAGAGCAGCGAAACTTCAAGCTCTTTACCACAGTGCGGGCAGGTACATCTGATAGTTGTGGAGTCTGACCCTGATTTTTCTGGAGCTGCTTTTTGCTTTTGACTTTCTTTGAAAGCACGCAACTCTTCCACAAATCCAACGCTAATGATGCCAGTCGGCAGTGCAACAAAGCCAATGCCGAAGATAGCAATAAAGCCACCAATGACTTTGCCTAGCGTAGTAACAGGGAAGACATCACCATAGCCGATTGTGGTGAGCGTAATTACTGCCCACCACATTGCTGTGGGAATGTCGGGAAATTTGTCGGGTTGAGCTTCACGCTCGGCAAAGAACATGAGTGTGGAGCCAATCATCAAGATAAGAAACATGAGCAGTCCAGTTGCAATCAATTCGGCGCGTCGTGCGTAAATCGTAGCACCAAGAAGTGCAACCGCAGTAGAGTAGCGTGCAAGTTTGAGCAGTCGAAAAATGCGCAAGAGCCTAAGTAACCACAGCATGCGCAAGTCTAAATCCACAAACGAGAGATAAAAAGGTAAGATAGCCAGTAAGTCAATCAAGGATTCCAGCGTAAAGGCGAACCGAAGTCGCCCTAAAAATGGTGAGCGATACTCGGGTAAAACAGTGCACGACCACAGGCGTCCAAGGTATTCGAGCGTAAAGAGCACGACGGAGACATCTTCGAGCAGGGTAAAGAAGACGCTATACTTTTCTTCGAAGGATTTGACGGTTGCAAGAATGAGAGCGAAAGCATTAAGCAAAATCAAAGAGAACATAATTGTGCTCTCAATTTGACTTAGCCTATCACCTTCAGGTGCAACGTCCAGAATTTCCCATACTCGTTTTTTGAGCATTCCAAGAGTGAAAAATGAAGTTACTTCGGTACTGCAAGCAGGGCACTATGTGCTTCAGCCTGCAAGCGTTCATCGCGGAAGGCTTTGGCTTCTGCAACGAAGGCATTGAAGAGTGGGTGAACTTTATGCACGCGCGATTTGAGTTCGGGGTGAAATTGCACGCCAACAAACCAGCGATGTGAAGGCAGTTCAATAATTTCTACCAATTCACCATCAGGAGAAAGCCCGGCTAAGCACATCCCTTTGGACTGCATAAGCTCGCGGTATTGATTATTAAACTCATAGCGATGACGATGACGCTCCGTAATCAAATTTTTGCCATAGGCTTGAAACGACTTTGTGCCTTCTTCCAAGACACAGGGGTAACTACCGAGGCGCATCGTGCCACCTTTCTCCGTGACTTGCTTCTGCGATTCCATTAAGTGAATGACGGGGTGCTTCGTTTTCTTTTGCAGTTCAGTAGTGTGTGCACCTTCAAGTCCGCAGACATTGCGAGCAAACTCAATGACAGCGCACTGCATACCAAGGCAGATGCCAAAAAAAGGAATGTTACGCTCACGCACATGTTTGATAATTTCAATTTTGCCCTCAATACCGCGTTGCCCAAAGCCGGGTGCAACCAGCAAGCCAGAGATATCAGACAAGGCTTCATCGATTGTGATTTTGCCATCTTCAATGTCTTCGGAGCGAATAAGCTTGACCAGTACTTTCACATCGTTTGAAGCACCAGCGTGAACAAAGGCTTCAAAAATGGATTTGTAAGCATCAGGATATTCAGTGTATTTGCCAACGAGCGCAATACGCACCGTGCCATCTTTGGGGAACTTGACCTTGTGCGAAAATTCTTTCCAGAGCGTCAAATCGCATTGCTCTGCACCGCGAATGCCTAATTTTTTCAGAACAAGGCGGTCTAAGCCTTCTTCATGCAAGAGCAAAGGCACTTCGTAGATAGTCTCCGCATCGCGCAAGCCAATCACATCTGCATCAGAGAGATTGCAAAATAGACCGATTTTGTGTTTGATTTCTTTGGAAAGTCCTTTTTCACTGCGGCAGACAAGAATGTCAGGCTGCACACCAGTCTCTAAGAGCATGCGCACGCTGTGCTGTGTGGGTTTTGTTTTGAGTTCCATTGCCGATTTGATAAACGGCACCAGCGTCAGGTGAATGTTAATGAGATTCTTTGAGCCAAGTTGCAATTTGAGTTGGCGCATGGCTTCCAAGAAAGGCGAGGCTTCGATATCGCCGACAGTGCCGCCGACTTCTGTAATGATGACATCATACTTGCCGGTTCCAGCCAGCTCCAACATTCGACGTTTGATTTCATCAATCACGTGCGGTACAACTTGCACCGTTGCGCCCAAGTAATCACCACGCCGCTCTTTATCAATCACATCTTTGTAGATGCGTCCCATCGTAACATTATTTGCCTGCGAGGTTACAACATCAAGAAAGCGCTCGTAGTAGCCTAAATCCAAATCGGTCTCTGCGCCATCATCGGTAACATAAACCTCGCCGTGTTGATAGGGCGACATGGTGCCCGGATCGACGTTGATGTAAGGGTCGTACTTTTGAATCGTAACGCGCAACCCACGCGCTTTGAGCAGTGCGCCAAGCGATGCTGAAAGAATGCCTTTGCCGAGCGATGAGACCACACCGCCTGTTACAAAGATATGCTTGACCGTTTTGGAGCGCGACATAAACTACAAGAAGTTTAGCATTGAACAGTGGAAAACTTTAACAAAGTTAAGCCGCAGCACAAAAACTTCCGCACGGCTCAAGATGCGTTCAAGTGTGGCTCAAGCAAAAAAGATAGGCGGAATGTACTCCGCCTATCTCTGTCATCATCAGCTTGACAAGGAGCTTATTCTTCTTCTTCTTGCTGACGCAGTTTTTCAAGTGTACTGAAGTCTTCAAGAGTAGTTGTATCACCTGAAATTGCTCCGTTGGTTGCCAGTTCGCGTAGCAAGCGGCGCATAATTTTACCGCTGCGTGTTTTTGGCAAGCCTTCCGCCCAGCGAATTTCGTCGGGCTTTGCAATAGAGCCAATTTCACGTGCAACATGATTGCGTAGCTCTTCGCGCAGTGCAGCATTGCCTTCGTACCCAGCGCGCAAGGTAACAAATGCCACCAGCGCATTGCCTTTAATCTCATCGGGGCGGCTGACCACAGCGGCTTCTGCCACAGCTTGATGCGAGACAAGCGCGCTTTCAACTTCACTTGTGCCAAGACGATGCCCACTGACATTGACTACATCGTCGACTCTACCCATAATCCAGATATAACCATCTTTGTCTTTGCGGGCGCCATCGCCTGTAAAATAGACGCCTTTAATTTCTGACCAGTAGACTTTTTCGTAGCGCGCGTTATCGCCGAAGATGGTGCGCAGCATCGAGGGCCACGGACGCTTAATGACAAGAAAACCGCCTTCATTGGCTTTACATGGTGTGCCATCTTTTTTGACGACATCGACAGAAATGCCGGGCAACGGACGCGTGGCGGTGCCCGGTTTAAGTGGAGTTGCCCCCGGGAGCGGCGAAATCATGATGCCACCCGTTTCAGTTTGCCACCATGTATCCACAATAGGACATTTCTTTTTGCCGACAACGGTGTAATACCACATCCACGCTTCAGGATTAATTGGCTCACCGACAGTGCCCAAGAGACGCAGCGAGGAGAGGTTGTGTTTATTGACCCATTCATCACCAGCGCGAATGAAAGAGCGAATTGCTGTTGGCGCAGTGTAAAGAATGGTAACCTTATGCCGCTCAATCATATCCCAGATGCGTCCCCAGTCAGGATAGTTGAGCGCCCCTTCATACATCAGTGAGGTTGTCCCGTTGCACAGTGGTCCATAGACAAAATAGCTATGTCCAGTAATCCAGCCAGCGTCGGCAGTGCACCAGTAAATGTCTTCATCTTTGATATCGAAGACCATTTTGTGTGAGGTAGCAGTATGGACCATGTAGCCGCCTGTGGTGTGCAAAATACCTTTGGGTTTGCCTGTTGAGCCGCTAGTGTAGAGAATAAAGAGAGGATGTTCGGCATCAACTGGTTCGGCGGGGCAATCGTCCGTTGCAAGGCTCATCAAGTCGTGCCACCAGTGATCGCGCCCATCGACCATATTGATGGAGACAGTGCCATCGTGTTTGAGGCGTTGATAGACAATGACATTTTCAACGGAAGGCGTATTGACTAAGGCTTCATCGACGACCGCCTTCAGATTAAGGATGTTGCCGCGTCGGTGCACGCCATCAGAACAAATCACCATTTTAGCGTGAGCGTCGTTGATACGGTCAGCCACAGCTTGTGCAGAGAAGCCACCGAAGATAACACTATGCACAGCGCCGATGCGTGCACAAGCCAGCATGGCAATTGCTAGTTCAGGACACATGCCCATATAGATTGCCACGCGGTCGCCTTTCTTGATGCCGCGCTTTTTGAGCGCATTTGCAAGTTTGCAGACCTCACGATACAGTTGGATATAGGTCAGCACGCGCTGCTCACCGAGTTCACCTTCCCAAATAATTGCGGCTTTATTTTTACGCCATGTGGTGAGGTGTCGGTCAATCGCGTTGTAGCAGATGTTGGTGGTGCCACCGATAAACCATTTGGCATAGGGCAAATTCCACTCAAGCACTTTGCGCCACTTTTTGAACCAGTGAAATTGTGAGGCTAAGTTTGCCCAGTACTTTTCAGGATCTTTTTCAGCTTCTTTACAGAGCTGTTCATACTCTGCCATGGACTTGATGTGTGCGGCTTGAGAGAACGCTTTACTGGGCTTGAAGACGCGCCGCTCGTTGAGTACAGAATTGATTTCAGGCGAAGTTGTCGGTGTGTGATTTTGTGCAGCGCCGTTGGTATGCGCAGTGCCATTCGACGATATGGCTTTCTTTGAAGAAGATTTTCGCTGGGTTGTCTTGGCAGTTGGCATAAATACTCCTTTGCAGTTTTGTCAGTTAATTGGCTTGCTTTCTCAAAGCTGGCTCGCTTGGGCACGAGTCTTGCAAGAGAAGTTAAAAAAAACGCATAAAAATTCGCAGCAAAAAAGCTACCGCTGCCTTGAGAAGCAAAGAGCATAGATCGACAGTGTTGACTTGAAGCAGCGCTACAAAAACATTATACTTGCATTACGCATCTCTTTAACTCTATAAGACGAAGCAAAATAAAGCAGATGAACAAACGCGGCAGACAAGTTGCTAAGAAGCATCGTAAGGCAATTGCGCGAATGAAAGCCAAGCGTAAAGCGCAAATGTTACAAGCCAAGAAAGCTCAACCATCGAAAAAATCGCAAGCCAATGATTGACTACAAAAGTTTGCCTGTAGGCAAGCACCCGCCGAAGGAAGTAAACGCCATCATTGAAGTGCCGAAAGGACAGCGCAATAAGTATGAGTTTGATCCCGAACTTGGCGTCTTCAAACTCGACCGTGTGCTGTATTCGTCGGTGCATTATCCTGCTGCCTACGGATTTATTCCAAATACACTTGCTGAAGATGGCGACCCTGTGGATGTGCTGGTGCTCACGCACGGCGAAATTTTTACAGGTTGCTTGATAGAAGTGCGCCCTGTAGGCTTACTTAAAATGCGCGACGATAAAGGCATGGATGACAAAGTGCTCTCCGTGCCCATCAACGACCCAATTTACAACAATATCCGTCGCCTTGCTGATGTGCCACCGCACTTGCCAAATGAAATTGAGCACTTCTTCAGTGTCTATAAGGAACTTGAAGGCAAGCAGGTTGAAAGCTTTGGCTGGCATGACTTCTTTGTAGCCGAGCGTGCGATTCTGCAAGCGATTGACCGCAAAAAGGAACAACTTGCTGAAAAGAAAAAATCGGCGGCAAATGGCAAATCTAATGGTGCTACAAAAGCCAAGACAAAATCAACGAAGATTACTAAACTAAAGCAAGAATAGCGGCGAAAATCAAAAAGCAAGTTCGCACTACGCTTGCAAGCCAGAGGCAGTATGTCGGAGTCCGATGATAAGAACATTGAAGCACGCGAAGAACTGTCTGAAGAAGAGAAAGTACTCTATCAGAAGTTTCAGCGATTGCGTGCATTTGCATTCCTTGCAGCGTTGCTTATGATGCTGTTCGGATTTAGCAACGCTTATGAAAGTCTTGCAACGCTCTTTGGCGATAGCGAAACACTAACGCAAGTTTTTGGCTACAACAAAGAGCGCGTAACCTCATCAGCATTTGTTACGCTGGGCTTCGGCATCTTTGAAGTGCTCTGTGCTTTCGGGACGATTCGGCTTAACTACTTAGGATGGCGAGCTGGATTCTTTGTAACGGTTGGCTTATTGCTCAATAGTTTCGTAACCAGTATGGTGATTTATGATTCGTGGATAAGCATTCGCTCTGTAGTTGCGATGGTGCTTGCGCCGCTAATTTTGCTATTACTCTATAAAGCCAGAGCGCTTTTTCCACCGCCTGAAACAACTTAAAACGCAAGCATGTTGTAGCCTTTTAGTTCATCTTAGCAAAACTAAGCCAATAGCATCGATGAAACATTTGGTCTATGTTTGTACCAATTTGCGTGCAGAAGGCAGCCCAAAGCCCAGTTGCGCAAGGCGTGGCTCTGAAAAAGTGCTCGAGTGCCTCAAAGCAGAAGTAGAAAAGCAAGGTCTGAGTGAGCAGGTCGAGATAGAAACCACCACATGTTTAGGCGCATGTGAAAACGGCTGCACCATGCTTGTGCATAGTGATACAACTTGGTACGGCGCTGTCACGCCAGATGATGTTGCAGAACTTGTGGAAAGTCATTTCAAAAACGGTAAGCCCGTAACGCGGCTTTTTATCAAACGCCTGATGCTAAGAAGACTGACCGCTTAAGCTGGAGCAAATTCAAATGGCGCATACAATCAATTTTGCTGAACTAGCCGCTAAGTATAAGACAGCGGCAGAACCAATCACTCAAAACACCACTCAAAATCA
Organism: Candidatus Thermochlorobacter sp.; assembly: GCA_046291735.1. Taxonomy (GTDB): domain Bacteria; phylum Bacteroidota; class Chlorobiia; order Chlorobiales; family Thermochlorobacteraceae; genus Thermochlorobacter. The sequence continues at coordinate 23,782 of JBKBSK010000015.1, read as the reverse complement.
ACAGGAGAAAAAAGCCATGCTCAAAGTTGGAGATGAAGCCCCAGACTTCGAACTCGATAGCACAGACGGCACAAAAGTAAAACTCTCAGATTTTAGAGAGAAACAAGCCGTGCTGGTCTCGTTCTATCCGCTAGACTTTACACCCGTTTGCACGGCACAAAACTGCAGTTACTCACAAGACTACGCACAGTTTGAAGCGCTGGGCGTTAAGGTCTTGCCAATTAGTGTAGATTCCAAATTCGCTCACGCTGCATTTCGTGAAAAGTATCAACTCTCGCATCACTTGCTCTCTGACATTCACCGTGAGGCAACTAAGAAATACGATGTGTTTTTTGAGCCACTCAATTGCAGCAAACGTGCATATTTCCTCGTCGGCAAAGATGGCAAAATTAAGTGGATGCACATTGAAAATGAACTCAAGGATAGCCGCACCAACGAGGAGCTTATTGCCGCAGTGAAATCTGCGCTTCAAGAGCAGTAAGACAAGCAAAGAAGGGCAGAGAATTATTCGCGCTGAGTATCATCATCTTTGCGCCAACGGCGTGGAGAACTCAGCAAGGCTTTGAGTGCTTCAGCAGCTTTGCTGGCGTTGTCGTAATCCTGTCGCGCATTGAGCATCGGTTCGTAGTACGGCGACGGCTCTTCAACAAACTGCGAGACTAAGCCATAGACACGGCGCGGCTCTGCATGGAGTACATCTTGAACAGAGGCTGTGATGCCCGGAAGGTGCTTTTCTAACTCACTAAGCAAAATCAAAATAAGAGTGCGGTTGACAGCAACTTCATAGATGAGATTCTCAAGTTCCATTGCTGTGGGCTGCTTTGCAAAAGGATGTTCCATGGATAGTGTGGTTATGTCGCTATGCAAAAGTTAAAGTGTAAGTCTTCTACGCTTGCGCTTGGCTTCTTTGCTACATCGTTCAGAGCAATACTTCACATTCTCCCAATTCTTCGCCCATGCCTTGCGCCAGACCATAGGCTTCTGGCAGTGCTCGCAAAGTTTTTCAGGCAAATTCGATTTAGTGTATCGAACGTGTTCGGTTTTCATGACTTTGCGATGTAACTTAATGGAAATGCCGCAATCACTAACAGCATGTGTGGCTTGTCGGTTCTACATCAGAAGCAGATTCGAGCTAGAGCGACAAGTGCAACCGCTGCAAGATGCGAGCAAAAGTAATAAGTTAAACTAAACCTTGTTGTGCACCATGCCCAGTCTCTTCGACTCCGTTATGCCCATTCATGAAAAATTCATCGCCAATTTTGCGCCGAAAGCGAGCGTATTGATGTTTCAGATTGGCGATGTGGCTCCTGATTTTGAACTGCCTGACAGCGAAGGCAAGTTGCGCCGGCTCTCCGAGTTCAGAGGTAAGCCTGTGTTGCTGGTTTTCACACGCATTTTTACGGACAAAATTTTCTGCCCTGTGTGCTATCCGCACTTGCTTGCCTTACGCAACGACTATCCGCTCTTTCAAGAATTAGGCGCAGAAATTGTGCTCGTCAATACCACGCGCGTCGAGATGACTAAAATCATTGTGCAAGAACAAGACTTCAAGTTCCCCGTGCTAAGCGATGCCGAGTGGACGGTCTTCAAGCAATATGGACTGGGCGCGGCATTAGGCGCACCAATGCCCGGACAATTTCTGCTCGATAAGCAGGGCGTGATTCGATTTCAATTTGTCAGCGGCACAGAAATACCCAGCCCATTTTTCCGACATCCTGATAATCAAGAGATGCTCGCCATGATTTCACAACTCTCATCGCAATAATGCCAGAGACACCCGAACATATTGAGCCGCAGCGCCAAGCTGACAAAAAAGACCTGACGCAAAAACGGCGACTGCAGATGCAAGTGACTGACTTTACGCTTGACGAACGTCTGGCACGCACATCGGGCATCCGAGAGTCTGTGCAAAATCGTGCAAAGCAAGTCAAACTGACCAAGTTTGAACTTTTGCTCAAATTTCTGAAGCCGATTACATGGATTCCTGTGATGTGGAGTTTTGTGTGCGGTGCCGTTGCAAGCGGTGTCTTCGGCTGGTCAAACCTACTGGATGCAACGTTCTGGCTCGGCATTTTGCTCACCGGACCCTTAGCCACGGGCGTTTGCCAAATGCTCAATGACTATTTTGACCGCGATCTTGATGCCATCAACGAGCCTTCTCGTCCTATTCCTGCTGGCGATATTTCCCTACGTGACGCCACAATTCTCATCAGTGTCTGGACACTCATTACCGTGATTGTGGCAGCACTGTTGCACCCATTTGTACTGGCGCACGTGATTTTAGGTATCATCAATGCCCATCTCTACAGCGCCAATCCTATCAAGCTCAAAAAGCGATTGTGGTGGGGCAATATCATCGTTGCATTCTCATATCTTGTCTATCCTTGGCTCTCGGGCGAAGTCGTGTATCGTGGTAGCTTGACAGCAGATTCCATTATCATCGCACTCTGCTATGCTTTTGCCAGCACAGGCACCATGACCGTCAATGACTTTAAATCCATCGAAGGCGATAAGCGCGTTGGAATTCGTACGCTGCCTGTGGTGTATGGAGAACGCAAAGCGGCAATCATTGCGGCATTGCTTATTGATGTAGGTCAAATCTGTGCAGCAGCCTACATGTTTGCACTCGGAAAGTGGGTCAATGGCGTACTTATCTTGGTCTTTATCCTACCGCAAGTGTGGTTGCAACTGCGCTTTATAGAATCACCGCGCACACGCGATGTGTGGTACAACGGTATTGCACAAAATTTTCTTGTAGCAGGCATGCTTGTCTGTGCACTGGCTGTAGAACCGTAGAAGCAACATGAGGGGCGTGGTGCTGTGTGCAATCAAAACAAACTAGCTAGGCAAGGCAGCAAGCACTTTTTCTAAAGCCTCGGCGTAGAGTTCATGCTCAAGTGTGCGCACGCGCTCGGCAAGTGTTTCGGGTGTATCGTCAGGCAAGACGGGCACAGCGCGTTGCAAAATAATCTCGCCGGTATCGTAGTCGGTATCAACAAAGTGCACGGTTGCGCCACTTTCTTTTTCGCCTGCAGCAATAACAGCTTGATGCACATGCATGCCATACATGCCTTCGCCGCCAAACTTTGGCAAAAGTGCGGGATGGATATTCAGAATTCGTTTGGGATAAGCAGCGACAACCTCAGGCGGTACTTTTTTCATATACCCTGCTAGCAGAATCAAATCAATGCCATGTGCGTCTAGGGCATTGAGCATGGCTCCTGCAAAAGCGGTTTTGTCAGGATGAGTCTTTGAAGAAAGGTGCAGTGTAGCAATGCCTTGTTCGCGTGCGAACTGCATGGCGCCACATTGTGAATTGTTTGAGACGCAGAGCACAATCTGACAGGGCAAGTGTCGCTCTTGAATATGTCGATGCAAGGCTCTGAAGTTTGAACCATGACCTGAACAAAACACAGCAAGTTTTTTGATGCGCTCCATTGCTGTAAATTTGAATGCAATTTCAAAAGCAAATTACTGCAATAAGCGCAGAAACTTGCTCTCAAGTGATACGCTTTCAAATTTTTAAGCCGACCATCTATGCCAAAAAATCCAAAAATTCAGCGTGCTCTTATTTCCGTCTCCGATAAAACAGGCATTGTGGAGTTTGCAAAAGCCCTAATGTCGTTCAAGGTTGAAATTTTCTCGACAGGTGGCACACTGCAAACGCTCTTAGATGCGGGCATCAAAGCTAAATCTATTTCTACGCTGACCGGCTTTCCTGAAATTTTAGATGGGCGTGTCAAGACCTTGCATCCGATGATTCATGGTGGATTGCTGGCAATTCGCGGCAATGCAGAGCACGAAAAGCAAATCAAACGAAACAAAATTAAGTATATCGATTTGCTGGTAGTCAATCTCTATCCGTTTGAGCAAACAGTAGCAAACCCCAAAGTCAAACTCAAAGATGCTATTGAAAACATTGATATTGGTGGACCGGCAATGCTACGCAGCGCTGCAAAAAATTACAAAGCTGTAACGGTGGTCACTGACATCGGTGATTATGGCTGTATCATTGAGGAAATGAAAAAGCGTAGAGGGGCAGTCAGTGAGCAGACTCGGTTTGAACTGGCTAAAAAAGTCTTTGCGCTCACGGCGCGCTACGATGCGGCAATTGCTTCATACTTGGAAACCCTTGCAGATGGTAAAAGTCACACCGAAAGCCATGTGCCTGAAGCCAGTTATGCGCTCACACTGACAAAGGAAATCGACATGCGCTACGGTGAAAATCCGCATCAGCAAGCAGGCTTCTACAAATTGCGCTCTAAGGAAGGTGAAGTCAGTTTCGGCGAGTGTTTTGAGAAACTGCATGGCAAGGATCTGTCCTACAACAATATCTTGGATATTTCAGCGGCGGCAGCACTCATCAACGAATTTGAGAACGACCCACCAACTGTAGCGATTATCAAGCATACCAATCCGTGTGGTGTGGCACAGGCACTGAGTTTAGAGGAAGCCTATCGCAAAGCCTTTGCCACGGATACGCAAGCGCCATTTGGCGGCATTATTGCTGTTAATCGTCCATTAGACATGAAAACAGCAGAGGTAATGAACGAGATTTTTACAGAGATTATCATTGCCCCTGATTTTGATGAAGGGGTGCTGGAGTTTTTGATGAAGAAAAAAGATCGGCGGCTCATTCGTCAGAAGAAGAGTGTGAGACGCGCTGGATGGGAACTGCGCGGTACAGCCATGGGTGTGCTGCTGCAAGAGCGCGATATCAAAACCGTGCTAAAAGATGAACTGCGTGTGGTAACACAGCGTCAGCCTACAGCGCAGGAACTCAACGATATGCTCTTTGCGTGGATTGTCTGCAAGCATGTCAAATCTAATGCGATTGTCTATGCAAAAAATTTGCAAACCTTAGGAATTGGTGCAGGACAGATGTCGCGTGTTGATGCTTCGCGTATTGCGCGCTGGAAAGCCGAAGAGGCTGGCTTCGATCTAAGAGGAGCAGCGGTCGCCAGCGATGCGTTCTTCCCCTTCGCTGATGGACTGATTGCCGCTGCTGAAGCCGGTGCAAGTGCTGTAATTCAACCCGGAGGGTCGGTGCGTGATGAAGAAGTCATCAAAGCTGCTGATGAACGCAATTTGGCAATGGTCTTTACAGGCACGCGCCATTTCAGGCATTGAGCTGAATGTGAGACTAAACTTTTCAAGCCGAAATGGTTTTTAGTCAGTATAAGCCATGCTTGAGACACCTTTGAAAAACAAATACCTTTGTAACGCAGGCTTGCCAGACATCAACCAAGAGTTGCTAGAAATGACTTCATCCTCGCGTTCCACCTCGCAGTTGCGTCTTGCCGCAATTGACTTAGGCACGAACTCGTTTCACATGATTATCGTGGAACTTTTGCCCGATATGAGTTTTACGATGATTGACCGCGCCAAAGAAATGATTCGCATTGGTGCAGGCAGCATGATGACTAAGCAACTCTCGGCAGCAGCGATGGCACAAGGATTAGATACGCTCATGCGCTTCCGCAAACTTGCCGAACAGCGTGGAGTTGATGTGCAGCACATTGTGGCGTTTGCTACGAGCGCAATACGCGAAGCTAAAAACGGTGAGCAGTTCATGGAGATGATTGCGTCGCGCGTAGGGATTCGCACTCGAATCATCTCTGGTGAAGAAGAAGGGCGACTGATTTATCTGGCGATTCGTCGCGCTATCAACATTGGCAAGCGAAAGGCTTTGATGATTGATGTCGGCGGTGGTTCAGTAGAATTTATGATTGGCGATGCGCAAAATCTTTACTTTGTCGAAAGTAAGAAGTTAGGCGTCGCTCGGCTTTTAGAACGCTTCGTAACGACAGACCCGATTAGCGACCGTGAACTAAGTGCGCTTGAAGGACATCTCGTCGAAGAAATTCGTCCGATTGCAAAGGCAGTGAAAGCGATAGGATACGACTTTGCGATTGCCTCAAGTGGTACAGCAGAAAACATTGCAGCGATGATCTTGCTTGCCGAGCGAGGTCAAGACTTCGAGGCGCTCAACGGTAGCTGTTTTTTGCGACGCGGTTTTCTCAAACTCTACGAAAAACTGCTTGCGATACCTAGTGAAGAGCGGCGGCAGATTGCTGGTTTAGACCCGCAGCGCGCTGAACTCATCGTGCCCGGCATGGTCCTCTTTGATGTCATGATGCGGCTCTTTGACCTCAAAGAGATGACAATCTCCGAATATGCCCTGCGCGAGGGTATTGTACTGGATTATCTTTCACGGCATTTTGCGCCAATCTCTTTTGCAAAAGAGGATGAAAGCCCGCGCCTGCGCAGTGTCTTAGAACTTGCGCGCCGCTGTCAGTGGGATGAAGTGCGCTCACGCCACATTGCAAATCTGTCACTTCAACTCTTCGACCAACTCGAAGCGCTGCACGAACTCGGTAAAGTCGAACGCGAACTTTTGCAGTACGCAGCGTATTTGCACAACATTGGTTACTTTATCTCTCCATCAGCGCACCACAAGCATAGCCAGTACATTATTCAGAATGCAGGGCTCAAAGGCTTCTCGCCTGAAGAAATTCAAATCATGGCAAACGTGGCGCGCTATCACCGCAAGTCGCCGCCAAAAGTCGAGCACACCGCATTCCAATCGCTCTCGCCTCGCAATAAGCACGTGGTGCGTGTGCTGGCAGGCCTGCTGCGCTTAGCTAATGCACTCGATAGAGGACATCGCCAAAATGTCAAAAGCGTCAAGGCAATTATTCATCCAAAGAAAATCGAACTTAGGCTTACAGCTATCTCCGACCCAGAAATTGAAATTTGGGCAGCCACACAAATGAGCGATATGTTTGAAGCGGTCTTTAGCCGAAAACTCGTGCTGAGCGTTGAACAAAACGCTGACTAATCGCTATCTTCTAAGTTCATCATATTGACTTCTATCATAAAGAACTTATGCAAATCGACACACCGTCTAAAACAAGTGTTGCAGCTGAACATGTTGCTGTGGCACATCTTAAAGAGCATGTGGGTGAACTGGTCACCATCAAAGGCTGGCTGTACAACATTCGCTCCTCAGGCAAATTAATGTTCCCAGAAATTCGTGATGGCTCGGGCATTGTGCAGGGCATTGTGGTCAAAAATCAAGTCAGCGAAAGGGTGTGGCAAGCCTTCGAGAAACTCACGCAGGAAAGTTCCATCATCGTTACAGGCGAGGTCAGTAAGCACCCCAAACTTGCCGATGTGTATGAACTGCAAGTTAAAGACATAGAAATTGTGCATCTTTCACAAGGCTATCCGATTACCCCCAAAGAGCACGGAATTGAATTTCTCTCTGACCACCGCCATCTCTGGCTACGCTCTAAGCGTCAATGGGCAATTATGAGAATCCGTCATGAAGTCATCAGTGCCATTCGTGATTTTTTCAATGCTCGAGAATTTATTCTGGTCGATGCGCCAATTATCACGCCGAATGCTGTGGAAGGTACGACCACACTTTTTGAAATGGATTACTTTGATTTGGGCAAAGCCTATCTGACGCAATCTGGGCAACTCTATGCCGAAGCAGCAGCCATGGCGTTTGGCAAAGTCTACACTTTTGGACCAACCTTTCGTGCCGAGAAATCCAAGACACGCAGGCACCTGACAGAGTTCTGGATGGTTGAGCCTGAAATGGCTTACTACGACCTTGAAATGAACATGAATTTGGCAGAAGAACTCGTTGAGTATGTGGTTCAACGCACGGTGGAACGGCGAAAGGAAGAACTCAAAATTTTGGAGCGCGATATTCAAAAATTGGAGCGCATTACGCGTCCATTTTACCGAATGTCCTACACGGATGCGGTCAAGTGGCTCAACGAGCACGATATCAAACTCATCAAGAAGCAAGAAGACGGCAGTGAGATTCAAGTAGATTTTCCTTGGGGCGAAGATTTTGGTGCGCCGCAAGAAGAAGCGCTCATGGAGCAATTCGATAAGCCCTGCATCATTCACCGTTATCCTGCGGCAGTTAAAGCCTTCTACATGAAGCGCGATCCGGAAAATCCACAGCTTGCCTTAGCAATGGATATGCTTGCACCTGAAGGCGCAGGTGAAATCATCGGCGGTTCGCAGCGCGAAGACAATTACGATGCACTGGTTGAACGCATCAAGGAGCATCATTTGCCTATGGCACCGTTTGAGTGGTATTTAGACTTGCGTCGTTATGGCAGTGTGCCGCATTCAGGCTTTGGCTTGGGCTTGGAGCGCACGGTCAAATGGATTTGCGGACTGGAACATATTCGAGAGACGTCGCCATACCCACGGATGATTTATCGCAATACGCCTTAATGGCTCACTTCATCAGAAAGTGATGGCGCATCGGTATCGGCTGACTGCGCTTGATTGCGTTTTTGGTCAAAGTATCGTCGCACCGTCTCAGCGGCTTTTTTGCCCACGACTTCTGCCAGTTGCTCTACGCTTGCTAATTCAATCTGCGCAAGCGAGCCAAAGGTCTTCAAGAGTTTTTCAGCTTTGGCTTTGCCGATACCATCAATTTCAGTAAGCTCTGTTGAAAGCGTGCGCTTATCTCGCAATTGTCGATGAAATGTAACTGCAAAGCGATGGGCTTCATCTCGTGCTTGTTGCAAGAGTTTGAGTGAAGAAGACGTCTTGGGCAAATTGTGTGGCAGCGACTCATTCGGGAAAAAGACTTCTTCTAAGCGCTTGGCAAGCCCAATAATCGGAATCTGAAGACCTAAGCGTGTTAAAACTTCATAGGCTGCAGAGAGTTGTCCTTTACCGCCATCAACGATGATGAGGTCAGGCAGCGGCAATTCTGTGGCAAGCGAACCTGAATAGCGACGCTCGATGACTTCTGCCATAGCAGCAAAATCATCAATGCCTTCCACGCTCTTGATTTTGAATTTGCGATAATCTGACTTCTTGGGTTTGCCATCGACAAAGCACACCATCGCTGAAACGCTCTCTGCACCTTGAAAGTGCGAGTTATCGAAGCACTCGATGCGGCGAGGCAGTTTTGGCAAACGCAAGTCGCGCTCTAGAGCATAAACGCTGTGAGGAATGGCTAAGGCTTCACCGCGCTTTTGCTTTTGCAATAAGTATTCACTCAAAAGATGACGCGCGTTGGCTTCGCACATGGAGACGAGTTTAGCTTTGTCGCCAATTTGTGGCACAATGAACTCAACGGACTTGTTTTCCCCTTGCTCGGCTAAGCGCGTCTTTAGTAAGGCTTGAAGAGCATCAAGATTGGCAGGTGCTGCAGCTGTGAAAATTTCATCTGGTATGGTGTCAGTGGTCTCAAGGTAGTATTTCTCAAGCAGGCGTGTGAGCAACTCAGGCATAGGTACGCCCTCGATGTTGGAAAAATAGTAATGCATAGAGCCAATGAGTTTGCCATCACGCACTTTGAAGACCGTGCCACAAGCATCATCATCTTGTGCTGCAATTGCAAAGATGTCGCGATCGATGTCATCGACGGTCATCACGCGCTGTTTTTCTGTGTAACGTTTAAGGGCTTCGAGTTGGCGTTTGAGTGCGGCAGCTTGTTCAAATTGTAGTGCACTGGCGCAGGCTTTCATACGTGCTTCAAGTGAGCGAATCGCATCGCGTGTTTTGCCTGAAAGCAGTTTGCGCACTTCGCTAATCATTGCATCATAATCGGCTTCGGACTGCAAGCCTTCACACGGACCTTGACACTTCTTGATGTGATAGTCTAAACATACTTTGAACTTTTTGGCGCGAATGTTCTCTTCAGTGAGTTTGAGCGAGCAACTGCGCACTTGGAAAATCTCTCCGATAGCATCGAGCAGTGCACGCATCTGTTTGCCATCGGTATAAGGACCGAAATACTTTGAGCCGTCGCGTACAACGGTTCGAGTTGGAAAAATGCGCGGAAACGGTTCGTTCGTGATAACAATGTAAGGATAGGTTTTGTCGTCACGCAGGTTGATATTGTAGCGTGGCTTGAGTTGCTTAATCAGATTGTTTTCAAGAATGAGTGCTTCAACTTCAGAGGAGGTAAGAATGAGTTCAAGGTCTGCAATTTTGCTCACAAGCAGTGCAGTCTTGCGGTTGTGCTCCGAGCGACTGCGAAAATAGGACTGCACACGCGCACGCAAATTTTTCGCTTTGCCGACATAAATCACTTGCCCAGTTCTGTCCTTGAATTGATACACGCCGCTTGAAGTCGGCAAATTTTGCAACTTTTCGCGCAGCGTTGGCGCTATATCGCCTTCGATATTCTCTAAATGATTCTCTAAATGATCTTGCAACTGAACGGTGTGCATCTCTGGCATAGCGTGGCTTTGCTTGAAAGTTGATGCAAATTTACAGTCAAATCAACAAGAATTGAGAAGCCAGAAAGAAAAAGCACGAAGAAAATCTAATCTTTCCAGCATGCGCTGCAAGCTACGCTCACTATACTCAAATGAAAGAGAAAGCTGTGAGCCTACACTGGCAGCTTGAGATACAGATGACGAATGTTTAGATTATTGTTATTTTCTAGTTATACTTAAGATTGTCTAAATGTGCAATGCCGATACGCATACTTCACCTCGAGCCAAATCTCTCCGACGCTGCTCTAACACTCTTGACCCTCAAAACAGCGTTCCCTGACTGCAGTGTTGAGCGTATCGTATCGCTAAAAGAATTTGAAGAAGAGTTAGAAGATAACGGCTTCGATGTCGTTATCTCTGAATATCAACTCTCTGACGGTACTGCTGACAAAGCGCTCAAACTCTTGCGTCGTCATCGTCCTAGTGTGCCCTTCATTGTGCTTTCTGCGGTGCGTGAGACTGCCGTTGCCTTAAAGATGCTTGAAAAAGGCGCGGCAGATTATGTCTTCAAAGAGCATCGTCAACATTTGCCGAGTGCAATTCAAGAGGCATTGCAGAGAGTCGCCACGCTGCGCCAGACTACGCCAGCACCATCTGCCCCCTCATCATCTGCGCCAGCCACACTGCAGCCAGAACCGCCATCACCAGCACCAGCAGCCCCTTTGACATCTGCACCGACTGCAACATCTGATGAACTGCTGTCATCGACGCTAACGACAACGCCCGCTAAATCTGCGCCATCGATGCAGACTGCAGCGCCTGCCGAACCTACTGCATCTGCGCCAGCCGTACCGTCGCCCGAACTGCCATCATCTGCGCCAGCCGCATCGCAGCCAGAACCGCCCATATCACCTATCTCCGAAAATGCACCACTGGCTTCAACGCTGACCGAAAATCAGAGTGCACCCGCTTTTGTGGATGAGCCTGACGCAGCAGATAGTCCCCTCGTTGCAGCGCCGCCTGAAAGACCCTTCTTGGAAAGTGAATCTGCTGACACAGATAGCCCAGCACCATCAATTGAAGATGCAGCAGTGCAAACACAGACCGCTGTGCAAAGTCCGTTTTTGGACGAGGAGACAATTCCAACGGTTTCGGCAGAAGACAAAGAGAGTGATGCTACGCCAGTGCAGCCTATACTTGAGGCGCACGATGTCAAATCTGAAGCGGAAGTAACAGCACCTGAAAAACCGTCCGAGGTTGCGCAGAAAGAAATTGTAGATTTTCGTGCGATTGTAGAGCAACTCTCCGATGCGATTTTGCTCATCGACCCGCAGGGCACGATTTGCTATGCTAGTCCTGCGGCTGAAAAAATTTTCGAGTGCGCGCTCTCGGAACTAAGCGGCAAAAACTTTCTTGAACTTGTGCATCCTGACGACCGTCCGGCGCTGCGCGATAGGCTCGATGAATGCATTGAGCATCCTGCGCAGACTTTTACAAACTCGCTTGAACTGCGTCTTTTGCGTTCAGGCTCGACGCCACGCGTGATTTCCGTACGCGAGCGTAATGAGCTGCACAATCCTATGGTGCGCGCTATCATTCTCACTGTGCGTGAAATTACCGAGCGGCGGCATCAGAGTGAGATGCGCAAAATGCAATCTCGTGTGCTTGAACTGATAGCAAGTTCAGCGCCACTAAGTGAGGTGATGAGCGAACTGTGTTTGAGCATCGAGCGATATTTGCCCGACCTGCAATGCAGTGTGCATCTTGTGGAGAGAGGGGCACTGCGGCTTGTGGCAGCACCCAGTCTGCCAGATGACTTTGCAAAAGAAATAGATGGTATGGACATTGGAATGCATCGCTGCACATTTGGGACAGCGGCGCATCTCAAAACACGCGTGACTTCAGAAAATTTGCAGACCGACCCACTCTGGGAAGCCTATCCGCAACTGGTGCAAAACTTTGGAATTGCTGCGTGTTGGTCGCAGCCCATTTTTGACAACGCTCGCAAGGTACTTGGTGTCTTGACACTGTATTCGAACGAGCCACACCGACCAGATAGCTTGGAAGTTGAGTTCATAGAAGCAGCAGCGAAAGTTGCAGCCCTTGCAATCGAGCGCACAGAAATGCAGGAGCAGTTGCGTTGGAGCGAAGAACGCCTGCGACGCACGATTGACACGGCACCTATCGGTATCTTCACCTGCTGGCTCAATGGACGATTTAGTGATGTCAATCCAGCTTTCTGCGCTATGCTGGGCTATTCAGCAGAAGAATTGCTCGAGATGACGTTTCAGGACATCACTCATCCTGACGACTTAGCCATTTCTGTTGAGCAAGATAATAAACTTCTAAGCAGTGAAATTGACCACTATACTTTAGTCAAACGCTATCTGCATAAAAACGGTGAGCCTGTAAATGTGCGCGTGCAAGTTGGCTTAGCCAAAAATGCAGATGGCAGTCCTGCATATTTCGTTGCTGAAGTTGAAGATATCACGGAAGCGCTGCATACAGCTAAAGCCTTGGAAGAATCTAATGCGAAGCTCTCAATGATTTTGGACAACATCAACGATGGTGTCTATCGCTTTCGTGTGTATGCAAATCAGAAGTTTGAGTATGACTTTTTCTCGCCCTCGTGTGAAAAAGTTTTTGGTTTCACAGTCGAAGAGATGCAGCGCGATAAGTTTCTCTGGATAAATCATGTCCATGAAGAAGATAGAGAAAATATCTGGCAGGAGAGTTTGGAGAAAATTTTTGAAGGCAAGACTGCTGCGGTAGAGTATCGCTTTTGGCGCAAAGATGGTGAGTTGCGCTGGCTTTCGGCGACACTTTCGCCAAGTTTTGAAGCAGAGCAAAATTGCTGGCTAGTGGTAGGCGTTACGCGTGATATCACAGAGCGCAAGATGAGTGAGCTTGCCTTGGCGCAGTCAGAAGAACAATATCGCGCGCTGGTCAGCAGCAGCAAAGATGGGGTATATTTGGTGCAGGAGATGAAGTTTGTCTTCGTCAATGGTGCGTTTCTCAACATGTTAGGTTATGCACACGAAGAGGTAATTGGACGGTCTTGCCTTGAAGTCATTGCTCCTGAATATCACGCAAAGATTGAGGAAATTTCAACGGCATTTCAGCAAGAACGATTGAAAGCCAGTGATTTTGAGGTAGAACTCATCTGCAAAAATGGCGAGCGCATTTTAGTTATTGCAACACTTGCTGCAACAATCTATCTGGGCAAGCGAGCGGCAACAGGCACGGTCAAAGACATCACAGAAAAGAAACGCTTTGAAGAAGCACTGCGCCAATCTGAAGCAGAACTCAAAGCCATCTTCAACAGTGTGCCATATTCTTTGCTACTGCTTGATTGCAACTACCATGTGCGTGCGTTCAACTTGCAAGCTATTCAAGATAGCCAGAGGCTCTATGGTCAGCCGCTGCGCATCGGTGAATCGGTTTTGAGTTTGGTGAAAGAAGAGCGTCAATTACCACTATCACGAAAGTATCTTGACGCTGCGCTGCAAGGTGAGCATGTGCACTTCGAGACAACAGTTACGGATGGTGCAGAGACGCACTGCTACGAAGTGCGCATCACGCCAGTGCGTGACGCTAATAAAACCATCATGGGTATTTGTGTTGTATTGGGAGATATTTCTGAGCGTAAGGCAGCAGAAGAGCAACTGCGCTTTCAAGCTCGCGTGCTCTACGAAATGAAGGAAGCCGTCATCGCAGTCGATGCCACAGGGCGTGTGAAGTATTGCAACCGTGCTGCAGAGCTCTTTCATGGCAAATCATTGCAAGAGATGCTGGGCGTGCGCAGCGAAGTAATTATGCGATACAGGTATCCAACCAAGCAAATTTATCACGCTGCAAAAATAGCGTTAGAGCAAGAAGGACATTGGCAAGGCGATGTGATTTATTTGAGTCATCACAGTGGCAAGGAGCGTGTGGTGTCGCTTTCTCTAGCCAAACTTTACGGAAGTGAGCAAAAACCGAGCGGATTGCTCTGTGTGCTGGAAGATGTAACAGAAGTGCGCCAAGCTGAACTTGAACTAAAAAAATCGCAAGAGCAATTGCGTGAGATTATTGAGAACATGCCTATTGTGCTCTTCGCGCTTAATACATCAGGTGTTTTCTCGCTGGTGCTTGGCAAGGGGTTAGAACCATTAGGCTATGATGCTGCGTCACTGGTTGGCAAGTCGGTCTATCAACTCTTTTCGCAAAATACGGTCTTCTTGCAAGATATTGGACGTGCTATGTCAGGTGAAAAGTTTAATCACAGTGCGCACTTTGATGACGTGTTCCTCGACTATCATCTTTCGCCGATGTATGATGATAAGCAAAAGATAATCGGTGTGTTAGGCGTTGCAATTGACCGCACAGAAAGATATCGCGCTGAACTGGAGCGTGAGAGGCTGCAAGAACAGTTGATTCAAGCACAAAAAATGGAAGCTATTGGCACACTCACGGGTGGCATTGCACATGATTTCAACAATCTGCTCACTGCAATACTGGGCAACCTTGAACTCATTAAGATGCATGGGATACAAAACGCTGCGGTGCAAAAACCATTGGAGCGTGCTGAAGTCGCCGCCAACCGTGCTGCAGTACTAACGCAGCAACTGTTGGCGTTTGCCCGACAAGACAAATTCACGTCAAAACGCATCGCACTCAATCAAGTGGTCCTGAATGCGTTAGAGATTCTTGAGCACACGATTGACAAGCGCATCAAAATTCATAAAGAACTTACGCCAGACTTACCAGAGATTTATGGCGACCTCACCCAGTTGCAACAGGTCATCATCAACCTGACTTTGAATGCCTGCGACGCTTTTCCAAAACATCTCCTCGAGAGCGGTAACGCCTGCATCACATTTGCAACCTCACGCGCGCAAGATGAATCCGTGCGTGCACGCGCTGCGCTGGACAAAAACAAAAATTATGTACACCTTAAAGTCTCCGACAATGGCATCGGAATTCCAAAAGAATTACAAGCCAAAGTCTTCGAGCCATTTTTTACGACGAAAGAAGTCGGCAAAGGCACAGGATTGGGATTATCGATTGTCTATGGAATTATCAAAAAGCATCAAGGTCTGATTGAAGTAGAAAGCGAAGCAGGCAAAGGCACAACGTTTCATATTTACTTACCGGTTGCGGACTTCACTGCTGAACTGAAAGATTAAAAGGGCTGAACTTAATGTGCAAGCCATGTTGTATCTCTGCGTATAGATTTCACACACAGCTGAGGTTGTTACAACAATACAACGACAAATCATTACCACGATGACGGACTTTGTCTTCAAAACCATCACAGGAGAGACGAAGAGACTCTCGGACTACAAGGGTCGGGTGATGCTGGTGGTTAATGTCGCATCCAAGTGCGGCTACACGCCACAGTACCGTGGCTTGGAAGCGCTGCATGAAGCCTATTCGTCAAGAGGGTTAAGTGTCGTCGGATTTCCTTGCAATCAATTTGGTGGGCAAGAGCCGGGCAGCAATGAAGAAATTTTGCGCTTTTGCACGACAAACTATGGCGTCAAGTTTGATATGATGGATAAAATTGATGTCAATGGTGAGGGTGCGCATCCGTTCTATAAATGGCTCACAGCTCATGCCAATCCAGCAGGCAAAGTAAAGTGGAATTTTGAGAAGTTTCTGCTGGGCAAAGACGGCACGATTCGAGCGCGCTTTGAGAGCCGTGTGGCGCCTGACGCCGCGCAACTCAAACAAGCTATTGAAGAAGCCTTAGCAGAGTAGCACGCCTTGGTGCACACGAGCGAATCTATTTTGCAAGGAAAATCTCTATCTTTGCAAAACAAAATTTAGACCAGCGCTGGATTTGAAAGAGTTGTCGCCTACGAATGCACGTGAGTTTGAGAGACGCCGTAAGCCGCGCTCGCAGCGGCGCTTCAAGATACGGTGCGTGGAAATGCCGCGTGTCTCTCGCTCTGCTGTTCCTTCCACATTCACCGTAATGAACATGGTGTGCGGCTATGCATCAATTGTGACAGCAAGTGATGGAGACATTGTTGCCGCAGGCTGGTTTATCATCTTCGCAGCGCTCTTCGATACGATCGATGGCTTTATTGCACGCCTAACAAATTCTGCTTCTGATTTCGGTGTGGAATTGGATTCACTCTCCGACTTGGTCTCGTTTGGTGCCGCACCTGCCTTTTTAGCGTACAAATCAGGATTGGATACACTGGGCATTGTCGGCTTGCTTATCAGTGCAATGCTGATGGTCGGTAGCGGATTGCGTCTTGCGCGCTTCAATGTGCAACTGACAGGCTATAAAGATTACTTTTCAGGTCTACCAACGCCATCGCAGGCTATGACGATTGCAGCATTTGCGGTGTGGCTCGTGAGCGAAAACGTATTGACAAGCGAACAAAAACTCGGCGCGCTCATTGCACTCACGCTGACGCTCTCGCTTTTGATGATTAGCAAGGTGCGTTACGAAAAATTACCCAAACCTACGCAAGAAGAGTTTCGAGCGCGACCTATCAAATTCTCACTGGTGAGCCTTGCAAGCGTGATGATTTTGATTTTTCAAGCCAAAGGCTTATTCATCGTAATGCTGTGCTACATCGTGATAGGTATTGTGCGCTCACTCTACGATTTCTTTTTCGAAGAAATGCCTAACGAAAAACTCTCAGCGTCAAATACACTGGCAAACACCGAACTTTCCAAAAAACAACCTTCGTAAACAAATCTTGCCAATACGCTATGCGCAAACTTATCATCATACTCTTTGCTTTGTCTTGGCTGGCTGCCTGCACGCAGCCGAAATCTGACTCCAAAACCACGGAACAAAAGCCTGAGGCAGCAAAATCGGATGCCCAAGCGGCATCAAAGACATTGAAAACTTGGGAAGCCTTAGATGCCTTTCACAATGTGATGGCAGAAACCTACCATCCGTTAGAAGATGGAGATTTTAAGCCGATTCGTGCACGTGCAGGCGAACTTGCCGCGCGCGCCAAAGACTGGGCTGACTCGCCAACGCCTGAAAATTATGTAACTAAACCAGAGTTCAAAGCCGTGATGGATTCACTCGTAAAAGAATCACAGGCACTTGCTGAAATGATTGCAAAAAATGCGCCCGATAACGAAGTCAAAGCAGCTTTAACTGCGCTGCACGATAGATTTCATCAAGCAGAAGCCATGTGTGTCAGAAAGTAATCAAACTTACAAGCAATGCTCTTCAAAGCTAAAGTCATTGTAACACTGCGTAAATCTATTCTGGATGTGCAAGGCAAAGCCGTTCTGCATGCGCTAAAAAGCCTTGCCTACAGCGCAGTCAAATCAGTACGCATCGGCAAGTATATTGAACTTGAAATAGAAGCGGAGACGCGTGAAGCAGCCTTGACGCTTGCAGAATCGGCATGCAAAAAATTGTTAGCAAATCCTATCATGGAAGATTTTGAAGTTGAAGTAGAAGAACTCTCGCAAGCCTCTACGCAATAGTGCTATGACAAAGTTGCGATTTGGAATCGTCGTGTTTCCGGGCTCTAACTGCGATCACGATGCGCTGTATGTCTGTCAATCTCTCCCGAATGCGGAGGCAAAACTGCTCTGGCACAAAAACACCGACCTTGAAGAAAGTGATATTCTCATCTTACCCGGTGGCTTTTCCTTCGGCGATTACCTGCGCACTGGCGCTATTGCGCGCTTCTCCCCAATTATGACAGAAGTGATGCGCCACGCTAAATCAGGCAAACCTGTCCTCGGCATTTGCAATGGCTTTCAGATTCTTTGCGAGGCAGGACTCTTGCCGGGAGTGCTCTTGCGTAATCTCCATCGGCGCTTTATCTGCAAGACCGTAACACTCAAAGTGATGCAAAACGATACGATATTTACCGCTAACTATCACCAAGGCGAAGTCTTGAAAATGCCAATTGCACACGGCGATGGAAACTACTTTGCTGTGCCAGATGTACTCGATGAGATGGAAGAAAACGGACAAATTGTGTTCAAATACTGTAATGCACACGGCGAAATTACAGATGATGCCAATCCAAACGGGTCAGTGCGCAACATTGCAGGCATTGTCAATAAAGAAAAAAATGTGTTAGGTATGATGCCGCATCCAGAACGCGCCGCTGAAAGTTTGCTCGGTTCGACGGACGGACGACGCCTGTTTGAATCGCTTGTGCAGCGTGCCGTGCTTCAAGCTATGTGAAAGATGCAAGCTGCGACGATGAAAAGTCTCTCAATACGCACTGCGACCTTGGCGCTATCGCTCTGTGTGATGCTCATAAGTGCGCCGCTTTGGGCACAAAAGTCGCCCTACCCACTGATACTGTCTTACGACAAAAACGCTTTCCGCACATTTGAAAAAAACTACGAGGCATTTAAGAAAAAATATCAGTTCAATTATCTGCGCGAAACGATTGATACCGTCAGTTGCACCGTCGGCTTGCTTGCCTATGCAGTGCAGCCCATCAAACTGCCACTCTTGCGTCATCTTTCAGGTACAGCCAGTGCAGATACAACGGCAGCGATTCTAATCGCCTTGCGCACGTTCATTGATGAAAATGCGGCACTGCTCAATGCTACCTCACGCGATATCGCTTTGGTTTCGCTACGTGAAGCTGAAGGGGCAATTGTCGTACGCTTTGAGCGCGCTACCTACGGCAAAATGCGTGCAGGTGGAGAGACGCGCGGACAGTTAGAATTTGTCATCAACCGACAAGGCGAAATTGCTGTGTTAGTTTGCACCGCAACACGCGTGCTGACAGGATTACCACGAAAAGCTAAGGTGCCTGTCGAGAAAATCTACAAAATGCTGATGGGCAAAAAACTCACTTTCACGATTGATGACAAATTCGTCCGCTATGAAATCGACCGCATTGATGTCATCAAGCCGGCGCTCTTGTGTGTCTATGAAGATAAAGAGATTACCACGCGCACACTCAAAGATGGACTAGCAGAAATGCAGCTAAAACGCGCTAAAGTGCACCTGGCTTACGAAGTCGAAATCGACATCAAATACAAAAAACCCATAGCACGCATTTACATTGATGCCATAACAGGCGAAGAACTGGCAACAGAATATCCCTTTCTTGCTATGGAGTAATCATGCGCTGAGGCAACACCTGCAGCACGAAAATATGCCACGATAAACATACCTCTATGCTGACAAGAATTCTGATTACTTGGCTCATTAACGCTGTGGCAGTTTATGCTACTGCGACCTTTGTGCCAGACATTACGGTCAAAAGCGTTTGGTCAGCGTTGCTTGCGGCGTTCGTCTTGGGCTTAGTCAATACCTTCATTCGTCCGATTTTGATGTTGCTCTCGCTTCCACTGATTGTCGTAACGCTCGGGCTCTTTTTACTAGTCATCAACGCACTAATGCTGCTGCTTGCCTCAGCCATCTTGCCCGGCTTTGAAGTCAAAGGATTTTTCACCGCAGTGCTGGGCTCTCTCTTAATCAGCGCGGTCTCTTTCCTTTTGAGCACCCTCTTCCAAGTGGGACGATAACATTTGCTCTGCACTCTGCCTGTTGCTGCAGTTTTTCCGTCAGCCACATTTTTTGAAAATGTACCTTGTTTTCCATAGCCATTCTGCCTAATCTCAATCATTTGCATA
Source organism: Candidatus Thermochlorobacter sp. (assembly GCA_046291735.1). Taxonomy (GTDB): domain Bacteria; phylum Bacteroidota; class Chlorobiia; order Chlorobiales; family Thermochlorobacteraceae; genus Thermochlorobacter. The sequence goes on along the minus strand of JBKBSK010000015.1, from coordinate 3,998 downwards.
ACAAAGTAAGCAGTGCAAAACATGACTCTCATGAGGCATAAAAAATGAAACAGATTGTCAACGAAAATTATCTCTTGTGTGACAACACAGCATTGCAGAGCCTAGCAGTAAAAAGTCCTGTTCAGCGCTCCGCAAAGGCAAGCATAACAAGGTGCTGGCATACGCGGTCTGATAACACCTAAGAGGCATATCATCCAAATTGACACGCCATGCAACGGAGACTTTTTGGAGACCACGCGTGAGCACGTTTCAGTAAGTGAAGAGTCAATTTTTCTAATTCAAAACACAAGCGCCTATGAAACGGTTCGTGACTTTCTTGCTCTGCAGCATTGCCTTCTCTGTCGCAATTTCGGAACAAGCGCGTGCGTTCAGTGTGCTGGCAAACTACCCGCTTGACGGCAGCTATATCGCCACGCAAGGCAGCGTCGGTCCAATGACCTTCACAGGCGGCACGGCGACTTATGTGCCGTCGGAACGCGCCTATGCGATTAGCGGTGCGACACCTAACTTGCAAACTGATGCCATCACAATGGCAAGCGGCACGCATATTCTTGTTAGCGTATGGTTTAAGATTACAACTTACCCGAGCCCCGGCACGCGCCGACCGATTATCGTCGAATCCAACAATGACCTCGGAGCATTCGTGGAATCCAACGGCACAATTTCCCTTTTAGATGGTGGGAGTAATTTCACCTTAAGCACGCTGACTGTGCCACTCAATGAGTTCAACAATGTAACCCTCTCATCTGACGGCACGCTGGCACACTTATACCTGAACGGTACCCGTGCAGCCGTGATTCCAGTAACATCATTGCCCTCGCGCACAACACGCCGGTTTCGCACAGCCTACATTGCGGCAACATCCAGCTACTTTATCGGCTCGATTCGAAACCTACATGTCTATGACAACTCCGGCGGTGAGGCTGTGCGTAACTTAAACGCATCGGGCGCATTTAGCTTCAGAGAGGCACTGACAACCGCCGTCCCCGATAGCGGCTCAGTAACCTTTAATCACACACTGACTGGTGCGATCTCACTTTCGGGCAGCAAAATCACGCCGCGCAATCTTGTCGTCTGCGAACCATATCAACCTATTGAAGTGAGCATGACGACGGCCAATGTCTCGACGCTGGACTTGTTCAGCGGATTTTTCGTCATGTCAGGCTTAACCCTTTCGGGGGGCAACATCGGTGGCGGTATTGATCTCACCACATGCAACGCCAAAATTGACCGATGCACATTTCGTAACAACCGCACTTCTGGCAATGGCGGCGCAATTCGTGTGCTGGACACGGGCACTTTGCTTGTAACGAACAGCACATTTGAGGGCAATACCGCATTTGACGGCGGCGCCATCTTTTTGATGGAAACCAGTTCTTCCGTTTTTGTGAATTGCACATTTGCAAATAATGTCGCACAGGGAAGAAGCATAACCGCAGTCATACCCGGTCGTGGTGGTGCGATTTTTGATGATGGAGACGACCCTTCACTCATACTGACCAATTGTACTATTGTAGGCAATAGCGCGACAGGTACAGGCGGCGGTATTTACGGTATCCCCAGTGAGACAATCGGACTGATGCGCAACACGATTGTCGCAAACAACACTGCACCAACAGACCCCGACATTTCAGGCATTATCATCACAAATGGTAGCACAAATAACCTTGTGCGCATCGGCACAGGGCTAACTGGCATCACCGACGCCGTGAACGGTAATCTTATCGGTACAACTGCTGCGCCACGCGAGCCGCTGCTTTCCACACTCGGCAGTTGGGGCAATCAGCCCGGTCCTACGCAAACCTTCGCCCTATTGCCCGGAAGCCCGGCTATCAATGCTGGCACAACTCGTGCAGGCATCCCAGCAAGAGACCAACGCGGCAATGCCCGTGTTGGTGCAACGGACATCGGCGCATTTGAATCACAAGGCTTTGCACTTACTATGAAAAGCGGAAACGGACAGCAAGGCGCACTCAACACGCCATTCCCAGCTCCGCTGGTGTGCGGTGCAACTGCCTCAGCTGGAGAGCCCGTAGTAGGTGGTGTCGTTACATTTACAGCGCCTACTGTTGGCGCAAGTTGCACTTTCCCGTCAGGAAACCCGGCGCGTATTACGCTTAATTCCAACGGCGATGCTATCGTAACGCCCACGGCGAATAACACGCTGGGCAGTTATACCGTAGCTGCTGCAGCAAACGGTGCATCGGGCACTAACTTTTCACTGACCAATCAATTCTTCCAATCGCCGTCTGCACAGCCCACAGGGTTGATCTTTCCAACAGTGCAGCCTACCTTGATTACAGGACAATTCACTGCAGCCTCACCTGTCCCCACAGGCTACATCGTCTTGCGCCGCACTTCGCCAACCTCAACGCCACCCGTTGATGGCACGACCTACACCGTCGGTCAAACCTTCGGGACCTCAACTGTCATTGCACTGGGCAGCAGTGTAACATTTAGCGATAATACGGTTATATTCAATCAGACCTACATCTACGAAGTTTATGCTTACAACGGATCAGGTGCAAATATCAACTACCTGCAGAACGCACCACTAACTGGCACACAAACCGCCTTGCCTGTTGAGCTTACCTTGTTCGAGGCGCAAAATCTCGTGCGCGGCGTGCAACTGCGCTGGACAACAGCATCAGAGCAAAACAATGCAGGCTTTGAAGTGCAAAGAAGAAGCGAGAAGCGAGAATTGGGAAGCGAGAATCGAGAATTGAGAAGCGAGAAGCGAGAAGCGAGGGGCGAGCAGTGGCAAGTCTTGGGCTTTGTGCGTGGCAACGGCACAACGAGCGAAGCACAATCGTATTCGTTCTTAGATCGAAGCGCGTCGGGCAAGGTGCAATATCGCTTGAAGCAAATTGACTTTGATGGACAGTTTGAGTATTCCAATATCATTGAAGTTGATGCCGGTGCACCACAGACCTTTGCGTTGGAGCAAAACTATCCGAACCCGTTCAATCCAATGACGGTCATCAGTTATCAACTGCCTGTGGCAAGCGATGTGTCGCTGAAAGTCTATGATGTGTTGGGCAAAGAAGTAATGACGCTGGTCAATCAGAGACAGGAGGCAGGACGCTATCAAGCATCGTTTAATGCAAGCGGGTTGGCGTCGGGTCTGTACCTGTACCGTTTGCAGGCAGGCAATTTCGTACAAACAAAGAAGATGATGCTGGTGAAGTAACCCGTAGAGCTAAGTTAATTGGTTAGAAAGACAGGGCGAGCGCACAATGCTCGCCTTTTTTGTTATCGCTTGCTGAAAGAACAGTAACGAATAAATAGTGTGAAAAGCAAGCCTACACGAAAGAAGTAATCATTTCTTAACAAGAAAAAACTTGGTTGTAAGCAGCCTGCTACATAACTTCGCTTACGCCTCTCAATCCAAATCAAAAGCGTTTATCCAAAGCGTTTTTTGTTTAACCCATATCCTTGCACTAACTATGACGAACTTAAAAACACAAGGAAGCGTCACTCTACTCTTATTTCTGCTGCTTTTTCTGACAGTAAGCGCATCTGCGCAAGTGTCGTTTGCGCCTATAGCCGGCACAAGCGCCGGCAGTGGTCCCTATGTCATATATGTGGCAGATGTGAATTTAGACGGCAATCCTGACTTCGTCACCTCAAACTATGCCAGCAGCGATGTCTCGGTGCGGCTCGGCGATGGTGCTGGTGGGTTTGCTCCGCCGACCTTTCCAATCCCACCTGAAGTGAGTGTCGGCACTAATCCTATCGGCATATATGTGGCGGATGTGAATTCAGATTTTTATCCTGACATTTTGATTGCGAACTTTAACAGCAGCGATATCTCGGTGCTGTTTGGGGATGGCACTGGAGATTTCCCCAGCTCAACAACTATCCCCCTTGGCTTCAGCATTGGTCCTGCCAGTGTGTTTGTGGCGAATGTGAATCCAGATATAGATACTTATCCTGACATTTTGACTGCGAACTTTGACAGCGACAACGTCGCAGTGCTGTTTGGGGATGGCTTGGGG
>JBKBSK010000014.1:0-73802 GCA_046291735.1 Candidatus Thermochlorobacter sp. | reverse complement strand
AAAAGCCGCCAAAGACTGCGGTGTAAATAATGCCAAGGCGTTTGCAGGCTTCGGTGTAATAAATCTGCTCCATGATGTTGGGCATATTGAGGCAAACGCGGTCGCCTTTTTTCAAGCCGAGCGATTGAAGTGCAAGGGCGCATTTTGCAACTTCCAGCATGAGGGCTTTGCGTGTGATGCTGAAAGCCGTGACGGGTCCGCCTTTGCCATTGTTTTTGGTGGCGTCCCAGCGGTCGCCTTCGAAGTGGAAGGCAATTTCATCGCCGAAGCCGTTAGCGACGTGTCGGTCAATTTCGTTGAAGCAGGCGTTCGTCAAGCCACCTTTGAACCATTGATAGAACGGGGCGCGTGAGTCATCGAAAGCAATTTTCCAAGGCGTGTGCGATTCGGGGTAATTGACGTCGACAGGCTTGCCGGTTTTTGCATCAATGCCGAGCCATTTTTTTTCGGTGTCGGAGTAAATAATCCAAGCGTTGAGTTTTGGGTCGAACCAGTGAATTTCGCGTTTGGCAATATCGCCATGAAATTTGCCTAAATCTTTTTCGCAGGCTTTGCGCATTTCGTCGAAGTCGCGCTTGGTGCGAAGTGGATTGGTTTGCGCAGTGCCGTTGTGAAGTGATGTGCCGTTCAAGGTTGGCGAAGCAAGCGTTTCTGTCGTCATAGGTCAGTTAATGAAATAAATTTTGTGAAATCAAAAGAGCGTTGGCTTCGTGGGCTACAAACAAGAATATAAACGATGTAAGCAAAATTGCAGCAAGCGTTGAACCTGCATGGTGCAATGTAGCTTGTGAGAGAAATCTGCTTGAGCAAAAGTGCAGCAAGCGGTCAAAGGAAATTTCGTGCAGCAGAAAGCGAGCATTTCTAATTAGAGAGAGACTCTTTATTTTCTCTGCTGAACTTTGTTAATCCACTTGGCTTTTGAGATATGAGATACACACTGACCACGATAGTTCTGCTAGCGTTACTTGCGGTTTTATTCACGGTGCAGCCGAACAAGGCAATGGAAAGTGCATTGCCTGCTGCAAGTGATTCTACCTACCGTGCAGATTATTTTTATTTTCAAACTACAGGCACAATCAGGACACTCCTTAGCGAGGCGACTTGCAAAGCGGTGTTAGCTGCGGCACAAGCGGCGGGCTACTCCGAAGATGAAATTGAGGTAACAATCTATGTCGTCGATAGAAAATCGCGTCTGGAGCGTCAGCGTGCGCCAGTGCACCCTAATCCTGCATCGCGTCAGAGTCTGCGTCGACCAACTGTCAAGAAGTTTGAGTAAGTGTGCGGTTCCTATCAAGTTTTGTTCAGAATGCGTTGGAATTCAGCGGCAATAAGTCGCACATCTTCATTGAGAAAATGCGAGGAACGCAGGCGTGCGCGCTTGACAGCATTCAAATCAATCTCGCAGTCCAGTGTGGTCTCTACGAACTGTGGCAGGGCAGCAACCTGTATGCCTTCTGGCGAAATAACTTCTGAGCCACCCCAGTATGACAAGCCGTCTTCGTTGCCTACACGGCTGACAAAGACGACATAGACGGAAAAGAGTGCAGCGTAGGTACGGGTCAGACGTTGCCAAATACCTACCACAGCAATCTCACCTTTTTCAAAATCAATGCGCAAAGGGCTATTAACCATAGAGATAATGACTTTTGCGCCTTGTAAGGCATGCAGCAGCGGCACGCTCACGTGCCAGTTGTCCTCACAGATAGCGATACCTACTTTGCCGAGCCTGCGTGATTCAAACGGTTCGATGCGCTGACCGGCGTGGAAGTAGCGCAGTTCTTCGAACATGCCGTAAGTAGGCGGGTAGATTTTGCGATGAACGGTTTTAGCGATGCCGTCTTCAAAAAAGAAAGCGGAGTTGTAGACAGCAAAATCGTCGGAGAGCTCGATGCCGCCGCAAAGAATGGAAATGTGTTTGGAAAGCTCTCGCAGGGGGTACAGACGTTCATCGCTGATAGGCATAGCAAGGTCTTGTGCGGCGTCTTGAACCAAATAGCCTGTGAGCGAAAGTTCAGGAAAAGCAATGAACTCTACGCCATCACGAATCGCTTGCTCGCACAAGGCGATATGCTTGTTTAGATTTTCAGCAAAGTTTGCAAGAGTGCAATCGTGCTGCGCAAGGCGAAATTTGACGCTCATGTCAAGATGATGTCGGCAAAGATGCAATTAACAATGCGCGCAAAGATACATGCTGGACTGCAATCTTGCGTCATCATGGCTTGGCGATTAGTGCATGGGTAAGAAACGCTCTTGATTGTTTAGCGAGATAGGCAACTCGACGAAAAATGTCGCGCCTTTGCCTTTACCTGCAGATTCTGCCCAGATTTTCCCGCCGTGAAGTTCTACAAAATGCTTAGCAATGGAGAGACCTAATCCTGTTGAGCTTTCGCCACCGGTCGGTCTAGCCGAAAGCCGTTGGAATTTGAGGAAAAGACGCTTGAGGTCATCTTCACTCAGACCTTGTCCTTCATCTTGCACAGAAATGAGAACTTTGGATTGAGACGTGTGTGCTGGTTGTGATGCTGGCTCGTGTCTGAAGTCTTCTGTATGGCTGTCGAGTCTTTTCTCACATCTGATGGTAATGGCTTTGCCAAACGGTGAATACTTGATAGCGTTGCTGACAAGATTATCGAGGACCTGACGAATTTTTGCAGCATCGACTTCTGCCATGATATGCGGTTCTACAAACAGATGGAGAGTCTGCGATTTGGCTTGAGCATTCGGCAAGTTTTCATGCAAAACAGACTCAATGACTTCGGAGAGGTTAATAAAAGATTTCTGTAACTGTGTTTTACCTGCTTCTTGTGCTGCTACTTCCAGAAGGTCAATGATAAGTTTATGCATGCGTTGCGATGAGCGCATAATTATGCTAGCCATTTCTCGGGCTTCTGCGTTTTGGGTTTCTTCTTCTACGAGCAGTGATGCAAAGCCCATCACGGTTTGCAAGGGATTTTTGAGGTCGTGTGCAGCAATAGCAAGAAATTCATTCTTGAGTTTGTTGGCTTCGGCAAGTTCATCGCGCTGTCGTTCTACAATGCTTTTTTGGCGCTGTAGCTCAAGGTTCTGCTGCTCAATAAGGCGTGTTTTTTCCTCTAAGGCTCTTGCGGCACGACGCTGTTGATGCATCACTACGCCGCCACTCATAATAACAAGCAGTGCGAGACTGATACCACCGATAAAGAGCAAGCGCTGACGTTCGGCTTCAAGTTCTTTGACCTTGTTGGTTTTGGCTAAGAGTTCAATTTCGCGACTTTGTCTTTCGCGTTCGGCTTCTTGCTCTTTGATGCGCAGGGCTTGTTCAGTTTTTTCTTTTTCTAACTGCGCAATCTCGCTTAGGCGTTTTTCTTGAATGAGTTTGATAGTAACATCGCGCTGCTTGAGCTGTAAAGATTTAACCTGCTGCGATTTTTCCAAAAGCTCAATCGATTGTTCCTTTTCGCGCAGCATCGCTTGTTGAAGTTCTCTATCGCGCTGCAAGAGTTCAATTTCTTTTTGGCGCTGCTCAGCCTCATAATACTCCTTGAGTTCAGCAAAGCGTTTAGCCGATTGCAAGGTGAAAATTGAGTCCTTGTAGGCGGTGTATTGTGTATAGGCGGCAAGTGCTTCCGATGTATTCTTCATGCGCATGTAAATCATGTAGAGCTGATAGTAAGCCTCTTTAAGGTCTGGCTTAGCATCAATGCTTTTTGCCGCATCGAGCCCTTTGAGCGTGTAGGACAGTGCATCGGGCAGACGGTTTTGCAAACGATAAATGCGTCCGATGTTAAGCAGTGTAGAAGGCAAGCCCTGCATATCACCCATGTCGGTCTTGAGTTTAAGCACCGTGAAGTGATAGTCCAGTGCATCGTTGAGCTTGCCTTGTTGCTCGTAAATATCAGCAATATGACTAAACGAGGCTGTAACGCCGGACTTATCGCCGAGATCAGCGCGCACTTTTAAGGCGCGAATGTGATAATCAATAGCTTCAGCATATTTTTGCTGTGAAAGGTAGAGATTGCCAATGTGGTCGTGCGTAACAGCCATAGCCCACTTATCGCCGTACTGCTCCTTAATCTCTGCAGCGTGCTGATAATACTGCAAGGCTTTATCATACTCTCCCTGTGATTGGTACATCTGTGCAAGGTTGTCGTAAGCGTTGGCAATGCCGCGCTGGTCGCCGGTGAGCTCAAAGAGTCGAAGTGCCTGCAAGTGATAGTCTAAAGCATCAGCATATTTGCCTTCAGAGCGGTAGAGCACAGCAATGTTAGCAAGCGTGTTAGCAATACCGCGCTGGTCGCCAAGTTCATGCTTGAGCGCAAGAGCTTTTTGATAATGCGCATAAGCTGTGCGATAACGACCGCGTACATATGCAATCGTGCCAAGGTTGTCGTAAGACTGCGCAATGCCTTGCTTGTAGGAGATCTGCTCTGCCAAAGAGAGCGCAACTTGTGCTAGGCTATCTGCCAAGCGGTAATTGCCTTGCTTACGATGTTTGGTGGCAAGGGCATTGAGCACTTGCACACGGGCACTATCCGTAGCGCTGTACAAAAAACTCGAGTAAAGCTCGGCTTGCTGCGGTTGCGCTGAGAGACTGTGCTGCACGAAGAACCACTTCAGCACAGATATAAAAAGGACTTTGCGAAAGGCTTTGCACATATGCAACTCTGGCTTTCTTCTGTTCAAATTATGAGGGCGCAAGTTCGTGCGCCATTTTGTCATTAAACACACAAGTCTATAGAATTTCCAACACCTAAGTTGTGATTCAGACAACTTATGATGACGCAAGGCAGGAGGGGAGCCATGAAATAACTGTGCTTAACTGAGGTCGAACTGCAATTCGGAAAGATTGCGGTATACGCCGTTTTCGAGCTCCATCAAGTCTTGATGCGTCCCTTGCTCAACCACCTGCCCATCTTTAACGACAATAATCTTGTCTGCTGTGCGCACGGTCGAGAGCCGATGCGCAATGATAAAGGTCGTACGTCCTTGCATCAAGGTTTGAAGTGCCTCTTGCACCAGCCGCTCCGATTCGGAGTCGAGCGAACTTGTGGCTTCGTCTAAGATAAGAATTGCGGGATTTTTCAAAATAGCACGTGCGATAGCAACACGCTGACGCTGACCGCCTGAGAGTTTAATGCCGCGCTCACCCACCAGTGTCTTGTAGCCTTCTGGAAATGCCGAGATAAATTCGTGGGCATGCGCTTGCTTTGCAGCAGCAATAATCTCGGCTTCACTTGCCTGAGGATTGCCATAGGCGATATTCTCAGCAATAGTGCCGCCAAAGAGCATCACATCTTGCGGCACAATAGACATCTGATTGCGCAGCGCCGTCAAAGGATACTCGCGGCTATCACGTCCATCAATCAAAATGCGTCCAGCATCGGGCGTGTAGAAGCGCAAAATAAGGCTAACTATGGTCGACTTACCTGCGCCAGAAGGACCGACAAATGCGACACGCTCTCCAGACTTTGCCGAAAACGATACCCCTTTCAACACTTTCACTTCCTTGCGTGTGGGATAGCTAAACTCAACGTGCTCAAATTCTACCTCACCACGCAAACGTGGCAACTGCTGTGTATAAGAAGTTGCGCGAGGTGAAAGATCGATCTCTTCCGAAGGTTCTCGCAAAATTTCGCGAATGCGTTCAGTGGCGCCAACAGTTCTCTGCACTTGGCTATAGAGTTCGGCAAAACTGCCCATGGCTGCACCAACAAAGGTCGTGTAAAGAATAAACGAAGTAAGCTCGCCGACGGTCAGTTCGCCAGCTTGCACAAAACGTGCACCGACCCAGAGCACCAAGATAATCGCGCTAAAAAGACCGAAGACGATTAGGGAAAAGAAAGCACCACGAAAGCGTGCATTACGCAAGACTGTGGCAAGATAGACATCGACAGCATGGCGATAGCGATTGATTTCATAGACTTCGTTAGCAAATGCTTTGACATTCGTAATGCCTTGCAGCGTTTCTTCTACGACGGTGTTGCTATCGGCTAACTTATCTTGTGCTTGGCGTGAAAGTTGTCGAATCTTGCGCCCGAAATACACTGCCAGCGCAATCAGGACGGGCAGTGAGAGCAACATCACCAGTGTTAACTTAACCGATGTGTAAAAGATGAGCACGAGTCCACCAATAAGAATCGTAGCTTGGCGCAGCAGCTGTGCGAGTGTGGAAGTCAAGGTTTCTTGCAGTTGTGTAAGGTCAGCAGAAAGACGACTGGTAAGTTCGCCAACACGGCGCTGAGCAAAGAACGCCATCGGCAGGGAAATAATTTTTGAGTAACTCTCACGCCGCAAATCATTTAGGCTGCGCTCACCAACTTCAACAAACCACAGTGATTGAAAGTAGCCGAACACGGCTTGGGCGCCAAGTGCCACGAAAAGTGTAATGGCAATGTGGTCGATATCACCAAAGAATCCTTCTTGTGCACCACTGAGCGCACCATCAATCAGTTGACCCGTTACATACGGAAAGACTAAGCCTAGCAAGCTTGAAAAAAGTAAGGCAATGAGCGCTACTATAAACTTCACACGGTAGGGCAGCACATACCGAAACAGCGCTGCAGCTTCTCTAAGCGATTCTTTGTTAAGCTTTGCAGGTGGAAGATCAGGACCAGAAAAACGTGACATCTTACTGAGCAAAAATTAGTTTAATCTTGACTGCCGTTCCAAGAGCAGGCAGAGGCTGTAATCATCTATACAAAATACACAAAGTCGACACAAGACTTAAACTTTTACTTTTATGGTGTGAAAATCACGCCATGAGAGTTGTATTTTCATGTGTGAACGCGCATTTACAGTAACATTTTAGGAGTTTTGAAGTATGCCGAAAATCATTCGTGATGAATCCACAACTAGTGCATATTGGGCAGCGGTCAATACGCTGGGCGCACTGTCCGATGTTCACCTTATCGCCGACGCGCCAATAGGCTGCTACAATCTTGTGGGAGTTGCTGTCATAGATTACACCGATGCAATTCCCTATCTGCGCAATTTTACGCCAACTGATTTAACCGAAAAAGCTATCTCCAGTAGCGGCACAGCAAATATCACACGACAGACCATTGAGAAATTGCTAGGCACAGGTAAAACGCTAATTGTGATGTCGACTGCCGAGAGCGAAATGATCGGTGCCGATCATAGGCAGATGCTTGCAGCGCAATATCCTGATGTCAAGTTTTTTCCATCCCGTTCACTATTGGAAGATGAGTGGCAAGGGCGCGACCGTGTCTTAGCGTGGTGTTTTGACGAGTACGACGATTGCAAACCTGCGCACGTGCAAAAAGGCACAGTGAGCATCATTGGTCCAACTTACGGCTGTTTTAACTCGCCATCAGACTTGGCGGAAATCAAGCGTTTGATTCAAGGAGCAGGTGGCACTATAAAAAAAGTCTTCCCGATGGAGTCAAAGCTGGCAGAGATTTCTGAACTCAAGCACAGCGATGTGATTGTTGTCATGTATGAAGAATTTGGTCGCTCGCTTGCAGAACGCCTCGGTCGCCCAATTCTCTACGCACCGTTTGGGCTGTATGCAACCGAAGCCTTCATTCGAGAGTTAGGCAAACTACTTGGCACATCCGAAACTGCAGAAGCCTTTATCAAGCATGAAAAGCAAACCACGCTGAAACTTATCTGGGATCTTTGGCGCGGACCGCAGTCAGAGTGGTTTCCAACTGTAACTTTTGCAGTGTGTGCCGCACGCACTTATGCGAAAGGACTTCGAACATTGCTTGCCGACGAACTGGGCATGACATGCTACTTTGCTGAAGAATCCGCTAAGGCAGACAACAGCGAGATTCGTCAGAGACTGCAAAGCAAGCCGCCGCAAATCATGTTCGGCAGAATCGTCGATAAAATGTATTTGGCGGAAGTAGGCGCAAAGACCTACTTCATACAGTCAGCCTACCCGGGTCCCTTTGTCAGACGCGCACTTGGCACACCTTACATGGGCTTTTCGGGCGCAACCTATCTTGTTCAAGAAATTGTCAATATCCTCTACGACGTGCTGTTTCAATTTCTGCCGTCGCACAAGCAGAACATTGAGTTTGTTCAGCCTGAGAAGAAATTCATTTGGACGAAAGAAGCCAATGAAATGTTGGCAGAAATGACGCGCCGTGCGCCATTTATTTCACAGATTTCATTTAGCCGTGAGTTGAAAACCAAAGCTGAACTTTATGCGCAAAAGAAGGGCTTAGACACAATTACGCCCGATGTGCTGGCGCAAGTCAGTTAGGCGTGTAAGCTCACAAGTTCTTGCGTTGAGAAGAAAAATGCTATCTCAATTTTGGCATTCTCTACAGAATCAGAGCCATGAATAGCATTTTCGCCAACGTTAGTGGCGTAGAGTTTTCGGATAGTGCCCTCGGCAGCTTTAGCAGGGTCAGTGGCACCAATGAGCTCGCGGAAGTCAGCAACAGCATTTTCTTTCTGCAAAATCATGGGAACGCACACGCCTGATGCCATAAACTCTACCAATTCGTTGTAAAATCCACGCTCTTTGTGCACAGCATAAAACTCTCCAGCAGTAGCTTTTGTAAGGCGTGTATACTTCATTGCGATAATCTCGAAGCCTGCGCGCTCAATTTTGTCAATGATAGCACCGACCACTTTTTTGCGGACGCTATCAGGTTTGATAATTGCTAAAGTGCGTTCCATGGTCTTGTTGATGGTTGTTTTTTGGACGAGACAGTTTAGTTAAACTTTCTTTGCCGTAGAAAGATTCTCTACTAAAAATTTTTGAGAAAAAATGCGGGCGAAAATAAAACAAATGCCTGAAACCTGAAACTTAAAAGCATTGTTATGCTCAAAACTTACTTAATGCTCGTGACAAGCCTATTTGTTATCTCGTACTCTGTCTCTGCTTTTGCACAAAATGTCAAGCACGATTTGGTGGATGTGCAGAAAATCAACCCGCGTATTTTGGTGGAGATGCGCTATGCCACAACGAATAACTTCATGAAAAAAGCTGTCTATACATCGGCGCGTTGTCTCTTGCAGCGCAGTGTTGCCGAGCGGCTCTCACGCGTGCAAGAACGCTTGGAAAAGCAAGGCTACGGACTCAAAATCTATGATGCGTATAGACCGCTTTCAGCGCAGTGGGAACTCTGGAAAGTAATGCCAAATCCAACCTTCGTGGCTGACCCGCGCAAAGGCTCTAAACACAACCGCGGCTCTGCTGTAGATCTGACACTGGTCGATAAAGATGGCAATGAACTCGAGATGCCAACCGAATATGATGCGTTCGTCAAAGAAGCACGCAGCGACTACATGGACTTGCCTGAACATCAACTGCGCAACCGCAAAATTTTGCACGATGCCATGACCGCTGAGGGCTTTATTCCGAACCCCAGTGAGTGGTGGCACTTTGATGACCCCGACTGGAAAAAGTTCCCAATCCTTGACATTGACTTCGATAAAATTCCTTAATCAGCTTGCTGACTAGCTGCTATGAAATCTCTTGCACTTGCTTGTATCTGTTGGCTGATGGCACTCCCGCTCTTTGCTCAAACTCAACCTGCGCTGTATGGTCGAGTTACGGATAAAAAGACAGGGGAAGCACTTGCAGGTGCAACAATCAAGGTCAAAGATGCAAGTGGCAATGTCGTGCGTGGCGCAAAATCCAACAGCGAAGGACGATATCGAATTGCGTTGCCCATGGGGCGTTATGTGGTAGAAGTCAGTTACTTAGGCTACAAAACCCAGATTGAGCAAGTAGCTATTGCACTGCCGCTCGAGAAAAATTTTGCCTTGTCGGAAGGTGAAGTGCGCAGTGCTGAAATTGTAGTCGATGCAGGTGAAGACCTTGTGACGACGATTATGAAACGCGCAATTCGTGAAAAGAAACGGCAGCGCGACGCACTTTACACCTATGAACTTGAAGCCTACACCAAACGGCTTACACGCAGCGACACAAGCATTGCAGGTATCACGGAAACATTTGCCAAAGGCTACTGGCGCAGAGGCGACACGCTGCGTGAGGTGGTTGTGCAAGAGCGTATCACAGAGAACATCAAGGCGCAATTGCAAGCAGGCGTAACGATTGCAGCAGGCATTCGTGGCATTCTGGACTTTTCCGAAGAGCGTATCTCTATTGTCGGCAATCGCTTTGTCAGTCCGCTTGCTAACGATGCATTTTCTTGCTACAGCTTCGAGCTCTTGGAGACAACGCAAACTGACCTTGGTGAAATTTTCACAATTAAACTTAGTGCAAAAAATAACTTCATTCCGCTTTTTACTGGCACGATTAAAATTGCAGCAAATACTTATGCGCTTGTTGCCGCTGACCTTGTGCCCAGTCGCTCTGGATTTAAGTTGCCCTATGTCAAAGACCTCAAGCTCTCCTACAAGCAAACGCAAGAACTCTATTACGATAGCGCAGGCAATGCATTTTGGTTACCGGCTACACAATTTTTAGAAGGCAGCTTGAAGGTCTCAATTGCAAGTGGCTTTGTTGAATTGCCGCGCATTTCGTTTACGCAAACGACTGCAATTTATCGCTACATCATCAATGAGCCTGTGCCGGACACAGTGTTTGAAAAGCAGCTTGTCACGAAGGCGGCTGAAGCGGAAAAGTTTGATTCCACATTTTGGCAGGCTCGCGAGTTTGTTGCACTGACTGACGAAGAAATACGAGCCTATCAAACTCTCGATAGCTCAAAGACCCTGCAGTCGCAGTTTCAGCCCAGAGGGCTCGGCGCACGTCTTGGTGCGACATCGGCACCACCAAGCGGCTGGCTAGGACATCTTGCAAATTTGCCCGATATTCGCTTCAACCGTGTCGAAGGCTTCTTTGTGGGCGGCAAATTGCAATTTGACTCGCTAACCGCGCTCACCGCACTCAAAGGATCGATTGGCTACGGGACAGAGCGGCAAGAGTGGCTCTGGACGCTAGGAGCAGAACAATGGTTTGATAAAGACCGCCGATGGAGTCTTGGGCTGGAACTCTACCGCACGACCAGCTTCACACCGGAACGCAACGGAATATTCCCGCTTGCCAACGCCCTGCTTGGATTATTTGAGCGGCGCGATTATCACAATTATTTCAGCGCAGAAGGCTTCAAACTCTCAGCGCGCTATGCGCCAAATGCACGCTTTCGCTATACGCTAAGCGTGCTCAATGAAACGCAACGCACAATGCCAATTGTGCCGCCCGGACATCGCTGGTTTAATTGGTTAGCATCGCAAACTTTCAGAGACAATCCCCCAATTCAAGATGGCTTGATGCGTAGTCTCATGTTCGAATTCAACTATGGCACACCTTTTTCCGCTTTCTTAGGGCAACCTACACTGTTTGCACAAATTGAACACTCGTCATCGACACTGGGCAGTGCCTTTGATTTTACACGGGTGTGGCTCATCGGCTCACTGCGCGTTCGCAGTTTCTTTACAGAACGCTTTCTCTCGCCTTACTTTGCCTTTCAGCTCGAGGTAGGCACATTTTTCGGACCCAGTTTGCCGCCGCAGCGATATTTCTCCGTTGAAGCTCCAGTTGGGGGACTTGCATTTTCAAATGTGATGATTGGGGTCGCAGAAAAAGAATTTATTGGCACAAGTATAGCTTCACTTATCGTGGAGCATAACTTTCAATCTGTGCCGTTTGAGATTTTAGGGATAGAATTTCTCGAAAAAGAGAATATTCAATTGATTGTGCGCAGTGGCATCGCCAGCATTTGGCAAGGCGAGGCGTCCAAGCTATATGGCGAAGCGGGGGTAGGTATCGGTGGCATTTTGGGGCTCATTCGAGTCGATGGCGTTGTCGGTTTTTTGCAAAACCAAGCTCCACGATGGCGATGGGCGGTGGGTGTAGGTCTCTTGCTTTAACAAAGCACTAAGTGTAAATAAGGAAACCCCGCTGCACAGCGGAGGCGCAAGACGCTGTACAGCAGGGTTTGCTTGGTTTCATAAAGCACACTCCTTTGTAATCAGAGTGTTTCCACATGCAAAGAACAAAAGCACAAAGAACAGCAAAACCTATTGCGCTCACAGTACTACTACTGCACACGCACACTTTGGCGCAGCACTGGCGAGTTATCATCCAACAAAAACGCTTCTAACGCATAGTCCCCATGAGGCAAGAACTCACCAGTGCGATGGTGGCGCAGCGGAAGTTGAAAGACAATCGTGCGGCTTTCACTGGGGCGCAATTCAAAACTCGTTAGAACTTGCGCACACATCTCCGGCAGTTCTATCCAAATTCTTTCATTTGAACTTAGGCGCAACCCTAACTGACAAGAAGTCCGAAAGTTGAAGCGCTGCACCGCACCCGAGCGATTCATAACTGTAAAAGAACCACTTAGCGTATCGCCCAACGGTAACTCACTTCTGCGCAGAGTAAGCGAAAAATCTACCCCACCCCTTGTGATGACCCCAGCATTGCTGACTGGCGTCTCAAACCGTTCACATCCCGTCATGAAGCAAAAGAGCAAGAGCACAGTAACCAACACGGCTAGAAAAATGCTGAATCGCTGACCAAAAGTGTTGAGATTTCGCATATTCCTACATTCCGTACTTATTCTACTCACAGGTATTTTCTCTCTCCCTACTTTATCTCTAAAATAGTGGATTCTCTCTCTTGAGAAATCTGTTGAGAAAATTGCTTACCAACGCGACCAACATTTGTGCACTGCCTTGCCCGATAGGCATAGGTCAAACATTGTGCCAATTTCATTAAATAGCGTGCATAGGCGTTTTTAGGGGATTTTGAGGCAAAATTGAAGTTGAATTGAAGTTGAAGGGAGTGTCTAACTGTCAGGAATCCTTGCTGCGAAGTGTCAGGAAAGCCTTTCCCATCACTTTTCCGTGATGCCAAGTTGCAAAGTAGAGGGATTTTCGTGGCGCAGCAGCGTGCCGAAGAGCCTATCCCACAGCGAAAGTAGTGAGCCATAGTTCATATCGGCTTCCGCTTTTTTGACCGAATGGTGCACTCGGTGCAGGTTTGGTGTGGGAATGAGGTAGGCAAGTGCGTTTTCCAAAGATGCTGGGAGTGCGACATTGCTATGGTGTAGCAAAATGACAGGAAACGAGAGCAGGTTGTAGAGCAAAATTTCTGTGGCGCCCATGCCCAGCAGGGCAAGTACAGGCAGGCGAATTAGTTCAGACAGGACTATTTCCAGCGGATGGAACCGAAAACCTGTAGTTACATCCATAGCAGCGTCAGCGTGGTGAAAGCGATGAAATTGCCAGAAAAACGAAAGTTGGTGATTGAGACGGTGCCAAAGATACATCCAGAAGTCATAGCAAAGGACCAGCAATGCTGAAGTGGAAATGGTACCCATACCTAAAGCCTTCAACCCTTGCCAGTAGGGGTGAATGTATCCGAGTACAGCGAGCGAGCCAGCCATCAAAATGGAACTAAGAACAGTATTGAAAAGCGCGATAGCAAGATTGGGAAGTGCATGCTGCAATCGCCCTTGACGGTTCTGAAAAAATGGCATGATACCTTCCAGACACCACAGGGCACCACTGGAGAGCACTGCAACGATTAGCACCGCTTGACTTAATGCATTCTCAGACATCGTTCTGCTTAGGTCTTATGATGTTTCTCTGGAAGTAAGTCGCAGAACCAAAATCGGCTTTTTGTCCCGTTGTAAGTGTACTCGCGCAGGACAATCTCACCGACTGAAAACAAGATTGGAAACTTGAAATAAGGTGCATCAAAACAAAAGGTGTGATACTCCCCATTTTCCCCGCATGGGTCAATGCCTTTGGGTAAATCTTTCAAAAAATCTCTATCAATCAGGCGACCGAGAAACTCACACGCCAACATGTCGGCATTAGCACAGATGACAATTGCCTTAAAGCCTAAGTCGATAAATTCCTCAATGAGCTGTCTGGTATTTCTTTTCCATATAGGAAACACAACTTCAAAGCCAAGTGGTTCTAATTGTTGCTGACGATAGGCACGAACATCTTCGAGAAAAATGTCGCCAAATGCGGTACATTCAAACCCTCTCTGTTTTAGAGCTTCCACTTTTTGGCGCATAATTGCTTCGTACTGTGCATGAGTTGGCTGTTCAGGCAGTTCAATTGTGCCGTTGGGGAGACCAATCGATTGGAGTTGTGCCTCTAATAACGCGCGGCGCAGCCCGTGCATGCTGACACGGTCGTAACTCAAGTTAACCGAAGTGAGCAAATACTCTACGCTGAAGCGCTCATCTCTGAAGAGTTCATACAGTGCACGGGCAGAATCTTTCCCACTACTCCAGTTGAAGTAAGTTTTCTTACGACGCAGCATGCGAGCACGGGTATTACTATGCTTAGGAAAGTGAGCAGCAGCTTGACGATTGGGCTTGCTTTGGTGGACATTTCACACTGCCATAGCTACAAAAGACACAGCAATCACCGGGCTTAGGTTTGAGAAGCGTTTTGCAGTTTTCGCACACGTAAAAATACCAGCATGCTGCTTCAGGCATAGCTTCTTGCGTTTTGTAGCCGCAGTTTGGGCAGGTAAGTGTAGAGTAAAGCATCGTGAGGTTTATTGCGCTAGTTATTCTTTATCTTGCCTTCTTGCCAAATCCCGCTTTGCACATCACCGTCCTTAAATGTAAATTTTCCAACGCCGTTCATCAAGTCCGCTTTCCATTCGCCTTCGTAGATCTCACCAGATGCATAGCGGTAGATACCATAGCCTTCTCGCTGGTCATTGACAAACTCACCTTCGTAGATATCGCCATTGAGATAGACATGTTTGCCCTGACCGTGGCGCATGTTGCTGTTCCACTCCCCAACGTAGTAGCCTTTGCCTTTGTAGAACCCGATGCCAAAACCAAAAGGCTGACCGTTCAAAATTTTCCCATAGTACGACACAGTTACGCCCTTTGGAGAGACAAAGGTGAGGCTGTCGAGCCTCATTTCATCAAGCATCCGCATGGTTTTCGTTAAGGCCTGATACAGACTATCTCTTTCGTGATGGGTCGCATCAAGTTGATGTAAAACGAAAGCCTTCTCAGCCTGATACCCATGCAAGGTGCTCTGCAAGTGCTGTACTTGCAGACTGAGCGAGGCTGTTGTACCTACTTTCTCAGTTAAATTTTTTCTCAAAGAATCATTTGTACTTTTAAAGGTTGCCAGTGCATGGCGTAATTCTGCAAGCAATTGCGCATCGTCCAAACTCTCGTCTGACAGCGTGGCATCTGTTTTTAGTAGAGCATGAAGTGCAGCTTTGAGCGCCCTGTACTGTTCTAACTCACTTTGTTGTTGCTCGGCTACTTTGGTTTTAAGAGCAATTTGAGTTTTTAGACTTGCTCGATCTAGATAGAGATAGCCAGCAAGCAGAAAAGCAAGGACAGTTGCAACAGCTAAAAACCATTTTGTGATTCGATGCATCAGAGTTTAGTATCCTAGGTTAATAGGCGGAACTTTGCTATCCAAGTCTCTCAAATCGAGACCCCAAAAAAGATTGAGCCTAATGATGTGTGTCGTCTTATACTCAAAGCCCGATGCGCTTTGACCGATAGTCCACATATGTCCAACAAAAAATGTGAGGCTAGAATTCAGCACATAGCCAAAGCCGTTGTAGGTTCTGAAATCTTCAAATGGATTTTGGACAATAGATGCTCCAGACTGTAAGAAGAACTCTGCACTCGGTGAAAAGAACAGGGTATTTTCTTCAATGGTTTCTTTGTTGAGTGGAATGTAAGCAAAAAACTTGTAGCGATAGCGATTGGTAAACTCATAATCTGAACCAATCAGGTTGCTTTTTCGCCAGCGGTGCTCAAACCTAAATTGATGAAAAATTTTCACGCGCCCCATAGGCATAATAAAGAGCCACTGATGCCAGATGCGAGGCTCTATTGTAACATTCTCAAAGCGTGCATTGCCCGGCTCAGGAGTAAAATTAAGCACAAGTGTAGGACCTATAACCGCCTCAAAGTTGTCGTTAAAAAAAATGTTGATACCTGCTCTGTTGTACAGCTGGCGTGTGCGACCCACAAAGGAAGTAACATTATCCAAGCTATTTCTTAGTCGGTAGTGATGTTCAGCGTAATAGCCTAATGTTTTGGAGAACTTGGCTTTAATGTACAAGCCATTCCAAAGACCAGTTTCTTCTAATGTGATTTGCGATATGTTTTGTGCGTCTGCTGAGGGTTGAAGTGCTAACTGTAAGAGTTGCAAGATGAGTAGAGGAAGTAGCCTGCTAAATTTCTTCATGTGTTGATTGAGAACTTGCGCAGTTTCTACAGGTGCGCACATCTGGGATTTTTTTGCCTGCTGACTTAGGAAGCACAAATTTACAGAAATGACGCAAATATGTGAGGGTTCATTTTATCCACAGAAAGATGGATTGCCAAGAGAAACTTGGGGTATGCAACTTCGGTCGGTTCAAACAGCAAGGGTCAGGGTAATTTCCAGAACACCATTGTGGAAGCGTGTTTGAAGAGAATCAGGCTGAACAGGTTTGGGAAGCAAAAGTTCTTTGTAGAATACACGACTTGCACTTTTGGCTTCAAGTTCAAGCATATCATCACGGAGCACAAGATGAATATCCTTTTCGCAGACGCCGGGCAGTTGTGCATAGATTTTGATAGCAGTCTCTTCTACGAAGAGATCGGTTTCAGGCTCAAGCCGTGCGGGCATGGGCATGGGGTTTGCATCGCTTTTTTTCTGAGACGCAGTTTTAGCAAATGCGCTTGAGGCGGGGCGTCGCACACTGCTGCTTGCCGTCTTGAAAGAGATATTGTAACTTGCTTTTAGTCCTTCTTTGATGCGGCTTAAATCAATTTCACCTTCTTTGGAAAATGTCTCTGCTTTTTGCTGCAAATTTTCAGCAAGTTTAGCCAGCCGTTCAATGCTCTCCAAGATGCTGCCAATCGGGTCGTTCGAGTTTGATTTTTCCTGTGCCATAGCCCTTGAAAGTCTTGGATTAGTAGTTCAGTGAAACCGTTTTGAAAGGCTTGTCCGGTTGCTTTTTCTCGGTGTCTTTGAGGTGCTTTTTCGTGATGTCCTCAATTTCTTTCATAACGTTGGCAAGTTGTTTGACGATTTCACTGCGCCGACGCTCAACTGCCGCAAGTTCTTTCTCGAGACGTTCTTTTTCTGTGGAGAGCACATAGAGATTGAGGTAGTTCCCACTGGTGCCGATGGGTTTTGCAGTTTTGGAGCGTGGAATGCGTTTGAGGCTCCGCGCTGATTTAATCGCGCTAACGGTCTTGATGGTTGCCATAGTCGGTCAGAGTTAAGAGTTCATTTTTGTGCGCTTGGTGGCAAAAGTGCAGCAAGTTGTTTTTCGAGTGCATCGAGCCGCGCTTTGAGCGCGCTGTTTTCTGCTTCAAGTTCCTTTGTTCTTGCCTCTGTCGAGAGCATCGGGTCGCTTTGCCACCAATTGATTCCCATTTGTAAGGCTTTATCGACAGAACAGACAATTAAGCGAATCTTGATGTTGAGCAGTTCAACATCAGCCAAATTTACTTTGATATCGCCCGCAATAACAACGCCTTTGTCTAAAACGCGCTCTAAAATTTCAGCAAGGGTGCTGCCGCTTGTAGAGTAGGTAATGTCCTTGCTCATTAGGGCTCAAAATTCGTTTTGCGTGCAAAGGCAGTGACTTCCAACGAGGCATTCATTTTGACTTCGTAGATGTTTCGATCCATCACCTTACTTGGAAGACCGACTGACTTGATAAACGCGCTTTCTTCATAGACTTCTGCATAGCCCAACCAGCCCTCAGGGACTTTTTCGAGCTTGACAAGTTTTGCGGTGTTGCCGGTCATGGCGCTAACGAAAGAAACTAACTTTTTAGCTGCTTCTTCGAAACCCATCGCTGACTGTTACTTTGCCAGTTTTTCAGAGCGTAAGATATGTAAATTGGCTTCAGCGTTTCGACTAAGACCGACCTTGCCACTGAGTGAGGACTCCAAATAAAGACGCGAGCGCTCAACGAGTTTCTTGACAAGGGCGCGAATTTCCTCTTGATTGGTGCGAGAGCCAATCCGACTTGTCTCTGAAGCCAAGACATCTTGGCAGACGCTCATAAAGAAGTTCGGCGGTTGATAAATTTTGGTACGCTGCACCATCAGCGTTTTAGAAATCATAATGGCAGCGCGCACCGTCGGTGCAAACTCGCAGCGACCGCTCTCGCGCAAAGCACGGACAATCCCAACGATCTCTTCAGCATCAGGCTGAGGAATTTTTGACTTGGCAATAACAATAGCCACTTCGGTCTCAAAATCTGGGTAGTCTAAGTCGATTGTAACCATGCGGTCGCGCAGCGCATCAGCGGCTTTGTGCACCCCAGCGTATTCTTCAGGATTGCTCGTAAAAATGCCCACGAAATTTGGATGCACTTTCAGATAGCCATCTTCACCTGTTCTGCCTGCAGGAATATCCAAGATTTTTTCTTGCAAGACAGAGAGCAAGACATTGTTGGCTTCGGCACGTGAGCGCGTAAATTCATCATAGAGTAAGGTAAAGCCGTATTTGCAGGCAACCGTCAGGCGGCTATCGACCCAACGTTTAGCAAAATCTTCCTCGACTTTGAGCACACGCGATTGAAAGCGGTCGACGACCCTGCGGCTGTGATAGCCAAACTCGCCGCCGACAAGGTCGCTGGTTTTATATTCTGCATCACCATGAATCATCACGATAGGTCTACCGATTTTGCTCGCAATGTGCATGGCAAGCGTGGTTTTACCTGTGCCGCTAGCACCACGCAAGTGAATCGGAAACCCCGCTTCAATGTAAGTCAAGGCGCGGTAGGTCAAATCTTTGACATACTTGGTCTCAACAAAATCGGGTAGGGGCGAGGCTTCTATGACCGTGCTGATATCTTCATTCATCGCTCACGAGTCCTTGTTTCAAGTTTAAGTAGTAGAGTTAGCGTATCCAATTTACGGCAGTAAACTTATCGTTTCTGCTTAGCGAAAGGAATGCTAATGGCAAATTGTTTTTCTGCCTCACTTGGCTCTGCTGCAGCGTTCGGCGCAGCGAGCTTTCGTTTAGGTGCACTTGAGGAGAGTTCTGCCCAGATGGCTTGGTTTGCTTTGTGTTCATTGGCGTAAGCCGCCATCATTGATGCAGTCTGAGTTTTGAGCATTTGTACAGCTTCTCTGATGCGGCGCACATCTTGCTGTTTAGCTTCAATGACATGGTGAATCTCTTGCATCAAAGCCTGTTGCACATTCATGCGTTTTTCTTCGTTGGCTTTGAGAGTGGCACGCACTTGCAGGGCTTTCTGGTCTAAGTCCTGCTTGAGCTGCTGATGCTCAGCCTGCAGGCGCAGCACAAACTGCTGGTAGAGGCGCATAAGTTGCTGCACTGTGGCGCGCAGTTCAGATTGATGTTGTGTCAGCATGGTTTGCATTTGCTTCTTGCGCCGCGCGTTGTCTTTGCGTATCTGCTCACGCAAGTCATTGATGTCTTGCAAAAGCAACTTGGTGTCGCTCTTGATATGCTTGACGGACTCTGTGCGTGCAAGTGCACGATGCGCGCGCTCTTGACGAGCAGACTTGATATTGTCTACAATCGTGCGCATCGAGGCGCCGCTGGAACTACTCATCATGTTTTCTGGCATAGCGCTCCTTGAACTGGTTTAGTCGTTGAAGTTTGAAGCGTTGAAGCATTTCGGCGACTTCTTTGCGTCGCGCTCGGGTTTGTTCAATGCGTGTTTCAGTGGCAGCTTGGAAGGTCTGAAACATGGCTTTCAGGTCCTTGAGCCGTAATTCTTTAGCACGCGCAATGCAAGCACGCAGTTGTACTGAAAAAGCTTCTTGTTCGGCTCTAAACTCACGCAGGAGTTGGAGCAATTCCTCACGGCGTTTTTGTTGCAACTCTGCAAAGTGCTTCATCAGCGCAGTAACTTCAGCCGTGCGGCGTGCGTGTTCAGAGGGTTCAGCAGACTCAATGTCGGGTAGCTGAGCAATCTCGCGCAAGACCGCTTGGCTGAACTCAGTTTGCTCCGATAAGAATTGACGCACAGAGAGTGAAAGCTCTGTTTCGCGCCGTTTTTGTGTCTCCAAAGCATGCTTGAAAATTGTCTCAAAATCTTTGTAGCGCACAGAGCGATGTTGCGCAAGAGATTTGCGCAAGACTTCGTCGCAACCGCTTAGCGCAGAGGAACTTGTGCTCTCTTGCAACTCTTTGACGACAAGACCGGCAGCATCAAGTGCGCGATGCAATGCGCTCAGAGCTTCTTCATAGAGCGTGGTCTTTTCAAGCCGCAAGAGGGGCGAGTCTGAGAGCGTTGTGGCAGATTGGTTCATGGTCGTTGCAGACTTAATTTACACACGTGCGCATCACACTCATTTTTTGTTGGAGCAAAATAGCATTCAAATCCTGTGGACTGAACGACGCGCTTGGTGAAATGCACTGTGCGCTCTGGACTGTGCGCTCTGGCAAGGGCATGTCAGCAAGCCGTCCTTCGAATCCGCCTTAGGCAGCCGTGGCAGTCAGACCAATCGCTTCAGCATACTTGAGGTAGGTCTCAACAGAGGCGATTACAACGCGCGCTTCTACCGACACCAACTCAATGCCGACCAGCGAAACGCGGGCAAACGCATCAATCACGATGCCTTTGTCCAAAATGCGATCTACCACCTCGGCTAAGCTCGAGGAGCCTGTGGATTTTTCAATTGCCATTTGCTCTCCGTTTGATTTTGGTTTCCGCCAAAGTCTGTGTTCGTGCTGTAGCATTGTGGCGGCAACAATGCGCAGCAAAGCAATGTTAAACCTACAACATTTATGCCACAAATCACAGAAAGAAGTTTGGGCACAATTTTGGCGAAAACTCTGCAAGTTCCGACCAAAATTCTCCAGATACGATGCCTAACTCAAGCGCAGCGCCTGCAAGAACGACGCCGGTCAAAAAAGCCGGCATACCCTTAACCAGTTTTTAGACGCAACGATGAGCACAATCAGTTAATGAAAAAGGTCGTATTTTTTACGATGCCTTTTTCGCTTCTTACAACATCTGCTGCATCTTTGAACGGGTCGTGCTCAAAGAAAAGCGTCCAATGCTCATCAGCAGCGCGCTCCAAAAGTTTGCGTTTTTCTTCCATAATTTCAAGCGGATAAAGATCATAGCCCATCACCCAAGGCAGTGGAATATGGGACGATGTGGGAATAAGATCGCCACAGTAGCAAACCGAAGTTTTGCCATCGGTAACACGCACCAGCTGCTGCGCGTGAGTATGCGCATGAGAGAGCATCAGATGCACGCCCGGAAATAGCTCCTCTTCACCGTTTGTGAAGCGAAGTTGATTGTGCTCTAAGAGCGGTACAAAATTTTCTTTGAGGTAACTGGCTTTTTCACGGGCATTCGGATTCATTGCCCATTTGTAGTTGGCTTCTTGCACATAGTAAGTTGCATTCGGGAAAGTGGGCACAAGTTTGCCGTCGACACGTTTGGTGGCGCCGCCAGCATGATCGAAGTGCAAGTGCGTGAGAATCACATCGGTAATCTCTTCGGGAGAGACCCCTGCACGACGCAAATTTGCCTCAAGAAAGGAATCTGAGATTTTATACATCTCACGGTATTTGGGCTCCCACTTTTGCCCCATACCTGTATCGACTAAAATTTTTCTGCCCTTGCCCACAATCAGCATAGCGCGGGCTGACATCTCAATACGGTTTTTTTCATCAGCTGGATTGCTCTTTTCCCATAGCGCTTTTGGCACAGTGCCAAACATTGCTCCACCATCGAGTGCAAAGCGCTCGCACTCGACCGCAAAAATCTGATAGTCTCCGATTTGCATAGCCATTAAAAAGGTTAAGTTGAAAAAGTCAAATCTGTCAAGTCTTAGTCTGCACTGACAAGGGTTTGGCGTAGCCAGTCTAACGCCGCTTGTGCAAAGAGTTCTTTGTTGTGCAGTCGATCTTTAGTAAAGTAAAGCGTTTTAGCTTTTTCTTGGTTGCCAAGTTTTGAAGTGGTTGCAAGTGCAAGACAGAGCATGCCAACAGGTTTGGTCTCTGTGCCGCCTGTAGGTCCTGCGATACCTGTTGTAGCTAAGGCAATGTCTGCACCGGAACGCTGCAAGCAACCTTTTGCCATTTCGAGCGCAACTTCTTGGCTGACGGCACCAAATTTCTCCAGTGTCTCACGCCGCACACCTAAGGTATGTTCTTTCGCCAAATTGTTATAGACCACATAGCTTTCAATGAAGTAATGAGACGAGCCGGGCACATTAGTGAGGCGATGGGCGATAAGTCCGCCAGTGCAAGATTCTGCTGTAGCTATGGTCAAGCCGCGCTGTTTGAGCAGGGCACCAAGAAAGGCTTCAAGCGACTGTTCATCCGTGGCATAAAGATACTTTTGAATCCGCGCGCTAATAATTGCAACAATGGCGGCATTTTCACGCTCGACTTGCTCACAGTTTGTGCCACGAGTCGTTACACGCAAATTGACGCTAGACGTCTGTGGCAGATACGCCAAGGTAGAGCCGGGCGTAAGAAAGGCTTTTTCATCGCCAATAAGCTCAGCAAGATGCGACTCGCCAGCGCCACTGGTCATCAGATGTGTGTGCTTGATGTAAGTCTTTGAAAGTGGTGCAAAATACGGGATAACAGAGCGGCGCATCATCTCTTGCATCTCACTTGGCACACCGGGCATGATAACAATGTATTTACCATCATAATTTGGAAGGGAGTGCAAAATCATCCCCGGCGCAGTGCCGCACGAATTCTGCAAGACCACGCAGCCTTTGAACACCAGTGCCTGCGAGCGACTGATTTCAGGCATACGCAAGCCACGTTGCTCAAAAATGTTGCGGCAATTTTGATAAGCATCTTCGTTGAACTCGTATTCTAAACCAAAAAATTCAGCAAGGGCATCTTTGGTCACATCGTCATGCGTTGGACCTAAGCCACCCGTGATTGCTACAATATCAGCCGCACTCAAGGCACGCTCAAGTTCTTGTTGAATCACACGCCGATCATCGCCAATTGTAACAATGCGCCGTGTCGCAATACCAATGCAATCAAATTCCTTTGAGATAAAAGTTGCATTCGTATTGACGACCTGACCGATAAGCAGTTCGTCACCAATCGAGAGAATTTCCAGTTGCATGAACATTGATATGAAAGAAAGGACTGTCGCTGTAACTCATACAAAGATAACACATGTAAAGATAGTCTAGTGAGCATCGTATTGAGGTATAGATAAAAAAATACTTGGTGTTTTCAGCGATTTTTTGTATTGTTCGCAACATGCAAAGAGGCAAACGCAGGCAAAGTAAAATGCAGGTTCGACGGCTTTACATCTGTTTGCTAACAGTAGCTTTACTGTTCAGCAACCTAAGTGTGGTCTTCGCAAAGTGCGAGCACACGCTCTGCCCGTGCTGTACTGCACAAGATAATGCCTGTGCTATGTCCTTCTCTGCGCCGCCCTGCTGTGAACAGTGCGACCTTGCTGCAAGCGAAGTCTCCCCTTACGATGCGCTTCAGCCTGAAGGGAAATTCCAGTTTTTGCGCGCACTTGCACTTTTCCCTGAACCGCTGACCTATCCGCTAATCAGCGATTCCAGTTTTCAAGACCGCATCATCGAAGTCTGCGAGCGCTTCACATCGCAACCGCCAATTTACCTACGCTGCGAAATTCTGCTCATTTGATACCAACCGCTCATTCAAGTCTTGTTCTAAATGCACGCTATGGCTTATGCCGAGCGCGCACAACTATGGGTTTTAACTTTCTCAGACATGAAAGCACTTCTGTTTTCCTTGCTGCTGCTAGGTGTTGTAGGATGTTCATCGGGCAGCAGAGCGGAAAAGCCATTCAATGAAGTTTGTCCTGTGATGGGCGAAAAGGTCAATCCGAGGGCAAGAACCGTCCAATACGAGGGCAAAACTTACGGCTTCTGCTGCAATGGCTGCGACAAGAAATTTGCCGCTGAGCCAGCACGATACGCTGCAAACCTAAGCGCAGACGGCAAGGAATTTATCGGACAAAAACAATCAACCACACACTAAAAATTTTGAGGATAAAAGGATATGCGTAAGAAAATTTTATCTTTCGTGGCTATCACGCTATTTGCAGTCGCTGGTGTTTGCGCTTTGCCACAAGTTAAGGCTGCTGATAATAGCAGTGCCTCTGCAGCGTGCTGCTGTTCAGCATGTACATGTGAGGTTTGCACAGACTGCTGCACTGTAGCCTGCACAACAAACTCTTGCTGCAACACGCCCATGGCATGCTGCTGCGACTAATGCACAACGGCGCTTAACAGAGGCAAAGCAAAAAGGGACGCTGCGGCGTCCCTTCTTTTTTGGGGCTCAGAGATGGTTTTCATTTTGAGCGAAGCGCAGTGCTATCGAGCATGACGCCTTCTTTGCCACGCTCAACATAGAAATTCAGCACAGGATCAATATCTCGGACAGTAAGTTGTGTAACGACTGGTTTATCGCCTAATTCAATTGTTTGAAAAAGTATACCGCTTTGTCGCTCTGCATCGTAGCCGCTCATGAGTACATATTTTCCGGGTTTAAGTTCAGTGCCCAGTGTAGCTGCATCGAAGCGAAACTTACCTTGTTGATTGGTCTTGATGCCCTTGAGTTTAGGGATTTGAATAATCAGGGTCTTGAGGACATCGGCTCTATACTTGTTTTTTTCTTTGTAGAAGAGATTAAGCGTGTCATTGTAAGCCATAAAGACTTTCTCGAGTGAGTCTGTATTTTTACCGGCGGTGGCAATAGTTTTGCGCAGGCTATCTATGATAAGATTGATTCGATTTTCGACACTATCAATGATTTTCATTTCTGCTCTGAAGCCTTCGCGCCATTTTTCCAAACTGCGTGAGACAACGCTATCAGCCATCAAAAATACAGGGTGATCAATGAGGGCTTTATCGTTCGCGTTAGCATAACTCATAATAATCTCGCCTTCAATGAAGAGTTCTTTCTTGCTGCAGCCTACGCTAAGCAAGGGTATGGACAGCATAATGCTGAGCAAAAACCGAGTGAAAGTTTTTGTGTGTAGCATGTATAATTACTCCTTTTGGCTTAGTTGATAGTTGAGTGGTTAGTTATTTGGTTTTAAGGCGCAAAATTGCGCATAGCGATTGCAGATGCAGAGGCAAAGTTACAAAGTTTGCTCAATACACTTTGCGTGTGTTGAGGCATTACTGTAGCTCGGGCAATTTTACTAAGTTCGTCATATCATGGCAAGCAATCGTGGGGAAAATTATTGGGTATAAAGAAAAGTAAAACCGCAGTTGTAAGCACAAGCCGTGCTTTTAACATTGAAGTGAAAATTCCCTATATTAGTAGTTTAGTTTAAGCAGCAACAAGAAGACGCAAGTCTAAGCATAACAGCAACAAAACCTCATAATCGCATTCCAACAAATGGTCATCACAAAAGAAGTCGATTTAGGACAAGGCAAAATTCTGCGTATTGAGACAGGCAAGATGGCAAAGCAAGCTGATGGCGCAGCGGTCGTCGGGCTTGAGGAGACAATGGTATTAGCCACGGCTGTTGCCAAAAAAGATGATCCGGTGCCCGGACAGGACTTTGTGCCACTTCAAGTTGAATTTCGTGAAAAGTATTCTGCGGCAGGAAAATTTCCGGGCGGCTTTGTCAAGCGCGAAGGGCGACCGAGTGAAAAAGAAATTCTCTCCGCTCGTCTTATCGATCGTGCCTTGCGCCCGCTGTTCCCGGATGGCTATACCAGTGAGACACAAGTTGTGGTTACTGTAATTTCTTCCGACCAAATCAATGATGGTGATGTGCTGGGTGGCGTGGCGGCGTCAGTGGCGCTTATGCTCTCCGACATTCCCTTCTACACGCCAATGGCGGAGGTGCGCGTCGGCAGAATCAATGGTGAGTTCATCATCAATCCGCATACTGAAGAGCTTGAGAAGAGCGATATGGATATCTGCATCGGTGGCACAAAGGATACAATTTGTATGCTTGAAGGTGAAATGCATGAGATTTCAGAGCGGGACATGCTTGAGGCGATTAAGTTCGGACATGAAGTCATCAAGAAAATTTGTATAGCGCAAGAGGAACTGGCGCGTGAAGTCGGTAAGCCCAAGCGCCCTTTCAATCCGATTTTACCGCCTGCTGACTTGAAAGAACACATCAAATCGCTGTGCTACGACAAGCTCTATGCGTTAGCGCATGAAGCACTTGCCAAAGACGTGCGTGCAGAGAAAACCAAATTGCTCTACGAAGAGACCATTAAAGCCACACTTGAAAAATACAAGGCGGAGATTACAGAAGAAGTCTTGGCAGCGGCGCCTGAAAAAGCCTTGTATCTGAATGAAAAACTCATTAAGCAAGTGATTCATGACCTCGAGCGTGATGCTATGCGCCAGACTATTCTCAGCGACCACGTACGCCTCGATGGGCGCTCACTGACAGACATTCGTCCCATTTCAATTGAACTGGGTTTGATTCCGCGCTCGCATGGCTCGGCACTCTTCACGCGAGGTGAAACACAGGCTTTGGTATTTCTTACGCTAGGCACAAAAAAGGATGTGCAACTCATCGATACGCTGACTGAAGATCCTGAAAAGCGATTTATGCTGCATTACAACTTTCCACCGTTCTCGGTCGGTGAAGTCGGGCGGATGACTGGCGTCGGTCGACGCGAGATTGGGCATGGCAACTTGGCTGAGCGCGCCCTAAAAAATATGATTCCGGATGAAACCACATTCCCTTACACGATGCGTGTGGTCTCGGATATCTTGGAATCAAATGGCTCGTCGTCAATGGCGTCAGTCTGCGGTGGTACGCTAGCAATTATGGACGGAGGCGTGCCGATGAAACGACCCGTTGCAGGTATCGCCATGGGCTTGATTAAAGAAGGTGAACGCTATGCAGTACTCTCCGACATTCTCGGCAATGAAGACCACTTGGGCGATATGGACTTCAAGGTTGCAGGGACAACTGAAGGCATCACGGCGTGTCAGATGGATATCAAGATTGATGGATTGGACTATGGCATTCTCGAGGCTGCGTTAGCCCAAGCTAAAGAAGGGCGCATGCACATCTTGAAGATTATGAAAGAAGCGATTGCCGAGCCACGACCGACGCTCTCTAAGTACGCTCCACGTCTGACTACCATACAAATCCCAGTCGAAGCGATTGGTACAGTAATTGGCAAAGGCGGTGAGACGATTCGCAACATTACATCGCAGACCAACACAGAAATTGATATTGCTGACGATGGCACAATCACAATTGCAGCAACAGACAGCGAGTCGGCGGAGCGTGCGATTGCCATCATCAAAGGTTTAACTGCTGAACCTGAAGAAGGGACTGTCTATAGCGGTGAAGTGAAAGAAGTGCGCGATGAGCTTGGTGCGATTGTGGAATTTTTACCTAAGATCACAGGGCTCTTGCACATCTCTGAAATCTCGCACAAGCGCATTACCAAAGCCAGCGAAGCGCTCAAAGCTGGCGAGAAAGTCTCCGTCAAACTCATTCGCGTCCAGCAAGACCCGAAGACAGGCAAGACCAAGTACAGTCTCTCTATGAAAGCCTTGATGCCGCCGCCCGAAGGCATGGAGACCTGTCCGCCAGCACCGCCACAAGGTAGTTCACGCAGACCGCAACACAGCGGAACGCGCCGATAACAGGCTTTTATTGCAACGATGCAATGGACAAACTGGTGATTCAAGGCGGTCGACCGCTCTCGGGTGAAGTTGAAGTCTCAGGGTCAAAAAATGCAGCGCTGGCGCTAATGGCAGCTGCGTTACTGCCAGCCTCGGGCAAAACCATTATTCAGCGCGTGCCTGATTTGCGCGATGTGCATACGCTAGCTAATCTACTGCGCATCATCGGCGCGCGCGTAGAGTATGAGCATCACACGCTTACCATTTCCGCTGCTAATGTCTCGCATTTTGAAGCGCCTTACGAACTGGTCAAAAAAATGCGTGCTTCGATTTATGTGCTCGGACCCTTGCTCGGGCGGTTTGGTCGAGCACGCGTCTCACTGCCAGGAGGCTGCGCTTTCGGACCGCGACCGGTGGATTTGCACATTGAAGCCATGAAAAAACTCGGTGCCTCGATTGACCTCGACGAAGGCTACATCGTCGCCAAAGCTAAGCGTAAACGCCTAGTTGGAGCAAAAATTGACTTCCCGCTGGTCTCGGTTGGCGCAACAGGCAATGCCTTGATGGCAGCGGTGCTGGCTAAAGGGACAACCGAGATTAACAATGCAGCTATTGAGCCTGAGATTACAGCATTGGCACGCTTACTTGTTAAAATGGGAGCAAAAATTGAGGGCATTGGTACGCCAACATTGCACATTGAAGGCGTCGATGAGCTTTATGCGGTGCGTGAGAATAACATCAGCGATCGTATCGAAGCTGGCACACTGCTTGCCGCTGCCGCAATTACTCGGGGGAGCATTACGCTCACAAACATTGATGCGCGAGAGATGAAAGCCGTGCTCAAGAAATTTGAATCTGCAGGCTGCCACATCATGCTGGGAGATAGTTGTATCTCACTGCAAGCCCCTGAGGAGCTGCGTCCAACGCATGTTGAAGCAAAACCCTATCCAAAATTTCCAACTGACATGCAAGCGCAGTGGTCTGCTTTGATGACGCAAGCGAAAGGCACGAGCCGCATTACGGATCACATTTACTTTGAGCGATTCAAACATATTCCTGAACTCAATCGCTTGGGTGCAGAGATTGAAATTAAGAAAAACACGGCTATCGTGCGCGGTATCAAAGCGCTGCGTGGTGCAAAAGTCATGTCAACGGATTTGCGCGCATCGGCAAGCCTGATTTTGGCTGGATTAGCTGCCTCTGGCAAAACCGAAGTGCTGCGCGTCTATCACCTCGATAGAGGCTACGAAAAAATTGAGCAAAAACTGCGCAAGTTAGGTGCTCAAATTCGCCGCGAACAGTATGATGAATTTGCAACTCCAAAGCCTGCAGATGAAGAATAAGTGTTACCTGCATCCATTCAGTTAATGTCCTAGCAAAAAAAATGAATGCCCAATACTCTCGCAGTTGCGTCAGGCTCAAGAATGCGATTTTTTATGCATATCATGGCGTTGGAGAAGCCGAACACAAGGTGGGTGCGCGCTATGAAGTCGATGCGGAACTTTATTTTGATTTTTCAGCAGCAGGACAAACCGACTCGCTGCGTCAGACCGTAGATTATGAGCAAGTCTATGCGCGCATCTCAAAAGTGATTACCTCGCGCAAGTTTTATCTTATTGAAGCTGTCGCTAAGAAAATTGCTGATGAATTGATGCTCGATTTTCCAATCTTGGAATCCGTGCATATCAAGGTGCGCAAACGCAACCCGCCCGTGGGTGGTGTGTGCGACTTTGCTGAAGCTGACTACTTTTTGGAACGCCCGAAACACACGCCGTAGCTAGCAGCACCATGCCTCTATGGTGTAACCACACAGCTTAAACCCATACCCGTCCATACTGTAGAAAATGTGCCCCGCTGCAGTATCATCATGCAAACTTCCTACACTCAGCAAGGGCATCCTTATCTGCCATATCCAAAACGCAGAGGTTGCGTGTTAATCGTTCATAACAAAAACTTAATATCTCATTTTGAAGCATGTCCTCTATATTTGCAACCGATTTTTACTGTCTCTCTAACCAAATTAGAAAAAATAATGAAGCCCAGATACTTTGTCTCTTGGCTTGCACTCTTTGCTATGCTGCTGGTCTGTAGCAGCCTATGGGCACAGGGTGTGAGTACTTCATCTATGATTGGTCTCGTGACAGATACAAAAGGTGAGCCATTGATTGGTGCGACCGTAATTGCAACGCATGTACCATCAGGCTCGCGCTATGGGGCAATTACCCAAGCTGACGGGCGCTATACCATTCTCGGTATGCGCGTCGGTGGTCCCTATCGCGTAACAGCAAGCTATGTCGGTTATCAAACACAAACGATTGAAAACATTTTCCTTGCCTTAGGTACAGCAGGTAGCGCCAACTTTAAATTAGCTGAAGAATCGGCTACCACACAGGAGGTTACTGTTACGGCTGCACGCAATGCCGCCATCAGCCCTGATCGTACAGGTGCAAGTACAAGTGTGCCAAGAGAAGCAATTAGCTCATTGCCTACTATTAGTCGTAACTTTACAGACTTTACCCGCCTGACGCCACAAGCCAACGGTACATCATTTGCAGGTCAAGATAATCGCTTGAACAATATCACAGTGGATGGGTCTTACCTGAATAACAGTTTTGGTCTTTCTGGCTTACCGGGTGGGCGCGCCAATGTGGCACCAATAAGTTTGGAGGCTATTGAAGAAGTGGCCGTCTCGCTTGCACCCTACGATGTGCGCCAAGGACTCTTTGTAGGTGCAGGTGTGAATCTGGTAACACGCAGTGGCACCAATAACTTCCAAGGCTCCGCATTTTTCAACCTGCGCAACCAAGCGTTCTTAGGTCGCAAGGCTGCAGGCACGGAAGTTGGTGCAGCCGCAAATGAGTTTAACAACCTGCAAGGCGGCTTTCGCTTCGGCGGTCCCATCATTCAGGATAAGCTGTTTTTCTTCGTAGCAGCAGAAACCGAACAGAACTCCACACCCTTCACGCTTCGACCACGTCAGCCCGGAGAATCGGCAGGGGGTAACATCTCTCGTCCAACTTTCCAACAGATGGATTCTTTAAGCCAGTTTTTACGTCAAAACTTTGGCTACGAAACAGGACCTTTCCAAGAGTATGCACAGCAGCGTCCCAGTATGCTCAACTGGCTGGCTAAAATAAACTACAACATCGACGACAATAACAAATTGAGCATACGCTACAATGCCTTAGATGCACGTCAAGATGTGCCCATTAGCAACAGCTCATCGCTAGGTTTCGGCGCACGTCAGGGCATCAATGCACTGAGCTACCAAAACTCAAACTATATTCAGTTTGACCGCTTTCAATCTGTAATTGCGGAATTGAACTCTACCTTCGGTGGCAAGTTCTCCAATCAGATCATTGCAGGGTACACTTACCAAAATGAAGACCGCGGCTCGCGTGGCGATCTCTTCCCACTCGTGGAGATTCAAGAGGCTGGAACCACACTGATATCATTTGGTTTTGAGCCCTTTACACCATCTAACCAGCTTAGCTACTCAACTTTCCAGTTTCAAGATAACTTCTCCTATTTTGCAGGATCACACACCATCACCGCTGGATTGAATTTGGTCTACTACAGCTTCCGCAATGTCTTCTTTCCGGGCTCACAAAGCGTGTATGTGTATTCCTCTCTTGCAGATTGGTACAGAGATGCTAACGACTACCTGAGCAACCCCAACCGTACGCAGTCGCCTGTTACACTGCGCCGCTTCCAATATCGCTATTCGGCGCTACCCGGCGGTGCTGAGCCTGTACAACCGACACGTGCATGGAATCCCGGAATTTATGTGCAAGATGAGTGGCAAATCCTGAGCAACCTGCGCGTAACGGGCGGTCTTCGTGTTGATATTCCCTTCTTTGAAAATACCGCTCTTGAAAATCCAATTGTGCCAACACTGGAGTTCCGTGATGGCAATGGCAATCGAATTGAATCCCGTACTGATCGCTTGCCAAAAGCGACACCGCTCTTCTCCCCACGTTTAGGGTTTAACTGGAATGTGTTAGAAGATAATTCGTTGCAAGTACGCGGTGGTACAGGCGTTTTCACAGGTCAGCCTGCTTTTGTGTGGATCTCGAACCAAGTCGGCAACAACGGCGTGCTCACAGGCTTCGAGCAACTTGACAACACCCGTAACCGTCCTTTCAACCCGAGCACAACGGCTTACCGCCCAGCCAATCCACAACTGCCAACTTCAATTG
Source organism: Candidatus Thermochlorobacter sp. (assembly GCA_046291735.1). GTDB lineage: Bacteria > Bacteroidota > Chlorobiia > Chlorobiales > Thermochlorobacteraceae > Thermochlorobacter. The sequence goes on along the minus strand of JBKBSK010000014.1, from coordinate 42,150 downwards.
AACTTGCAACGACCGACCCGAACTTCCGCTTCCCACAGGTCTGGCGTACCAACCTTGGAGTGGATTACCTCCTGCCGCTTGGCATTGTGGCAACCTTTGACGGTATCTACACCAAAACCTTGGCGGGGATTTCTTACATCAACGCAAACTTGCGTCCAGCAACACGTTCATTTGTAGGACCCGATCAGCGTTTGCGTTATGATGGGACGGCTGGTAATGCCAACCGCTTGAACCCCAATGTGACGAGCAATGTGGTACTGCAAAACTCTGGTGAGGACTATGCCATCTCACTCACCGCGCAACTGCAAAAGTCGTTTGGTGACAATTGGTTCGGTCTTCTAGCCTACACCTACACAGATGCACGCAACAACAACAACCCCGGCTCGATTGCGCTGGGCTCTTGGACAAACAATCCGGTCGCTAACAATCCAAACCTGCCAGAGTTGGGCTTCTCCGCAGCAGCTGTACCACATCGAGTGCTGGCAAGCGGCAGCTACCGCTTTGAGTATGGAATCGGTGCAACCACAATCTCTCTCTTCTGGTCAGGCTCACCCCAAGGTCGCTTTAGCTATACCTACGGTGGTGATATGAATCAAGACGGCGTCGTTAATAATGACCTGATGTTTGTACCAAACCGCGCCAGTGATTTGCTGTTTCTCCCGCTAACCACTGGCGGTCGCACCTTTACACCAGCAGAACAAGCCGCTGCTTTTGATGCGTTTATTGAGCAAGACGACTATTTGCGTACGCGCCGTGGTCAATATGCTGAGCGTAATGGAGCGGTCTTACCGTGGGTCTTCCGTGCAGACTTGACGATTATTCAAGACTTCTACCTTGAACTTGGTGGCCAGCGCAATGGATTGCAACTGCGCCTCGATATCTTTAATGTCGGCAACCTGCTCAATAGCGAGTGGGGAGTCGGCTGGCAGCGCACAGCGCCATTCCCACTGACAGCTGCAGGCGTCTCGGCAGATGGCAGACCTCAATTCAGAATGGCAACAATCACGACACCGAGTGGTCCCCAACTTTTGAATGAATCGTTCCGCCGTACAGCAACCATCGCCGACCTGTGGTCTGCACAGTTCAGCATTCGTTACACATTCAATTAAAAAGCCCTGTCATAAGCTCGCAGAAACCATAAAGGCGTCCTGAAAGGGACGCCTTTTTTGTTGCTGACTGTAAATTTTAAGTGAGACACGCTTACTTTACGTGCGCATGTAGGGTTGTCAGCACACTGTCGCCGCCGTAGAGTGTAGCTGTGAGTGTATCACCGGAATTGACTTTCCCGACGCCTTCAGGCGTGCCCGTAAAAATCAAATCACCTGCCTCTAAGCCGAAGAGGTGAGAAAGATAGGAAATCAGAAAAGCAATGTTGAAAGTCATCTGACGTGGATAGCCTTGTTGCACAAGTGCGCCATTTTTTTGGAGCGTAATCTTGAAAGTCTCTACAGCTTGCAAAGGATGTGCAACAAACTCCGAGACAGCAGCTGCCGTGCGAAAGCCTTTTGAGACAAGCCAAGGCTGACCATTTTGCTTGGCGCGAGTTTGCAGGTCGCGCAGTGTCATATCAAGTCCAACCGCGAAGCCTGCCACATAATCAGCTGCTTCAGCTTCACTAATCTCAAGAGCACGCTTGCCAACTAGGACAACAAGCTCGAGTTCATGATGCATATCGTGCGAAATAGGCTGACCCTTAAAGTGCGGAATGCGAATGTATGCGCCAGAGTGCACCAGCGAACTGGCAGGTTTTGAGAAAATAATAGGCTCTTCAAGAGATACATCAGAGAAATTTAGCCCAAGTTTTTCACGCATTTCTTTGGCATGGGCTTCATAGTTTTTGCCGACACAGTAAATCGTGCCAACAGGTATGGTTTTGCCGTTCAGTAAAACACTGTTCATTGCTGTGTTGAATGAGCATGAAATATGGCAAGATAGGTTAGTCATTTCTAACGAAAAAAGCTAAGGTGTAGTGCAAGTGGTATAAAGCACGAGGCAACTTTGGCAAAGCGCGCGCAAGTTAGTATTTTCCCGAAAAGCTCTATCCGCACCAACTGCATTTGCAACAAAGGAGCAATGAAGCGATGGAAAAAGAAAAATTCACGATTGGCATTGAGGAAGAATACCAAATTGTCGACCCACATACGCGCGAGCTAAAAAGCCATATTCAGCAAATTTTGGAAGACGGTACCCGCATCTTGAAAGAGCATATCAAGCCTGAAATGCATCAGTCTGTCGTAGAAGTTGGCACGGGCATTTGCGCTAATATAGAAGAGGCACGTAAAGACCTGATGGGATTGCGCACGGAAATTGCAAAACTGGCGATTTCAAAAGGCTTGCGCATCGTTGCTGCATCCACTCATCCCTTCTCTGACTGGAAGTATCAAGAAATCACTCAGCATGAGCGTTACCATGGATTGGTCAACGACTTACAAGATATTGCACGCGCTAATCTGATTTTCGGCTTGCATGTCCACATCGGCATCAAAGACCGCGAGGCACAAATCGAGGTCATGAATCAAATTCGTTATCTTTTGCCGCATATTTTGGCACTTACAACCAGTTCCCCATTTTGGCTCGGGAGACCAACAGGACTCTTTTCGTGGCGCACGCAAGTCTTCAAAAGTTTTCCACGCACCGGTATTCCTGACATTTTTGATTCTTACACAGAGTTCGATGACTATGTCAAACTGCTGGTACAAACAGGCTGTATCGACAACGGCAAGAAAATTTGGTGGGATGTGCGGCCACATCCATTTTTTGAGACCATTGAAATTCGCATTTGCGACATTCCTACGCGTGTCGATGAATCGCTGGCTGTAGCTGCACTGATTCAAGCGACAGCGAAAACACTCTACGACCTCTACAAACGTAACATGCAATTTCGCCACTACAGCCGCGCCTTGATTGAAGAAAACAAGTTCCTTGCCGCACGCTATGGCTTAACAGGACAACTTATTGACTTTAGTAAGAAGCAAAAAATTCCAACCACTGACTTAATTTTAGAATTTCTGCGCTTTGTTGATGATGCCGTCGAAGAACTCGGCTCACGACGCGAAATCAACACTATCTACAAAATTTTAGAGCACGGCACCAGCGCACGCAAACAATTGCAAGTCTATGAAGACACTGGCGGCGATATCAAAGCCGTGGTAGATTTTCTCATCAAAGAAACATTGCATGGCTTGCCCGTAGAATTGCCGTCTATGGCAAGTACAACGGCATGATACATCTTAGCAAACTGCGCCACGTTAATTCTTTGGATAATTCAGTGCATCATACGATAGCTTTTTGAGCATCAAAATGGCGGCAGCAGCTTGAAGCAGTTCGCGCAGTTCCAAGACCTCTTCACGCGTGAAAGCCATAGTAACACCTGTGGGTTGCAGTGCCACAAACACCTTGCGATGATAAGGCTTGGATTCATTAGCAATTTCATAGCGCTCAAGGTCCAGTTGATCAATGCACTGCTTGAAGCTCACGAGCCCTTTTGCATCAAAGCGCAAAAAAAGGTTGCCAAATTCAAGTTGAATAACATTGCAACCTGCATCGCTAATCACGCACCCATGGCTAGTCTTGTGAAGCGTTGTCTTGGCTTGTCTCTGCTTTTGCATCGTTGATTGCTCCTTTCAAGAATGATGGTGAAGTGAAATTAACTCAGAGCGTAAGGCGTACGCCAAGTGTCGCCACGCGCCCCTCTGCAGGAATAATGCCCGGTCCCGGATAGCCGCCAGCACGGCGCGTAAAATAGCGTCGGTCAAAAATGTTATTGACATTCGCTTCTAGTGTAGCAAAACTAAATACGCGTGCCTGCGCACTGAGGTCAAAGACCGCGTATTCAGGAATCACACCTTGAATACCGTTAGCTTGAAAAAGCGTATTGCTGGCATCACTGAACGACTTGCCAACATAGCTGCCTTGAAACGTTATCGAAAAAACAGAGCGATAACGATACGTAAGCCCAGCGCGCACAATCCATTCAGGCGCAAATTCTACACGGTTGCCCTGAATTGAGCCTGAAAGGGGAGAGCGACTATCAGCAATGTATGTGGCGTTGATATAGCTCAACGCGCTAAAGAGGTCAAGTGAACCAAAGGTTTGTGCTACTGATTCACCCCCAAAGGCAGCAATCGCATCAAACTCTACAAAGGCTTCTATCCCAAAATGACGGCTCGTGCCTACATTAGTGCGCAGTCCATTTGGGAAACGCACAGAGTCAGCACCAAGTTGTGCGCGGTTGAGCGTACCGACACGGTTACCATAAATCATGAAGAATGCACCAATATCGTAGGTAAGAAACCCGTCGATGAAACCGCGAAATCCTATATCAGACGACCAGCCTGATGACGCACGCAGGTTTTCATCGACATCAACCAGTGAATTCTGAAATTGATCGCTAAATAAAGCCGGACGATAGGCTTGCGCAATGTTGGCATACACCTCGAGTTCATCAAGTGGACGCAGCGATGCACCAAGACCGAGTAGCGGTATGGCTTCACTGGTCGTTTTATTTACGCTGATAAATCCGCCTGTTGGTTCAAAGAAAGCATTTGTACTGCGGCTAAACTGTCCGCTGCCAACTGTTGTGATGTAGTCCAAGCGTGCGCCGGGCGTGAGCGAAAAAATTGGAGAAAGCGCAAGTTTGAATTCTGCAAACACAGCAAGATTCTGAACCGTGAAGTTCAGATCTAACGAGCGTTCACTGCGGAAGGTCATATCGTAGCCCTCGCCATCAGCGCCGCGTGCACGACGACGCTCTGTATTGCCACGATAGTAGCGCACACCTGTAGCCAGTGCACTGCGGTATCCCAAAAAGTCAAACTCATGCAAAAGGCGAGCTTCAGTGCCAAAATTGGTGTAGAGGTCTTGATCAACGCGCCGTGGGTTGACAAGGCTATCGACAACAGTTGGCGCGGTAATTAGCCCGATGCTATTGCGCTGTGCAAAGAGTGCAAAGGCTTTCACGCTAAGGCGCGTGTAGTCTGAAAAAATATGGTCATAACTTAATGTGGGAATTGCCCAAGGTGTGCTGAACCAGTCGCGTGTGCGCGTGGCTTGTCGTGAATTTGCAGCATATTGCGCTTCAGTGAGCCCACCCGGTTGCTGCAAAAGATAGTTCATGTAAGTCAGCGAAAACCCCAGTTTGCCTGCGTCAGAGAGTTGGTAGCCAGCACGCGCGTAGAAGGTCCCTTGCGTAAAACGGTTATTTTCGCGCCAAGCCGAACCTGTGCGAAAGTTGAGATAAGTGTAGTAGTCAAACTTATTGACCGTGCCGCCAGCTGCGGTATAGGTTGAATAAAATCCTGTTGAGCCGAAGAGTTGAGAGCTCTCCAGCACGAAGGGCGTGTTGCGTGGCGCAGATTTCGTAATGTAGTTAAGCAGCCCGCCGAATTGAGGACCAAATTGCAGTGAGGCTGAGCCGCGCACAAGTTCAATGCGCTCAAGTGATTCGTAAGGTGGCGTGTAGTAGGCTTCGGGATAGCCGAAAGTATTGGATGAGATATCATACCCGTCTTTTCGTGTGTTAAACTCCCACGAGCGGTTGGGGCTAAGACCGCGCACCGCTACCCCAGCTTGAAGTCCGCCACCATCTTGCTCCCAGATAAAAACGCCGGGCGCACGCACGAAAGCCTGACGTGTGTTGTTCAAGGCAAAGTTGCCATTCGCACCTGACATTGCAATAACCTCAGTCTTTTTGCTACTGAAAATGCCTGTACCTTCAACAGCGCGTAAGGCACGCTTCGGCGCACGAACACCTGTTACTTCAAGCTCTTTGAACTCAAAAGACCTGATACTATCGAGCCGCGCCTCAGATAACTCTGCATCTTGACCCATCATAGCACAAGGCAAGAATAGCAAGAGCAAGAAAAAGGATGATTTGGACAGCATAGTAGTGAAGATGAAATTCGTGTTCTCTTTTTCTTAGCCTTATTTAGACTTAATCTAAAGTAAGTATAAAAGCAGAGAAATCCAAATGCGGAACTTGGGCTAGCTACAACTGGTGGAAAAAGCAGTCTGTACATGGCATGTGAGTATGGGGCGTCAAGTTGCCGAAGAAGGTTTTATTTTGTGCGTTTGGAAGACCAAAACAGATGAAGCCAAAGCACGCTCATGTTCTCTAAGCTAAAGGCACTACTCAAGGATACCTCCATCTATGGCATAAGCACGATTTTGGCACGAGGCTTGAATTATCTGCTGGTGCCTTTCTATGCAAATTTGCTCTCAGCGGACGACAATGGGATTCAAGGTCTGATTTACACGAACATTGCTTTCGCCATGATTCTCTACACCTACGGCATGGAGCAAGCCTACCTGAAATTTGCTGCCGATGCTGCTAAGAGAAATGAGCCGACAGACACGGTATTTGCAACGCCATTTCTTTCTCTACTTTTTACCTCCACACTGTTTTCAACAGGCATTGCGCTCTTTGCCGAATCACTGTGCGATGCGATGAACCTCGATCGTTCGGCAGCTATCTATGTACGACTTGGTGCTTTGATACTCTTTCTGGACACACTCATCACGATTCCGATGACGCGCCTACGTCAGGAGCGGCGCGCAGCAAAATTTGCCTTGATTCGTCTGTCGAATGTCGCAGCAACGGTCGTATGTAGTTTGCTCTTCCTGATACCACTTAAACTGGGTTTGTTAGGTGCATTCTTGGGCAATATCGCAGGGTCGCTGGTTTCGGTAGTTTGGCTATTGCCTGCCATGCAGTTGCCGCGTCGAGCATTCTCGCACTCATTGCTAAAAGAACTCTTGCGCTACGGATTGCCTTTTGTGCCGAATGGATTGGCAGCGGCGCTTATTCACTTCATTGATAGAAATGTGCTGATTCGCCTCTCACCAGAGGATATTCTACGCATCTACAGTGAAGCCATGACCGCCGAAGCATTGGTAGGCATCTACATGCGCATTTATGCTTTCTCGACACTGCTTCAACTGGTCATTCAGATGTTCCGCTTTGCGTGGCAGCCATTTTTTTTGCAACATGCCTCAGATAGCGATGCCAAAGTGCTGTTCAGTCGCGTGATGACGCTCTCAGCCGTTGGCATGATTTTTATTGCATTTGTGGCGGCGCTCTTTGTACCGCCCCTGATTCGAACGCACTGGTTTGGGCGCTTTTACATTCTGCCGCCGCCGTTTTGGATAGGCTTACCGCTTGTCCCCGTGCTGTTTCTTGCCCCCGTGTTTGAAATGATTAACACGAATCTTGCTGCAGGGTTAATGATAGAAAAAAAGACTGAAGCCTTGCCAATTGTAACTGCAATTGGTGCAGCGATAACCTTTGCGCTTTGCCTTATTTTAATTCCACAGCTTGGCATGATGGGTGCTGCCATTTCGAGCGTAGCTGGATCGCTGGCAATGACAATTGGCACATACATCTTTTCGCAGCGTGTGTATCCTAACACATTTGAGTGGGGCAAAATTGGGCTTGCGTTTGCTACGGCTATGCTGCTCTGGTGGGTCTCAACACAGGTCTTGGGTAGCCTGCTGTGGCAAGCTGTCAGTGTCGTCGTGTTTATTGGAGTCTTGTCAGTGTTCTTCCTGCGCGAAATCCGCATGCTCGTAAAACGCATGGTGGTGCGTCAGGCAGCGCTGAACAAGCCGAACGGATCTAAATGAGCAAAGAGCATCACGTTCAGAGTGCATCAGGCAAATTCAGCGACCAAACATTTTGTCAAACTCTTCTAATGACAGTTTGATAATAATCGGTCGACCGTGTGGACAGACATAGGGCATAGATGTAGCAAAGAGTTGATCGATGAGCACTTTCATTTCATGCTGCGAGAGTTTGTCGCCAGCCATAATTGCGCTGCGACAAGCGTATGAGGCAGCAAGGGTATGCCGATGATCCAAAGAAAGTGTGGTTTTGTAGGTTTGGTATTGTTCTAAGATATCGCGCAAGATATGCTCTTCGGAGCCTGCACGCACATCTGGCGGTATACCTTCAATTAAAATGGTACGGTTGCCAAAAAGTCGGAAGGAAAAGCCAAGCCGCACCAGATCGTCTTGAATTTCTTCTAAAATTTCAACTTCCCAAGGTTTGAGCTCGAGGCGTTGTGGAAAGAGCAATTGTTGTGAGTTGGGCACGCCAGAGTTCATCACCGAAAGCGCGCGCTCGTATAGGATGCGTTCGTGTGCAACATGCTGGTCGATAATCATCACGCCTGATTTGATTTGTGTCAGAATGTATTTGTTGTGGATTTGCCACACAAAGTTTTCACTTGTCTTCTCTTGGGGAGCAGTGGTGTCGGAGGGGAAGATAACTTGCTGTGAGGCAGGCTCAACAGGCAAAGCAGATGATGATGGAGCTATGCGAGAAAATTCGGCGTCCGAAAAGTGCTTGGAGGCACTGCGCTCTTGCATCTTGAGCGAGTCTTTGTAATCGTGGTAAAGCGCCTCTGTTGCACGAACTTCATGCTCACGTGTCTCATAGCTTAGGCGTTTGGAAATGCCCACGAAATTTGGCTCTGTGGGCGATTGTGTCATTGGGCTCGGTGATGAAAGAAAAATTGGCTGGTCGGTGCTTGACTTATCTTGAATTTTCACGGCAGGAGAAAAGTCCAAGCGATGAATGGCGCTGCGTACAATGGCATGTACCATTTGATAGACATGGCGCTCATCGTCGAACTTGACTTCGAGTTTTGAGGGATGCACATTGACATCGATGCGCTTTGGATCGAGCGTAAGATGCAGTAAGTAAAAAGGCTGTTCGCGTTCGCCAAGCAGTTCGCCGTAGGCTTGCGCAACAGCATGTGAAAGCAAGCGGCTTTGTACCACGCGGTGGTTAATGAAAAGAAATTGTTCATTTTTGCTGCGCTTGCTCATCGCTGGCTTGCCTAAGTAGCCTTTCAGTGACAGCACAGCGTTGTGCTCAGAGACTTCAAGCAAGCCTTGTGAAAAATCTTTACCGAAAAAGAAATCAAGCCGTGCCAATAGTGCTTCATCTTTGAAACGAAAAACGTCTTCGCCGTCGGAAATGAAGGTAAAGGCAATGTCGGTATGAATCAAGGCTTGGGCTTGAATGGTTTCGTAGATATGCTTGAACTCAGTGGCATTAGATTTGAGAAACTTGCGCCGTGCGGGGACATTGAAGAAAAGATTGCGCACACTCACTGATGTGCCATCGGCGCCTTGTGCAGAGGTTGTTTCTTGAAAGAACCCGCCATCGATGCAAACCAGTGTAGCAAGTGTATCCTCACGTCGTTTGGTTTTAAGCTCGACTTGTGCGACAGCAGCGATGCTGGCAAGGGCTTCACCACGGAAGCCAAGGGTATGCAGATTTTCTAAATCTGAAACATCCGAAATTTTGCTTGTCGCAAAGCGCTCAAAGGCAAGCACTGCGTCGTCAGCAGCCATACCACAACCGTTGTCGACAATTTGAATCAAGCTCTTGCCAGAGTCTTTGATATTGATTAAAATCTCATCAGCACCTGCGTCAATCGCATTTTCCAAAAGTTCCTTGACAACAGAGGCGGGGCGTTGCACCACCTCGCCAGCGGCAATTTTATTAGCGATAGCATCAGGCAGTTTCTTGATTATTGCCATTGCTCTTAGTATTTTATCTCTTATCAAAGTTTTGTTCGTATATGTTACAAAAGAACTCTTTCAACAAAACAACAAGTTAATCAAGCAAAACCGCAGCATCCGAATATTTTGTTTCTGTTAAGTTTTTGAGAATTTGAGAACGATTCTTTTTTTTTGTAGGTTTCGCATTTGTATGCAAACCTTTCTCAAATGGCAAAATCCGTAGTTCTGACCGGCGGCACAGGACTAATCGGCTCAGAGATCTTCAAGCAATTAAAATCAAAGGGCTACGAAGTTACGCTGTTCGTGCGCGATACAGAAAAGGCGAAGCGCATGTTACAAGGCGCAAAGAAATATGTGAAGTGGGACGCACTCGAAAGTGAAGGCGCATGGCAAGAAGAACTTGAAGGCATAGATGCTGTAATTCACCTTGCGGGCACGCCTGTTGCAGCACGATGGAATGACGAGTACAAAAAGCAGATTTATGACTCACGAGTCCTAAGCACGAGAAACCTTGTGCAAGCACTATCCAAAGCGACAAAGAAGCCCGAGGTCTTCATCTGCGGGTCAGCGATTGGGTACTACGGTATTCAAGGATATGGTGAGAGTGTCGCAGAATTAACTGAAGAGTCGCCAGCTGCGGCAGATTTTCTAGCCAAGGTTTGCGTGGATTGGGAGCGCGCAGCCTTTGAAGCGGAAGGACTTGGAATAAGGACGGTGGCTGTACGAACTGGTGTGGTGCTTTCTACAAAGAGTGGCGCGCTAGAAAAAATGCTCACGCCATTCAAACTCTTTGCCGGTGGTCCAATTGGCTCTGGAAAGCAGTGGGTATCATGGATACACTTAGACGATGAAGTAGAGATTTTTCTCTTTGCTTTAGAGCGCAAAGATGTACGAGGCGTGCTCAATGCGACGGCGCCTGAGCCCGTGATGATGTCGACGTTTGCAGATACACTAGGCAAGGTGATGTCGCGCCCATCGTTCTTTGCTGTGCCCAAAGTAGCGTTGCAAGCGCTCTTTGGTGAAGCGGCGGATGTGATTGCAGAGGGGCAGCGTGTTGTACCAAAACGCTTGCAAAGTTTAGGATTTACATTCAAGTATCCGCACTTAGAAGTTGCTCTAAGAGACATTCTGCAGCGTGGGCGATAACCTGCTGGCAAAGTAGCATCAGATTTGAAACTTGGAGTTTTTGACAACAAGATGTTCCTGAACAACTAATTATTCTGCTTGCTATGGCTGACAAGAAAGACAATCAACAACTCACGTTTCAATACACCGAGCTCGTCATTTACGGTGTGCTTTTCCTACTGTTGGTGGCTGCTGTCTTTGTGCTCAATATCAATCTCTCTAACGAGAGCCGCCGTGATACCGAACAAATCTTTTGCGCTACGAAGCAGCAAGAATACTGGGGGCGCGCCTACCGCAATTTGCTCAAGACACAAACTACACTGGCAGAATATGAATTGGTGTCAGACGATAGCACCCAACTTGCCCTAGCTGAACAAAAGCGCGCAATAATCGACACAAGTTTCCGTCTCTATCGCCGCTCCATCGAAATTTTTGATGGAACAGTCAAGGCGCTCGACAAAGGCGGAAAGATTATGCTAGAAGGCGCAGAGTACGAAATTGAGTCGGTAAAAGACGACCGCGCTCGCAAGTATATCTTGGATATTGCAAACCGCTGGTATCCACGCGCTGATTCGCTTATTGGTATTGCGCATCAATATGAAGGTACGCGTAAACTCAATTCAGATATGCTGCTTGCCGCTATTGATTTTGCAGTGCAGAATGATGAACTCATCCTTACCGATAACCGCGACTTTATCGTCAAGCTCGGCGAACTAGCCGCTGAGCGTCAAACAAGGCTGCAGACAATTCAAGTCATTGCCTTGATTGCCAGCATCGTCGTCTTCATTGTGATGGCAGTGCGTCTGACCATTTCATTGCGTAAGCAAGCCAAAATCATTCAAGAGTCGCAAGGTCAATTGGTACAGTCCGAGAAAATGGCATCGCTTGGTCAAATGGTCGCTGGTCTTGCACACGAGATGAATACCCCATTGGGTTTCGTACGCAATAATGTGGAAATCATCCGCGAAAACGAAAAAGAACTTCAGGCTGCCTTTAGTAGCGCTAGTGCGGTGCTCAAGGACCTTGTCAAGGGCAACTATGCTGAGGTCGAGAAAACGATTCCGGAGACCATCAAAAAACTTGACGAGCTCGAGAAGATCGGCGTTGTGGATGAAAATAATATGATGCTCGAGAGCGCGTTGCAAGGTATTGACCGCATTCAGGAACTCATCGTGAACCTCAAGAACTTCTCACGTCTCGATCAATCCATGATGCAGTCAGCAAATGTCAATGAGTGCTTGGATTCTACATTAGTTATCGCAAACCATATTCTCAAACGCCATGTAACTGTGCACAAGGAATATGCGCAGTTACCAAATATACTCTGCGCTCCTGCGCAGCTTAACCAAGTGTTCTTGAACCTGATTACCAATGCGGCTCACGCTATGGAGAAGAAAGGTCAAGGTAACCTTTGGATTAAGACTTACATGTCATCAAAAGCCGCTGAAGTGGTGGTGCAGATCTCCGATGATGGCACAGGTATCCCGAAAGAGATCATTAACAAAATCTTTGACCCATTCTTTACCACTAAACCCGTAGGTCAGGGCACGGGAATGGGTCTATCTATCTCAAAGAAAATTATTGAAGAGGGTCATAAAGGACGAATCGAAGTGAAGAGCACCGTAGGTAAAGGCACAGATTTCTTCATTTACTTGCCCATGAAGACAGAAATAAAAGAAGAAAAAGTCTTCGAAAATGTGCCAGCACTAAACTAAAACATTCTGAATTTTGCTGAAAAACCGTATTTTTAGAAACGATTTCAAACAGAGTTAATCTACTATGTCTACAGGTCAGTCAAACATCAATATTCTACTGGTTGATGATGAGCCGCTAGTATTGCAGTCGCTCTCTGCTACGTTTCGCCGTCAGTACAACATCTTCACTGCCACAAATGGTAAAGATGCAATTGAGATTGTGAGGCAAAACCAAATTCATGTTGTGCTGAGTGACCAGCGTATGCCCGGAATGCTGGGTCATGAAGTCCTGCGAATTATCAAAACAATTAGTCCAGCTACGATTCGCATTTTGCTGACAGGATATAGTGATCTGGACGCAATTATGAACTCTGTAAACTCGGGCGAGGTGTTCCGCTACCTCACAAAGCCATGGAAAGTCGACCAACTGCGTGAGACAGTAAGTGCAGCGGCTGAAATTGCAATGAAGGTTAGTCAGGTCTATCCTGACCGTGCGGACATCATGAAAAACAAAGCGAATGTCCCGATCGAAGAGATTGCTGAGGAAGAGCCGCCGCCACCGCCACCTGCTGAACAGCAAGGCTACTTGCTAATCGTAGAATTCAACCGTGAGCAGTTGAACACGATGATAAAAGTCTTCGAGAAAAAGTATAAGGTCTTGCCTGCTGGCTCAATTCAAGAAGCCTTTGAAGTGCTCTCAAAAAATCCTGTGGCTGTGATGGTTACTGACCTCAATCTTAACAGTGAAGATGGAATGGATTTTCTCTATGCAGTTAAACAAGAATATCCTGACATTGTTACAATTCTGCTCACGCAAGTACGCGATGCGTTACTTGCAATTAAATCCATTAACGAGTTCCAAGTCTTTCGTTATCATGTCAAGCCATGCTCGGTAGAAGATTTGGATAAGACCATCCAAGCAGCATTTGATCGCGCAAGAACTTACAAAACACAACCGTTGCGCAACATTCATGCTATCGCTCAGCAAGTTGCGCCAAAAGTTATTGAGCAGCAAGCAACAGAAAAAGGCAATTGGTGGCGTGACAAACTGCGCGCAGCAAAGAAACTCTTCGGCGTGGGCTAAAATCAGCTCGAAAAGTCAGTCAGTTAAAGTCGCTCGTAAATCGGGTGACTTTTTATTTTTAAGCATATCTGCAAGTCTTCAAAAATCTATACCTCACGTCATGTATCGTGTTGCACTCTCGGAGTTCGAGGGACCGCTTGATTTGCTACTCTTTTTTATCAAGCGTGATGAACTTAATATCTACGACATTCCCATTTCCAAAATCACAAACGATTTTCTCGAGTATTTAGAAGCGCTACAAACACTTAATCTGGAAGTTGCTGCAGATTTCATCTATATGGCGTCGGTGCTGATGAGCATCAAGGCGAAAATGCTCTTGCCACGCCCAGAGGCAACTGAAGGTGAGCTAGACGAATTTGATCCACGTACAGAACTTGTGCAGCGGCTCTTAGAATACAAACGCTACAAAGAAATGGCACACACCATCCAACAGCTTGAAGAGCAGCGTCGTAGACACTTCCCACGCTTAAACTTCGAGAGCATTGAAGCTCCACTTGCCGAAGAACCCTTGCTCAAACGCCCTACACTCTTTGACTTGATTCAAGCCTATCAATACGCGCTGACACATATTCCTAAAAAAACAGTGCATGAAATCAAACGCATTCCTGTAACGATTGAGCAACAGTCAGAAAAAATTTTAGCACGACTTGAAACCAACTTACAACTCTCGTTCTTCGAGTTCGTGCGAGATGCACAAGAGCGCATCGTGGTCGTTGTAACGTTTCTTGCCATCTTGGAAATGACAAAAGCACGCTTGATTAGCATTCTCGTGCGCGAGGATTACAATGACTTCTGGATATCCAAAGTCGCTTAAGCTGCATAAACAGTTCACTTGATTCTTGTCTCAACACTATGCCGGAAATCACTGCGTTTAGAGGACTGACTTACAATCCTCAAAAAATCAGCGCATTTGACGATGTGCTGTGCCCACCGTATGATGTCATTTCGCCAGAGCAACAAGAAATGCTCTACGCTAAATCGGAGTACAATGCTGTGCGGCTTGAATTGCCAAAAGAAGAAAATAAGTATGATGCAGCTGCTGAGCGCCTGCAGAACTGGCTGCGTCAGGGCGTCTTGCAGCAAGATCAAGACGAGGCGATCTATCCCTACCACCAAACTTTTACCACAAAAGAAGAGAAGACTTACACACGCAAAGGCTTTATTGCGCGATGCAGTTTGTATGAGTTTGATAAGGGCGTTGTCTTACCGCACGAAAAAACGCTCTCCGGTCCAAAAAAAGACCGACTGCAACTTTTCATCAAAACCAAAGCCAACATCAGCCCAATCTTCGGACTGTACAGCGACAAAGAAAAACTGACCGATGTAGCACTTAACGATTTCACACAGCGCACGGCGCCATTCATAGACGCTATGGATTACCAACAAGCGCGCAATCAAGTCTGGCGATGTACAGACAGAAGTATCATTGAGCATGTCTGCCAAGTGCTGCGCGAGAAACAGCTGTTTATTGCTGACGGGCATCACCGCTATGAAACTGCAATTAACTACCGCAACTTACGAATGGCGGAAAATCCAAATCACACAGGCAAGGAAGCCTACAACTTCATCATGACATTTATGACGAATATGTTTGATGAAGGACTTGTCGTTTTTCCAACGCATCGCTTGGTGCACAGTTTGCCCAATCTCAATGTGGAGAGACTGCTTGAAAATCTCAAGCTGTTTTTTGGTGTGCAAGAGCTCTCAGATAAGCAAAGACTCAAAGAATTTCTTGCGCTGTATCCACGCAATGCCTTCGGTCTTGTAACGCTCTCAAAAATTTTCGGTATTCATCTTGCCTGCGATTTAGACAAAGCGATTCCAGAACCGATGTCGCGCGAACTTAAGGCTTTAGACGTGACGCTACTGCATCATCTTATTATCGGCAAAATGCTCAGCATCTCCGCAGAAGCACAAGCCTTGCAGAGTAATTTGAATTATTCAAAGGATATAGATGAAGTCTTTGAGAGTGTGCAATCGGGCAAGGCGCAACTGGGTTTTGTGATGAATCCTACAAGTGTTGCCGAAGTAGAAGCGGTCTCAAAAATTGGTGAGGTGATGCCGCAGAAATCTACCTTCTTTTTCCCAAAGGTGCTTACAGGCGTCGTGATACACAGCCTTGAATAGCGCAAGCACACAAAGCGATAAAGCAAGAATTGAGACGCGCTGCGCAGAGCATGTCTAGCTTGCACCTTGCGTCTCAATACTTGCTTCTCTGGCAAATCGCTGTAAGGTCAAAAAACAGGTGTTTCTTCGTAGACACCAAACACTTCACGCAAAACATCGCAGATTTCACCGAGCGTTACATAGCGGTGCATGGCTTCGACAAGATGAGGCATAAGGTTCGAGCCATCTTGTGCAGCTTGACGAATATGCGCAAGTGATTGATTGACAGCATCTTGATTGCGTGAGGCTTTAACTTCACGAAGGCGCGCGATTTGCTTGGCTTCTACTTCGGGCGTAATCGTCAAAATTGGAATTTCAATCTGCTCATCAGGTTCTTGAAAAGCATTCACGCCGACAATAATGCGCTCCTTGCGATCAATTTCTTGTTGATAGCGATAAGCAGCATCAGCGATTTCTTTTTGCATAAAGCCTTGCTCAATTGCCTCAATGACGCCACCGAGTTGGTCGATACGCTCAAAGTACTTTTCGACTTCCTGTTCCATTTTCAGTGTGAGTGCTTCAAGGTAGTAACTGCCGCCGAGTGGGTCGACCGTGTTCGTAACGCCAGTTTCATACGCGATAATTTGTTGCGTGCGCAGCGCAATTTTGACGGCTTTATCGCTAGGCAAGGCAAGTGCCTCGTCCATAGAATTTGTATGCAGCGATTGTGTGCCACCAAGCACCGCAGCAAGGGCTTGAATTGCCACACGCACGATGTTATTCTCTGGTTGCTGAACCGTGAGCGTGCACCCAGCGGTCTGCGTATGAAAACGCAATTGCCATGAGCGCTCGTCTTTTGCACCGTATTTGTAGCGCAAGCGTTTTGCCCAAATTTTACGTGCAGCTCTAAACTTGGCGATTTCCTCGAAGAAGTCGTTATGTGAGTTGAAGAAAAATGAAATGCGCGGTGCAATCTCATCGACATCAAGTCCGGCAGCAAGGGCATGCTCGAGATAGCAAAAGCCATCGGCGAGCGTGAAAGCCAGTTCTTGCACTGCTGTAGAGCCCGCCTCACGAATATGATAGCCGCTTACCGACACGGGGTTAAACTTCGGCATTTCTCTTGCACAATACACAAGCATATCCGTGATGATGCGCATCGATTGACGTGGCGGATAGATGTATTCTTTCTGTGCAATGTATTCTTTGAGAATGTCGTTTTGAATGGTGCCACGTAATTTACGAATGTCACGACCTTGACGCTGTGCAGTAGCAATATAGGCAGCAAGCGCAACCATGGCGGTGGAGTTAATCGTCATCGAGGTAGAGATCTCTTCCAAATTGATGCCCTTGAAGATAATCTCCATATCGGCAAGCGATGAAAATGAGACGCCACAGACCCCAACCTCCCCTTTGGCAAAATCCGAATCACAGTCGTAACCCATGAGTGCTGGGAGGTCGAACGCCACAGAAAGTCCTGTTTGACCGCGCTCTAAGAGAAAGTGATAGCGTGCGTTTGTTTCCTCGGGCGTGGCAAAGCCCGAAAAGAGGCGCATGGTCCAAAGTTTGCCCCGATAAAGGTTGTTGTGAATCGAGCGCGTGTAGGGAAAATCACCGCTATGACCAATTTCAGTGTTGTAGTCAATGTCTTTGATGTCAAGTGGCGTATAAAGCGGCTTGATTTTCTCCCAGCTAAGGTTTTCATATTTGCCGGGCAGTTCTTTTGTCTGACGGTTCTTTTCCAGCCACTTTTGATAACTGGCTTCTAATTGCTCAAAATCTATTGTGCCAAACATAGAGTGATTCATTGTCAAAGTTGATTGGATACGCTTATTTGAGACGACAAATTACATAAGTTTTGCAAAAACAAAACCGCTGCCTACAGTGGAGGAGACTGCAGGCAAATAGTCGTCAATCAGTGTAAAGTGTTAGCCTGTAGGCAAAGTAGTGAAAAAGCGCGTGGCTTATCTATCTTGTTTGAAATTTCATGTATTAGTGTCCGATAGCAAGGTGGTAGATATTCTTTGCCATAATTTTGGCTTGTACCCAGAGAGGTGCAGGCACCATTTTTTTGTAGAGATATGAATCGAAAGTGATTTGCTGCACGTGTTTATCCTGACAGATGGCAACAAAACTTTCACGCAAGCGATCGTTGCGGTAGTAGAGCCACTGCAGGAGGGCTAAGCCTGTATAAATCGGGAAGTAAGTTTTACGAAAAGTCTTCTCATAACTTGCAAGAGATTTTGCGCGCCCAGCTATCACATCAAGCAAAGTGTGTGCAGCCATTTTCCCACTTTTCATAGCAAAGAAAATGCCTTCACCGTTAGAGGCTGTAACAAGCCCGGCTGCATCCCCGACAAGAGCAGCATTGCCTTTGACAAACGACTTGCGCGGGTGCATAGGAATTTTTGCAGCCTCTTCGTAATACGGCTCTACTGTCAGACCTAACTTTTCACGAAAACGCTTCTGCAACTGTTTGATATTGCCATGGATGTCCTCTGTGCCAGTACCGACAGCGATATGGTCAGCCTTTGGAAAGACCCAAGCATAAAAGTCAGGGGAGACTTCACCATCGAACCAAATTTCGACAAGGTTGTGATAACGCTCAAGTTCAGGCGCATAGTGAAAGCGTTGTTGCATTGCCACGGCTTTGAACGCATTAGGCGGAAACTCAAGCTCATGTGCGGTTTTAGAGTTTGCACCATCTGCACCGATGACATACTTAGCTTGAAGTTCAGTGACGCCAGCACCGGTGCTATCGGCAAAAATGTGATAGCCATCAGCAAGCGGTTTGATTGCACGCATTTTAGCTTCAATGAGTGTGGCGCCTGAGTGCGCAGCGCGTTCACGCAAGAACTTATCGAACCGCTCACGGCGTACCATGCCGACATAGCCGTTTGGCATAGACATTTCAATAACGCGCCCTTTCGGAGAGCGCACCGCCATACGCGTTACCTTGCGCTCAATAAGGTCGTCTGCAATCTCGAACTCTGCGACAAGTCCTAATGGAATTGCACCGCCGCATGGCTTTGCATTGTTCAAATTGCGTTCTAGCACCACAACGTCAAGTCCAGCTTTGGCAAGTTCGTTAGCAGCTGTGGCGCCGGCTGGACCGCCACCGATGACGGCAACATCGCACTTCATAAATGAACTCCTTACTTCAATGTTTCAAGTTTATGCCAAAAAGAAGTTACACTATGCGTGCACAGGAAATGTGCAAAATGCCTCTGCGCAGCAGACGATTTGGACGATTTTCGTAGGAAGTGAAATTTTTAGAACAAAGTTGCTCAATAGACACGCTGCACAGTTTGCAGTGGCGCTCTGAGAAGTCGCGCACGGCGATGTTTTTGGCACAGGCGCACAGTTACAATGACCTCTGAGCCTGCAGGAAGCTCTTCGAGCGTTGGGGTATTAGTCAAGCGAAACTCAATAACATTGTCAGATGAGCTAGACTCTTGCCGTTCAGCTTTGCAAGCCCATAGCCGATTGTGATGCAAAATCCACACTTGACAAAGGCGGAGGTCGGGCAGTTGGTTGCCATTGCTTCGAAGTTGCAAGGTGCCAAGCAAGTGTTTTTTGGGGGCATTACCGACGGTAGGCATGAAGTCATACCACAGTTGAGCCGAAAGTGAAACTTTCGTACCGTTCAGGGCAAGTTGCGTTGGGGCGTTCCTAAGGTGTTTTTTAGGCGGCATACCTGACTGCGCTGAAGCATGTGGTGAGGCAGTGAAGATGAGGAGTATAAGCAGCAGAGCATAAGGCATCAGACGCATCGTTGCAAAGGGTAGTGTATTTACTTGATTTTAAGGCATACAGCTGTGATATCATCATACTGCTGCCCTTCTGGCTGGAAGGCTTGAAGCTCTTGAATAATGCTTTGAAGAATACATGATGCACTGTCGTTTCGGTGTGCGGTGAGCAGAGCTTCGAGGCGTGCTTCACCGAACTCTCTGCGCGCGCTGTCCATAGCTTCAGTAATCCCATCCGTATAGAGAAAGAGCACATCGCCCGATTGCAAAGTATGCCGTTCGGTTTGATACGGTGAAAGCGTAGGAATCACACCGAGAATGATGCCGCCTTTTTTCAGCGTGTTGAACGAACCATCAGCGTGAATGAGATACGGCGGATTGTGCCCAGCATTAACAGAGACAAATTCGCGTGTCTTAAGGTTTAAGATACCGCAAAAGCATGTAACAAACTTATCGTCGGGCGTGTTTTCATACATAATCGTGTTGATTTTTCCGACTACCTTGGCAAGATCGAATGTGGCTGGCTGATAGGAGAGCAAGTAAGCTTTGAAGGAGGCTTGTAGGTTTGCCATCAGCAGTGCTGCGGGCATGCCTTTGCCTGTAACATCAGCAATGGCAACGAAAAGGTGTTCATCATCCAAACGCATGACATCGTAATAGTCGCCACCGACTTGCAAGGTTGGGATATTCACTGCTGCAACTTCATAGCTTGAACCCACGGGCAGAGCCTTAGGCAGAAGCGCGGCTTGGATTTCGCGCGCAACTTGCATTTCCTTTTCAATAGCTTGCTTCTTGAGCGTTTCTTCAAAGAGCCGTCGTTGTTCCAAAGCGTTTGCGGCTTGTGAAGCAGCAAGAGCCATAAAATTCAAGTCAGGGTCAGAAAAGGGAGTTCCGCTGTATCGTGCGCTGGTGAGCAGCAAGCCGAGTGTCTCCTCGCCAGTGCGCAAAGGCACAGCAACACGCACATCTGCGGCATAAAGTTCAGGATAGATTTCGCGCTGTAATTTGACAGGTGCATTGATATCGAAGAGTCGCTGCAAGTCGGCTTGTGCAAGCGGTGGGGTATCAAAGCCTTGATAGGCTTCTACATGAATCGTGCTACCTTGCTTTGCATACACCGCACAACTTTTGATGAACATTTGCCCAGCGATGGAGCGCAGCATCAGGCGCAGAATCTCCTCACGGCTCATAGCAACATTATACTCCTTGGCAAGCTCGAGCAGTGTGCGCAGTTTCTGCACCGATTGATCCAAGGAGCGGCGTTGCTGGCGCAGTTCAAGCAACGTGTATGCATTTTCAATTGCTGTAGCAGCCAGTGAGACAAGCGACTCAATGAACTTTTGCTCGGTCGAGGAGAAGGGCGTTTTATTAAGTTTTTCTCCAAGCCCTAAATATCCAATTTCACGTTTGGTTGAAATGATTGGAAAGAGCGTGAGATGAAATTGTGCTGCGAAAGCATCTTTATCTGAAAACGTGTGCGGGGCGTCAGTAAGACCTCTTGCCTGCTCTAAGCGATAGACTTTCTCCAAATTCTCTTGATACGACTCGGTAATAATGCATGCGCGCGTGAGCAAGAGTTTACCCATCACAGTTCTTAAAATGTGCGACAAGATGAATTCTAACTCGTCAGATGAATTAAGAATCTGACTTGTCTCCAGAAGCGAGTTTAAGTCGAGCTGAAAGACCGTCGAGCCATCACTAGTTGTAGCAGTGCCTACGGTAGATTGGGTGTGTGCGTCTGACATCTTTTAGATACTTTCGGTCAAGATAGACGTAAATGTGTAAAAATCGTGCTGTGAAACCTACTGGCTTGAATCAGGCAGGCGTTTCGTGAGCGTAAGACGGTTGTGGGAGCCACGCACAACATACTCAATGTCATCGACCAGCATGTGAATGAGTTTAATGCCCAAGCCACCGCGTCTTCGTTCTGCAAGATAGACCTTCATATCTGGTGAAACATGCTTGCGCAGATCATAGCTTTTGCCGTCATCATCAATTGTGACCGCAAAAGACTTCCCATTGGTTTCAATTCCTATATTGATATGGCGTGACGGGTCGCTATTGTAGCCGTGAAGAATGACATTTGCGCAGGCTTCATCGGTAGCCGTAACAATTTTCTCAGCGTCGTTCCTAGAGAAGCCAAAACGAAGAGCCGCATCACGCACGAATTGGCGCACGCGTTCAAGCTCATCTGTTTGACTATGTATGGTCAGCGTCGCTCGAGTCTTGTCCAACATTGCTCCACGAAAAGTTAAGAGGCTGCTGATGTTTTAAATTTCTCAATGGCTTCTTTCTCATCGGCATAGATTTCATAGAGCATCGGGAATCCTAAAAGGTCAAATATCTGATAAATTTTCTCGGGCATATTCGAGAACTTGATATCACCACCTTTTGCGCGGATATCATCAATAAATGCCATGAAGACACCAAGTCCTGCGCTAGAAATGTAGTTGAGTTTGGAGAAGTTAATAATGAGGTTGTAGTGCTGCTTTTGGATAAGATCTTGAATAGTGCGCTCAAGTTGAACTGAGGTATGTGCATCGAGGTCGCCAGAAAGATCGAGAATAGTAACGCATTCACTGGGGCGAACGGTAGCTGCAAATGATGTCATGTTGGTTCACCAAATTGAAGTTTAAGCAGTTGATCTGATGTTTGCGGTACGCACTTGCGCACTTGCAAGGCAGTAAAAAAATAGCACAAACATATAGCATGCGACTAACTTTTTTACATTTTGCTCTCCAAAAAGGTTTCATGTTGATGACCTTGAGTGTCTGCACAGCGTTTAACAACTAGAATAGTCAGGTCATCTTTGATGCTGCCGCCTTCACCAGCAAAGAGATTGACCGCATTGACGACTGCATTTTTAATCTCCGTAGCAGAATGACATCGCAATGAACTCAGTGTATGCAAAAGTCGTTCAAAACCAAACTGCTCATCACTTGCATTCACGGCTTCGACAAGTCCATCAGTATAAAGCACCACCGCATCGCCCGGCTGCAATGAGAGCTCCTCTTCAGTAATCACTCTGTTAAAGAGTGTTCCCTTATCTAATCCTAATGCTAAGCCGCGCATCTTAATCATCTGTGCGCCATGCTCGTTGAGCAAAATCATAGGACAGTGTCCAGCATTTGAGAAGTGCAGCGTGTGGTGTTCAGCGTCAAAGATAGCATATAGTGCACTGACGAAAGACTTTTTATCGAGGCTGCGTGAGAGCGTTTCGTTGGCATGGCGCAGTAAGTCGGTAGGGTGGTCAGGATAGAGAGCGCATAGCGACTGAAAGATGCCTTTGAGTTCTGCCATGTAAAACGCTGCAGATATACCTTTCCCTGAGACATCTGCGACAATCACCCCGAATTTGTGAGCATGACCATTTGGCGCATGCAGCAGCATGTAGTCATAGAAATCACCGCCGACTTCAAAAGCAGGATAAGAGACGCTATCCATTTCATAGCCGCGTACGGTAAGTGGCTCAGCAGGTAGAAGTTGCAACTGAATTTTTTGTGCCACAGAAAGCTCCTGCTGCATGCGTTCTTTGTCAATAACTTCATGGATAAGGCGAGAGTTCTGAACGGCAATCGCAGCTTGGTCGGCAAATGAAGTAATCAAATCGATATCATCTTTGACAAAGCCATACTCAACATCTTTGGCAACAGTCAAAACGCCAATGAGCGAAGCGCGCGAGATGAGCGGCACAGAGAGCGTGGAGACAATCTTTTCAGGTTCCTTGCTGCCTTTACTTCGGAAACGGTGCACCCATGCTTTAAGCGGTGAGATATCTTTTTTCACAATGCGCTTATCTGTTGCGACATCGTTAATACTAATCTGGCGTGGCTGATGCACCATTTCTTCCCACAAAAACTGTGCTTTCTCAGCAAAGCGGTGCAACTGCTGCTCTGAGACATTCTTCCGAATGATGGTTTTGAAAAATCCTGCACTGGTTTGCCATTGCAAGTTTGGCAGGCGACTTGCTGTAGTAGCATCGATTGTTTTTTCCCCAAAGGGTTGGTAGAGATCAACCCAAGCACACGCTGAAGCTCCTGCCGCACCGCACGCATAGTCTACCAAAGACGAATAAATTTTTTCTTCATCGAGGACTTCTGCGGCAAAACGGCTCATAGCGTTGAGATTCCTGACCTCCGAAGTCTTGCGTTCCAGTGCTTCTAATGTAGGTAAATACAAAAGCAGGGTAAGCAGTGTAAAGATGAGATACAGAGACAAAAAAACCTGCAGACGTATAAAAAACAAGCCGGCAACACTGCTATAAGCTAAAAGATGATTAGTAACGTCCATCTTGAACAGGGCGAACAGTTCAGCTAAAATGACGATAACCAGAAACAGGGCTTGAATTTTATCGTTGCGGCTCAGGGGCAATATCCATGAGAGTCGAAACAAGTTAATCAGCATCATAATGGTAGTAGCTGTACCAACAAGCAGCATGAAAAGGTTGTCAAGGTCAAAGCGTGATGCACTTGGAAATGAGCCAAACTCAGAGAGCGATGTAAGCACAAACAACGCTATCATCGCTAGGAGGTTGAACTGTGTATTTTTCGTGCGACGAAAAAGTATCAAGCGCTCCAAGATCACAAGCGCCATAAGCAAAATGATTCCGAAACTGACAGCGATAAAGTGCGTCTTGAAGACGGTATGCAAAGACTGTGGGCGCAGAATACCCGTAGGCGGGAGAATATCATAGTTAGATTGTGGTGCTATCCAGACCAATAGAGCTATCAGTAGCACCAGCAAGCCAAGCAACATCAAGCCTTTCCACAAGGCGTTAATGGGCTCTACCCAGACTTGAGAATCCGACTGCGCACCGCTTCTCAACCGATTGCGAATCACAAAATACATGACCGCAACTACGATGGATGCAAGCAAATCTTTGAGGAAATACAATCCGCCAGAGAGCATACGCGCGCGCTGTGCGTAGAAGAGCCCGATGTCAATGACAAGCAAAACTGCTTCAGAGATAAGTGCAAGTGCGATAAAAGAGTATATGAGGCGCGATGAATTTTGCATAAATCAAATATAAGAAAACTCTACCCGCCCGTTTGGCGCAGTTGCAACGCATAAGTATGATGCACTGTTGTAACAATCAAAGTTATTACGGAATCTTTAACCAAACTACAACGCGCAAACCATGACCCTTACGAAACTGAAACGTTATGCAGAAAACATCTTAGCTTTGACTTGGAGCGATGGACAGACAACTTACATTACGTTGCAAAAACTGCGTGATGAATGCCCATGCGCAAACTGCAAAGGTGAAACGGTTTTGTTCGAGAGCCACCAGCCAACTAAGTTACCCGTCTTTGTGCCCGGTATGTATGACCTGAGAAAAATTGATGTGGTTGGCAATTATTCCATTCAGCCGCACTGGGGCGATGGACATCAAACAGGTCTGTACACTTTCGACTACTTGCGCGCAATCTCCTCGCCTACTGTGCCTGAATAAAGTGGCACGCAGCAAGCAGGTAAGCATTGCGTGCATGCAGAACTTCTTGTATTTTCTTGATGCAATAGTGCTAAACGCAATTGCAAAAGTACAGGTTTAGTTTCAACATTTGAAAAAGGAGTTTTGCTATGAACCAGCACCTTGAACATGTCGGGCATGCAAGGCGTGCATTGTCAGCTGAGGAATACAAACACCTCATGCGCATTGTGCAATCAGGCAAAGATTTGCTGAGCAAATTGCTCACCAATGAAGAAGAACTTCGTGCACTGCTCAACGGTTTGAACGGTGGCTATGTAGCACCACAGTTTGGTGGCGATGTCATTCGTGATGGCGCACGCGTCTTGCCCACAGGTCGCAACATTCATGCCATGGACCCTTGGCGTATTCCGTCAGAATTGGCTATGCAGCGCGGTGAGCTTATTGCGCAAAAATTGCTGGAGATGCACTGCGAAGAATCAGGAAAGTATCCTGAAACGATTGCACAAGTGCTTTGGGGAATGGACACTATTAAAACCAAAGGTGAACCTGTGGCAATTGCGCTGGCATTGATGGGTGCGCGTCCAGAACGAGATGCACATGGCAAAATCTCAGCCTACAAACTTATCCCACTCTCTGAACTGGGTCGCCCGCGTATTGATGTGCTCATGACAGCTTCCGGTATCTTCCGCGATACATTTGCCATGCAAATCGATTTTCTGGATCGGCTAGTCAAAGATGCTGCACAGGCTGACGAAAGCACTGACATGAACTTCATCAAGAAACACGTGCAAGAGCTGATGGCAGAAAAGCACGTAAGTTTTGAAGACGCTACAGCGCGCGTCTTTACCCAGCGCCCGGGCGACTATGGCAATTATGTCGATGATATGATTGAAAGCAGTGCTTGGCAAGATGAATCAGAACTGGGCGAGATATTTGTCAAGCGCAATGCCTACGCATATGGTGGAGCTAAGCAAGGCAAACTCTGTGCAGCGGTCTTGGATGCCTTAATGGCAAAAGTAGAGCGCATCTCGCAAGAGATTGATTCCGTCGAGTATGGCATTACCGATCATCAACACTACTTTGCTGAATCAGGTGCAATGCGTCAAGCTGTGGCAAAGCGTACAGGGCAGCAGGTGCAGGTCAGTTACATTGAGTCCTTCACAGCAGAGACAACCGTGCGTAGTTTAGAGTCGACGCTGCGATTGGAAGCGCGCACAAAATTGCTCAACCCGAAGTGGTATGAGATGATGCTCAAAAATGAAGCCAGCGGAGCGGCAGAGATCTCAAGTCGATTTACCTATTTGCTGGGCTGGTCGGCTACAGCTAAAGCTGTCGATAAATGGGTATTTGACGAATCTGCAAACACCTATGTCTTTGACGACGCCATGCGTGAGCGGTTGATGAAACTCAACCCTGCAGCACTCAAAAATATAACGGGCAGGTTGCTCGAGGCAGCAGGGCGCGGACTCTGGCAAGCCGATGCAGAGACACTCGATAAACTGCGCGACCTTTATGCCGATTTAGAAGATCGTCTCGAAGGTCTGGTGGTGTCATAACAGGGATAAACGACAATACATCAAACCTCGTGCTGATTGTTCAGGCTTTGGACACGTCTGATAGTGTGCCCTTTTCTTTGACAGGGATTCGAAGTCCTAACAAGTGCATCTCTACTGAACCTGCTACTTACTGAAAACTTCACCCTAACGGTGCAGCATGAGTTTATTCAAAGATCGAGTTCAAACTTATTTAGAATCTTTACAGCAGCATATTACTTCAGTGCTGGAAGCTCTTGACGGCAAGGGGAAGTTTGTGGAAGAGACATGGCAGCATCAAACCGGCGGGGGCGGCAAAACGCGCATAATTCAAGATGGCGCAATTTTCGAAAAAGGCGGCGTGAATTTTTCTGCCGTCAGCGGAGTGCTGCCAGAAAAAATGGCGGCGAAAATGAATACCGAAGTAACGCCCTACTTTGCAACTGGTGTCTCTGTTGTGATTCATCCTTACTCACCAATGATACCAACAGTGCACTGCAACTATCGATACTTTGAGCAATATGATGCCGATGGAAATGTGAAACGCGCATGGTTCGGCGGTGGTGCAGACCTGACGCCATACTATCCTTTTCTCGAAGATATCCAACACTTTCACCGCGTGCATAAAGAAGCATGCAATAAACACAATCCTGAATTTTACCCGAAGTTCAAAGCATGGTGCGATGAATACTTCTTCATTGCTCATCGCAATGAGACACGTGGCGTCGGAGGCATATTCTTCGATTATCTCAGCGATAATCTCGAGGCGACATTTGACTTTGTGAAATCTTGCGGTGATGCTTTCACAGAAGCCTATGCACCGATTGTCGAGCGACGACGCCATGAGCCATTTGGCGAACAAGAAAAGCGCTTTCAACGCTTGCGGCGCGGAAGATACGTGGAGTTTAACTTGGTCTATGATCGTGGAACGCTCTTTGGCTTAGAGACGCGCGGCAGAACGGAATCTATTTTGATGTCGCTGCCGAAAGAAGTGGCTTGGGAGTATAACTACACGCCGCAGCCCGATTCACGTGAAGCCTTGCTTTACCGTTGCCTCAAGGCGCGTGACTGGTTAAATGAAACTGCGCTTTAAGACAGCACCACGACCCTACCAGCCTGAAAGAATTTTGTTTAGTATGTCGTCAGTAATAGTAACAATCGCACGCTCAATGGCTTGCTGCTGTGCGGGGAAATTGCCTATAGGATAATCCTGCACGCCACTGAAATCTTGTTTGAAGAGAATTTTCTTTTTGACAAGATCACGGTAGGTTGCAGAGACACGAATAGTGATACGGTTTTGTGTAGCGCGCTCGGTTTGCCCGCCAATGACACTGGGCACATCAGTATAAGCGACAACTGTGGCTTCGACAATCGAGTTTGCGTCGGTGCGCGACTGCTCAATAATCAGTGGACTTTGCGTTTGCACGCGCCGTGTCAGTTCCTGAGTCAGTCGCTCCCGCAAGTTGGGCACACCACTGCGCGATTCATCGTTAAAAATGGGAATTGCAATAGTTCTGATATGTGGCGGTAAAGCGGCACCTGTAAAAGAATAACACCCAATGTTGCTGCACAAGCAGGCTATGATGACAGCGCTCTGCAGCAGAATTTTTACACGAATAGACTGTATCAAGTTTAGTACTGTTCTCGGTTGATTTTGCCGAACCATTTTCGAAAAGGATAGGTAAGCAGTAATACACGAGCACGGCTTGGACTAAGTGCTGAAAGAAAAAGTCCTGTTTTGCCGTTACTCCAATCGCTTGCCATTTTGGTTGCAAGTTCCGCTGCAACACTTGGCGGCTGTGCAAAAATATCTTGAATAATAAGAAATCGGTCAAGACGCTTTTGCATCTCTGGTGTCGGCTGGCGTGTGCCTAAAATTTCTGTGCGCACCATGCCCGGATTGAGCAGCATGATTTCAATGCCAGTGTCTTTGTATTCTTCTGCAAGTGAAAAGGTGAGGCGCTTGATAGCAGCTTTAGTTGCTGCATAGCCGCTCACGCAAGCAGTGCTATCAAATTTTTTTTCACTTGACCCAGCACCAGTCATGTTAATGATCTTTCCACGACCCTGCTTGAGAAAGTAAGTCAGTGCGGCACGGCAACCGTGATAGGTGCCTTTGAGATTGATTTCAATGGGTTCATACCACGCCTCAAGCGGTGCATCCACGATTTTTTGATAAGGCTCTGCCACACCTGCATTGTTAATCCATACATCAAGTCTGCCGAATTCCTTTAGTGCAAACTCAAGCAGTTGCTCTACTTCATTATACTTTGAGACATCGCAAGTCTTCCCGCGCACGTTTGGAGAGCGCAGCGAGGCTAAGGCATCGTCAAGATTAGACAGCTTGCGTGAGGAAATCACCACTTGCGCGCCTTCTTCTAAGAATTTTTGGGCAATGGCTTTGCCAATACCTTTGGTTGAACCTGTAATGACGGCAACTTTCCCTTCAAGGCGTTTCATAGTTTGGATGTCGGCTTAAAGTTGAGATGTGCTACAGCATCGTGGCGCTGATGTGATGGCGTGTTCAGTTTTGTGCTTCTGCAAAGAGCGTGAGATAACTTTCATAGCGCAAAGATGAAATCTCACCGCGCTCTACAGCCGCGCGAACTGCACAGTCAGGTTCAGTGGTGTGCGTGCACGAAGCAAACGCACAGTCTGCCGCATATTTCTTGAACTCTACGAAAAGATGTCTTAATTCTTCTCTTGCGATACCTTCCAAACTAAACTCTCTAATGCCCGGTGTATCAATCACATAGCCATACTCGTCGGAGTTGGGGCAAGAGACAATCAGCATAATCGCATTGCTTGTGGTATGCGCACCTTTGCGTGTCTTTTCGCTAATCTCACCTGTCGGCAAATCGCTGCCTGTAAGCGCATTAATCAGCGTGGATTTCCCAACGCCTGAATGACCGCTAAATACTGAAGTTTTGCCAATAAGTTTGCTGCGCAAGAGCTCAATACCTTCACCAGTGTGTGCCGAAAGCGCAAGGGTATCGTATCCTAAGTCAGCGTAAGGTTGGAGCAGCGACTGTGCAAGATGTGCTGTATCCAAATCAATTTTATTGAGCACAAGCAGCGGTGAGAGTCGCTCAAACTCTGCGAAAGCAAGGTATCGGTCAACGAGTTTCGGTCGGAATGGCGGCTCAATGACAGAAGTCACGATAACCAGTTGGTCAATGTTGCTTGCAATTACATGTTCGGTCTCGCCGCTACGGTTGTGCCGTCGTCTACGATTGCGCGAGAGCGAAGTGCGGCGTTTTTCCACAAAGGTAATGATGCCATTGTGCAGCGCCACATCATTTCGTTCTTCTAATGCACGGAAGCGCACCCAATCGCCAACCACGGCAAGTGTAGAATCTGGATTTTCAGTTAGTGTGGTACGCAGAGTCTTACAGGTGTAAGTTTCACCTTCGGGCGTACGCACAAGGTAGTAGGCGCCACGCGTCTCAAAAATAATGCCGTGCAAATCGCTTTCATCAACGCTCGCAAAGTTTTTTCGGCGTAGCGGTGGTGCTTGTCTCTTTGGCATATCGTCAATGTGCAGCTAACCAATTTTCACCAATACCAACTTCTACGGCAACAGGCACACCCTTTAGTCCAGCGCGCACTGCAGCATCGATCATTTCAGTTTTGACAAGCGTAGCAAGGGTATCTAATTCTGACTTTGGAGCGTCAAAGAGCAATTCATCGTGCACTTGTAAGACCATTTTCGATTGCATGTGTTTGGCAATCAAGCATTCATGAATTTGAATCATTGCCAGTTTAATCATATCAGCTGCGGTGCCTTGAATTGGGGCGTTGATAGCAGCACGCTCCGCAGCGTTTCGAATCGAGACATTCTTGTGGTTGATATCCCTAAAATAGCGCCGCCGACCTAAAGCCGTTTCTACATACCCTTTTGTGCGTGCTTGCTCCAAGACGCGCGAGAGATAGTCAAAAATCTTTGGGTATTTGGCTTTATAGTTCTCAATGATAGCTTTCGCTTCGCTTTGGCTAATGTCGAGGCGTTGTGCTAAACCAAACGGTTGAATCCCATAGAGCACACCGAAATTCACCTCCTTGGCTTTACGGCGCATATCTTTTGTGATGTTTTCGGTCTCAAAAATGATTTTGGCAGTTGCGCTGTGAATATCCTCACCATTTTTGAAGGCGCGCTGCATGGTCTCATCGCCAGAGAGTTCTGCAGCAATGCGCAGCTCAATTTGTGAGTAGTCTGCTGAAAGCAGGGCGTAATCTGAGCGGCTTGCCACAAAGGCTTTACGAATTTGTCTGCCCAGTTCCGTGCGAATAGGGATATTCTGCAAATTTGGATTCGATGATGAAAGCCGACCGGTCGCCACCACGCTTTGATTGAACGAGGTGTGCACCTTACCACTCTTTTTGCGAATGAGCCCGGGCAAAGTATCAACATAAGTGTTCTTGAGCTTTTGCAAACTGCGGTATTCCAAAATTTTGCTAGCAATTGGAAACTCTGTAGCAAGTTCTTCGAGCACGCGCACATCGGTCGAGTAGCCAGTTTTCGTGCGTTTTTTGGCAGGTAGTTTCATTTTCTCGAAGAGCACCTCGCCAATTTGCTTCGGCGAATCAATGTTGAAGGTCTCGCCTGCAGCCGCATAGATAGCTTGCGCTGTTTCTTGAATTGCAGTGTCTAAAGCAAGAGAAATCTCGCTAAGCACACTTGTGTCGATAGTAATCCCTGAGTATTCCATTTCGGCAAGTATGCGTAGCAATGGAAATTCAATGTTTAGGCAAATGTACTGCAAGGCAGGCTCAAGCAAGAGTTTTTCTTGCAGAGCTGCTCTAAGCTGCAACGCCATATCCGCGTCTTGGCATGCATAGTTTTTGAGGTCCTCAAGCGGCACATCATAAATTGATTTTTGTGCTTTCCCTGTACCGACAAGTTCGTCATACTTTACGGTGCGAAATTTCAAGTACTGCTCAACCATATCGTCTAAGTTGTGCGGCTCATCGGGGTTAAGCACATAACTGGCAAGCATCGTGTCAAAGTAAGGGGGCGCAAGCGTAATCCCATAATTTTTCAGCACCAGATAATCATACTTGAGATTCTGACCAACTTTACGAACAGTAGGATTTTCCAAAATAGGCTTCAAGCGTTGCAATGCCTCTGTAAGTGAAAGCGTATGACGAAAATCCAAAGCATAAGCTTCGCGTGCGGTAAGTGCAAAGGAGATGCAGACCAGTTCAGCATCAAGTGCGTCAAGACTGGTGGTTTCCGTGTCAAGTGCAAACTCTCGGACACGACTCAATTTTTGCAACAAGTCTGAAAAGGTTTCAGGCGTATTGATAAGCTCATAATTGCCAACGGATTGCGGAGTCGGAAGTTGACTGGTGTAGTCTTGGCTCACATTTGCACCAAAGTCAAATGAAAGGTCATCGTCAAGGGCTGTGGTGTCTTCTGCATCAGCATCAGTTGCAGCAAGACTCGAAGAGCGTTTGAGCCGCAAAAGAAATTGTTTGAATTCTAGTTCTTCGAAGACTGGGATGAGCAGGTCTGTAGCGAGCGGCTGCTGTCGAAATTTTTCTAGGGGTTCGTTGATGTCCAAATCAGTTTTAATGGTCACTAAAAAGCGGCTAAGTTTGAGCTGTGCTTGTGCTTTGAGCAGATTTTCGCGTAGTTTAGGCTTTTTGATAAGCGGGAGATTTTTATAGAGCGCATCAAGCGAACCGTATTCATTGATTAGTGCCGCTGCAGTTTTAGGTCCAACACCATCCACGCCCGGGATATTATCAGAAGAATCGCCCATGAGCGTAAGCATATCAACGAACTGCTCAGGATAAACCCCATACTTCTCTTTGATCTCTTTGCGTCCGTATCGCTCAAAGACATCATTGTCCTTAGCAGGCTTTAGAATTTGAATGTGCTCACTAACAAGTTGCGCAAAGTCTTTGTCGGGCGTAACAAGAAAAACATCGCATACTGCTTCAAACTTTTTAGCAAGCGTGCCCATAATGTCATCGGCTTCAAAGCTGGGCATTTTGAGACTTTTCACACCATAGCCTTCAACGATAGTATAAATTTTCTCAAGTTGCATCATGAGGTCATCGGGTGGCAGTGGGCGATTGGCTTTGTAGTCTGGATATTTTTCATGTCGGAAAGTTTTCTCTTTGCTATCGAAGGCGACAGCGATGTAATCGGGGCTGTAATGCTCAATGAGTTTGATGAGCGTGTTGGTAAAACCAAAAGCCGCACCGGTTGGAAAGCCCTCTGTGGTTTGCATGCGCAGCGGCATCAAGGCGTAGTATGCACGATAAATTAGTGCCATGCCATCAAGCAAAAATAAAGTGGGGCGGATATTGGGCGCTTGGTTAGGCATAGCAAACTTACCTTACGGGTTTTGCGTTGAGCACGCCATCGTCCATAATAACAAGCGGCGTTTGTGGGAAATCAGACGCAGTAAGCGATTTGATGATGGCAATGGCACGTTTTTCAGTGTCATAGACGGGGTAGCCCGGTTCAAGCTGCTGCGTTGGAATGATTCTGCCTTGCTTGAAATCCCCAGTTTGCTCATCGAGTTCAACCTGCACAATTGCACCAGTGCCTGTGATACCTTGAATATTCATATTCCCATAGGTCAGAAAATTGCCAAGCGAGTACATGATGAGCTTATTTTTGTAAAGCTCCAGCGCACGTAGAACATGCGGACCGTGACCAATAACAAGCGTTGCGCCAGCATCAATAACACTATGTGCAAACTCAATTAAGTTACCACGATTTTCGCCGTAGAACACTTCGGTTTTATTTTCAACATGCTGCGCGTTTTTACCTTCTGCACCACCGTGAAAAGAGACAATAACTAAGTCATAGTGTTTCTTCACACTATCGATAACTCGCGCTGCACGCTTAGGATCACTCACTTGATACGAAGCATCTGAAAATCCAAACGCTACGATAGCAATTTTTTTCCCGCGTACAATCATCTCTGCAAGCCCTTTTTTGGGCGCAAAGGCAATGCCTTGTTCAGAGAGCAGCATTTGAGAGTATTGGTAAGCCGCATCGCCGTAGTCGCTGACATGATTGTTATCCAGGCTCATCACATTAAATCCCATTTGGCTCAGGACAGGTGCAAGTGTAGGGGGCATGCCAAATTCATAGCAACGACCAGCGCGGCGTGAAGACTCACTGCACTTTTGTGGTTTCATGTCTGGCTTGACAAATGTGCCTTCCAAATTACCAAAGACGATATCTGCACCTTTAAGGTAGCGCGCAATAGAGTCAGCGAAAAACTTGCCATCATTAGCAGGCAGAATCTGACGAGGGGTGTATGAGCCAAGCATCACATCGCCAACAGCATGCAGCGTGATTTGTCCATAGGCAAGTGAGTTGAACAAAAAGAGAGAAATAAGTAATGTAAGGCGGGGGAAGTAAGGTAGTCTCTGCATTAGACGAGCGCTTGTTCTGTTACGTTGTCGAAGAAGTGCGCTTTTTCTGTATCAATAGCACACTCGAAATCTTCACGGAGCTCGAGCGGCTGGCGCGCATCAATGCGTGCAACAAGATGTGCAGAGCCTTGCACAGCAGGTAATTGGAGATATAGGAACATTTCATTGCCCATGGGCTCTACAATATCAAGATGCAATTTTGCCCGCGCTGCGGCAGCAATGCGTGCCGTTTCGTTTACCGTATGAATGTCCTCCGGGCGAATGCCAACCGTGATATCTTTCCCAATGTATGATTTGAGTTTATCTGCCACTTTTTGTGGTAAGCTCATATCAAGTGTGCCAGATTTGTCTCTGAAGCAAAGCGTTCCGTTTTGATAAAGTGAGCCGTTGATAAAATTCATGGCAGGACTGCCAATGAAGCCGGCGACAAATTTATTGGCAGGCTTGTTGTAAAGATTGAGCGGTGTATCGACTTGTTGAATCTTGCCTTTATTCATCACAACAATACGGTCTGCCATCGTCATAGCTTCAACTTGGTCGTGCGTAACATAAATCATCGTGGCGCCCAGTTGTCGATGCAAGCGAGAGATTTCTGTGCGGGTTTGCACACGCAGTTTAGCATCCAAGTTCGAGAGCGGTTCATCGAAGAGAAAAACTTTTGGATTGCGCACAATGGCACGCCCTAAGGCAACACGCTGACGCTGACCACCAGATAAGGCTTTGGGCTTACGATCAAGATACTCGAGAAGTCCAATAGATTTGGCAACCTCAGTAACGCGTCGTTTGATTTCATCTTTTGGCATACGGCGCAGTTCTAATCCAAACGCCATATTTTCGAAAACGCTCATGTGTGGGTAGAGCGCATAATTCTGAAATACCATAGCAATATCGCGGTCTTTAGGTGGCACATCATTCATGCGCTTGTTGTCGATGTAGAGATCGCCACGTGAGATACTCTCCAGACCAGCAATCATACGCAGCGTAGTAGATTTGCCACAGCCAGAGGGACCGACCATCACGATGAATTCTTTGTCAGCAATCTCTAAGTTAAACTGTTCGACAGCCTTTACGCCGCCGTCGTAAATTTTCTCGACATTGTTTAAGACCACGGTTGCCATAGTTGGAAAACGGAAAGCAGTGAAAGGTTCTGTTGCTCAGGTAAAACTTTGTCTGAATATAATTATTGCGCCTATTGAGAGCAAGCCCTATGGCTCAAGAGAGGTGAGAAGCAAATGTGATGATTAGGTTAGTGTGAGTGCTGCAGCACGTGCGTGATAGGTCTGTTGTCAGATGATGGAGAGTGAGCGCAAAATTTAGCTGAATATCCACCACACCGTTACAAGCACAATAAGAATCAGGCACTCTATGATGTCTTTTTGAGAGACAGAGGGATACTTACGAGATGCTTTCTGCATGTTGCAAACCTCCAATTTTTAGTGATCGCAGTCGATACAGGGTGTTTTGTTGGGCAGCAGAGGCAGTACGAATATACCACTTTTCTGGAAACTTCCACAACCTTTTGCACAAATTTTGAATCTTGCCCTTGCAGGTCTTGTAGTGATTTTGTATTTTAGCACTCGCCTATAATGAGTGCTAAAAGTTGAAACTTTACCAAACGCTCTTCGTTGTAGCACTCAAACTCAAAGTTCTTGATTCTTATCATCTTGATAACAATTTCACAAACTCAAAACTTGGAGGACTAAAACTATGAAACTGCAACCTCTGGCGGATCGTGTGATTGTTCGTCCAGCTCCAGCAGAAGAAAAAACAAAAGGCGGTCTTTATATCCCTGACACAGGCAAAGAAAAACCCCAGCACGGTGAAGTTGTGGCGGTCGGCGAAGGTAAAACTTCGGACAACGGTACGGTGATTAAGCCACAAGTAAAGGTAGGTCAGAAAGTGCTGTATGGCAAGTATTCTGGCACAGAAGTTACCATCGACGGTGAAGAGTTCCTTATCATGCGTGAAAGTGACATCTTCGCCATTCTGAACTAAACTTTTTCAAAAAATTAAACCATTTAACTCAACATGGCAGCAAAACTGATTTATTTCGATGCAGAAGGACGCTCGGCACTCAAACGTGGTGTCGATAAGCTGGCTGATGCAGTAAAAGTTACGCTTGGACCGAAAGGTCGCAATGTTGTCATCGAGAAAAAATTTGGTGCGCCAACTGTAACTAAAGATGGCGTAACTGTAGCAAAAGAAATTGAGCTTGAAGATCCCTTGGAAAATATGGGGGCGCAGATGGTGCGCGAAGTTGCCTCTAAGACAAGCGATGTTGCAGGTGATGGCACAACGACAGCGACAGTACTGGCTCAAGCCATCTTCCGTGAAGGCTTAAAGAATGTTACCGCAGGCGCGAACCCGATGGACCTGAAGCGCGGTATTGACATGGCTGTCTCAGCAATTGTCGAAGAGCTGAAAAAAATTAGCCGGCCAATCTCGGGCAAGAAGGAAATCGCGCAGGTCGGTATGATTTCTGCCAACAACGACGAAGAAATCGGCAAACTCATTGCCGAAGCGATGGATAAGGTTGGCAAAGATGGTGTCATCACGGTCGAAGAAGCCAAGGGCACGGAAACTGAACTCAAGGTTGTCGAAGGTATGCAGTTTGACCGTGGCTATCTTTCGCCATACTTTGTGACCAACACCGAGACGATGGAAGCAGAACTTGAAGATGCTTACATCCTCATTCACGATAAGAAAATTTCTTCGATGAAGGATCTGCTTCCCGTGCTTGAAAAAGTTGTGCAAACGGGTAAGCCGATTCTCATCATTGCTGAAGAAGTTGAGGGTGAAGCCTTAGCAACGCTTGTAGTGAACAAACTGCGTGGCACCCTGCGCGTTGTAGCGGTCAAAGCGCCGGGCTTTGGCGATCGTCGTAAAGCAATGCTTGAAGATATTGCGATTCTCACGGGTGGCACGGTCATCAGTGAGGAAAAAGGCTTCAAGCTAGAGAATGCAACCATCGCCTATCTTGGTCAAGCCAAGCGCATCGTGGTCGATAAGGATAACACGACCATCGTTGAAGGCAAAGGCAAATCTGACCAAATCAAGGCACGCATCAATGAAATCAAGAGTCAGATTGAGAAAGCGACCAGTGACTACGACAAGGAAAAACTCCAAGAGCGTCTGGCGAAACTCTCTGGCGGCGTAGCGGTGCTTAACATTGGCGCGAGCACTGAAGTTGAGATGAAAGAAAAGAAAGCCCGTGTTGAAGATGCGTTGCATGCCACACGCGCAGCCGTCCAAGAAGGTATTGTTGCCGGTGGCGGTG
This sequence comes from Candidatus Thermochlorobacter sp., assembly GCA_046291735.1. Lineage (GTDB taxonomy): Bacteria > Bacteroidota > Chlorobiia > Chlorobiales > Thermochlorobacteraceae > Thermochlorobacter. The sequence goes on along the minus strand of JBKBSK010000014.1, from coordinate 5,223 downwards.
TAGCGCTCATTCGTGCGGCACGAGCACTCGATGCCCTCAAGCCAGAAAATGAAGACCAGAAAACGGGCATTGAGATTGTTCGTCGCGCTATCGAAGAGCCACTGCGCATGATTGTGGCGAACACAGGCACAACTGACGGCGCCGTAGTGCTGCAAAAAGTCAAAGATGGCAAAGACGACTATGGCTTCAATGCACGCACAGAGCAGTATGAAAATCTCATTGAATCTGGCGTGGTTGACCCGACAAAGGTAACCCGTACAGCACTAGAGAATGCAGCGTCTGTTGCAAGTCTCTTGCTCACAACGGAAGCTGTAATTGTCGAGAAAAAAGAAGAAGAAAAAGCGCCAGCGATGCCACCGGGTGGCGGTATGGGCGGTATGTACTAATCGCTCAACGCAGCGCACGGCTCGCATCTCTTAAAGGCAGGGCTGATTTGCAGCAGCAGGTCAGCCCTCAATTTTTTGATGCAACGAAGTGTTTAATGTATTCGTAATGTATGTGGTTTGATTGAAAGTTGTAATTTCGCTAACGTTCAAGTTTGAAGGTTGCTATTATCAATCAAAATTTTTGAAAACTCTTCACGCATTTGCCATATGAAACGCAATACTTCTTTTGTCTCCATGTTTGGAGTCGCGTTAATTCTGACGCTAATGGCTGGGCTACACACAGGCTGCTCGGGTTGTGCTGGTTGCAAAAAGGATGAAAATTTGGGCTTAAAACGCCCCGATGATAGTGCCCTCATTGCGCAACAAAAACTGATGGAAGAGTATCAAAAGACGCTTGCTGATCCACAGCAAAGAAGTAATGAGATTCAAATTGAGAAAAAAGTAACCTATACAAATGTCCCAGCACCTGAAGCGGATAAAGCAGGGGGCACAGAAATTGCAAGACCAAAGTTCAATTATGCAATGTTAGATGAAGTGATGGAGAACTTACAGGAGACACTAATTCCAACGGTTAAAGCAAATGCCGCACGCTTGGGCAAGACCGGCGGTGCCGTTGCATTTTCGGTGGTGGTAGCACCGGACGGCAAGGTCAAGCAAATCAATATGTCGCAAAACGATTTAGATGAACAAACGGCTAACGCAGTGCGTGCCGTGATCAATCGTACAAAGTTCCCGACTTGGAACGCTGCGGAACTCAAAGAGTATAAGAGCGAAAAAATCAAAATTCAGTTCTAAGTTTTTTGTTAACGCTTTTTGGTAAGTTGTAATTCTGTAACATCTTTTCTATCAAGCAATGGCAAACATCAATTTCGGATTAGACTATCACATCAGAAAACTCTATCATCCCAGACTCGAGGAGAGCATCAATCAAACACGCAGCATGCTCGTTCCTATGGTGATCGAGACCTCTGGACGGGGCGAGCGAGCCTTTGACATTTTTTCGCGTCTCTTGCGCGAGCGCATCGTGTTCTATGGGACAGTGGTTGACGATCACTCTGCTAGCCTTGTGATGGCACAACTGATCTTCTTGGAGTCAGAAGATCCTGAAAGAGACATCTACATGTACATCAATTCTCCGGGCGGTAGCGTCTCAGCAGGGTTGGGTGTCTATGATACCATGCAGTTCATTCGCCCTGACATCTCAACGGTCTGCGTCGGCATGGCAGCGTCAATGGGAGCATTTCTTCTGGCTGCAGGTACCAAAGGCAAGCGTGGTTCATTGCCACATGCGCGCATTATGATTCATCAGCCGTCAGGTGGTGCGCAGGGGCAAGAAACCGATATTCTTATCATGGCAAAAGAAATCGAAAGAACACGGCATTTGTTAGAAGAAATTTTGGCAAAGCATACAGGGCAGCCTGTCGAGAAAGTGCACCAAGATTCCGAACGCGACCGCTGGATGAGCGCGCAGGAAGCCAAAGAATATGGCATCATCGACGAAATTTTCGAAAAACGCCCGATGCCAAACGATAAGAAAAACTAAGTGTCATCGCCACGAACGGAAGAGCCACTACGGTGTAGTGGCTTTTTTATTTTACACAGCGCTTGCACAGCTCCTTATGCAACTGCCTCTGGCTTGATGCGCAAGATTGCACGCTCAAGGCGACGCACAACAGCCTCACGCCCAAGCGTTTCCAAAATGTGATAAAGACTAGCGCCGAAACTGACGCCTGTAACCGCTAAACGAATCGGATGCACAAGGTCTGAGACTTTAACGCCTTGAGTTTGTGCAAACTCCTTCAAAGCATGCTCAATGCTGCTTGCCGTGAAATCTGCTAAGGTGCGCAAGCGTTCTGCAAAAGCTGCAAGATAAGTGTTGGTCTGCTGCTGCCAGCGTTTTCTGACCGCATCTTCCTCATACTGCTCGGGCTCAAAGAAGTAATAGCTGCTAAATGTCACGAATTCGTGAATAAAATCTACACGCTCTTTCATCTGCTCAGCAACTTGTGTGAGATACGCATCACCGGTAATCAACTCCAGCGGCATTTCTGTGGATTTTGTACGTAGATGTTCAAGCAAGATAGGTTTGATGCGCTGAGCAAGTTCTGCGTTGGAGAGCCGACGAATATGCTGCTTTTCAATCCAACTGAGTTTCTCCAAATTGAAAATAGCACCTGACTTGCCAACATGCTCAAGTGAAAACTGTTCTAGAAGTTCTTCCATAGTAAAGATTTCTTGCTCAGAGCCGCTGCCCGGGTTCCAGCCTAACAGTGCCACGAAATTGACCAGCGCTTCTTTGCTGTATCCTTTCTTGATGTAGTCTTCTACTGCCACGTCGCCCTGACGTTTAGAGAGCTTCGTGCGGTCGGGATTAAGCAAAAGTGGCACATGTGCATAAGTCGGCTTTTCCCAGCCAAAGAATTCATAGAGCAGAACATGCTTAGGGGTAGAAGAAAGCCACTCTTCACCACGAATGACATGAGAAATCTGCATCAAGTGATCATCGACGACGACGGCAAGGTGATAGGTCGGAAAGCCATCAGCTTTGAGCAAGACTTGATCATCGACGACGGAAGAGTCAAATTCTACAGTGCCACGAATCACATCATGGACTTTAATTGTGATGTGGTCAGGAACCTTCATGCGCACCACTTTCGGAAGACCTGATTCCAAAGCCTGCTTGATTTTGCTTTCAGGCATAGTGCCACCCAGCGATTCGGGTAGCCACTTGCGGTTATACTTTGGCTGCAGACCTTGCTTCATTTGCAATTTGCGCATTTCCTCAAGCTCTTCAGGCGTCTCAAAAGCATAGTAAGCATGACCTTTAGCAATGAGTTCGTCGCAGTAGTGCTTGTAGAGATGAAGGCGCTGCGATTGAACATAAGGACCGAAATCGCCGCCATGCACAGGACTTTCGTCGGGGATAATGCCAGCCCACTCGAGAACGCGAATAATGCCTTCAGTTGCGCCCTCTACGAGTCGGGTCTGGTCGGTATCCTCAATGCGTAGGATAAATTTACCGCCGTGCTTCTTAGCAAAGAGATAGTTATAGAGTGCTGTTCTCAAGCCGCCTACATGCACATAGCCCGTAGGCGAGGGCGCAAAGCGTGTGCGAACCATCATGATGTTACATTGAAATTGCTTGGAAAGAAGTACAAACATACAAAAACGGCAGGAAATCGTGTGCCCGCAAGTAAGCGCCTGCTTCAACTACTCAAACCAAAAAATACACGAAAAAGGTCTTGCAAAATAGAATGGTTTAGAGTAAATTTATTACTCAATAAATCATTGATTCGTTACTCAAAATCGTTGCTTTTGTGTTAGACTCGTTGGTAACATCAAAAACGCGTGTCAAACTGCTCTTGAAGTTTTTCCTCAATCAAGAGACTCAAGCCTACTTGCGCGAGCTTGCCGAGGAGTTTGGTGAATCCACAAACGCTGTGCGTGTTGAGCTCAACCGCCTCGCTGAAGCAGGGTTTTTGACCACACGCGACGATGGACGCACGAAACTCTACCAAGCCAATCCCAAACATCCGCTTTTTCCTGAATTGCATAGCCTCGTCAAAAAGTATTTAGGCATTGACCAACTCATTGAGCGCGTGCTTTCGCGTTTGGGTTCGGTGAAATTGGCATTTATCACAGGCGACTACGCTTCGGGCAAGGATTCGGGGATTATTGACCTGACGATTGTGGGAAATATCGACCGCAACTACCTCAATGAACTAATTGAAAAAACCGAACGCATGATTCATCGCAAAATTCGCGTGCTGGTTCTAAACCAAGAAGAGTTTGAACGTTTACGGCATCAATTTTTAGGAAAGTCGCTCGTGATTTGGAATGATACAAAAATTGAGTCTCAAGACGAAATTCGTACAGTCAAAACTGCTGTATAGATTATGAGCCAAATTGTTATAGATGCCAATAAAAAATTCTCGCTCAATTTAGGTGAATTAATTGAGTATCGTGAGCTGCTCTGGATGCTCGCTTACCGCGATATTAAAGTTCGCTATGCGCAAACGGCACTTGGCATTTTATGGGCATTGATTCAACCTTTGACGACGCTTTTAATTTTTACATTAGTATTTGGCAGGGTTGTAAAGGTCGATACAAGTGGCGTGCCTTATACACTTTTTGCGCTTTCGGGAATGGCACTTTGGGGATATTTTTCTGCAGTGATGTCGCAGGCTGGAAATTCTATTATCACTTCGCAAAATATGGTGAAGAAAATTTATTTCCCGCGCTTGATTATTCCGCTTTCTAAATGTATTTCCGCCTTTGTTGATTTTGGCATTACACTTCTCTTTTTACTCGGCTTAATGCTCTACCATCAATATATCCCAAGTGTAAATGCGATTTGGATTCCATTTTTCATTCTTGCTACAATTTTTTCGTCGTTAGGCATTGGAATTTGGCTTAGCGCGCTTTCCATTCGCTACCGTGATTTGCAATATGTGTTACCTTTTGCTGTGCAGTTAGGTATGTATGCTTCGCCTGTGGCGTATCCTTCATCGCTTGTACCTGAACAATATATCACCTTTTACTACCTTAATCCTATGGCAGGAGTAATTGATGGCATGCGTTGGGCAATGTTTGGCTCGCCATTAAACAACGGTATTTTTATTTCGTTTGCGGTCGCCGTGTTTCTGTTTGTTTCAGGATTGATTTATTTCCGAAAAATTGAAGGCGAAATTGCCGATATTGTTTGATGCTATGAGCCTTGATGACTTAGTTATTAAGCGATTTGAAAAAGCAGAACGTCATTGTATCGCTCTTAAAGAGTATAAAAGTTTGATTGATGAAATGCTCAAAGCACAAGATATTTTTGATGTCATTCATT
>JBKBSK010000013.1:0-98173 GCA_046291735.1 Candidatus Thermochlorobacter sp. | reverse complement strand
GAAGTAGGATGGAAATACCAATTCACAATTGTTTGGAACGAAGGGAACATTTCGCGCAGAACAGCATGGGGGTCTTGGATGTCTGCTTCAGCACCAACTGTGATTTCTCCCGTAGAGTTAATCGTTGTTCTCTACAAAGACCAATGGAAGAAAACGAATGGTTCGCGCCAATCTGACATAAGCAAAAACGAATTTATGGCTTGGACAAATGGGCTTTGGACATTCAACGGTGAAAGTGCAAAGCGTGTCGGTCATCCTGCCCCGTTTCCAAAAGAACTTCCGTATCGATGTATCAAACTTTTCAGTTATGTAGGCGATGTTGTCTTCGACCCATTTGCAGGAAGCGGCTCAACACTCATTGTTGCCCAAAATACAAATCGTATAGGCATCGGGGTTGAAATTGATTCCGCCTATTGCGCATTGGCACAACAACGAATTCTATCTGAAACAGATGCGCTTAACATGAACAATGGGCAAATCTAAAAGTATTAGAGATTTTGTCATTGAGTATTTCAAATCTCATCCACGCATGGATATTGAGCATGGACCGGTTGTCGATTGGGTCGAGAAGCAATATTTCGCGCTTTACAAACGCAAACCACGAGATACGTGGCGTACGATTAGGAAACTGCATCAGGATGGACTGCTTGTAAAAGTCAAAAAAGGAATTTACAGATACGACCCCGACCTTGAAGCCAGTAGGAATTTGGAAGATTTTACGCCTGAACAAAAACGGTTAATTCTTGAAAGAGACGGTTACAGGTGCGTAGTTTGTGGAAAAGGCATAAGAGACGGAGTAGAACTGCATGTTGACCACATTAAGCCCAAAGATTTAGGTGGAAAAGCAACGATTGAAAATGGACAAACTTTGTGTGGACAGCACAACTATTTGAAAAAGAACTTCAAGCAGACCGAGACAGGGAAAAAAATGTTTATTCGACTTTACGAATTAGCAAAAAGCCAACAAGATGAGAAACTGAAGAAGTTTTGTAGTGAAATTTTAGAAGTTTTTGAAAAACATCATATCAATGGACACATAGAATGGAAAAGGTGAAAACATGTATCAATTTGAAAAGTATCTGGGATTTTCTGAAAGAAGAATCCGAGAATTTTTCGGAGCAACAACTTCAGGAATTTGTCAAATACTTAGAAGTTGATTTTTATGATTGGCTCAGGAGTAACTTAAACTCCTTTTTATTGGAACAAGAAAAATGATCTTGTTGCCATCTCGAAGGAAATCGAGAGTAAAGAATTTTATTGTGAGCCTGCTTCAGCAAACACTTTACCGATGGTTGCGAAAGAAACCAAAAGCCCTGACCAAAATCACGCCTAAACAATCCCCTGCTTGAATCAAGACACTTTTTTAGCGTTAAATTCTTCGCCCGAGCAAAAACTGCAATGGCAGATGCACGCGCTTTCGCCAAGCACGTTCAGAGTGTTCATCGCCGATAAATTTTCGCGTTACCCAATTTTTCTCTGTAAATCCCTTTTCGCGCATAACTGCATCAGCTTTTTGTTGATAGGGCTCGTAGTCTTTGTCGAGCGTTTCTGTGCCATAGTCAAAATAGATTTTGTGTGTAGCAGGCTCAGGCAAGTGTGTTTTCATGTAGTCAATCATAATGCCGTTGCCAATTGGGAAGTGTGTAGAAAGACAGCCTGCGCCACCGAACACATTTGGATATTCACAAATCGCGTAGAGTGAAATCAATCCGCCCATGCTGGACCCCATGATGAATGTGTTTTCGCGTTCGGGCAGTGTTCGGAAAGTTGAGTCAATAAAAGGCTTGAGTTCGCAGACGAGAAACTGCAGGTAGCGGTTAGAAAACGGTGCGCTGCCGTGTTGTTCTACAAACTTGGCTTTTTCTGACTCTGAGAGCAGTGCAAAAGCCTTCTCGGGCATATATTCTGCGCGCCGCTTCGGTGAGTTCCAGATACCGACAACAAGGGTCGGTCGAATTTTTTGCTCGCTAAGCAATTTGGTCATGGTCTCATCTATTCCCCAGTCGACACCAATAAAGGACTGTTTTGGGTCAAACAGATTTTGTCCATCGTGCATATAGAGCACGGCGTAATGCTGGCTTGTATTTGTCTCGTAGTCAGGCGGCAACCACACATCTACATGGCGCGAGTCAATATACTGTGAGGGAAACTTCTCAAAGCGTTTCAGTGTGCCAACAACTGCCATCTGCACACTGTCGTTTTGTGAAATTTGTGAAACCGTTGTTTGCGCTTGTTGTGCTTCAAGCTGGCTACACATCGCCGAGAGGAATATCATTGACGAAAGGATATTGCGCAGCATGTTGAATTTTTTCTCTTTGCTTCATTGCAAAACATCACTTTGCCTTGCTTGCACAATGGAAGCAGTAGGCAATTTTACGAAGAACGTTGTGCCCATATTTCTACCAGCTGATTCTGCCCATATTCGACCGCCATGTAGCTCTACAATCTGCCTACAAATCCACAAGCCCAATCCCGTTGAACTTTCTCCGCCTGTTGGGCGCGCTGATAGACGCTGAAATTTTTTGAAGAGCTTGGCTTTATCATCTTCCGTGAGTCCTTGTCCTTCGTCTTGCACAGCAATAAGAATTGAGGGCAGAGCTGCACACCCTGCCGCTTCTGCAGCACTTTCAATTGCTCTTTCAGTTTGTTCTTGGCGTTTGCAACTGACTCGGATTGTTTTGCCCTCGGAACTATACTTTATAGCATTGGTTATGAGATTCTCGATTACTTCGCGTATTCGTGACACATCGATTTGCACTTTGCAGTCTGACTCGGTTTGCACTTCAAGTCGCTGCTGCTTACGCTGTGCTTGCACTTCACAGTCAGAGACGACTAAATTCACTAAGGCGCTTAGGTCTGCACTCTCTCGGTTCAATGTGATTTTCTGTGATTCCAGCACTGCCGTCTCCAGCAGGTTCTTAATCAGTTCTCCCATACGCCGCGATGAGCTGTAAATACGCTCTAGGAACGACTCAATGAGAGAGAATCTACTTTGCAAGAGAGAAGGGAAGTCTGCTTTAAGGTTCTGCAAGTTTTCTCTCGCCAGTTCAGCAAAGCCAGAGATGGATTGAAGTGGATTTCTTAGGTCATGTGCCGCAATTGCCAGCAGTTCAGTTTTAATGCGGTTAGCTTCTTCAGCAATTTGGCGTTGTTCTTCAGCTACTCTAAGTGCATTATCTAGCACCTGATTTTTTTCTCGGAGCATCTGCTCTGACTTTTGCTTGACACGAAACGCACGAAATGCGGTGAGTGCTAGTGCAACTGACAAGACTGAAATACCAATGAAGGCATTGCGTAGGAGTTCTTCTCTTGAGAGCGCTAATGCTTGAAGGTCTTTTTCTTGCTTTAAGAGTATGATTTCTTTTTCTTTTTTTTCAGTCTCAAATTGTGTTTTGAGCGCGTTGATGGCTTTGGCTTTTTCTAGATTCAGAAGTGTATCGTACAGTACATGATAGTTTTTGTAGGCAGCAAGGGCATTTGCATAGTCCCCGATTTTTTCATAGACCTCTGCTAGCATCAGATAAGACTCTCTGAGTTCTTCTGGTTCGCCCAGCGATGTTGCAATTTCAATGCTGCGTTGGAGGTAGCTAATGGCTTTTTTGCTTTTTTGTTCTCGGTCTGCAATTACGCCAAGCGTTCGTGTTGCTGTAATCAAGCCACTTTTGTCATTGACTGTTTTGAACAGTCTGAAGGCTTCTTCAGCGGCTTTACGCGCTAAATTCAGTTTATTTTGTGCAGCATAGACATCAGATAAATTGACCAGTGCGGTAGCTACATCTGGTGGATTCTCAAGGCCAGATTTTTTACCAATGAGGCGCTCTACTTCGAGCGAGGCTTCATAATAGACACGCGCAGAATCATAATTTCCCTGAATGCGGTAGATAGCACCGATATTGTTTAGTACTGCTGCTGTTCCAACATCATCATCGAGAGCTTTGAATTTTTGCAGTGCTATCGCATACATCTTTAGGGCGTCGCTGTATTGCGCTTGCTTTTTATAGATTAGCCCAATGTTTGCTAAAGAATTTGCAATGCCAAGGCTATCGCCCAGTTTTTCTTTGATTTTCAAGGATTGAAAGTGAGCGTCCAACGCTTGCGGGTAGTTGCCCTGCCGTGAGTGGACAATTGCGAGGTTATTGAAGAGTTTTGCTTTTTCTTTCTCTGTTTGCTTTGAAGAATCGCACAGACTCAATGCACGCTTGTAGGTAAGAATTGCATCGGCATATGCACCTTTATCTCGTGCAATATGACCTTGTAGGTTGAGCAAGTAAACCATGAAGCGGATATCGCCCATACGTTGCGCCAAACTTTCGGCTTGCTTTGCATAGAAAAGCGCACTGTCGGGCAAGAATTTTTTGTACTCTTCAGCTATGGCATACAAACAAGCTACTCTCAGGCTATCAGATTTTGCCAACTCTAATACAGCAATCAAGCTATCTACTTTTCTCGTTTGAGCTTGTGCATCTTGTACTCTGATGCATACGCACACGATAAGTATCATGCTCCCGATATACAAGGAGTCTTTTAGAGCAGCACACATGTAAAGGCAGTTGTTTTGAACGCTGCATTTCAGCAGTAAGTCTTGCTTTAATCTGATTGAGTCTCTACGCTGTTTGCTTTTTACTTGATGATTTTTACTTGATGAGCATCATTTTCTTTGTTTCCACATAGTTACCAGCCTGCAATCGGTAGAAGTACATGCCGCTTGAGAGTTGCGAGGCATTAAACTGTGCTTGATAGCGTCCTGCGTTTTGTCTGCCCCTGAAGAGTGTTGCTACTTCTCTGCCCAGTATATCATAGACCTTCAAACTTACCTCACTTGCTACGGGCAGCTGGTAGACAATTGTGGTTGTCGGGTTGAAGGGATTAGGATAGTTTTGCTCCAGCTTGAAAGTTTGCACTCGTTCTGTGCCGATTTCACGAACAGATGAAGCCCGCGCCGGCTGTGCATATCGCAGTAGCAGACCGTCATTGGTCAAAGCCAAGCCAAAGACTGTATCGGCTTCCACTACGAAAGAAAACGATGTAACGGCATCTGTGAGCGGTGTGCTGTTATGCACTAGCCAAGTTGCGCCGGCATCACGACTGATGAGAATCGCAGGACCTTGCGATGAAAATACGCTTAGCCAAAGTTGTCCTACTTCTGGTACGCCTGCACCACTGAAAAATGCTAAGGCGCTTGGGGCAGTTGGTGTTGTCCAAGTTCGCCCCCCATCTGCACTGCGGCGCAGGACGCTGTTTGCAATTTGTTGATTTTGGAGTGTATAGCCACCCGCAACACCTGTATTGGGTGAGGAAAAGGCAATGGCAATCAGCCAGTCATTGGCGCCAGCTGCGGTTGCGCTGTTCCATGTGTTTCCTGCGTCGGTGGAGTATATGACTCGTCCTTTATTGGTACCGAACCAGCCTGAATTGCCCACGAACTGAAAGGAGCCGACCAGCCCAAACTCTCCACTGCCTACTGAAACTGTTTGTGAGATTGGTGTCCAACTTGCGCCGCCATTTGTTGTCTTGACTAGTACAAACCCATCTGTTGCTGAGACTGCATCAGACTGTGCAATACCGTTTTGCGCATCAAAGAAATGAATGGCGTTCCAAAAACTTCCGCTGGCATTGACTTCTTGCCAAGTCTGACCACCATCAGTTGTGCGATACAGTTTTGCTGGTCCGCTGTCTGGTCCGTCACCGACAATTGCGATATTTTCACTTAGCGCATTGATACAGTAGAGATTGTTGCTGGTTGGTGCTGCCACGCGCGTCCATGTGCGACCGCCATCGAGTGTGCGGATGACCACCCCAGCATCAGCACATGCCCATGCAACATTGCGGTTGACCAACTTAACAGCATGAAAATCGGGGCTAAACTGCGCCAGACGCGTTTGTTCTAGCCATGCCGGGCGGCTTAAATCTAGAAATGCAGCATCGCTGTAGTTTGAGGGATTATCCACCATATCTAAGCGGAAGAGCGCTGTGGTTGTTGTAAAATCAATTGTGCTTGGCAGGCTTACTTGAAACGACAGTGTAATTGTATCACCTGTGTTGATGACTCCACGCGTGATGCGCGGCGTTGGGATACTGACACCGGGGACAGCTGTCGCGAGCAGAAACTCGGCGTTAGCAGTTGGGGCGTTATAGTTTGCAATGCGCGCAATAATCGAGCTGCTTTGATCATCATAGCGCAGGTCGAAGGCTACAAGTCCGGGCACTGTGCGGCGCAGCGCTGCATCGGCGTCTAAAATACGCAGGGAGATTGGACCAAAAGCCGTTGCACGAATTTGTGTTGCGATGCGCAGCGGGCTCCATGTTGGATGATGCGCTTTGATTAAGCCTGCAATGCCTGCAATGATTGGACACGAAAATGATGTGCCTGAAAGCTGGATATAAAGCTCACTTGGGAAACGACCGTCCTTGACATCGACAGGGCGTCCGGGTACGGTTGTGAGTATCGCGCTCCCAGCGGCATAGACCTTGACAGTTGCGCCAAAGTTCGAAAACGGTGCACGCTGTCCGACATTTGGACCTGCGTGCAGAACAGCTCCGACCGACAAAGCATTTGTGTAGGCGGCTGGATAACTAGGCGCTTCACTGCCGCTGTTGCCAGAGGCTGCAACAACCAGCGCACCAGCATTGGTGGCAAAATTTACGGCATCTTCAATCGCACGTGAGCGGTTCGGTCCACCAAAACTGCTGTTGATGATGTTTGCCCCGTTGATTGCTGCATAAATAATGCCTTGGTCAATGAACGCCACATTGCGTACGCGATCGCGTGTGCCCCCAAGTTTGACTGCCATCACCCGACAGTTAAAACCTGTGCTAGCAATGCCAATTCCATTGTTTGTGCTCGCACCAGCCAGTCCTGCTGTGCCTGTACCATGTCCAGAAAATTCATCGAGTGGATTATTGTCGCGTGTCGCTGTCGTCGTCCCGCTTTCCCAAAAATCCCAGCCTCGCCAATCATCAATGAATCCATTTCCATCGTCATCTACGCCATTAGAGCGTTTATCTCGCCCTTGTGCGTCCGTGCCAGTCTCGCCCGGATTTGTCCAAATTTTGTCTTGCAAATCAGGATGATCGAATTCAATGCCAGTGTCTAAAATGGCAATCACGACATTAGCACTCCCTGTGCTTACTTCCCAAGCCTGCGGAATGTTATGATAGTCAAAGAAATCTTGACCGCGCGCGCCATAGGCAGAATCGTTGGGTACAAATGAAAGAGAGTAGATATAACTGGGTTCAGCATACTCGACCTCTGGGAGTTTTGAGAGTTCTGCTGCAACTGCAGTGGGGTTTGCACCATCAGAATAGTGCAAGTAGTAAATGCGTGAAATATCGCTGCAAAGACGTGTTGCTGCTTCACTTGGCGTTCTTGCAGTAAGTATGGCTTCACCAAGCTCACCTGTGCCGATGCGACTTGCCAGTGTCTGGCGCAGTTTGTTTTCATACTCGGCTTTCCACAGCGGCTCAATTTTCCACAAGCCATGTGCGCGCATCGTAGCCTGAAGTGTTACAAGTCCACGTTCGACTTTTGCCCGTGTCGCTTGCACCTCAAACGGCGTAGCACTCTCGCCTTTGAGTTTGACCACCACAATACCCTCCATCATGTCTGATGGCACAGCAGAGGAAACATGGCGCAACGCCTTTATTTTGTTTGCACGCAGCGATGTGCGTTCCTGCGCAGGCAGTAAAGCAGCAAATACTCCAAGAAGGACGAGAGCAAGAAAGACAATACGAGTGTGCATATCAAATTAGATTTATCTCTTAGAGTTAGAGAGCACTCTTTGTAGAACTTACAAGCTACATGTTTCTTTTCACATCATCAAAGTATGGCGCCGTGTCTGTGCACGCTGTCACATCTTCATGCGAGCGCGCCTTTATTCATCGCGCGCTGTGTGCACCTCAAATGAAAAATGGTGCTAGCACCAGCGTAATGGTTGAAAGCAGTTTCACCAAGACATGCAATGAGGGACCTGCAGTGTCTTTGAATGGGTCGCCGACAGTATCGCCTACGACAGCGGCTTTGTGCTTGTCAGAGCCTTTGCCCGTGTTTGCGGCTTTATCGCGCTTTTCAGTTTCGATATACTTTTTTGCGTTATCCCATGCGCCGCCTGCATTGTTGAGAAAGAGCGCCATCAGAAGACCAGCAATGGTGCCAATCATCAGAAGACCAGCAACAGCTTCTGCACCAGTTGCGCCACTGTTACCATTAAGGTTATACATCGCTTTGAAGATAAGCCCCACAGCAATGGGCGTCAGCACGACGAGTGCGCCGGGCACCACCATCTGGCGCAGTGCCGATGCCGTTACAATGTCGACACAAGCACGATAATCTGGTTTGAACTCGGTTGTAAATTCAATCTCACCGCTGGCTGTGCGTTTGAGTGCAGAAAATTGTCGGCGCACTTCAATGATAACGGCTTGCGCAGCATTACCTACCGCACGAATCGCAAACGAACTAAATACGAAGACCAGCATTGCTCCGACCATTCCGCCAATGAAGACTTCGGGCTTTGAGAGATTGACCGCTTCCAGCGGCGCACCGTAATTGCGCAGTTCATCAAGGTAGGCGCTGAAGAGTAGAAACGCCGCCAGTCCAGCTGACCCCACTGCGTAGCCTTTCGTGAGGGCTTTAGTAGTATTGCCCATGGCATCCAGTTTATCGGTTTTCTCACGCACCGATTCTGGCTGCTCTGACATTTCCACAATGCCGCCTGCATTGTCTGTAATTGGTCCGAAGGTATCCATTGCCAAAATGTAGGCAGCCGTGCCCAGCATGCCAAGCGTAGCGACAGCTGTGCCAAATAGTCCTGCATTGTTTAGTCCTGATGCGTTGCCTAAATAATACGCCGTAATGATTGCGGCAGAAATGGTCAGAATGGGGAATGCCGTGCTCTCAAACCCCACAGCAATGCCGCCGATGATGTTGGTTGCAGGTCCTGTCTTTGACGATTCCGCAATAGAGAGCACAGGACGATAACGGTATTCTGTGTAGTATTGCGTCAGATATACAAACACCAGAGCAGTTAGTAGCCCTACAATACCGCAGAGAAAGAAATTTAGCCAGTAGTCGCCCAGCAGCCAGCGCGTTACAAAGAAAAATCCTAACGCCGAAAGTGCCGTTGCCACATAATAGCCACGATTGAGCGCATTCATTGGATTTTCAGTCTCGCTTGCTCGCACAATTAGTACGCCGATGAGTGAGGCAATGAGCCCAAACCCATTAGCGACCAGCGGCAAGAGTAGTAATCCCAAAACGGAGACCTGTGCTTGTTCAAACAGGTTTTGATTTGAGGCGTAAAGTCCAGCGGCAATAATCATTGCACCGATATTTTCAGCTGAGATAGACTCAAAAAGATCTGCACCGCGCCCTGCGCAGTCACCGACATTATCACCCACAAGGTCTGCAATTACAGCAGGATTGCGTGGATCATCTTCTGGAATACCAGCTTCGACTTTGCCGACAAGGTCTGCGCCAACATCAGCAGCTTTGGTGTAGATACCGCCGCCTAATTGTGCAAAGAGTGCGACAAATGACGCTCCAAATCCAAAGCCTGCAATCAGCAGCGGAATTTTCAGTGGTGATGTAATTTCAAGTGATTTAATCACCCAAAAAAGCAAACCGATACCTAACAGGCTAAGTGTTACCACAAGAAAGCCTGAGACTGCACCGCCTTTGAGTGCCACAGTGAGCGCATCATTTAAAGAGCGCGTCGCTGCAGCAGCCGTGCGAATGTTTGCACGAATCGAGACCCACATGCCAATGTAGCCTGAGATTACAGAACAGGCAGCACCAATCACAAACGACAACATGGTCCAAAGCGCCAGCGCAACTGGATTTTGCACAGGGTCGTGCTCGGTGGTTGCACGCAAGAAAGCATAGAGCACAAATAGCAGCAGCGCCGTCAGAATGGCAAGGTAGAAAATCGTGCGGTTCTGACGTGAAAGAAATGCTTCTGCACCTTCTTTGATAGCATCAGAAATGCGCCGCATCGCATCACTGCCAGTTTCTTTGGAGAGCACTTGTCGTGTGAGAAATAGCGCAAAGAGCAAGCCCACTGTGCTTGCAGCGAAGACAAAAGTGAGTTCCATACTGCGAAGTGTTTTGTTACTTTATTGCCTAGAGCAATTCTTGCGTGCACAAAAATCAATGCGCAAAATCAGTGTGAAAGATAGCGGTTTTTTGGCATATCCTCACTTGGCAATGCTTTGCAAAATGATGCAAATCTTTATTTTTGCCGCATCGTCAACTTTCGCTAAACACATCATCATCGCCATTTGCTTCAACATACGCCAACAGATACATTTAACACGCTTGCAGCGCTTGGCGAGCTTTCGCATGCCTCGCCTACAGTTCATCTCTCAAAAGCCTTGATTTCTCTAGGGCGATTGCGTCGCAACATACGCACGGTACAGCGACTCGTAGGTCAATCACGCATCATGGCTATCGTTAAAGCCAACGGCTATGGACACGGCGTGCATGGTGTTGCCAAAACTTTGGTTGAGGAAGGTGTCCGCGATTTTGGCGTTGCTAACATCAGCGAAGCTGTGCTGTTGCGCGCTGCCCTGCGTGAAAGCGGCGTTAGCATGCCTGTCTGCATTCTTGCCTTCGCTTCAGCATTGCCCGATCAGCTCCCGCTCTACGCTCAGCACGACATAGAACTTTCCATCAGCGATTTTGACATCTTTCATCTTGCCGAACGCGTGGCTGAAAGTCTTGGCAAACCGCTTAGCGTACATCTGAAAATTGATACAGGCATGGGTCGCTTTGGCGTTCAGCCTACTGAAGCACTGCGTCTTGCCGAAGCCATTCATGGCTCACCTCATCTTTCGCTTAAAGCTATCTACACGCATTTTGCCGCAAGTGGCAGCGACCCTGCTTTCACACGCCAACAACTGGCAAGTTATCTTCATCTCGTTCGTGAATTTGAACACCGCACAGGTGCCCGCGTGCTGCGACATGCCGCCAACAGTGGCGCAATTCTCACCGACAAATCCACCTACTTAGATATGGTGCGCCCGGGCATTTTGCTCTATGGCTATCCGCCCAGTTCGGACTTTGCACCAACTTTGACGCTCGAGCCCGTCATGCATCTTCAAGCACATGTAATCTTTACCAAATGGGTAGAGGCTGGCACAACCATTAGCTATGCTCGGCAATGGCAGGCACCGCAGCGCACACGCATCGCAACTGTCTCTATCGGCTACGCAGATGGCTATCCGCGTGCCCTGTCCAACAAAACCTATGTCGTCATTAGGGGCAAACGCTTTGCACAAGTCGGCGCTATTACAATGGACGCCATGATGGTCGATTTGGGTCAAGATGAATCAGTTCAGGTTGGCGACTGCGTTACGCTCTTTGGTGGTGAAAGTTCGCTTTCGGTCAATCAGCTTGCAGAACGCATTGGCACTATCGGATATGAAATGCTTTGTGCAATTTCTCCACGCGTGCAGCGCATCTTCGTAGAATAACACATGCGCTTTTCTTAATCGCCTATTTTCCACATTTTGCTCTGCTCTTTTGATTTCTTCAACTCCTTGCTTTTTCTAACATGCGTTTGCGATTGTTTCTTTTGGTTCTATCTCTGCTCCTACTTGCTGCTCACACGCCAAGTGCACCGCCCGCTGTAGAGCAAAACGGATACCAACTTATTGTACCTTCACTGCTTGGCGCACATCTGCGCTTTCTTTCAAGCGATGAGCTCGAGGGTCGAGAAACCGCAAAACGTGGTCAGAAAATTGCCGCTCGCTATATCGCCTCACACTTTGAACGCTTAGGACTCAAACCGCTTGGAGATAGCGGCACATATTTCCAAAAATTTTTCGTCAGAGAGCGACGGCTTGGCTCATCAAATGAAATTGCACTTAAAGTCGGCAATAGTACCCATTCTTTCCACAAACTTTTTGAGGATTTTGCGTTTTCACTGCGTGGCGCGCAAGCCACGAAACTTAGCGGCAGTGTCGTCTTCTGCGGCTACGGTATTCGTGACAAAAAACTGAACTATTCCGACTACAATGGCATCAATGCGAAGGGCAAAATCGTGCTCTTGCTTTCTGGCTTACCTCAAAGTGGGAACAGCACCCCTGAATTTGAAAGATGGCATGACTCTTACACAAAGTATCTTGCCGCACTTGAATCTCAACCGCTTGCCGTCTTTATCGTGCTTGGGCACAGCAGCACGCCAAGTCTGAAAGAGCAATTCGAATCGCGCAAAGACCAACTTGCCATGAGCACCATGGCACTTACTTCATCCAATCCGTCCATAACACTTGATGCACGACCAACTGCGGTGCCGCTTGTTTTTATCTCTGCACAAGTTGCTAACACCATGCTTGCACCGCTTCACAAAACCGTCGATGCACTTGCCTCTTCCTTTACATCCCAACCGCTAAAGCCCTTGTCTTTTGAGCTCAAGCAAGTTACGGCAAGCCTTACTATTGACATCGTCGAAGAAATTTTGCAAAGCGAAAATGTCTGCGCAATGCTCGAAGGCAGCGATTCGACTTTGAAAAACGAAGCGATTGTCTATTCAGCGCATTACGACCATGTGGGTGTCGGCATTAGCGGCAATATCTTCAACGGCGCTGATGATGATGGCTCTGGCACTTCTGCGGTGCTGGCTTTAGCCGAAGCCTTTGCTAAAAATAGCACGCGCCCGCCACGTTCTATCATCTTTCTGGCTTTTGCTGGTGAGGAAAAAGGACTGCTTGGCTCCAAGTTCTATACCGACTATCCCCGCTTTCCGCTCAAACAAACAATTGCAAACCTTAATATCGATATGATTGGTCGACTCGATGAAAAGTATGAACAGCTCGGTAACTCGAACTATGTTTATGTGATTGGTTCGGACAAAATTTCAAAAGACCTTGATGCGGTGCTGCAAGAGCAAAATCGACTGAGTGTCAACCTCACGCTCGACTATCGCTACAATGACGACAATGACCCCAATCGGTTCTACTACCGCAGCGATCACTACAACTTTGCCAAACATGGCATTCCTGTCATTTTCTTCTTCAACGGTACGCACGCCGATTACCACGAGCCGACGGATGATTTTGAGAAAATCGACTTAGAGAAAATGGCGAAAATTGTTCGTTTAACGTTCGCTGTCGGTTGGGAACTTGGGCATCGTCGTGCCGTACTTCACCGAAATTGATAAGCCGCTTTGTTGCATTGCAAAGTGCAAACAAAAAAGCCGACCTATGTCGGCTTTTGACTTTCTGCTTATGTTTTGGGTCGTGCTTTAGCTACCGATGTATTCTTTGAGCACTGCGCTGTAGGGTGAGTGTCGCAGGCGGCGAATGGCTTTTTCTTTGATTTGCCGCACGCGCTCGCGTGTGAGTTTGAATTTTTCGCCAATTTCCTCGAGTGTGAGTGGATTTTCCATGCCGATACCGAAGTAGGAGCGAATCACGTCGGCTTCGCGTGGCGTCAGAGCCGAGAGCGAACGCTCGACTTCCACGCAGAGCGATTCACGAATAAGTCCATGGTCAGGTCGGTGAGAGTCGTTTTGCAAGACATCGAGCAGGCGGTTGTCATCGCCTTGGGCGAAGGGTGCATCGACAGAGATATGACGCCCTGCAATTTTGAGCGTGTCGGTAATTTCCCCGGCGTTCATGTCCAAAATTTGCGCCAGTTCCTCTGTGCTTGGGTCACGCTCATATTCTTGTTCGAGTTGGCTAAAGGCTTTACCAATTTTGTTGAGTGTGCCAACACGGTTGAGCGGTAGACGCACAATGCGCGATTGCTCGGCTAAGGCTTGCAAAATAGATTGGCGAATCCACCAGACGGCATAGGAGATGAACTTGAAACCGCGCGTTTCATCGAAGCGCTTTGCGGCTTTGATTAAGCCTAGGTTTCCTTCGTTGATGAGGTCGCCCAGCGATAAACCTTGGTTTTGGTACTGCTTTGCGACAGAGACAACGAAGCGCAAGTTTGCTTTGATGAGCTTTTCTAAGGCGCGCCGTGCCTCTCTGTATTCTTTAGAATCGACAGGCTTGCCTTCACCGCGCTTGATTTTGCGCGTCAGTTCAATTTCATCTTGGGCAGTTAAAAGTTCGAACTTCCCAATCTCTTGCAGGTATCGGTCGAGCGAAGCGCTCTCACGATTGGTGATTTGTCGGCTGATTTTCAGTTGTCTCATCTTCTTGTTAAAACGATTAGAGTTACAGTGGCCCGCTATGCTTTTCTTGCTCTTTGCCGCCGAGGTGCAAAGGTGATTTTTACGGCGGCGTTTCATCGTAAAGATGCTTTAACGCATCAAACATGCATGTGTTGCCTTATTTTCGTGGCTAGTAGGCGCAAACACTTTTTCTAGTCTTTTCATTCCTTGCTCAAAAAATTTTTACCACATTGCCGCCAGAGAGCTTTGCATGTTCTAAGGCTTTCAGTGCATTTGCAACAAGTGTCTCGATCTCGGGCTCATTTTCACGAAGGCGGGCGATTCCAATACTCACGGTTGCAATAATGTTCTTGAATTTATCTTCTGTCTCGAACGCAAAATTTAAGATTTGTTCTCGAATTTTCTCAGCCCAAAAGCGTACATGCGTTTCGCTAATACCTGTAAGGCAGACGGCGTAACTCAGTTCGCCAAAGCGCGCCAGTAGGTCGTAACTGCGCGTATTGGCAGCAATAATTCTTGCCGCTTGTTGCATCATCATTGAAAGCGCAGTTGCGCCGTATCGGTTGCGCAGTGCATCGGGATTGTCGAACTCAATGAGAATCAGAGCTAAGGCTTGTTGATGACGCA
Organism: Candidatus Thermochlorobacter sp.; assembly: GCA_046291735.1. Classification (GTDB taxonomy): domain Bacteria; phylum Bacteroidota; class Chlorobiia; order Chlorobiales; family Thermochlorobacteraceae; genus Thermochlorobacter. The sequence goes on along the minus strand of JBKBSK010000013.1, from coordinate 83,429 downwards.
AGCAGCGGTTGATATCTGCGCTGAGTCGGGCATAGAAAGTGCGCAGCGAAAGTGTGCCTGTTTCTTCATCGATTGGCGTGAGTGTGCGGCGCTGGTCATCGAGCAACAGTCGGTGCAAAGCCAGCGCCAGCGTTTCCACAAAAAAGCGCGCTTTTCGGAAAAGTTCTGCGTTGAAATAACGCGTTTCTCTATGCTCCAGCGTGAGTACGCCCGCCGTAAGGTCGCCAAGACGAATCGGGAGAATCAGCATAGAGCCGTGCTTTGCTGTTGTGCTCGATGCAGGGGCGCTGAAGGCTTCCCCGACATAGAAACGCGGGATTTCACCAAGTTGTGAAAGATCGTCAATTGCACCGTAGTTTCCTTTGGTTACCGCATGTCCCACAGCCGAACGCTCAAGGTCAATAGCCTGCCCTTCGGCAATGTATTGAGACTTGCTGATAGATTTTCTTACAATCAGTTCAGACTTGCGATTGAGTAGCGCAAGTGCTAAGTGTTCAAAGTCTATGGCTTGCGAGACACTCTCACAGAAACGCTGCAAGATGTCATTTAGGTCAAGCGTACGGTAGAGGCTATGCGTAAGAAACTGCGCTGCATCAGCAAATCGTGCGCTTTCAATGTAGCTTGATTTGAGGTCATATTTTTCAATGAAGGCAGAACAGAGCTTACCGAATCGGCTAAGCAGATGCACATCATCGTGTCCGAATGCGCCTTTTACAAGGCTATCGGCAAATAGTACGCCCAAGATGTCGTCGCGGTAGAAGATGGGCACGCCCATAAAAGCTCTGATGGTGTTAGGGGCTTGGTAATACGGCACGAGCGCAGGCTCATCGTTTGGGCTGATTTCAGTGTAGAGTTGCGCTTTTTGCGCAATGACGATTTGCGTTACGGCATCGCTTTGAAACGCCCAGGATTTTTCCTGTGTGAAGTTTTCCGAATCTGTTTGTACTGCCGAGACGATAAATTTTTTTTTGGCTCGATTTACCCAGCAGAAGGCTACGGTACGTGCTTGAACTGTTTCTTTGATAATGGCTAAAATTTCAGAGAGCGCCGCACCAATTTCTTCATTGAGTGACCCTGCACTCTGCGGCATACTTGCAAATGGCTGGTCAGGGAAACTTTCAAGCTCGACTTTAACTGTTTTTGATGCTGTCTCTGGTCTGTACTTGCGTACGTTGATAACGCCTTCACTGTCGTCGAGAGGTGACTTGAAAATTTCTCGTGGGTTCAAGTTCGAACACTAATTTGATTAGACAATAGCGACATCCTTTTGCAAAGATATGCCAAAAAGCGATTTGGACAAGATTACATAAAGTCGATTTGGACGGTGAATTTTTTTTTGAAATACCAATTCACATGTGCTAAATTCACAGTAGCAGTAAGGCAAAAGACAGTGTAGTAAACAAGGCAGGCGCACTTATGTGCACAAACGATTTGACTCGGCGGCTCTCGCCAATCATCTCGTTTCAAAGCTGCAAGTTTTGAACGACTCTTGTTTCGCTAACCTTAATCGCAAAGGAGAAAAACTATGGCTGTAAATGCAACGGGAGCGGACGCTATCCGCGTTTTGCCAACCGCACTCGCCTATCACTTTACACTGCCACACACGATTGAATTCCTGCCCGAAGTCAGCGAATCGCTCGGCATGAAGGTGGAAATCAAAGACACAGGCAGAAACGCCTTCGAGATGTTTGGCGACTACATCAGCGGAAAATTAAAATATGAACATATTGACGATCCTGCCCAGCGCCGCATGAATGACTGGCTGACCGCATGGATTGTACTCAGCACCAGTTGGCCCTACATCCCAATTTTAGGTATTTATCGTGGCTTCAAACTCGGGGCTGATTTTGTCAAGAATGGTGATGAATCGCAAAAGTGGGTGGCCGGTGTTCTGTCTCTCATTTTAACCGCTCCTCTCAACGTGCTGATGGGCTTCTACGAAGCTGCCAATTTCACCTCTGCACGTATCCGAGAAAAAGGCATTGACAAAGCCTTCCTCGCTATGGCAGACCAAGTGCCAGAAGTGCTTGGCGCTGGCTTCGACAAGTCCGAAAAAGAATTCAAACCCGATGCCTTCGTCGATGGCGCTACTAAAGCCGTTACCAACGTGATGATGACGCCGTTCCTGCCTCTGATGGGCACCTACCGCGTTACAGCACTTATTAGCGATCTCACGCACAAAGATCGCCTTACGCAATTTATCACAATGCTCATCGGAGCGCCGATTTTAGCCACCATCACGCTGCCTTATTTTGCTATCGTACAATCTGGTGATGTTGCCAGAACCATCGTCGATAAGTCAGGTCTGGCTGGCTGGATTGCTAAGAGCCTGAGCAGCGCGTCGGATGCGGTGAAATCAAAATAACGTCTAACCAAGAAGTATAGCGGTTAGAACGCTCGAGCAAGCAAATGCCCAATTGTGCTATGCTTGCCCAAAAGCCCTGTTGAAACAGGGCTTTTTATTTGCCTATTTAGTTGTGACCGTTTAGTACAACACTCGCCCGCCGTCAACGGTTACGACTTGCCCCGTCATATACTCACTTTCCACAAGGAATAGCATTGCTTTGACGACCTCATCGGGCGTCCCTAATCGTTTGAGTGGGATTTTTTGGAGAATCTCACGCTCATATGGCTTATCGCGCTCAGGGTGCAGGAGCATGGTACCCGGCGCGATTGAATTGACAAGAATTTTCGGGGCGAATTCTTTTGCAAATATCTTGGTCAGGTGTACAATACCAACTTTTGAGACCGTGTACGGTGCGTAGCGCCGCCATACCAATTCTGCCGCTACATCCGCCATCGTAATCATGCGCGCATTGAAAGGCTGTTTCATCATAATGCGTGCCGCATATTGCATGGTAAAGAACGTGCCTTTGAGGTTAGTATCGACCAGCGTGTCCCAATCTTTTTCGCTGACATCAGGCAATGGCGTTGGGAAAAAGTTTGATGCGTTGGCAATGCAGAGATCGAGGCGAGAGAATCGACGCTCAAAAAACTTAAATGCATTTTCAATGGAGCGCACTTTGGCAATATCGCAGCGCACCATTTGCGATTTAGGGGAATACTGGCGTAAGGCTTTGAGTGTTTCTCGCGCCTCTGCAAGGGAGGCACGATAGGTAAAACAAACAGCATAGCCACGCTGTGCTAGCGCCAGAGCCATGGCTCTGCCAAGACGTCCAGCTGCACCGGTGATAAAACAGACTTTTTCTGCTGACGCTTCTTGCATTCAGAAAAAGATAAATTGTACAATCAGGAAAATCGGCAGTAAGACTAACAGCGAGAATTTATAGATGTATGCAAAAAAATCTGGCATCTTTACGCCGTTTTCTTCGGCGACGGCTTTGACCATAAAGTTTGGTCCATTGCCGATGTAAGTTAGGCTGCCGAAAAAGACTGACGACACCGAGATTGCTTTTAGAATCTCATCAGGCACGCCGGCAATCATCTGTGGCGTGTTGAGGGCAAGACCCACTGCAAGCGAGTAAAAGGTGAGTGCCGTTGGCGTATTGTCCAGCACTGCACTCAGCGCGCCTGTCGCATAGTAGAATTGCGGAGCGTTGGTTACCCCAAGCGATTGCGCATTTGCCTCGAGATACATCACGCACGGCACCATCGTGATGAAAATGCCCAGAAAGAGATAGGCCACCTCTTCAATTGGCGCCCAAGTAAAGTTATTGCCTTCGCGTATCTCGTTAGGTGTCGTGTAAAGTGAGAGCGCAGCACACCCCGCAATAATTGCTTCACGCACAAACTTGGCTGCTGGGACTTCTTTGAAAGCTGGAATGTACTGCTCATTGAGGAAAGCGACCGACAAAATGACACCAAGTAGCCACACAAAATTTAGCGTACCCCGAATGCGAACTGGGGTAACTTCCGTGATGTCGCGCCTGATGGCTTCAATTGGCTCCTTATCATAGAAGTAGGTATCGACGCCGAAGTAAATCACCAACAAAAGCAGATTGACCATTGCCCACTGCGGCAGCAACTGCAAAAACCACTCAAATGGGACACCACGCAAATACAGAATAAAGAGCGGCGGATCGCCCAGCGGAGTCAGTAAGCCTCCACAATTAGCTACTGCACCGATGAAAAATAGCACCGTATGAACCTTGAAGATTCGCTCTTTGTTGGTTTGCAGAACTGGACGAATCAGCAGCGTTGCCGCACCGGTTGTGCCAATAAACGAGGCAAGTACAGCCCCAATTGCTAGAAAAATAGTGTTAGTAAGAGGTTTTGCTTCAATATCACCCGTTACCCGAATGCCTCCTGTAATCACAAACAGCGAACCCAAAAGAATTACAAAAGGCACATAGTCAAAAATCAGCGCATGCTCTAATTCATGCCCATGACCTGTAGCAATAAGCCAAATCGCTATCGGCACAGATAAGGCTACGGCAATAATGAGCTTGTTGCGGTTGTGCTCCCACCAGTGATTCAAGGTCAAGGGGAATACAGCAATAGCGCCCAACATCAGCACAAATGGCGTCAGTGACCAAACAGGAATGCTGTGAGGCATAGTTGTTCAGTTAGAATCATCTGATTTGAAGGAATTTTGCAGGAATTTTGCAATAATGTAATTCAACGTAACTATTCTTGCAATGTGCTCTACAAAATTTAACTTTCTTGAAAAGAGAAACTTTTGCATGAGATTACCTTAAAGAGGCTGTAACGTCTCGACTCACACTTTTACTTTCGGGAGAGACTTGCACTACTTCAATGCCAAATAGAAGCATTGAGCGCCGGTTAGCCAGAGTTATGTTTTCTTGAAAAACTTATTTTACGAACTCTTTTTCTTCTTGCTTGACAACGAGAATCGGAAGTTTTGCCTGTCGCATCACGGCTTCGGTAACGCTGCCTAACAGCAGGCGTGTTAATCCTGTTCTGCCATGCGAGCCCATAATCAAAATATCTGCGTCTTCTTGCTCTGCTACCTTGATAATCGTATCGGGCGCAATACCAATTTTGACAAGTTGCTTAACTGTTATCGTGCTTGGGCATTCCTTATTTGCAATTGCGGCTAATTCCTCTTTGGCATTGCGTTCTAACTCGGCTTCGGACACATACGGGACGGTTTCGGCTGTCATTGTAATCGGCTCAACCACATGCAAAAGAATAATCTCTGCGTTCATGGCGCAGGCAAATTCTTTCGCATAGCGTATGGCATTGTGAGAGACTTCAGAGAAATCCACAGGACAGAGAATTTTTTTGATAGAGATCATACGCTTCCTTTTTACAAATTGAATGGCAGTAAAAATATGCGATAATCTTTTGCGCTCTCCAAAAGTTTTGTCTGCACCAAGTGTGTCCTAACCGTGTGTCTTGTCAAATGCTTCGCGCTCAAAGCGATTGTCGTAGTACGGATGTTTTGCACAGAGCCAAGCCACAAGCGATGACAATAAATAAGCAGGAATGAAAAACATCCCCCATGTTTCATACTGACGGATATGGATGTGTTCATGCAGGCGAGAGGCTTGGAGTGTATCTCTATCACGACCTAAGATAACATGTCCAATCGTCATGGCATTAGCACGGCATAGTTTTAGCCAAGTGCATACCAGACCGCCATGGACTTCAAGCGCGCCTTGCATCACTTGCGCCCCGCCACCCGAACAGTATGCAAGCGGCACAAACGCTAGCCCTAACAGCGTAGCTGGAAAGGTCCATAGATATTTGAGCAGGCTTATCATCACGATACCATCGCTTTGCGTTTTACGGCGGATTTGACTTTTTCAACGATGCGTTCGGCTGTCAGACCGTATTTTTCCAGCAGTTGCAAATGCGTGCCCGACTCGCCAAAGGTATCCATCACGGCTACCATTTCGACGGGCACTGGGAAATGACGCACCACCACGTTTGCCACGGCATCACCCAGTCCGCCATTGATTTGGTGTTCTTCGGCAGTTACAATTGCCCCTGTCTCTCTTGCGGCTTTGAGAATTGCCGATTCATCGAGCGGTTTAATCGTGTGCATATTGAGCACGCGCACCGAGATACCTTCGGCTTCAAGCTGTTCGGCTGCCTGCAGTGCGCGCCAGACCATGACGCCACAGGCAATAATTGTAGCATCACTGCCTTCACAGAGTTCAATTGCTTTGCCAAGTTCAAATGGCTTATCCTCAGTTGAAAAATCAGGCAAGGCTGGTCGGCTAAATCGCAGATACACGGGACCTTTGTGCCGCGCAATAGCATACACGGCGCGTTTTGTTTCACTGTAATCGCACGGCACCACCACGGTCATATTCGGCAGTGAGCGCATCAGCGCAATATCTTCGAGAATCTGGTGTGTTGCGCCATCTTCGCCGAGCGTCAGACCAGAGTGCGAAGCACAAATTTTGACATTCATTTCAGAGTAGCAGACCGACTGGCGAATTTGGTCGAAACTGCGTCCTGCCGCAAAATTGGCAAAGGTACCCACGAAGGGAATCTTGCCTGCAAGCGCAAGTCCTGCACCAATAGAAATCATGTTAGCTTCAGCAATACCTGTATTGAAGAAGCGATGCGGGAAAGCTTTTTCAAACTTTTTCATCTGCAGGGATTCGGTCAGGTCGGCACACAGCGCAACGATGCGTTCATCTTGGCTACCAACTTCCAAGAGTGCTTCCCCAAAGCCGGTGCGCGTGGCTTTATCGCCCCTTGATTCGTATCGCTTCATCTGTTGAGCTACTTGATTTTGTGTTGATTTTGTGTTGTTATAGAGCTCGTTCTGAACAGTGCACCGTCGAGCCTCTCTCTATCAGAGCAGTCGGGCAAAGAGACAGGCACGAGAAAGCCGCTTTTCACGCTTGTGCCCAAGACGTTGATATGCCGCACCTTGTGCAACCATCATCTTCACCTAACCACATTACTTTAGCTCAAACTTTACAGGCACAATCAGTGAGCTTGACACAGGTTTGCCATTCATTGTAGCAGGTTTGTAGGTTACTTCTTCGGTCAGTGTGCGAAAGACTTCTTCATTGAAGACCTCGTGAGCCGTTTTCAGCAATTGAATTTTTGCCACATTACCCTCGCTGTCGATATAGACTTTTGCGACCACTTGTCCTTGCAATTTTTGCCGGCGCGCAAAATCTGGATACTTCAAGTTTTTATAGACCGCCGCAATTCCTCCCACAACCTCTGCAGGCGACATTGATTCCAAAGCAGCCACATCCGCATCGGAGAGCAACTGAGAAGCCAATTGCACCGCTTCCTCTGCAGCTTTTTCATCTTCTGACTTTTCAGCTACAGCTGGCTGAGTCGGGTTAGATCCCTCAGGCTTTTCTGTGGACTTTTGCTCTGAGCGTCTGGATTCAGTTGGTTTTGCGTCAGCCAGTTTGGGTTCAGCTGGTTTTGGAGCTTCTTTCTTTGGCTGCGCTGCTGCAACCAGTTTTTCATCACTGCTGATGCGAATGTCGAACCGATTGGTCGTACCAGCGCTCACGCTCACTTGCCCTTTCCAATTTGCTAACCCTTTCTTACTTGCTTTGATACTGTATTCTCCGGGCGGGATATTGAGAAAGACATAATAGCCTTGCGCGTTAGAGAACGCCGCTTCAGTTGCCGATGCACCGGACACTGCCACCAAAACCGCTGGCACTGGATTGCCGCCATCGTCCGTTACGCGACCAATCAACTTCCCTTGCTGTGCAAATGCGGTCGCCACTGTCAGTAGCCAAAAGTAGAACAGGCAAACGGATTTCTTTAGCATATGTTGAGCTGGGTTTTCGGGCATTTGTATATTCTCTCAAAGTGTAAATTGACAAAAAAAGTTTTTCTTAAATCTCTTCTACGACGACCTGCGGTGTAACCTTACGCTTATCAATGAGTGCGGGGAAATAAGCAATCACTTCAGATGGCTTTGGACGACCGCCTGCAAAGCCTGTTACGCTTGGCGGACCTGTCAGAATCAATGGCGCAATTTCGTAGCCAAACCGTTCGACAGCTTTTTTATCGTGGCTACGCACCCCGACACGCAATTGCACTTCATTGACATGCTCCAGCGACTCTAAATGTTGATGACAAGCATTTGCACCGACAAACTCCGTATGAATTTCATCAAACACTAACCCCAAATTTTTTAACCTTGCACGCAGAATTTCATCTGCACGTTTTGCTTTTTTGAGCGCATCTGGAAACGCATAGGTCAAACTGCCAAAGGCTACCCAACCATCAGCATAAGATATTGAGACCTTGTAAAACGCTGTTGCAGGTTTGCCTTTCACACCAAAGACCTTGACACGATCTTTGCCGGCATCTTCTAAGTGAATCGTTGTAAAATCGGCAACACAATCGGGCGTGATGTATTCGGCAGGATTGCCAATTTCATAGCATAGCTGTTCTTTAATTACGGCTTGATTGATTAGCCCACCTGTGCCGTCATGCTTCATAATGATACATGTACCATCTGCATGCATTTCTGCAATGGGGAAGCCAATGTTTTCAAGGTTAGGCACACTTTCCCAGTCGCCAAGAAAATTGCCGCCACTGGCTTGACCACCGCATTCCAAAATGTGCCCTGCTACAGTGCCTGCTGCCAACAAATCCCAGTCGGTTTCTTTCCAACCAAACTCGTATATCATCGGCGCAAGTGTCAGTCCCGTGTCTGTGCACCGACCTGTTACCACAATTTGTGCGCCTTGGCACAACGCTTGTGCAATCGGCTGCGCCCCAAAATAGACATTTGCACTGAGCACTCGGTCGCGAATGGCAGAAAGCGGTTCGCCAGTTTCCATGTTGCGCAATTCCTCGCCTGAAGCCAGTAACTCATCGAGCCTCTCCATAATGTCATCGCCCATGACCACGCCGACCTTCAAGCCCTTGATACCAAGTTTTTTTGCCACCTCAAAAATTTTCTCACGGCATGCAAGTGGATTTACACCGCCCGCATTGGTGATTACTTTGATATTTTTTTCCAAAAGCTCAGGCAAAATTTGTGCAAGTAAGTCAGGGAAGTCGCGCGCATAGCCCAGCGTTGGGTCTTTCTGACGCTGCTTTTGCATGATGCTCATTGTTACTTCGGCAAGGTAGTCGAGCATCATGTAATCAATGGCAGTGTCGCCCTTGGAGAGCCGAACTTGATCGAGTGCTGCGCGTTGCAAATCACCCCAAAAGCCCTGTCCAGACGCAATTCGAATGTATGGTCTCACAGATGTGCAATTTCAGTTTTCAGAATACAAATTTACAAAATTGAATGGACGACTTTACCATCCAAGATAGTTGCTAAAATTTGCGCCTGTGTAAGGCTTTGCACAGGCATTTGAAAGATATTTTCGGAAAGCAGCACCAAGTCTGCATCGCTGCCGACTTGAAGTGTGCCACGACAAGCGCCAATTACTTCTCGTGGTGTGCTCGTGTAGGCTTTAAGTGCATCTTGAAGTGAAAGCCGCTCTTGCGCATGCCACACTTGACCTTGTGCATCACATCTTGCCACAGCGTAGAGCAATCCTTCAAGCACATTTGGTGTCTCAACAGGTGCATCACTGCCAAAGATGAGTGTCGCACCAGAGGCGCACAGCGATTGAAATCGGTAGAGCCGCTCAGTGCGTGCCCCCAGCAATCTCTGTGCAGGCGCAATATCGGCGCGAATATGAATCGGTTGCATGGATGCCACAACACCAAGTGCTGCAAAGCGCCCTACATCGCTATCGTGAATGGTTTGCGCATGCTCAATTCGATGTGCTAGCTGCATTGCTTTATGAGAAGCATGTAGAGCACGCAACTGCTCGAAGGCATTTAGCGCGCGGCGTACAGCTTTATCGCCAATTGCATGAACCGAAATTGAAAGTCCTTCGCGCTCGATGAGTTTGAAGAGTTGAATCAAATCTGCGTCAGCGTAAAAATCCATGCCCGACGTGCGCTGTCCGTCAAAAGGCTCAAGCATAGAGCATGTCTCAGAGCCCAGCGAGCCATCGAGAAAAAGTTTTGCTGCCTCGAGTGTTGTACAGGTATCGGGATGTGCATCATAAAATTTTTTTGCGTCATCAAGCAACTCAAGATAGACTGCAACACGCACGCGCAGTCTGAGCTTGTGTCTTACGGCGTGATAGTCTGCAAGCGCGCTAGCTTCTTCCATGGTCAGCGTTTCGGTGATGCCGAGCCTAAAAAATTCTTCTTGAGCCAACTCAATTGCATCTTGACGCTCTCTGGATGAGACTTGCACTAGCGCCATGGCTTTTTTTGCTGCACGCTCAAACGCCACACTTTTGAATCGTCCGCACTCATCTCTGGGTAATTCCTCTGCTGAAAATTCGTTCGGATGAAGTTTTTCCAAAACAGGTGAATTACACCATGCCGCATGCCAATCTGCACTGCGCAGTGCAATGAAATGCTCTGTAGAAATTGCATCGAGCTGCGCTGCTGTTGGGAATGCTCCAAATGCATGGCGTGTCCAACCGCTGCCTGTAATCCATCTGCCTTTTGGGACTTGCTGGACTTTTTTGCGAATCTTCTCTAAGGCTTTGGGCAGCGAAAGTCCAGATAAGTTCAGTTGCGTTAGTTGGAGTCCGTATTCTGAAAAATGCGTGTGGCTATCGCAGAACGCAGGCAGCAACAAGCCCCCTTTGGCATCAAGGCAATGCGCAGTTTTGACCTGCTTCGGTTCAGGCTCGGTAAAGAAACGCACGATTTTTCCTGACTGAATTTCCAGTGCACGATACGCCGTGAGCTCGCCGTTTAAGTGAGCAATTTGCACATTGCACAGCAGCAGTGAAGCATCTGACATGGCAGAGATTGAAATTTCATGTAGGCAATGGTCAGTTACTGATTGCGTAGAGCACGATGTTTGTACCGAATTTCAAGGCTTCTTCGCGTTTTTCAGGCGGATCGTTATGCACATCAGGATTTGCCCAGCCATCACTTGGATTGGATTCGTATGTATAGAGCAGCACCAATCTGCCATTGTAGAACAGTCCAAAGGCTTGCGGCGACTTGTTGTCATGTTCATGCGTTTTGGGCAAGCCGTTTGGGAACTTGTAGTAGATGTGATAAATCGGATGTGAGTGCGGCAATTCTACGAGGTCTGTACCCGGAAAAATTCGCTTGACTTCGCGTCGAAAACTTTTGTCCATTCCGTAATCATCATCAGCGTAAATGAATCCGCCTGATTTGAGATAGTTGCGAATGTTTTCAAGCTCTGCTTCGGTAAAGCGCACGTTGCCGTGTCCGGTCATAAAGACAAAAGAGTACTGAAAAATTGCTGGGCTTGAGGCTTCCACAATTTCTTCTTTGAGCGGCGCTAGCACACCGACTCTTTCGCGGATAAACTTCATAAGGTTTGGCACAGCCGAAGGGTCGTTGTACCAATCACCGCCACCTGAGTATTTCAGACGCGCACACTTGAAGGCATCAGGCAGTGCAGTTTGCGCCCACACTTTTTGCGATAGGCTGAAGAGAACACAGATACTCAAAGCACACAGCAACTTTGCATGTTGAAGAGCTCGAGCTGTGATTGCATTGAGCAAAGTCTGTCGTTGCATCATTTGCGCAGAGAATGATTTCAAAAGTTTGTGGCAAAAAAGATATACGAATGAACGAATTTTATTTCCCCTCTGTTTTCAGAACCGACTGACGGGTCGGTCGAAATTCCTTATCGCACCGGTCAACGCTTAACTGTTTTTTACTTCTAACGCTTTCTAACGCTTTTTTGGAGTCTACATGCCAAACAGTAACATCGCCTTAGAGCCATCGGCTACTTCAATTTCGGGCGCACCAACATCCCGTGCAGGTGAGCCGCAATTTGCACTTTCTCCTGAGAGAGAAAAAGCCATTCGCATTATCAAGGTTCTGCTTTTTAGCGCCTCCATTATTCCTGCTATTGTAACGGGCGCCATCGCCTATCATCAAGGGTATTTTGAGACATTTCACTTTCTGCTTCTTGCGCTGGGTCTCTTTATCGGACAAGCCGGCGGCGATTATCTCTACTACTACGGCACAAATTTCCACACCGACCAGCGCGATGCGCATACCAAAATTTTCGCTGGCTGGCGTCCCTTTTTTGCCGATAACCTCTTTAAAGATGAAAAGACCCTTGTCGCCGGTATTTTGTGTCTGGCACTCGATGGCTTGATTGGCATATACTTTACATACAAAATCGGCTACGAAATTTTGCTCTTTGCGCTTTTGGGCGGTCTGGTTGCGATTTTCTTTACACCGCTGATGCTTCGTGGCTATAAAGAGTTTGTCATTTTCATCACTTTCGGACCGCTTTCTATGATGGGAGTCTATTACGCGCTTCATCCAAGTTTCAACCTTGTGCCTCTGGTGATGTCACTGCCTATTGCCTGCTTCGTTACGGTTGTTGCCTATCTCAAAGGTGCGCGCTATGAACTGCATCAGGAAGCCGGTCGCTCTTTCGTTATCAAACTTAACAACAGCGTGATTAAATCACTTCTTATCGCTGGCTACCTTGTCTTGATTGCAGGTGTAGCCATGCAAATTCTACCTATGCTGACGCTCCTTGGTCTGCTCTCTATTCCGTTTGCGATTTCCGTTGTTCGCACTGTTGAAGGTCAGCGCAGTGAAGTGCACGAATACCTCTGGGCAACAGTGCGCTCAATTGCTGTGCTTATCAGCTTCGGCGTGCTGGTTAGCATCGGGTTTATTATGACCTAAACACTTCTTTTTAACAACTTCTTTCACTCAATTCAGGAGATTACAACTTATGAGTACCACAACAAAACAATTTTCACTTGGCGAGTGGATTGGCATATGGATTAAAGCCGCGCGTGCACCGTTTCTTGTTACCAGCGCGCTGCCTGCCATTCTCGGCGGTGTGATTGCCTATGCCCACGGTGCATTTGACTGGACACTTTTCCTGCTTGCCTTTTTCGGCATCATCTTCGCTCACACCGCCGCTGACTTCATTGACGATTACTTTGATTACAAGAATGGTAACTTCGCCAATAAAGACCAACAATTCCACGACAGCCCGCTCGTGCGCGGCATCATTAGCGCCAATCAAGTTCTGCTGGCGTTTTTACTCTGCATTGCACTTGCACTGGCTGCTGGCACCTACATTTTGCTACATGTCGGCATGCCCGTCTTGATTCTCACAGCAATAGGTGCGTTTATTGTGCTCTTTTATACCTCGCCGCCCGTTCGCCTTAACTTTCGTGGCTTAGGTGAAACCTCGCTCTTTTTAGCATTTGGACCTATGGTCGTTTTCGGCATCTATTTCGTTCTGACGCAGTCGTTCAACTGGGCGCCGATTCTTGCCGCTGTACCCATCGGCATTTTCGTGATGAATGTAGGTATCGTGAGCAATATCTTTGACCATGATGACGATGTCAAGAACAAAAAATTCACAATGCCTGTAAAGTTGGGGCAAGCCTCAGCTGTGAAAGTGCTCACTGCCGCTACAATTCTTGCCTATCTTTTCCCAATAGCTTGTGTTGTATTCGGCATGCTGCCTCTTTCTTGTCTGCTCATTTTGCTCACGCTGCCGATGTCGCTCAAAATGCTTAAACTTGCGCAGCACTACAGCGACCTTTCACAATATCAGCCTGCCATGTCGCAAGCCATTGGTGTCGTGACGCTTGGCAGTTTAGCCATGATTATTGGTTACGCAATTGCAATTTTTATTCACTAACCAATCTCTTTTTTTGCTATGAATACATCCTCTGTTCAAGATGCAAAGCCGGTTGCAGCGCAAACTTGGTGGATAGCCCTGCGACCCTACTCTTTCACCGCATCTGTTATTCCAGCTATCATGGGCGGTGTGATTGCACTGTGGATGCGCTCGCATGGGCTGGTCGAGTTTGACTTTAGCATCGTCAATTTCATTCTGTGCATCGTTGGCTGCGTCGCCATTCACAGCGTAACGAACTTGGTCAATGATTACTTTGACTATAAGACTGGTCTCGATAACAAGGATAACTTTGGGGCGATGAACATTCTTGTGCAAGGTGCCTTGACGCCTGAACAGGTTCGTAACGCCACAATCGTCGCCTTTGTGGTCGCCGCAGCCATTGGTGCCTATTTCATCTTTGAGGCTGGTCCAAAAGCAGATGTGCTGATTTATCTGATTGTCTTCGGTGCACTCTCAGCGTACTTCTATACTGCGCCACCGCTCTCGCTTAAATACCGCGGGCTTGGCGACCTTCAAGTTGTTCTTTCTTTTGCCGTATTGATGGTCTTTGGTGCATACTATGTGCAAACAAAGTCGTTTTCGTGGCTCCCCATCATCTACTCGATTCCGATTGGCTTGCTTGTCGATGATATTTTGCACATCAACAACTTGCGTGATATTCCCGCTGATAAAAAGGCACAGATTTCCACTTTGGCAATTTGGCTTGGCGAAAGCGGGGCAAAGACATTTCACTATGTTCTCTGTTTCGGCGCATTCCTTAGCGTTGGCATAATGATTGCAGTTGCAAAGCTTACTTGGTTTTCGCTGCTGACGCTGTTGGCTTTACCTTCGGCAATTAAGCTCTCGCAGGAAGTTTCTGCGATGACGCAGCCAAATGTCGACCCGATGATTGTAGCACGCGCCGCTCAACTGCACGCCAAGTTTGGTGCCTTGATGATCTTAGGATTCATTATCGGAACGTTTTTGCCTTACTAAATTGTTTTGCAGTTTGCCCCCTAGTAAGTAAAAACCTGTTCCTTGTAAGTAGGCTCGGGCGAGCCGCTCAATGGGGTAGCGGCTTGCCCATTTGTTTTTAATCCTTTTAATTTTGTCCTCCTTACTTTTCATCACTTTATTTCTCTTTTCTATCAGTTTTCGCTGCGCATGTCTTTCTCTATTTGTTACATTTGCTTTTTGTTGCTATTAGATTTAACATAAAATTTGCGATGCTCTCTTCTCTCAAAACGACACTTAATGCTGCACTTCATCTTTTTTACCCGCGTCTTTGCTTAGTCTGCGAAAGCCGCTTGCTTGACGCAAATGAAAAATTTGTTTGTGCTGACTGCGAACGTGATTTTGACACCTTCAGCCTTCCTAATGAATCCACTGATGAGATGTTGCGTCGCCTGCACAAGAATTTTCCCGCACAAACGGTGATTCAAGATGCCATTTCGCTCTATCGTTTTTACAAAGAGGGTAAGATTCAAGCTGTCATTCATGCGTTCAAATATGACGGCTTGCCGCAAGTTGCCATGGAATATGGCAGAAGACTCGGTCACAAAATTTTGACAGAACGCCCTCATGTTCACTTTGATGCGGTAACTTTCATGCCCCTGCATCGGCTCAAATACATTGAGCGAGGATATAATCAAGCAGAGCAGCTTGCAGCAGGGGTTGCTGATGCGATGCATTTGCCAGTGCTTTCTTGCGTAGAGCGAACGCGATACACCAGCACGCAAACAGGCTTAGATCTTTCTGAGCGTGCAGAAAATATGAAGGGGGTTTTTCGTGCGACCATGGCTCTTGCCCACAAGCGTCTTTTGCTCATTGATGATGTTTTTACAACTGGCGCTACCATGCTCTCTTGTGCTCGTGCACTTGCTGATGCTGGTGCTGCACACCTTACGATTGCAACACTGGCTGTAACTGCCTGATAGTTTAGAAAAGTTTTGTAACATTTAGTCAAAACCTTGAGTTAATCTACTCACAGTGTTCATGGATTTATTTTATGCGCCTCCTGAGCAAATTTCATCTGATACGCTCACGCTTATTGGCGATGAATTTCATCATGCAAGTCATGTGCTTCGCAAAAAAGTCGGCGATGCACTCTACTGCATTGATGGTGAAGGTCGGCTTTACACGACGCGTATCACTGCCCTTACGAAATCTTCGCTTAGTGCCAAGATTGAACATGTTGAAGTTGAGCCGCCGCCTCTATCGCATATAGCGGTTGCCATTTCGCTCACGAAGACCAACGACAGGTTTGAGAACTTTTTGGAGAAAGCTACGGAACTTGGCGTCAGCGAGATTATTCCGATGCTTACAGCGCGCACGGTGGCGCGTCCCAAAGTGGAACAATACCCCAGCAAACTAAAGCGTTGGCGCAATATCTTGCTTGCAGCCACGAAGCAATCGCAGCGCTATCGGATTCCAAAGTTGCACACGATTACGCCTTTTGAGGAAGTGTTGAAGCGAACAGATGAATTGCGTGTGTTGCCTTATGAATTTTCGCGTCAAAAAATTGAAATAGAGTTTGCAGGTAAAAGTGTGTTGTTTGTAATTGGTAGCGAAGGTGGCTTTACGCCCGAAGAAGTTGAGGCAGCGCATCATGCAGGCTTTATTGAGATTTCTCTTGGCAAAACGATTTTGCGTGTAGATACCGCTGGCATTTTTGTTGTGGCTATGGTGCGTGCTGAAGAACTGCGTCAACGCTCTGCTTGAGCGCATGCTCTGCGCCACTTCCGATAAGATTCACTTAGAGCATAGAAATCTGTATTTTCGTATGATTCCAAAGGCTTGAACGCAATGCAAAACACCTTGCCATCTTATGCTGAACGACTCAACACGCGTCTCAAAGCGTTTTTCCTCACTATGCAGGAGTTCTTTGAGTTTTCTATGCGCACATTTGGCGCAATTGGTGCTACACGGCGCTATTGGAAAGATGTTACTTATCAAATGTATGTCAGTGGCACCGAGTCGCTACTGATTGTGCTGGTTAGCGCCGTCTCTATTGGTGGCTTGCTGACCTTTGAGATTGGCAATATCCTTACGGAATTTGGCGCAAAGGGTTTGATTGGGCGCACAACAGCTTTCTCAATTATTCGCGAGTTAGGACCATTGCTGACAGGCATTATGCTCTCGGCGCGCGTTGGTGCGCGCAATGGCTCAGAACTTGGGGCTATGAAAATTTCTGAACAGATTGATGCACTGCGTGCGTTTGGCACAGACCCGATTGCTAAACTTGTAGTGCCGCGCCTTGTTGCCGCACTGATTATGTTTCCGCCGCTTACCGCACTGTGCGATGCGGCAGGCTTGCTTGCTGGTGCATTTATGGCAATTGGCTATCACAGTTTAGACCCTGCATTTTACTGGAATCCTGTGATGAGCTATCTCGTGCCAAAAGATTTTTATGTCGGCTTTCTTAAGCCACCTGTCTTTGCAATTTTGATGACACTGGTTACCTGCTTCAACGGGTTTTCAGCTACAGGCGGCACCGTTGGCGTTGGCAATTCAACAATTAAGGGAATTGTGGTCTCTTGTGGTTTGGTCATGGTGTTTAATTTCTACATCTCAAAACTTGTCTTTGAAATTCTATGATTGAATTTCGCAACGTCTATCTCAAATATGGCTCACGGGAAATTCTCAAGAACATTTCTCTTACTTTTGAAGACCGTATGATTCATATGATTCTCGGTCCTTCGGGTGTCGGCAAAAGCACGATTATCAAGTTGATGTTAGGCTTAATCAAACCGGCATCAGGCGAGATTTATGTCAATGGCGTGGAAATTAGTCGCTTTACGGAAAAGCAGCTTTTTCCAATTCGTCAAAAAATGGGGATTGTCTTTCAGGGCAATGCGCTTTTTGACTCTATGACTGTCAGTGAAAACTTAGGTTTTTTTCTGCGTGAGAACTTAAAATTGCCGGAAGAGGAAATACAACGCCGCATCAAAGAGCAAATCAAATTCGCTGGATTGGAAGGCTACGAGAATGCACTGCCTGAACACTTATCGGGCGGGATGAAGAAGCGCGTTGCGATTGGTCGGGCACTTATCTTTCACCCTGAATTTATTTTGCTCGATGAGCCGACTGCCGGTCTTGACCCTATCAGTTCAAAGAAAATTTTGGATTTCATTAAACGCTTGAAAGAAGAAATTGGACTTGGCGCTGTGATGGTTACGCATATTATCAGTGATGTCTTCGGTGTTGCCGATAAAGTTGCCGTGCTCTACGGCGGAGAAATCATTTACTGCGGCACGCCTGAAAAGATGCAAGACATTTCACATCCGTTTATCATGTCGTTTCTTGCAAATGCCGAAGTGTAGGCACATGCACTCAATCATTATCATCTCTCCATGGCAGAAACAGCAGCTAACGCTTTAACTTCAAACACTGTCCAGTGGCGCAACCTGCGCACAGGTATTTTGTTTACGCTTGGTGTTGCCGTTATGGCTGTGCTGGCGCTTGTGATTGGTAAAAATACTAGTGCTCTCTCGAAGAAAGTCACTTACAAAATTTTTGTGCCAGATATTGGTGGGCTGGCTGAAAATAACCTTGTCTCTGTTGCGGGCAAAAAGGTTGGCACAGTGCTGTCGCTCGATTTTGCCTCGCCCAATGACACGACCATCGGGGTCGAGGTTACTTTGCTCATCAATCAGGAATACGCCTATCTCTTCCGCGAGGGCTCACGGGCAACGATTACAGGGCGCGGTGTTCTGGGCGATAAACTCGTCGCTGTTATACCCGGACATGGCACACCACTTCCTGCAGGGAGTTATTTGGAATATGAAGCCTCAATGGGATTGGAAACTGTGCTGGGCTCTGTCTCACACACAATTGATAGCGTCAGCGTACTGCTCTCCAAAATTAACCGTGGAGAAGGCACACTAGGTCAGCTGCTCACGTCTGACGAACTCTTGCAGCGGCTCAATCACACTGTGTCAAATCTGGAGCGCGCTACAGCCTCACTTACACAAGGCAATGGTCTGGTGTCGCGTTTGCTCAACGACCGCACTCTGGCAAGCAATGTGGAGAACATCACACGCAATCTCAACGACATTTCACTTTCGCTCAAAAAAGGTGATGGCACATTAGGCAAATTTCTCGTCGATGATTCGTTCTATCACAATCTCAATGCTGTTACGCAGCGCTTAGACACCCTAATTTCTCGCTTAGATAATCCAAACAGTACGCTCGGCAAACTCACTGGCGATGCGGCACTTTACAAAAATCTCAACAGCACAGCCGCAGCGCTGGATTCACTGCTCAATGACCTACGTAGAAATCCTAGCCGATATGTAACTATTCGGGTCTTTTAAGATAGCAGGCAGGCTCCAAGTAATATGTGCTTGAAGAGAGTGTCGATGAACAACGCGCAATTACTTCTTTACTTTTTCGTATTCGCGTTCTCTTTCTTTTTCGCGTTCGCGTCGCTGCAACAAAAGTTCTTCATAGATGTTGATGAGCTCGTTGTAGATACCGATACCGATGATGGTCGGTGCCCATAATCCAATGAACACACCAACTGCTTCATGATTTGGACTCGTACCGAAGACAAACATGTAAATTGAAAGCGCAATAGAAAGTCCAGCAGCAGCAAAGTAGTAAATCGGCTTCATAGTTTTTCGTCATAGAAACCCACGGCAGGGTTTTCTGATGCAGAGCTGTTTTTAGACCCTGTAGATTAAAGACCTTTCAGACTCCATACACAGCAGGTAATTTACAATGCAAAAAGCTATCTTGAAACGATGCAATCTGCTTTTATGACATGATTCAGGACAAAAAAATTGTTGTGGTTTTGCCTGCATACAATGCGGCGCGTACCTTAGAGCAAACCTATCGTGAAATCCCAACCGATATTGTCGATGATGTGATTTTGGTTGATGATGCCAGCAGAGATGAAACGCTTGAAGTTGCTCGTCGTCTGGGGATTCGTCATATTATTCGCCATGAACGCAATCGTGGGTATGGCGGCAATCAGAAAACATGCTACGACAAAGCGCTTTCGCTTGGTGCAGATGTGGTGATTATGCTTCATCCTGATTACCAGTACACGCCCAAACTTATTGCGCCCATGGCACATCTTATTGCCAGCGGACTTTATCCTGTAGTCTTCGGCTCTCGCATTTTAGGCAAAGGCGCACTTGCAGGTGGCATGCCACTCTACAAGTATGTTGCCAATCGCTTTTTGACACTGGTTCAAAATTTGCTTATGAATCAAAAGCTATCGGAGTACCACACGGGCTACCGTGCTTTTTCTCGTGAAGTGCTGCTCAAAGTCAATTATCACGCCAATTCGGACGATTTTATTTTTGACAATCAAATGGTAGCCCAAATTTTCTGGGCAGGCTTTCAAATTGCAGAAATTACATGCCCAACCAAGTATTTTGCCGAGGCGTCTTCAATTAATTTTCGGCGCAGTGTCATCTACGGCTTTGGTGTGCTGGGCGTTTCCATACAATATGCATTGCAAAAATTAGGCATTTGGCGCTTCAAGATTTTTGAGCCGACCCTGCGCGATTGAGCCTGTGCAAATCAACCAGCGTGCCCCACAGATTATGAGCGACTTGCCGATGTTGTGTGCTCTTCGCTGAAGTTGTAATGTGGATTGAGGTCTCGTACCATCAAGCGCTCTACAGGTTTACCGCCAAGAATGTGCTGATGCAAAATCTCTTCGGCTTCTTCGACACTCGTAATTCGATACCAAATGCCTTCAGGATAGATGACAGTTACTGGGCTAAACCCGCAGGCATCGAGGCAACCGGATTTGTTAGCGCGAATTTCGCGGTGCAGCTTAAGTTCTTTTAATCGCGCTTTGAGATATTGCTGAATCTCTTCACTGCCGTGCTGAGCACATGTTGCGGTATTCGTGCAGGTAAAAAGGTGGTGGCTAAATCGCATCAAATCCTCCGATACTGCTTTGAGGTTAAAAAATGAATCGTAGCAAACTTACATTTTTTTTCTTTTTGCAAGAAGTAAGGCGCTCTTAACACTAACTCTAAACAGATGTCAGCTGCTGTAGAATTAAGGCACATTTCGAAGAAGTTTGGTGAGTTTTATGCCAATAAGCATGTTTCGCTCACGGTTGAGCGCGGCTCGATTCATGCTCTTGTTGGTGAAAATGGTGCGGGCAAATCTACCTTGATGAAAATTCTTTACGGAATGTATCTGCCCGATGAAGGTGAGATTTTCATTGAGGGGCAGCGCGCCATCTTGCGCTCACCTGCCGATGCCATTCGATTGGGTATCGGTATGGTGCATCAACACTTTATGCTGGTGCCCACATTGAGTGTCCTTGAAAATGTCATTCTTGGCAGTGAGCCTGTACATCATCTTCGACTCGATGTTGCAACGGCGCGCAAGACATTGCAGTCGCTTTCAAGTCAGTTTGGTCTCTCTATTGAACCCGACGCACTGGTTAGTTCTCTTTCTGTCGGTGAAGAACAGCGCGTTGAAATTTTGAAGTTGCTCTACCGCAATGCCCGCATTCTGATTCTCGATGAACCTACTGCCGTGCTCACGCCACTTGAAGTGCAACAACTTTTCTCCACGCTCAAAGCGCTGGCTGCAAAAGGCAACACTATACTTGTTATCACACACAAACTCGATGAAGTCCTTAGCTTTTCTGACTATGTAAGCGTGATGCGACAAGGCGAACTTATCCAGACCCTTCCGACCAAAGAGACCGATAAACACACACTGGCGCGCTTGATGGTTGGCAAAGACGTGCTGTTCAATCTCTCCAAGTCAGCCATTGCGACTAACAACACGGTCTTGAATGTGCATGCTCTGACCTACATTGATGCAAAGGGCGTTCGGCGTTTGGATCAGTTATCGTTTTCTATTGCAGCTGGTGAAATCTATGGCATTGCTGGTGTTGAAGGCAATGGACAATCCGAATTACTCAAAACGCTCTGGGGCATGATTGACGAAGGCGCTCATGTCTCTGGTGAAATTTTGCTCTCGGGCATTTCGCTCTTGAACAAAACGCCACGAGAAATTGCACAACTTGGAGTTTCGCATGTACCAGAAGATCGGCTACGCTATGCGGTTGTACCCTCTTACACGATTGCAGAGAATCTTGTGTTTGGACGGCACCATGAGCCGAGTTTCTCAGCGCGCTTTGGGTTTAGGCTCGATGCCCTTCACGCCTTCTGCCGTGAAATGATTCAAAAGTTTGATGTGCGCTCTGCTAAAGGCATTTCGCCCAGTGAGCGCATTGAGAATCTTTCAGGCGGCAATCAGCAAAAAGTGGTATCGGCACGTGAACTTTCGCGTCCGAATCTCAAACTGCTCATTTTGGCACAGCCCACGCGCGGCGTCGACATCGGCGCCATTGAGTTTATTCATCAACGAATTTTGGACGCTCGTTCGCAAGGTATTGCTATTTTGCTTATCTCTGCGGAACTCGAGGAAATCATTGCGCTCTCGGATAGAATTGGCTGCCTCTACAAAGGTAAAATTCGATATGAATTTTCTTATGAAGAAACTTTACGCCTGCGCGAGAGCGCGATGGAGTTCGAAAGAAAAATCGGTGAATACATCACTTAATCCTGCGAACGGCTCTCGACCACAAAGCCTGTACGCGTGCGCTGCGGCTTGCCTTTGTATTCTGCGGTTACTTTTTCTGTGATGCCGCCACGTGCTTTCCATTCCGTAATCACTGTAATCTCTCGCGGTTTTAACACTGCCTGTAAGTGATCCAAAATCGTATTGGTTACATTCTCATAGAAAATCCCAGCATTACGGTATTCGAGAAAGTAGTATTTGAGCGACTTCAACTCCACACAGACTTTATCGGGCACATAGCGAATGGTCACTGTGCCAAAGTCTGGTAAGCCAGTCTTAGGACAGACGGATGTAAATTCAGGATTGACAATTTCAATTGTGTAATCACGGTCAGGGAATTTATTCTCAAACGTTTCGAGCAGTTCTGGCTTCATAAGCGTTACAAGTTAAAATTGACTTGTGCAAAAATACACTTTGCAAGCGCATCTTCATTGTAGGCTCTCTATGAGCATGGGCAACATCGTTTAGGGTGAGAAGAAGATGTTCTGCGGTGTGTCGCGCCGCTCAATACGAATGTCACGCAGCTGTGGTGCTTTGACATTGATTTGCAAAAAGATGCTTGAAAACTGTCCAATCGGTACCCAGTTTGCACTCAGTTCCCAGCAATGAAAATCCCGATTGATTTGGATTTGTGGGGCAAGGAAGCGGCGTTCGCGCACGGAATAGGATGCTGTGGCACTGACTTTCCAATTTGGTGTTGGCGTAATGGCAAGCTGTCCGCTCAGTGTTGCATCTAGTGCAAGTGGTTGAATTGCATTAAACTGTGAGGCGGTCAGATTCACATTCAGAGACAAGTTCCAAGGAATATCGTAGTCGACATTGCGTCCGAGTGCCAGTCCGCCTAAGTCGTTTGGTAAGATGGTAGCGCTGGCATTTTGCAGTTGCGGTTGCGTGGTATCTGCAAAGTTTTGTCGTTCGGGATTTTGCTGCCGCTGCCCTGCTAAGCTCGTTGAGAATTGTAAAGAAGCCTGTGTTAGGCGAAGAAAGCCCTTGCCGTCATTCCACAAGAATCGATTGACACGCTGACCGGTCTGCTCGTCATAGCTATAAAAATCAAACGAGGCTGTGGCGTTCAATGAAAGTAAGGGTGCCAGTGTATTGCTTTGTGCATTCACTGAGAGCGGGGCAAGCTTAAATTCAGGTGCTGCAAAGTTGTAACCTGTGTTTAAGCCTAAGTTCAAGACTTGCACGACCATTTCATTGCGTGCTGGGTCATCGATGGCTTTCGTAGTATCTAGTACTGCAACCTTGATTTCAAAGATGTTTTGCAAGCCAATGTTAATAGATTGACTGATGCCCGGCACGCTGCTAAAGAGTGAGCGTTCATATCGATTAAAGCGCTGCTCTTGTCCTTGTGCATTGATAAATGTGCCAAAGTTACCGAATTCTGGGCGCTGAAAATCGGGGCTAAAGACAAATGAGATATTCGGCTGCACGGTGTGCCGAATGGCTTTTAGCCCGATGATATCTTCGAGAAACGGTGTAAAGAGTATACCGAAGAGCCGTGAGCTAACGCCAGCAGACAATGAGTAGGTCGTAAAGCCTGTCAAGCCACGTATCTCCACGGTGGTATCGCGCTGTGTTGCAGGATTGACAAACTTTGTAATGGTGCGATCGACCAAGTTTGTATTGAGTGCTAAGCCGAAGTTGAAACTTGTAGTGTAGCGAGGCAAGACGAGTGAAAAGTTAATTGGATATTGAATCTGCACGCCCGACTTTTCGCGCTCAGGATTGAACTGACCGATACTTTGTGCATTTTGATATTGTCCCGAGGCAGACACACTCGTCGAGAGCGTGTATTGCAAGCCCGGCATGATTTCTTGCTGCACATTAAAGCCAAGCTGAGTACTTGCATTGGCGGTCGCTGAAAATGTTGTATCTGTATTGTTGTAGCTACCGCTGATGGTCAGGTTTGGTGCAAGACCAATTTGTTCCAAGAATCCCCTGCCTGTGCTTTTTCTTGGGCGAAATGGGAAAAATTGAATTTGATTGAAACCGAGTGTTACGCTATTGGTAACATTTGTTTCTCTGAGGTTTTGCGTGCGTTGGTAGCCGATGTTTATGGTGCGTTCATTTTCGCCAAAGGTCTTTTGGAAGGTTGCGTTTGATGTAGCTTGCTGGCTCAAGATGTTCTGCGGGTTAAATGTCTGCAAGCTGAATTGATTGCCACTTACAAAATTTAGGTTTGCCGAAAGCGACATTGTTGGGTCAAAGTTTTGTGTATGCTGAATGCTAAGGTTCCACACATCGTTTTTCCTAAAATCGGGGTCAATGGCTTCATTGAAGAGCTGGCGCTCGAATTCTGTCGTAATTGTACCTTGGAAGTCATAGCGTTTGACATAGCGCAATGCACCGCCCAGACGCCAACTGCCACGGAACCCAATATCGCCTACAATGCGCGCATCGAGATAGTCGTTAATAGCAAAGTAATAGCCACCTTGTGCCAAGTTCCACCCCTTGAAATTATCTCGTCCATAGCGCGGCACAATGATGCCCGAAGAACGCCCCGCACGCGTTGGAAAAAATGCAAACGGTAATACAAACACTGGCACATCTTCGATATAAAGCACCACAGGACGTGCAATGACTCTATCGCCCGGAATGATTTTCATTTCCCTGCAGTAGAAAAAGAAGTGCGGAATAGGATGATTGCATGTGGTGTAAAATGCATCTTGCACATTGAGCTCGCCAGTCGCTTGACGCTTGATTGTTGCACCACGGTAAATTCCGTTGTCAATAACCGTCTCGACATACTTGACTTTACCGCGCTTTGTCTTGAAGTTGTATGACATGGTCTCTGCGTCGTATTCCCCTGTAGGGTCGCGAAACTTCGGGCTGATAATCGGTTCGCCTTTTTCGTCATAGACACTTTTTGCCGTGATTGTGTAGGTTTCAGGTTGCATCACCACTTCAGGCGCCAGCAGCTTGAAATCTTGATAGTCAATTTTAGTGTCGCCATAGAGTTTGATTTCTTTTGTCTCCAAATCAAACACGACGGAATCTTTTGCACTATAGAAGACAATCGTATCCAACTCCCCTTCACGCATCTTGGCGAGCTCAATGAGCTCAAGCGAATCGATGATGGCTAGCGTGGCTTTACCGAAGATGCTTCGTCCGATTGGTTGGATGCCCAGTCGGATGCTATCGGCAATGAAGCGCAATTGCGGTGCAGGCAGCGGTAGAATTACAGCGCGCTTGGCACGATCGACTTGGCGTTGTTCTCGCAGCGGTAGAGGTTTTTCGCGCGGCGTCTCCATCGGCTTTTGAATCACCAGTCGCCGTGCTGTATCCCTGTCTTTTGACGAAGTTTGCGCTCGAATTTTTTCCTGTTTCACGCTTGGCTTAGTATCCGCCGGGGCTTGAAGTGTATCTAATTGCTTTTTATCGGCTTGTTGCGTTTTTTCTTGCGGTTGGCTAGTGTCGAGTTGAGTGGTCTTTTCCTTTTGCCGCTCTAAGAAAGTGCGTGCTTCTTGCAGCACATCCTGCACGCTGTCTGCCGTATCTGCTCTGATGGTTACCGTATCGTTATTGTTCGGCGTGTCTGTCAGACGCACTACGCTCAGCGAGTCGGGTAGCGGCATATCACCTTTGCCTACTTGCACCTGAGATGTGCTACAGGCAGCAAGCCAAAGACTAAGCAGTAAGCAAAAGAAACGAATACAACGAGATGCTAAAGCGCACGAAGGGCTAGTCATCGGTTTTACAGAGACTTTCTCTCAAGCTCGGTTGAAATTGTCAGTTGAATTTGCGCCTCGTTCAAAAATTCTATTTCGGCTCTGAGTCGCTTGCTTTGTTGTAAGACCCCATAGCGCGGGGCAATTTCGCAGTCTTCAAGATAGACATGCTCTGCACTATCCATGCACAACACGAGTTGAGTACCGCTTTCCAGATGCTGCAGCATAAATTGTCCTTTGTTTTGTTTGCTGACCAAGATGTCAGGCGCAAAGTGTAGGTAAAGCTCAGCTCGGTGATGACCTTTTCCAAAAAGCATGTCGCTAATTTGAAATGTCTCTTTCGTCTTATTTAGTGTGTAGTTTCGCCGATGCGTTATGGGTTTGGCAAGGAAGGTATATGCGCTGTGTTCGACAAGCAGGTTGTCGCATTCGTGTGAAGACTGCCATTTCAAAATTTTTGGATTGGTACGGTCGCGCCTAATTTTGAAGGGGCTCACAAATTCGGCAAGTTCTATGCCGTCAATCATCATCGTATTGTGCGCGCGCATTGAGCGAAATTGATTGCGCCGTGCTTTGTCAGATGTGTAGCAGTAGGTACCTGAATCGGTAATGAAGGTTATGCCATTAAAGCACAGTTCGAAGGAAAATGTATCGTTGTGTCCGTGTCCGCCCCAGCCATGTTTGCCAAGTTCGCCTGCATCGATAACGATATGCATGTTTTCAGAGCGCAGCGCAGCAAATTGACTTTTTGCAAATAGTTTTGATGTAAGCGGCGCTGCGTTTGACGCCATGCGCTGAAAGTTTTCCCATCCTTCAATGCCCAAATGCCACAGCGCATGTTCGGAAAAGTCTGTTGCTGCGGTTTTGAAATCACTGCGTTGAAAAACCACGCTAGCTGTTGCCAGTCTATCGCGCTGCAAGTTGTAATCACTTTCTGCATTGAACCAAAACAGTTTGCCATCATCACTATCGCCAATCAGAGGCAGTGTTCCATCAGGTTTCAAGCAGTAGAGAATTACTTCGAACATTTTCTCGAGCCGCGCTTTGAAAGCTTCCGAGAAAGGCTCTTTGTTGAGGCGTGCTAAAATGAACGCTGCAAGCAGCATTTCACTTACAAAAGCGTGATAGGGCAGACTCATTTCGTAATCCATGCCGTCGTCGTAGGTTTGCGCCAGAATTTCTTCCTCTAAAATTTTCTTGGCGCTTGCAATCCATGTTTGGGCGCGTGCAGTTTGCTTGAAGAAAAATCCGAGCATGAGCAATCCTACTGCATCGGCAATGAGATGATTGCCACTGCGGCGCGTGTATTCCAGATTATGCTCAATATAGATGCCATGCTGAAACAGCGCTTTGAGGTAGTCAATCCAGAAGCGCGTATGATTTTTGTCGTCACAGAAAAAGTAAAATCCAGCAATCCAGTTTGCAGCACGCAGCGCAACTTCCATCGCATTGAGCCAATTGATACCGTAGCAAAAGGGATTTTTCTTTTGCCAGTCTTCAAGCAGCTCCATGAATTTGTCTTTGTAGCTTGTGCGATTTGTTGTCCAGTAGGCTTTGCCCAGTGTCCAGATAAAATTTGCGCGCGACAGTTCCCAAGGCAGTTTGATGTCTGCGCCATCGGTTTTGAGCGAGATGTTCGCATAGAATGATGTGGAATCAAACATGTAGCCTGATTTCCAATCCAAGTGCCAGTTCCACTCTTGCTCAAAGTGATGCGCTGTGCCCAGCAGTGCAATTTTGCCACGCATAATTTTTTCGGCTTGCCTCACAAGTTCCTGTTGTGGATGCAGACGCATGAGCAATTGCAAAAAAAATTCTTTGCGGTTTGCAGCGCTAAAGAAGAAACTGTATTGCGTGCGGCGCATAAAGAAATCCAAAAATGCTTCGGGCTCAGTTGGCGCACCAGAGAAGAGCGAAAAAAATGCCGTGTCCGAGTACCGCTCTGGGGCAAGACGTTCTTTGAGCAGAAACCAAGTTCGGCGGATAAAGTAATGTTTGAAAATGTTGCGATAGACGCCCAGCATGCTTGTTTTCGGTGATGCTAAAACAGCGCGCAAATAACGCAAAATGCACGGTAAAGAAAAATGCTTTTTTGTGCGGCGCGTGGGTTTGCCATCTTCTAACCGCAGAGCGCTTGGCGCATTTGATGTACATGCTCTTCTGCTCTCTTGGCTACCGCTTGCTCGAAGGCAGATATGGTCTTGTATTCTCCCTCAGGATAAATCAGTGCACGACTGATGTTAATGACAGCTGATGCTTTTTCTTTATCGACACCGTAGCGCACTGCGTCTGCTAGCGAGCCACCTTGTGCACCAATCCCCGGTATCAGGAGACATAACTCTGGCGCGGCTTGTCGAATTTTCTGCAGGGCTTCGGCGCGTGTTGCACCAGCTACAAGCCCCACATTTCCAAATTGATTCCACTCATTTGCTTTATGCAGCACCGCTTCATAGAGCCGCTCTCCACTTTGCAACTTGCGCTCTTCAAAATCTTCTGCACCACGATTGGATGTCAGACACAGCACAAAACTTAGCTTTTCTTTATAGGCAAGAAATGGCTCAATCGAGTCATAGCCCATGTATGGCGGCACGGTTACGGCATCAAAGCCCCATGTCTCAAAAAATGCTTTTGCATATAGGCGCGAGGTATTGCCGATATCCGCACGCTTTGCATCTGCTATCGAGATTACCTGCTTGGGGAATTCCATCATTATTGCCTCAAGCGCACGCAATCCTTTAAGCCCAAGTGCTTCGTAGAATGCAAAATTAGGTTTGTAAGCTACCGCCCATTCTGCGGTTGCTCTTACAACAGCGCGCATAAATTCCAGCACAGGTTCTGCACAATTCAAAAACAGCGATGGGATTTTTTCCATATCAGGGTCTAAACCTACGCAGAGCCACGAGTGCTTTTGCGCGATGTATTGATTGAGCCGCGTTTTAATCATGCTATTGAAGATGTTAAGACTGCGCCGTGTCGCTGCAAAGAAATTGCGTTTCTTTGTAGATTGAGAAAGCAGCTTGGAAAACACGCCCTGTTTAGCTTAGTAGCTTTTTGCAGGGCTTACTCAAAAAACATGCTTTTCAAGAGATTTTTCAAAAGAATGGATTCAAACAACGTTCTATGATTACTCAATCCTTCTCTTATGCTGCCCCAGATGCGCGCGGGCACTTTGGCATATACGGCGGCAAGTTTGTCCCAGAAACTCTTATCAAGAATGCCGAGGACTTAGAGCGCGAATATACTTATGCAAAAGCTGACCCTGAATTCTGGGCAGAGTATGAAGATTTGCTCAAGCACTTTGTTGGTCGCCCTACGCCGCTTTACTATGCCAAGCGTCTTTCCGAAGAACTTGGCGGCGCTAAAATTTACCTCAAACGTGAAGATCTCTGCCACACAGGCGCACACAAAATCAACAATGCGATTGGGCAAGTCTTGCTGGCTAAGCGCATGGGCAAACAGCGCATTATTGCTGAAACTGGTGCAGGTCAGCATGGTGTTGCTACGGCAACGGTCTGCGCGCTCTTTGGCTTAGAGTGTGTCGTCTATATGGGCGAGGAAGACATTGCACGCCAAGCTCCAAATGTAGCAAGGATGAAACTCTTAGGCGCAACAGTTGTCCCTGTTTCATCAGGCAGTCGAACGCTCAAAGATGCTACCAGCGAAGCCATCCGTGACTGGGTAACGAACCCTGACGACACGTTTTACATTATCGGTTCAGTTGTTGGCATGCATCCTTATCCCATGATGGTGCGCGATTTTCAAAGTGTGATTGGTAAAGAGACTCGTGCGCAAATTTTGGAACGCGAGGGGAAACTGCCGACACTTATCACGGCTTGCGTGGGTGGTGGCTCAAATGCGATGGGCATGTTTTATCCTTTTTTGAACGATGTGCCACAGGTCAAACTCGTTGGTGTAGAGGCTGCAGGTGAAGGCTTGGATAAACGCCATGCAGCAACACTGACCAAAGGCAAGCCCGGTGTTCTGCACGGCGCCATGATGTATCTGTTGCAGAACGACGATGGGCAAATTGAACTTGCGCACTCCATCTCTGCAGGCTTGGATTATCCGGGTGTAGGTCCTGAACACTGCTACCTTAAAGATTTAGGACTCGTGCACTACACTTGTGCCACCGATGATGAAGCCATGCAAGCCGTCAAAACCCTTGCACGCACCGAAGGCATCATTTGCGCAATTGAAACAGCGCACGCCGTTCATTACGCCATTCAAACCGCACCTAAAATGACACGTGAGCAGATACTCATCATCTGCCTTTCTGGACGTGGCGATAAAGACCTTAACACAATCATGACCTACTTTGAGATGAGGTAGCATGTCGCAAATGTTGTAGGCGAAACTGCGCTTATTCTGCTTCGTCAACGTGTCGCTTTGATTTAGACTTGGCGCACATGCTGATTGCTTTTCACAAACCTTACGGCACACTCTCACAATTTACGCCTGATGGGTCGCTGCACCGCACGCTTGCTGAGTTCGGATTTCCGAAAAATGTCTATCCCCTCGGTCGCTTAGATGCTGATTCGGAAGGACTGCTGCTGCTCTCCGACGAAAAGGCTCTCAATAAAAAGCTCTTAGAGCCTACGGCAGCGCATCGGCGCGTCTATTATGCTCAGGTAGAGCGCATTCCCACGCCTGAAGCACTCTCGAAGCTGGAGCGCGGCGTTGTGATTCAAGGCTATAGAACATTGCCCTGCCGAGCTTACTTGCTCGAGACTGAACCTGCATTCCCGCCGCGTGTGCCGCCGATTCGTTATCGACGCAGCGTACCCACAGCATGGATTGCTCTTGAACTCATCGAAGGCAAAAACCGTCAAGTGCGCAAGATGACCGCTGCGATTGGCTATCCGACCTTGCGTCTCATTCGTGTTCAGATTGGCAATTTTGCTCTCGGCGATTTGCCTTCTGGTCAATGGAAAGTGCTTAGCGCTGATGAACGCCGACAGGTCTTCTCATAGAGAGACGCTGCGGCTGACTTTTACACGCTCACTATTTCACGCAAAGCGCGCACCATCTATTTGTTGTATAGCCAGCCATGTTTGTTAGGCATTGCGTACTTCTAACTCACGTCGTAAGGCTTCGCGCTCGATTTCGAGGCGACGAATCTCACGGTTGATTTTATCTAACTCTTCCGGCATGCTATCGATTTCCAATCGCAATTTGGAGGCAGCTTCATCAATAAGGTCAATGGCTTTATCGGGCAAAAATCTATCGGAGATGTATCGGTTTGAGAGTTCTGCTGCTGCTACGATAGCTGCATCGGTGATACGCACGCCGTGATGAATCTCATATTTTTCTTTCAAGCCACGCAAAATGGAAATTGTGTCTTCTACGCTTGGCTCTTGCACGAACACGGTCTGGAAGCGGCGCTCGAGCGCGGCATCTTTTTCAATGTACTTACGGTATTCGTCAAGTGTTGTCGCGCCAATTGCTCGCAGTTCGCCGCGAGCCAGAGCTGGTTTGAGGATGTTTGCCGCATCCATTGAGCCGCCTTCAGTTGCACCTGCACCTACTAGCAAGTGAATTTCGTCAATGAACAAAATCACTTCGCCAT
Source organism: Candidatus Thermochlorobacter sp. (assembly GCA_046291735.1). Classification (GTDB taxonomy): domain Bacteria; phylum Bacteroidota; class Chlorobiia; order Chlorobiales; family Thermochlorobacteraceae; genus Thermochlorobacter. Next base: position 52,084 of record JBKBSK010000013.1, on the reverse strand, counting down.
CGGATTGCTGCACTTCACTTACAATTGCTTTCAGGCGTTCTTCAAAATCACCTCTGAATTTTGTGCCTGCCACAAGTGCTGCAACATCCAGTGCATGAATGCGTTTGCTCTTCAAATTTTCAGGGACATCACCTGCGACAATGCGCTGTGCAATACCTTCAGCAATTGCAGTTTTACCTACGCCCGGCTCACCGATGAGAATCGGATTGTTCTTTGTGCGGCGCGAAAGAATTTGCAAGACTCGACGGATTTCTTCATCGCGCCCAATAACCGGATCGAGCTTCCCTCTTCGTGCCAGTTCATTGAGATCGCGCGAGTATTTTTTGAGGGCGTTGTATCGGTCTTCGGCATTCGGGTCGGTGATGCGTTGCGAGCCACGCAGTGTTGCCAAGGCTTGTAGCACTCTGTCTTTGCTTACGCCTGCGTCGCTCAGAATGCGACCTACTTTCTGCGTGGATTCCGCCATCGCAAGAAAAAGATGCTCCGAGCCAATGAATTCATCTTTCATGCTTTCAGCAATGCTTGCGGCACTATCGAGAATTTTGGCAAGATTTTGTGAGAGATACTGTCCTCCTGAGACCGATGAACCGGTTACTTTTGGGAATCGTTCGATTTCGCGTTCCAAAATTGAGATGAGCATTTCGGTCTGCACGCCCATCTTTTCACAAATCTGAAAGGCGATATTCTCTCGTTTGGAGAGCAGTGCCCAGAGCAGATGTTCGGGCTCAATTTGCTGGTGCTGATTTTTGCTTGCTTTCTCTGCTGCGTCTTGCAAGGCTTCTTGTGCGCGCAGGGTAAATTTGTTCAGATTCATTGTCATCTCTCCTTGTCTTGTAAATGGCTCGGGTAAAAAACGCACCCAGCGCAGCGCCAGATTGTCTTCTGATATCTTCTGAGTGCTGCGCTGAACACAGTGCAAAAATTTACGAAAAGCTCGCATTGAGGTTTAACAAGCCAGCATACATTAGGCTCTAATTACCAAAATTAGCTTGTAGCCTTAGTGCCGCCACAATATCGGTTGATTCTCGAATGACCACGCCGTTGACATTTGCGGCTTGTACGAAAAATGCTGCCACATCACCAGAGAGTTGGACAGACTGAGCCACATCGTAGGCTAAGTTCAGCCCTAATTGCGCGCGCGGAAAATCACCGAAGTTTAGGGCAGTGCGTATGGTCGGTCGAAGTGTGTTGTTGAGAAAGGCATAGCCGACACCAATATCAATTGCGGTAAAAGTTTGTGTCTGTTTCCGTGGAGCAGGTTGTCTGCCAGCTTGAGCGGGGTCTAGGACAAAAAATTCGCTTTGTTGATTGGTGAGATTGACATTGAGCCGAAGCGGAATTGCAAATGCAAAACTGCTCGAGAGGACAATCGCACGGCTTGAAAAATTCTGTGAGACTTGCTGGCTATCGAGTGGTGAATAAATCACATCCGTTCGGCTTAGGCTTAAATCACGGTTGTCGTTGCGGTTGGTAAAAATTCCTGTCAGTCCCAGCGTCAGCGTAATTTGATTTTGAAGGTTAAATGCTTTTTGGATATCGCCTAGGAAGGTGAATGTGCTGTTATCGTTTTGCAGAGCAAGTCCGCTTAGTGTGGCAAGTTGAACGGTTGAGTTGATCTCGACGCTGTCGCGGAATGTTGCGCCGATGTTGTTTTTATTGCCCTGAAGTTGCACTTCCAAGCGCACATTAGGCAGTTCATTACCGGGGAAGGCAGCAGCGCCGAATCGGAAGAGCGAGCGCGTGGTGGTTGCATCTAATGTGCCGCCTGCACGGAGCACACGGTCGCGCTGACGCAGCAAGTTATCGCTCAGCGATTCAAATGCCACCGTAAAAATCAGTCGACTGTCAAGCACGCGTAGCCTATCGCTTATGCGAAAGCCTTGCACATCGGGCAGATAAAATGCCAGACCGAAGGAGTTAAATTGTGAGCCTTGGCGCAAGTACTCGAAGCGTGCTGTATTACCAATTTCTCTGATGTTAAGTTCGCCTCCGAAGCGGAATGCGAGTGAAGAGAGATCAATAGGCAGCAGCGGCGTTAGGTTCTGGTTGATGGTGATAAGGTTTGTCAGATTGTTGTAGTTTCCAATGATTGGAATGCTTTGCAGCCGCTCTGCAATTCCTATGTTACCTGTCAGTTCATCGATTTGGCGCGGGGTTAGACTGCCATCAGTAATGTCGCGGTTGCTTAGTGAAAAACCAACATCGGCAAAGATTTCTGCTAATCCGGCAACGGGGATGATTTTCAGTCCAGCACCGATAGCGATATTCTGCTGCGGTGCTACCCCACGCTGAAGAATTTGAAATCGGTTTAAGCCTGTAATATCATCGCTGCCGCGCAGCACTTGCAAATTGAAACTGACCAAATCAGTCTTGACACCTGCAACTGCAGCAAAGATATTACGCGAAAATGCCCCTAGCGCAGTACGTTGCTGGAAAGTTTCGCCAGCTGCACTGGAATCGATGCGCACAAAACCGCGCTGCAAGAGTGCCGTGATAGAATCGGAGCGATTGGGCGAATTGACCGGAATTGTAACTCTACCGCCGACAAATTGCGCATCAAATCCATCTGCAGCATTACCCACCAGCACGGTTGTACGGACAAATCCGGGTGTCGCATTGACCTCCACGCCACGCACACGCACGCCATTGCTCAGGTAATAGGTGTATTCAGGGAACACATCACCAGCTTTGACTTCGAAAAATGGCAGACCAATGCGCCCAAGGAAACGGTTGGCTGGCTGACGAAACGCTTGATTTTCATTTGTGATATAGACTTGCGCCCCAACGCTGAGAAAATCGAGTGTGGCATCAAAATTGACATTCAGTCGTGCGTAGTTAATCGTGGAATCGTTGATGCGTTCGCTGCGCACTTCCGCAGCATTCTGTGATGTAAAACGCACTTTTCGTTGTTCTGCCTCTGTGCGTATAGGCTTGCCTACATCAATGCGACTGATGACTGTAAAGGCTACACTATTGGTCGTGATTACGGCGTTATTACTGTCACGAGCCACAACCGTTACTTTGCTTCTGCCCGGACGCGGTCTATCTGGCACATAGGTAATCATATTCTCAGAGATGATTGCACGAGTCGTTACATCCGTGCCATCGTACAACAGTTGAAGTTTGCTTCTATCAATCTTCGAGCTAATGCGGTAGAAAGAGAAAGAGATTACAAGGTCATCTTCCGAAATAAAGGCATCACGCTCTGGCGAGATGAGAATGAGCTGATCGTTTTCAGGCTTTGGCGTAACAGTTATACTTGCTGGTGTTGTCTCAGGCGAGAGTGCGGGGAAAGTTAGGCGCGAGCCATCGGTCAATTGTGCAATGACATAGAATTCAATGGCTGGCGGTTCGACTTCTTCTCCTGCAATTTTCGCCACATAACGATTGCCTTCAGGCTGCGCCTCTACAATACGATACTCCGATGTGCCATAGACACGGAAGCGCACGACGGCACGGCTAATAGAGACATTCTGCGGTGGCTCGATGCGCACTTCGAAGGGCTCACCTTCTTTAGCTGGTGAAGTGCTAATGTTCAGCAAACGCTCTTGTGCAAGTGCACCAGCAAGTGGGAGCAAGAAAAAGCAAAGGATTCCTAAAAGGCGCAACTGGATCATTTTTTCCTCCTTATTTTGTTCTTGAGTTGGCTTAATCATCATCGCCGCCTGTCAGCATAAACAGGGCTTCACGCAGTTCTTTATTTGCATGCGTTTGACCAAGCTTTGCTGTCAGTGCAATGCCCTTTTCATAGAGCATTTTGGCTTTGACGCTTTCACCTTGCCTTTCGTAAAGCTTACCTAAGTGGTAGTAGGTTGCTGTGTAGTTTGGGTCGTTTTGTAGAAGGGTTTCAAATTCAGTTTGCGCCTCTTTGAGCAACCCAGCATTGGCATATTCCAGCGCAAGTGCATATCGTGAAAAAGAGTCATTCGGATCTTTTTCCAAGAATTTTTTTAACTGCACGATGCGAGGATTATCCATGCTTAAAGTTTTCGGCTAAGATAGCAATTTGCAGGTATTTGCAAAATAACTTATAGATGTGTTTAGGCAAGTGGGAACGGTGGCCAGCCCATTGGTTTGCCTGCAATCAGATGCACATGTAGGTGAAAGACCGTCTGCCCGCCCTCACGGTTGCAGTTAATCACGGTGCGGTAGCCACGCTCATCCAGACCAAGTGATTTTGCAATATCTTTTGCGGCAACGAAGAGATGTCCGACCAGCTCGGCATCATCTGCTGTAAGGTCGTTGAGTGTCTCGATATGGACTTTCGGGACAATAAGAATGTGCGTTGGCGCAACAGGGTTAATGTCGTGAAAGGCGAAAATTTTGTCGGTGCTAAGCACTTTCTTTGATGGAATGCGTTCTGCTGCGATTTTGCAGAAAATGCAATCTTCTTGATAGAGTGAGCGAGCCATAGTTATTGGTTTTGGTTAAGTGTTATTCTTCGAGCGACTGTTGTGCTGCTGCTTTAAGACTGTCGCGCAGTTCTTTTCGGCGAGCGTAGTAGAGTGCCGCATTGACGGCATGTTGCTCGGCGGTTTCGGCAAAGCGGTGTCCACCGTAGCCTGTTGCCACGAAAAAGAGATACTTGGTCTTGGCTGGGTTGAGCACAGCTAAGATAGATTCTTTTGTAGGGTTGCCAATAGGTCCGGGTGGCAATCCACGATAAAGATAGGTGTTGTAAGGTGAATCACGCTTGCGATGTTTCGGATTGTTAGGATTGCCATCGTAGTCGTTGTCCAGAATGGCGGCGTAGATAAACGTCGGGTCGGCTTGCAGCAGCATGCCTTTTTCTAAACGGTTGAGATAGACACCTGCCACAAGCGGTCGCTCTGAAGCTAATCCTGTTTCAGCTTCCACAATTGAGGCTAAGGTCAGCACTTCGACTTCACTCAAGCCGCGCTTACGCGCCAGTTCACGCAGGCTATCGTTGAACACTTTTCGTAATTCCTTAACAAAATAGCGAATGACATCTTCGGCAGTCATAGACCATGGCAGCGTGTAAGTATTTGCCAAAAAGTAGCCCTCGAAGTTCGGGGCATCCACATCCAGTTCCTTGAGTAATGCAGAATCAGAGAAGGCTTTCATAAATGTCGCCGAATCGGTGTCGAGGCTTTGCCCAATGATTTGAGCCACTTGTGGTCCGCGTGAGACTTCAGGAATGCGGACTTTGACTTCATCTTGTTTACGCGTGTACATAAAGCGCAGCAATTCCGCACTGGTCATTCCGCTTGGGATGTAGTATCGCCCGGGTTTGATGTTTGTAAGTTCTGGCATGAAGCGCGCCACAATTTGCAAGGGCAAAGTGTGTTTGATGACACCTTCTTTTTGCAACTCGTTTGCAATCTGCATAAAACTCATGCCACGATGAATTTTGATGAGTTTGGGCTCAGCATAGCGCTCCGAATTCAGGGAGGATTTGAACAGATACATGTACGCAAAGCCCAGCGCAACGGTGCCAAGCATAAAGAGCAAGAACAGTAACTTTGAAGTTACACGCCAGAATATCTGCATCATGTTCAGGGCGTTAAATGTGCATAGGCAACCTTAGTCGCCTCGCAGAACTTTTTTGAGGTCAAGTTCAGGCAATTCTTCTAGCGTGGATATACGATAAAAGCCTTTTGGCAGTTTTTGGCGCTTGCGGTGATTGTTGATATAGACTTTTTTGATTGAGAGATGTTCAATGGGCAGCAAATCACGCTCTAAGTCTGAGCCGACGACAATGACATTCTCTGGCTCGCATCGCAGTGATTCAATGGCAAGTTCAAACACTTTTGGGTTTGGCTTGAAGTATCCTGCATCGCTCGAGGTGATGATGGTCTCAAAGCGACGCACAAGTCCAAGATCATCGAGTGCATCGGCTAAAATGAATGCCGAGAGCGGGGTATTGGCAAGAATGCCAAGCATATAGCCGCTGCGTTGCAAGGCAATCAAGCAAGCGGAGAGTCTGCGCGAGATTGATAGATTTGTCATACGGCGCAGCACCATCATAATTTCGGAGATTTCATCGATGCTCGGCTCGCGCTGCAAGGCTTGTGTAATGGCGCGTGAGACCACAAATGCAAAGTTCGGGGCTTGCAACTCACGCAACATTGTTTGCTCGACACAGGCATTGAAGACAATGAGTGACGATTCGGCAATTTTTTGAATGTCGTGAAGGGCAAGATGTTGGTGCAGATGCGGAAATTGCAAGGCAGAAATATCCATATAGAGTTCGTTTGTTTCCTCGCACTCGGTTTTTTGCTTTGTTAGCACATCGAGGCTAAACAAGATAGCTTGGGCACTTTTCATAAGCTTGCTGTGTATTTACTTCTTAGGGCTTCTGTCACGCATTTTGCTTGCACGGCATCATGCGCCAAACAGTTTTTTCCACTCTTCTACTTCGTGTTCCGAGAGCGTAGCAGGCTTTTTTTCATCATGCTCTTTACGGCTTGCTGTTGCACCATGTGCCTGCTTGCTTTTTGGCTCTGACTCTGACAACCAGGACAAAAATTCTTCACTTGAAGCACTCTTTAGACCAGAGACACGCGCATAATCACGAATGCTTCTGTCAGAACTCACAATCAAGAGATTGTGTGAGTGCGCTTTGTCTATGAGCGATTTGATGTATGCATCTGCACTCTCACCGCTTGCCGTGAAGATAATATCTAAGTATCCCTGTTTTTCCGAACTGCCCAGTACGCCTCGTCCATCATACACCAGTATCACCTTAGTCTTATGCTTTGCTGCATAACGGTGCAATTTCTGTTCAAGTTTTTCTCTGACAAGTGATAATGTTTGTGGAGAAAGCGCTTTACCCAACTTATGCACCAGATTATAGCCGTCGATAATTACTCGCTTCATCAACTTCTAGCCTCTCTAACTGCTTAAGATTTTTGCGCTCAGGCAATATACAAAAGTAAGATTTAATCTTAGGAGGACTTGCTCTGAACACTCATCAACAGCAACGACACTGCGAGCTGCTCTTCAGCATCATATTGCAGGGTATCAGTTTTTGTGCGGGTAAGTGTGCCGTGCACCTTTTTACAATTTATTATCTGAGATTTTCAATTCATTAAGTGCTCTTGCTATTGCACTATCTTTGTGCATTTCTCAAAAAAACAAGTGGTATGCAATTTGAACTGCAAAAAAAAGACGTCCATTCAGCGGCGCGAGCGGGCAGAATTACGACGGCGCACGGGGAGATTCTAACGCCTGTCTTCATGCCTGTTGGTACGCGCGGCAGCGTACGTGCCGTTGAGCCACGTGAACTTCTTGAGATTGGTGCTCAAATCATTCTTGCCAACACATATCACCTTTATTTGCGACCCTCAACGGCGCTGCTTGTCAAAGCTGGCGGCGTGCACAATTTCATCAGCTGGCACAAACCTATTCTGACCGACAGCGGCGGCTATCAAGTTTTTTCGCTCTCAGAACTGCGTCAGATGAGCGAAGAGGGCGTGATATTCAAATCGCATCTTGATGGCTCGAAGCATTTTTTTACACCTGAAAGTGTCGTAGATGCGCAGCGGTGCATCGGCAGCGATATCATGATGGTCTTAGATGAATGTCCGCCCCACCATGCGGAGCGAGAGTATATCAAGGCTTCGAGTGAACTTACGATTCGCTGGGCGGCGCGAGCACAAGCACATTTTGCCAAAACTGCTCCCCTCTACGGCTATGAGCAAACGCTGTTTGCAATTACGCAAGGCGGAACATTTGATGATTTGCGCACCGAATCCACCAAGCGTCTGGTTGAAATGGATTTTGAAGGCTATGCAGTGGGCGGTCTTGCAGTTGGCGAGCCTGAAGAAGCAATGTATCGTGTCTTAGAGCTCTCGCATCCCTTGTTGCCCGAACATAAGCCACGTTACCTGATGGGCGTCGGCACACCTATCAACATTCTCAATGCAATTGAGCGCGGCATTGATATGTTTGACTGTGTTTTACCAACTCGTGAAGGCAGAAATGGCAGAGTCTACACACGCTATGGCACCCTTAACATTCGTGCCGCCAAGTATGCCGAAGATTTCCGCTCACTTGACGAAGGCTTTGAGAATTATGTCTGCCAAAACTTTTCACGCGCTTACATCCGTCATCTTTTCAATGTCAATGAAATTTTAGGGCTTCAACTCTGTTCGCTTCAAAATTTGTCATTTTTTCTTTGGCTTACCCATACCGCACGCGAGCGCATTCTTAGTGGCACTTTCAAGGCGTGGAAAGAGGAGTTTATTGAGCAATTTCAATCTGGTGAAAAAATCGGTGCGCTTTGATTGAACTGTACAAATCTGTTGTCTCCTGCAACTCTCTCACTCAATGCCAACACACTACGCTGGAGAAAGTTTCAAGATTGCAAGTAAGGCGCTGCTTCTTTTTCTGCCTGTTCTGCTCTTTCACGCTGGCGCTGCACCACAGCTGAAATCCCGATGCTCACTTCATAGAGCAGTATCATTGGCACGGCAATCACCAATTGCGTAACAATATCGGTCGAAGGCGTTACAATTGCCGCAAGAATGAGAATGGCGACAATGGCATGCCGGCGGTAGTGGCGCATAAAAGGCGGCGTGAGCAATCCGATTTTTGAGAGCACATACGACGCAAATGGCAGTTCAAACACTAAGCCACATGTGAGCAGTGTTCCCACAAAAAATGAGATATAGTGATCGATTGAAATATTGTTTTCAATCAGCGGTGTGCCAAACCCTGCAAAGAACGCAAGTGAGACAGGCAGGAGTACAAAGTATCCAAATGCAACGCCTGCAAAAAAACACAGCGAGACAAATCCGACCGTGAAGCGTGTGGCACTTTTTTCGTGTGGTTCTAAGCCGGGCTCAACAAATTTCCAGATTTGATAGGCAAAAATCGGGAACGCTGCCACTACAGCAGAAAAGAAAATCGCTTGCAAATACAGCGAAATTTGCCCGTAAGGAATCAGGTTTTGCAACTTCGCGTTTGGGCTCGTGCGTTTGAGCGGTCCGATAATAATTTCTGAGACAATAAAATCTGCAAAGTAAGCGCATACGGCAGCAATCAGCACGACTGCAATTAGCCCTTTGATGAGTCGCCACCGTAGTTCTTCGAGATGATCTAAAAATTCCATCTCGTTTTGCTCAGACATTTGCTTCGGCATAGCATGCTGCGTCGTTGTATTTACAGAACTTTAAGATACGAAACGCATTTTTTGCTGCCGAAAGTTTGTCAGCGCCATCACCTGTAGAGGCTTTTTATACGCTTTGCATTCAGGCTAGTTTGTCTGGTAAGAAATTTTCTTTTTTCTTTATGCTAAGTTTTTTGTTCGATGCGACCGTGATTTTTTGTTATCACAAGATTACCTCTCAGCTTGATTTTGGCATTTGCACACGCACGCCAGAGGATTTCAAGCGCGATGCCTGTTGGATTGCTTCTCTTCCAAGTGCTCAGCGTCCGCACATTATTTTCGACGATGGCTATGAAGACACTTTTGATGTTGCCTATCCGATTTTGGATGCGCTTGGGCTGCGTGCCTCACTTTTCGTGATTACAAACTGGATTGGCAAGCCTAACCACTGGGATGCCAATTTTTTTGGTACATTTCAGCATATTTCACTCGAGCACTTGCGCCAATTGGCTGCGGCAGGCTGGGAAATTGGCAGTCATGGCGCCACACATCGCGCTTTGACCACACTCTCGCGCCCTGCACTTCGTCAAGAACTCTTAGGCTCTAAGCACTACTTGGAAGACGCTCTGGGTGTAGCCGTGAAAAGAATATCTTTTCCGTTCGGTATGTTTAATGATGTTGTACTTGAGGAATGTCGAGCAGCTGGTTACGAGGCTGCTATCTCCATTCGCCGACGCTCTGACTGCGGATTTGTTACGCGCAGTTTAGCAGTGTACCGATTTGACCGTATGCGTCAGTTGCACGCTAAATGGCGAGGCGCACCCTTTGAACTTGCTCGGCTTCGTGCCATCAATGCATTTTCAGGCTTAACGGTTTTGATGCATCATATTCGAAATTCAGTGCCAGAAATGAAAGATGCCCGATAGACTGACACAATACTTTTCACTTGCTCTGGCAAGTTTGCTTGTCATCTTTTTTGCTTATGAAGTGCGTGAAGTGCTCTCGCCATTGCTGATTTTCATTCTTGCCGTGTTCATGCTCTATCCGATTAGCGAGAATTTTTACGCCAATCGCTTGATTTGGATTTGCGTCATTTTGTTTGCTGCGTGGTTTGCTAAAACGCTCTCTGGGCTGCTTGCGCCGTTTATCATTGGCTTTGTGCTTGCCTATCTCTTTGAGCCCTTGATTGGATTGTTGATGCGCCTCCATGCACGCATCACGCGTAGCCTTGCTGCGCTTATCATCACACTCTTTGGCGTAGGCAGTGTGATTTTGGCAGTTATTTTTATTACACCGCTCATTACCGCGCAGTTGAGCGCTTTAGCTTCTTCGCTCTCGGCTTTGCCTGAACAAGCTGAAGCGCTAGTCCAAGAAATTCTCACCCATCCAATTGCTGTACAACTTGGTCTGAACAGTCAAGATATACAAGAGTCGGTGGTTGAGTGGCTACGGACACGCTCGGACGACATTGGCTCAATTTCTGCAAACGCAATTACAGCTATCGCCAGCAGTTTCCCGCAATTGCTCTCTGCCGTCATTGATATTGTGCTAATTCCCTTTCTTGCTTATTACTTTTTGAGTGACTTGCCCGGCATCAAAGAGACCATTCGGCAACTGGTACCGCCACAGTATCGCAATACGGCGCAGGACTACGCCACGCTGGGCAGCGACATCGTCCGACAATACTTGCGCGGTCAACTCATTGTTGTGTTTATTCTCATTGTGTTTTACTCCGTTGCCTTTTCGCTTATCAAATTGCGCTACTCATTCTTGGTGGGCATCATCTACGGCATCATGTCCTTTGTGCCTTACATTGGTGGTATCATTGCATTTCTTTCAAGTGTGCTCGTTGCTGTCTTTGGAGAAAATGTTGCGCGCACTATTGTGCTCATCGCCGTTATCTACGCTGCAGGTCACGCCCTAGAAAACTTTGTGCTTGCTCCGAAAATTATCGGAGATCGTGTCAAACTCAACCCGATTGTGCTTTTCCTTGCAATTTTTCTCTTCGGCTATTTCTTTGGATTTTTTGGTGTCTTGCTGGCTGTGCCGCTTTCAGCGTTTCTTGTCGCCGTTCTGCGTCGCTACTTAGAAAAGCGTGAGGCAGCTCAAGCAACAGCTGGCGCTCTACCTAATGGTGAAGTGCGTTTTGAAGAGACCAAACCTGCGGAGGTAAAAAAGCTTTGAGCCACCCAATTTTAGAAGCCCAAGGCATTTTTAAGACCTATTTGCCCAAAGGTCGAGAGCCTATTGCAATTCTAAAAGGTGTTTCACTTTCCGTAGGCGAAAATGAAATCATCACGATTGTCGGCGCATCAGGCAGCGGCAAAACCACGCTGCTCAACATCTTAGGCACGCTCGACTTTCCCGACAGTGGTGAAATACGCTTTCAGGGCAAGACCATCACCAGCGGCACACGCTCTTTGCTTTCAGCTGATGAACTTGCCGCGTTTCGCAACCGTAACATTGGCTTCGTGTTCCAGTTTCATCACTTGCTTGAAGATTTCACCGCACTCGAAAATGTCGCCATGCCACAATTTATCGCCACTGGCGACCTCAAACTGGCAAAAGCCCATGCCGAAGCTCTCCTTGCTAGCGTTGGTCTTAAAGACCGCTTGCATCACTTGCCGTCAGAACTTTCAGGTGGCGAACAGCAGCGTGTTGCGGTTGCACGTGCGCTCATCAACCATCCCCCGCTCGTGCTTGCCGATGAACCCTCAGGCAACTTGGACTCACACAACAGCGACAAACTCTATGAGCTTATTGCACAACTCTCACGTGAGCGTCGCACATCGTTTGTTATCGTAACGCATAACGCTCGCTACGCTTCACTGTCTGACCGCTGCTTGCAAATGAAAGATGGTGTGCTCGATGTCTTCTCGAGCAGCGTGACAGTGCACTGACTTAGAGCGCATCATACGCCGAGACTCTGAATTGTTCTTGTTTTGATTTTGTGCCTCTTGCTTTGTAAGTTCCAAAAAACTTTGATAATGAGACCACAATAACTTTCATTACCTACCTATGCAGCGAATTCTACTTGTCATTCTACTTTTTACTTTTTCTTTAACCTATCTGAGTTGCACACCGGAGCGAACCTTCCCAACTGAAGGCGGTGAGCCCGGCACAGGCACGCTTGGCAGTTTTGATGCAAGTCGATATGTGGCTATCGGCAACAGCATCACTGCAGGATTTCTTTCTAATTCACTCTATGAAGAAGGTCAACTCAACAGCTATCCGGCGCTGATTGCACGTCAGGCACATGGCAGGAGTGAAAATGGCATTGGTCAGTCTAAGTTTCAGATGCCGATTATTGCGGAGCCCGGCTTTGGGGCGGCTGTTACCGTCGGCACGAATACGGTTCTTGCCAGTGGCAGAATTGAACTTGGCGGGTTTAGCAGCACAGGTACGCCTATTACTTTTACGAACACCTCACCGACTGGCAACGGTCAGCCACCGCCTAACAATCCGGCTTTTCGCAATGCAACACTTGCGCGCCCATACAACAATCTTGGTATTCCCGGTATTGTGATGGGTGATGCCACGCTTGCTATCACCACTGCAAACAGTCTCTCGCGTAGCCCATTTATTGATATCATGCTGCGCAATCCGCTTTTAGGTAACCGCTCTCCAGTGCAACAAGCTGCCGCGCTGCTTGCTCCGCAGCAAGGCGATAAACTCGTTACATTCTGGCTCGGCAATAATGATGTGTTAGGCTATGCAACCAGCGGCGGTGTGAGCCCTGCTGCACCTACACCAACTGCAACTTTTACCTTGCTCTACAACCGCGCACTTGATAGTTTGCGCCGTATTCCTAACACAAAAATCATCGTCGCCAACATTCCTGACGTTACAGCGATTCCTTTTACCACCACCTTGGGTCCGCTCCTACGCACGCTGCTGACCGTGAATAGAATTCCGGGCATCTTTTATCAACGTGGCGGCACCGTTCCAGCTAATCCTGCAATTGGCGTACCGACTCAACTTGCCACAACCGACATTGGCAATCCAACGCGTGCGCTCATTTTGCTTACAGGTTCAGCTGCCATTCAGCAAGTTGGCGCCACAAACGGTGTGTTTGCGCGTAACTATTGGGTAAATATCTTGGCGACAGCAAACCCTGCCATTCGCTCCCTGCCTGCCGCACAGCAAGACACGATTATCCGCCAGACGCTTAACATCGTTACCACAGCGCCCTTTGCACTCTCACCACAAAATCCGCTGCCTAACCAATTTATTTTGGACGATGGCGAAATCGCAGTGGCACGTCGAGCTATTCAAGAATTTAATGAAGCGATTCGCGCACAGGTCGGTCAACGCGGTGTTGTCGGACTTGTAGACATCAACAGCATTTTTAACAACATCGTGCGCAATGGCGGCATTGAAGTCGATGGAGAATGGTTGAAGACAGATTTAGCCATAGGTGGACTTTTCTCTATGGATGGCGTTCATCCTTCACCAAAAGCGCACGGCATCGTCGCTAACGAATTTATCCGCATCATTAATCGTGAGTTTAATGCCAACATTCCACTTGTGATTGTCAGAGACCTGCCGAATGGCATTGTTCAAGCTGGTCGTTCTGCTTCCGCTTCTGCCGTAATTGATTTCTCAAACCCTGAAAGTCTGAAGTTCCTAGATCCAAAAGTCTATGAAACTGCCGCTAGACACTGTGGGGCATTTCGCGATTATCCTCCTTTGTTCTGAGCAGCTTAGTTTGACAAAGTCTTCACCACATGCATCGTCGTGTCTGACCTTCTATCAACATCTACAAGCCGAGTTTTTGCTCGGCTTTTTTGTTAGCTCGTGGCGGCTTCAAACGCGTAGTTTAACTCACTTAAAAATGCAACACTCCTCGCCAAGCCTCAGCATAAAATTTCTACTTTGATAGATTTGGCATAAATTTGCAATCTTTTGCAACTTTTTTCATGCACTCAACCAGCGTAAAGCACAATCACGAATGTCACTTCAAAAGTTACTTACTTCACTTCGCTCGCTTCGGCGCTATGAACATCCGTACTACATTCCTACACTTTGGCACAAAGGCACGCTTGGCATAGAAGCTGTAGATCCTGCATCGCATTATGCCAGCATTATTGAAAGCATTCTTGCGCAGCCTCAGAGGGCGCGTGTTGGTGAAAATCCTGATGAATGGGCGCGTTATGCTAAAGGCTATGGCGCAGAATCGCTCCAGCTCGAGAGCGGCGAATGGTCGCGCTTTGCGGTTGTCTACAATCTCTTCGTGCGTCTGGCAACAGCATTTGACCACAATCAAAACGGGCAACTTGAGCTCGAGACGCCCAACGCTTTTCGCGAAACCGGGACATTTCTTAAAGCGATTGCACTTCTGCCTTACATTAAACGCTTAGGTGCTAACACAGTGCATCTTTTGCCTATCACCTCCATTGGCAGCGATGGCAACAAAGGCAATTTAGGCTCACCTTACGCTATCAAGAATCCCTACAAGCTCGATGAGCGGCTCTCAGAGCCGTTGCTTGGTCTTTCAGTGGAAGATGAATTTCGTGCCTTTGTGGAGGCGGCGCATCATTTGGGAATGCGCGTTGTTGTAGAGTTTGTCTTTCGCACTGCCGCAAAAGATAGCGACTGGATTCCAGAACATCCTGATTGGTTCTACTGGATTGATGCCCGTGTAGAAGACCGTCCACCCGGCGCGCTCGATGAAGCGCGTTATGGCAATCCGATTTTCACTGCAAAAGAACTCTCGCTGATTCTTGAAAAAGTTGAGCGTGGAGACTTTTACAACCTGCCAGAGCCACACGCTATCTATCGCTCATTTTTTACTGAAACACCAGAGACCGTTGAACTGCAAAATGGGCGTTACATTGGTCGTACGCGCACCGGTCAATTGTGTCGTATTCCGGGCGCATTTGCCGATTGGCCACCGCAAGACACGCAACCACCATGGAACGATGTTACTTATCTTAAACTCTACACACATTCGCATTACAATTATATTGCCTACAACACGGTCCGAATGTATGAAGCCAAGTTAGCACAGCCAGAATACATCAATCAGCCGCTGTGGGAAAAAATTATTGGCATTATTCCTTACTATCAAGAAGCATTTGACATTGATGGAGTGATGATTGATATGGGTCATGCTTTGCCGAGCTTGCTCAAACAATCTATGGTCGCTGCTGCGCGCAAGAAAAACTCACAGTTTGCGTTCTGGGACGAAAATTTTGCGGCGACCGCCAAAAGTCGTGCAGAGGGCTACAACGCCGTGATTGGCTCTATGCCTTTTGTGATGCATAATTTTATGGAACTTGCCAAGATGCTTAGCGAATTTTCGCGCAGTGGAGTTGCCATTCCAAGTTTTGCTACAGCCGAAAGCCACAATACCCCACGCGCCGCAGCGCGTTTCGGCGGCGGTGCTACAGGACGTGCATTTTCAAAGTTTGCTTTTGCACTTTCCGCCGTCTTACCTGCCATTCCGTTTATTCACAACGGTGCAGAAATTTGTGAACATTACCCAATTAACACCGGCTTAGGATTTTCACCTGAGGACTTAGAGCAATTTCCCTCCCATCGATTACCACTGTTCAGTGCTTTTGCTTTCGATTGGAAAGATGCAAATCATCAAGCACCACTTATAGACTTTCTCTCTCGCGTCATGGCTACACGTGAGAAATATCTTGATGTTATTGCCAATCATTCACCACAGTCTATGACCGTCTTCAGCAACATTGATTCTGAAATGCTTGTCTTCACGCGACAGGCTGGCAACAAAAAATTGCTCTACATCGGGAATGCAAATATGCAAGGGCGTGAGCGCATTAAAATTCCGCTTGCTACTTCAAAACCTGTGCTAGAAGATTTATTCTCAGGCAAACCGTTCAGTCTTTCCTCAAACTTTTTGAGCATAGAGCTCGATGCAGGTGAGAGTGCTCTCTTTGAAATTTCATAACTTCAACCAAATTTTCTGTGTATGTCATTACTTGTAGTTGGCTCACTTGCCTTCGATGACCTCGAGACGCCTTTTGGGACTTCACCCAATACACTTGGCGGCTCGGCTACATATATTTCAGTAGCGGCTAGTTTCTTCACGGATACAATTCACCTTGTCGGTGTTGTCGGCGAAGATTTTGGTGAAGAGAATCTGAATCTCTTCCGTGAGCGCAATATCGACTTAGGTGGCGTGAAAATTGTGCCCAACGGCAAAACTTTCCGCTGGACGGGTCGATACCACTACGACATGAACACGCGTGACACACTTGAGACACAGCTCAATGTCCTTGCTGATTTCGATGCCGTCATTCCGCATCAATATCAGCAAGCTAAATATGTGTGCTTAGGTAACATTGACCCTGTGTTGCAAAAGAAAGTCTTGGAGCAAGTCTCTCGCCCCAAACTCGTCATTTGCGACACCATGAATTTCTGGATTGAAGGCAAACCCAAAGAGTTGCGAGAGACTCTGCAACTTGTTGATGTCTTTATCATTAACGACAGTGAAGCACGCCTACTTGCCAAAGAACCCAACTTAATTAAGTGCGCACGCATTATTCGCGACATGGGTCCCAAAATACTCATCATCAAAAAAGGTGAGCACGGCGCTTTGCTCTTTACAGACAACGGTATTTTTTCTGCACCTGCCTATCCACTCGAGTTCATTTATGACCCGACGGGCGCTGGAGATACCTTTGCGGGCGGCTTCATCGGCTATCTAGCTAAGACAGGCGATCTCAGTGAGCAATCGCTGCGTAAAGCTGTACTTTATGGCAGCACCATGGCAAGTTTTTGCGTCGAGCGGTTCGGGGCTGCGCGCCTCTTTGAGCTTAGTCCACTGGAAATCTCTGACCGCTATCAAAGTTTCTTGGATCTTTCACGCATTGAGGAGTAGTACTGACGACGTAATGAAGCCGACTTATTCTTTGCACGCGTGTGCCACAGCCAAAGGCGCTCATGTGCACCGGCATTTCATTTACTCTCATGCAGACAGTTGAATGAACTGTCAAGTGAGATTGATAAATTTCTAACATGGAGCTGCAGCATCCATGACCATCAAAGCAGGAGATATTTTCTCTTTTACGGCGCGCGATGGCTCCTTTGGCATGGTTAAAACACTGCGCGTTGACACGCTCGATGACTTGCCAACTCCTGAGCCGATTGTGCATTTACTTGTCTATTCGCTGCGCAGTATCTTTCCGCCGAATACTGCATACCTTTCTGACGCCAAACCTTTTATTGCACATTTGCCGCTGCTGCAATCGGGTGTTGCGCAGTCAGGCTGCATCTTTATTGGCTATCAAGACGTGAGCGATGCCGAACTTGAAGCTTATTGGATCTGGCGAGACGCATTCCTTGCTGGCAAAGCTGGCGTCTTTGACCTTACAATTGATGATGCTATTGCCGCTATTCTTGAAGCCTTAGGCAAGCGACCTGCATCGTAACTTGTTGTATTATGGAAGTTGTCTATTGGGTGTTGTGTCTTGTGCTGGTGCTGTTGGGGTTTGCTGGCATTGTGCTGCCGGGTGTGCCCAGCGCACCGCTGGTGTTTTTAGGACTTTTAGGCGCCGCATGGATTGATGACTTCGAGCGCGTCGGGTGGCTTCCGCTTTTGTTGATTGGCATACTGGGTATGCTCACCTTTGTTGCTGATTTTCTCTCGACGGCGCTTGGCGCAAAGCGCGTTGGTGCAAGCACATGGGCTATTGTTGGCGCTACAGTGGGCACTGTGGTTGGGCTCTTCTTTGGCTTTATTGGTATTCTGCTTGCCCCTTTCATCGGTGCAGTGCTTGGAGAGTATCTTGCAAAACGAGACATGCTACAATCGGCAAAAGCAGGCTTTGGGACTTGGGTAGGAATGGTCATCGGCGCATCTGCAAAAATCGCTCTGCTTTTCATGATGGTTGGTATTTTTGCTGTAGCTTATTTTTTCTGATGCTAAAACACATGTTGCAATACACAAGTATCTGCGCACTCTTGGCTCATCGGTTCTTATGTCCAAAGCGTTGTATATCGGTACATCTACATGGTCGCAAAAAGATTGGGTTGGCAATTTCTACCCGCCGCATACCAAACCTCAAAATTTTCTTACTGAGTACGCCATGCGCTTTCCCACCGTAGAAATTGACTCGACTTTTTATGCCATTCCCCGAAAGAGCGTTGTAGAATCGTGGTACAATAAAACTCCGCCGCATTTTCTTTTTAGCGCAAAATTCCCGCAACTTATCACACATGAGAAAAAATTGGTCAATGCGCTGGACGATGTAAAACTCTTTCTGGATACGATGTCGCTGCTCAAAGAAAAGTTAGGGTGTCTCGTCTTACAGTTTCCGCCTGACTATGCGGCCACGTCAGAGAGCGTAGAGCACATGAAGCGCTTTTTAGCAGCACTGCCCACACAACTGTTTCGCATTGCTCTGGAAGTACGCCATACGTCATGGCTCAAAGAAGGATTTTTTGCACGACTTCATCAACATCACGTTGCACTCGTGCTCACCGACCAACCTGCCATGAAAGGCGTTGGCGTCCAGACCGCACCTTTCATCTATGTACGCTGGCTAGGCAATCGCAAATTGCTCTCAGAACCTTTCACGCATCTGGTCTTTGACAAAACTGCAGATATGACCGCTTGGGCTAAATTCATTCATAGCCTTGACTTTGAAATCGGGTTCGGCTATTTCAACAATCATTACGCGGGGCATTCGCCAAGTTCTGTGCAAGCCTTTAACGCTATCTATGCCTCACTTTCCGCACAGGCAGCCAAGTCCCCTCCTGAGTAGATTTTTTGCTATCCGCTTTCCATTCAAAAATTTGCGTAACTTTGTAAAAACCATTATGCAACTGACAGTTTCACTCTCGTTTGAGTTATGACATTTGGCTCGCCGTTAGCTGAAGATGTGCCTGCGTTTCTTACTGCACTGGGGCTCATCATCGGTCTTATCGTCATTTGTGAACTCCTCAAAAAATTTCTCGGTGTAAGCGCACGCGTTACACGCAAAATTGTGCATATCGGCACCGGCGTTTTCGTCTTCTTTGCGCCGTACTTTTTCAAGTCTAATTTTTATCCTGCACTCATTCCCCTGCTTTTCATTCCCTTCAACTGGCTTGCGGTGCGCTTTGGCTGGCTACAATCACTACATGGCACCGATGCCCGTGCCCGTCAATCCAGCGACAGCACCATAAACTACGGCACGGTATATTTTCCAATCTCCTTTCTTTTGCTCACACTACTTTGCTGGGGCGATTATGTTTGGATTATGCAAACCGCTATGCTGGTGCTTGGTCTTGGCGATTCTGCCGCTGCAATTGTCGGAGAGAATGTCAAAAACCCGCACCAATACAAGTTCTCGACCGTCAAATCGCTTGAAGGCTCACTGACCATGTTCATCGTGAGCTTTACGACAATTTACCTCTGCTTGCTTTACTTCATGCCGAACGTGCCGAAATTGCAAGTGCTGGATGCTGCGATGGTCTTAGGCTTTGCGCTCTCACTGGCGCTTATTGCCACAGCTGTTGAAGCCTTGCTTTCTGGCGGCGCCGATAACCTTTTCGTGCCGCTGGCAGTTGCCTATCCCTTGGGCATCATGGAAATTCAAGGCATTGACACGGTGCAGAATGTCATTTTGGGCGTTGCAATTTCGGGCATAGTGGCACGCGCCTCACTTAGCTTGAAATTTCTCAGTGCAAGCGGCGCCACAGCCACGTTTCTCTTAGCGTCCAACATCTTCAGCATGGGCGGCATTGTATGGACAGTGCCAATTATGACCTTTTTTGTGCTCTCCTCAATTCTCTCAAAACTGGGTAAAGCCCAAAAAAAGAAATACGACCTTGTCTTTGAAAAAGGCTCACAGCGCGATATGGGTCAAGTGTTCGCTAACGGCGGCATTGGCTGGCTGTTGATGATTTGGTATTCTTTTGTTACCGACAGCGGATTGCGTGACCTTATTTACATTGGCTACTTAGGCACCATCGCTGCCGTGCAAGCTGATACTTGGGCAACGGAAATCGGTACGATTGTGCGTAACCCTAAGCCGGTTTCTATTGTCAACTTCAAGCCTGTCCCTGCAGGCACATCAGGCGGCATCACATGGATTGGCACAATGGGCGCGCTGCTTGGCGCATTGGTTATCTGTGCCAGTGCATGGCTCTCGAATTGGGATAAAATGAATGAACTTGGCGCACTCTATTCCTTTGCACTTATTGGTGGCGCCGGGCTTTTTTCAAGTCTTGTAGATAGTTTTCTTGGCGCTACACTGCAAGCCCAATACTACGACCCAATTCGTCAGAAAATTACAGAACGCACGCATAGCGTGAAAGATGATGGTACGCTCATCGAGAATGAACTGCAAAAAGGCTATCGCTGGATGGATAACGATCTTGTCAATTTCATCTGCGGTATCACAGGCGCAGGTATTGCGATTCTTTTGAAGTAGCGTCCTAACCATGTGTATAAGCACACAACCCTGAATTTCAACTAAAAAACCGAATGCTTGACTTTGCCGCAATTTTTTTTCTTCAAGTTTTGCGAATTGCCATGCCTTATCTTTTGGCGGCAGTTGGCGCAACGTATTGTGAGCGAAGCGGCGTTATCAACCTTGCGCTGGAAGGCTTGATGATATTCGGGGCGTTCGGTGCAGTGATTGGACAGTATTTCACAGGCTCTGCATGGCTCGGTGTGATGCTGGCAGTTACATTAGGGCTTAGTGTCGCTGCATTGCATGCCTACATCACGGTATCGCTTAAAGCAAACCAAATTGTCAGCGGAGTTGCGCTCAACATTTTAGCTGTCGGTGCTACTAAATTTTTTCTCAGACCGATTTTTGGCACTGCTTCTAATTCCGAACGCATTGCCGGCTTTGATGTGTCAAATGTGTTGCTCAATCCCATTTTTCTTTTTGCTGTTGTGCTTGTGCCACTTTCGCATTTTATTTTTTACCACACGCCGTTTGGCTTGCGTTTGCGCGCTGTCGGTGAAAGTGCTGCCACTGCAGATTCGCTAGGCATCAATGTCCGTGCCATGCGCTATACAGGCGTGTTGATTTCGGGCGCGCTTGCCGCTCTTGCTGGCGCCTTCCTTGCTTTCGAGCAACACAGTTTTACGGACGGCATGACGGCAGGGCGAGCCTACATTGCACTTGCTGCCATGATTATCGGTCGATGGACACCTATCGGCGCAGCAGTAGCCAGTCTTTTCTTTGCTTTCACAGAAGCGGCACAACTCAACTTGCAAAGTGCTGCTATACCAACACAACTTGTTCAAGCATTGCCTTATGTCATTACGCTCGCTGTACTCGTGGGCTTTATCGGCAAATCCATACCTCCGAAAGACCTTGGCACGCCTTATCAAAAATAAATAGCCATGACAACAGCATTTGAACAAGAGCTTTGGTTAAAGTATCGCTTTGTTGCCGGCGTCGATGAGGCTGGACGCGGACCGCTTGCTGGTCCTGTCGTCGCTGCTGCTGTAATCTTTGAGCGTGGATATACCCCCACACGTGCACTTCAAAGCGTGAGCGATTCCAAGAAACTTGCGCCATCCGTACGCCTTGAACTTGCTGCTGCCATTCGCGCTGAAGCCCTTGCTGTGGGGCTTGGTGTCGTGGATGCTGACATCATCGACAAACTCAACATTCTCAACGCGACATTCTTAGCCATGACACGTGCTGTCGAGCAACTTTCTTTTTGCCCCGACTTTTTGCTCATCGATGGCAACCGATTTAAGTCTACGCTTACAATTCCTTTTCAAACCATTGTCAAAGGCGATTCAAAGATTTTTTCAATTGCTGCCGCCTCTATCCTTGCCAAAGTTCATCGCGATAGTTTGATGCTTGTGCTGGATACACAATTTCCCGAGTACCACTTTGCACAGCACTTTGGCTACCCCACACCAGAACATCTCGATGCGATTCGCAAATACGGACGATGTGCGATTCACCGCAAAAGTTTCAAACTTGCTGCACTGGGCGAAAAGCCCGAAACACAGCGCAACAGCAAAACCCCATGATACAGTAGGAATCTCTGGCTGATGTTTTGCGTTTCTTTCACAAAAGCACTAACCGATATAGAATCCGTCCATGCCATACTCTGACGACATTCGCTCTGAGAACACCGTTGCTATTCAAGCTGCGCCGAAAGGCTTTGTGGCGCATGTCAATGAATATGTCTTTGTGGTTAATCGCCCGATTGAAAAAGTCTGGGACTGGCTCAACAACCCGAAGACCTTTACCGACAGTCAGATTTTTCCTTGGCGTGTGGAGTTTGTCTCACCCGACCCGAATATACCTGCAGACTTTCACGTCGGCGTGCTCTCGGTGCATCATGGACCGATGATGATGTTTTCAGGTGTGCTGACAGAAATTCGTGACAAAGAATATCGTGATTTGCAGTATTTCTATGGCAGTTATGTGGGCAGTTTGCGCTGGATTCGTCCCACACGCTTGCAGTTCTGGGTTCGGGAAGTAGAAGGCGGCACAGAAGTCAAAGCACGTCTGGATTCTTTCGTGATTCCCTCGCTCTACAAATTTTGGACTTGGGCGCAAAACTTAATTTGGCGTCAATTCCCCGGCGATATCCTGCGCGCAACGAAACCATAGCCCTGCTATACGCCACTTTTTTACTCACGAAGGCTTGGCTCAAATTTCCATGACCACAACAAAAGTTGGTATCAAACATAGCTGCTATCTGCTCAAAATTTGCTAAAATTGACCTCGATAGCCTCGTAAGCATTCTGCTTTACCATGCTCAAACTTATCAATGTTAGCAAGTCTTACGCCGACAAAATCGCTGTCAAGAACCTCTCCTTTGAGGTGTGTCGTGGAGAAATTTTTGGACTCTTAGGTCCTAACGGTGCAGGCAAAACCTCCACCATTCGTATGATTTGCGGCATCACGTATCCCGACAGCGGCACAGTAGAATTTCTTGGCAAGCCCGTCAGTGCCGAGTCGCAAAGTAAGATAGGTTACCTGCCAGAAGAGCGTGGACTTTACAAAAAAATGACTGTTAGAGAGACGCTGCTTTACTTTGCTGAACTTAAAGGACTTTCAAGAGCCGAAGCCAAAAGACGCGTGCAGCAATGGGCACATCGTTTTGAGATTCATTCATGGCTTACAAAAAAGGTTGAAGAACTCTCCAAAGGCATGCAGCAAAAGGTGCAGTTTCTCTCTACGATTTTGCATGATCCCGAACTTCTCATTTTCGATGAGCCATTTTCAGGGTTAGATCCAATTAACGCTGAACTGATTATGGATGTGATTATGGAACTCAAAAAAGCAGGCAAGACGATTCTTTTTTCTACACACCGAATGGAACAAGTTGAGAAACTCTGTGACTCAATTGCACTCATTAACAATGGTGAAAATGTGCTTAGCGGTAAGGTGCGTGATATCAAAAGTGCTTATGGCAAAAATCATGTGCACTTAGATTTTGAGGGCAGCGGTGACTTCATTGATTTGCTTGTTGCACGAGGCAAGGTAGAAGTCTGCAATCGTTCGCCAAAGTCGATAGAGCTCAAACTGCTCAATAGCACTACGCCGAAGGACATCCTTTCACATCTTAGCCATGTTGACATCACGCGCTTTGAACTTGCTGCACCCTCACTCAAAGAAATTTTCATTATGCGTGTCGGCGAGACTAACGCTGCCCCATCAGCATAGAGCCTTCTTGCTTCAGAGCAGTTTTGAAATTTCGCGTCATGTTTTTCTCTCCTGCAGTTATCTTACAAATTTTTACCTGCACACTTGAAAAATTTTCCATGGCTTTTTCTATCTTTGCGCCAATTTCAAAGTGAGGGTTTCTGTTAACATCAAAAGGTAGAGGAGATAAAAATTGTCCTTCGTTCCAACCAAGATTTTCTTCACCAAGGGTGTCGGCAGACACAAAGAATATCTCTCATCGTTTGAGCTTGCACTTCGTGACGCAAAAATTGAAAAGTGCAATCTGGTCACTGTCTCGAGCATTTTCCCTGCGGGGTGCAAGCGCATTTCACTTGAAGAAGGCTTGAAACTTCTGCAGCCTGGACAAATCACCTTCTGTGTGATGGCAAGGGCAGCAACGAACGAGCACAATCGTCTTATTGCCTCTGCCATTGGTGTGGCAATTCCTCAAGATATCAACACGCAGTATGGCTACCTTTCTGAGCATCACCCTTACGGCGAAAGTGAAAAGCAGGCAGGCGAATATGCCGAAGATCTTGCGGCAACCATGCTTGCAACAACGCTTGGTATCGAGTTCGACCCTAACACTGCTTGGGACGAACGCGAAGACATCTACAAAATGAGTGGTAAAATCGTCAAGACTTTCAACATCACCCAATCCGCAGAAGGCAAAGCTGGACTTTGGACATCCGTGATTGCTTGCGGCATTCTTTTGCCATAACACTCTGTCACGCAACGCAAAACACAAAGAGGCTGATATCTGGTCAGCCTCTTCAAATTTGCACAGCCTTTTGTGCTACTCAATCTCTTTCTGGCGCAACATTTCATTGAGTGTATTTTGATAGATGTCGTAGTCGCGCTGACTGAAACAGACAAAAAAGACTTTTGAGAGCACATGGCTATGCTCTAAGTAGTCATTGACCGTTTGCACTGCGATTTTAGCTGCACGTTCAACTGGAAAACCGTATGCCCCCGTACTAATTGCTGGGAAGGCTAAGGTCTCGATACCGTGCTCATCAGCCAGTTTGCATGAATTGGTATAGCACATGGCTAACAGCTCATCTTCGCCGAAGGTGCCGCCTTTCCAGACGGGTCCTACCGTATGAATCACATACTTTGCTGGCAAGTTGTAGCCTTGTGTGAGCTTCGCTTCACCTGTTTCACAGCCGTTGAGTTTGGCACAGGCTTCACGCAGCTCTGGACCTGCCGCTCTGTGAATTGCACCATCGACGCCGCCACCGCCCAGCAAGGTCGGATTTGCCGCATTGACAATCGCATCAACATAGAGATGTGTAATATCGCCAAGGATAACTTCCATTCTATCTTGCATACTCCTTCTCCTACTCCACTTCTCATCAGAACTATTACTTATTGAGAGGCTTTGCTCGGTATATCATTTTTTGGTTCGAAGACAAGTGCCGCAGAGTTCATACAGTAGCGCAGTCCTGTGGGCGTTTGGGGCGCATCATCGAACACATGTCCTAAGTGTGCATCGCACCTGCTGCATAGCACTTCTTCGCGTACCATTCCGAAGCTATAATCTTTTTCGATTTCAATGCAATCTGGTCGAATCGGAGCGTAGAAACTTGGCCAGCCTGTTCCTGAATCGAATTTGGTCTCAGAGCTAAACAGTTCTTGACCGCAACAGGCACATTTGTAGATGCCGGCCTGTTTATTATTCCAGTACTTGTTGACAAATGGAAATTCTGTGCCTTTCTCTCGCGTAATGCGATAGACATCGGGTGGCAAAATGGCTTTCCAAGCCTCCGGCGTTTTGACGATTTTCTCTTTCATTTTTCTTTCAGCGTTCAGTGAATCAAATTGGGTAACAGAAAACGAAGCAGTCTCTACAGCTTGCGCGTCTTTTGATGCAGGCTCACGGCAGGCACTAAACAGAAGTATGAGCAGTCCTGCGCTTGTAAGCCACAGCGCATGTTGCACATTTGAATTTTTACTCCAAAGCATATACATTCGGCAAACTGTATTTGCAAACTTGTCTCGAATGATAAGCAAACTCAAGATACGACGCGCAGGCAAATTCACGATAGCGATTTTTTTTGCCATGTGCGCTGTATCATTTGCACAGAACAAACCGCTGACCAAGCCCTCCGAGTTAGATGCCCTGCGTGAAGAGCGGCGTACAGCTCAAGCGATGATGAAAGAGCTTGCTGGGCAAATTCAAGAATATGAACATTCTCTCAAAAAAATCTCTGAAAAAGAAAAACTTTCTTTGCAAACCTTAGAGACGCTCGAGAAGCAGTTGAGCGTCTATCAAGTCATTCTCAAAGGCTTAAACAAAACGCAGCAGAAACTCTTGCAAGAGATTGCGCTCGCTGAACGCGCCCTTGTTTCAGCAGAAAAAGAGTTGAAGAGGATGAAAGAGGATTTTGCGCGATATGCAGTCGGAATATACAAGTTTGGCGTGCGGCGCAACGAAGAAATTCTTTTCTCTTCGGCTTCACTGAATCAAGCTATCGTGCGTTTGGAGTATATCAGACGCTTTGAAGAAGTCAGCAAGCTCAAAATTCTGGATATTACGGCAAAGAAAAATCAAGTTGCCGCACTGCGCGATACGCTCTCGGTGCGCTATCAAGAAAACCGCCGTTTGCTGGAAGAAAAAATGCGTCAGACTGCCGCGTTTGAGCAGCGCAAAAAAAGTCGAGAGCAACTTCTGAGCGAGCTTCAAAAAAACAAGAAGAAACTCAAAACTGAACTTGAAGCACGTCAAGCTAAGGTCAAGCTTCTTACGCAAGAAATTCGTCGGTTGCTTGCCTTGGAAGAAAAAGCTATGCAAGCTGAGCGGCAAAAGAAACTCAGTGAGAAAACGAAATCTGACGCCAAACCTGAAAGTCCCGCCAAGCCCATGCCACGCTACGACGACCTTCCTGCACTTTCAGGTGAGGTTAAAACTTTCGAGGAGTATCGCGGCAGATTGCCATGGCCCGTGCGCAGTGGGGTCATTGTACGTGCTTTTGGCGAAAACACGAACAAAGCCCTCAAAATTGTCACCTTCAACAATGGCGTAGATATTTCTGTGCCGAAAGATGCGCAGGTCTTTGCAGTAGCTGCAGGTAAAGTTACGCAAGTCAGTTACCTGCCGACATTTGGCAATATCGTCATTGTGCGGCATGCAGACGGTTTTATCACCGTCTATGCAAATCTCAAAGATGTACGTGTTGCGAAAGGAGAAAAAGTCGATGCGCGTCAGCCAATTGGCACTGCTATGGCAAGCGAAGGTGGCAATGCGATTGTGCACTTTGAGGTATGGCAAGGTAAAGAAAAGCATGACCCTGAAACATGGCTAGCTAAGAATTAACTTTTTCGGTGTTCATCGCTGGCGTCTCTACTGTAGGCAGTTCCACAATAAAGGTCGCGCCTTTGCCTTTGCCTTCCGATTCTGCCCAGACTTTGCCATTGTGCAAATCGACGATGCGCTTTACGAGTGCAAGTCCTAAGCCCACCGATGTCTCACCGCCTGTAGGCTGCGCAGAGAGGCGCTGAAACTTGCGAAACATCAGAAACTTATCTTCCTCACTTAGCCCTTGTCCCTCATCGCGCACTTCAATACGTCCGACGTGATTTTCTTCACTTACCGTAACCCAGATTGTGGAGCCAAAGGGCGAATACTTAATTGCATTGGAAATCAATTGTCCTACCATTTCGGTGAGCCGATCTTCATCGCCATAAATCAGGGCATTGCTTTTGATGCTTAGCTCGATGCGCTGCAATTTTTTTGCTGCCAAATCTTGATGGCGCAAGACCGCAAGTTCTGCTAAGCCTTTGAGAGAAATATCTCGTTTGCGCAGCACAAGGCTTTCTACACCAATCAGGCTCGAGTCAAGCAGTTTATCGACAGTAACGGTCATACGGTTTGCTAAGTCGCGAATGATGTTGAGGTATTGCACTTGTAAGTGCAGTGGCACTTGACCATTGAGCAGCATTGCCGTAAAGTCGGAGATA
Source organism: Candidatus Thermochlorobacter sp. (assembly GCA_046291735.1). Taxonomy (GTDB): domain Bacteria; phylum Bacteroidota; class Chlorobiia; order Chlorobiales; family Thermochlorobacteraceae; genus Thermochlorobacter. The sequence goes on along the minus strand of JBKBSK010000013.1, from coordinate 24,442 downwards.
CTTTTGAGCGGGGTACGTAATTCGTTTGCCGCCACACCAATCAGTTCGGTCTTAAATTCGCTGGCTTCTTCAGCAATCTGCCGCTGCCGCTCTGAGTTTTCTTTTTCGGCTTGTAGTGCTTTTGTGCGCTCTTCTACCAGCAAGCGCAGTTCTTGTTGTTTGAGATTAAGTTGGCGCATACGCCACGACCACGCGCCAACCCCTGCTAGCACCACGCTCACTGTGCAAAGCGCAATAAACCAAAACGTTTGATAAAAGCGTGGCTCGACTCTGAAGCTCAAACTTGCACCCTCTTCATTCCAAATTCCATCATTGTTACAGGCTTTGACTCGAAATGTGTAAGTCTTGGGCGCAAGATTCGTGTAAGTAATCTCTCGCGTGTTGCCCATCTCAATCCAGTCATGGTCGAAGCCCTCGAGTTTGACTTTGAATTTCATTTTTTCGGGCGCAAGAAACGAGAGTGCCGTATAGTGGAAATCAAAGCGCTGCACATCGGGTGGAAAGGAAAGATTAGCACTTGGCAAGACGCGTTCCTTGTCGGTACGAATCTGCTCAATTTTGACGGGCGGAATAAGCTGATTATACTTGATGCGGTATGGATTGATGACTACAACTCCTTTTCCAGTCGGTATCCAAAACTCCCCTGTTGTGGTTGGCTGAGGCGGCATTGAAGCACCTGTAACTTCACTGGTTTTCATGCCATCGGAGCGGTCAAACGCTTTAACTGTGCTCAATACTGGACGCACCCCATCGAGCACTTCATTGAGGTCTTTTGCTGAAAAGCATGAGATTCCTCTGTTTCCTCCCGTCCAAATATGCCCAATTGAATCTGGCACAAGAAAGAAAGCAGATTGTGCATATAGCCCGTTTTGTGTCGAGATATTGGTCAGTTTTCCCTGACGCAGACGTGAAATGCCGGCATTGGTGCCGAAAAGTATTGAGCCATCGGGCTGCTCGAGTGCGCAGAAGACCACGCCTGCCGCTAGACCATCTTTAATCGTATAGGTGATAAGCGAATCACCGACAATGCGTCCTAAGCCATTGCCATCTGTGCCGAACCAGAGAGATTTGTCGCTAGATTCGTAGATGAATGTGATGGAATGGCGCGCAAAGTCTGTGTTGTTGAGCGGCTGATACGGGTAGAGCGAATCGCCTGCGAAGCGATACAATCCGCCGACGCCTCCTGCCCAAATTCGCCTTTGTGAATCTTCATAGACAGTACGCAGTCTATCGCCAGCCCCGCCGCCCGTTGAGAAATTTTTGAAACTCCCGTTTTCGTATCGGCAAAGCCCAGAGTAGGTCGCAAAATACAATTGATTGCTGTGCGTGCGGATGATGTAGCGCGCTAAGTCGTCAGGGAAACCGTTCTCTGGCGTGTAGTTTACAAATTTGCCATTGATGAAATGACTGACCCCGCCAGCCGTTGCAATCCAATAAGACCCATCTCGATCTTGAAGCGCGCCATAGACGATATCATCCACCAAACCTTGTTTGCTGGTGTAAGTCAGAAACTTTCCATCCTTGAAGCGATTGAGTCCGCCTCGATATGTACCGATCCACAGGCTACCTTCATGGTCAAACGCCATGGTCTGAATTTGATTGTCCGTCAAACCATCTTTTTTTGAGAATGATTCGAAGTCGCCTTTGCTACTTTTCAAATTGAATCGGCACACGCCGCCATTGTAGGTGCCAATCCAGAGGATGCCTTGTGCATCAACCAGCACGGAAAGCACGCGATTGTGCGGCAAACCATCAGCCGTTGTGTAGAGTGTGAATCTGCCATTTTGATAGCGAAAGAGCCCACGGTCGCCTGTACCGAGCCAAAGCGAATGGTTGATGGTATCTTCTGTAATCGTCCAGATGGAGCCGGGACTAAATCCATCACTTTCATTGAATTGTTTGAAGACCCCATCTTTGAAGCTCCACAAACCGCCCACAGAGCCTACCCAAAGTGTGCCTTCACGGTCGAGCAAGACATGATTGATGGCATTTTGCTGTACATCGCCGGGCAATTGATACGCTGTAATTTTGCCATTTTCATAATGTGCGATGCCGTTGCGTGTACCAATCCACAGCCCGCCTGCTCTATCGGAGCAGATATGATGAATGACATTGCTCGGCAAGCCATCTTCAACCGTGTAGGTTTTGAATCGCCCGTCTTTGAATTGTGTTAGCCCTCCGCCGTTGGTTGCAAACCACAAACTCCCGTCTGCGCTTTCACGAATTGACCAGACACCATTGCTTTTGAGTTCAGGCGTATTGGCACCATGAAAGATGGTGAAGGAGACCCCATCAAAACGCGCAATGCCGTCAAATGTGCCAATCCAGATGTAGCCATCAGAGGCTTGAAAAATGCTGAGAATTGCATTTGAAGGTAGCCCTTGCTCGCGCTGCCAGACTTCGTGAGCATATTGCGAGAAACTTTTTTGAGGGTCAAGGGCAAGGAGAAGCGTCGCATCGCATAAACACATACATAACAGCAGCAGCAAGCAAACCCATCTTTTGCACAAGCCTAATCTCCTACATGCGCCATGCTGTCGCACTAGGCTGCGATGTAGACGGGTTTTTAATTGCACCTGCATCAACTTCCTGATAATGGAAAAATCGCCGACTGTGTTATTCTTACATTAGACGTGGTTGAGCTAAGAATATACGATTTTTTTTACAAGCCAAGAGAGTTAAGGCATCACTGACCTTCCGGTGCAAGGGCAAGCCAACTTTATTGAACTAACCTGATTTGCTTTGCGAGAGTAAGGTCTCGCAGTAGCTCTCAGCCGAGAGGCGAATGTCAGAAAAATGCCGTAAAAATTCTTCTTCACCGAGTTGCTCTCTTAGAAACTCCCAATTTTGAGTATTTACTTTCTGCTCGAATTCACTAAGCTGCTCAGAGAGTCGTTTGGCAATGTAGAAGTGCTCGACGGCAAGTTTAGTGTTTTGCATGGCAAGTGCCACCAGTCCAACTTGCGCTGCCGCTGTTGCCACGCCCGATGGATTATGATGGTCATATTGTTTTTGCATCAAGTCTTGAAAGCCTGTCAGCGCATTTGCGTAATCGCCTTTTGCAGCCAGTGCGCTGCTGAGCTGATGGCGCACCGCAAATTCAGCAGCGGTATTGCCAGCTTGTCGCAATTTTTCAGCAATGATGCTTAGCTCAGCAATTGCATCATCAAAGCGCATGAGTTTCGCAGCACCCGTCGCCAGTTGATGTCTTAAGAAAAGCTCAACTTCTTCGTTGAGCGCATTTGCCAGTGGAATCGCTGCTCGTAGCAAGGCTAAAGCTGCTTCCGTTTTTTCTGCCTTCATCAAAGCTGGTGCATAAGCTGCAGCCAGTTGTACGGCTTCCCGATGCAAGCCTGCTGCAATTAAATGCCTCTGCCACTTTTGCGTGCGCTCGTCGTCATTACCGGTTTGATTAGAATAAAAATGTACGAAGGCAATGTTGGCACTCACACTGTCTTCAGGCGACAACCGCCTTAAAACCTCAGCCTTCACTTCTTGATTCAACTGAAATTTTGGGGCACCACTTTTCGTGGTCATTTCTACAAAATTTAGTCGGAGCAATATCAAGAGCAAATCTTCGGCATCTGGACCTGCCTCTGGGAAAGGCAGGTACTGCCATACGGCACTAAGGTCTTTTTCGGAGAGCGGCTCTGATGCTTGCGAAAGCACCACGCACAACGCATACAACGGCGCACATTCACCCGCACTTAGCGCATAAAGTGCCTGTTGCAGCATCAGCGTTGTCTGGTCAGTTCCATCTTGTTGTGCTTGAAACTCACGCACAATGTCATCGTAGCTCAGCGCATTCGTCAGAAGCAGCGACTTAATTGCGCCCAGCAAGAGCCGAGAGTCTCCTGCAAGAGCAAGCAGTCGCTGTTCATCTTCTTCAGCAAATGGCAGGGAAAACTTCTGTAATGCATCTGCAACAGCCATACAACTCAGACAAATTTGTTTTTAGAAGCGGTATATCTCAAGATATGCCTTGTGGCAATGTCGTGCAAACCCGATGCAGCACCTTGCAGCACTAAAAGTTTGACATTTTCGTATCGCCAAAGCTCTCACCGTTTTTGTATCTTTGAATTACTAATCTAACCACAACACGACACAACTCGATATGTTTTCAACACACCGTTTAGTTTCAGTCCTCTTTGTTTTTTTGCTTTTAGCACGCATTCTCTACGCACAACCTTCACTGCTTCAATCGGGTCCGATGCTGGGCTACTCTGACATGCGCGAAGTCTTGCTCTGGGTTCAAACCAAAGCGCCAGCAAAGGTGCACTTCAAATACTGGGACAAAACAAATCCTAAACAAGTCCTCGAGACAGATGTAGTGCAAACCGTGAAAGACAAAGCCTTCACAGCGGCGCTGATTGCCGATAAAGTTTTACCCGGGCGCAAGTATCAATACGAACTTTATATCAATGGCAAGAAAGTCGAACGTCCATATCCACTTGAGTTTCAAACCCAAGTCTTGTGGAAATACCGCACTGACCCGCCTGACTTTACGGTCGCTGCCGGCAGTTGCACCTATATCAACGAAGCCGAGTTCGACCGCCCGGGCAAACCCTACGGACAAGCCTATGAAATTTTCAAAGCTATTCACGACAAACGCCCTGACGTGATGCTTTGGTTGGGCGATAATACCTACTTTCGTGAAAGCGATTGGAACACACGCACAGGAATGCTGCACCGATACACGCACACCCGCTCCTTACCTGAGATGCAACCGCTGCTTGCCTCTACACATCACTATGCTATTTGGGACGACCATGACTTTGGTCCAAATGATTGCGACGGTAGTTTCTGGAATAAGGAACAGGCTCTTGAAGCCTTCAAGCTCTTTTGGGGCAATCCATCGTATGGGATAGGCACCCTGCGTGGCATTACCACACAATTTTCTTGGGGAGATGCTGATTTCTTTCTCTTGGATGACCGCTATTACCGCACGCCAAAAGATCGCAAGACGGGAACAAAAACTATTCTTGGTCAAGAGCAATTTGAGTGGCTCATCAATGCTCTGGTAGCAAGCCATGCTACTTTTAAGATTGTTGTGATTGGCGGTCAAGTGCTCAATCCTGCCGCAGTCTATGAAACGTATGCAAACTACGCCGAAGAGCGTCAGCGTTTAATTGACGCCATTACTAAGGAGAGCATTTCTGGCGTGATATTTCTGAGCGGCGATAGACATATCACGGAACTTTCCATGCTGCCACGCGAGGGCGCTTATCCGCTCTATGATCTTACTTGTTCGCCCCTCACTTCAGGCATTTTCAGCGGAGCGCGCACAGAAGCTAATACCCTACGCGTTGCAGACACACTTGTAGAGACGCAAAACTTCGCCTTGCTGAAATTTTCAGGTAAGCGCGAAGAGCGCATGCTTACCATCTCGATTCATGACAAGGATGGGAAGGAACTCTGGACACGCTCAATCAAAGCAAGTGACCTGCGTACTCCTCGAACAAGCAGCGAGTAAGTTTAGCTGCGCAACGATTCGGCTTTGAGCAGGCTATGTGCAATTGCGCCATCTTGTGTGCGTGGCAGCGGAGTGGTGCGAAATTCAATCTCGCTAATTGTCGCATTTGCATGAAGTTCGCGCCGCAAATAATCGCGCAGAATGGAGCGCATGGCGTCGGTTGGCTTATGACCTGCTTTGAGCACCACAAAGGCTTTAATTTTTTCACCGAGTTCTTTGTCAGGCATGCCAATCACCGCAACTTCCTCAATAGCTTGATGAGTCTGCAAGACTTTCTCGATTTCAGTCAGTGCTAAACGCTGTCCACTAACCTTGACAACATCATCGATTCTGCCTATGACGCAGTAGTAACCTTCTTCGTCATAGAAAGCCATATCGCCAGTGTTAAAGCATCCGGGGACATGTTTCCAATACTTGGCGTAGCGTTCTTCGTTATTCCAAATGGTATGCATGAGGTGCGGCAGCGGTTGACGCAAGACGAGCAAGCCACTGGTGTTCGGCGGCACAGTCTTGCCATCTTCGAGCGAGACAATATCCAAGACCACGCCGGGCATCGGTTTGCCTACTTTGCCTAATTTGACATCAGCGGCAAGAAAATCACCCAGCACAGGAGCTGCAATTTCAGTCTGCCACCAGCTATCGAGCACGCACCCGCGCTTTTCCATCACATGCTTTTGAACCCATTCGTGCACATCTGCATCCAAATAGCCGCCCGATGAAGTTATCAGACGCAAGGTAGAGAGGTCAAACTTTTTGATGACCTCCGCACCGTGCTTCATCAAGGTTTGCAGTGTGAGCGGCGAGCTAAAAAGAATATTGACGCCGTGTCGCTCAATGAGTTTCCAAAAGGCTTGAATGTTGGGATAGTCAATTGCACCTTCACGCATCATGACCGTTGCCCCGTTCAACAGCGGTCCGTAGGTGATGAACGTGTGCCCCAGAATTCTGCCAATATCTTCAGTGTTGAAAAAAATATCATACTCTTTGAGATCATACATCGCTTGCGCCATGTAGTAGGTGCCAACCATATAGCCACCATGGACATGCACCACACCTTTCGGAGCACCGCTTGTTCCACTGGTGTAAAGAATAAACAGCGGATGATTTGCATCGACAATTTCCGGATTAATCCACTGCGGTTGTCCATCAATAAATTCATGAAAGTCGATTTCTCTCTCAGAACCTAAGGCAAGTCGGGGCTGATCGCGGCACAAGACGATGATTTTCTCAACAGATTCAGCATTTGCAATTGCATCATCGACAATGCCTTTGAGTGGAATTCGCTTGCCGTGCCGATAGGTAACATCTGCGCACATTACCACTTTCGCTTCAGTGTCATGCACACGATGGCGCAGCGATTGCACACCTAAAGCAGTCTGTGCAAAGACATGAATTGCACCAATACGCGCACACGCCAACATGGCATAAACAGCTTCTGGCGTGTTAGGCAGACAAATCAACACGCGGTCGCCTTTGCCCACACCAATGCTGCGCAAGGCATTGGCGGTCTGACAGACGCGCCGCAACAGTCGGTCATACGTTACCAGCGTCTCTTTGCCTGTCTCCGAGACCGCTAAGAGCGCAACTTTATTTCGACGGTAACTGACAATGTGTCGGTCTAAAGCATTCAGCGTGATGTTCGTTTTGCCTCCGACGAACCAATTGTGTTTAGGCGGCTGAAAGTCTAAGACTCTGTCCCACTTTTTTTCCCACAACAGTTTCTCGGCAATTTCCGCCCAGAACCCTTCTGGATTTGTCAGTGCAAAGCGATAGTCGGCTTCGTAGTCTTGAATCAGCGCGTTGCGGCGGAGAAAAAACGGCGGTGAAACCCGGCGCGTCTCACTTAAAAATGATGCAATCTCTGACATAAAACAGTGCCTTTGCTTAGCGGTTGCCTTGAGTCTAACAAACTTGCAATTTAGAGCCACGCGCTCAACTTCGCAAGACTTCCAAAATGCAGCTGTGCGCTGTATTTTCGCAAACTGAAACCCAGCGTTTAATGCAACCGAAAATAGAGACGCATGGATAGATAAGCCAATAACCTTAAACACTTTTGCGTATGGCAGTCAAAGATACTTTGCAGAACGAGGTCGAACAGCGGCTCGCCGAGATTGATCAGGAGCTAGCGAACCTGCATGAGGAACAGCAGCGCATTCAAGCTAAATGGCAAGCAGAAAAAGAAGTCATTACACGCATTCGCGAGCTGAAGGAGCAGATTGAGCAAGCTAAAGTTCAAGCCGAAGAATATGAACGACAAGGCGACTTAGGCAAAGTCGCAGAAATCCGCTATGGCACCATTGTCATGCTGCAAAAGCAGCTCGACGAAGCTAAGCGCAAAATGGAAGAGATGCAGAAAAATGGCGCCATGATCAAAGAAGAAATTGGTGCAGAAGAAGTCGCAGAAGTGGTGGCAAAGTGGACGGGCATTCCGGTTGCTAAGATGTTGCAGTCGGAGCGGCAAAAGTTGCTGCACATGGAAGAAGAACTGCATAAGCGCGTTGTTGGACAAAGCGATGCCATTCGCGCCATTAGCGAAGCTGTGCGGCGCGCTCGTGCGGGACTGAGCGATGAGCGTCGCCCAATCGGATCATTTATTTTCTTAGGGACAACTGGTGTCGGTAAAACAGAATTAGCGCGTAGCCTTGCCGAATACCTTTTCAATGATGAAAACGCACTCGTGCGCATTGATATGTCAGAGTATATGGAGCCGCATAGTGTCAGTCGGCTCATTGGTGCTCCGCCCGGCTATGTGGGCTACGACGAAGGCGGACAACTTACCGAAGCCGTGCGCCGTCGTCCCTTCTCTGTTATCTTGCTCGATGAAATTGAAAAAGCACATCCTGATGTCTTCAACATTCTTCTGCAAGTCTTGGACGATGGTCGCCTGACGGATAACAAAGGTCACGTGGTGAATTTCAAGAACACGATTATTATCATGACGAGTAACTTGGGCGCGCATCTCATTCAAGACCAAATGCAACTGCTTAGCGATAACAACCGTCAGGAGATTCTTTCGCGTTTGCGTGTGGAGCTCTTTGAGATGCTGCGCAAGAAAATGCGCCCAGAATTTCTTAATCGTATTGATGAAGTTATCGTCTTCATGCCGCTCACGCGCGATGAAATTCTGGCAATTGTTGATATCCAATTTCAGCGCATTGCAGAAACAGCAAAAAAGCAAAATATCACACTCTCGCTCTCGCCTGAAGCAAAGGATTGGTTAGGGCAACTTGGCTATGACCCCAGCTTTGGGGCTAGACCGCTCAAGCGCGTCATGCAAAAGTATATCGTCAATGCGCTTGCAGAGAAAATTCTTCGAGGTGAAATTTCCGAGGGCGATAATGTAGAAATTATTCTCGACGGTCGGCAACTTGAATTCCGAAAACGCTGACACCATAGCCTACATCGGTCTGGGCTCTAATCTAGGCAATCGGCTTGCATATCTTCAAGCAGCAATTTGTACGCTCAAAGCCTTGCCGCATACGACCTTGCTTGCGCTCTCGCGTGTCTATGAAACACCACCCATAGGCATTACAGAGCAACCAGTGTTTCTTAACGCAGTTGCACAGATTCACACTGCGCTTGCACCCAGAGTGTTGCTCACACGCCTCAAAGCTATTGAACGAGCACTCGGGCGCCCTGAACACTACAGTCGCTGGAGCGCACGCATTATCGACCTTGATATCTTGCTCTATGGCGATTTGGTGATATGTGATGCCATGCTGACAATTCCACACCCCGAACTGACACACCGCAAGTTTGCTATGCTGCCACTTTTAGACCTTGCCGACCCAATTCATCCTGTCTTTCAGCAGCGTATCTCAGATTTGCTAGCGCATACCTCTGATTCTTCCTGTGTCAGTGTGCATCCTGCATCGCTCTCACTCTGAACTTTTGGGCAAGAGAGTTTCTTTAAGTTGCACAACTTTACTGCACACCACCCTAACAGTTACTTGTCGGCTATTTTGCTGCTCTATCTTACAGTCTTACACTGCTCAGTTGGCTAGCGTAGTTGAACAACTAAGCCTTCGTTGCAGACTGTGAGGTAATCACAAATACCGCAAGGATCATCAGTGCCGCCGCAATCAGCATTTGCACGGTTAGATGTTCTCGACCGATTGCCCAGCCTAAAAACACAGCGACCACTGGGTTAACATAAGCGTATGTTGCAACGCGGCTTGGCGGTGCCACCCGCGCTAACCATGTGTAAGCTGAATAAGCCACAATTGAGCCGAAGACAATCAGGTAGCCCAATGCTAGCCACGACTGCCACGAAATTTGCTCTAAGGCAAACTGCGCCCATTCGCCACGCAGTGTGCCTACTGTAAGCTGAAGTGTGCCTCCCACCAGCATTTGCATCGAAGTTGCTTGCAGCAGCGACTCTGGCAGTTGCGCGCGCGTAACATAGAGCGAGCCGACTGCCCAAGCTAAGGTTGCCACCACCACTGCACCGACGCCTGCATAATCCATGTGCACGCTGCCTGAAACAAGCCCGTCGCTTACCAGCAGTATTGTTCCAATTGTTCCAAGTGATAGCCCTGCCCAAATGCCCGCCGTTGGCGTTTTACCTCCCAGTGCTAGCCATTGCAGCAAGACAATCCAAAGCGGTTCCGTAGTAATCAGCAGCGCCGCTACACTCGACGAAATGTGCTGCTCCGCCCATACCACACAGCCATTGCCGATAAAGAGCATCAATGCTCCAAGGATGCTTGCACTGCGCCAGTGTTCAGCACGCGGTGCAGGGCTGCCGCTTATCGCTGTGAAGAGATACATCATCAGACCTGCACAAAGAAAGCGTGTGCCGCCCATCAGAAAGGGCGGAATGGTCTGAATTGCAAAGCGAATCGCAAGGTATGTGGAGCCCCAAATGAGGTAGATAGCAAGAAACGCCACCAGCAAAAGAACAGGACTAACTGCTTCGCGCGTCGATGTTGAGAACATGGAACTTATTTTCGTCTGAAGTTTTTTTACGGCTCATAACATCGACGCGCTGCAGAGAATTTCATGACTTGTCACTACTTGCTCTTTTTCTTGCCTTTTGCCTTTGAAGTTGGCTTTGCAGACTTGCCTTTACCTTTGCTTTGTGCAGAAGCGCTGCTTGCACTGGATTTAGCAAGTTGCATTAGCTCACTGAGGTCAGGCGTAAGCACAATTTCAATGCGACGGTTCTTGGCTTTGGCTTCGGGCGTATTGCGCGGATCCACCGGGTAAAACTCTCCGCGTCCTGCCGCTACAATACGCTTCGGATTGACTTTGCCTTCTTGCGTCAAGTAACGCACTACTTCCGTCGCGCGTAACGCGCTCAAATCCCAGTTGTCTTTGACATTTTCAAGTTTGGTGATAGGCGTTGTGTCGGTGTGCCCTTCCACTTGAATGTTGATGTCAGTGTTTTCGTTGAGTACTGCTGCAAGTTTGTCTAAGGCTTTTTTGCCTTTGTCGTCAATGGCAGTACTGCCTAGCGGAAAGACCAATTTGTTGGACAGCGAGACATAGACATTATCGCCTTTGGTGTAGACATCGAGCCCGCTATCTTTGAAACTAAGTAAAGCAGAACTTAGTGCATTTTGAAGTTTTTGAAGTTTTGCATCGCGTGCGGCAAGTTGCTTTTCGAGCATCCCTGCACGCTTTTCAAGGTCCGCCAAATTTCTTTGGGCTTCTTCTTGGAACTTCTTTTCGCGCAGCTCGGCTTCACTCAAGCGCGATTGAAGTGCAGCAGAATCACGACGCAGTGCTTCATTCTGTGCTTCTAAGGCACGAACCGCTGCCGTAAGCGAATCTTGCATCTTCTTCTTGTCGCGCTCTAAGGCATCCACGGCTTCTTGCGACACGCCACATGCGGCTAAAAGTGATGATACTGCAGCAGAGATAACGAACAGAAAAAAGGGATGTTTCTTCATTGGCTGTTGGTGATGAAGTTGGTAAAGTTTGAATTGATTGTGATTGGCATGCAAAAATACCGCAAAAGACAAGCAACTAAAAAGTGCCCAGTCAAGCCCTGTGAGGCACATCACGCTTGCAAAAAGCCTCGCCAAAGACCTATCTTTCAAAACTGTTTAGTCAAAAACAAGACACAATAGCGTTCAAATGAAAAAAATCTTCATCTTTACACTCTTCTTCCTCTACATCAGCTTTCCACTTCTTGCTCAATCTAAAAAGCCGCTCACGCATGATGTCTATGACAGCTGGAAAAGCATTTCTGGACGCGCGATTTCAAACAATGGTAAATATGCGGCGTATTCACTCACACCGCAGGAAGGCGATGCCACGCTCATGATTCATTCCTTACCCAGCACAGACGGCAAAGCCCTTGAGCGCGGTGAAAATGCGCAGTTTTCCGCCGATTCAGAGTTTCTCGTCTTCAAAATCAAGCCCCAACTTGATAGTGTCAAAGCGCAAAAACGCCGAAAAGTGCGCGCCGAAAATTTGCCCAAAGATTCATTAGGTATTTACGCTCTGCAAACCGGTGAGCTCATCAAAATTGCTCGTGTCAAATCCTTCAAGATGCCGGAGAAAGCCGGCGGCTGGCTAGCATACCAGCATGAAAAAAAACGCTCTAACACGAAAGACTCTGCCAGCAGCAAAAACCGACGACAAAAAGAAGAAAATGATTCCTTAGGCACAGAGCTTGTACTGCGTAATCTTAAAACCGGTAAAGAGATGCGCTTTGCGTTTGTTACGGATTATGAATTTGCAAAGTACGCTAAACGCTTCATTTTTGCCTCGTCCGGCGATGACTCCCTTTTTCAAGCCGGTGTCTATGCTATTGACCTGCAAACCGAGCGCCTGCAACCGCTCTTTCGCGCTAAAGGTCGATACAAAAGACTCGCACTCGATGAACAGGGCGAACAAGCCGCATTTCTTGCCGACTTGGATACCAGCAAATCGCGCTTGCGTGCTTTTGCACTGTACTATTGGAAAACTGGAATGGACTCTGCAGTAAAGTTGCTCGACACACTACACGCTGCTATCCCCAAAGGCATGCTCGTCAGCGAATTCTTTACGCCTCGCTTCTCCAAAGATGGCAAGAAACTCTACTACGGCACATCGCCTAAGCCACTTTTGCCCGATACCACGAAACTTCCCGAAGAAATTGTCAGCGTCGATATCTGGCACTGGCGCGATAGCGACTTGCAGCCCGAACAAGTGCGAAACCTTAGCCGCGAGCGCGAACGCTCCTACCTTGCGGTCTTTCATCTAGATGAAGCACGCGCAGTGCAACTTGCCTCAAAAGAGATGGCAACGCTGCTCATGACCGAAGACGCTAATGCCGAAGTTGCAATTGGACTTTCTGATGATAAGTACGAACATCTCAAAGTCTGGGAAGGCGCCCCCGTCCGCAACGACATCTACCTTGTGAATCTCAAAGATGGCTCACGCAACTTGATACGCGAAAATGAGCGTGCCTTCCGACTCCATCTTTCTCCATCGGCAAAATATCTGCTCTGGTATTCCGCTTTGCAAAACGCATGGCTCACCTATAACCTCGAGACTGGCACAACTGCAAATTTGACAGCAAAAATGAAAATTCAATTTGCTAATGAACTGCACGATACGCCGAGTCCGCCCGACCCTTATGGTTTTGCCGGCTGGCTTGATGGTGAAAATACTCTACTTATCTATGACCGCTACGACCTCTGGTTATTTGATGCTACTGGTAAAACAGCACCAAAACGCCTTACCAATGGACGCGAACAATACATTCGGTTTCGATACATCAAACTCGATGATGAAGAGCGCAGCATTAACCCTAATCGCCCTATGATTTTACAAGCCTTCAACGAGCGCACAAAAGGCTCTGGCTACTACAGTTTCACCATTTCAACAGGCGCCGCCCCTAAAGCCCTCATGATGGGCGATTATGCTGTGCTCGAGCTTGTCAAAGCCAAAGACAGCGATGCGCTACTTTTCCGAAAAATGACCGTCTCCGACTTCCCTAATTTTTACTTTACAACACTTGCCTTTGAGAACATTGTGCAGATTTCAGACGCTAATCCGCAGCAAAAAGCATACAACTGGGCTACGGTCGAACTGGTCAAGTGGAAGTCGTTTTCAGGTGAGATGCTCGAAGGCTTGCTCTATAAACCCGAAGACTTCGATCCTAAGAAAAAATACCCGATGATTGTCTATTACTACGAGCGCAGCAGCGATGGTTTGCATCTTTACACGCCGCCTGCACCTAGCCGCTCAACGGTCAACCGCACCATGTATCCTAGCAATGGCTATTTGCTGTTTATTCCTGACATTACCTACAAGATTGGTTACCCCGGTCAGAGTGCTTACGACGATGTGGTCTCGGGCGTGCAAGCATTGCTCAAGGAGCGCAAGTACATTGATGCGCAGCGCTTAGGCTTGCAAGGGCAAAGTTGGGGCGGGTATCAAACCGCGTATCTTATTACGCGCACAAAGAAAATGTTTGCTGCCGCTATGGCGGGTGCACCTGTTGCTAACATGACCAGCGCTTACGGCGGCATTCGTTGGGAATCAGGTCTGAGCCGTATGTTCCAATATGAACGCACGCAAAGTCGCATTGGCGCCTCACTTTGGGAAAAGCCAAACCTTTATCTTGAAAATTCGCCACTCTTCAAAGCCGACAAAATTGAAACTCCACTGCTCATCATGCACAACGATGCCGATGGCGCCGTGCCGTGGTATCAAGGTATTGAACTCTTCATGGCACTCAAACGCCTTGGCAAACCCGTCTGGATGCTCACTTACAACGGCGAAGCGCACAACCTGACGCAGCGCAAGAACATGAAAGACCTTTCGATTCGTATGCAGCAATTTTTTGACCACTACCTTAAAGGCGCACCGATGCCGCGCTGGATGAAAGAGGGCATACCTGCAATAGAGAAAACCATCAACATGGGCTATGAATTTGCAAACTAATTGTCTCAGCACTCTATCGCGCCTTGTCTTAAACGCATGTATGAACACATGAACACGATGAACACTTCTAAACTGCGCGGATTTTTGCTCGGTGCTCTTGTTGGCGATGCTCTCGGATTGCCTGTGCACAAAAAACCGCATCACATTGTGCGCATGTACTTCAAAGGCATTAAGGGATATACAGACGAATACTACTCTACGGCTTCACCGACGGGCTTGCATGCAGGACAAAACTCTATCGATGCGCGCCCAATCTTGCGCGCCTTGCCTCATGCTCTCGATAGCGCCATTGAGCATTTTACTGAACTGTTTTTTCAGGTCGAGCGTGCAACGGCAGCGCAACTCTCCATGTTTTTCAAGCGCGTGAGCCGCTTACAACTGCCACTTTCAGCATCAGACCTTCTCGAAGAGATTTTCGAGCCTGCGGTGCAGCAAAGGATTCTCTCTGCTATGGCATTTTTTCCCGGCGACATGGTGATAGAATTTGACGAAGCCATGAGTGAGCAGAGTGCGACACAATTTGCGATTGCTATGTTTTTGCGAGCGCACGACGATTTTGAAACCACCGTGCTATCCACGGTGAATATGGGCGGATTGGCGCGACTGACTGGCGCCATTGCTGGCGGTGCAATGGGCTTGCTACATGGTGAGCACGCAATTCCTGAATCGCTCATCCAAGGCTTGATGCATTCAGCTGATATTCTTGATGCCCTACATGCTCTCGAGCGCGCTTCGTGAAAGCCTTATCCCCACGCACCAAGCGCACGCCAGACTTGCTGAATGATGGGGTTCGTTCGGCGCTCTTGTCCAATTGTGGTGCACTCACCATGTCCGGGATACACTTTGACTTCATCGGGCAGTTTCATTAGGCGTGCCAGTGAGCGCACCAGTGCTGCAAGGTCGCTATCCACAAAATCCCATCTGCCGACTGACCCGTTGAACAGTGTATCGCCTGAAAAGAGAACCTTATGCTGTGCTTCATAGAAACACACCCCGCCACGTGTGTGTCCGGGAGTGTAAAGCACTTCGAATTGCAGCGACCCTACTTGAATGATATCGCCGTCGTTCAAATATGCGCTGGCGCATGTTGGAGTCATCGGAAAAGGAATCGGGAAATTTTCTTTGTATGGCTCTGTCAGTCGCCATTCATCACTTTGGTGAATGAAAATGGGTGCGCCTGTTGCTTTCTGTAGCGCCGCATTATCGGCTGAATGATCAAAGTGTCCGTGCGTGTTGAGAATCCGTTCAATCCTGAAGTGTCGGGCAGCAGCTTCCTGCAAGATGAGGGGTGCTGAGCCGTACGAGCAATCAATCACGCAGGCTGCAGCAAAACCGGATTCATCACTTTTCGCATCGCTGACAAGGTAAGCAATTGTATAAAGCGGTCCGCACTCAAAGCCTTTGATGAACATGGCAGTAAAAAGATTTTCTAGGAAAAATGTTCGGCTGTGTGAGTTTCTCTGATGAGTTTCACTTGCTCCGACATTGTGTTTATTTTGTAACGGTGCGCAAGAAAAAAATATGCAAATTTCTTTTTGAGAACTTGCCTTTGCTGAAAGATACTTAGCTCAATTTGGGGCAAACCTTTGCCGGGACTGTAATGAAAAAGCCACACGCTTTGCTTGATGCTGCTGCGGAAGCCATGATGCGCGCTATTGCGCCGTACTCTGGGTTCAAAGTCGGAGCTGCGCTACAGACGAAAGACGGGAAAATCATCACTGGACACAACATTGAAACCTCGTCATATAGTCTAACAATTTGTGCTGAGCGTGTTGCGCTCTTCAAAGCCTTGAGCGAAGGCGAACGAGAGTTTGAAGCCATTGCCATCGTTGCTAGCTCTGGCGATTTCTGTCCGCCTTGTGGGGCTTGTCGGCAGACCTTGATAGATTTTGCACCGCATCTTGTGGTTTATCTCTCCAACAGGCGCGGTCAAGTGAAAACGTTCAAACTGAGCGACCTTTTACCGGAATCGTTTTCGTCAGCTAACTTGTCGTCATCCTTTTCACAGCGCTCTAATTCTCTGAAAGCGAAGTCAAACTCCAAGAACGCCTCAACGAACTCGAACACACACGCCGATGCGACAACTACATCACAAGCCAAAAGCAAAGCCCGTTCATCCAAAGGCGCTCACCGGAAGAATTGAGGTCATTGCGGGCTGTATGTTTAGTGGGAAGTCGGAAGAGCTTATCCGTCGATTACGACGAGCACAAATTGCAAAGCTCAATGTTGCCATCTTTAAGCCAGCTATTGATGATCGATACAGTGCCCATGAAATTGTCTCGCATAGTGCGGCAAAAATTGCTTCAACAGCGGTATCGCATTCGCAGGAGATTTTAGCACAGTCTGAACATGCAGATGTGGTCGGCATCGATGAAGCGCAGTTTTTCGATATGGGTATCGTCGATGTCTGCGAGCAACTGGCGAACGACGGCAAGCGTGTGATTGTAGCAGGCTTAGACCTTGACTTTCGGGGCAAACCGTTCGGTCCTATGCCTTTCTTAATGGCAATTGCTGAAGAGGTTACGAAAACGCTGGCAGTGTGTATGAAATCAGGGCTACCGGCTTCGCGCACGCAGCGCTTGGCAGATAGCAACCAACTGATTCTCATCGGACACAGCAACCTCTACGAAGCACGTCATCGCGCATACTTCCAACCTCCACCTGAAGACCCTCAACACTAACTATGCCAGACGCTCTTATTCTTTCTTTGCCCGGCTCGACACTGGGTCAGAGCGCAGTTACTTTGCTTCTTCGCCATCACCTTGCAATTCACTATCGGGCGGTGTTTTCAGAGCAAAGATGCTCTGCTCTGACCGCTGCGGTCTATGCGGCACGCGCGTTCTGGAATGCTGATTTCGATGGCGCACATTTTTCCTTAGGTCGCTCTTGGTATGCGCACTGGGCAGAGCGCCGCACTCGACTTTACTTTCAGCAAGCTCAAGCCTCTAACCGATTGGTCGAGCGTTTTCTCTCTGGGATGCCCTCGCAGATTCACGCCTTGATGAGCCAAGCCCTCGGCGCACCGGTTCGTTTGCGTGCAGGATGGTGCGGACCGGGCATCCACATTTTTCCTGCATCGGGCTGGTGTGCACAGCATGGCGGCGACATTCACTTCGATACCGAAGGCTTGTTATACCCCACGCCACTTGCGCACACTGCGGCACTGACCATGATTCTCATGCTTCAAGCTCCAGAGCAGGGCGGCGGCTTGAAACTCTGGCAAGTCCGCTATCCACAGCACCGCAACCTTACCCCCGCAATGCTCGCAGCTGAACATCAAACCATTGTGTATCAGACTGGCGATCTTGTCATCATTGATGCCTATACTTTACATCAAATTCAGCCTTTTGAAGGGCAGCGCGATAGAATTTCCATCACGGCTCATCTTGCACATACCCCAACAGGCTGGGTCATCTGGTTCTAAATTGCTTAGCGCACATTCAAATGCATGCAGTTGTTCCAACAAGACAGTCTAATACAGCGTAAATGAGACTCACAGTCTCGCAAAGAAATCTTGCAAAGAAAATTTTTTCAGATTAACACGCATCAGACATGAAAGATATTCTCCTCTTTATTGCAGCATCCTTTTTTGAAATTTTTGGCTGCTTTGCCTTTTGGAAATACTTTCGGCTCGATCACTCGCTATACTGGCTCTTACCCGGCATTTTTTCTCTCTTAATGTTTGCGTTTTTACTTACAAAGGTCGAAGTAGAATTTGCAGGACGTGCATACGCAATCTATGGTGGGATTTATATTGCAGCCTCGCTTTGCTGGCTATACTTTGCTGAGCAGCAAGTGCCTGACCTTTGGGATGTGATTGGTGCAGGCGTGTGCATCATTGGCGCTTGTATCATTCTTTTTACGCCGCGCTGATTATGGCAGAGCTTCTTCTTCTCTTTTTTATCTCCTTTCTGGCTGCTACCCTTTCTGGCGCAGCAGGATTCGGCGGGGCTTTAATTTTGCTGCCTGCCTTAACCGCTATTGTGGGCGTCAAAGCCGCTGTTCCCATCCTAACTATTGGACAACTTTTCGGCAATGCCTCGCGTGTCTGGTTCGGCAGAGATGAACTCGTCTGGCGCCCGATTCTTTTCTTTCTTCTCACCGCTATCCCTTTGACCCTTCTAGGCAGTGTCTTATTTAGCCAGACCGATAGCCGCATTATCACCTTCGGCATCGGCATTTTCTTAATACTTCTGGTGCTCTATCGCAGAAGTCCTCTCAAGAAACTTGACCTAGGTGACAAAAGTATGCTGTTAGGCGGCAGCTTGACCGGGTTCTTGTCAGGCTTGGTGGGCAGTGCCGGTCCACTTGGTGCCGCCTTCTTTCTTGGCTTGAACTTGAGCCCAACCGCCTACGTTGCCAGCGAAGCCTTCACTGCCTTGATAATGCACGCCCTAAAAAGCCTTGTCTACAACAAATACGCCCTGCTCGGTATAACCGAACTTTATTACGGACTATTCATTGGCATTGCAATGGTTTTAGGCAGCTGGACTGGCAAGAAAATCATTGAAAAATTCAGCCGTGAAAAATTTACCCTGTTCGTTGAACTTCTGCTGATTCTCTCTGGTCTTCAGCTCATCGGCAGCGCCTTAAAAATTTTTTAACACATTCTTTACACCACCTTACTTGAGTATTCATCTGCGTTACACTATCTTCCATTTTTTGCTTCTCCTCTCTTGATTTTCTTTCTTGAAACTATGCTGCATTGGATTCAACACAATCGGTTGTACGATTTAGCTCGACAGGGCGAGCGGCTTACTCCTTGGTGGAGCATTCTTGGCTTAGGCGTTGTGTTTGTGCTGGTCTCCTCTCTCTTTGCGCTACCTGTAGAATTGGCACAGTTTGCCTTAAGTGCCTTTTCGAATCCTTCCTCTTTGGAAGCATTGGAAGAAGAAGCAAGCCTAATGCTATTATCACCTTGGCTTTCTGGTCTTTTGATGGGCTTGATGCTGGCGCTGTCGTTTGGTGCGCTTATCGCATTCGTCTGGCTTTGGATTCGGCACTACGAAAAACGCTCTTTTTTTACCTTAGGATTTGAACAGCACCAAGTGCTCTGGCAGTATGCACGTGGCTTTTTGATTGGCTTGCTTGCCTTTAGCGCTAATGTAGGACTGATGGCAATTTTTGGCTATGTATCGATTGAAGAGAGCGATCTTTCACGGGTTGGACTCTCGGCGCTTGCTGGTGTCTTGCTTATCTTGCCCGGCTGGCTCGTTCAAGGTGCAGCAGAAGAAGTGCTCACACGCGGCTGGATGTTGCCGGTCTTGAGCGCACGCTATCGCCCTTGGTTAGGAATTCTGCTCTCCTCACTTTTCTTTGCCCTGATGCACGGTATAAATCCGAATGTAGACCTGCTTGCGCTGTTCAATCTCTTGCTCTATGGGGTGTTTGCAGCGCTGTATGTCTTGCGTGAAGCATCGCTCTGGGGCATCTGTGCCTTTCACAGTGCTTGGAATTGGGCACAGGGCAATTTGTTCGGACTTGCCGTTAGCGGACAAAACACGGGAGTCGGCACGCTGCTCGACCTCATGGAAACCGGACCAGACTGGTTCACCGGCGGCGCATTTGGACCTGAAGGCGGAATTGCTTCAACACTTGTGCTGCTTCTTTCAATTGCGTGCGTCGTGATGTGGTCTCCTTCCGCTCAAGCTGACACACAAGAAAGCCCATCAGGGTCTTCCCCTGCGTAAGTTACCTTACGCCACACTTGTGCCGATAGTGCTATGGGCGAATTCCTATTGCCGAGACCATCATCGTCAGCACATAGAGCAATGTACCAAAAGCGTTATACCAAATTGCACGTGCTTTCGGCTCACGGATGAGCAGCGCTTGCATCGGCTGCTGCACAAAAAGCAAGCCAAGTGCAATGGCTGCAGCAACATACTGGGCTTTGAAGACGAGTATACCAATCGCTGTAACTTGTGCGGCATTCATCACCGCGCAGGCAAGCATCGCAGCACGCTTTTCTCCAAGCTGCACAGGAATGGATTTAACTTTGCGCACTCTATCACCTACCACCGATTTGAAGTCGTTTAAGGTCATAATGCCATGAGCACCGAGTGAAAAAATTATCGCCATTGCAATAGATTCTTGACTGGGCAAGCCTTTTGTCAGCGAAAAACTGCCCGTAAGCCAAGCAACTCCTTCGTAAGCAATGCCGACGACGAGATTTCCATACCAGCCGTTGTTCTTGGCACGCAGCGGCGGTCCCGAATAGACATGCGAGAGCAGCACGCTCACAAAAGAAATTGCTAGCACATACGGATGAATCCAGTACGAGATGATAAATGCTAGCCCAATCAGTGTGAAGGTTACAATCCAGCTGGCTGACTTCGAGATGAGCCCTGCGGGAATTGGTCGGTCAGGTTCATTGATGGCATCGACTTCACGGTCGAAATAATCGTTCATGGTTTGCGACATGGCGCACATGAGCGGTCCTGCAAGAATCAATCCAGCCAGCACAATTTGCCACTGCTCGAGCAAGTTAGCGCCTGTGGAGACGGCACCGCACAGAAATGCCCACATCGGCGGAAACCATGTTACCGGTTTCATCAGGCGTGGAATCGCAGAGAGTTCTAAACGCCAGCCCGGACGGTTGACATTCGAGAGTGCCTGTTGAATTTTGCGGAGTTTTTCTTCATCAATGCCTGCGCGCTCAATTTCAACTTGCAAGGCTCGGCGCGCATCTTCCGAAAGTGCTGGGAGCGATTCTAATGTTGTAAAACTCATACCTGATAGTGGCGCAAAAGCACGCAAAAAAAACTTACTGAACTTACTTCTGTGCTCAAATATACGTTTTTACACGTTTTGAAATTGCCTGACTTGACTTGGTCGCACCGTTTGGTTTGCGCTCGTGAGCACATGCTGGCGTAGCACTTCCGCAAAGGCTGGCGTATCTTCCAGCATCGGCAAATGCCCCAGCGACGGGAACCGCACGAACGTTGTAGGTGCCGACGAGTGCGCCTTGCGTTTTTCAAACAGTGTGGTCATGCCTACGGGCGGAATGGTCTTGTCTTTATCGCCCACAATCAAGCACATCGGTGCATCTGCCGTGAGCAAGTTCTCAATATAGTGCAGCGAAATATCATAGCGCAGCGAGAAGGTGCCCACTGCAGTTGCCGCTTCATCATCTACGGTTAAAAAATCCTCGATAAGAATCTCTGCATACTCTCGTGGAATCGGACGCGCCGTCGCTTTTGCCACAAATGCTCGCTTGAGTGGCTCAAACTGGAAGAGTCTCTTGGCTTTCATCGTGGCATGAATAAAAGCACTGAGCATCTTTAACTGAAAGCGCAAGTCAGCCGCACCGTATTCGAAAATGCCGCAGGCGATAATTGTCAGGCTCGTGGCACGCTGGCGCTGGCGCTGAAAGACTTCTGCTGCCACCATCGCTCCCATTGAGTGCCCAACAATGTGCAGCGGCGCATCTTTGCCTAGTTGCAGGTGCTCAATCAATGCCTCCGCCTCTTGAGCAAAACCCTCGATCGTAAACGGTGGTCGCGTGTCCCGAAAGCGTGTGCGCCCCGTGCCCGTCTGGTCAAACGTGATACTGCGTGCATCCTCTCGCAACGCCTCAACCGTCGGCTGCCAGTAGCGCCCCGATAGCGCCCAACCGTTGATAAATAAAATCGCCGGCTTCTGACGATGCTCCGCAAATCGCTCAGCACTATCCTCGTAGTAGAGCTCGCATCGCCCTATTGAAAGTCTGTTCATCGTTTTCTCCTTAATGTTCTTGCATGCTAAATTAGGCAATAACTCCATGCTCCAACGCCGAAACCGTTATGCCCATCGCTCAATGAGCGCAGCAAGACGCCGTAAAGGCGGCGTGTCAGCAATCACAAAATAAAAATTCACATAGTACGTTTGCAGCACTGTGTGGCTAAGCGACCTTGATCGAATCAAGGCTAACACATCGCGCCAACGCCAATACCAAAAGTCTGTGATGTAGAATAAAAACCCCATCTTTCTCAAAGGTTTTCCTTGACGAACTTCCACTCTCAACTGCTCTCCATACTTCTCAAATGAAAATTTAATGAAATTTCATCCACACATCAAGCTCGCTTTGTCGACACTGTGCCTTGCTCACACTCTCTCTGACACATTTGCTTGCACAAACCATACGATGACTTGCGCGCTGTTTTTTAACTCGCTGATAGGCAAACTTTGTTAGGCTATTTTCGTATCTTCAGACGTTGTAAGCAGTTAGCACTTACAACCAGAACATTTTAGTACCCTCTTGCGCTTTGAACGCTTCGCCATGCAAAGGCTGTTCTGAGTGCTAAAATTACATCGACCAAATCGACCGTTTCGACCATGAAACCCAGAGTTGTCATTTTTAGCGGCGCCGGACTTTCGGCTGAAAGTGGCATCCCGACCTTTCGTGATAGCGGTGGCTTATGGGAAAATCACTCCATCGAAGATGTTGCGACACCCGAAGGCTGGCAGCGCAATCCGCAACTTGTGCTCGACTTCTACGCTGCTCGCTTCCGCACCTATCAAGCCTGCAAACCTAACGCCGCACACTACGCTATCGCAGCGCTGGAAAAGAAATATGAGGTCATCAACATTACCCAAAATATCGATAGCCTTCTCGAACAAGCCGGCTGCCAACATGTCTGGCATCTGCACGGACGCGCCGATATGCAAAAGTGCGAACGCCATTACGACATCTTCGCTGATGGCAACCCGCACTTTCGCTGCGACTTCAAATCCCCAATCACCCAACCCATTCAGTGGGGTGATCGCTGCCCAAAATGCGGCGCCCAACTCCGCCCCGACATCGTCTGGTTCGGTGAAGCCGTCGATATGCGCCATGCTTACTTAGACGAACTCATCGACACTGCCGAAATTTTTATCGGCATCGGCACCTCCGCGCAAGTCTATCCCGCCGCTAGCTTGCTCATGCTCTTTGCAAATACACCCCAAAAATTCTTCGTCGACCCTAACCCCGCTGTAAACCTGCTCTATGGCTTCGACATCTACAAAGGCAGTGCCGCCACAGAAATGCCCAAACTCGCACACCGACTCCTTAACACTCAAGACGTATGATCCAAAATAATCTTCCATCCCTCAGGTGTTAGCTCAAAGACCAGTGTAAAATACCCGCTGAGCTGCTCTTCTTCCCCGCTTGCCGCACGCCGCTGCAGCACAAATTGACCAGTGACCACCGCATGCCTCTCAGAAAGTAACCGCACACTCAAACCCTCAAACCTTAGCACGCCCATTGCTGCCGCATTCGGATAACTTCTCAGATAGCGCTGCAAGATATTCTCATAGCCTTGCTCCACTCCCCTTGCCGAAACAAAGGTCGTCGAATCCGAATTTTTGTAGCCACGCATAAACGCACGCACATCGCCTCTGTTCCAATCGGTTACTTGCGCCTTGAGCACTGCGACAATCGCTTCACTTGGCGCAACCTGCGCACGCACTTCGGCGCATAACCACACCCATAGCCCCAAAAAGACAATTGATTTCATTGCACTCTTTACCCGAATGATTTTGCAGATGTTGACCCTCGCAAAAACAAAAAGAGCCTGCTCGTGCAGGCTCTCTTTGCTTGAAAGAACGACGGTTTTGGTCTTACTCACCACGGAAACGGTTCCACCAACTGCGTACCGTAGATACGGCTCGCTGGGTTACATTGGTAACCGTCTCGGTTGCATTGCGCACCGCATTGACCATGAAGTCTGGGAACGCTGAACTTGACGTGCCGCCAGCACGAATCGCAATCTTCAGGTCAAATGCATCTTGATTGCCAGTGAGAATCGAGATTTTCGGATTCGGAGTATTAAATCCGGCGACACCGAAGTCACCGCTGCGACCGCGCAAGGTACTCGGACGAGGCTCACCAATCGCGGTGCTAGCCCTTGTGGAGTCGTCCAACACACGTGTCGGTTGAGTCGCATCAGATGCAGACAAGTTGCTCGGACGGAAGCGCACGATGAAGGTGGTATCTGGTGCATTTGGATCCCCAGATATTCCACGCTTAAATAACAAGTACTTGGAGACATAGTAACGGACGAAGAGCTCATTACCAGCTTTCGTTGCAATAGAGTCAATGAAAGCTGAGCTGTCCTGCCCTCCGAG
>JBKBSK010000012.1:65000-106410 GCA_046291735.1 Candidatus Thermochlorobacter sp. | reverse complement strand
CAACCAAGGCGGATTGCTCATCTTACGCCGACCGCTGCCCTACATGATGCGAACTGTATGGGGCGACGACGCACGCTACAGAAAATACTGGGAAGATTTTGAAGGCTGTTACGCCTCAGGCGATGTGGCTTTTTATGATGAGGAAGGTTATATCTGTGTGCTGGGCAGAGCCGATGATGTGATGAATGTAGCTGGGCATCGCATCGGCACAGCAGAAGTTGAAAGCGCATTCCTGACGCACAGCGCCGTAGCTGAAGCTGCAGTGATAGGCTTGCCGGACGAAATTAAGGGCGAACGCATCAAAGCCTTTGTGGTAGTGAAAGCCGGACATGAAGCCAATGAAACACTCAAAAGTGTGCTGCGCGACCACGTGCGGCGCGAATTAGGACCTATTGCTACACCCAGCGAAATTGAGTTCCGAGACGCATTGCCAAAAACACGCAGCGGCAAAATCGTGCGCCGATTGCTCAAAGCAGAATCGCTGGGACAAGACGCTGGAGATCTCTCAACGCTTGCAGATTAAGGCGAACATGTAGCGGCTTTACATCAACATTGCGTTGAATTGGGGTATCTTTGCGGCAAGGTACAATCCAAAGTTTGTCATAACTTTGCTTAGTTAAACTGTCATTGCCATATCTAGCGTTCATGGAGCAAGATTCAAGGCTATAAAATAAACCTATTTGTAGGTCACGATGAAAATGCAAGTTGTAAAAGCCCTCATCGCCCTTGCTGCCCTAACCGTCGCATTAAATGAGATGGTCTTTGCTACAGGCACGCTCAAAGGCAAAGCCATTGATGCTACGAGCAAAGAACCGCTGGCAGGTGTGATTATTCGTATTGACGACACAGAATTTGGCGCCATCACCAAAGCCGATGGTAGTTTCAAGATTGAAAACATGCCTGCAGGCACCTATACACTGCGCGCAAATTTGATTGGCTACAAGCAACTTGTGCGTAGCATCACTATTGAAGATGGCAAGACACAGACGCTCACACTTGAAATGCAGGAAATGGTTATAGAGGCTAACGAAATTCAAGTTATCGCTGAAAATTATCGTCAGCCAGCAGAAGATGTGCGCACAAGTCTCTACAAGCTCGAGCCGAAACAAGTGAAAAATTTGGCAGGTGGTGTCGAAGATGTGCTGCGTGGCTTGCAAGCTATTCCGGGAGTCTTAGCGGCAAACGACTTTTCATCGCAACTCTTCATACGCGGCTCAGGACCCGACCAAAACTTGATGCTGGTCGATGATATCGAAGTCTTCAATCCCTATCGGCTCTATGGGACAATCAGCATGTTCAATCCCGAAACGGTTGCAGACATTAGCCTCATCACAGGCGGGTTCCCCGCAAAGTATGGCGATAGGCTCTCAGCAGTGCTCGATGTAACCAACCGCGATGGCGTGCGCGATCGATACTTCACAGCGCAAATTAACGCCAATGTAACTGACGCAAATGTCGTAGCTGAAGGCAAAGCCCCTTTTGGCATTGAAGGCTCATGGATAATCTCAGCACGGCGCACCTACTATGACCTCATTGTTGGACCAATCTTGCGCGGCGCACGTCTTGTCGAAGGTAATACAGCTTTCCCAAACTTTGCAGATGTGCAGGCACGACTTGCATTCCAACTCTCGCCACAACACCGCCTGCAATTTACAGGCATCATCGGACGCGACGGTATCGATGTCATTAGCTCCGCCCGAAATGCAGATCAGCCCGATAGCGTCAATGTCGGTAACCTTACCAGCAATGATGTAGCAGGGCTGTCATGGCATTTCCGCCCCGATGCCCATACGCTGAACAAATTCACCGTGTCGTGGTATAACAACGCCGGCTCATCACGCTTTGCTGGCAATTTTGTCGATCGCCTAAACTATCCACCCGACAAAGTCGATAGTGCGCTGCAAGCCAATCCGCAAGCCGTTATTCAACTTGCTGCTGCAACTTTGCAATCCGAAAATGCCTTCGGCTTTGAGAAATGGAATTTTAGAAATGACTTTTGGCACAAGTGGGACAAACATTTCCTTGAAGTAGGCGGCGCATTGGACGTGCTCACAACATTCATTTTCTTCTACTTGCGACCAAATGAACAACTTCGAGCAGGTTTTCTTGCCGCACAAGCCTCTGGCAGAATAGGTGCACTGCCGCTTGATACAACCGTCAGACAGCAGCAGTCTTACCTGCGCAGTAACTTCTACATTCAAGACCGCTTCGAAGCAATTGAAGGTAAGCTCTTCATTCAGCCCGGTCTAAGACTCGATTACTACCAAATTATCGAGAAAATCTATCTCTCACCACGCTTCAATGTCTCATTTGCCTTCGATGAAAATACAACCTTGCGCGGAGCATGGGGCATGTATGTACAATCGCCCGGCTACGAAAAACTCATCGACCAGCAACAGTTTATTGATCTGCGCGATGCCGACTACATTCGCTCTCTGCGTGCTGAACGCGCCATGCACTTTGTCTTGGGAATTGACCGATGGCTAAGCGATCAGTGGCTCTTTAAAGCCGAAGCCTATTACAAACTCTTCAACGACCTGATTGTCCAGCGTAAAGAAGAGCAGACAGTTTATACCTCACGCTTCCTTGGAGGCGATGCTTACAATGTCAGAAACTGGTCAACCCCAACACCAGAACAGCGAAAGGTGCTCTCGGCTATCCCCGTCAATGATGGGCGAGGTGAAGCCTACGGTCTTGAAGTGCTGCTAGAAAAACGACTGACCTCATCGCAAGACCGCTTCAACGGTTGGATAAGCTATGCACTTGCCTTCGCCAATCGCTATCGAGATGGGCTGACGATTCCATTTAACTTCGATCAGCGGCACACGATTAACATTGTGGGCGGCTACAAAATCAACGATTGGCTCGACTTAGCAGTTCGTTGGCGATACGGCAGCGGCTTCCCAGTTACTTTGGCTATCGGCTTGCAACCGCGCATCATTCAAATGCCTGACGGTCGACACATGGTACAAGAAGATCCGCTCTTTGGACGCACGATGTTCTCCTTGGATTTTGGAGGCGAAGAAAATATCAACGCCGCACGCTTGCCTGAGTATCATCGCCTTGATGTACGCCTTACGGCTCACGCTGAGTTCTGGGGCGCACGTTGGGATTTCTACCTCGATGTCATTAACCTCTACAACCGTACCAATGTCATTGGCTATAACCATGATGTCGAATGGGATGTCCCAGTAGGACAAGTGCCCAATGTCATCCGCTTTGCTAATGGAATGCTGCCGATTGTGCCAACACTGGGTATTAGCGCAGTCTTTTAACACTTGTAAAGCAAGGTGTCAGGCTCAATGCGAATCAGGGAAGATAACTTCAATGTGTTGGGGCAAAAAACCTAAGAAACATTCTGCAATACGATTGAATTTCGTGGGCAAATCGCTCACGATAAACTTCGACGGCAAGTGATGTGCATTGGGATTGAGCAAGCGTGCAGCGCAAAGCAGCAACTCAACTTCAAGTGCGACAGCTTCCGCAGAGTCAATAATTAAGACCGATTCGCCCACCACATCCGCAATAACATGGCGCAAGAGTGGGTAGTGCGTGCAGCCTAAGACTAAGGCATCAATGTCTTGAGTAATTAACTCGGAAAGATAATCCTGTGCAATAAGTCGCGTGGCAGGGTGAAAAAGAAGCCCTTCTTCCGCAAGCGGCACAAAAAGTGGGCAGGCTTTGGAAAAGACGTGTGCTGCAGGTTTCAAATGCTTGATAGCATCGTAATATGCGCCTGAACTGATGGTGGCTTCTGTGCCAATAACACCGATGCGTCCTCTTGGACTGCGCTCTGCGGCAAGGCGCGCACCTGCTGCAACAACCCCAATCGTAGGAATCCCATCAGCAACTTGCGCCACAATGTCTAAAGCTAAAGCTGACACTGTATTACAGGCAGCGACAATCATTTTCGGAGATTCTTTAAGCAAAATCGCAGTGTCTTCCGCAGCATATTTGCGAATCGTGGGAACGGACTTGGTGCCGTAAGGCACGCGTGCGGTGTCCCCAAAATAAACAATGCGCTCATTTGGTAAGCGCTCCATAATGCGACGCACAACTGTCAGACCGCCAACGCCGGAGTCGAAAATCCCAATCGGTGCGTCGCTCTGCAGTCCGTCAAAGGACTTTGGTGTAGATAAGTTTGTCATCGCCAAGGCTGTAAAAATTCTTGATTCTGGCTTCGAGTGTGCAGCCAACTTTTTCATAGAACTTGCGCGCTGGTTCATACTTCGGCTGTGAGGCTGTTTCAATCACCAGCAGCGCACCCCCCATGGCTCGTGCCTCTCTGCAAGCAAAGTCAAACAAGGCTTTCCCAACACCCTTACCTTGCGCATGTGGCGACACGGCAATCCAATAAAGATCAAAAGTCGATAGCGTCATCGGTGTTTTGCCAAAACAGACATAGCCTAAGACATCAGGCTCATCGAGGGCTACAAAAATATGATAATCCTCTGGCAAGAGCACCCCATGGCGCGCAAGTGTGTCGTCAATGAGTTCCATAGCAACCTCGATTTCATCGGGGCGAAATGCACCTGTCTCAAAGAGCAACGCGCGAATCGGCTCTTTATGTTCGCTTTGAATTGGTGCAATCTGAACCCTCATGCTTTAGCGTGTCGTGCAAACGAACTGCAAAAATACATCGGCATCGCGCGCTTGCGCAACGAAAAAATTGCGCCTTGACTTTTTTAAGCAAGAAGTTTTTCTTATCTTTGCTTCCCTTTCCCTGAATGCACTTCGGGGCAAGCATTATCTTCGAGTCTTCGATTTTTGAAAATTTCAATAACCAAAACCCGCCCGTTCCTCCTCTCTGGGAACGATAGCGGTAAAAACAAGAGAGAAAGGATAAGCTGAATGGCAGAAATGCAAGTCGCTGAAATGTCTGCGCAAAAAAGCAGCGATGCAAACGACAGTAACTTGTCAACCGACACGGTGAAACCTAAGAAGCCAACGCGCGTGCGATTCTTCGCCGAGTACCAAGACGAAGAACTCAAGCAACTCGAGTCGATGTACTCAGGCACACTCAATGAACTGACGGAAGGTGAAATCGTCAAAGGTCGTATTGTGCATATCTCTGACAAAGATGTCTCCGTAGATGTGGGCTTCAAGTCAGAAGGGATTATTCCGCTCATAGAGTTTCGCAATCCAGCTGAATTGAAAGTCGGCGATGAAATCGAGGTCTTTCTCGAAAGCATCGAAGATAAAATGGGGCAACTGATTCTCTCAAAGCGTAAAGCCGATGCTATGCGTATTTGGGAGAAGATTTACGAATCGCTAGAGAAAGGAACGACCTTGATGGGGAAAATTGTCGCGCGCGTCAAAGGTGGCATGACCGTCTCGCTCAGCGGTGTTGAAGCGTTCCTACCCGGCTCACAAATTGATGTCAAACCCGTGCGCGATTTCGATGCCCTCGTTGGGCAAAACATGGAGTTTCGCGTGGTCAAAATCAATCCACTGACGCAAAATATCGTCGTTAGCCATAAAGTAATTCTTGAAGCCGAGTATGAAGCGCGCCGCAAAGAAATGCTGGCAAATATCAAAGTCGGCATGGTGCTGGAAGGCACAGTCAAAAACATCACAGACTTCGGCATCTTCGTGGACTTGGGCGGACTCGACGGCTTGGTTCATATCACTGATATTACATGGGGACGCATCACGCATCCATCCGAAGCAGTCAAGTTAGATGACCCAATCAAAGTCGTGGTCATCGGCTACGATGAAGAAAAGCAGCGCGTCTCACTCGGCATGAAGCAACTGACGCCACACCCGTGGGAAAATATCGATGCCAAGTATAAAGTCGGTGATAAAGTCAAAGGTAAGGTCGTCTCGATTACTGACTACGGGGTCTTCATTGAAATTGAAAAAGGCATTGAAGGCTTGGTGCACATTAGCGAGATGAGTTGGACACAGCACATTAAACACCCAAATCAGTTTGTGTCGATGGGACAAGAAGTCGAGTGCGTGATTCTCAATATCGACAAAGAGAATACCAAACTCTCACTTTCCATGAAGCAAGTCGAAGCTGACCCATGGCTTAAACTTGCTGAAAAGTATGCCCCAGATACAATTCACAAAGGTATTGTGCGCAATCTGACGGACTTCGGTGTCTTCGTGGAATTAGAGCCCGGCGTAGATGGCTTGGTGCATATCTCTGACCTTTCTTGGACAAAGAAGATTCGCCACCCCGGTGAATTGGTCAAGAAAAATGACGAATTGCAAGTCAAAGTGCTGAAAGTTGATGTCAAAGCTCGCCGCATTGCGCTCGGGCATAAGCAAATCACAGAAGACCCATGGAATAACTTCGAGACCGTCTATACAGTAGGCACAGAGACGAAAGGCAAAATTACTCAAATCATTGAAAAAGGTGTGGTGGTAGAGTTGCCTCTGGGGGTTGATGGATTTGTGCCCGCCTCACATCTCTTGCAAGGCGGTGTGCGCGATATTCACTCGTCATTCAAAATCCATGACGAGCTCCCACTCAAAGTGATTGAGTTCGACAAAGAAAATCGCCGCATTATTCTCTCGGCGCTAGAGTATTTCAAGGGCAAGAGCCGAGAAGAAATTGAGGAGTATATGCGCGCACATCCCAACGAGAAGCAGAAAATTCAAGAGGCTTCTGCTGCACTGGATGTGCCACCGCCGACCAATGAGACACAAAAAGTTGAACCATCAGCATCATAGCGCGGCATTGAAATCGCAATTCTGTAGAGGGGCGTCTGCAATCAGACGCCTCTTTGCTTCGACACAAATAGAGCGAAAAGAAAAGTATGCAAAAAAAACAAGAAAAGGATTTTGAAAATTAAAAACAATACCTTACTTTTGCAGTCCTTTGTGTTTGCGCACTATCCAAGAAAGAACGAAGCCCTGCTAAAGAAGCCTGAGTGTTAGGCTTTTAGGGGTAGTTCTACGAATCGTCAAGAAAATAGGCGCCCTGCGCTGCAGATGCTTAGAGATGTTGCAGGAAAGCACAGAAGGGCAGATAAGGAGCAGCAGATAAAGGCAACGGAAAGGGTAGAGGCAAACTTGAAGGAGTAGAAAGAGGCGGTAGAAAAATCTACGGGAAAGAATTTAGAGGAAAATTAGGCAAAAAAACAAATGCCAACGATTCAGCAATTAGTTCGAAAAGGGCGATATACGAAACTTGCAAAAACTAAAGTTCCAGCCCTTGAGGCTTGTCCGCAAAAGCGCGGTGTATGCACAAGAGTTTATACGACAACGCCGAAAAAGCCGAACTCTGCACTGCGAAAAGTTGCAAAAGTGCGCTTGTCCAATCAGCAAGAAGTGATTGCATACATACCCGGAGAAGGGCATAACTTGCAGGAGCACTCTATCGTGCTGATTCGTGGCGGTCGCGTGAAGGATTTACCGGGCGTGCGCTACCACATTATTCGTGGCTCTTTGGATACTGCTGGCGTTCAGGATCGCAAGCGCGGGCGCTCAAAATACGGTGCAAAAAAGTCAGCTGCGAGTAGCGCAAAAGGTGCTGCCGCAGCCCCAGCAAAGAAAAAGTAAGTGAGTGAGTCTGAAATATGAGAAAAAAACACGCAACAAAACGACCGGTTCAAGGCGATGCCAAGTATAACGACCCAATGGTTGGGCGGTTGGTTAACTGTATCATGCAAGGCGGAAAGAAAAATACAGCCCGACGTATTGTCTACGATGCGTTTGATGTAATTGCAAGAAAAACGCAAGAAGAGGGTATTGATATTTTCAAGAAAGCTTTGTCTAATGTTGCGCCGGTTGTGGAAGTGCGTGGTAAGCGCATTGGTGGAGCCACATACCAAATTCCTATGGAAGTGCGCGCCGACCGCCGAATTGCACTTGCACTTCGATGGATTAAGGAAAATTCAAAGAAGCGTGGTGGAAAAACAATGTCCGATAAATTAGCTGCAGAGTTGCTTGATGCAGCTAATAATCAAGGCGGTTCAGTAAAGAAAAAAGAAGAAGTTCATAAGATGGCAGAGGCAAACAAAGCGTTCTCGCATTTCAGGTTCTAAGCAGTGGAGATTTCTATAAAACTAAACTTAACAGGTAAGCACGACAAAATATGCCCAGACAAGTCTCGTTAGAAAAAGTTAGAAACATTGGTATCATGGCGCACATCGACGCGGGTAAGACGACGACGACGGAGCGCATTCTTTACTACACAGGCAGAGTGCATCGCTTGGGTGAAGTCCATGATGGTGCCGCTACAATGGATTGGATGGAACAGGAAAAAGAACGCGGTATCACTATTACTTCGGCAGCAACGACTTGCTTCTGGATGCCGAAATATGGCAACTTCAAAGACAAAAAGCACCGCATCAACATTATTGATACACCCGGACACGTCGATTTCACGGTTGAAGTAGAACGTTCGCTGCGCATCTTGGATGGCGCCGTTGCGCTCTACGACTCTGTTGCAGGTGTGCAACCGCAGTCGGAAACGGTGTGGCGTCAGGCAACAAAGTATGAAGTGCCGCGCATCGCTTTCGTGAATAAGATGGATAGAGTGGGTGCAAACTTTTTCCGCTGCGTCGATATGATGAAAGAACGTCTCGGCGCAAATGCAGTCCCGATTCAGATACCTTATGGTGAAGGCGAAAGCTACAAGGGCTCGATTGACCTGATTCGAATGAAGGCGGTGGTCTATGACGCTGAAGATGGGACAAGCTACAAGGAAATTGAGATTCCAGATGAATACAAAGAATCAGTGGAGAAGTGGCGTGTCAATATGTTGGAAGCCGTCTCTGAAGTAAACGATCACTTGATGGAAAAATATCTTGGCGGCGAAGACATTTCAGAAGAAGAGGTGCGTGAGACACTGCGCAAGGCAACGCTAAACTCGAAAATTGTACCAGTACTGTGCGGGTCGGCTTTCAAAAATAAAGGCGTGCAGTTCTTGCTTGATGCTGTGATTGATTACTTGCCATCACCACTTGACATTCCAGCAATCAAAGGCACACATCCAAAAACTGGAGAAGAAATTGAACGCAAGGTTGATGACAACGAAGCCTTTTCTGCACTTGCATTCAAGATTATGACAGACCCCTTCGTTGGTCGACTGACCTACTTCCGAGTCTATTCAGGCAAGCTAACCAAAGGTAGCTATGTCCTGAACTCTGTATCGGGTACGAAGGAGCGCATTAGCCGACTTGTGCAGATGCACGCCAATCACCGTGAGGAAATTGAAGAAGCGCTCACAGGTGATATTGTCGCAGCGGTCGGGTTGAAAGACACGCGCACGGGCGATACGCTCTGCGACGAAAACAAGCCGATTGTGCTCGAGAAGATGAGCTTCCCAGAGCCTGTGATTCAAATTGCAATTGAGCCGAAGACGAAAGCAGATTCTGACAAACTCAGTCTCTCACTACAAAAACTTGCTGAAGAAGACCCAACCTTCCGTGTGAGTACAGATGAGGAGACACAGCAGACTATCATTGCAGGAATGGGCGAACTTCACTTGGAGATCATTGTAGATAGATTGAAGCGTGAATTTAAGGTAGAAGCTAATGTGGGTAAGCCGCAAGTAGCCTACCGCGAAAGCATTCGCCGCAAGGTTGAAGTGGAAGGGAAGTTTGTGCGTCAATCAGGTGGAAAGGGTCAATTTGGCGTGGTAAACCTGATTCTTGAGCCGCTCGAGAGAGGTAAGGGTTTTGAGTTTGTCAATGCAATTAAGGGTGGGGCGATTCCGAAAGAATACATTCCAGCGGTACAAAAAGGTGTCGAAGGCGCCACCAAAGATGGGGTGCTTGCAGGATATCCTGTCCAAGATGTTAAAGTTACACTGTTTGATGGCAAGTATCACGAAGTAGACTCTTCGGAAATGGCATTTGAATTTGCCGGATCAATTGGCTTCAAAGAAGGTGCGCGTAAGGCTGACCCATACATTTTAGAGCCGATTATGGCTGTGGAAGTAACAACGCCCGAGGAATATATGGGCACGGTTATGGGCGACCTTAACAGCCGTCGTGGACGCATTGAAGGGATGACGGAGCGAGCTGGCGCACAAGTGATCAACGCAAAAGTGCCGCTCTCGGAAATGTTTGGCTACTCTACAGATCTGCGCTCAATGACACAAGGTCGTGCAAGCTACTCTATGGAGTTTAGTCACTACGAAGAAGTGCCAAGAAATGTCGCTGAAGAAATTATCGAAAAAAGCGGCACAAGTAAGGTTACCGCATAATTTCTAACGCATCTAATCACAGTTATCGGAGGAATCACCAACTATGGCAAAAGAAAGCTTTAAGCGCGATAAACCCCATGTCAATATCGGCACAATCGGGCATGTCGACCATGGCAAGACGACACTTACGGCTGCCATTACGAAAGTTCTGGCAGAAGCAGGGATGGCGCAAGCGATGGCGTATGACCAAATTGACAAGGCGCCCGAAGAAAAAGCCCGCGGTATCACGATCTCAACGTCACATGTGGAGTATGAGACCAAGAACCGTCACTATGCGCACATTGACTGCCCTGGACACGCTGACTACATCAAGAACATGATTACAGGTGCAGCGCAAATGGATGGTGCAATTCTCGTGGTGGCTGCAACTGACGGTCCAATGCCACAAACGCGCGAGCACATTCTTTTGGCGCGCCAAGTGAATGTGCCTGCCATTGTGGTGTTCCTCAACAAGGTCGATATTGCTGACCCGGAGCTGATTGAACTCGTCGAGATGGAACTGCGTGAGTTGCTCTCCAGCTACCAATTCCCCGGCGATGAAATCCCAATCATTCGCGGTTCTGCACTCGGTGCGCTGAATGGCGACCCGAAGTGGGTGCCTGCCATCATGCAGTTGATGGATGAAGTCGATAGATATATCCCAACACCAAAGCGCGATATCGATAAGCCCTTCCTGATGCCTATTGAAGACGTGTTCTCAATTCAGGGTCGTGGGACAGTCGGTACCGGTCGTATTGAGAGAGGAATCATCAAACTCAACGAAGAAGTTGAAATCATCGGTCTTGGACCGACTAAGAAGTCTGTGGTTACAGGTATTGAGATGTTCCGCAAGAACCTTGATGAAGGTCGAGCTGGTGATAATGCGGGCTTGTTGCTGCGTGGTATTGAAAAGAAAGACTTGGAGCGCGGTATGGTCATTGCAAAGCCCGGCTCAATTACACCACATACAAAGTTCAAAGCGGAAATCTACGTTCTGAAAAAAGAAGAAGGTGGCCGTCATACAGCCTTCTTTTCAGGTTATCGTCCGCAGTTCTACTTCAGAACAACGGATGTAACAGGCGTCGTAACCTTGCCACAAGGTGTGGAAATGGTTATGCCGGGTGATAACGTCAGTATTGAGGTTGAACTGATTACGCCCATCGCCATGGATGAAGGCTTACGCTTCGCTATTCGTGAAGGAGGTAGAACTGTCGGCGCAGGTGCAGTAACCAAAATTATCGAGTAAAAACACATTACAGGGTTTAAGGAGTGGGCATGAAACGCTCACTCCTTTTTTGTCCTAAAAACTGAACAGCACTAAGTCGTGGCAGCACAGCAAAAAATCCGCATCAAGTTAAAGTCTTACGACCACAGCTTGGTGGATAAATGGGCGGAGAAAATCATTGATGTGGTCAAGCAAACAGATGCGATTATTTCGGGACCGATTCCGCTCCCGACGGAGTCACAAGTCTACACCGTTAACCGCTCGCCGCATGTAGATAAGAAGTCACGTGAGCAGTTTATGGTGGCGTCGCACAAACGGTTAATCGAAATCATTAACCCAAGCGGTAAGACAATAGATTTGCTGATGAAGTTGGAACTCCCCAGCGGCGTTGATGTGGAAATCAAAGGCTAAGCCACACGCTGGAGAAGCTCTGCAAAAAAAGACATTCTAAACAGATTCATTAACCCGAAAAATTTCGTGGTTACAAAATCAAACAAGTATGAGTGCGATTCTGGGCAAAAAGGTCGGAATGACCAGTATCTATGATGCAAAAGGCAAAGTTGTTCCCTGCACGGTAATTGAAGCTGGACCTTGCTACGTTTCACAAGTGAAGACCGTTGAGAAAGACGGCTATGCTGCCTATCAAGTGGCATTTGATGAGAAAAAAGTCTCGCGTACATCAAAGCCACAGCAAGGACACTTCAAGAAAGCTAATCTCTCACCAGCGTACTTTGTGAAGGAGTTTCACAAAGAAACTCTTGGACTTGAGCTTAAAGCAGGTGAAAGTTTCAAGGCTGATATCTTCAAAGAAGGTGACCTTGTAGATGTTATTGGCATCTCAAAAGGAAAAGGATTTCAGGGCGTTGTAAAACGTCATCACTTTGGTGGCGGCAGCAGAACGCACGGTCAATCTGACCGCCTGCGTGCCCCCGGCTCAATGGGTGGCTCATCCTTCCCGTCACGCTCGTTCAAAGGCTTGAGAATGGCAGGAAGAATGGGCGGTGAGACCGTTACTGCAAAAAATCTTAAAGTGGTGAAGGTGCTTGCAGAGTCGAACCTGATAGTCGTCAAAGGTGCTGTGCCCGGCAAAAAAGGCGGCTATGTGCAAATCGTTACCGCAAAAGGATAAGAGGAAAAATTATGCAACTTAAAGTGCTGACGAAAACAGGCGCCGAGAGCGGCGAAGTCATAGAACTCAATCCTGCAATTTTCGAAATTGAGCCAAATGATCATGCCATATACATGGATGTGCGTTCCATTATGGCTAATCAGCGACAAGGTACGCACAAAGTAAAATCGCGCGCAGAAGTGCGCGGCGGTGGCAAAAAACCTTATCGCCAAAAAGGGACCGGCGGGGCACGACGCGGCTCACAGCGTTCGCCGTTGCTCACTGGCGGTGGCGCCATCTTTGGACCAAGACCGCATGACTATGTGATAAAAATTAATAAAAAGCTAAAGCAACTTGCCCGTAAATCTGCCTTGAGCTACAAAGCGAAAGCCGCTGCAATCGTCGTGGTAGAAGATTTCAAAATGGAGCAAATCAAAACCAAAGAGATGGCAGCTGTATTGAAGAATTTGGGGCTAAGTGACAAAAAGACACTCTTCCTAACAGCAGGCAAAGATGAGATGCTCTACAAGTCGGGACGAAATATTCCCTACTTAGCGGTGCTGGAAGCGCAAAAAGCGTCGACATACGATATTCTCAATTGCAAAACGCTGCTCTTGCAAAAGAGTGCAGTTAAAGCGTTGGAAGAAAATCTAAATATGAACTAAGGAGAAGGCGCGATGACAAACATCTTGATTCGTCCTATACTGACTGAAAAAGCGCTGAAGCTCTCTGAAGAGAAAAATCAGTATGTTTTTGAAGTGCATCATGAAGCAAAAAAAGAAGATATCAAAAAAGCGGTCGAAGAAAAATTTGGCGTGAAAGTCGAGTCTGTGCGCACAGCGTTCATTGAGGGAAAACGTAAAATGCGATTTACACGCAAAGGGATTCAGGTGGGCAAAAAACCTGACCTCAAAAAAGCGTATGTAACGCTCTCAAAGGATTCAAAGATTGATTACTACGGCACGTCGGGAACGCAACAAGGATAATCATAACGCACAAAATTAAGGGATATGCCAGTACGCAATATGAAGCCAAGAACGCCCGGAACGCGCTTTATGTCGTTTCCGACGTTTGATGAAATCACAAAGACAGAGCCTGAAAAGAGTTTGACCGTACCGCTGAAAAAAACAGGCGGACGCAACAACTTAGGGCGAATAACGAGTCGCGGAATGGGTGGTGGTGCAAAACGACGCTACCGCATCATTGATTTTAAGCGCAATAAAGATGGTATCAATGCGCAAGTGATTGCAATTGAATACGACCCAAATCGCTCGGCACGAATTGCGCTTTTGGAGTACGAAGATAAAGAGCGTCGATACATTCTTGCGCCAAACGGCATTAAAGTAGGCGATAGAATTGAAACAGGCGAACATGCCGATATCAAAATTGGCAATGCCCTGCCGCTGAAAAATATCCCTGTAGGCACAGAAGTGCATAACATCGAGATGAAAGCCGGTAAGGGCGGGCAAATTGCGCGCGGGGCAGGCACTTTTGCGACACTGCTTGCAAAAGAAGGTAACTACGCAACACTGAAAATGCCCTCAGGCGAATTGCGCAAAGTACGAATTGAATGCCGAGCAACGATTGGTGTGGTTGGAAATTTAGACCATGAAAATATCTCGTTAGGCAAAGCCGGACGCTCGCGCTGGCTGGGTATTCGCCCAATCACACGAGGTATGGCACGCAACCCTGTCGACCATCCAATGGGTGGCGGTGAAGGGCGTTCTAAGTCAGGCGGCGGACGCAAACACCCCAAATCGCCGTGGGGACAACTTGCTAAAGGTTTGAAAACACGCCATAAGAAAAAAGCATCATCAAAACTTATTGTGCGTGATAGAAGAAAAGCATAACCAGTACGATTCACTATGCCTCGTTCTCTGAAAAAAGGTCCGTTTATTCAAGAGCGTCTCTTGAAGCGTATTCAAGAGCTCAATGAAAAGAACCAGAAAAAGGTGCTCAAGACATGGTCGCGGGCATCTATGATTTCACCAGAATTTGTAGGGCACACCATTGCAGTGCACAATGGCAAGACGCACGTGCCTGTGTATATCTCGGAAAATATGGTGGGACACAAGCTCGGAGAGTTTGCACCAACCAGAACATTTCGAGGACATACCTCTGGAGATAAGAAAGAAAAATCGGGTTCAGCGCCCGGCAAAAAGTAATTGGAGAAAAAATGGGTGCAAGAAAACGTGAAGCAGCAGAAGCGCGCAAAGAAGCGCGGCGAAAAGCGACACGAAGCATGGCGTCGCTTAACCATACGCCAACTTCGCCACGCAAGATGAGACTGGTCGTAGATTTGGTGCGCGGCAAAGATGTAGAAACCGCAACAGC
This sequence comes from Candidatus Thermochlorobacter sp., assembly GCA_046291735.1. Classification (GTDB taxonomy): domain Bacteria; phylum Bacteroidota; class Chlorobiia; order Chlorobiales; family Thermochlorobacteraceae; genus Thermochlorobacter. Next base: position 91,602 of record JBKBSK010000012.1, on the reverse strand, counting down.
AATCCTGCAGAACTCAACTAAGCATGCTGCGCGCAATGTCCTGCGCACACTGCGTTCTGCGGTCTCAAACTACATGACCCGTAACGATGAACCCGTCAGCGAGCGCGACCTTTACATCGTAGAAGCCTTTGTCAATGCAGGTGTGACACTCAAGCGCATCTCGCCTGCACCCATGGGCAGAGCCTATCGCGTCCGAAAACGCTCAAACCACTTGACGATTGTGGTTGATAAGCGTGCGCCAAAATCAGCCCGCACAGTTGAGGACGAGGAAGAAGCAAACTAACAAGATTAACGCAAACCGAAAGGGATACACTCGTGGGTCAAAAGGTAAATCCAAACGGCTTCAGACTCGGCATTATCAAAGACTGGGACTCTCGCTGGTATGATAATTCTCCAGCAGTTGCCGATAAGCTCAAAGAAGACTATGTGATTCGCAACTATGTGATGGCACGTCTGAAACGCCAAAAAGCAGGCGTCTCAAAAGTTGTCATCGAGCGCACAACAAAAAATATCAAACTCTATATCTATGCGGCGCGTCCCGGGGCAGTAGTCGGAAAAAGCGGCGAAGAAATCAATACGCTGGGTCAAGAACTGGGCAAATTAACAAAGAAAGAGGTCAAGATTGACGTCATCGAAATCAAAAAGCCAGAGTTAGACGCCCAACTTGTCGCCGATAACATTGCCGCGCAACTTGAAGGACGCGTAGCGTTTCGTCGTGCCATGAAGCAAGCGATTCAGCAAGCTTCACGCGCCGGGGCAGAAGGGGTACGCGTACAGGTGAGCGGGCGACTAGGAGGCGCAGAAATTGCACGAATGGAACAATACAAAGAAGGTAAAGTCCCATTGCACACCTTGCGCGCGAATATCGATTACGCGCAAAGCACCGCCTTTACCATCACAGGTACAGTGGGAGTGAAAGTTTGGATTTACAAAGGTGAGATTCTTGGACAGCGCATCGAAGCGCTCGAAGAGGAAGAACGCCAAAAAGTGCGCGACCGACGTGAAAAAGCACGCGGACGTCAAGAGCGAGGTGAAAAGCAAGGCGGTAGACGCCGTAGAAGACGCCGCGGTGGCAGTAAAGGCGGTGGCAACACAGAAAACACTGGCGCAGCCAGTACATCGGAAAATTAAACCTGAGTTTGGAGGACTTCTACTATGCTGATGCCAAAGCGTGTGAAGTATCGCAAAATGCAGCGCGGACGCATGAAAGGGAATGCGACACGGGGTACAGAAATTGCATTTGGCTCGTTTGGCTTGAAAGCCTTAGACATGGGCTGGATTACAAGCCGACAAATCGAAGCGGCTCGTGTAGCCATGACACGCTACATGAAACGCGACGGCAAATCGTGGATTCGCATTTTCCCCGATAAGCCTGTAACCAAAAAACCTGCTGAAACACGAATGGGTTCAGGAAAAGGTGCCCCAGAGTTTTGGGTAGCACCAGTGAAACCGGGCTGTATCATGTTCGAAATCGACGGCGTGCCAAAAGCGACCGCCGAAGAAGCATTCCGACTGGCAGCGGCAAAGCTACCTATCAAAACGAAATTTGTGGTGCGCCCCGATTATGAGGAAACTGCAGCTGCAAAAAAGTAACTGAAAGGAAAAGAAACGATGAAGAAATATGAAATTGCAGCACTCTCCGAAACTGAGATGAAAGAGCGAATCAAAGAGTGCAAAGAACAAATCGCAAACATCAAGTTCAACAAGGCAATTGAGCCGCCAACCAACCCGATGATTTTGCGAAACTTGAGAAAAGATATTGCGCGAATGAAAACGCTCTTGCGACAAAAAGAGCTTGCTGCTGAAAAAGAGAAAAAAGCCTGAACGCTAAACATAGACGAGAATGATGTCAGAAGAACAAACGCTATCACAAGATGCGCAAGCTGCACAAGAAGCGCTAAAAGCTGTTGAAGTTGATGCGCAAAGCGCTGTAGAAAAAGTAAGTAAAGTTCAAAAAAAGACAAATAAGCGCGAAAAAATTGGTAAGGTCATCAGCAACAAGATGCAAAAGAGCATTGTTGTTGCTATCGAGCGGCGCGTGCAGCACCCGATTTACAAGAAATACTTTAGGAAGACAACGAAAATTATGGCGCACGATGAGCACAATGATGCAAAAATCGGCGATGTGGTGCGCATTGTGGAAACCAGACCGCTCAGCAAACGCAAAGCGTGGACACTGGCTGAAATTGTGGAGCGCGCAAAGTAATCCTGACAAGAAAGCCATAAAAATCAGAAAGGATATCTTTCTATGATTCAGAATGAAACCAATTTGGTCGTCGCCGATAATAGCGGTGCGAAAAAAGTTCGCGTGATTCATGTGCCCGGTGGTACAAGACGCCGGTATGCAAGCATTGGCGATGTGGTGATTGTCTCCGTCAAGGCTGCAATTCCCGGCGGGACCGTTAAGAAAAAGGAAGTCTCACGCGCAGTCGTGGTGAGAACAAAAAAAGAATACCGCCGAAAAGATGGCTCCTACATTCGCTTCGATGAAAATGCCGTCGTGCTCATCAATGCACAAGGCGAACCACGGGGCACACGCATCTTCGGACCAATTGCAAGAGAATTGCGCGACAAGCAATACACAAAAATTATTTCGCTTGCGCCTGAAGTGTTGTAAATTCAAAGTTTCAGCATTTCAAAGTTCTTTCCAATGCGGGAGTAACTCAGTTGGTAGAGTCACAGCCTTCCAAGCTGTTGGTCGCGGGTTCGAGTCCCGTCTCCCGCTCAAGAAAACTGCCGCATCGTGCCGCTCCGAAAAGATTTGATAACACAAACGATGCAGCACTTTAGAAATTAACGACATAAGACAACAGAAAGACAAGAGAAATGAAGACGGGCATTAAAAGACAGAAAATGCATGTCAAAAAAGGCGATACCGTGATGCTACTCAAAACCATCACATCTGCACAAGGTCTTGGCGCAGACCGCGAAAAAGGCTATCAAGGCAAAGTGTTACGCGTCTTTCCAGAGACAAATCGTGTGATTGTCGAAGGGGTCAATATCCGCAAGAGGCACACACGCCCGAATAAAAATCAGCCACAAGGCGCAATCATTGAGCGTGAGATGCCGATTCATGCGTCTAATGTGAAAAAAGTCTCCTAACACTCGAAGACAAGCACGAGAATTAAATCGGAGATGACAAAGACCATCTCCATAATTTTTCACTGAACTATGGCAGAAAAAGAGCAAAAAAAACAAAAGCAGCAAAAAAAGAAAGGCGAAGAACCAACTAAAGCTGCTGCGCCGCTCTCAAACGAACCAGCGCCACCGCCACGACTATTTGTAAAATATCGTCAGGAAGTGGTAAAGCGGCTGATGGAACAGTTCAAGTATAAAAACGTGATGATGGTGCCGCGCCTTGAAAAAATTGCAATCAATATCGGCATCGGCGAAGCAGCGCAAGATCCAAAGCTCTTGGAAATGGCAGCTAAAGAACTTGCACAAATCACAGGACAAAAGCCAGAGATTCGAAAGTCAAAGAAAGCGATCTCGAACTTCAAACTGAGAGAAAATCAACCGATTGGTTGCCGCGTTACGCTGCGCCGACACCGAATGTACGAGTTTATGGATAGGCTCATCTCGCTTGCGATTCCACGCATTAGAGACTTCAGAGGGGTCAGCGATAGCAGTTTCGATGGTCGCGGCAATTATACGCTCGGTGTCAAAGAGCAAATTATTTTCCCAGAGATTGATATTGATAAGGTCTCAAAAATCAACGGCATGGATATCACGTTTGTAACAACTGCGAAGACTGATGAAGAAGCATACGCACTACTCAAAGAACTGGGAATGCCATTCAGAAAGAAAAATTAACTCGACTAAAATTTGCTATGGCAAAAAAAAGTGTGATTGCGCGAAATGAAAAGCGCAAAAGAAAAATGGAGTTCTATGCTGAGCGCCGCCAGAAACTAAAAGAAGAAGGCAACATGGAAGCCTTGCGGGCGTTACCGCGCGATAGCTCACCGACGCGTTTTCGCAACCGCTGCTCTATCACAGGAAGAGGGCGCGGGGTCTATAAAAAGTACGGTGTCTGTCGCCACATCTTGCGCAAGTTTGCGCTCGAGGGAAAAATTCCAGGAATGAAAAAAGCAAGTTGGTAGACCTAATTTCTTCAACCTTCGCGGCTGCTGCAAAGTGAGGCAGATTTTGCAGGACGCGCGAAGAAACCTAAACCGCAAATGCCAGTTACCGATCCAATCGCTGACTACCTAACGCGCATTCGCAATGCTGCGAAAGCGAAACATAAAACGGTGGATATACCCAGCTCAAAACTAAAAGTGGGTATCTCTGCCTTGCTTAAAGACAAAGGCTACATCAAAGACTTCACCGTGATTGAGACAGGGAAATTTCCGGTGTTGCGTGTGCAACTCAAATACGATGCATACGGACAGCACGCTATCAAAAGTATACAGCGCGTGAGCACGCCCGGACGCCGTGTCTACGAAGGTAGAGACATCAAAAAATACTTGGGGGGATTGGGACTCTTCGTGCTGACCACATCCAAAGGATTGATGACCGATAAGGAAGCCCGTGCAGCCGGCGTCGGCGGTGAAGTCTTGTTCCGTATCAGCTAAACACGGAGGAGAAAAGCATGTCAAGAATTGGAAAGAAAGCCATTCCACTGGCAAAAGGCGTAAAAGTGGAAGTCAAAGACGGCATCATTAAAGTCGAAGGACCAAAAGGGAAGTTGGAGCAGCCGCTGCGTGGCGCACTCACGGTCAAAGTAGAACCAGAAAGCGTGAAGGTGGAGCGGCACAACGATGAGAAACAAACTAAAGCCATGCACGGACTGTATCGTGCGCTTATCAATAACATGATTGTGGGTGTCTCCCAAGGCTATTCGCGCAAGTTGGAACTTGTAGGCGTGGGCTTCAAAGCAGAAGCAAAAAGCAATTATATTGTCTTTTCACTCGGCTATTCGCATCCAATTTATTTCAAGCCACCAGAAGGTGTCAAAGTAGAAGTGCCACAGCCAACCAACGTGATTGTGAGCGGTATTGACAAAGAACTTGTAGGGAGTGTGGCGGCAAAAATTCGTTCATTCAAGAAACCGGAGCCTTACAAAGGCAAAGGGATTAAGTATGAAAACGAAGTGATTCGCCGCAAGGAAGGCAAAACAGCAGGTAAGTAATTTCTAAAGTAACTTCAACCATCTCTGAAAGCGGCAACTATCGCTTTCATAAAGCAAAATTGAGCTATGAATCCGTTTCTTAAAACACGACGCAGAAAAAAAATCAAAGCGCGAGTGCGCAGCAAGGTCTCAGGCACAGCACAAAAACCGCGTCTTTCAGTCTATCGCAGTCTGAATCATATCTACGCACAGCTTATTGATGACGAAAATGGAAGGACATTAGCTGCCGTAACGAGCAATGCAAAAGCGATGAGCCCTTTGCTAAAAGGCAAGAAAAAAACCGAAGTAAGCAAAGAAATTGGTAAAGCCATTGCAGAAAAAGCAAAAGCCATTGGCATCACAAAAGTGGCGTTTGATAGAAATGGATACCGCTATCACGGAAGGGTTAGAGCGCTTGCTGAAGGCGCGCGCGAAGGCGGTTTAGAATTCTAAATGAAAACAGAGTTAGCAAAATGGCAAGACAATCGCAGAAAAAAATTAGACCGGGCGAATTGAACCTTAAGGAAAAGTTGGTTCAAGTGAATCGCACAGCAAAGGTGGTCAAGGGCGGCAAACGCTTTGGGTTCAATGCTATTGTGGTCGTTGGAGATGGCGAAGGACATGTCGGCTACGGCTTGGGCAAAGCTAATGAAGTGCAAGATGCCATCGCCAAAGGGATTGAAGATGCTAAAAAGAATGTGGTGGAAGTACCAATTGTCAGGGGAACAATTCCGCACGAGGTTTTTTCCAAGTTTGGCGCAGCAAAGGTGTTGCTCAAACCGGCAACGCCGGGCACAGGCATTATTGCCGGCGGCGCTGTGCGCGCAGTCTTGGAAAGCGCAGGGGTTAAAGACGTGCTGACAAAATCGCTCGGCTCCTCAAATCCACACAATGTCGTGAAGGCAACCGTCAAAGGCTTGCAAAGCCTAAGTGATGCACGCGATGTTGCTGAGCGACGTGGAAAATCCTTAACCGAAGTCTATCAATCCTAAACTTTTCTGAGCAATGTCGGAATCAACGGCAAAGAAACTCAAAATCACACAGGTGCGTAGCATAATTGGTTCAACCAAAAAACAGAAAGCGACAATCAAAGCGCTGAAGTTAGGTAGACCAAGCTACTCAGTAGTCCTGAGCGACAATCCACATGTGCGTGGTCAGATTCGTGTGGTGGAGCATCTTGTCAAGGTCGAGGAAGTCCAATAATAAATTTTGTAAATTCAAAGAAGCGCCGAAATCACAAGGGTAACACGTATGAATTTAAGCACACTTCGCCCTGCCGTAGGGTCAAGAAAATCGCGTAAGCGTGTAGGTCGAGGACCGGGGTCTGGAAATGGAACAACTGCAGGCAGAGGCAACAAAGGACACAAAGCACGAAGTGGTTATACCAGTTCGTTCAAGGAAGGCGGACAGATGCCACTTTTCCGCAGGCTGCCAAAGTATGGGTTCAATAATCCAAGCCGTGAAGAATTTGAGACCGTAAGTATCGGTCAGCTGGATACATGGGTGAAGAAAGGCAAGTTGCAATCTGAGGTAACGCTTGAAGCCTTAGCAGAAGTAGGAGTTTCAGCAAAGCGCCGACGTGTGAAAATCTTAGGCGATGGGGAATTAAGTGTTGCACTGACCGTTACAGCACACGCGTTCAGCGCCAGTGCAAAAGAAAAAATCGAAAAGGCAGGTGGCAAAGTCATTGTGGCAGCGCGAACACTTGAGGAAGCTAAGATGATGGAAAAAACAAAACCACTGCAAGAGGCACTGCTCATGCCAAAGAAGCCTGTTGAAGAAATTAAGAAAGCTGCGAAAGCCGCACGCAAAGCGGCAAAAGCGACCGCAACGAAGTAAATGCGCTAATCAAAGAGAACGATGAAACTCATTGACAGCATCAGAAATATCAGCAAAATTCCTGAGCTTAGAGATAGAATTCTCTACACGGTAGGGTTGTTAGTTGTCTATCGCATTGGCTCACATATCACTATTCCGGGTGTGGATGCCTCCGCCGTCGCTGACGCTGGACAAGGTCCAACCAATGACCTCTTCGGGCTGTTTGATCTCTTCGTAGGAGGTGCATTCAAGCGTGCATCGGTGTTTGCATTGGGAATTATGCCCTATATTTCAGCCTCTATTATCATCCAGTTGCTCGGCGCCGTAACGCCATACTTCCAGAAGTTACAGAAAGAAGGCGAAGAAGGACGAAAGAAAATCACGCAACTGACGCGTTACGGAACGGTCTTGGTAGCTATGCTACAAGCATGGGGCGTCAGTGTAAGTCTTTCAAGTCCATCGTCATTTGGGCAGCCTATTGTGCCAGACCCCGGCTTCTTCTTCACACTGTCCACGATTATCACCCTTACAGCGGCAACAATTTTCACGATGTGGCTCGGTGAGCGAATCACAGAGCGCGGGATTGGCAATGGGATTTCGCTCATCATCATGATTGGTATCTTAGCACGCTTCCCACAAGCCGTAGTCGGTGAATGGCAGTTGGTGGCATCAGGCAGCAAGAATTTGATTGTAGAAATCATTGTGCTGGGCTTCATGCTGCTCATTGTAGCCGGCGTCGTGTTTTTGACCGTGGGCACACGCCGAATCCCCGTGCAGTATGCGCGCCGAGTGGTCGGACGAAAGGTCTATGGCGGAACGACACAATACATTCCGATGCGTGTCATTACTGCAGGCGTGATGCCAATCATCTTTGCGCAGTCTATTATGTTTATTCCAAGTACAATCGTCTCATTTTTCCCAGAAAGCGAAACCATGCAAAGTGTAAGTGCGTTTATTTCCTATGACTCATGGGGCTATGCTATCATTTTTGGTATCTTGATTGTCTTCTTTACCTATTTCTACACCGCTATTGCGTTTAACCCAAAAGATGTAGCAGATACGATGCAAAAACAAGGCGGTTTTATTCCGGGAGTGCGTCCGGGCAAACCGACATCTGAGTTCATTGATAACATTCTTACACGAATCACGCTACCGGGAGCAATTGCACTTGCTATCATCGCCATTTTGCCGACACTGCTTACAAAGTTTGGTAATGTAACGCCCGGCTTTGCACAGTTCTTCGGAGGCACAAGTTTGCTGATTATTGTCGGGGTTGCACTCGATACCTTACAACAAATCGAAAGCCATCTCTTGATGCGTCATTACGATGGCTTTATGAAATCAGGTAAACTCAAAGGTCGTAGTGTCCCAGCATAAACTCCCAGCACAAACAAGGAATTGAGACCGATGGTAACAGCAAGAAGTGAGCGAGAAATTGAACTCATGAGAGAAAGCGGACGCATTGTAGCAGAAACATTAGATATGCTAGCCGATGAAGTCCGAGAAGGCATCACAACTAAACGGCTCGATGAACTGGCTGAAGAGTACATTCGCTCTCAAGGGGCTATCCCGAGTTTCTTAGGCTATGTCCCAAAGGGCGCGCGTGGCGTAAAGCCTTATCCTGCAACACTTTGCACCTCCATCAATGAAGAAGTTGTGCATGGAATTCCAAGTTCAAAGCGTGTGCTCAAAGATGGCGATGTCATTTCTGTCGACTGCGGTGCCTACAAGAACGGCTATCATGCCGATGCAGCACGCACGTTCCTCATCGGTAATGTCAAACCCGAAGTGGTAAAACTTGTGAAAGTAACAGAAGAGTGCTTAGAGCGCGGCATTAAAGAGGCAGTGGTCGGAAAGCGTCTGTATGACATTTCAGCCGCTATTCAAGAGTATGCAGAGAGTTTCGGCTATGGTGTCATTGAAAATATGGTAGGGCACGGCATCGGCACACGCCTGCATGAAGAGCCGCCAGTGCCAAACATCGGCAAGCGTAATACAGGTGTTTTTCTGCGCGAAGGCATGTGTCTGGCAATTGAACCCATGATTAACTTAGGCAAATCACGTAAGTCAATCATTGCATCGGATACTTGGACGGCAATTACTGCCGATAAAAAGCCTGCAGCACATTTTGAGCACACAGTGGTCGTGCGTAAAGGTAAAGCTGAAATTCTAACATATTCGCGCAAGCAAAAGCCTGCGCTAGAAGAAGAAATGAAGAAGATTGAGGCAGTTTAGACGCTGGTATAACGACACACGGGATTTACTTCAAACTTAAACTAACGCAAGTCATCACCTAAATAGCTCACAAGGAGAACAGAGAGAAGTATGGCGAAGGAAGAAGCGATTGAAATTGACGGCGTGATTCTCGAAGCCTTGCCGAATGCGAGTTTCAAGGTTAGACTAGAAAACAACCTTGAAATTTTAGCGCATGTTTCTGGCAAGATGAGAATGAATTTTATCAAGATTTTACCGGGCGACCGCGTGCGTGTGCAAGTCTCACCGTACGACTTTAGCAAAGGTCGCATTACTTATCGGTTTAAGTAGCAAAAACCATTAGATATTTTGTTTTTTTGGCGCAAGTTTTGTATCTTTGCGCCCTTTCCGTTTTAGAATACAAACGAACGCAAGGAAACGGTTATGAAAGTCTATTCAGCAGTCAAAAAACGCTGTGAGTCCTGCAAAATTATTCGTAGGAAGGGCAAAATTCTGGTCATTTGCAAGAAAAATCCCAACCACAAACAGCGTCAAGGATAAACCATGAGAGTTGCAGGTGTAGACCTTCCAAGAAACAAGCGGGCGGTCATTGGGCTGACTTACATCTACGGTATTGGTAAAACTTCCGCTAGTAAAATTTTAGCGAAAGCAGGTATTAGCGAAGATAAGCGCATTGCAGAACTCACGGACGATGAAGCAAATGCAATTCGCAATATCATTGCTGCCGAGTACAAAGTCGAAGGACAAGCGCGCAGCGAGCAACAGCTTGCAATCAAGCGGCTAATGGATATTGGCTGCTATCGCGGCTTGCGGCATCGCCGTGGCTTGCCTGTAAGAGGGCAACGCACGCGAACCAACGCCAGAACGCGTAAAGGCAAGCGCAAGACTGTGGCAGGTAAGAAGAAAGCTGCTGCGAAGAAGTAATTTTCTTAACGATACTCAACAATGGCAACCGAAAAAACAGCAACAGCTAAACGCAAAAAGAAAGTCGCTGCGACAACGGAAGGTATTGCACACATCAAAGCGACGTTTAACAACATCCTTGTAACCATCACCGATATGGCTGGTAACACGATTTCGTGGTCGACAGCGGGAAGAAATGGGTTCAAGGGGTCAAAGAAAAATACGCCTTATGCGGCACAGGTTACGGTTGAAGCCGCTGCCAAAGAAGCCATAGACCACGGTGTGCGTAAGGTCGATGTGCTCATCAAGGGTCCGGGGTCAGGGCGTGATGCAGCGATTCGGTCGCTACAAGTCGCCGGCTTAGAAGTGCGCTCTATCCGTGACATTACCCCGCTGCCGCACAACGGTTGCCGTCCGCCAAAGCGCAGAAGAGTCTAAAGTTGCACAAACTTAGTCCAAACTTAGAACGCTATCACTTAATTATGGCAAGGTATTTAGGTTCAACAGCAAAAGTCTCAAGACGGCTCGGTATTGCTATCGTGCCGAAAGATGAGAAGTATTTAGACCGCAGACCGTATCCACCGGGACAACACGGACAGAACAAAAAAGGTAAAATTTCAGAATACGCCGTTCAGCTTCGAGAAAAGCAAAAGATGAAGTACATCTATGGCGTGCTGGAGCGTCAATTTCGGCTTTACTTTGCGAAAGCCTCACGCATGAAGGGTGTTACAGGCGATAACCTTGTCAAGATGCTGGAATCACGCTTGGATAATGTGGTCTATCGCGCTGGTTTTGCTGTAAGCCGCCCGGCAGCACGGCAGTTGGTCTCGCATTGTCATTTGCTCGTCAATGGCAAGAAAGTCAATATCCCATCGTATCAACTGCGTCCGGGAGATGTGGTAGAGTTTCGAGCAAAAAGCAAAAACATGGAAGCGGTGCGCAGCGCGCTAAACAAAAAGCCTGACTCGCAGATTCCACAATGGATTCAAGTCGATAAGGCAAACCTGAAAGTAACCTTTCTGAATGCGCCTGAACGCAGCGAGGTGCAAGAACCCTTTAACGAGCAGTTGGTAGTAGAACTCTACTCCAAGTAAGCCTGTACTGTAACGAAATCATTGGCTATTGCCAAACTCATAACGCGACAAATCGAGATATGATTCAACAGATGCAAATGCCTGAGCGGCTCGAGTTAGACGAGTCAACCTTTACTAACCAGTATGGACGCTTTATTGCGCAACCGCTTGAGCGTGGCTATGGCGTTACGATTGGCAATATGATGCGCCGCGTCCTACTGTCGTCGCTGCCGGGCACCGCTATCACAGGTATCAAAATCGACGGTGTTTTGCACGAATTTTCTACCATAGAAGGAGTTAAAGAAGATGTGCCCGATATTATTCTCAATCTCAAACAAGTGCGCTTCCGCTCAATTAGCAAGCGTAACGCAATGGTGTCTTTAACGCTCAAAGGTCCAAAAGATTTCGTCGCTGGCGATATTGTAAGCCCAGAAGCGGACTTTGAGGTCTTGAATCCAGATTTACACATTGCAACGATTACGAAAAATATCACGCTGAAAATTGACCTCTACATTGGGCGAGGGCGTGGCTATGTGCCCGCAGAAGAAAATAATACCGAGGGCATGCCACTAGGTTTTATTGCTATGGATTCAATTTTTACACCGATTCGCAATGTAAGATACAGCGTTGAAAACACGCGTGTCGGTCAGCGTACAGACTACGAGAAACTCATTTTGGAAGTTCAAACCGATGGGTCAATCCAACCCGATGAAGCACTTAGTGTAGCAGGAAAAATCATTGCCGACCATGTAAGTCTTTTCACGAAGTTTGCGCCCATCACCGAAGAAGAGACCATGGAGCAAGATGTACAGCAAGATGATGCAGAGTTCGAGCGCATCAGAACGCTGCTCATGACACGCATGGAAGACATTGAGCTTTCCGTGCGCTCTCACAATTGCTTGCGTTCGGCGGAAATTGAAACACTCGGGCAATTGGTAAGCAAGCACGAAGAAGAACTTTTGAAGTTCAAGAACTTTGGCAAAAAATCTCTGGCTGAACTCAAAGAACTTGTAGAGTCAAAAGGATTGCGCTTCGGAATGGACGTCTCTAAGTATCGCTTGAACGAAAAGTAAAATCTTGAAGCCATGCGAAAACAAATTTCACTGCGTAAGCTCGGACGCACAGCAAGTCATCGCCGCGCATTGATGGCAAACCTCTGTACCCAACTCATTTTGCACAAGCGCATTCAAACCACAGAAGCCAAAGCAAAAGAAATGCGCCGCTACATTGAGCCGCTGATTACGCGCGCTAAGCAGAGTACAACACATGCACAGCGCGAAGTCTTTAAGTTCATTCGCGATAAAAAAGCCATCAAGGAACTCTTTGGAGAAATTGCCAATAAAGTAGCAGACCGCCCGGGCGGATACACACGCGTCATTAAGATGGTCCCCCGCTATGGCGATGCAGCAAAAATGGCAATGATTGAACTGGTCGATTACAGTGAAGCGCCAACCGAAAAACGCCGTCAGCGCCAAGATCGTGAAAAGCGTGTGAGAGGCTCAAAAGAAGCACGAAGCAAAGAAGCGCAAAGTAAAGAAGCCCAAGACAAGACCGCAGCGGCAAGCCAGTAAAATACACTGGATGGAGTGCCCCCACTTGCCCTGTCCCACGTTTTCAATGCGCCTGAGCGAGTACAGAATGGAAGTACCATAGCTATGCCAAGCTAAGCGATTCTTCGCACATCCAGTATGGCATGACTGAGATGTCCTGAAACAACAACCTATAGGTGATGCGACAGATTATCTTGCTTCTTGGAATGGTGATGTGGTGCCAAACTCTTTTGGCGCAAATGAACTTCACAGGCGACATCGGTCGCCGCTTCCCCATCGTCATGCAACTTGATGCACTCAACAGCGACAGCACCATCACTGGCTCGTATTTCTATCTGCGTGTCGGCACACCAATCAAAATATCAGGCACATACAAAGTCAAATCGAGCACAGGAGGTGAACTTCGGCTCTTTGAAAAAGACCCCAAAGGCAAAGAAACAGCCGAGTTTATCTTAGAAGTGGAAAACTTTCAGAGCCTTAAAGGCGAGTGGAAAAAATTGGATGACAAACAATCCTTGCCTGTCGCACTCGAGAGCGCGCTCCAACTTGCACAAAAAGCTGGACTTAATAATGCGCAACTGCAACGGCTGCTCTCACACAAAGGCTATGTAATCGTACCAACTTATATCCCCGACGGCTTGCAGCTCAAACGAGCTACTGAACTGGACGGCGATTACACATTTTTCTATGAGACTGCCAAAGAAGGTGGTACAAATTTCACCTTCGCACTGGGTACGGAAGGCTTAGGCAGTGGACCTTCGCTGCTCGAGGAATACAACGCAAGTGATAACAAAAAAGGCAAAGCAGGTACACTCAAAGCGCAGAATCCACTCTTCGGCGAACTTAGGATGGAGTATATCTCAATTGGCAAGCAACATCAAACCGAAATGGGATGGACAGGTCTCAAACAGGTACCAAAAAATGCACCGTTTGCGCAATGGCGATTTAGTGCTACAGACATCACGCCCGCTGAATGCCTAAAAATTTTAGAATCGCTGCGCCTGCTCAAAGCCGCTGACATAAAGAAATAAACCCGCACAAGGAATAAAGCCTGCACAAGAGCTTGAAACCGCTTTCAGAGTCAAGTACAGTAAAGTTAGTTTGAGCGTCATCAGTCAAGCCGCTATTTCCCTTTTGCCCAGTCAGGTAAAGCACCAAGTTCAACACCAAAAGCAATCGGCGCTAATGCAAAAACCAATGCGACAATCAAAACTGTAAAGAGCACATTAAGCCAAAGCCCTGCTTTTGCCATGGCAGGGGCGGTAATGTATCCGCTAGCATAGACAATTGCATTCGGAGGCGTGCCGACTGGTAACATAAATGCACAACTGACGCCAAGCGTTGCAGGCAATAGAAGCAGATAGGGACTTTCACCCATAGCGATAGCAACAGGCGCAAGAATAGGAAACATCGTGGCGGCAAGGACAGTATTGCCAATAAGTTCCGTTGCAAAAATTGCAGCCAGTGCAACAAGCAAAACAATGAGCACAGTAGGAACACCGCTAAATCCAGTCAGCGATTCACTCACGAATTTGGCTAATCCGGACTTTTGAATGGCTTGCGCAAGACTAATCCCGCCGCCAAAGAGAATCAAGACGTCAAAGGGTAACTTGCGCGCTTGCTTCAAACTTAGCACAAACTCACCTTGCTTGAAATCAACCGGCAGAAGAAAACAGAGCAGAGCACCAAAAATTGCAATACCTGCATCAGAGAGCTTCATCTTTGGAAATGTCGAAGAAAGCAGCGGCTCTAAAATCCACAGCGTAGCCGTGATAGCAAAGATGCTCCCCACAACTTTTTCACCTGTTGTCATTGGACCAAGCGATTGCAGTTGCGATGCAATTGCGCTTTGGCTAGAACGCATGCGTGATGTGGGAAGGGTAAAAATAAATTTTGTCATCAGAAGCCATAAAAGCGGTAAAGAGAGAAGAACTAACGGAACGCCGATGATAATCCACTGCGCAAAACTGACTTGAACTTTATAGGTCTCATTCATAAAGCCTGCAAAGAGAGCGTTAGGTGGCGTGCCGACAAGCGTGCCTAAGCCACCAATGCTTGCTGAATAAGCAATGCCCAGCATCATTGCGGTGCCAAAGTTACGTCGAGTGGTATCGTTTGCTTCTTTGCTCAAAACAAGCTCGACAACTGATTGTCCAATCGGCAGCATCATCAAGGTGGTGGCAGAGTTGCTTACCCACATTGAAATCAGCGCTGTAACAAGCATAAAGCCGCCGACAATGTAGATTGGTTCAGGCGAGACTTTGGATAAGAGCCACAGTGCAACACGCCGATGTAAGCCATGGCTTTCAATTGAGAGCGCAATAACAAAGCCGCCCATAAACAAAAAAATCACAGGATTGGCGTAGGGGGCAGTAGCCTCTTTGATATCAGCAATGCCAAGGGCTGGCAAAAGTACGATAGGTAAAAGTGCCGTAGCAAAAATCGGAATTGCCTCACTAATCCACCATGTTGCCATCAATGCAATGAGTGCAGTAGTTTGCCATGCAGCGTCAGTCATGCCTGAGGGCGTTGGCAGAAGCAGGATTGATACAAAAATGATGATGCCAGCAACAAAGCCAAAGCGCTGACGCAGACCGTATTGCTCTAGAACTTCTTGCATAGTGATACCAATTGAGCTGTGTGAAATTGTGCCGTTCTGTTGAGTAAATTTTAGCGTAAGGCTGCCCAGATTGCGTTGCCAAAAAAGCTAAACATGAGCTGTCTGATGAACTTAACGCATGGTCTCTTGTTGCAGTAACTCGAGTGCGACACGTGCAGCATTATGTTTGGGATTGAGCGAGAGCGCTTTCTGATAGTCCGCTTCTGCGTCTTTGTAGCGTGCAATGGCGCGGAAGGCTTCGGCGCGCCGGAAATAAATTTCATCGTGCGCCTTGAGCGAGAGCGCGCGCGTGTAATCCTCCACAGCAAGATCAAAATTTTCTAACCTGAAGTAGACTTCAGCACGCAAAAAAATCGCAGAAAGAAAATCTGGCTTCAAGCGAATTGCTTCGTTAAGATCGTGCAAGGCACCGATAAGACGCTGGTCTGCAATAAAAAATTGCGCCCATGCATAATACTCTTCAGCATTGCTTGGCAGCTTGGCAGGCGCAACAGCACGCGGCAATTCATGTGATGGCTGGATTTGACGCGCACTTGGGCTCAAATCAGGAATGGGAACGCCAAGTGTTGCCGTTGTCATAGGCATTGTTTGCGAGGCAGGATTAGGCGGCATGTAGCCAAGCGGAAGCTGTGCTTCACGACCCGTGCGTATGGCTTCTTCACGAATGCGATTCAAGTTTTCAGCAACAGCCTGCTCCTTTGTCGGCAAAAGGGGAATGGGGACTTTGACAAGTTCCAAAATCCACCAATCTTTTGGCGGCGGATAAAACGGCTTGGCTTTCTTAAGCTCTGGTGCATCACTTTGAAGTTGCGAGGGTTGAAGTCGCTTAGGTCTTAGCCATTCGCTCTCTATCGGCTCAGTTTGAAGAGGAATGCGCTTGGGTTTTTCAGTGTCACGCGGTCGCTCTTGCGCCCATGTACTTGCTGTTTGAGTTGCTAAAATCAGAATACCGATTGCGGTAATCACAATGTGTATGCTCATGGATGTTTGCAGCCTTTGAGTTGATGTCCTTCTCAAAAAATTACAACTCTTTATGCGATTAGGGAGCACGATTTTTACACTTGCATCTTCAGAGTGCAAAATTGTGTTTATCTTTACAAACGCTAACCAATCTACTTCGATGCTGTTGCAAGGTGAGTTTGGATGCAATCAGGTTATACCAAGCAAAAAATTACTTGCAAGTAATCGCCATCGCTACTCAAGCGGCTCATACAACCAACCTGTTATACCTTAAACAATGCGAGACATTTTGCCACATCTTTTTACTTGTGTGGTGACCTTGATGCTATTTTCTTGCGCACCACCACCACCGCAAATGCCATACCTGCGCGACCTACTGCCCGAACTGACGCTCATAGCTGGCAAAACTGATTCTGTGTTGATTAGCGACCTGTTCTACGCAGAGCGCTACGACGCAGCGTTTGAGACAAATCCGCACATTCAAGTGCGTTATGATACAGCTACAAAATGGCTCGTGCTGACAGCGCAAGCAGACTTTGAAGGCTACACGCTCCTTGCCTTTCGGCATGGCACAGCGATCTACCGCTTTCCCGTCAAAGTCAAACGCTTGACCGAACACACTTTTCGCTATGTGCCAAAAGGTCAGGTAAAGCAGGTATGCGTCATGGGAAATTTCAATGATTGGAATCGCACATCACTGCCTATGCAGCAAGAGCCAGATGGCAGTTTCACACTCACACGCCCTTTTGACGAAGGGGAATATCAATACAAATTTGTGGTCGATGGTGAAGAAGTCATCGATGAAGGCAATCTGCGCAAAGTGCCAAATGGTTTCGGAGGTTACAACTCCGTGCTGACGATTAAGCCGCGCCGCACAAACAACGCCTACCTGCACATTGCCTCTATGAAACGCAAAGGCGATGAAACCGAACTTGCCTTCGTCTTTGAGTGCGATAGCGCGGCAAGCAAACTGCGCTCGCAGCATGTCATTGCGCTCATCGACAATCAACTTTTGGGCGCAAGACAACTGACAATTGTGGAAAATCGTATCGTCGTGCGTCTTAAAGGCAATGATATGGTAGGTGAAAAAGTCCTGCGTCTTGCGGTCTCACAAGAGGGCGTTACAACACCTATGCAAACGTTTTTTCTCTTCAACGGTTTGCCGATGGGTGCGCCAGAATCGAGCCGCATCAGAACATCGAATCTTGCCCGCGAAACAGCGCAGCAACCTTTTAACTGGCGTGATGCCATTATTTACTCCATTATTACTGATCGCTTTGCAAATGGCGACTCTACGAACGATAAGCCACTGGTACATGATAGTCTGTTGGCGCCTGCAAATTACTTCGGCGGTGATTTCCGGGGCATTATTCAAAAACTTGATGAAGGCTACTTTGATTCGCTAGGCGTCAATGTCCTTTGGCTCTCACCGGTCAATAAACATCCTGAACGCCCGCACCGTGAATACCCGCCGCCACATCGATACTACTCTGGCTATCACGGCTATTGGCCCGTGAGTGCAACAGAAGTAGAACCGCGCTTCGGCGATATGGAACTTCTACGACGACTCATCGCAAAAGCACACCGACGCGGAATAAAAGTGATTTTGGATTTCATTGCGCATCATGTGCACATCGATCACCCGTTTTACCAGCACCACCCCGAATGGTTCGGCAAGCTCGACTTGCCAGATGGCAGAAAAAATCTTCGGCTTTGGGATGAACATCGCCTGACCACTTGGTTTGAACCTTACCTGCCATCATTTGACTACGCCTCAAAGCAGGCACTAGACACCATGTCGAGCAATGCCGTGTGGTGGCTGCAGCAAACTGATGCGGATGGTTTCCGTCACGATGCCGTCAAGCACGTGCCAAATGAGTTCTGGCGAGAGACCACGCGCAAAATCAAACAAGCCATCCAAATCCCGGAAAAGCGACGCATTTACCAAATCGGTGAGACATTTGGAAGTTACGAACTGGTAAAGTCTTACATTAACAACGGTCAACTTGATGCACAGTTTAATTTCAATCTGTTCTATACAGCGCGGCGCGTGTTTCTATCGCCAAATGAATCGTTTGCCGCTCTAGATGCAGAACTGCGCAAAACCTTCGAAGTCTATGGCACACAAAACCTGACCGGTAACTTGATGGATAGCCACGACCAAGTACGCTACATCGCACTGGCAGATGGCGATCTTGACCTCAATGAACGCACGCCAAAGGGACTTTCTGCACAAGATGCAGCATGGCTGGCACCACCAAAAGTAGATTCACCGACAAGCTATGATAAAACCAAACTCTACCTTGCTTATTTGCTCACGATTCCGGGGATTCCAACCATCTACTACGGTGATGAAATCGGACTAACAGGCGCCGCTGACCCAGACAACCGCCGACCAATGCGCTTCGGCAATGACCTAAGCAACTTAGAAAAAAAGATGCTCACTGATGTGCAGCGTCTGATTAAACTGCGCTCGTCGCATTCTGCTTTGCGCTACGGCGACTTTCAGACACTTCTGGCAAACGAATCGTGCTTTGCATATTTGCGCTGCGACTTCAACGAACGTGTGCTAATCGTGCTCAATAAGTCAAGTGCATCCCAGACAGTAGAAGTCACTCTGCCAAGTCTCTACAAAGCCTCAAAAGCTATAAATTTGCTGAATGCTGATGAACTTGATATTGCTGAGAGCAAACTCAGGCTCACTCTACCAGCCTTTGGCTATAGAGTGTTTGCAATTAAATGATAATCGTAAGAGAAATAAGGCAAACAACTTTTAACCAAAGAAAACCAAAGAATTCAAGGCGCTTTGAAAAAAATCATCATTGCAATAGACGGACCAGCAGCTTCAGGTAAAAGCACAACTGCCAAAGCCTTAGCAAAGCGGCTTGGTTACACTTACATTGATACAGGTGCGATGTATCGCGCTATCACACTTAAATTTCTGCGCTCACCATTCTGCGATGAACTCTTCTCAAACGAAGCGCGCTTGAAAGAATTCCTAGACCAGACCGATGTGCACCTTGTAGGTGAGAATGTTTTTTTAGACTGTGAAAATGTCTCGCATCTCATTCGTAGCAATGAAGTTTCGCGTCTGGTAAGCAAGGTCAGTTCGTTAAAACTTGTTCGAGAAAAGCTTGCTGCGTGTCAGCGCAAAATTGGTCAGGCGCGTGGCGTCGTAATGGATGGGCGCGATATCGGTACTGTAATTTTCCCAGACGCTGAACTCAAAATTTTTATGACCGCCAGCGTCAAAGAACGCGCCAAACGTCGCTATGAAGAACTGTTGGAAAAAAGTAAGACCGGTACCGTGGATATTACTATCGCAGAGCTTGAAGAAGAAATTGCCCAGCGCGACAAAGCCGACACTGAGCGAAGCATTGCCCCCATGCGTAAAGCCCCTGATGCAATTACGCTCGACACCTCACATCTTTCAATTGATGAACAAGTGCAGTTTATCTACGAACGCGCAAAACAGCTCATTGAAACATGAACAATATCAAGAGCGCTGAAAAACTTTGCCTAACACAAGAATTTAAGTTGTGCGCAGCGTAATCATCGGCACAATTACTTCCTCGAGCGAGATACCGCCGTGCTGGAAAGAATCTTTGTAGTAGTTGATAAACTTGTGGTAGTTCGTCGGATAGACAAAGTAATAATCTTCTTTTGCGATAATGTAATTGACATTGAGTCCATGCTGTGGCAATTTCCAATCATTCGGATTTTTGATATAAACAGCATGCTTTTGTTCGCATTGCAAGTTGCGTCCGTATTTGTAGCGCAGGTTTGTTGAAGCCTCTCGATCACCGATAACTTTGGTGCTGCGCAAGCAGCGAATACTGCCGTGGTCGGTCGTGATAAAAATCGTAACCTTCTGCTTAGCGAGAGCTTTGAGCATTCTAAGAAAAGCAGAGTGCTCAAACCATGTTTGTGTCAGGCTGCGGAAGGCGCCTTCATCAGGCGAAAGTTCTTTGATGACTTGCGAGTCAGAGCGGCTATGCGCCAAAATATCAACGAAATTTACGACCACAGCATTAAGCTGGTACTTCAAATATCCTAAGATGTTTTGCTCTAAGTTTTTGCTGTCTTCTGCACTAGTGAGTTTCGTGTACTTGAAGTCCTTGATGGGCAAGCGGCGACGTTTGAAAAAGTCCTCAAGAAAATCAGGCTCGTGGATGTTTTTGCTGTTTTCGTTGTCTTGACTGGCTTGCCAAAGTGTGGCGTAGCGTTTTTCCATCTCAACGGGGAAAAGTCCGCTGAAGATAGCATTGCGTGCGTAGGATGTAGCCGTTGGCAGAATGCTGAAATAAGCCTCACGCTCAATCTTGAAATATGGCTGCAAAATGTTTTCCATCACAAGCCACTGATCATAGCGCAAACAATCCACAACGAAGAAAAATACGGTCTCGCCATCCTGAATGGCTGGAGCAACCTTGCGTTCCAAGACATCTACCGAGAGCATTGGACGCGTCGCACGGTCAGAGAAAATCCATTCACGGTAGTTGCGCTCAACGAACTTGCCAAACTCTAAATTGCATTCGCGTTTTTGGTCTAAAAGTGTCTGGCGTAGTTCTATTTGCGGATAGTTATCGAGTTCTACCTCCCACTGCGCAAGGCGTTGATAGATGTCAATCCACCCTGAAGCATCAAGCGGTTCCACAAGTGCACGTGAAATGCGGTTAAACTCCTGAATGTAGCTTTGCGTAACCGAATAGCTCTTGATTTTCTCTGCATCAAGCAATTTTTTGCATGCTATCAAAATTTGATTTGGATTGACGGGCTTGATAAGATACTCCGAGATATTTTTACCAATCGCTTCATCCATAATCGATTCCGTCTCATTCTTCGTAATCATCACGATAGGTGTCGCAGGCGTATTGGCTTTGATTTCCAGAAGTGCATGCAGTCCACCTATTCCCGGCATTTGTTCATCAAGGAAGATGATGTCGTACTTGCGTGTGCGTGAAAGTTGCACAGCGTCTTCGCCATTGGTAACGGTGGTGACTTCATAGCCTTTTTCGTTGAGAAAAAACACATGCGGCTTGAGGTATTCAATTTCATCATCTGCCCAGAGAATGTGATATTTCATGGCTGAGTGCGGTTTAGTGTTCATGAAAAATCATGTGGTCGCTTTTGTGCTTAGCTCTGACATATCTTTGACAAGCCACTTGACGGTGAGCCCTTGCACGATAATTGAGAAGACCACAACGATGTACGTAATAGACAAAATTAACTCGCGCTGAAGTTCCACAGGCAGCGACAAGGCAAGTGCAACAGAAATACCACCACGCAAGCCGCCCCAAGTCATCACACGAATTGTGCGGGGTACAAACTCCCTGCGTAGTCGCATCAAGGTGATTGGAAGACCAACTGCAATGAGTCTTGCCAGCAGGGTAATCAGAATAGCAAGCGCACCAACCAGTGCATAGCTTGGTGTAAGTGAAACCACTAATGCTTCCAAGCCAATCAGAATAAAGAGCACCGCGTTCAGAACTTCATCGAGCACTTCCCAAAAAATATCCACATACGTTTCTGTGGTCTCCGACATGGCACTCTCGCGACCTTTGGAACCGATAAGCAGTCCAGCTATCACAACGGCTAATGGACCAGAAAGATGCAGTGCTGTGGCAAGGCTGTAGCCACCCATCACAGTAGCCAATGTAATAGTTACTTCCAAAAGATGCGAATCAACTTGACGCAATAGGTAGTATGCGCCATAGCCAATCAGAGCGCCCCAGAGCAGACCGCCCCCGACTTCAACTAAGAACAGAAGAGCAACATCGCTTAGCCCAAATGCATCGCTGCCTCTACGCGCAATTTCAAAGAGACTTAAAAATATCACTACGCCAACACCATCATTGAAGAGCGATTCACCGGCGATTTTTGTCTCAAGTGCCTTAGGAACTTTGGCAGTCTTCAAAATTGCCAGCACGGCAATCGGGTCGGTCGGTGAAATCAGTGCGCCAAAGATAAGGCAGTAGATATAGTCAATTCCCAGCCCCAGCAGCGGTAAAAGTAGCCAGAGTGCTGTGCCGACGAAAAACGTGGAAATCAGCACACCAATGCTAGCAAAGACAAAAATCGGCACACGCTCGGCTGAAAGTGTCTTGACATCGGCATGTAAGGCACCAGCAAAAAGCAAGAAACTGAGCATCACATCTAAGACAGCCTTTGGAAAATCCACACTGGCGATAAGTTGTGTGGCGCTGTCGATAATATCAGAGTTGAACAGACCAGCTACAATCAGGGTAAGCGACATTGCAAGAGCAATAATCATGAGCCCAATCGTATTGGGAAGTTTGAGGTAGCGGTAATTGAAGTACCCAAAAATGGCAGCAAGCACAATCAAAATGCTGAATATGTAAAAGAATGTCATATGGTGCCTTCGTGAAGCATTTAGGTGTTAGGTGTGAAGTCAATTATGGGCAGGCGCATATTCCCGTGTCGTTTTAGGACGAATGCTCTTCGGTGAGAGCCGTTCCAAAAGTTTGACCCGAAGGTCTTCAAGATTTTTTACTGCCAGAAGTTTGCCATTTTCGGCAAGCGAGATTCGACCGGTTTCTTCCGAGAGCACAACAACGAAAGCATCTGTAACTTCAGTTAGCCCAATTGCGGCACGATGACGCATGCCGTAGTTGCCGCTGAGTATTTCATTTTGTGTGAGCGGCAAAATACAGCGCGCTGCCTCAATGCGTTGATTGTCAATAATCACGGCACCATCGTGCAGCGGTGTGTTAGGATAAAACAGCGAAGCCAAGAGTCGGCGTGAAAGCCGTGCGTTGAGTTCTTCACCTGTTTCAATGTAGAGCCGAAGCCCAACGCTGCGCGCAAAGACAATCAACGCGCCAATGCGCCGTGAGAGAAGATCTTCAACTGCAGCCACTGTTTCATTGACGACATCATTACTGGACTGGCGAAACAATCGCCCAAAAACCCGACTCTGACCAAGAAAAAGCAGCAGCCGGCGAATTTCAGGCTGAAAAAGAATAACCACAATGATAATCCAGACGCTGGTAAGATGGCTAAAAATCCAGTTTAGTGACATGAGATTGAAAAAACTGACCACGCCTGAACCTGCCAAAATCACAAGTAGCCCAATGAAAATCTGCGCTGCAACTGTGCCTTTGATGTATTGATAAACTTTGTAGAAGACAATCGTAACAAGTGCGACATCAATCGCATCGAGCACCGTGAAACTAAGAAACCCGACTTTAAGTAGCTCTGGATTTTGAAATTCAATCGGAAACATTTAGCCAAACATTATGATGTAGCACGCTCGGTTGCCAAAAAAACTTGAATTGCATCAAATGCAGCTTTTGTATCATGAACGCGTAAAATGTTTGCACCATTCATCAGTGCAATCACATTAGCGGCAACTGTGCCGAAAAGCCGCTCTGATGGTGGCGTAACACCTTCGGCAGTCCGAGAAATAACTTTGCCGATGAACGACTTGCGAGAAAGTCCTACAAGAATCGGTCGCCCTAACGACTTAAATTCGCCTAAGCGACGCAGCAACTCGAAATTGCCTGCAATCGTTTTGCCGAAGCCAAACCCAACATCAATTGCAACGTTATCAATACCTGCTTGCTCGGCAAGAGAGAGCGACGCTAAAAGTGCACTTTTCACCTCACCGATAAGGTCTTGATAAATCGTCTTATCGTGATAACTCCACTGCATTTCTTGCGGTCTATAGCGCAAATGCATAAGCACAGCAGCAGCACCAAACTTTGCGCAAACTGCCGGCATATCCTTGTCGAAGCGAAAGCCAGAAATATCATTTACAATGCTCGCACCAGCTTTGAGCGCAGCTTCGGCAACGCAGGCTTTGGTGGTATCAATTGAGAGCGGAACGCTAACTTTTTTCGAAAGCCGTTCAATTGCTGGAATCACGCGGCGCATCTCCTCTTGCGCACTGACAGGCAAAGCACCGGGGCGTGTAGACTCACCGCCGATATCCAAAATGTCTGCACCATCATGCACCATCTGCAAAGCAGCTTCAACAACTTGGTCAAGGTCAATCTCTTCATCGCAATAGAACTTGCCCCCGTCAGAAAAGGAGTCAGGCGTAAGATTGAGCACCGACATGATGTGTGGTCGCTCGTGAAGCGCAAGCACATGGTCACGGCAACGAAAAATTAGCTTATCAGAACCTACAGGTTGCATTGAATCAATCTTGTGTAGTGGAACGCGTATAATTTTTCAGTGTGCTGTCTATAATTCGCCCTTGGTGAAACACAGCTTCCCATTGCAAGCGTCCATCTGGCTCGTAAAACTTCGCAACGCCTTCAAGGTTGCTGTTTTCATAGTATTCTTCGGATTTGAGCTGACCGTTTTCATAGTAACTTCTGGTAACTCCCTGTTGCACCCCATTTTGAAAATAGGCTTCGCGTCGCAAGTTCCCGTTGGGATAGTAAGTGCGTGCAACACCGTCAGGTTTACCGTGCTTGAACATCACCGCTGAGCGCAATGCCCCATTGGCGTAGTATTCCTTTATTTCTCCGTGATGCCGATTGAGTTCATAGAATGTGAATGCGCCGAGCGCAGCAAGCAGAAGAAGTGAAAAAACAAAAAATGCAATGCTGTATTTGTGCATCGTATAACCTATGATAACCTATGGCAGTTGTGAAAATGGAACAGGTGTAAAGCAAAGAATAAAAATTACAATGCTTATCCAACCAATAATCATGCGTTTGCGGTCAAGCGGATGTTCATCATAGACAGGTGGATGATCGATTTTGACGAAGCGTGCCAAGATGATTGCCCAGATAATCCAACTTGCCCACGAGACTTCATAAACCCACTTTGGGAAACCAAAGCCCTCGAAGTGAAAGTGTCCGAAGAGACTTGCAATACCAACTATCCACTCTGCAAAGGTCGGCAAGCCAAGCACAATGATAATGCCCAAGAAAACACGCGCAATGAGCCGATGTTTTTTTCGCCCAAACATAGCGTAAATGATGTGTCCACCATCTAACTGTCCAATAGGCAAAAGATTAAGCGCTGTAACAAAGCAACCGAGCCAACCGGCAAAGAGGAAGGGGTAGTGATACATTTCAGTCATGGGTGGAATGCGAGGACTGTCAAAAGCGCGTTCCATGAGCCAGTAGAGCAAGTTTTTACCTGTGAAGAGTGCGCCGCGCACTTCAGGGATGTAGCCTAGGGTTTGGTACTCGGGGTGAATTTGATAGATGTATTCAATCGGTGGTAGTGTAGCAAAGCCGTAAAGCAAAACAAGAAACGCAATCACAAAACCAGAGATAGGACCATAGACGCCGATGTCAAAGAGGCTCGTTGAGTCAGGGATGCGTTCGCGGGTGCGAATAAGTGCGCCAAATGTACCGATGTTAAGCAGTATTGGAATAGGTGGCATGGGAATGTAGTAAGGCAGTGAGGCTCTGACGCAGTGATACATAGCAGCAAAGAAATGCCCAAATTCATGACAGGTGAGAAACAAAAGAAACGTAGCGGAGAAAGGCAGCCCGTATGCAAAGTTTTTTTTGAGAATCTCAAAGTTTGTGAGGTCAATGTTTTTGCCGACCCACTGTGCGCCAGCGAGCGTCGTGGTCGTGAAAGTGATGAGAAAGAGCGCAAGGTGAAGCCAGTATTTTTGTTCACCGACACGCTGCCAAAAGGGTAGGTCTTTATTGCGAGCTGCAAGCAGGCGACCGTCTTCATCAAGGAGTAAGCGAGAGTTCAAAAAATTGTCTGACATCTATGGCTACATGATAAGTTGGTGAAATATCGAGAAACATAGCAAACTTTCTTAATTTTTGTGGGCGATAAAAGGTTTGTTAAGGCGTAACCATATCGCAGCAAGAGACTGGAGAACACAACGGAACTTTGCATAAAAATTTGGACATGTTGAAGCCGAGCCGTATATTTTCTCCCCTTTTTTGAGATAGCGGAGCATAGACTTACGGTGAGTGTTTGCTGACAGGTTGTTCAAGGTGGCTCTGAAGAACGGCGTTAAAAAAAGTGTCAAAAAAAAAAATGCGCAAGGTCTTGACAAATCAGAAAAATCGCCGTATATTTGTAGCCCTTTCGTTCGGAAATGAACTCTGAGCGAAAGAGAGACAAGAAAGCAAGTTCTTTGAAAAGTTGTTGCAAGGAAGCCAAAAGTCAATTGCCTTTTATGCATGACTAATGCAGAAAGGTAGTTTCAACTACGCGAAGTTGTTAGCAAATCTCTCCGAACAAAAGTTTGGACAGGTAGCTAACAGCAAATAGTAAGTTGAGCGCAGGATTCAACAAGTTACAAACTCTTACAACGGAGAGTTTGATCCTGGCTCAGGACGAACGCTGGCGGCGTGCCTAACACATGCAAGCCAAAGGAAAGTAGCAATACGAGTACTTGGCG
>JBKBSK010000012.1:0-57500 GCA_046291735.1 Candidatus Thermochlorobacter sp. | reverse complement strand
GCGTGCCAGATTAAGCGAAACACCTGCATCAATGCCAACTGCAGCCGCAACATCTTCATTGAAGGCAAAAATGTTGCCAAAATCACTTGGACGATTGAACACGAGATTGTTGTAGGTGCTTCTGTCCGCAGGAATTGCCGTTCTGGGAATGCTAAGTGTTGTAAAGCGTGGGGAAATGCGAATATCAACAGGCAAGCGCGGACGCTCTACAAGCAAGCTGCCACGATCAACACCAGCACGAATGTAGCCATAAAAAAGTGAAGATTGATTGTCATCCGTGCGATTGTCAGCTACTTGCGAGACACGGTAAAAACCAATGTCTTTAGTAAGCACGCTGCCTTTACCATCATCGAAGAAGTCCACAACGTTGAAGCCATCGTCTAAGCCGATTCCTTCTCGCCGACCAAGTCCTGCTGTGGCAAACTGTCCTTCTAAGCTACGAATTTCTGCTGAGAGCCTGAACTCGGGCAACTCTCGCATGGCTAAGGCTTCAGCTTGCACCCAACCCCCCACAGCCTTCAGGCGAGCGTAGGTTTTCCCATCCACAGAGCGGCGCTTCAACTTGTAGGTTGCATTCGGATCGGCACTGGCGCTCCCGCCTTTGGGCTCAGAAAGTGAAGTGAGCAGCACCGCCGAAGCGTCTGTGCCATCAGCAGAGACGATAATACGATACCAGAGAATGTATCCTTTTATCTCCACAACGAAGATGTTGGCAACAGTCTGTTCCGTGTAGTCCGTAATGACGGGTAAATAAATGAAGGCAGAGTTATAGACTTTTTTAATGTCATCAGCGGTCAGACCAGAGGCTTTCATCTTATCGACGACAGCGCGCGCAAGGTCTTCTTCTTTGAGATTGCCCTGAGCACGCAAAGCCGCAACCGCTTTGACAACCTGCAAAATTTTGGGTACAACAGTCTGCTTCAGCGCAGAACCAATGCTTTCAGGACTAAGATCGGTTTGATTGACTTTTTGGCGAAACTCTTTAAGCGTATTTTCAGGGATTACATTAAAGTCAAAGCGAGGCAGTTCCAAGTAGGCTTTGAGGCGATTTTGCACAATATCCAAGTCAACAGAGAGTCCGGGCTTGACCAGCACTGTCCCTAACGATGTGATCGATTTGCGTTCATATTTTCGATCTTGCGCATGAAGAGGCACACCAATTAAACAAAGAAAGACAATGCTCCAGAAAATGGTAAGAGCGCATCGAAAAAAGACGACTACAATCTGCATTTCTTTAACCTATTTTGTTTCAGGAGGAGTTTTTTTTCGACAATGGTGAAGTTAGAGGATTAGTCTGAGAGTGCAAAGTGGTTTTTGATAGCCAATGTAAATGGGCTCAAGCAGGCACACGCCAAAAAAAGATAGGACGATTTTAAGACTACAAGGGCTTAGAGTGCCTATCTTGCTTGAACATGCAAGGCGGTCAAGCAAAGTTTTTGTAACACCTTTCACAATGGAAAATGATTTTTCTCAATCCGGCGATTCTCTTAGGCTTGGTAGCGGCAAGTGTGCCAATACTTTTGCATCTGCTCAACTTGAGACGGCGCAAACAAATTGAGTTTAGCTCACTTGAACTGCTCAAACAAATTGAGCAAAGTGCGGTACAAAAGTTTAAGATTCGCCAGTGGCTACTCTTGCTAATTCGCAGTCTCGTGATTTTTTTTCTTGTTGCCTCGTTTTCCAAGCCCGTCATTCCGGGCTACCTTGCTGGCTCAGATTTTGCATCGCATACCAAGACCAGTGCCGTAATCGTGCTGGATAACTCGGCATCTATGGGCTACAATAACCGCCTTGCTGCAGACCAATGGAAACAAGCTAAGACTGCGGCGCTGCGGATTCTAGAAAACTTTGTCGAGCAAGACGAAATTTTTCTTGCAATTGGCAATGTCTCACCGCAGCCTCTGAACCTTGCAGAAGCTAAACGGCAAATTGCGCAAGCACAACTTTCTGCACAACCCTTCTACGCTGAAGGCTCACTGCTTGAAGCTATTGCGGCACTTGCGCGCGCAAAGCACTTCAACCGCGAACTTTATCTCATCTCAGACTTTCAGCCGCATGACTTTCTGCGGCGCGATTCCTCAATAAGTTATCAATACGACTTTGAGTTCAAGTTCTATGCAGTAAATGTGG
This sequence comes from Candidatus Thermochlorobacter sp., assembly GCA_046291735.1. Lineage (GTDB taxonomy): Bacteria > Bacteroidota > Chlorobiia > Chlorobiales > Thermochlorobacteraceae > Thermochlorobacter. Next base: position 55,370 of record JBKBSK010000012.1, on the reverse strand, counting down.
CGCCGAAAGACAAGAAAAATGTGGCGCTCACGAATGTAGAGGTGCTCACCAAAATTTTTGAGCCAGCAAAACCTGTTCGTCTGGAGGCGACGGCAAAACTGTTTGGAGAGACTGTAACGCGCTCAACAATTGTCTCACTGCGCTTTTCTGACAAACTTGCAACTGAGAGCTCGCTTGAAGTGCAAGCACAGACACCAAGCACAGTAATGCTAGCAGCGACGCCAACACAAAGCGGCTTTATCGCTGGCGAACTTTCTATTGAGAGCGATAATCTCGAGTGGGATAACCGCCGATATCTTACTTTCTATATTCCAGACAAGCTGCGGCTCTTGCTCTCATATAGCGATGAACGCGATACGCAGTACTTGCGTCTTGCGCTCGAGAGTTTTCAGAACAAAGATTTTCTCGAGCTGGTCTTCATCCCTGAAGTAGCCTTAGATGCACAAGATTTTTCAAAGTATGACGCACTCATACTCTGCGGCGTCAGCACACTTTCAGCATCGGCAATCTCGCGCATTGAGAGTTTTGTGCGACAAGGCGGTGGGCTAATTTTCTTTGCGCGCCCTAATCAGGCAAACTTCGGTATGCTTAACCAGCTTTTCTCGACACTTGAAGCCAGCACGCTAGCCCCGCTCTCCAGTGTGAGCAGCACGGCACCACTTTCAATTGAAAAAATCGAGTATCGGCATCCGCTTTTTGATGGCATCTTTCAAGGTGAATTTGCGCGTCGCAAAGCAGCAATCTCATCGGTCGAGGAGCCGATTCTGCTTTTTTCTGCCGCTGAACTGCTGAGAGCACCAAAAAGTGAAGTCATTATGAGTTCAGCAACAGACAAAGCGTTCATTGCCACACACAAACACGGTTTGGGTGCCGTGACAGTCTTTGCAGCACTCCCGAAACCTGAACACACGACACTGGTGCTTCAGCCGCTGTTTGCACCGCTAATGTTTCGTACAGTGCTTTACTCGAGTGCGAAAGCCAAAAGTCGCAACTATCAGTTCATTTGCGGCGAGCAAAGCGAAGTGAGTCTGCCGCTCTCACTCACCAACCCAGCAAGCGTGATGGTGCGCAAACCAAGCGGCAAGTTAATGTTCGTGCAAACACAAATGCGCAGTGGCAACTTGCGTCTTGTGCTCGAGCCTGCGCTCTTCAATGAAATTGGGATTTATGACGTGCTCGCACAAAATGCACTGGATACAACACTTGTGATGAAACTTGCTCTTAATTTGCCAGAAGCAGAATCGGAGACTGCATCGCTCTCGCCTGAACGCATCTTGCGCTTTGCCAACCTCTTTTCACTGCCTGAAAAAGATTTTTTCTATGTGCCAGTAGCAGAACAAATAGAAAAAGTCGATGAAGCCATTGCAAGCTCGCGATATGGGCTTGGCATCTGGAAATACCTTGTAGTGCTTGCCGTACTTGGACTCATTGCCGAAAGCATTTTGGGCAGGCGTGATGTCGCAGTAGCTCAAACTTGAACAGCACACAAACCTTATCATTGAATCTGCCGTGTTATATTTCGGTTCGCTATCAACGAAAAAACTCAATCAACTCTAACACAGCTCTTCGGCTATGCGACAACTCTCTTTGTTATTTGTCATCTTGTTTTTCTCTGCCGCACTAGCTCTGGCGCAAAGCGATTCTGCATTTATCCGAGAGAACTATCAGAAAGCGGAATATCAAATTCCGATGCGCGATGGAGTAAAACTCTTCACAATTGTCTATACGCCTAAAGATGCTGCACCAAACAAAACTTATCCTATCTTGATGCAACGCACCTGTTACAGCGTTGCGCCCTACGGTCCTGACGCTTATCCAAACGAACTTGGTCCTTCGCCGATTATGATGCGTGAAAAATACATTTTTGTCTATCAAGATGTGCGCGGGCGATACATGTCAGAAGGCAAATGGACAAATGTGACACCGCATCTTCCTGAAAAGAAATCTAACACAGATGTGGACGAATCTACGGATGCGTACGATACCATTGAGTGGCTACTAAAAAACATTGCGCATCATAACGGTCGAGTAGGAATGTGGGGCATTTCGTATCCCGGCTTCTACACGATTGCAAGTGCGCTATGCAATCATCCTGCGCTGAAAGCCGTCTCACCGCAAGCCCCTGTTTCCGACTTCTTCTTCGACGATTTTCATCATCATGGCGCTTTCACGATGCAATACTTTCTGACTTACCCGCTGTTTGGGATTCAGACGCCACAACCCACAACAGAAGATTGGTGGGCAAGCAAAATGATTGCTGCACCTGCATCACAAGATGGCTATAAGTTCTATCTCAACTTAGGTTCGCTCAAAAATGGCGATAAATTCTACAGCGATAATTTCTTCTGGAAAGAGACTGTAGAGCACCCCAACTACGACGAGTTTTGGCAAAAACGTAACATCATTGCGCACCTGAAAGATGTCAAGCCTGCAGTGTTCACGGTTGGCGGTTGGTTTGATGCTGAAGACCTTTACGGACCGCTCACAGTCTACAAGACCATTGAAAAACATAACCCAAACACATTCAACATTTTGACAATGGGACCGTTCGGACACGGCAGATGGGCACGTGAGACGGGGCATACATTGCATGGAGACATTTATTTTGGTGATAGCCTTGCGACATTTTACCAGCGAGAAATTGAAGCAAAGTTTTTCCGGCACTTCCTCAAAGAGCAAGGTGACGGCACGGTAGATTTGCCCGAAGCCTATCTCTTCGACACAGGCAAAAAGGAGTACCGAAAGTTTGAAAAATGGCCTGTGCCGACTGCAAAGAAAAGTGCGCTTTATTTTCAGAGTGGGGGCAAGCTAGCCTTCACAGCGCCGAGAGAAGCCAGAGCATTTTCCGAATATGTCAGCGACCCTAACAAACCTGTGCCATCGAGTGAAGTAGAAGCCGAAATGTTTGGCTTTACGCCTTTCTTGTATATGTCGGAAGATCAGCGCTTTGCATCGTCACGTCCCGATGTGCTGGTGTTTCAAACCGATGTGTTAGAAAAAGATATCACACTGGGTGGTGAGCTTACTGCGCGGCTTTTTGTCAGCACCACAGGCAGTGATGCAGATTTCTTTGTCAAACTCATTGATGTCTATCCTGATACAGCACAAAATCATCCGTATTTGCCGAACAAGCGTGTCTTGATGAGCGGCTACGAGCAACTGGTACGCAGCGAAATAATGCGTGCGCGATTCCGAAACAGTTTTGAAAAACCGCAGCCAATGAAACCAAATCAAGTCACAGAAATTTCGTTTCGCTTGCAAGATGTCTTGCATACCTTCAAGAAAGGGCATCGCATTATGATTCATGTGCAAAGCACAGCATTTCCGCTCTTCGATCGCAATCCGCAGAAGTATGTGCCGAACATTTACAAAGCTGATGAAAAAGACTTTATCAAAGCTACACATCGACTCTTTCACGATTCAAAAAACCCAAGCCGCTTGGAAGTAGAGATTATTGATTGAGGCACTCAAACACTATTTTTGCAACTTGCCAAAAGAGAATGCGGAAGCCGAAAGCCTCCGCATTTTCTATTATTTGCGCACTATCTGCCATAGATGCAGGATGTGTCCTGAGCAAGATGAGACTGACTGATGTAATGCGGTCAATAAAAGCATAGAAAAGCAATGCTAAAAGTCAACGAGATCTTTTTTTCTATTCAAGGAGAGTCGTCGCAGATGGGCTTGCCGTGCGTGTTTGTGCGTCTGACGGAGTGCGACCTGCGCTGCACGTATTGCGACACAGAATATGCCTTCTATGAGGGCGAAGAGCGCACTGTGGAGAGCATCATTGAGCAAGTGTCAGCCTACGGTTGCAACTTGGTTGAAATTACGGGCGGTGAGCCACTCTTGCAGCCAGAGGTCTACGACCTGATGACGCGCCTATGCGATTTAGGCTTCTCGGTTATGCTGGAGACATCAGGGCACATTTTGGTTGATAAGGTCGATAAGCGTGTTAAAAAAATCATTGATATGAAGACGCCCTCATCAGGGATGCTCAAGAAGAATGACTACCGCAATCTTGAGATTGCACTGCCTACGGATGAGATTAAGTTCGTTATTGGCTCTCGGCTCGATTACGACTGGGCAAAGCGCGTGATAGAAGAATATCGGCTGACGGAGAAACTCACGGTGTTAATGTCAGTGGTTTTTGGTGAGCTTTCACCACAAAGTCTTGCTGAATGGATTTTAGCTGACAAATTGAAAGTGCGCTTTCAATTGCAAATGCACAAATACATCTGGAGTCCAGAGACGCGCGGCGTATGAGAGAGAACAACGTGCAGTTTTGCGAACTATTCAATACACATCATGTTTGAAGCAAGGTTTGAGAGATTTATGGAACTGGCACTGCGTGAGGCAGAAAAAGCCTTTGAGCGCAATGAAGTGCCGGTTGGCGCTATCGTGCTGGATTCAAATGGCGCAGTGATAGGTAAAGGCTACAATCAGGTCGAGACGCTTAGAGATGCAACTGCGCACGCTGAAATGATTGCACTGACGGCGGCAATGGCAGCGCTCAATTCCAAATACTTGCAAGATTGTACGCTGGTGGTAACCTTAGAGCCATGTCCGATGTGTGCAGGTGCAATTGTCCTCGCAAAGGTCGGACGCTTGGTCTTTGGCAGTTACGATGGAAAATGGGGCGCATGCGGCACAGTCTTCAACCTAACACAATCAAAGAAGCTCAATCATCAGGCGGAAGTGATTGGCGGCGTATTGGAGGAAAAGTGCACGACGCTGCTCAAATCATTTTTTGTAAGCATGCGTCAGAGACAGAACAATCCAAATGGAGTGGAGAAGTAACATGAATAGTTGCAATCCATGCTCTTGAGCATTGCAGCTATAGCACTACATGAATCATATCATCTTTCTCTACGACTTCAATTTTGACAAGGTCTGCAATTGGGCACGGACCGCTCACACAGACACCAGTTTCAGGATTAAACATCGCAAAGTGTTCTCGGCAGACAATGTAGCGTTTGTCGCTGTTGAATGCGGATTGATGCCCGAAGATAATAGGCTCATGGGCGTGAGGACACAGGTTGATATAGGCATAAATTTTCCCTTGATAACGGATGATGAACCCTTCAACCGACTCACCGTTTCTCGAATAATGAAAAAGCTTAGACATGCCGTCGGCAAGGTCACTGGATTTCATCAAGGTGTGAAAGGCTTGGCTTTGGGCTTCCATATAGGCCATGTCAGGTGCTTGCATTGGAAGGGCAACCTCTATTTTGCAAATGTAGTTCAATATAAAAAGTTTTCTTAAATTCTTTCGTACTAATCGTTCAAAGAATCTTGCGCTAACATCAAGTACTTGTCTTATGGCTGAGAAAACCACTTTCAAGAACCTGACAGAGGGAGACGCTGTAGATACCGCGCGTCAGAAACTCAACGAAAAGGTTACAGAGTATTACGAAAAACTTGCTCAGACGCCGCAGTTTCAAAATGTCAAAGAAGCCACAGACTCTGTTGTGGAATATGTGGAAAAGCACCCGGTGCAATCGGCACTGATTGCCTTAGGTATTGGGTTTGTCTTAGGCTTACTTGTCAGTCGCAACAGTGATTAGTTGAAACGTCTCTGGTGTCTGACAGAAAACGCCCGCCAGCGCCTAGCACACGTCCGCCACGTCTGACAGATGTGATTGCTGATGCGATTGAGAGCAGTTATCGCGATATTTCTGCAATCATTTCTGCTAAAATTGATCTTGCCAAGTTAGACCTTGCAGAAATTATTGCAGGAGTCGCTGCATCGCTGTTGGTTGCAGTCATTGCCTTGATTAGCGCAGCCTACCTGATGATTGCCGCAGCACTATTGATTGGCGAGTGGCTTGGCAAACCCTCACTGGGATTTTTAACACTGGGAATTCTGACGGGGCTGATAGCGGTTTATTTCGCTAAAGTATCACCGAACGTGCTAAAAAATTTTTTCTGGAAACTCATTTTCGAAAAGCTTGATGAACTTGAGCAACAAAAACCCCACGACGAGGTATGAACAAGAACTTTAGTGCTGAAATGATGGCGCGCCGTGCAAGATTAGAACGCATGATTGCCGTACGTGAAGAGGCTGTAACACAGCGCCTAAAGTTGCTCAAAGAAGAGGTTGACGCGCGCTTGGACATAGGCGCAATTGTGCAGCGCAATGCTCTCCCTCTTGCAGGGATTGCACTCGGCGTGGGAATGATGTTAGGACGTATCGTGGCACCCCGCCGCTCTGCGCGGCATGAAAGCGTGCCGATGCCGCCGTCACAGATGGCAACACCAAGCAAGCCTGCATACTCACCCACATTTTTTAATCAACTTGTTCGTACCGTGCTCAACACTGCAAAATCTCTTGCGCTCAATTATGCCGCTGAGTTTGCGACACGAAAAGTGCAAGACTGGCTTAGCGCGACAATGACACAGAATGCACAGTCAAACTCGGAACCACAAAACCGCATCAAACCTTAACAGAATGACTGACCAAAATCGTCTCACACTCAAAGAAACTTACCTAGAAAATTCACAAAATGCCTACACGGTGGCATTCGCACCTGATAGCAAGCGTTTTGCGGCTGCAGGAGGCTTGCGAGCCGTGTTCGTCTACGACCCGAATGAGCCAAAAGCGATTGGCGGACTTGCTGACCACAAACAGTCTGTGTATGCCCTACTCTTTTCAAGAAGTGGAAAGTATTTCATCACGACGGGGCGCGATGGCATGATTGTGGTCTATGATGCCGAAAAATTCGACAAAGTGGCAACGCTACTCTGCCCGCAAGTCGGCACGAATTTTCTCTCTGTAACACGCTACGCTGATGGAAGAGTTGGCAGAACATTTATTGCAAGCGCAGATACTGTGAGGGAACTCAGCTCAGGTGATGAGCTTTACAACGCAGTCGAATACATTCTCTACGAATTCAACAAAACACCTGAAAAAACAGCACAAAGCGCACAGGTCATTCGAGCTGCCATAGAAACTGCAGGATTCACAATGCCCGCTAATGCAACCGTAACGATGGGCGGCAATCAGCTCTTACCACACTACGCGCTCGCTATGAACCCTGATGAATCTACGCTCTATGTCGGTGGCAGTCATGGTGCACTGAAAATCTACAATACATCGGATTGGTCATTGAAGCGTGTGCTGCCTTTGCATCAAGGTAACATTCGTACTGTAGCCGTCTCACCCGATGGAAAACTTGTAGCAACAGGCAGCAGCGATAGATTCGTAAAAATTCTCGATGCAGAGACACTCGAGACATTGCACACGATTGAAGGACATGGCGACTCTGTATTTGCCGTTGCGTTTTCGCCTGATGGAACGCTATTTTCAACAGGCTGCAAAGATGCACGTTTGCGCATTTGGAATGTCTCTGGTAAATCAATCAAACCTAAAGTGAAAATTCTAGCGCATACCTTTTCTATTAAAGGGATGTCGTTTATTAGCGGTGGCAAAGAAATGCTGACGGTCAGTCAAGATAAGACCATCAAAATTTGGGACATTGAAAAAGTCAGTTGCGTGGAGACCATCGACAGGCTCTATGGTGGACACACTTTTACGATAAACACTGTTGCGGTCTCGCCTGATGAACATTACGCCGTAACGGGGAGTGATGACAAAACGGTGAAACTCTGGACACTGCGAGCGAGGTAGTACGGCAATGTTGCACAAGACGTGAAACTTTTATACGTTGCGTATATTGGTCAGTAGCAAAAACATCACGCAGTGCAAAAGCTTTCGCTAACAAACTTCTGCCAATAAAACGCTTAATTCGAACTATGCCAAAATTAGAGATTAACGGTGCATCGCTTGATGCCGTTGTAGATGAATCCTTGCTTGGTGCAGCACGCCGCCATAAGGCGCATATTGGGTATGCGTGCGGTGGACACGGATTGTGTCAAACCTGCGAAGTGGTAATAGAAAGTGGAATGGAAGCACTTTCACCGATGAATGATGTTGAAAAAGCTTGGCTGACGGCGGAGAAGCAACAAAAAGGACATCGTCTGGCTTGCCAAGTTCAGATTGTGAAAGATATGCCAATTAAACTCACGACTCGTGCCGAGAAAGCGCGCCGCCTGTTCAACAATGCGTTTGTGGCAAAGAAAGAAACCCTTCCACCGACCTCGCACCCACAAGGACATGTTGGCGAATTCTTCACCTTTTTAGGCATGGAAACACTTGCCCATGTGGCTGGTGCTCCGATGGCATTGGGGAATGCAATTGGACGAATTATTGATGGGCGCTTAACGCTCAATTCCATCAACGATGCCGTGAGTGCATGGAGTGAGCGTGCTCCTGAAATTGGAGAGATTATTAACAAAACGATTAACGGGCTACCTGATGCGGTTGCGCCTGTGGCTAATGCTATAGCTGATGCCACAAAAAGTGTGATTGATGCTGCAACAAACATCATCAAGAGTGCAACGGGTGGCGGTGCAGCAGAGGGTGCCGCTAAAGACGGTGTTAAGCCGGTCCCAATCAAGGTTGAAAAAGCCTGAGGGCTTGCAGCGTCAGTAAGACAAGAAAGGCAGAAAGGAAGTAAAGTAGTATGCAGTTGGAAGTATCTATAAAGCGCTTTAATCCAGAAAAAGATCAGGCGCCATACTGGGAAACTTACAAAGTGGAAGCCGAGCCAATGGATAGAGTGCTCGATGTGCTCAATAAAATTAAGTGGGAACAAGATGGCACGCTAACCTACCGCAAGTCGTGTGCACACGGTGTCTGCGGGAGTGATGCGATGATGATTAACGGGGAAAATCGTCTGGCTTGTGTTACACTTGTCAAAGACTTGCGCACCAGCAAGTTAAAGATAGAGCCCGTGCCCGGCGCACCTGTGATTAAAGATATGGTGATTGATATGACAGGATTTTGGCGCAAGTATGAAACCATTATGCCTTATCTTGTCAATGATGACCCACCGCCTGAAATCGAGCGCTACATGAGCAGCGCCGATCAAGAGCTCATTGAAGAATCAACGCGCTGCATTTTGTGTGGCGCTTGTACTTATTCCTGCCCCTCAACATGGAGCGATGAAGAGTACTTGGGTCCAGCAGCGCTGCTTAAAGCCTATCGCTTTATTTTTGATTCACGCGATCAAGCCAGCGATGCGCGCCTAAAAATTATTGACAATAACAAAGGTCTCTGGAAATGCTACACGATTTTCAACTGTGTGCAAGCATGTCCAAAAGAAATTGATATTACCAAACATATTTCTGCACTCAAACGCAAAGTCGTCAGCGAGCGTTATTGAAAAGCGTGTGGTATCATAGTTTCCAGAGAAGGTTACCCAGCAAGGCGATTCCCCTGTTGCGGTAACCTTTTGGCTTTTGAAACCACTCAAAGCGTAAGTCGGCACAAAAAAGCAAGCGGCGCATTTTCATCAGAAGTATTACATTTATGACAGCAGTGCTATGTAGGAATTCTTAACGCCAGATTGGCAAAGAGCATCTTTTCAAGCGAATGAGTTACACCAGCGATTTCGGATACATGGATTTCGACTTTGGCGTGGAAACGCTCGAGAAAGTCGTGATGAAGTCCGAGCGAAAAATGCACATTGAGTTGGGTGTGCCCCGCGAAATCACACCTGATGAGCATCGTGTGGCACTTGCCCCCTCAGGGGTGAAAATTATCACGGAGCAAGGACACCGCGTTATGATAGAGCGAGGTGCAGGTGCGCATTGTAACTTCACTGACCAAGAGTACAGTGAAGCTGGTGCAGAGATCATAGACGATGTACAAGAATTGTATAAACGCGCTAATGTTATTGTAAAAGTTGCCCCGCCACTGCCAGAAGAGTATGATTTATTGCAACGCAGTCAAGTCATTATCTCAGCCTTGCACTTGGGCAGCGTGCGCCAAGAGTATGTGGAAACGGTGCTCAAAAAAAGTGTGACAGGGCTTGCATTTGAGTTCATTGAAACCCGCGATGGCGAGCTGCCTATTGTGCGCTCCATGAGCGAAATTGCAGGGGCACTCGCTATTCAAACCGCAGCAAAATATCTTGAGACAGGCAATGGTGGACGCGGTATTTTACTCGGCGGTGTCGCTGGCGTTCCCCCTGCTATCGTGGTCATTATCGGCGCAGGTACAGTAGGACACTATGCCGCGCAAGCTGCCTTAGGACTAGGCGCACAGGTCATCGTAATCGATAAAGAACTCAACCGCTTGCGCCGCTTCGAGACAATTTTCAACCGACGCGTAACAACAGCGGTCGCAAATGAGCACTATATCTCAAAAGCCGCAAAAGTTGCCGACGTGATGGTCGGCGCAATGAATCCTCGCTCAAAAATCATGAAGCCAATTGTCAGCGAAGAAATCGTGATGACCATGCAAAAAGGCGCAGTAATCATTGATGTCTCTATTGACCAAGGCGGCTGCTTTGAGACGAGTATACGCACCTCACACTCAAACCCGACGTATGTCAAGTATGGTGTAACGCACTACTGTGTGCCAAATATGCCGTCAGCAGTAGCGCGCACAGCCTCTTATGCTTTGACGAATGCACTCATTCCCTTCATTCTCAAAATCGGCGAACATGCAAGTGTCTCTGATGCACTCTGGCGTAGCACCAGCTTGCGCAATGGCACTTATGCCTACAAAGGATATCTCACCAAAAAAATTCTTGCTGACCTCTCAGGACTAACCTTCCGTGAAGTCCAGATGCTCCTTGCTACAGACATCTAATCCATGCAGCTTAAGGTAGCTCTGTAGCAAGTGCAGCAAGAAGCAATCAGCATGCTCGATGCGGACGTCGAGAGACCCTGTACGCATGCAAGGTTAGTTTTGCCTCGTGCTATCCTGACGCTTTGGCATTTCTTCAAAAATGTAGTTGATGAGCGGCGTGGCAAGTGCACTACGCAGGCGCTCTAACTTTTCATGCTGCTTGAAAGCCGCAGCGCGTTGCCGACTGAGTACATAAGTGATGCCAAGCGCATAAATCGCATCCTCGTTGTTAGGGTCTTTTGCCAAAATTTGCTCGTAGGTACGCACGGCATCATCATAGCGCTTGGCTTTGCGGTAGGCATCACCTAAGGATTGATAGAACGATAAACTGTCAGGAGCAAGGTGCACGACTTGCTCAAAGGCTTCAATGGCATCTTGTGTGGTGCTATCAGATTTGAGCGCAACGGTGCCAATCGTGTAGAAATAATTTAGCGGAGCTTTGCCGACCTTGACACTGCGCAAGACTTTCACGGCTTCCACATGTCGACCAGCTTTGCTAAGCACAAGTCCTAAATTGAATTGTAAATCAGGTAACTGAGGGTTAAGTCGCTGGGCTTTTTGCAAGGCATGGACAGCAGCATCATAATCTTCGAGTGCATCATGCATCATCCCTAAACTGTAGTAGGCTTCAGCAAATTTAGGATTCAACCGAATGGCTTGCTGAAAGGCTTCAATGGCTTGTTCGGGCTGATCGGCATCTGCGAGTGCTACTCCTAAGTTGTAGTGAGCGATAGGGCTCTTTGGATTTTTGCGCACAGCTTTTCTTGCATCGTCAAGAGTAGATTGTGCAAATGCTGGAACGGTAGCTGTGATAGCGCAGAGAACAATGACGGAGCAAATTGCTTGTGCGAGCCGACAGTGCAGTGCAATAGGTTGCATTGAACGCATAGGCTTTTTGAAAAGTGTTAAAGAAACACTAACATTTTGACGAAACAAACATGCAGCAAGTTTCAGCAAGGTGTTGCCTGAAACTTTGTTACAAGGTTGCATGGAGCGCAAATTTCACAAGTTCTAAATTGAGCAAAAATGCCAACGCGCCGAAAATTTCTAAAAGATGCACTACTTGCAGGCACAGGATTCGCACTGCTTGCCAGCGATGCTCTGGCTGAATTTGCCGAAAAAATCGCACAATATCCTGCCGAGACTTCACTCGAGCGTATTGCGGCTGATGAAGACTTCTGGGCAACGGTGCAACAGGCTTTCGCTGTCGACAGAAGCATTATCAATTTTAATAACGGCGGTGTGTGTCCAAGTCCCAAAATTGTGATGGAGGCGCTAAAATCGTATTTAGACTACTCGAATCTTGCACCGGCATACACTATGTGGCGGCATTTGCAACCGCATATTGAGACCGTGCGTGAGGGTTTGGCAAAACATTTTGGTTGCTCACCTGAAGAAATTGCCATTACGCGCAATGCCAGCGAATCACTACAGACCTTGCAGTTCGGCTTGGAACTTAAACGTGGCGACGAAGTCATTACAACCACGCAAGACTACCCGCGCATGATTACCACTTGGGAACAGCGCGTTCGGCGCGATGGCATCATTTTGAAAAAAGTGCGCTATCCTGTGCCTTTAATGAACCCCAAAGATTTTGTCAATGCCATTGAAGAGGCTATCACACCAAAAACGCGCGTCATTCATGTCTCGCAGGTTGTCGTCTATACAGGGCAAATTTTACCCGTGCGTGAGATTTGTCGCTTAGGTAAGGCGCGCGGTATTGAAGTCATCGTCGATGGCGCTCATGCCTTTGCTCATATTCCATTCAAACAGCCCGACTTAGAGTGTGATTACTTTGGCACAAGTTTGCACAAATGGCTATATGCACCGATTGGCACTGGCATGCTTTATGTGAGAAAAGAAAAAATCAAGAATGTCTGGCCACTTTTTGCGGCACCTGAATCCATGCAAAATGACATTCGCAAGTTCGAAGAGATTGGCACGCATCCAGCCGCTAACCATAATGCAATTGCTGAAGCCCTTGGCTTTCACGAAAATTTAGGTGTGGAACGCAAAGCAGCCCGACTGCGCTACCAGCACAAGCGCTGGATAGAACGCCTCAGGAAATATGACAATGTGAAATTCAGAACTAACATTGATGATGAAACACAGTGGTGCGGACTTGTAAACGTGCATGTCGAAGGTACAGACCCTAACAAGGTTCAAAGTTATCTTTTTGAGAAACACCGTATTTATACAGTCGCTATTTTGCCGCCTGATAACACAGAACGCGCAAGCTCAACCAAAGCCGCTTTCGATGACTTCAAGGGCATTCGTGTAACACCAAACATCTACACACGACCCTCTGAAATTGATTGCTTTGCAGATGCAATGGAGAAAATCGCACGTGGCGAGGTTAAAAGTGTAAGAGCCTAAACAACATCGGCTACTTGGACCTACTTCATGTTGTGATAGACTGCTTGCACATCGTCGTCTTCTTCTAACTTTTCGATAAGTTCCATCACGTCTTTTTCTTGCTCTTCGCTCAGTTCCGTTGTCGTGGTAGGAATATATTGCAGCGCTGACATTTGCACTTCCAGTCCTTTTTCTTCCAACTTTTTTTGCATCTTCGCAAAATCATTGTAGCTGGTGTAGATGAGCAAGTCATCATCTTCTAAGACGAAATCTTCTGCACCGTAGTCGATAAGCTCGAGCTCCAGTTCTTCGAGATTAACATTAGCAGGCTTAGCGAGTTTGAAGACCCCTTTGCGTTCAAACATAAAGCTCACGGCGCCATTTGCAGCCAGTGAGCCCCCGCTGCGATTAAAATACATTCTCAAATTGGCGACCGTACGCGTAGGGTTATCTGTTGCTGCTTCCACAATGAGGGCAACGCCGTGCGGCGCATAACCTTCGTAAATTACTTCTTGAAAATCTGCTTCCTCTTTAGAGGAGGCACGTTTGATGGCAGCTTCAATGCGATCTTTGGGCATATTGACGCTGCGTGCGTTTTGAATGGCGCGTCGAAGTCGAGCATTGGCGTCTGGGTCTGCGCCCCCTAACTTAACTGCAATTGAGATTTCACGACCAATTTTGGTAAAGGCTTTGGACATCTTCGCCCAACGCGCAAACATCTTGTGCTTGCGCTTCTCAAAAATGCGACCCATAGCAGAATTTTTTGACGGTTTGTTAAGAAACCTTGTAACATAGAAAACACAAAAATACAAAAGACTTAGCGAAAGAAGGTGCCGCTGTCTAAAGGCGCTAAAAATTTCAGGGAACAGATGGCATTAACTGGTTTTCTGTGCAAGGCGCGCCCAAGCAAGTCGACCCTGCTTGATTTCAATTTGCGCTTGAATCCATGCTTTAGCGTTCTGCTCTTCGCCCCAAGTGAAGATTTTAACGGGACACTTCGGCATGGCGTGAGTTAAACCGACAGAAATGGGACGTAAGTAGCGAATCATTTTCGTCGATTTCATAACGGCAACCAATCCAGCAAAGTATTCGGGAAGGTCGGGTGGTAGTTGTTCGGTCATGATGTTGGGTGGTGCGGCACGCGCAAGCTTCGGCTCTGTCGCATCACAGCGATAAAAAACGCCAAACGCTACTTTATGCTCAACCGCTGCGCGAATAGACTTGTAAAAATCCTTGAGCATGGCTTGGCTCACTGGCGACTCGCTGCGCAGCGTAATAATCGGAAATGTTGAATTATCTATTTCATACATAGACTTAAACTAAACATGAGATATCAATGTAAAGTTGCAATTTTTTTGCGCGCAAAAAAAACCAAAGAACTCAAGTGGGCGTTCGAGAAAGATACTTAAAAATTAAACTTACTATTCATCAAATGGGACTTTACCGGCTAGTCTATTACAGTGTTGCAAGCGATACCCTTTCACTTGAAGATGTCAAAGAAATCTCTCGCAAAGCAAGCCTAAACAACGCAAAACGGGCTATTTCAGGAGCGCTGCTGTTTTGCGAAGGAAAGTTTCTGCAAACCTTAGAGGGTGGCATTCACGAAGTAAACTATACGCTCTCTCGCATCATGCAGGATTCGCGTCATAAAGATATCAAACTCCTTGAGTTCAAACGCATTGCCAAGCGGGCATTTCGTGGCTGGGATATGTCGCTTGTGTTTTTTGCGACGGCGCGTGAATTCCAAGCAGAGTACAGCAAATATAGCGCGGTCAGAGAATTTGACCCACTTGCGCTTGAGCCTGAGTCTTGTGTCGAGTTGCTCCATGAACTCGTAGAGAAGAACAAACGTAACCCGCTTACGATGTCCGCAGCGTAAGGCGCTTGCGCCCTAAAGCCGACTTGCCATTTGACCGTGGATGCTCGCTTGCTTTACGCAAATGCTGTTTGTAGTATGAACAAATTGAGGTGAGCTCACAGCTATGGCAGGCAGGCGACTGAGCTTTGCAGGTATAGCGACCATGCAAGATGAGGTAGTGATGAAAATTTCCAACCTCTTCTGGCGCAAGATATTTCATGAGCTGCTTTTCAGTCTGCAAGACATTATCGGCGTTTGCAAGACCGAGACGATTGGAGACGCGAAAGACATGCGTATCGACGGCTAAGACAGGCTTGCCAAAGCAGTTGCTCATCACAACATGGGCGGTTTTGCGACCAACGCCGGGCAGTGCGGTCAGTTCCTCTAAGGTTTGTGGCACTTCACCATGATGGCGTTCGAGCAGCGCGCGTGTGAGCTCATAAATGTGCTTTGCCTTATTGTTGAAAAAGTTGATGGATTTGATATGCTCGCGCAGCTCAGAGAGCGAAAGTTGGCTTAGGGCTTGGGCATCGGGGTATTTTTCAAAGAGCGGCTTGGTAACCATATTGACGCGTTTGTCAGTGCATTGCGCAGCTAAAACCGTAGCAACAAGGAGTTGAAACGGTGTTTGATAGACAAGTTCTGTACGGGGTGCAGGAAATTTCTTGCTCAAGATCTCTATAACGCGTCGAAACTTTTCTTTCTTTGTCATCGCGAGCCGAAATTAGCGTCCAGCTGCTGACATTTTGGATTTCAGCCAGCGAGAAAACGAAAATTTTTGCGTACGGTTATCTACCTGTGTAATCTCAAGGGAAGGCAACCGAATTGCCGTAAGGCGTCCAAGTTCTGATGAGTAGTTATAGACACAGCCGGTGTCGATTGAAATCAATTTCTCTTTGATAATCGGCTCTGGACGCGGGGTATGACCGCAGACGACGGTTTTTTCCCAAGCATAATCTTCATAGAAAAGATGATGTGGATTGAGATGCTCGCGTTCCCAAACAAAGTCCATAGGAGAAAGCAGGCGCAGGTTATCCACGATAGAGCGCGTAGGCTTTAAGCCGCCATGCACGAAGAAATACTGTTCGGTATCGTAGTAATAGACGCAGTTGTGCAGAAACTCAATGTGTGAGTCAGGAATACGAATTTCATCATTGACAAGGTACGAGTCCAATGTAGATTTACCGCCGTTCATCGCCCAGCCTTCTTCTCTACCGAAATCCAGATATTCGAGCATCATCACTTCATGATTGCCCATCAAGAACACGCATGGATGTTGGGTTTGAAGTTTGAGTAAATAATCAATCACGCCTTTGGAATCAGGACCTCTATCGATGTAATCACCTAAAAAAACAAGTGTTTCGTCGGGTTGGGGCGCAAGTAAGTCAAGCAGTGATTGCAGGGGTGAAAGGCAGCCATGGATATCGCCGATGGCGATGAACTTTTGCGCAGCAGTAGATTTGGAAGTTGTAGTGTCAGTCATTTTGGTCTATACGTGGATGGTGTTGACTTCTTGCTTGAAGGTGATGATTTTGAGACACTGGGTTTTGATGAAGGCTTTGGTGCAGGTGATGTAGGTGCTGCTGGGGGAGATGCGGCTGGCTTTTCGGCGGTCTTTGTAGGAGCAGGTGTTGTCTTAGGATGCTTGGGGGGCACATCGACCAAGCCACGCCCAGACTTGTGGAGTTTGCCAGTTTGTTTGAGTTCATTGAGTGTTGCATCTAAGATCCCGTTGATAAACTTGCCACTTTTATCCGTGCTATACTTCTTTGAAATTTCAATCGCCTCATTGATGGTAACTTTTGGCGGCACATCATCCATGAAGAGAAATTCTGCAATTGCCATACGCATGAGATTTTTGTCTATAAGCGCCATGCGTTCGAGCTCCCAGTTTTCAGCATGCTTGGTAATATACTCGTCGATCATCTTTTGATGGGTGCTGACCTCTGTAAGCAACTTGCGGGCAAACTCCCGTGATTTTTCCTGAGCAAGAATTTCTTCAGGAATAATGCCTTCCGCAACCTTTTCAATGTTATCCTTCCGAATATCGTGAGCGTAAAGAACCTGCATTACAACTTCACGAACTTGTCTGCGATTTATCATTGATAAAGAACGCTTTCGGGTTAGAAGAGCATAAACCTACCTAAGGCTAAACAACGATTAAGCTAAAGAAATTCACATCTATGAAAAAGACCTGATGTGCAGCGGTGTGTTGCAACATCACTTGAGAGAACAAGTTCAAGCATTTATCGGCGAGAGTGCCGAGAGTGCATTTCTCCCAGACGTCCTGCATAATTACTTTCGCCGGCGTAAATGGACTTTATCTGACCAATTTTCCTAAGTCGCTCTTCAGCTAAATGAATAGCTGCCGAGTTTGGTGTAAGGTTTCTTTCCTTAGCGATGCGCAGCACATCGCCGACCACGTCGTAAATTTCCCTTGCTTGAGAGAGAGCACGCTCGCGGTTATAGCCTTCGAGTTCATTAGCGACATTGATTAAGCCTCCGGCATTGATAACGAAATCAGGGACATAGAGAATATCGCGTTCGATGAGCATTTGCTCGTGCACCTCTTCATCGCGCAATTGATTATTTGCTGGACCAGCGATAATTTCCACCTTCAAGCGTGGAATCGTATCACTATTCAAGACACCGCCAAGTGCGGCAGGACAAAAGATGTGCGCGGCTTTGTCATAAACCTCCTCGGGTTTAACATAAATCGTGCCGTATTCATTGACAATGCGTCGAGCTTTCTCTTCGTAGATATCGCTGACATAGACCACAGCACCTTCAGAACGAAGATAGCCACAGAGGTGATAAGCAACTTGACCAGCACCTTGCACCACCACAGTTTTGCCATTAAGACTGTCATTGCCATAGCGTGCTTTGCAAGCGGCTTTCATGCCCATATACACACCAAGTGCGGTTACAGGTGAAGGATCGCCGCTGCCACCGAGGGCACGAGAGATACCAGTTACATACTTCGTTTCCATTCTTACCCACTCCATGTCGCGCACATTCGTGCCAACATCTTCTGCGGTGATATAGCGTCCTGCCAATCCCTCAACAAATCTACCGTAAGTGCGAAAGAGCGCCTCAGATTTATCACGCTCGGGGTTACCAATGAGCACGGCTTTACCTCCGCCGAGATTAAGGCGTGAGACTGCTGCTTTGTAAGTCATCCCACGAGCTAAACGCAAGGCATCAGCAATCGCATCTTGTTCAGTGGAATAGACCCACATGCGCGTGCCACCGAGCGCAGGTCCAAGCATCGTATTGTGAATGGCGATAATACCACGTAATCCTACTTTGTGGTCGGAGCAGAAGATAAGCTGCTCATAGTCGTATCGCTCGAGTTCTGAGAAGATGCTGAGGCTTTGAGAGACTTCGGTATGCTCGCTGAAATTCGTCATAGTTAATGCCAACTAATTGAAAATTGGAAAAATGTCGATTTTGAGTAGCAAGTTAAAAAAACTTGTCTTGATGTCAACAGTGCTCAAGTGAGAATCATAATAGGAGTGCTATCGCATGACGATAGAAAGCGCCATTCAGGTAAAAGCAAGCTAAACATGGCGCTATATCAATCGGGAAAGTCCACGAAAGATGCCTAACTTTACACGTCCTGCTGCATCACGAACAAATCATCATCTCTCAAAAAATGCTTGGAGTAAAACTCTTCCCAAGAGAGCATGTGACGTTTCAGACGGCACTCAGTAAAGAAGAAACGCTCAAGCGCTTGGTACGAATCGCGCAGCAGAACAAAAGCAATGCTGAAAAAGATGCTTTACACTGTTACTATGGAAAAGTGGAGAGCGAAAAGTTTTCGCTCGAGCATAAACTTGACGCACGTAGCTTTTTCTTTACGCGTGTGAGTGGGAAAGTGGACGCGCAAACAACAGGAACACTGATTCAGCTGACAGTGGGCTTGCGTTGGTTCGGTAATCTTTTTCTGATTTTGTTTTCTTTGCTCTTTGTACCAGCGCTAATTGGTGAACTTTCCGACTATCTTAGCACGGGCACAAGCAAAAACCTGTTGATGCTGGCACTACTTTGCACGATATTTTATGGCTGGCTGGTTATAGAATTTAACTCTCGCAGCAAAGCCTTCAAGGAAGCCTTTCAAAAAGCGCTGGACGCACAGATAGTAGAATACAGTTGAGCGTAAAGTGGTACAGGCATAAATCCGTTTTGCGATAGAAAGCAGCAGACAGTAGGAGGCTAATTACGCCGATAGTATTTCATAGCTTCAGGAATAGCGTTTTGTAAATCGCGGATGCGCGTTTCGTCGGATGGGTGTGTGCTAAAAAATTCAGGTACTTTGGGTCCGCCCGCTGCAGCCATGCGTTTCCAAAATTCAGGTGCGGCATTTGGGTTATAGCCTGCCATTGCCATAAAAATAAGTCCTAAACGGTCAGCTTCACTTTCTTGTAGGCGACTGAACGGGAGCAGTACACCAAACTGTGCGCCTAAGCCATAGGCGGCAAAGAAAAGTTGGCGAGTTTCTTGCGGCTTATCTTGCAAGGCAACATCTAACGCCACACCGCCAAGTTGCGCCAGTAAGCCTTTGCTCATGCGTTCATTGCCATGCTCAGCAATTGCATGAGCGATTTCGTGCCCCATCACGACGGCAAGTCCTTCTTCATCTTTCGTGATGGGTAAAATGCCCGTGTAGAAGACAACTTTTCCGCCGGGCATACACCACGCATTAACTTCGGGACTTTCTACCAGATTAAATTCCCACGCATACCCGCGCAATTGCTCGGAGAGCCCTGCATCGGCAAAGTATTTCTCAACGGCGGCTTGAATGCGCCGACCAACGCGCTTGACGAGTGCAGTTTGCTCTTGATTATTGCTTAGACGTGCTTGCGAAAGAAATGCGCCGTATTGCTGATAGCTCATAGAGAGCAATGTTTGGCTAGGGATGAGATTGAGCTGTTGGCGTCCTGTAATCGCTACGGTTCGACACGCCCATACGGCAAGAGCAAAAAACAAGATGAAAAATGTACTAGCAGCAAGACGTGGTGTGGTGATGGTCATTCGTGTTGCGGTTAGGTTAGAGAAAATGTGTGTTATGTGTCAAATAAGTTGGGTGTAGATTTTGGTTTTTCAAGACGCAACCGCTGGTAAGCAAGGTCTGTGGCGACTCTACCGCGTGGGGTGCGCATCAAATACCCTTCTTGAATGAGATAGGGTTCGTAGACTTCTTCAACGGTGTCGGGCTCTTCGCCAACTGCAATAGCAAGCGTAGAGAGA
This sequence comes from Candidatus Thermochlorobacter sp., assembly GCA_046291735.1. Taxonomy (GTDB): domain Bacteria; phylum Bacteroidota; class Chlorobiia; order Chlorobiales; family Thermochlorobacteraceae; genus Thermochlorobacter. The sequence goes on along the minus strand of JBKBSK010000012.1, from coordinate 35,211 downwards.
CCAACTGGACCGCCGGCATATTTTTCAATGATGGAAAGCATGATGCGCTTGTCCATTTCGTCGAGCCCGTATTCGTCGATATCGAGGGCGGCAAGGGTTTGGCGAGCAATTTCAAGGGTGATGAAATTGGAGCCGCTAACTTGAGCAAAATCGCGGGCGCGTCGAAGCAGACGATTGGCAATGCGCGGTGTGCCACGCGAGCGGCGAGCGATTTCAAAAGCCCCTTCTTTATCAATCTCCACAGCTAGGATTTTTGCTGAGCGCAGAATAATTTTCTCAAGCAAGTCCGCAGTGTAGTAATCGAGCCGTGAGCTGATGCCAAAGCGCGCGCGTAACGGTGCTGTCAGCAAGCCGGCGCGTGTGGTGGCGCCAACTAAAGTAAATGGTGGAATGGAAATCTGTACGCTGCGTGCCGACGGTCCTGAATCAATCATAATATCTAGCTTGAAATCCTCCATTGCAGAATAGAGATACTCTTCGACAACAGGGTTAAGACGGTGAATTTCATCAATGAACAAAATGTCGCCTTTGTCAAGATTGGTAAGCAACCCAGCAAGGTCGCCGGGCTTATCCAAAACAGGACCAGAGGTGGTTTTGATTGAGACGCCCATTTCGTGCGCAATGATATAAGCAAGCGTGGTTTTGCCAAGTCCGGGCGGTCCTGAAAGCAGCACATGATCTAAGGCTTCGCCTCGGCTGCGCGCGGCAGTGATAAAAATCTGAAGATTGGCGACAATTTTCTGCTGTCCAGTAAAATCCTCGAAACGAATGGGGCGCAGGCGCTCCTCAAGTTGCGCCTCAGCAGGGACTTTGCTGGTCTCTAAATTTGTGTTCCGCATAATTTTAGTTTTGCCTGTGTAAAGTGCCTCAGTGTTTTCTTACGCTCAAATGTACCTTGAAAGTTGTAGCCGTAATTATCTTTTCAAACTCGTCTGAACTTTGCTAAAATTGAAAGACAAATTGTACATAAGAAAATGAAAATTCTTTTCTTTTTACTTACGCTGCTTGCTCTGCCGCTGTATTTTGCTGAGTCTATCGCGCAAGAGCGTTATATCGAAATCGTGCAGCGGTATGGTCGACCGCAGTTTTACCTCGAGACTGCAATTTTACCGACAGCCTCGCCAGACTCAATGCGGCTCATTGCCCATATGAAGATCTCATACGACAACGCCTTTTTTGTCAAGCGCCAAGATGGCAAGTTTGGCGCAGAACTCAATTTTACGATTGAGGTGCTAAGTCGGCAAGTCTCTGTAGGGCGTAAAGTGCAACGCCGTGTGATTGTTGTCGATAGTTTTGCCGCAACAAAAGATCGCTCGCGGTTTGTAGAAGCCGCCTTCGACATGCCACTTAAAACAGGCGAATATGAATTGCTTTCGGAAATTTACAACGACGAAATCCAGAAACAGATTCGGCTCGATCGGCGGCGTATTTCACCAAAACCAAGAAAGCCGATTATGATGTCCGATGTGATGATGGTCTATCGCCCCAATACTTTGAATGAGGACCTGCGCTTCAAACTGTTAGGGGCATCAGGCAATGGTATCTTCGGGCGCGACTATGTGGGTTTGGTCGAAATTATCTCGCCGCAACCAATCGACGGGCTAACATGGGAACTCTACGAGAAGACGACACAGAAAGAAAAGCTCATAGAAAAGAAAACTATACCGAAAGAGAACTTGATTGCCATAAAAAGTCTTGATGTCAATGAAAGTGAGCAGCAAACATATACGCTCGCAGCTCAAAGACTGAGCCAATCGGTGCGCTACTTGGCGCTCATTGATTTTCAAGCAGAGCGGCTTGCCAATATGCGCTTTCTCTTGAAACTAAGCGCACAAGCCGGCAAAGAAACCTGTGAGACGAGCAAAGATTTTGAGAATGCGTGGATTGATATTCCATTTGCGCTCTACGACATTACGCTGGCAATTCGCTTGATGGAATACATCTTACAACCGGAAGCGCTAAGCGAAATGCAGAGCGGTTCAGTCGAAGAACAGCGGCGTAAGTTTCTGGAGTACTGGAAAAAACGAGACCCGACGCCCGAGACGGAGTACAACGAACTCATGGCGGAATACTATCGGCGCGTGGATTATGCATTCTTCAACTTCTATACGGCGCGCGACTTTGGTTGGCGCACCGACCGAGGCAAAACATACATTCTCTACGGTGAGCCGTCTTCAATCACACGCGAATTTCCTATTAACCGACCAACGCAAGAAATATGGACATACAACGAAATTAAAAAGCGATTTATCTTTGCCGATAGAAATAACAACGGCAACTATGAACGCATTGCTGAAGAAAACCTGCCCTAAACATTAAAGCTCTAACGCAAAATGAATGAAGTATTTGTCTATCCACAAACTCAACCTTCTCTCTGGCTTGAAAACTACGCGACAATTACTTGGATACTCTCCATGGTGTTTTTAGCAGTAACTTGGGCACTCTTTTTTCGCTTTGGCAATTTCAAATATGGAATTGATATCGGCTGCCTTGTGAAAACGGTGCTCATCATTGCGGCAACAACAATCTCATTTGGATTCCCGATGATGTATAACACCAAGTTTTATGCAGAACACGGACATGAAGGTGATAAAATCGTGCTAAGCGATGAAGAAATCATTTACGAGACACGCAACGGCAAACGCAAGTCGCTCAAATACAGTGAGATTCAACGCATTTACCGAGAACCGCTCACCTATAATCCACCTAAGAGTTATCATATCATTGGTTTGATAGATTCAATACGTGTCGATTCAATTAGCATCAAGGAAAACTTGCCAGATTTTGAGAAGGTCTTGCAGCGCATCGCAGAAAAAACAAATCGCAAAATTGAACGCCCAACTTGAGCCTTGTTAGATTCGCAGCGTATAAAAATTGCCTGTGCCACGCACGACTGCATCGGCAAACACATTCTCATCTACGATGAAATTGACTCGACGAATACCGAGGCGTTTCGTTTGGGTGAGTTGCCCGAAGGCAGTGTGCTAATTGCAGACTTCCAGACACAAGGAAAAGGACGAGCCGGTAAAAGGTGGCAAGCCGCAAAAGGCGAAAACATACTAATGTCCGTTGTGTTGCGCCCTAAAACTTATTGGTCAAACTTGGGACTGCTGTCACTGCTTGCAGCAGAAGCGGTCGCTGAGACTGTCGAGGCACTCACGCAGTTGCCAACTGAAATCAAGTATCCGAATGATGTACTGGTCTTGCATAAGAAAATTGCTGGAATCTTGGTAGAAGCACGTAGCAACTCAAAAGCGACGCACACGGTGGTCGTGGGTATTGGCTTAAATGTCAATCAAACTAAGTTTGACAAAACGCTGCCAGCTACATCACTCAAATTGCTTACAGCGCAAGACATGGACCGCACAGAGACGCTGATTGCCCTGCTAAGGCGATTAGATGAACAGTATCACGCTTTTCAACAAGGCAAGACAGCCGAGCTGCTCGATGCTTGGAAAGCACGCTGCGCCATGATTGGCAAAGTTGTTGTCTTTCGGCATGAAGGCAGATTGCGTACAGGTAAAGCTATTGATGTCGATGAAGTAGGCTTTCTGTGGATTGAGTCGGAAGGAGAGCGTGTGCGTTATGCCCAAACCGAGATAAGTGATGTCCGCTACTAAGCCGATACTTGCGCTCGATATTGGCAATACACATACCACACTTGCGGCACTCAAAGGCAAGAAAATCCTCTGGCGCAGCACTGTAAAGACTGCACACCTGCATAGCCAGCACAACGCCAAGCATGTTGCCAAAGTATGGGGTGAAGATATCTGCAAAAGCAGTGAGCAGGTGCAGTGTATTGGTGTGGCGTCCGTTGTGCCAAGAGTTGTCCAAACTGTGCTGCCATGGCTCGAGAAAAGTCTGCGCGCGCCATCCTTGATTATATCTGCTTCATTGAAATTACCGTTTGAAATACGCTATCAGACACCGCAGACACTGGGCGCAGATAGAATTGCTGCTACAGCGTTTGCGGCAGAGCACTTTCCCCATCAAGCTGTAATCGTGATTGATTTCGGCACAGCGGTGACCTACGACGTGCTGACTTCCAGTGCTCACTATCTTGGCGGATTGATTCTTGCCGGCGCGCATACAACTGCAGCCGCGCTGTGGCAACGTGCTGCACAATTGCCAGAGTTTCAACTGCGCAAAACATCGAAGGTGATTGGTCGTAGCACTGTAGAGTGCTTGGAGTCGGGGCTATTTTGGGGCAAGGTAGCTGAAACCGAAGGCTTGATTGCAAAACTCAAAGCTGAACTGAAAAGAAAGTATCGCGAATCAAAAGTTTTGGTGGTGGCAACGGGTGGGGATGCTGCCGTATTTGCACGCTGTATTTCGCACATTGACCGTGTAGAAAAAGATGCCGTGCTCTATGGCATTTGCGCAATTGTAGAAAGAAATTCTACAGCGGTTTAAGTCAGCCAGTCTTCAAAGATTGACAACCTCCTTGCCGAGAAGAATATCGCGGAAGCGGAGGGCGTATTGCACAAAAGAGGCAAAGAGCAGTGCTGTCGCTGCCCAGAGGCACACGGTTTTTGCCAGAGAAAAATCAACGGGGTAGGGAAAGACAATCATGGCATAGAGCAGGGCAAGGAAGCCGACTGCCCATTTACCAGCAGGCAGAGCCGTAGTGAGAATGTGCTTACGATATTTGGCATAGATACCGCCGCCGAAGATGATGGCATCGCGCAAGAAAAGGAAGACAACGAACCAGACTGGCAGTTCGCCAAGGTAAGCAAAGTAAATGCCTAACAACGCCGCCGAGAGTTTATCGGCAAGCGGATCCAAAATTTTGCCCATTTCAGAAACAGTGTGAGTCCAGCGCGCAACGCGTCCATCGAACCAATCTGTGGAAATCGCAATCAGCACGAGAATAAAGGCGGTGAGTTTTTCACCGTGCGAAAAAAAGTAGATGAAGGGCGGCACAAGCAGCACGCGCAGAATGCTTAGGAAATTCGATAGCGTAAAAATGCGTTCTTGCTCTTGATGCATGTGTTCAGACATCTATTAATGCATGGCGTTGAGCTAGCTTTTGTGCAAAAAGGCGTTCAACGTACAAAACTAACACTCCGATGATACCAAACAAATATACTGCGCTTGAGCGCCTGCAAATTTTCAAGCCTGTGGCATCTTTTGGCGTGCTCAAAGCCGCCTTAATTGAGGAAATTGAACTGGGCAACCGCTTACCTGTGCAAATTACAGAAGAAAATATCATCCTGTTTGCACTTGAGGTAGGCTTCAAAAAGTGTGAAGCCGAAGATTGTGATCTATGGTATAATGCACGCAAGGGGTGGTTTATGGAGGACGAAGGTCAGAAAATCTGCCGAATGTGCGCTGTGCTGCGCGGCTTGGAGCCAGAATTTTAAAGTGCTATTTACTATTGCCGCTATTGCCGAGCAGCACAATTTTCTCACGGTGATGCTTGACAGACTTCAAGGCGTTGCGTGTATCAATGATACGCTTGGATTCGCGCACAATCATCTCATAGTCGAACGCTGAATGATCGGTCGTGATAATGACAATATCGGCAGCATTCAATGTGGCTTTGGTGAAAGGCGAAGCGTGCATTTCGATGACGGTGTTACCAATTCCATGTTCGCGAAAATGCGGCACATAGGGGTCGCAGTAGTGAATGTGTTTTGCGCCTTCACGTTGCAAAAGTTCAATGACTTTGATGGCAGGAGAATGGCGAATGTCATCCACGTTCTTCTTGAAAGCGACACCTAAAAAAAGGTAGTTTGCACTCTCGACAGTAACAGGCAGGCGCGCAATTTCCTTCATAATCATATCGCGCACATAGAATGGCATGTTTTCGTTGGTCTCAGCTGCCAGTGTGATAAATTTGGTCTGAAAGTCGTACTCACGTGCAAGCCAAGCAAGGTAGTAGGGATCAATCAAGATGCAATGACCGCCAATGCCGGGACCGGGATAGAACGGCATAAATCCAAACGGTTTGGTTGCGGCTGCTTCTACAACTTCCCAGATGTTAATGCCGCCCATGCGGTCGCAAAGCATCGCCATTTCATTGACGAGCGCGATGTTGACGCTGCGGAAGATGTTTTCTAAGAGTTTTTCCATTTCCGCTACCTTCGGTGAGGAGACGGTGTGCACATGCGACACAATTTGACGATTAGCCAGCGCAGCAAGCTCTGTACAACGTGCAGTAACGCCGCCGACGACAATTGGTGTATTGCCAGTGTGCCATTTGGTATTGCCGGGGTCAATACGTTCGGGTGAGAAAGCCAAATAAAAATCAACACCCACTTTCAAGCCTGTGCGTTCCAAAATCGGTTGCACATAACCTTCAGTCGTATTTGGAAAGGTTGTGGATTTGAGAATGATAAGCTGCTCTTTTCGAAGATGTTGAGCAATTGACTCCGATGCGGAAGTAATAAACGAAATATCTGGCTCTTTATTCGGCGTAAAGGGTGTCGGCACGCAGATGTAGATAACATCGCACAAGCCCGCGCAGTCGTAATTGTCTGTAGCCTTGAAGCCCCGTTTGAGCGCGTCTTGAAAATTTTCAGCTTTGATATCCTGAATGTAGTTCTTTCCTGCAGCAATAGACTCGACTTTGCGTTTATCTAAATCGATGCCGATGGTTTTAAACCCTTTGCAAGCAAACTCAACCGCAAGAGGTAAGCCGACATAGCCTAAGCCGACGACACCAATAACTGCGGATTTGCTTTCTAATTTTTCTTGAAGCGACATAATGAGCTTGTGTTAATGCGGCGCAAAAATAGCCGTTTCCAACTGAATTGAGAAAAATGCACGACAAGTCTGACAAATGTGGCTCGAGAGTGCATGGTAAGCTATCATGTGGACTAAGCTGTTATCGAAGTTATGTTACGCAAGTGCTCAATGTTCTAGTTTGTGTTTGATGCTGGTGGTAATGCTGCAACACTCTCACCGTTGGGCGCATACATCTGGCGCATATCGTAACCTGTTGGACGCTGGAAGATTCGGAGTTCAAATTCAGGGACGATAGCGATGATATGGTTAAAAATTTCGGCTTGTACATTCTCATAATTCACAAAAGGTGTTTCTGTGGTAAAAGCCCAAATTTCAATGGGAATGCCGTGCTCCGTCGGTTGCAAGTGCCGCACATTGAAGGTCATGGCTTTGTGAATCTTGGGATGATTTTTGATGTAGTTGAAGACATACGCGCGAAACGCCCCCAGATTTGTGATGCGCCGCTCATCAACTAAACCTATTCCACCTTCGTGAATGGCTTCAGCGCGTCGCTGCTCGATGTAGTCGGCAATGTATTTAATCTTCGAAAAGCGCTCTATTGCCGCCTCATCAAGAAATTTCACGGAATGAATGTCAATGTTAATAGAGCGTTTGATGCGTCGAGCGCCCATCTCGAAGACCGAACGCCAGTTCTTAAATGAGTCGCTAATGAGGGCATAGGTCGGAATAATCGTGAATGTATTATCCCAATTCTGAACACGCACTGTGGTCAGGGCAATTTCTGTAACTGTGCCGTCAGCATCATATTTGGGCATCGCAATCCAGTCGCCGACTGCTACAAGACGGTTGGTGGCAATCTGAATACCAGCAGTAAAACCCAGAAGCGCATCACGAAAGATGATTAGCAGAACAGCAGTAATGGCGCCTAAACCTGAAAGCAAGACCAGCGGCGATTCATTGAGAAGAATAGCCAGACCGAAAATTGCACCAACAAAGACGGCGACAATCTGGAACACTTGGATAATAACCTTGATGGGAAATTCTTTCGCAGCTTTCGGAGAAAGCAAGTAGAGTTGCCCCACTGCGTTCAAAAGCGAGAAAACCACAGCAACGACAACCCAAATGATGTAAAAATCATTGATACGCGAAAGCAGGGCAACAATGTTAGGCGAATGGGGAAAGAAAATCGGGGCGCAAAGTTGCAGCACGATTGCTGGCGCAAGATGTGCCAAGCGGTCAAAGGTTTTTTGCTCCAAAAGCACGTCATCCCAACTGGCTTTGCTTGCCTGCGCAATGCTGTGAATCCACACAAGCAAGATGCGTCGTGAGATAACATGCGAAAGGTAGCATGCAATCAATAGAAAGATGAAGCCAAGCGTGAGCATAAGCGTCTCAGCATAGGGCACGCCAGCAGATTCAAGCCACGATTGAAGTAAATGCATCATGAGACAGAGTAGTTAAAGACTCAAGCAAACAATTATGTAATGCAATAAAGCAAAACAGCGGTGTTGCACAAACACAGCCTTGCACTAAGCCTCAGAGCTGCAGCTTTACGATTGTGTCTCTTCAGCAAGTGATGCCTCTGGCTCTTGCCACTTGCCGTGACGCTTGATGAGTTCAACGAGGCGCTCAACGGCTTCAGCTTCTGGGATATGGCGCTCGACAACCTCCTTACCAACATAAAGACTAATCTCACCGACGCCTGTGCCCACATAGCCGAAATCAGCATCAGCCATTTCACCCGGACCATTGACAATGCAGCCCATGATAGCAATTTTTAGTCCTTTAAGATGAGCCGTTCGTGCCTTGATTTTTGCTGTAACTTCCTCGAGGTCAAAGAGTGTTCTGCCGCAAGATGGACAAGAGATGAACTCGGTTTTGGTCATGCGGTAGCGTGTGGCTTGCAGAATGTTATAGACCAAGTTCAGCTCATCGCCGCGCAAGAGATTCGAGCGTAGGGCAACTACATCCCCAATGCCATCGCAGAGCAGTGAACCGAGTTGAACTGATGCCGCACAAAGCACTGCTGCGTCTGTGGTAGAATTAGGAATTTTCGTATTTGGATTTTCTGAGGGCTGAATGTGGCGTGCGTCGTAGCGAAGCACAATCGGAAACTTGAGCTGTGCTTTTTTGAAGGCTTGCGCTAAACGCCGATAAGGATAAATGATTTCCTTTGCTTGAATCGAGAACATAGCGCGCTCGAGTCCGACTGCACGGCACTTTTCAGCAAGGCGCGTGAGAATTTCGGCGATGGCTGTATCGGTTTCATCAGTTTTGACAAACGAAAACTCAATAGCTGCGCGACCGACAAGATGCTGCAAGCCCTCTTTCTCAAACGGCGCATCGCCGCGCTTGATGTTCAAGCGAATTTTGTCGACCGAATTAACCAAAGCCTTTGCTGTGAGCATCTCGCTGACAGAGACCGACAAAATCGGGGCAACAAATTTTTCATTCAGTGCAGCTTGAATCGCTTTGACATCGTCAATGCAGTCGGTAGTGATAGAAGTAAATTCCGATTTGGCACCATCACGAAGAAAAGGCTTAGCTGAAAAGATGATTTCATCACGAACGGTTTCAATGTTTGAAAGTGGCTCTTTGACCTCTAGCTCAACGCGCGGGACCGAGTCGCCACCAACTTCCAAATTTCCAACAACAATTTTTTGTGATGGGCGGCGATTAAACTCAAACGGCGTGAAAGGCGGCTCTTCAGCAGCCGGAGAGACAAAACTCTTTGCAAAGTCGCTAAGCGTATCAGCGTGAACCCAAAGTTTGTCGTTGTATTTCTTGACCAGTTCAAAACCGAAATACACTTCATTGACGGGGTCTTCGGTAAGTGAGACTCGAATGGTATCGCCTAAGCCATCTTCCAGCAATGCGCCAATACCAATTGCAGATTTAATGCGACCTTCTTCGGCATTGCCTGCTTCGGTAACGCCCAAGTGAAGCGGATATTTGTGTTTCAATTCCTTGTCGGCTTTTTCGACAAGCAAGCGGTAGGCTTGAATCATGACTTGTGGGTTGGAGGATTTCATCGAGAAAATGAAGTCGTAGTAGCCATAGAGTTCGCAGATGCGTGCAAATTCGAGCGCAGATTCGACCATACCGAGCGGCGTATCGCCATAGCGGTTCATGATGCGGTCCGAAAGCGAGCCATGATTGGTGCCAATGCGCATAGAGCGACCGTACTCTTTGCATTTGAGCACCAGCGGTTTGAATTGGTCATGAATGCGTTCTAACTCGGCTTCGTATTCGGAATCGGTGTATTCGTGCACAACGAATTTTTTTCTATCGGCATAGTTGCCCGGATTGATGCGCACGTTCTCGACAAATTCAGCGGCTTTGAGCGCAGCGTTCGGCGTAAAGTGAATATCGGCGACTAGCGGCGTGTGAATGCCCATTGCACGAAGTCGCTTAGAAATTTCGCCCAAGTTTTCGGCTTCTTTCATAGAAGGTGCTGTAATGCGAATAATTTCGCACCCTGCTTCGTAGAGGCGGCGGCATTGCTCGACCGTTGCGTCGGTATCCATCGTGTCGGTGGTGGTCATCGATTCCACACGAATCGGGTTCATGCCACCAAGTTTGATGATGCCGAACCCCACTTCAATGGTTTCACGGCGACGATAAGTGTATGGATTCTTCACGTAAGACATAGCATTAAGATTTTTGTGCGACAATGTGATTGAGCGACAATGTTAATGAAAATAGCCAGCGCTGTACGCTTGGTGCCAATGCAAAGTGCTGTAAGTCCGTGCTATCAGCACATCTTGTTTTTCAAAGCCTTGAGGTTTGACAAAAATATGCTCCAACTGGGTTATCATCATGTTTATTTAATCACATAAACTGTCTCGCCCGGCGCTGAAAGATGATACTTTTCTCTTGCCCAGCGCTCAATTTCTTCGAGGCGGTGCATATTTTGAATCTCCTCGCGCAGCATCTGCGAGCGGCGTGCAGTTTCAGAGAGCTGTGCACTAAGGCGTGCTTTTTCTATCTCTAAGCGCACACGCGTAATAAAACCATAATCGCCAAACATTACATAAAACAAAATCAATCCAATGAAAGCAAGGCGAACATATTTGAGGGGCGAGCGCACTGCATCTTTTGCAAAAAGACGAAAGCGAATGCGCAAACGCCGAATAACTTGCTTGGAAAGATAGCAACGAATATTCTGGAAGACTTGGTTGGAAGCAGACTCAGGCGATGAAGGTGAGTGTGGCATAAAAGCATGCTTGGTTGTGATTGTTGCAAATCTGGTCGAATTTACGAAAGTTATGCCCAAACGTGGCATTAGTTAGCAAGTCGGCGTTTGAGTTCGCTGAGTGTAAAATCTGTGTCTGCGCGGAAATCGCGCCACTCGCGCACATACCAAAATCCCTGTGCCGATTGCAGCAGTCGCAAGACCGCTTTACCGCGGGTCTGCTCTGGAATGTCGCGCGCTGTGTATTGCGCAGTGAGCCGATAAGAAATTGAAAGTTGAACCTCAGTTGCGGAAGCCAGCGTGCGCTCTTCGACTCGAATTTGGAACTGCGGTCTGACATCACGCGCAAGCTGGCTACGAAAATTCTCAAAGAAACGCCGCTCAGAGATGATATTCCAATTTTGAAAAACTGCGCCTGCTGTGCCTGCAGTTTCGGGCGCTGCAACAAAGACAAAATCTGACACGGAAAGATTGTCTGTTGTGGGCGTAGGCGAAAACGTGCGCGTGTAATCGACAGGATTGACATTTGCAAAAGCGTTAGAGAGATTCTCAAGTACAAGCTCTGCCACAGTTGGCGGTCGCCACGCTTGTGTAAGCGGCGCGAGTGTTTCTGGCGGCTCTGGCGTGCGCGGCGAAAATAAGTTGCACGACGCAAAGAGCAATGCAAAAGCAAGAAAGGAGCAGTAGTACATGGACACTTCAAGTTAAGTAAAATCAAGGCGTAACAGAATAAAGAAAGCCATGTAGTCTATGTAGAAAGGACGGAGAAAGTCTTATCTTTTGCGCAAAACATCCACTGTCAAAAAAATCCACTGTGCAAAATCACCATGACGGTTGAAATTCGAGAAGCCAAAACCCCAAAAGAAATTCGTGAGTATATCAAATTTGCGTGGAAAATCTACACTCAAGATGAGCACCTAAAAAAAAACTGGGTACCGCACATTATTGCCGACTACGAAAAAACCTTAGATAAATCACGCTATCCACTCTGGGAACATGCCGACCGCGCTTGCTTTACAGCATGGAAAGATGGTAAAATGCAAGGCACAATTACGGCTACGATAAATCACGCTCATAACGAACTACACAAAGACAAAGTCGGCTTCTGGGGTTTCTTTGAATGCGTAAATGATCAAGATGTAGCCTCTGCACTCTTCGATGCAGCAAAGGCATGGCTGAAAGAAAGGGGCTTGAATGCGATGCGTGGACCAATTAGCCCCTCAACCAACGACCAACTCGGCATGCTGTGCAAAGGCTACGACTCACCACCAACCTTTCTGATGACCTACAATCCGCCGTACTACCACGATCTCTGCCGTAACTACGGCTTTCGTGTAGAACAAGAACTTGTAGCATGGCTTGTTAATCAAAAAACAATCGATTTGCCGCGTCTGAAGCGCATCAGCGAGATAGTAAAGAAGCGAGAAAAACTGCGCCTGAGGCATATCAACCTCAAAGAGTGGCAAAACGAAGCGAAAATTATTCGTGGGCTCTACAACAAAGCATGGGAACTCAACTGGGGCTTTGTGCCTTTCACAGAAAAAGAATTTTATACGCTTGCAAAAGACTTAAAACAAATTGCTGACCCTGACCTCATTTACTTTGTGCAAAATGAAAAGGATGAATATGTCGGCTTTTCACTTTCGCTGCCCGATGTCAATATCGCACTCAAACATGTCAATGGCAATCCAACATCGCCGCTGGGGCTACTAAAATTTCTCTGGTATTCGCGTAAAATCAATCGTATTCGCACCATTGTGATGGGCGTCATTCCAGAATATCGTAACAAGGGTGTCGACTCGCTGATGAATGCGGAAACCGTTGAAGTAGGCATTCGCAAAGGCTACTGGGAAGCTGAACTGAGCTGGGTACTCAAAAGTAATGTGCCAATGCAAAGACTGGCTGAAGCTATCGGCGCTGACCCCTACAAAGAATACCTGATTTACCAAATTGACTTCTGACAATAAGCACGATGACAAAAGAGAAACTCTCCGTTGAAAAAATTTTAGACAAGTTGGATAAGGGTGAGCGCCTCGGTATTGACGAGGGCATTTTTTTTCTGCGCCAAGCCAAAAAATTTTTGGGCAAAAGCGAACTTGAACGCTTCTTCAGTGCAGCAAAAGCGCAAGCAAAAAAGAATCCACCACCTGCGCCTTTACGCATTAAACGCTGGCAATATGATGCAAACACCATCCCAGAGCCTTCCGCACCGATTGTGTTTCTACAAGTTGAGAACGCACTTCCACTCAATGATGTGCTGCAAGCCATTCGCACAGTGGCAGCCAAAGCAAAGGTTGCTGCGCTAACCCCAACAGATGTACTGAGGCTAGCGACAAACGAAAAACTCAAAGTCCTCACTGTAGCGCAGCGACTTGCAGAAGCAGGGCTATCATACACTGAAGGTAAGTTCGATGCCAAAGCTGATGACACACTTGCTATGGATGAACAGTTTAGTGTGGTGATGATGCTGCATCGCTTTGGCATAAAAGCTAGCGCATGGTTGCCACTGTCATTCGACGATGAAGAAAAAGTGCGACACCTTGCGCGCTTACGCGAATTTCACGACCGCACCCAAGCCTTTGACTTCCTCTTTCTTTTCTGCACGAACAAAACCAGCGAGAAAGATTTGCTGCTGACCACAGCACTGTCACGCCTGATGCTCGATAACCTAAAGCGAATCGCACTTACCACATACAGCGATGACCAAACAAAGACGCTATCAGAAGAAGTGTTGCAAGAATGCATTGCACTAGGTGTCAATCAAATCTAAACCTTGAGCGTGTGTGCAAATTCAAGCCGCTGAGCATAAAAGTTTGAGCAATGCAAAGCCGCACGCTAAATTTGCAATCAATTTTTGACGAAACTTTTCTTTTGCGGATGAAATCGCTGGCGGAACTTCAAACGACACACCCACTTGTCTATCGCTACTTTTCTAGTCTTGCCGATAGCGAATTCTGGATTCGGCGCGTTCAGGAGATTGATAGCTATTGGTCGCGCATCGGGCGCACGAACATTCCTGAAGTTATTTTAGATGGCTCAAAGTTGCCGCCGAACATTGAACTTGCAGGCGAGTTTGATTTGATTTATGCAGGCGCAACACTTGGATTGCTGCATGCTGCTGCAATGTCATCGTTGCATCATTACTCTGTTTTAGTGCTCGATAAATACACGCCTGCAAAGACACACCGTGATTGGAACATCTCTTTGAGAGAGCTTGCACGCCTTGAGAAACTGGGGCTCATGGCACAAGCTGACACCGAGAAAGCCATTACAGCACGATACAAAACAGGATTTGTCGAATTTGCAGCACGCGGACTGCGTAAGCGGCTCTACATGCAAAATGTCTTGGATTGTGCGATTGAATCCGACGTGATTTTGCAGCTTGCACTGCAGCGGCTGTTGCAAAACCCCAAAAGCGCAGTGATGGGAAAAACGCTCTTCAAGCGAGTCTTCAAACGTGAGCACGATGTAATTGTGGAAGTGGAGCGCGAAGGAAAATTGCAATACTTCAAAGCCAAAGTGCTTGTTGATACTATGGGCGTGCTGTCACCGATTGCCATGCAACTCAATGGCGGGGTACCGCAAACCCACTGTTGTCCAACAGTCGGCACGCTGTCAAGTGGCTTGGAAAATATAGACTATGATATTGGTGAAATTCTCGTCTCCACAGAACCAGCAGATTTTTCACGCGGGGGCGGACGCCAACTAATCTGGGAAGGCTTTCCTGCCAGCAAGACAGAATTTACTTCCTACCTGTTTTTCTACGACCGCATTGATTCCGAAAACGACAAATCGCTGCTCAATCTCTTCGAAGTCTATTTTGAAAAATTGCCCACTTACAAGCCACTGGGTAAAGACTTCAAAATTCATAAGCCTGTCTTTGGAATTATTCCAGCCTACCACCACAATGGATTTGGCAATACGCGTGTGACTGCCGACGACCGAATCATACTCTTTGGTGATGCAGCATCGCTATCTTCGCCGCTGACCTTCTGCGGATTTGGCTCAATGGTGCGCAACTTGGAGCGCACAACCGTTGCACTGGCACACGCCCTTGAACGCAAGGCACTTAGCCGCTCAGACTTGGAAAGCATCAACGCCTTTGAGCCAAATGTGGCAATCATGTCAAACCTAATGAAATTTATGTGCTACGACCGGCGCACAGACGAACCAAATTTCGTCAATGAATTGATGAATGAGATTATGAAAGTGCTCGATGAATTGCCTGAACGCTACCGCGAGACCCTGTTCCGTGATGAAATGTCGCTGTCTGATTTCACCACACTAATTTTCACCGTCGGCGCAAAGTATCCTAAAATCTTCCCGATTACATATCAAAAACTTGGCATCTTGGGCAGTGTGTCGTGGCTTCAAAACTGGGCAGGTTGGGCAGTTGCCTCATTCAAAAAACCACAGCAGGCGCAAGCATGAAACAAGTTTTTCTTGCCCTGTTATTTCTTGCTATTGCAACAGCAGTGCAAAGTTGCGCAAAGCCTTTGCCCAAAGAGCAAGCAACTGTTCAACTTGAACACACACTTGATTCGATTTGCAAAGCGCATTCAATCGTAGGACTAAGTGTAGCGGTGGTGAGTCCAGATAGCATTCTGTTTTCTCGAGGGTTTGGCTGGGCGCAACTGGGTGCATCACGCCCGATGACAGATTCCACCTACGTGCGCATTGCCTCAATTTCAAAAACTATCACAGCACTTGCGCTGATGCAACTCTATGAACAAGGCAAATTCAAGTTAGATGACGATGTCTCAAGTGCACTTGGCTTTACTTTGCGCAATCCATATTTCCCCAACGAACCGATTACTTATCGACAACTCTTGCAGCACACATCCAGCCTGCTCAGCGATGAAGTGCAACCGCAGCCTTATTATGTCCTCTGGCGCGACGCTTCACTTTCATTGCGAGACGTCTTGAGCAAAAACGGCAAACGCTATCAAGATAGTGTCTATCGCTCATTGTGGGCGCAAAACGCACCGGGTAAAACCTTTGCGTATTCAAACTTGGGATATGCGCTCTTAGGCACGCTGGTTGAAATTCATTCAGGAGAGCGCTTCGACCAATACTGCGCTCGACACATCTTCAAGCCACTAGGTTTAGCCTGCAGTTTTAATGTGCAAGACATCAATCCAGAAAAACTGGCTTACCCTTATCGCTTAGTTGAAGGTAAATGGATTGCGCAGGTCGATAGCGTCCCGAATACACCAAACTTAGAAAACTATGTGGCAGGCTCAAACGCATTGTTGTTTTCGCCACAAGGTGGATTGAGAGTAAGTGCAAAAGAACTTGCTAAGCTAGCACAAGTTTTTCTTAATTGCGGAAAATGGCGCAACAGCCGCTTGGTCAATGATACCACACTGCTAAGAATGGAACGCGATTCGCTAGCGACATCAGAGACGCTCTTTCGCAAATATGCACTCGGGCTTCATCACGCAAAAGGGATGTTTGAAGCGGTAGAAATGACCGGGCATCCGGGGCTAGCCTACGGATTGCTAAGCGGTTGGTATTACAACCGAGAGCATGGTATAGGTGTGGTGGTCATCATTACAGGTGCGCGCTACAAAACCACAGAGAACGAGTTTTATGATGTGGAGCGCAGCATTTACGCAGCAATTGAGCAATACTTGCGCGCATCACCCTTGCTTGCTTCATAGCCTGTTGTAACAAGCATGAAATTTTCAGAGCTTTGCTGTGGAAAAGTGTCTGGAGAGCTGGTCGGAAAACTCTCGCAGTGCTTGTTCGTTCTCAAATTCAGGCACATCAATGCGGTGAACGCAAATCTCCACTTTTGAAAATGGCTTAGGAATTTCGAAGGCATCCCAACTGCCGAGCTTCCATGCGCGGTGGTGCGTAATTGCAAGAAAAAGAATTGGCGTGTGGTGTTGGGCGGCGAGCCGAATTGAGCCATATTTGAAGGATTCTTTTGGACCGCGTGGACCATCAGGAGTAATCACGATGGCTTTACCTGCGCTCAGAGCCGCTTCAATTCCCTCTTTGACAGCGTCTTTGCCACGAGAACTCGAGCCGCGAATAAGCTGGTAGCCGAGCGTATGAAGTGCATTTGCCAAAATCTCACCGTCCTTTGAAAGACTCACAATAGCCATGCGAGCAGAGGCATGAGTTTTAGCAAGCAGGTCTGATGCAGCAAGCCAGCCTGTGAGCATTTTACCGTGCCAGAAAGCAACAATAACCGCTTCGTGAGGACAAGCCGCATGTCCAGTCCAGCTTTTGCGGAGCGAGGCATAGAGCAGGCGCATGGCTTGCGGCAAAATCGTGCACGATAGAAACCGCAACATGTGTTCCAAGCCAACCAGATAGAGTGCTCAAGCGCAGTACAATCTATAATCTATCAAGAAAGTGCAAATGTGGGCTATCAATTATCAGCCGCAGAGAGAAGTAGCATAAAAATCAAAAAGGCGACGCCATGCATCGCCTACAAATGCAAACGGACATACAAACGGATTGCCCGAATAACTAATCAACCAAGCTGCGCGCTACGATGAAAGTAGCTTAGTATCGTTCGCGCTTTTGAAAGCCGCCGTTATCGCTTCTGTTAAAGCCGCCCTTGTTAAAGCCGCCTTTGCCACCAGAGCCAGAGCTATATTTTTTCTCGCCGTATCCGCTTCTATCGCCATACGATTTTTTCTCTTGCGGACGAGCATCACTGACTTTGATAGAGCGACCATCAAGTTGAGTATTGTTCAGCGCTTCTTTTGCTGCCTCAGCATCCCCTTCGGACTTATACTCAACAAATCCAAAGCCTTTGCCTTGAATGATTTTAACAGAGACAATTTCCCCATAGTTAGCGAAGGCGTTGCGCAGTCCTTCTTCACTAGTTGAGTAGTTCAAATTACCGACATAAAGTTTCGTTGCCATTTCTGAGCGTATGAAGTTTAAGTTGTTGAAAGCGGACTGAGGCGAGAAGCGACTTCGAGATACAAATGTTGGGTATCCAAAGATGCAAAGTTCTACGCTCAGTTTGCCAACGCAATGTAGCAAGTTCGAACTTGTCTTCCAAATCTGCAAGAGGTGCGTTTGTAGATATATTTTGCAAGGAGAAAAATCAACTTGGCAAGACAGAAACATAAGCAGGTGATTGAGCACACCTGATGTTTGCAAAGAGTTTTGCGAGTGTTACGGAAATTTTAATTTCCGATGTACCGTTGTAGAGTAACAACTCGATTTTTTGGAACTAAGACAGCTATATTACTATGCAACACGCATTGCTTTCTCGCTGGGGATTAGGTGTACTTCTTGCGCTCTCTGTCTCAGCCTGCGTAACCGTCAAGAACACTGCTCAGAAGCCCGCAGAGAAGAGAATCAACCAAGCTACGCTTGCGGCATTGCAGCCCAAACCAAACGAGGCGAAAGCAATGCGATACTTTGTCAGCGGTGGGCTCTATCAAGCCAAAGACCAATTCTCTCAAGCCATTATCGAGTATCAAGATGCGCTGCGTTACATGCCTAACGAGCCAGCTATTCACTTTTCAATGGCAAAGTGCTATCAGCGTCTTGGCAAGTTAGAGCAAGCTATTCAGCATGCGCAGAAAGCAGTCACACTCGACAGTTCAAACAAGTGGTATGATCAACTCTTGGCTCAAATTTTCTTTGAGGCGGAGCAATACGACAATGCGGCTGCAGCAACAGAGCGATTTTTGAAAAAAGCACCGAACGATGTCAACGCGCTGTACATGCTTGCAGCAGCCTATACTGCCGCAGAAAAGTTTGAAAAGGCGATTGCTGTCTACGATCGCATTCTACAAGTTGCAGGTGCTGATATTGAAGCACTCTACAAAAAATTGCTGTTGCAACTGCAACTCAAACGTGAGGATGAAGCTACCCTGACGCTTCTACAAATGATTGTGATTGACCCGAACAATGATGAACTCTATTACATGCTGGCAGAGATTTATCTCAAATCCGGTCGCTATGAGGAAGCCTTAGCTACATATGATGAAATCATTGAAAGGCATCCAAATGAACCGCGTGTTTATGCGGGCTACTCCGAAATTTATGTGCGTCAGAGAGATTGGAAACGCTTTGAAGCTCTGCTCGAGCAAATGTTTCAATATACTACATGCACGAAGGAGGAACGAATGGGGCTGGCTGAAGCTTATCTCTCGCGTGCTGCCAAAGATACACTCTACCTTAAGCCCGCTGAACTTGTGCTGACCAAAGTGCAAAAACTCTATCCAAAAGAATGGCAACCCTACTGGTTCTTAGGCATCATTCAAATGGAGCAGCGCAATCTCAATGGCGCTATCGAGAATTTTAAGCAAATGACGGCACTACGACCGGATGTTATTGCTGGCTGGGAAAATTTAGGCATTGCATATCTGCAAAAAAGCGACAACGAGCAAGCTATCGCTATCTTCAAAAGAGCGATGAAGCGGCAAGCACAGCCGTCATTTCGGTTACAAATGCTGCTTGGTATTGCACTCAGCCAAGCCAACCGCGATAGTGAAGCTATTGAGTACTTAGAGAATGCGCTTAAATCCAGCGATCAGGGCTCGGGACCAGAGCGCGTGCAAGTCTATAGCACACTGGGTATTGCCTACGATCGCATCGGCAAACCCGTAGAAAGCCAACGCAATTATGAAGAAGCCTTGAAACTCGATCCCGAAAACGCCCTAGTGTTGAACAATCTTGCCTACTCACTCTCAGAGCGTGACCAGCAACTCGAGCGCTGCTTAGAAATGGCAAAAATTGCAGTTCAAAAAGAGCCAAACAACGGCGCTTATCTGGATACAATAGGCTGGGTTTATTTCAAACTGGGCAATTATGAAGAGGCACGCATTTGGATTGAAAAAGCACTTAGCGCTGGACGCGAAAGCCCCGCTGTGCTTGAACATCTGGGGGATGTCTATTACAAACTCGGTAATCGTGAAAAAGCCTTAGAGTACTGGCAACGTGCGCTGCAACTCAATGGCAGCAGCATTACCTTGCGCGAAAAAGTCAGCGGCACACGCATGCCATAGTTCTCCGCTAAGACAAGGCAGACTCCGTTAGTCTCAAGCATGAAGGTCTGCCTTTGCACCCAATACCACAAAAACTGACAGACTAAGAACGCACTGCATCTACAAAATGCAGCAAAGCGTGACTACTCTCACTTTAACTTGAAAAGTATTAGGAATTTTTGCCCCTACTAAGTAAGTTCTCTATGAAAATGAAAGTTTAACACACAAAACACGAACGCAAACTATGGTGATGTCCAGCGCTGCCGCAAGCGAGCGAGAATGCGCTGCGGTCGATCTACATATGCACACAACATGCTCAGACGGAAAACTCTCGCCGAAAGAACTGGTTGAAAAAGCCGCAGCAGTAGGCTTGAGAACCATCAGCATCACTGACCATGATAATTTAGCTGCCTATCAAGAAGCAAAACCAGTCGCTGATGCACTCGGCGTTGAGCTGATTCCGGGCGTAGAAGTAAGCACATCGCATCTGGGTAGAGATGTGCATATTCTTGGTTACTTCGTGCAAGACAATTCAGAGCTAAGCGAATATCTCAAAGCCTGCCGTGAGCGGCGAATTCTACGCACAGAAAAAATCGTGCATAACCTAAGAAAGTTAGGTGTGTATATCCATATCGAGAAAGTCTTTGAAAAAGCTGCAAACGGTTCGGTAGGGCGTCCGCACATTGCGGCAGTCTTACAAGAAACGGGCTATGTGCAAAGCTATAACGAAGCCTTTGCCAAATACATTGGCACGAATAGCCCTGCCTACGAAAAAAGTGTGGAGACTGACCCAGCTGATGTTATTCGGCTCATCAATGAAGCCGGAGGCTTGTCATTCCTTGCGCATCCCGGACGGTTCGTGCCAGATGAAACCATTCGCTTCTTGATTGATGCAGGCTTAGATGGTATTGAAATCATTCATCCAGCTCACGATGCAGAACAGCAAGAGTTTTATCGCGCAATCGCTAATGAGTATTTCCTCTTGATGTCTGGCGGCTCAGATTACCACGGCACAAAGCCACAAGACGAAGAAAATTTTGGACAGCTTGTCATGCAATACAAGTGGCTAGAAAAAATGCGAAACTGCTTAGTGCATATTTAGATGTCTAACTCAAAAGCCTGAGGCGCAAAACAGCTCTGACTGTGCAAAGGGCGCCTGACCACCTGCTGCCTAATGTTGGAAATTCGAAAAGCGATTGCCTTCGGCAAGCAAAGACATAGCGTCAGGTCAGAACGCTACGCTGCCGCACGACTCAAAACAAGAAAAGAAAGTTGCCAAAAAAGCTTTTGCTTGTCAGGCAAATGTCTTGTGATGTAAATTTGCACCTCACGCTAAATCAAGTCTCAAATGAGCTACACGGTTATTGCGCGTAAGTATCGACCACAAAAGTTTTCGGACATTACTGCTCAGGAGCATATTACACGCACGTTGCAAAACGCTATTCGCACGGGACGAGTAGCGCACGGCTATATTTTCTCGGGGTCGCGTGGCGTCGGAAAAACAACCTCGGCAAGAATTTTAGCGAAAGCCTTAAACTGTGAGAGAATTTTGACGGACGAAACCTACCGGCGTGAGGTGGCTGAGCCGTGTGGGGTATGCGAAAGCTGCCGAGATTTTGATGCAGGCGCAAGTTTGAACATCGCCGAGTTCGATGCTGCCTCAAACAATGGGGTCGATGACATTCGCCTTCTGCGGGAAAATGTGCGCTATGGACCGCAGAAAGGCAAATACAAAGTCTATATCATTGATGAATTTCATATGCTGACAACGGCGGCATTTAATGCGTTTCTCAAAACACTCGAAGAGCCGCCGCCCCATGCCGTCTTTATTTTTGCAACCACAGAACTGCACAAAGTTCCAGCTACGATTTCTTCACGCTGTCAAAAGTTCATCTTTAAGCGCATTGCCGTTGAAGATATTGCGCAAAGGCTATCTCAAATCTGCAAGCAGGAACAAATTGATATTGATCAAGAATCGTTGAACCTGATTGCGCGCAAAGCCGATGGGGCAATGCGTGATGCGCAAAGTCTCTTAGACCAAGTCATTGCCTTTTGTACAGAAAATGGCAAAGGCAAAATCGAGTATGCTGCTGTCTCCGAACTGCTGAACGTGATTGATGAAGAGCGGCTGTTTGATGTTAGCGATGCGATTGTGGCGCAAGACAGTCGCAAGATGCTCGAAGTCTCGCAGTTCGTCTATCAAAACGGATATGATATGAGCGACTTCCTGCAGCGGCTCATTGCGCACTTTCGAAATTTTCTGATTGTCAAAAACGTGCGCTCAAGCAAACTCATTGAAACGACCGAGCATCTCAAAAAACGCTACGAAAAAGATGCAGAGCACTTCAGTGTGGATGCACTGATGCGCTACCTTGATGCGATTACAGAAACAGAGCAGAGCCTGAAATTTGCACGTGAAGCGCAGCTAAGGCTTGAAGTCTTGCTCTTCAAACTCCTTACGCTCAAAGAAAACAGCGACCTTGAAATGCGCCTTGCAAGACTTGAGAAAGCTGTGCAAACACTGCAAGAAGAGCTAAAAAAAAAGACTTTAGCGAGAGCTTAGCGCACGCAGACAATACTGCATCCCAAGTGCAGCAAAAAGCATCCCCTTTAGCAGGGCGCGATATCCTGTCATCACTTGATGAACTTCCTAAAATCAATCTCTCGGCTTGGAAAGAAAAATTCTCCAAACTCGTTGAAGAAACTCCGTATCGACCAAAAGTGGCGCCTATCAAACCGGTAGCTGACGCCAGTGAGGTAGAAGTTGCAACCACACCAGAGCCAAGTCAGCCAAACGAGTTTGAAAAAGATTGGCAGGGACAGTGGACGGCATTCTTACAGAGTTTGGAAGAAGACGGGCATGCACGTCTTGCCTCGCACCTGCGCCTGTGCACTGTTGTGAGCGCCGAGAAAAAAACGCTGAAACTCACATGCACGAGCCGCATCGCCTACGAAACGCTACTGGACGAACTGTATATCATCAGCGAAAAAGCACGTGCATTTTACCAAACAACCCTGTTCTTTGAGATTAGTTTGGACAAAGCCGCATCTTCAGCAGCCAAAAAAGAACGCTCGCGTGAAGAGCAGTTCAAATCGCTAGCTGAAAGAAGCGAACTTGTGCGCTATCTCATCAAAGAATTTGGCGCTGAACTTTCCTACTAAATACGGTGCGGACATGTATGCCCGCACTCTTTATACCCCAGCAAGACCCGGTATAACAAAAATATCAAGTGTCATGGAGACCATGGTCAGGAAATGTAGCCATACACCTGCCCACACGTTGCGCGTTTTGAGCACCAAGTAGCCATTGACGATGCCAATTGGAACTGCCATCATAGCCATCAGTGAGCGCTCCATAAAGCCGACTGGTGCAACTGCATAGTGATTGAGCACATAGAGCACTGTTGTGATGATAACCACCAAGTGCGCATTGACTCCACGGCGCAAGAGCGCCGAAAAGAGCATGCCGCGCCAGAGAAATTCTTCGCCCAAAATCAAAATCGGGAAGAGATACAGAAAGCCCATATCGACAAGAATGATCTGCATCTCTTTCATCGGGGCACCGCCATTTTTATAGTAGAAATAAGTGTTGCCAATATCCATCAAAAAGAGCACGCTACCGATAATACTTGACCAGAGCAGTGCAGATTTCAAGTTCTTACGGGTCAGAAAGACATCTTCCCAAGCATGGTGATGTTTGCAATACCATAGTGTCAATGTAATTGCGCCAATCACATAAAGAAACAGTGCACCCCATTCTTTGAGCGGCGTGAAGTGTCCGATAAGTCCAAGTAGCCAAATGGCGCCAACAAGTAAAAGTGAAAGCTGCAAATCGCTCTCGCGCAGGGTGAGACTTTGCAAGCGTGATGAATGGGACGGCGTTGAAGTAGGTGAAACGTTCATCGTTAATCCTCCTAATGTTTGAGTTAGCAGTACAAAGTTACACCACGTGCGTTGTTTTTAAAAGCAAATCAATTTTACGGGTACGTGTTTAGATAAGGTCTCAATCTGGATGCAGGGCGGTGTGCAGGTGCAAGAGCGCCAGATTGAGAAACAGAAAAATTAAGGCAAGGCGAATTCAATGGTTAGCGGGTAGTGGTCAGAGCTTTTTTCATCGGCATGAATGATGCCAGATTTGGCACGTGCAGCCAGCCAAGGTGAGGCATAGACACAATCAATGCGCCAACCAATGTTGCGTTCTCGTGCACCTTTCCAGTATGGAAACCAAGTGTAGAGCCCACTCTGTTGCGGGTGAAGTTCACGAAAGACATCGTGCAAGCCAACAGAAAGCAAGGCGTTGAGGGCGCGGCGTTCATCGGGACGGAAGCCTATGGCATCATCTTTTTGCTGTGAGGGATGTAGGTCGATTTCTTCGCGCGCCACATTGATATCGCCAGCGATGAGTAAGTTTTTTCCAGCGCGCAAGGTATCTGCTGAAAATTCGCGCAGAGCATCAAAGAACCGAAGTTTGAGCGCATAGTGCTCAGGCTTTTCCCCACGCGGAAAGTAACCGCCAATCAAGATGAAGTCACCAAAGTCAAGCTCAAGCAAACGATTTTCTACATCAAAGTCAGGGATACGCATGTGCGGTTCGCCGTGTAAATCAAGAAACTGTTTGCGTACAAGTGCGCCGACGCCGCTGTATCCGGCTTTAGTGGTCGAGTCGTTCCAGTAGGCGCGATAGTCTTTGTGCCCCGTGATTGTGGCAGGAACTTGCGCAAGTGCCGCTTTGACTTCTTGCAAGACAAGAATGTCAGGGGCGTGCCCGGCAAGCCAAGCCAGTAAGGCTTTTTCTCGTGCACGAATCCCATTGACATTCCAAGTGCTAAGGCGCATCGCTAGGCAATAAGCGTTGAGAGATTGGCAGAGGCAATAATTGAGCTTAGCAACGCAATAACCAGTTTGAATGCCATACGATTGCGTACCCGACGCAAGTGTTCCAAAATGGACGCACGCTCTTGCATTGCAAGCTCATAGTCTGTAACGACAACAGTTTTGAAAATAGGCTTTGAGTAAATGTACTTGCCTTTTGGTGACTTACGGCGCGCTTGCATCTCAACCAATGCCACGTTGCCCTTGTACTGCATCGGATATACACGCTGACGAGAAAACTCTGTCCACTCTTGATTGTAATGAAACTTAAAGCGCACCTCACAATCAGGGTTTCGATCCAGAAAGTGATTGACATTGAAAATAACACGATGCAGGCGAGGATTGACGCGCGTAGAAAACGCTAACCACTTGAACTCATGCAAATCGCTTGGCGGTTGCACTTGTGCGGCTTTCTCGTTAATCGGAAAACCGTAGCCTGCCATCAAATCTTCAATTGTCACCTGACGCTGCTTAACGCGTGCGCGCGTGGAAAGCTTCTCAAAGCGTCTGGGGAAGCGTGCCGCAAATTCCGCATCGTAAGCGGCTTTACGAGCAGGATCTAAAAGCACGCGCTTGGCTTCCAAAATCAGCTTCGTTCGCTCATGCGCTTGTGCTTGCGTGTAAGCATCCGCATTTTGAAGCCTATCGGGGTGCCACTGCTTAATTTGCGCCATGTACGCTGCATGAATAAGTTCGGGTGGATCATATGGGCGTACGCGCAGCACCTCGTAGTAATTTTTGAAAGTATCTGGTGAGGCTGGCATGGCGCAGAAAAACTACTTCTTAATTATCGGTAAAGTCCTAACGCAAAAATGGACGGTTTAGCCATTTCAACAAAGATAGGAGTTTATCAAAGGCGAAACAATGTTTATGCCGCTCGAAAGAAAAATTCAGTAGCAAACATGATGCTCACAAGAGAGACAAAAAAATTGCCTTTGCACATAGCTGGCAAAGGCAAATAGGGCAAAAGTAAACTGCTAAGAGAAGGCTTAAATGCAACAAGCCTGCACGTCAGAATCGCACGCCACTGCTAACTTGAAAGTTCGTGCCCGATGAAATCAGAAGTTTGCCTTGCGCGTAAATTGCAACAGGTCCTACTTGAAACAAAGCCCCACCAAATAAATTCAAGCCGGCACTGGTAGAGCTTTGTGTCTGCGAGCCACCCCCAAAGGGCGTATCTACTGTTACCGAAGAAAATGCAATGAGCAAACCTGCGCCGGCATAGGGAGAAATCGGCGACTTTGGAATGTCAAACATATAAGCGACATCGCCATGTCCAAAAATACTGAAAGCACTTGCTCCACCAGTGCTCGAGACAAAAAGGTAATCTACGGTGGGGTTAATCATCAGCGTACCGAAAGCAGGAATTTTAATTGGCACAGCAGCTCCAGCACCAATTGAGAAATTGCCACCGTTAGTGTAAATCCCAAGCCTTAGGTCGGGCTTAATTTGCGCCCGAGCGTCCAGAGAGCATAAAAGAACAAGGCTAAGAAGAAGTGCAGCAGAGAAAAAACACTTTTTCATAGTTAAAAATACATGGTTAGGTTGATGAAACTGAGGAAAGAACAAAAACCTCAAACGGCTCGTCAAGTAGTGGCAGGATGAACTATAGCTCACTCTGGTCATCTTCTTGTGCAGGGTTAGGCAGATGAGTCGCATTCGACCACTCTTCAATGAAGCGTTTGAGTGCTTCAGTATCGCTGAAAATCAAGCTCTCGCTAGAGTTCGAGCGCTGCAACGAAATTTTCAACACTCTATCGCTTGAATCGCTGAACAAAATGAGCTTCATAACAAAAGTCTCACGATATAGCATGGCATAATTGTTCAATTTGCAAGTCGTAGCAAGGTAGAACGCCGAAATAACCATTGAATAACCAGAGTAGGTTAAGCGAGACCTTCACAGAAAGAAGGCAAAGAGAGAAAGCAAGGTGAGTGCAGCGAGGGAGTTGTAATGCAAGCGAAAGCCAAGCCAAAGCGCAGCGTGGTCAGTTGCTTTTGGATTTTTTGTCGTGTGTCGAAGATGCTTTGCGTAAAAAGCCTTGTTTGAGACGTTTGGCGGTTTTGGGCGAAACGACCTTGCGCAGCGTATTTGTCATCAAGCCAGCGCCAATAAGCGATTGACGAAATTTGTAAGCATCTCGTAGCGAGTAACTTTGCCCATCAAGAATCCATTGCAGAAAAACCCCATCCGACATGGCAAGTTCCAAGCGCGTAAAAGATGCAACATCAACCTCGACAAACAGTTTAAGTCTGATAAGCTCTTCGGTAACTTTGCCGCCAAGTTCTGCAAGGCGTGCTTTCATCTGGCGAATACGGTCGAGAAACTTGTGATTTTGTGAGCGAATCGCATGTGCCCAAAATTCAAGCAAGATTGCTGCATGTGTGGCATGTTTTTCATAGAAAGCGACAGTGGTATCAATCAGCGCACTGGCTTTGGAGACAGGGTCTAAGTGTGCAGCTGCTTGGCGCTCCATATCCATTTCATATTCGTGAATCCATGATTCATAGACAGCAAAGAACAAGTCTTCTTTGGTCTCGAAGTATTCGTACAGCGTGCCTTTGCCGACCCCTGCCTCATCAGCAATATCCTGCATTTTCGTCTCATGAAATCCCTTTTGTGAAAAGACTGCAATTGCTGCATGAAGCAAAAGCTGGCGTTTAGCTTCACGGGCTTCTTCGGTGGTTGAGCGGTGTGGCAATTTCATCGGTACCCCGGTTGCATGATTTGAACAATAAAGTTAGCGCTGTGCAAATACTTCACGAGCCAACTTACATAAAAATAAAAAGCCGCCAACGTGTATCGGCGGCAAAAGAACAAAGCAAGGCAAAAGAGAAAGCTAAGAAATGCGCATTTTACTTGTTTCGGCAGGTACACCCCATGCTTCTGCAAGGTGAGGCGGAAAATCAATCCGATAGCCGCCCTCATCAATAAAATATGCCCACGGTCTGACACTGAAATTGCGAATGCCCATCGTGTAGAACGGGTCGCTCTTCAAAACTTCCTCGAGCGCCTCTTTGCTATCTGCTGTTACAACGCAAAGTCCATCGTCGAAGGCGCCTTGTGCGTTAATGAAAGGACCTGCGGCAACAAACATGCCTTTCGGGATATTGTCCAACATCCACTTGATATGCTCACCAGCATATTTCATAACATCAGGTGCGCGTCCGTCATTACAAGTCATTTGAACAACAAAATACTTTGCGTCAGCACTCCGCTGAGGCGTGATACGCATTTGGCTAGGCGTAGCGCTAACGCCCCACGCTTCTGCAAGGTGCGGCGGAAAATCAATCCGATAGCCACCTTCGTCGACATGATAATCCCACTCGCGCACTGTAAAACGGCGTATACCCAGAGCGTGATAAGTCTCAGTCTTGAGCAGGTCTTCGAGTGCTTCCTTACTTTCTGCTTTCATGATGCAAAAGCCGTCATCAATCTCGCCGCTTTCGTTGATGAAGGGACCGCC
This sequence comes from Candidatus Thermochlorobacter sp., assembly GCA_046291735.1. Taxonomy (GTDB): domain Bacteria; phylum Bacteroidota; class Chlorobiia; order Chlorobiales; family Thermochlorobacteraceae; genus Thermochlorobacter. The sequence continues at coordinate 7,024 of JBKBSK010000012.1, read as the reverse complement.
TAACACAAATACCCTTTTGGGAATCGTCTCAAGCATCCACTTGATATGCTCGCCGGCATATTTCATGAGGTCAGGCGCGCGCCCTTCATTGCAAATCATTTCAACAACAAAATACTTCATACTCATGCTCAGGTTGAATTTTGATGAGATAAGTTGTTTCAAAAGTTCGTTATACATATGTGGCTTCAGTCTCCAAGATGCGCGCCGGGAACCACTGACGAGCAAGGGAGCTGACGAACCATTTCTTGATATCTAATCGCACAGGCACACACGGCGTGTAGAGTTGATACCAAGGCATTTTGGCTTTGAGCATCGCCATGACACGCGCCGTCTCAGACTCAGGTAAAAGTGCTGCAACACCTTTCGCTTGCAAAAAGTCTTTCATGGCGTCGTTCTGTGAAATCAGAATTCCTACATTGGGGTTTTTCCGCAGATTAGCCATGGTTTTGCCAGCAACTTCCAGCATGAGGTAGATAGAAAGGTCGTCAGAAGCAAAATAGGCGCCCAAAATCCACGGTGAGTATTCGCCGCCTGTGGTCGCAATGCTGATGGCATTGTTGGTGCGAAGAATGTCTAAAATCACTGCTTTAACTTCTGCTTGTAAGTCCATAACTAAAATGATGGTTCAATAGTGTTAGTTGAAAATTGACTGCAAAGGTTATGCTTGACCGACCCGTCGGTCGGTTAAACATACAAAAGCTCGTGCTATTTCGTTTCCGTCCGAGATATTCTCTTAGAGAATTGCGTATCTTTGTGAAGCGCGATAGGTCAGGTGTTGCGAAAGTTGAGCGTGAGGGCTTCGAGCATAAGTTAGAGTTTAGCTTTGAGCATTCGGTCTTGACTGCGCAATACCATCAATTCCAACTTTTGAACTTCCAGCATGCAGTACGATGAACATCTTCTGCGCCTCATTGGCGAAGTATTGGTAGAAAAACAAGAAAGTCTTCGTTCAAAAATGTCGGACGGCACGGCAATCCAAAGCGATGTGGTGAATTTGGCGTTTGCCGAAGAAGTCATTGCACTGGCGAAAAATCGCCTGAGTGTGTGGCGCAACGAGCAGCGTGCTGATGAATCGGTGTGGCTAGAGCGAAGTTTTGAGCAGTATCCACACATCAGACTGCACGGCGGCGTCAGGGAAGATGAGCCCCCAAAGTAAATCGAAATCAATCAAATTTCCCACATCTTGCATTTAAACCATCAGCACACGCAAAGCGTCAATTCTATTGAACGAGATGTCCGCTGCCAACTGAATTAGATGGCAAGTCAATGAAATCAGATAGCGAACTCATAGCCATTTTCAAGGCAGGCGGCGCAAAAGCAGAACAGGCTTTTACAGAGCTTGTTCGACGCTATCAGGAAAAAGTCTATTGGGTATGCAGGCGAATGCTCAAATCACATGAGGATGCCGATGATGTCGCACAAAATGTCTTTATTAAAGTGCATCAAGCCCTGCAAAATTTTAATGGGGAGTCCGAGTTTTATACTTGGCTCTACCGAATTGCAACAAATGAAACCATCAATTTTCTGCGAGCTCAAAACGTGCGATATGCCGACTCAATAGACGATATGCTAATAGAGCCAAAAGCCAGTGAGGCTGAGCCAATTGAAGTCATCGGACAAGCCGAAGAAAAGCAACTGATTGCCGAAGCTATTGACGCCCTGCCAGAAAAGCAAAAGCAAGTTTTCATGATGCGCTATTATGATGAACGCTCCTATGAAGAAATTGCGGACATCTTAGGCACCAGCGTAGGCGGTTTGAAAGCCAACTATTTTCACGCTTTCAAGAAAATTGAAGCCTACATCAAAGCACGGATGAAGTCCAGAACGACCTAAATTAAAAGGGTAAGGAGAGAAAGATGACACAAAAAGAAAAACTTCTGCTCGAGCTGCCAGATTTCATCATGGGGAAAACGCCAGAGGCACTAACGAAGGAAATTCAACGCTTGATTGACACCGATGCCAATTTCCGCGCCGAATACGATGCGCTATGCGAGACAATGGAGCAGGTGAAGCGTTTTTCCGAGACCGCCTTTGAGCGAGCGCCAAAAGTAGATGTGCCACCGTTTTACTTTGAGACCTTTGCCGATAGGGTTCAACAGCGACTTGCAGCACAACCACAATCCTTCTGGCAAAAGTGCTTAGAGTTTCTGCAAACACTCTTTGCCCCAGAGCAGCGGTATCAGTTCGCTGGTGCGTTGGCAGGCATAGTCGTTGTGTTGCTGATGATGCTAGCTGCACTGCGTCTTGATATGCACACGAACTTACAAGCAGAATTTGCAGAATCACAGAGCAAAGGTTCTGTGCAGGGCTTCGAGCTTGTCTCTACGATGCACTATGCAGCAAGCCTAAGTCCTGAACTGCTGGTGAGCTCGCTGAGCGAAGAAGAAGCAACCCTGCTATTGGAGGCAATGATGTATGAGCTTAGTGACGAGGAAAAGTTTAAGACACTCTCTGAAGAAGAGGTAGAAGTCTTAATGAAGATGTTATGAAAGGCATTTAACTTAAACGATAGTAACCGCCATGACACGCATCAGAATAACTTTGGTCATGCTTGCGTTGCTGCTTAGCATAGCAGAAGTCATTGCGCAGCCTGTACCCGGAGAACGCGAGCGACGCCCAGAACCACCACTGCGCGCAAGGATGGGACGAACGCCCATGTCGCCTGAACAGCGGACTGAATTCATTGCGCGGCTGCGTCAAATGCGGATGTGGAAACTCACCGAGCGCCTCAAAATGAGCGAAGAGCAAGCCATCCGCTTTTTCCCGAAGTATAACCGTTATCAGGATGAATACTTTGCCAAAGCACAAGAACTGCAGACACAAATGCAAGCGCTGCGCCAAATGGAAGAGCGTAAAGCCCCCGATAACGAAATAGATAAACAAATAGAGAAAATTTTGGCAACACGCACCGAAATAAGCGGTCTGTTATCCAAATACACAAAAGATTTCCGAGAAGTGCTTTCATCGCAACAAATGGTAGAACTTGTGCTCTTTGAACGCGATTTTTTGGACGACTTTAATAGACTCTTGAACCGTAGCAGACCAGACACGACGCGCTAAGAGCTATAAAAGGGTGAGTGACTCTTTGCTCTTTTGCAGGCAAATTGCAGTCTCCCCCACCAAATCTATACATTCAGCTTGCTAAACAAGGCACAACATTTCGGCATGTCTGCAGCAAAGGTTATATTTTGCTACAGCAAATGTGTTTATATTGCAAAAGAAATCATCGAAGTGGCTCTAAAAGTCAGATGAAGAAGTCTATTGTTCTGCTTGCGCTTTTCATCAATCTCTGCTGTATAACAAGTCTCAACGCTCAATCTGTAGGTTATACTGATGCTTTTCCATCACTGCCGGCGTTTTCCTTTCCCGTGGAAATGGTGCACGCAGGCGATGGGTCAAATCGGCTATTTGTGGTAGAGAAAGCTGGACGCATTCGTGTCTTCCAAAATCAAAACAATGTAACCAGTTACAGCACATTTTTAGATATTACCGACCGCGTTGTGCTAAGTAGCCCGCCAAACAGCGATGAGCGCGGTTTGCTGGGTTTAGCCTTTCACCCAAACTATGCGACCAATCGCCTGTTTTATGTCTATTACACGCGTGATACGGTTATCAGTGGGGTAGGCACACGCATGAAAATGATTCTTGCACGTTTCCAAGCCAGTGCATCCAATCCAAATCAAGCCCTGCCCGGTAGCGAATATCGCATACTGCAATTTGTCAAAAATCAAAACAACACAAATCACAACGGCGGTAAAATTGCATTTGGGACCGATGGCTTTCTTTACATCTCGGTAGGCGATGGCGGCGGGGGCGGCGACCCGCAAAACAATGCGCAAAATGTCAATAACCTTTTCGGCAAACTCTTGCGCATCGATGTCAGCGGCGATGATTTTCCAAGCGATGACGAGCGCAACTATCGCATTCCACCAACCAATCCGTTTGCGACAGGCGGCGGCAGACCTGAAATTTTCGCATGGGGCATTCGCAATATGTGGAAGTTCAGTGTCGATAATGTCGAAGGCATTATCGGTGGTGATGTCGGACAAAACGCCCGCGAAGAAATTGACCGCGTCTATCTCGGTAGAAATTACGGCTGGCGATTCATGGAAGGCGATTTGCCATACAATATCCCGAATCCCAGTGACACAAACGGACTGAACCTTGTGCCACCGATTCATGTCTATCCCCACTCAGAAGGACGGTCGGTAACAGGCGGCTATGTTTATCGTGGCAGTGCTTTACCTGAGCTGGTCGGGCGGTACATCTACGGTGACTATGTCTTCGGGCGTGTCTGGTCGCTGAACCTGACAACACTGACGAACACGCTACTTTTTACTGCCAGTGGCATTAACATTCCCAGTTTTGGCGTCGACCAAAATAATGAGCTGTATTTTCTTGGCTTCAATAACGGGCGAATTTATCGGCTCACCAATACAGCGCCACCCCCAGCTGGCGACCCTGTGCCGGGCATTGGACTCTGGTCTGAGTTAGGCAGCGGTGTCAATGGCACGGTGCGTGCAATAGCTGTGCGAGGCGAAGAGGTCTTCGTAGGTGGCGCTTTTACGATGGCAGGCAGCACGCCAGCAAACAACATTGCAAAGTGGAGTGCCGCAAGCGGCTGGAGCGCCTTAGGCAGTGGCGTCTCAGGCACGGTTCAGGCACTGGCTTTTGACCAAGATGGCAATCTCTTGGTCGGTGGTGCCTTCAGCACGGCAGGGGGCAGTGCGGCAAATAACATTGCGCGCTGGAATGGCTCAGCATGGAGCACACTCGGCACAGGCACGAATGGCTATGTTAGCGCAATTGCAGTAGCGTCAAACGGCGACATCTTTATTGGCGGGGCATTCACGCAAGCCGGTAGCGTAGCAAATGCAAACAACATTGCGCGCTGGAATGGTTCGGCGTGGAGTAGCCTTGCAGGCGGAATGAACAACGAAGTGCGTGCACTTGCCATAGCTCCAAATGGCGACCTTTTTGCAGGCGGTAACTTCACACTGGCAGGCACAGTTGCGGCAAATAACATTGCGCGCTGGAATGGCTCGGCGTGGAGCGCACTCGGCGCAGGTGTCGATGCCTTCGTAAATGCAATAACTATTTTGGCAAACGGCGACGTGATTGCCGGCGGAATTTTCCTAAACGCAGGCGGCTCACCAGCTAATCGTATCGCCCGCTGGAATGGTTCGGCGTGGAGCACACTCGGCGCAGGTGTCAGCGGACTTGTCTCAGCGTTAGTCTCAACTGGCAACACAATCTATGCAGGCGGCGCCTTTCTGACCGCTGGCGGACGCTTCGTCAATCAACTGGCTCGCTGGAACGGCGCAAGTTGGGAAGCGCTGGGACATCAGGCTGTTGGCGCAACAGGCAATGTCAATGCACTAGCACTTAGCGGCAAGACCTTGTTTGCAGGTGGCACGGCAAGTGCGTTCGGCGGTGTGCCAGCAAACAACCTTGCGCGTCTACAATTGCCTGATGCCGCTGAAGTGCGCGCAGTCGCTGCAGGCAATAGCTCACACACATTTGCACAAACCGGTGTCCAAATTGATTTTACCGCTGTCGCAAACAGTGGGTTCGTCAGTGTGGCTCGCTACGATTCCGAACCACAAAATGTAAGCGGTATCCCACAGGCAAATGTCAGTACTTATCGCTTTGTGATTTCGCAAACAAGCTTAGGTGCTTTCAGCGCACTGTTGCGCTTTAACCGCACACAAATTCCGAACAACGGAATTGTCAATCCCGCTACCGTGCGCGTTTATCGTCGACCGATACCTAACACAGGAACCTTTTCCGTCTTGCCGAATGCGTTTGACGCAAATTTCCCTGACGAAGTGCGCGCCACGACATCTCTCTTTTCAGAGTTTGTGTTAGGCGGCGATGCTGATAATCCGTTGCCCGTTGAGCTCATTAGCTTTACAGGCTCTCGCGTCACAGAAGGGGTGCAATTGAATTGGACAACCGCCTCAGAGCGCAACAACGCCGGGTTTATCGTGCTGCGCTCCTCCTCGAGTGAGGCGCAACCGCGCGAGATCGCCTCGTATCAATTCTCACCTCTGTTGCGCGGCAGGGGAACAACAACAACGCCAACAACATACAACTTTCTTGACACAAGCGTTGAGACCGGCCTCTCTTACACCTATCGCTTGCGCAGTGTGGACTTTGACGGCACCATCCATGACTACTTGCGTACACTGACGCTCAATGTCCAGCCCTTACATGCGGATGAACAACCTAAAAAAGCCTATAGCTACGCTCTCATGCAAAACTATCCAAATCCCTTCAACCCGACAACGACGATTCAATTCTCCATTCCCGCAGTGAGCGATGTGAAGTTGGAAGTCTTCAACATTTTAGGACAAAAAGTATCGACGCTGGTCAATCGCCGAATGGAAGCGGGGCTTCACACGGTGAATTTCAATGCGACAAACCTCACGAGCGGCGTATATTTCTATCGCTTACAATCGGGCAGTTTCGTGCAAACAAAAAAGATGATGTTAATGAAGTAAGCGCACTGGTTTAGCAAAATGAAGATAAAAGCGAGGGGAAACTCTCGCTTTTTTATTCTGTTAAGTTATGATAAACTTCGCGCTTTTTAGAAGTTCTATACTGTTGTAGTCATATTTATCTGTAAAACCGAATTGCCAAAGTGAGTATTCATTTTTACGCTTTTCAAAAAAGAGTAGGCTTACTTTCTTTTGAGTGTGAGTTTTCCACTGACGAAACGGGTAGTATAGTTGCCTGATGATAGTATTTTTCGTAGAAGCGTTTTTTGCTTCTATCAACACAACTTGATCTTTGCCTTCGTAACCAGCGTCGATTTCTGTTTGGACACTTTCAACAGAGAGCTTTTGACGGTGTTTTCCCGCATAAAATTCAAACTTTGGAGTATATTTTCTGCCGCGAATGGTCAAAACTAAACTATCATCTTCTAAAAACTCACGCAATAGGCTTGAAGCAAACGCGAAATCTAAATGTTGCATTTCAGAGTTTCCTATTCTCGATGTTTCCAATTCAAAGTTTAGTTTAG
>JBKBSK010000011.1:0-110915 GCA_046291735.1 Candidatus Thermochlorobacter sp. | reverse complement strand
ATTGAGAAAACGCATCTTAATCATGCTGAACATGAACAAGGTTGTTCAGCACATTTGGAATGAGATTCGAGCGGTAAATACCGAAGTGATGACCCCCGTCTTTGACAAAGACCATCCGATTCGCTCGACCTCCGATATCAGGCCATGGTGGAGCAGCAAGCCTTGCGAAGCGTTTGAGAAGACACATCTGAATTTTGTTGTTGTCGATAGCGATTGGGAATACTTAGAGGCAAAGACACTCAATGAGTCGCAGTATGTTGAATCGTTTGTTAAAAATGACCATTTGAATTTTGTGATTTATTACAGTTACCAAGGCGTGGTGCGGCGATATTTTCCAGATTTTCTCTGCAAACTCACGAATGGCGAGTATTTGATTATCGAGACCAAAGGTAAAGACGACGAGCAAAGCCGCATCAAGCGCACTTATCTTGACGAATGGTGCCACGCTGTCAATGCGCATGGTGGATTTGGCACATGGAAATGGGCAGTATCGTTTGACCCGAACGATTTAGGCAAACTTCTTGAAGAGAAATACTCGGAGCAGAGCCAACTTGTGGCGGAGTAGCAACTTTGCTTGTAGCGTTTTTCCACTATCTTTGCCTGCAGGCTTAGTGGCACACAGAGTTTGGCAACATTTTCACGGCACAGATGAGCTACAAAGACTATCCTTCAAAAAAGACGCAGTTTTATCATCACACTTCGCGCTTTGTGCTCGAGTCGGGCAAAGTTTTACCCGAACTGACGATTGCGTACCGCACGTGGGGCAAGCTCAATGCTTCTGCGGATAATGCGATTTTAATTTGCCATGGGCTTACCGGCTCTGCGGATGCAGACGAGTGGTGGGCGCCACTTTTTGGAGAAGGTCGCGCGTTTGATGCTTCAAAAGATTTTATTGTCGCCAGCAATGTGCTTGGCGGCTGTTACGGCACCACAGGTGCAACCAGTCTCAATCCACACACTGGCACATGGTATGGCGCACAGTTTCCGCTTATTACGATTCGCGATATGGTGGCAGCACAAGCCTTGCTCGTTGCTGCACTGGGCATCAAGCAACTCAAGCTTGTCATCGGTGGCTCTATGGGTGGGATGCAAGTTTTGGAGTGGGCAGTGATGTTTCCCGACAAAGTCAAAGCCCTTTGCCCGATTGCTGTCTCTGGTCGGCACTCTGCGTGGTGCATTGCCATTAGCGAAGCCGAGCGTCATGCAATTTACGCTGATGCACGCTGGCAGAACGGCAACTACTCGCCCGATGATCCACCAACGGCAGGCTTGGCAGCTGCACGCATGATGGCAATGCTCTCTTACCGCAGTAAAACCAGCTTCGATATCAAGTTCTCACGCGCCATGCAATCTCCCGATGCCGATTTGTTTGCCGTTGAAAGCTATTTGCGCTATCAAGGCAAAAAGTTCATCGAGCGCTTCGATGCAAATACCTACATCACACTCACCAAAGCTATGGATACGCACGACCTTGCACGCGGTCGTGGGGATTATACCTACGTGCTTCGCTCCATTCTGCAACCCACACTTGTCGTTACCATTCCCTCCGACATTCTCTATTTGCCCGAAGAACAAGCTGAACTTGCCCATTACATTCCCTGCGCTGAACTTGCCACACTTCACTCGCCGCATGGACATGATGCGTTTCTCATTGATATGGACCAACTCAATGAACTTGTCGTAGCTTTTCTCAAAAAACTTGAATCTGGTTATCCTCTGCGCCGCTGCGATGACGACGACCTTGCCTCGTAGCGCTGGCTTTTTTCTTGACCTTGTTTTTCTCAAAATGAGAAAACTTTCTGCTCGCCCTCAAATCCTGAGAAAATTCTTCTCAAAGTGAAACACGCTTTATTCTGTTATGCTTCTTTCAAAAAAAATTTTCAAGAAAATTGCAGTTTCTTTTGCGAGAAGCCCTGCAGGCGCCTAAATTATTGTTATTGTTGCATCACACTACGCTTGCATGTGCTTTTGATGTTCGGACCACATGCTCACGGCACGCAGCAGTCTACGCCATTGCAAGCGTCACTAACACAAAGGCATATGACTTGGCTCGTGCTTTGCACGCTGTCGTTTTTTGAAGTCCAATGGGCTTTTGTGGGAGGCTTTTCTTCTTTTTGCGCTTTTTGCTGCGTTATGCTGTTGTAGTAACAAAGGGGGCTGAGATACGGTGCAATAAAATCAATAAATAAACATCCAGTTGATCATGTCGCCATTTGTGCGGCACCTCAATCATCACATACCACAAGACATAGGAGGACTTGCTCATGTATGTTGTCAAACGCGATGGCTCACACGAAGAAGTTAAAATTGAAAAAATTCTGCATGCTGTCTCACGTGCTTGTCGTGGCATTGAGAATGTGGTTGCACTTGAAATAGCAAAGCGTACTATCAACGGTTTGCACGAAGGGAGTACTACAGAAGAGCTTGATAATCTTTCGATTGAGACGGCGGTCATGCTCACAGTTGAGGAGCCGAACTATTCGAAAGTTGCAGCGCGCATGCTTGCCGAGACCATTCGCAAAGAAGCAGGGCGCGATGAAGCCTTCCGTGATTACATCAAAACAGCTGATGAACTTGGCTTGATTGATAGCCGCGTGCGTGCCCTTGCCGAAGAGGATTTTGAGACGATTGAGTATGCAATTGTCCATGACCGTGACGATTTGTTTGAGTACTTCGGCTTGCGAACAATTTATGACCGCTACCTTTTGCGCCACCCCAAAACGCGCAAAGTCATTGAGCGTCCGCAATGGATGTTTATGCGCGTTGCGCTCGGCTTATCCAAAAACATCACCGAAGCCATTGAGTTTTACGACATCATCTCGAACTTCCTCTATATGCCTTCGACGCCGACGCTCTTTAATTCAGGCACACGCCACGCCCAAATGAGCTCGTGCTACCTCTTGACAGTTGGCGAAGACAGTTTAGAGGGCATTTACAAAGCCTATGCGGATTGTGCGCAGCTCTCGAAGTGGTCGGGTGGCATTGGCATTGATTGGACGCCGGTTCGTGCATCAGGTGCGCTCATCAAAGGCACAAACGGCAAATCCAACGGCGTTATTCCGTTCCTCAAAGTGATGGATTCGAGTGTTCATGCGGTCAATCAAGGCGGCAAACGCAAAGGTGCCGCTGCAATTTATCTTGAGCCATGGCATGCCGACATTGAAGCCTTCCTTGAACTGCGCAATAACACCGGTGCCGAAGAGCGGCGCACGCATAATCTCAACCTTGCACTTTGGGTCCCCGACCTTTTTATGAAGCGCGTCGAAGCAGATACGCATTGGTCACTCTTTTCACCGAGCGATGTACCTGAACTGCTAAACACCTACGGCGATGAATTTGAGCGCTGGTATGAGCGCTACGAGGCGGAAGGCAAAGCCATGAAACAAGTCTCTGCACGCGCACTCTACGGCAGAATGATGCAAACGCTCGCTGAAACTGGCAACGGTTGGATGTGCTTCAAAGACACTTCAAACAAACGCTCTGCACAAACCGGCAAGCCGGGCAACATCATTCACAGCTCGAACCTCTGCACTGAGATTTTGGAAGTAACCTCCAAAGACGAAACTGCCGTCTGCAATCTTGGCAGTGTGAATCTGAGTGCATTTGTGCAAAGTGATGGCACTTTTGATTTCAACGGCTTGCGCAAAGTGGTGCGCATTGCTACGAAGTTTTTGGATCGCGTGATTGATATCAATTTCTACCCGACCAAAGAAGCGGCAGCTTCAAATCGACGCTGGCGACCGGTTGGCTTAGGGCTAATGGGCTTGCAAGATGCATTCTTCAAAATGCGTATACCCTTCGATTCACCTGAAGCTAAAGCGCTCTCGAATCGCATCTCCGAAGTGATTTATTATGAAGCGCTCAGCGCCTCCATGGAGTTAGCCGAAGCGTTCGGGGCGTTCCCTGCGTTCAGCGAAACAAAGTATGTCGACGGCAAACTTGCCGTACATCTCGCCAAAGAATACGGCGTCTCACCAACCTTGCACGAAGATTGGGACACGCTCGCCGAAGAAATCAAAGCGAAAGGGCTACGCAACTCGCTCTTGATTGCCATTGCGCCGACGGCGACCATTGCCTCTATTGTTGGCTGCTACGAATGTATTGAGCCGCAAGTCTCAAATCTTTTTAAGCGCGAGACGCTCTCGGGCGAGTTTTTACAAATCAACCGCTATCTCGTTGCAGACCTCAAACGCTTGGGATTATGGACGCCGCAAGTTCGCGCTGCTATCATTGAAGGCGAAGGCTCGATTCAACACATCGAGAGCATTCCTGAAGAGATACGTCGCCTCTACAAAACCGTGTGGGAGATTTCTCAAAAAGCCTTGATTGATATGGCTTCGGAGCGCTCAGCGTTCATTTGCCAATCGCAATCGCTGAATCTTTTCATGGAATCGCCTACGACTGGTAAGCTCTCATCGATGTACATGTATGCTTGGAAAAAAGGCTTGAAGACAACTTACTACCTGCGTTCACGCGCTAAAACGCGCATTCAGAAAACCACGGTTGCCAGCGCCAAAGAGACTTCACCGATTCAGGAAGTTGCCACCGTGCTTGCCAACGCGGTTGCAACTGGTGGATTCAGTTCTGGCAACGGGCATACATTTTCGGAAAATAACGCTAAAGATGCGGTGTCCTGCTCGCTTGAAAATCCCGATTCATGCGAAGCGTGTCAATAATTGCAGCACAGCCTTTTTCATTAGGACTTGAGAGACGCGGTTCAGCGATGCCGATGATTTCGTAGCACTTCATGATGGCGTTTGTACGCAAGCGGCAGACCGCACAGCGAAACACATAGCAAAATTATTTTTATGTCTCATCATGGTGTGTCATTCAATTCACAAATTGCAGCATCTGACCTGTCATTCAGAAAGGATTTTGGCATTTTCTTTACGCCGGCTTGGGTTGTAGATTTTATGATTAGTCTCATTTGTGATGAGAAATTTCGCCGTCAGCCTCTCTCCATCCTAGAGCCTGCTTGCGGCACGATGCAATTTTTACAAGGCTTAAAGCGCAATAAAGCGCCTTTGTACAATAAGGCACAAAAAACTGGCGTTGAAATCAATAAAAGTGTGTATGCGCCTCTTAGAGAAGATGAAATTAAGATTGTTTTCGCTGATTTTCTGCTCTGGGAACCCGGTCAAAAGTTTGATATTATTTTGGGTAATCCGCCTTATGGCATCCCAAGTTTATCTAAGCACTATGCTATCAAGGTAGATGATACTACCAAAGCAACATACAAGCAGCTTTTTAGCACATGGTATGGCAAATACAACATTTATGGTGCGTTTATTGAAAAATCTATTGAGCTACTAAAAGAACAGGGTGAGCTTATTTTTATCACGCCTGCTTCTTTTCTTTTTCTTGATGAGTTTAAGAAGTTGCGCGAATTTCTTGCACGATATGGCAAGACGCGTATCATCTACTTAGGTGAAAAAGTCTTTAAGCCTGAGGCTGATATTGCGACTGTGATACTACAGTTTGTAAAGTGTAAAAAACATTCGGGACAGCTGTTGCTTAGCGAGTATACGAATCAGCGAATTATTCCGCACCGACACGAAACAAACTGGCAAGGTGAAGTTATCACATTTAGAAGTGATTTTACGGATGCTCTAAAAGAGCATTGCAATTTTTTGCTTGGTGATCTGTTTGACATTCGCATTGCGCCACGTACGCCTGAAATAAAGAAAAATTTGCACGTTGTTCGCAATGAAAAAAAGATAGACAAAAATTATTTACCGATTTTGAGCAGTCGGAATTTGCAAGTTGGCACCATTTTTTACGAACCGCTTGCTTCGTACTGGATTCATAAAAGCAAAGTCAGCACATTAAGAGCTTATTTTAATAAACCGCATATTGTTGTCGGCTTAGGCTTTCGTGGCGCACGTCAACTTGCTGCCGCCTTTGATCTACGTGCTTATCCATGGATGGGTGATGTCTATCACCTTATTGCAAAAGAGTGTTTTACTGACATAGAGCTAAGTCCTCAAGATATTGTGCAGTATCTAAATTCTGCAACTGTTCGCCGGTATATTATGGACACTTTTCGGGAAGTAACTTACCATTTAAGCATAACACAACTCAAGCAGATTCCTTTGCCTAAAACTTTTAAGGCACTGCAGCAATTGCTGCATCTTTCTCATTCTCATACGTATCACTCTCAATTAACAGTTAGTTAAAAATTAAAACTCAAAAAGCTATGATTTTGTCACCTGACCTTGATCTGACACTGCGCCCAATGAAATACCCACAATTCTTCAAGCTCTATAAAGATTCTATTAAAAACATTTGGACAACGGATGAACTGGATTTTTCACTCGACTACGAGCATTTGCGCGATAAAGTCTCACCCAAAGAAGCACATCTGATTAAGCGTCTTGTCGCGTTCTTTGCAACTGCTGATAACATTGTTGGACACAATCTTGTCCTGAATCTTTACAAACATGTTAATTCACCTGAATATCGCATGTTCTTGGGCAAGGTTCTTTTTGATGAAATGCAGCATGTTGAAACCTACCTTTTGCTTGTCGATAACTACATTCCAGACATTCGTGAGCGACAGGAAGCCTTTGCGGCGTATCAAAATGTGCCCTCAGTGAAACTCAAAGCAGATTTTTGCTTCAAGTATATGGATTCTATTGAGCATCTTGATAAACTCGACACCGACGAGAAGAAGCGACAATTTCTGGAAAATTTAATATGCTTTGCAGCATGCATTGAGGGGCTGTTTTTCTTCGGCTCGTTTGCTTATGTGTATTTTTTGCGTCATCGTGGCTTACTGCCCGGTCTTGCTGCTGCTACAAATTGGGTTTTTCGTGATGAAACGATGCACATTCAAGGCGCTATGGAGGTTGTGCATGTCATTCGCGCTGAATATCCTCATCTTTTCGACAGCGTGCTCGAGAGCCGCGTACATCACATGCTCGATGAAGCCATTGCGGTTGAAATGAATTTCTGTGACGACTGCTTGCATCACGGCATCACGGGCATCTCGCCATCTATGATGCGTGATTACTTAGGCTACTGTGCTGACCAACGCTTGGAGCAACTTGGTTATGAAAAAAAGTACAAAACTAAAAATCCGTTTCCGTTTATGGTACTCCAAGATGTTCAGCCGCTTACGAATTTCTTTGAAAAGCGTGTAACAGAATATCAAAAGGGCTTTGATGCCAGTGCGAAAGCCATTACCTTTGATGAAGAATTTTAAGCACAGTAAGCCCTTTTAATAGCTGACACCTTGAACCGCCATGCACTTGTTCTTCGAAGGGAATAGCATAAGGAGTTTAGGTATTTTCTGATTCTGTGCGACCTCGCTTTAGCAGTGCTGCGATTTTTTTTAGGCTCTCGATTTCGTATTCGCTGTGGCGCCCTTGCCTTGTTCTCGTATCAGTTTGTGCAGGCTCAGTTCGTTGTGATTTTGGTTGTTTCAAATACAGTTGTCTTTGACGCAAGCCATGCTCTACACGATGGCGAAATTCTTCTACAGCAATCAGCAAACTTTCACGCAATTTGCTAACATCCCAAGGTTTTTGAATATGCCGAAAAATTTGCCCTTCATTGACCAGGCGCACAATATCCTCAAGGTCGGTGTACCCTGTCATTAAAATTTTTGGCACCAGCGGAGCAATGCGATGGGCTGCAATAAGAAAATCTACGCCACTCATGCCAGGCATGCGCTGATCTGAAAGCAATACAGAAATAAGAGCATTAGACTCGAGCACATCAAGTGCTGTACGCGCATCATTACAAGCAATCACATTAAATTCATCTGAGAGCAAATCTGTGAGTGCAGTTAGTACGCGCTTTTCATCATCTACTACTAAGACTTTTGGTTTTCCACTCCGTCCATAAAAAACTTCACGGAAATTACGCAAGTCTTCTAACTCTTCGTTCATCAACGATACTGTTGGCATTGTTACATTATCTGTTTCATTTTTTTCATTTTCGCTCTCGCCAAGTGTACTTTCTAAGAGCGCAATATGCTCGTTGAGCTTTGCGAAAAATTCTTCTTCAAAGCTCTGGTATTTTTCAACTTCTGCAATAGTTTCCGGTTTGAATGTCGCAAAAAACTCTTCTTCAAACGATGCATATTGCTTCTTACTTTCTTCTGTCTGATTCGATGATGGCTGTGCACTTTGCTGCGTTTTACTTTTATCTACGGACTCTGCATGTGCATCATTTTGTACGATTTTTTCTAATTCGGTTTGCTCAGCATTCGGTGGTGCACACTCTCTTTGTGATGGTTTATTGTTCGGCTGCATTAACATCTCGCCAGATTTTGATGCAGTTGGCACAACTGGCTCTTTTGTCAATGTCGCTTTGTTCTGTTCACGCAGCATATTTTGGTTTAGCTTCTGCTTGCGCAACACAAAGGATGCAGCTGCAAGAGAAACAATTGACTTTAGTGTTTCTGGCTGCCATGGTTTGCGTACATAGCGGAAAATTTCTCCCAAATTCACCGAATCTAAGACCGCATCGAGGTCAGTGTATCCTGTCAGAAGAATTCGCATCGTATCTGGGAGAATTTGTTTGATTTGTTTCAGCAAGTCAACGCCTTTCATTGTCGGCATGCGCTGGTCACTAATCACCACTGCTAAATCCGGGTTTTGTAGAGCACAGTTCAGGGCATCTTCCCCGTTTTTTGCGGTTATCACAATAAAATCATTATCGAAAAGTTGATGCAATGATTCTAAAATCTGCGGTTCATCATCGACAATCAACATTTTCAGTTTATTCATCATGCCAGATGCCTTATTTTGGTGATGTGAAGTCTTAAGTCAAGATTTTAATCACGAATATCTTGCAATGTTTCATTATGCATTTTGCATTACTTGAGTCTGTACAGTCTCATTAGGCTTTATGAAGTCTTGAGCAGGAATTCGAATAATAAATGTTGTACCTTTTCCACTCTCTGTTTCAAAGAAAATTTTTCCGTTATGCTTCTGAATGATGCTGTAAGCGATGGAGAGTCCTAACCCCGTGCCTTTTCCAACGGGTTTTGTTGTAAAGAAAGGATCAAAAATTTTATTCTGAATTTCTTTTGGAATACCCGGTCCGTTGTCAGAAATTCGCACTTCAATTTCTGAATTAATTAAGGCAGTGGAGAGATGAATTTTTGCATTAGGTTTACCTTCTAAGACATGTACTGCATTTTGCAGGAGATTTAAGAAGACTTGATTAAGTTGTGCGGGATAGCATTCTATCATTGGCAGATTAGCGTAGTCTGTTGTTACTTGAATATCGTTTTGCCTGAATTGCGGTGCAAGCATTGCTAAGCTCCCTCTTAAGCCTTCGTGAATATCTGCTTTTTTCATCTCAGCTTCATCGAGGCGTGAGAAATTACGCATACTTCGCACAAGATTTGCCATTTGCTCCAAGCCTGACTGTGAAGCCGCAAGTAATCGCATCACACGCTCCTGTGCTTCATCGAGTTCAGCAATCGTGCCACATGGAGATTCAGCAACAGCTTGCATTTCTTGTACAGCTGCATCAAACTGATCCTCATAAATCAACTCTTGAGCTTTTAATGCCTTGCGTAAGGTATCGGCAAGTTCTATAAAACGCTCGCGCACCAGTACCACATTTGTATTAATATAACCGATTGGCGTATTAAGTTCATGCGCTACACCTGCAACCATTTGACCCAGTGAACTCATCTTTTCGTTTTGAATAAGGTACGCTTGTGTTTCACGTAATTTCTTCAAATTGCTTTCAAGTTCATGATTGAGTTTTTCAATTGTAAGTTTTTCCGTGTTAATCAATTCATTTTGCTCTTTAATTTTTTGATTTTGCTCCAATATCTGCCTTGTACGCTCTTGAATTACCTTATCTTGCGCTCGCAGCGACACTGAAAGTCGAAACACCATCGCCAAAAACACCAGAAAACTTAAAAGTAGCGCACCAATTTGAAATCTTTGCAAAATGTTAATTCTGTCTTCAGACAAAAAACCTAAGGTTACAATAAAGTTTCGGTTATACTCTGCAATTTTATTTTTGAGATGCGTTAAAATTGGATCGGACACTTTGATAAAGAGTGTGGTATCTAATTTTCCTGCTTCAATTGCCGTAGCAAATGCATTGAAGTTTTTCTCAACGGGTTGCCACTCTTTTTGAATCTCTTCAAGTATTTCTTTCAACGCTGGGTTGGTTACAGCTTCAATTTGCAATGTTTTGCTATCGATTTCCAGCGTATCTCCAACACTTAGTGCATTTGTATATCGGATAAATCTGTGCGTGGCTTGCACAGCTTGCTCAAGCCGCCCAAGTACATCTTTACCTTCCATATAAAGTTCGTAATTGGCTTTCTCGAGATGCTCGACAGCGCTGACCCAACTTTTCTGCTGCTGCGTGGCGCAAAAAATTTGTTGTGCATCTTGCTGACTTTGCCGAGATAGCAAAATGCTAATCACAAAGGCTGATGCCACAAGGCAAAAGAAGATAATCGCATAGATAATTAATTCACCATATCGCATAACCTGAATACCCCTTATGTCACCGATGTATGTTTTGTTTTGAGATAATGAAGTCTGCATAACTCGAGCGTCTTGAGTTGTAAGCTACAGACAGCGCATTTGCCATCTTTACAATTTTTTCTTGCGCGCTTCGCTTAGCATTCTAAGTTTATTTGCAAGTTCTGTATTGGCTTGATTCTGCTCTGGATGTCCTTCGTTGTTTTGGCTCACGGTGCTCTGCGCCTCTGACTCTTGGTTAAATAACATACGGCCAAACTGTTCTCGTTCAGCAAGATAGGTCACCAATCTTTCTTTGTAGAGTTCTACTGCCTCTGCAATTGTAGCTTTAAGTTTGCGTGAATCCCAAGGTTTCTGAATGTAACGATGAATTTGCCCTTCATTGATAAGACGTACCACATCTTCTACATCCGTGTAAGCCGTGATAAGAATTTTTGGAATGAGCGGTGCAATGTGGCTCACTTCAATCAAAAAGTCTGTGCCTGTTTTGCTGGGCATGCGCTGGTCGCTAATTAGTGCCGCAATCAAGACATTGGCTTCTAAGAGTTTCATAGCCTCATCTGCACTCGGGCTGGTCAAAACTTCATAGCGATCGCCCAGCAGTTCCGCAAGTGAGTTCAGTACGGAGGGTTCATCATCAACCACGAGCAACGTCGCTTTGCCTGACTTCCCCTCTAAGAGTTTCTCGGGTGGAATCCCTTGCTTTAAGCGCTCATTTACCTTTTGAAAAAAACTCTCTTCTGCATCTTGCTTTTTTCGAAGCTCTTGCAGTACGGTTGGCGGCAAGGACAGACGTTTTGACATAGATTCACGTGGTTTTGATGGTGTTTTACTTAGCACTTCTGTAATTCTTTCTTTACTCAAATAGGTATTTTCTGCAAGAGACAAAATCGCGGTCAGATTCTCCACATCCCACGGTTTTCTCACATAGCGAAAGACTTCTCCGACATTGACCGAGTCTAAAATAGAATCAACGTCCGCAAAGCCTGTAAGCAGAATTCTCATGGTGCGCGGAGAAAGTTCTCGCACAGCACGTAACACTTCAACCCCTTTCA
Organism: Candidatus Thermochlorobacter sp.; assembly: GCA_046291735.1. Taxonomy (GTDB): domain Bacteria; phylum Bacteroidota; class Chlorobiia; order Chlorobiales; family Thermochlorobacteraceae; genus Thermochlorobacter. Next base: position 99,394 of record JBKBSK010000011.1, on the reverse strand, counting down.
TACCCGGCATTCGCTGGTCGCTCATCACAATCGCAATACTTTGATTCCTTACAATTTCCAGCGCTTCCTCGCCACTTGTTGCCGTGAAGACCTTGTATTTTCTACCGAACAGTTCTTTGAGCGACTCTAAAATGCCCGGTTCATCATCGACGAAGAGCACAGAGAGTTTTTCAGTTTGCATTGTTGTTCCTTTTTGTCGATGCGTTTTTGCTTTCTTTTTTTGGCTAACTTTTAGCTATGCGCTATCAGCTCGGCGCATCAACACTTTAAAGATTTTTGCCAAATCTAATCGTGATTCGCATCGTACATCGCTTCATGAAGATTTTTATGTGCCTTCTGCTTCTTGCGCTTTCATTCGGCACAGTCTTACAACGCGCACCAGCTGGAATCTTGGGTGAGTGGCAGTTAGAACCCGCTTACCGTCATCACACAGGGGCTCCCATCTACCTTCATCTCAAAGAATCTCTGCGACGTGATACCATCATCATGATTGACTCCATTAAACTCAAAGATGGCACGATGTTCCGCCAAGAGCTACGCTTACCACTTTCGCTCTCGGAGCATTCACCCGAGCACTTAGAAGTGGTCAAATGGTATTCACGCCCAACTTGGCTCCATGTTGAATACTATCAGAAAATCAGTAAGCCCGAGCATCTGGCACTCACATTAGATTTTGAGCTTGAAGACGGTCGCTTGCGCCTTCGTAAAACTCGCCGAGAATTTGGCATCGATGAAACCGAAGTATTTTACTACATACCCTTCAAACGCTTCAAACGATGAACATGCGCCTCATTTTCCTTTTGCTTTTCTTTCTGCTCCCGTGCCCAGTGCACAATTTTCATGTGAGTTACACCAAAATTGCCGTCGAGCAAAATATCGCAGTTATGAATGTGCGCTTCTTTATAGATGACTTGGAGCTTGCGCTTCAACGCCGCTTCAATCTTACAGACTTCAAACTTTCCGCAACGCCGCTCTGCGATTCACTTTATCTTTCATACTTCAATCAACACTTTGAACTCCACAATAATGGCAGTGTGATTCGCCCGACTCTACTCTCCAGCGGCATTGATAAAGATATGTGGTGGTATCAACTGCAATTCTCAAGTCCCCAGCCCATGCAACATCTTTCTATCAAGAACACCCTTCTTTTTGATGTCTTTGATGATCAAAAGAATATCGTTCAGATTATGCACTTTCCTTCCGAAAAACTGGAATCGTTTTACTTCATTCACGGCGCAGAGCGCTATCAATTTTCTTGCCCATAATTGCTCAGCCATTTTCAACGCTGGACACAGCAAGCAAAATTTTGTCTCCTGTTTTGTGGAACAAAGTAACTTGAAGTTAAATTTTAGTTTTGTAGATTTTCCGGTTTGCGACAAATTCTAACAATTTCTTAACCTAACAACCTAACTGCTTACTCTGTATGTCTCGTTCATCCTCTCGCCGTGATTTTTTGAAAACTGCTTCTTTAGCTTCGGCTGGTGCTGTGCTTGCAGGCTTACCTGCACTTCGTGCCGATGCTGCACCTGCCTTACGTGCTCTTTACCTCTATGACCAAATCGTCGATGGCAGTGGCAAATATGTCTTGCCCGACTTGCCTTATCCTAAAGATGCGCTTGAGCCAGTTATTGACAAAGCCACCGTAGAGCTACATCACGATAAACATCATGCCTCTTATGTCGCTGGTGCAAACAAAGCCGAGACCGAACTGCAAAAGGCACGCGAGGCTGGCGATTTTTCTCTTATCAAGCATTGGTCGCGTGAACTGGCATTTCATGGCTCTGGACACATCTTGCACAGCATCTATTGGACAAACCTTACTTCACCAGCCAAGAGCGGTAAGCCCAAAGGCGATCTAGAAAAAGCAATTGCCGGCGATTTTGGCACTTACGACAAGTTCAAAGCGCAACTTGCCAACGCCTCGATTTCAGTTGAAGCCTCCGGTTGGGGCGTCTTGGCTTATCAACCTTTCGCCAAACGCCTAACGATTTTACAGTGCGAAAAACATCAAGACCTGACAACATGGGGCGCCGTGCCGCTCCTTGTCATCGATGTCTGGGAGCATGCCTACTACCTCAAATACCAAAACAAGCGTGCCGATTATGTCAATGCGCTCTTTTCTATCATCAATTGGGAGAATGTTAGCGAGCGCTATGACCTTGCCCGCAAACTTGCTTAAAAACTGACTTGATTGTACCAATCAATGCGCGTCAAAAGTCGTCTGCACGGGCGACTTTTGATGTCTTCACTCTGTTTCGTAGACCACGCTCTTGTAGATTTCTTCCAACTCGTTTTTGAACTTTTCCTCGACAATTTTGCGCTTGACTTTCAATGTTGGCGTCATCTCGCCGGCTTCAATCGTAAAGGGTTCAGGCGCCAGAATGAATCGCCGCACCTTTTCGTGGCTTGCAAGTTCGCGTGAAATTTTCTTGAGGTGCTCATCAAAAATTTTCTTGATTTCTTCCTTTTGCAGCAAATCTTTGTTGGATTCAAATGGGATTTGGTTTTTCTCAGCAAACGCACGCACAGCGTCAAAGTTTGGCACAATGACCGCCGTTAGAAATGGGCGCTTTTCACCTAACACCACAACTTGGTCGACAAACGGGCTATTTTGAATCATATTCTCAATGGGCAATGGCGCAATGTTCTTTCCGCCTGAATTGACAATGATATGCTTTTTGCGGTCTGTAATTTTCAGGTAGCCATCTTCATCGATTTCACCAATGTCACCCGTGTGAAACCAACCGTCAGGCTCAATGGCTTCGCGCGTAGCGGCTTCATCGTGCCAGTAGCCTTTCATGATGTTCGGACCACGCAACAGAATCTCCCCATCCGGCGCAATTTTTTGCTCTACATTTTTGATTGGCGGTCCGACTTTCCCGAACTTGATTTTCTCGATTCGGTTTACATGCGTGACCGGTGAAGTTTCAGTCAAGCCATATCCTTCAAGAATCGTAATGCCAATAGCTTCAAAGAATTCTCCTGTTTCTTTAGGCAAGGCGGCACCCCCCGAGACGAAATAGCGAATACGCCCGCCAAATCTTTCTCGGACTTTGCTAAAGACAAGTTTGTCAGCAATTGCGCGTTGCAGCGCCAGCAGTGGCGAGACTTTACCTTCACGCTTGGCTTTTGCAAACTTTTGCCCTACACCGATTGCCCAAAGGAAAATTTTTTTGCGTGAGGCTGGACCTGCATCTAAGTTTTTGTAGAGTGTAGACTTGATGCGCTCAAACAAACGCGGCACCGTTATCACAATCGTAGGCTTTGCTTCCGTAATGTTGAGACTGACCGTCTCGATGCTTTCCGCATAGTAGATTTCTGCCCCACAAGCAAACATCACATAGTAGCCCGCTGTGCGTTCATAGGAATGACAAAGCGGCAAGAACGACAACGCTCGGTCACTGCTATCAATCGGCAAACAGGCGACACTGGACTTGATGTTTTCACAAATGTTTCGGTGAGTCAGCATCACTCCTTTTGGCAAGCCTGTTGTACCGCTAGTGTAAATCAGCGTTGCCACATCGTGCTCATCAATCTTCTCCAAGTGTTTAGACCAGTCGGGCGTTTTTTCAGCGAAGGCTTTTCCGATACGCTGTGCTTCTTCGAGTTCAATCTCATCAGGCTCTTTTGATTCAATTGCTGTCATTGAGATCACATGCGAAAGCGAAGGGACCTCTTTTTTGATTTTGCGAATTTTGTTGAGTTGCAAACCCGTAGAGACCACAATAGCTCTCGCTTCTGAATTTTGCAGAATGTAGGCAATTTGATTCGGCGGCAGCGTCGGATACAGCGGCACATCAATCGCACCTAATTTGAGAATTGCCATATCAGCGACAACCCATGCAGGACGATTTTCCGAAAGAATGCTGACTCGATCGCCTTTACGAACGCCGATGCTGTGCAAATACGCAGCAAATGCTTCTACCTGATCTTTGAGTTCATCATGCAAAATGCCTTGATATCGCCCATCAACTTTGCGCAGTAAGGCGTATCGATCGCGTCGACCTTTGTAATGAGCAAACACGCCCTCGAACATTTCGGGCAGGGTCTTGAAGTTCGGATTGATAAGACTGTTTTCCATAGTTTTGCTGCTTTGTCAAGGTTAGTGTTTCACGCTGCGGGCTCGTTGATTTTCCTACATTTCTGTATTTAGAAAAAATCGTGAAAAATAAAAAGCTGGCGTCTGTGTGCGGCGGAATTTGAAAAGCAGGACAAGCGCCTTCAGTCGAGCAAACGCCATCCTTGCATCACGCTATGTTTTAGCCCTTTTCACATGGCTTCCTTCACATCTGAAAAGCAATTTCCCCAAAGCATTGTATATTTTCAAAAATAACTCAAGCCATTATGCAAGACGTGCGCATTTTAGTGCTTAACACCTCCGCTTCAGAGCGCAGCGACCTCACGCAGGTCTGGCAAGCTACAGGTCGATCAGTTGTCGCAAAAGAAGTGCGCACACGTGATGCGTTCTTAGAGGCACTTGCCTCAGAACATCCTGACTTAGTCGTCAACCTTTGCCTTTTCCCCGAACTCGATGGTCTTGCTGCCTTGCAACTGGCACAAGATGCTAATCTGAAAGCACCTTTTGTGATTGTGGGCGAAAAACGTGGTACAGGTGCAGAAGAATGTTTAGCTGCTGGCGCAACGGCTTTCTTTGCAAAAGGCGAAGAAGGACGGCTCGCTGAGTTTATCAGACGTCTTAACAACGACCAGCCAACGCCACCCAGTACCCCGCAAACACCTCCATGCAATGTCGTGCTGTGGATAGAGCCTCTGGCATTGCGCTTGAGAGTAGAAAAAATGCTCCTGAAATTAAACGAGGTGCAACTTGCAGCTTTTCCATATAACACGCTCAGCCTCGTTCATACACCTGACTTACTTCTTGCCTCACTCAATGAGCTCACACCCGCCTTACCCAGCGATTGGCACAATACGCCCCTGCTGCTGCTCGTCGGCGCAGAACGCGAAGCGGAGGCAATAGAACTTGTTAAGCAAGGCACACTGGGCTACATCTTGTTCGAACATCTTTCAGAACCACGCCTGCACATCGCCATACATCAAGCCCTGCGGCAGATTAGCTTGCAAAATCAATACAGTAACAAAATCAGCACGCTGCAGCAAAACCTGACAGATTTACAAAGCCGACTTAACGCCGCAGAGTCCGCACTAACAGACGAACAGCATCGCTCCGACGCCTTGAAAAAAACACTCGTAGAGAAAGAACTCACTATCGCAGAACTCACACAAGCACATGCGGAACTTCAGCTCTGGTACAACGACTTGCAGTTGCATGCACAGCGTTCTCGCGAACTGCTTGAGCACTCGAGCAGCCTTGTTTTGCTTTTAGATGCAGATGCCCTCATTACTGCGGCGCTTTCTTCTGCCGCAGAGCGTCTCCTTGGTTACTCGCCCAGCGAACTTGTTGGTAGGTCAGTTTTTGAGTTTGTATTTGCTCAAGATAGAGCTATAGCCGAAGCATTCTTTGCACAGCAAGTTGCCACGTCAGACGCTATAGCGCCAGTGAGAGTGCGCATGGTGCACAAAGCTGGTCAGCCAATTCATGTGGAAATCGCTAGCCACAATCTCTTGCGCAATGAAAGCGTTGGTGCGATTCTTCTTAACGTGAGTGATGCTACAGCGTATGAGCAGCTTGAGCAGCAGTTGCACAAAGCTAAGGATGATTTTGATGCTCGCCTTACTGAACGCACACATGAGCTTTCCGAGCTGAGTCAAAAATTGCAAGCAGAAACTCAAGCACGCGCGCATCTTGAAGTTGCTTTGCAGCAAAGTCAAGATGATTTATGGAAACTTTTCCGACTTAGCCCGCTTGCTACAGTGCTTTGCCGTGCTGACAATGGCTACACGCTTAATGTCAATCCAGCTTTTACGACGCTTTCTGGCATCGCTTGTGAAGATGCCTTGGGGAAACCTATAGATGCATTGGGCATTAGGCTTAGTGCTGAACAGCTTAGTGCTGTCGTTTCATCGCAGCCCGAGACTGACACACCTAAGTGTTTGAATTTTGAAGCAGATTTTCACACCAAAAGTGGTGAAGTGAAAAATGTAGCGCTAACGCTGCAGCCTATACAATTAGCTCAAGCGCGCTGTGTTTTGATTTTTGTGCAAGACCTTACGGCACACAAGCAAGCAGAAAAATTGCTCGAGCAAGTGCTCACTGAAAAAGCAAGTGCGCTCGAAGACATTTATCATCAGGTCAAAAATGATTTGCAGGTTGTCTCAAGTTTGCTTTATCTGCAATCGCTCAAACTGCATGATGCACAAGCCAGAGAGCTTTTCCGTGAAAGTCAAAACCGTGTCAAGTCTCTTGCATTGATTTACGAGCAATTATGCCAAACTCCAACGTCCTCAAAAGTGAATTTTGCTGAGTATCTGCACGACCTAGTTAGCGTACTTGCGGAGTCTTACAGCACATCTGCTATGCTCGAAGTGCAACCGAGCAATGCACGCTTAGAGTTAAGCCTTGATTCAGCGGTGCCTGCTGGGCTAATTGTTACCGAATTGGTAACCAATAGCCTCAAATATGCTTTCCCCGAATCGTGGCATTCTGCAGATGCACTTCAAAAAATCTCTATCTACACTCACCAAAGCAGCGATGGTGAAATCACGCTAACGGTGCGTGATAATGGCATCGGATTAGACTCTCATCAATCTCTTGAGGCTCCGAAAACCTTAGGCTTACGCTTGGTCAAGATGCTCACTGAACAACTTCATGGCAAGCTTGAAGCACTTTCAGAGGCGGGGACAATTTTTCACATTCGCTTTCGTGATGACTCTCAAGTGTAAGTTGTCTTCTCCCTTGTCAAGTTACACTTGACACTCAGGCAGTCAAGCGCTGTATATGCCAGCAGGCAGCAAAGTGTTCGGGCTCATACTCGACAAGCTGAGGCTTTTCGTTGCGACACTCCTCTGTAGCAAACGGGCAGCGCATCCAGAAGTGGCAGCCTTTCGGAAAATCTGTTGCAGGCGGCACGGTGCCTTCAATTACATGCAGTCGTTCTTGGCGTGCGCCTAAACGTGGAATTGACTTAAACAAGCCTTGCGTGTAGGGATGCAGCGGGTTTTCAAAGATGTGTTCTACCGAGCCATACTCGACAATTTTTGAGGCATACATTACGGCAACCTTATCACTGACTTCTGCAATTACTCCTAAGTCGTGCGTAATCATAATGACGCCCATTGCTAGCTTCTCTTGCAGTTCAGCGATAAGTTCCAAGATTTGCGCCTGAACGGTTACATCGAGTGCAGTGGTTGGTTCATCTGCGATGAGCAATTCTGGGTTGCACGAGAGTGCAATTGCAATCATGACGCGTTGGCGCATGCCGCCCGAGAGTTGGTGCGGATACTCACGCGCGCGTTGTTCAGGCGCAGGAATACCCACACGTTTCAACATCTCTATGGCTTTGTCGCGCGCATCTTTTGCAGAAAGATGTTGATGCAGCCGAATGACTTCAGCAATCTGCTCGCCACATGTAAAGACGGGATTGAGCGATGTCATCGGCTCTTGAAAGATCATGGAGAGACGGTTGCCGCGTATTGCGCGCATTTCTTCGTCAGAGAGTGCTAACAAATTTTTGCCGTTGAAGCGAATCTCACCGCCTGCAATCATGCCCGGTGGTGTGGGCACAAGCCGCATAATCGAAAGTGCAGTAACCGATTTGCCGCAGCCCGACTCACCCACTAAGCCCAGTGTCTCATTTCTATCAACGCTGTAACTTACATCATCGACGGCTTTTGCCAGACCGTCATCCGTCTGAAAGTATGTGCGAAGCGATTCTAACTCGAGAAGCTTAGGCATAGTGTTATGTGTTCATTGCTGCACAAAATGCAAAAGTTTTAGCTAGAGCGGAAATTGCTCCCGTTCACAGTAAAACATGCCAGCCAAGTTGTCTTGCAAAAGTTGCTCCCAATGCAGGACTTGCACGTGCAAAGTTGCATCAAACTTTTTGAGCAAAAGTGTTATACTTCAAATTCGTGTCAGAAAAAAATCATTTGGCAAACAACACCGCTTTGACGCGGGCAGATTAAAAGCACCATGTCAGCATCACTGCATCAAGGAACGCGCAAAGGACTTGCGCTGCACACGCAAATTTTCATTGGCTTATCAGCAGGTTTAGTGGCTGGTCTGCTTGTCAATATCTTCTTTCCGAACGATGAGACCGTCAAGTGGATTGCAAAAGAGGTTGCTTATCCTATTGGGCAGATTTTCTTGCGTCTCATTTTTATGATTATCGTCCCGCTGATTTTTTCCGCACTGGTGCTTGGGGTCGCAGATTTAGGTGATATCAAAAAAATTGGTCGTGTCGGCATCAAGACCTTGCTTTTTACGGTAGTGATTACAGCTTTAGGTGTTGTCGTTGGCATTTTCTTGGTTAATCTCTTCCAGCCGGGCGTTGGGCTCTCAGAAGAAAGTCGCAATTTGCTGATGAGCACGCTCTCAAATAATCAAACCGTGAGCGGGATTTTGACCAGCGCCAGCGAAAGCAAAACCTTCACACAAACGCTGCTGGATTTCATTCCGCGCAATCCTTTTGTAGAAGTTACCTTTTTTCTTGACCCGAATTATCGTGGCGGCGGACTTATTGCGATTATGTTCTTTGCCTTGATTTTCGGCATTGCTATGACGCTCTGCGACCCTGCTAGAATGGAACCGCTTTTGAAGGTCTTGCAAGCCATCAACGACGTGGTAATGAAAATTATTGACCTTGCCATGCGGCTTGCGCCTTTTGGTGTTGCAGCGCTCATCTTTACCGCCACATCGCAACTTGGCTTTCAAATTATCGCTCTCCTTGCCAAATATGTGTTCGTGGTCATCTTTGCTCTTGCTTTTCATCAGTTCGTTACTTACGGCATCATCATCAAACTTGGTGCAAAACGCAACCCAATTGAATTTTTCAAAGGTATTGTGGAAGTCATGCTCACCGCATTCTCGACCAGTTCTTCAAATGCCACACTGCCCACCTCAATGCGCGTCTCTGTAGAAAATCTGGGCATCAATCGCGATATCTCAAACTTTGTGCTCACGATTGGTTCAACAGCAAACCAAAATGGCACAGCGCTCTACGAAGGCATCACGGTGCTTTTCCTTGCACAGTTCTATGGTATTGATTTAAGTCTGGGTCAGCAAGTTTTAGTCGTGATGCTTGCTATTTTAGCCGGCGTTGGGACAGCCGGTGTGCCCGGTGGCTCACTGCCGCTGGTTGTGCTGGTCTTGCAGCAAATTGGCGTGCCTGTTGAAGGCATTGGTGTGATTTTAGGCGTAGATAGAATTTTAGATATGAGCCGCACGGTGGTTAATGTTACAGGCGATATCACGCTTGCTGCATGGGTAGAAACTGCAGAACCTGTGCCGCACAACAACGCCACTATTCATGGGTTTGCCACAGCGGTGGAAACTGAAAAAGTTGAAAAAGTAGAAAGCTAAGCGCATTCTACAGGCTTTGCGATGAATCTTTCTATCTTTGCATACACTGATGCGTAAACTCAAAAAAAATGTATTGTCAATGTCGTGTTAAATGTACAAGCGCGTTCTCATCACTGGCGCAAATGGCTTGGTCGGTCAAAAACTCGTGGAAATTTTTTCTCGCGACCGCAGTTTTGATTTGCTCGCCTGCGCTCGTCAGCCTACGGCTTACAACACCTCTGCAAGTTTCGGCTATCTCTCGCTGGATTTGACGCATCGTGGCGCTGTCAAAGACCTGATATGGAATTTTTCACCAAACTACATTATCAATGCTGCAGCTTTCACCGATGTCGATGGCTGTGAGCGTGAAAAAGAACTCTCGTGGAAAGCTAATGTCACTGCCGTAGAAAATCTGATTGCCGCCGCCCGTCTTGTTGAATCGCGTATCGTGCAAATTTCTACCGATTACATCTTCGACGGCAAAAATGGACCTTACGACGAAACTGCACTTCCCAATCCGCTCAATTATTATGGACGCGAAAAATTAGCGGCAGAAAACGCCTTGCGCACATCAGGCGACAACTGGCTCATTGTGCGTACCAATGTTGTCTATGGTATTGCACCAAAGGTCAAGAGAAATTTTGCCATCTGGCTTGCACAAGAGTTAAAGCACAATCGGCGCATCAACATTGTCGATGACCAGTATGGCAATCCAACATTAGCCGACGACTTAGCACGCGGCATTTATGAACTGGTGCGCCGCGACAAACGTGGTGTCTATCACATCGCTGGCGCAGACTTTATGTCGCGCTACACTTTTGCAAAGAAACTTGCAGACACATTTGGCTACGATACTTCACTTATTGTGCCTATCAAAACCGCTGACCTCAACCAGCTTGCTGTGCGTCCCCTGCAATCCGGCTTGATTACGCTCAAAGCACAGTCTGAACTTGGCATCAATTTTCTGACAGTGGAAGAAAGCCTCAAAATCTTCAAGCATCAATTTCTGGAAAGCATGGCGGCATGACCCCTAACTACTCTTCCAACTCAATCTCTCCGTGCTGACGCCATCGCAATTTGCGCACAAGTCGCCCCCCTTCATAGCGCTCATACTCTCCGCGTCCATCACGAAAAAGCTCGAGCCGCTCCTCACAACGTGCATCCGCATTAAGCTCACGCAGTGTGTAAAATGTCGCATCTTCGCGAATAGACCATATCAGCAATCCTCTTGCATTTGAAAAGAGTGTATCAGCATACCAGAGAATTTTGCCACGTCGTGCATCTTTTGCAAGTAAAATCTCGAATGCAGCAGCACTGAGCGCGTTAGGCTTTGTGAAAATGCCCTTGCCACCTAATAGTCCTTTTTCGACGCCTGTGTAAAGTGAAGTTTCTTGTGCTTTGCGCGAACGCAGTTGCGCACTCGTATGAATGCTTGTTATAAGTTGATAGAACTTTGCGCCAATAGCATTAATGCGCATGGTTTCAGGATGAGAGTTGCTCAGCGAAGAAATTGTAACTAAATTCGGATGACGTATGAGCAAAAGCAGTTGCTCTGAAAAATCGCTCACCACGTACATTAGCATCGCAATTCCAACGAGGGCTCGCATCTTGGTCTTTCTGAACAGAGTTTTCTTTCCGAAAATTAGAAAGTTAATGATGAAACGATTTGCTCTTTTTGGTTTTGCGTATTTGCAAACACTGTGGCTTGCTGCTCTCTCCGCTGTAGCACAACCCGCCTTGACACTCGATCTGACGCTCTTCGATGGTCGCACGGTAATAGACAAAGTGCCGTTCTACACGGTCAGAAATGCGGACATGGTTGCCATCGCTGATATTTGCAGCACTTTACGCTTTGCCTTCGAGGAAACTTCGCAAACACTGACCGTTGCCACCGCCCAGCGTGATTCTTGTGTGCTTCGCACCGATAATCACTTTGCACTTGTCTGGCGCAACGGCAGTCCCAAAGAAGCTATTCAACTTGCAGCGGCACCTGTGCTGCACGAAGGCAAACGTTACTTGATGCCGAAACACGTGGGCATGTGGCTCGCTGCATGGCTTGGTGTTGGCGCAAGCTACGACCCGACAGCACGCAAGCTCACGATGGTCTTCAAACCGCTTGCCGATACAACCAACAAACCACTTGCCATTGTGCCCACGAAAATCGATAGTGCTAAAGTTTCGCCTGCCACACCAGCACAGCCTGATACCACACTTGCCACAAAATCCGATTTAGATGCACGATATACCATTCCTATGCTCACAGTTGATGAAAAAGCCAATGGCGTCATCATTCGCATTTTTGCCACACAGCCTAATGTGCAGTATGAATTTATTCCGCCTGACGCTAATGGCACCGCTTACCTTACATTTGTCAAATCCACTGGCAATATCGCTGCACTGACACAAAAATTCCCAAAGACAAGTTTTCTCAAAAGCATTCAAGCGATTCGCTTGAAGTCGGGGGCACTGCAATTAACCTTTGAGTTCAATGTTACGCGCTACAAAATCAAGTCCAGTGAGTTTGCACGTGAGCGTGGCTCGAATCATTTTCTGATGCTCATCTTGCGCGATGTCAATGTCGAGGAAATTTTGGAAAATGAAAAAGTCGAGCGCATCAAAAGTGAGTTGGAGCACGAGCGAGAGAAATGGAAATTAGATGTCATTTGTCTTGATGCTGGACATGGCGGCAAAGACCCGGGCGCGATTGGCTTCAGCGGCACTTATGAAAAGAATGTTACTTTGGGCATTGTGCTCAAGGTCGGCAAACTCATTGAAAAAAATATGCCTGATGTGAAAGTTATCTATACACGCAAAACCGATGTCTTTGTTGAGCTTGATGAGCGAGGTCGCATCGCAAATAAAAATAATGCCAAACTTTTTGTCAGCGTGCACTGCAATGCCAGTCTCAATAAGAAAGCAGAAGGCACGGAAGTCTATCTTCTAGGTTTGCACAAAACTGAAGCTGCGTTGAAAGTCGCCCAGCGAGAAAATGCGGTTATCGCTGAAGAAGCAAACTATCAAAATCGCTACAAAGACTACACCGACGAAAATCTGATTATGGTTACGATGGCACAAAGTGCATTCATGCAGCAGTCGGAAAAACTTGCTGAACTGGTTAGCAAGAATATCGCAGCGCGTACTGGCTTGCAGAACAATGGTGTCAGACAAGCAGGCTTCATGGTGCTTTGGACGCCGTCTATGCCCAGCATTTTGGTGGAGACAGGCTACATCACGCACGCAGAAAACGAGAAATTTCTTGCTTCTGAAGCGGGACAGCAGAAAATTGCCGAAGCGATTTACGACGCGATTTTGAAATTTCAGTATGAATACCACGCGCAGCGCTAAAGTCTTATGTTGTGAAAGCTACAATGTGTGGGGTGTGCTTTAGCTGAAGACTTTCATATCACGGTCAAGCCCTTTTTCAAGCTCGATGTTATACGGGACTATCATCTTCGTGTTCTTCGTCGGAGTTATGTGTGCTATCGGTTGGTCCTGCTTGATGCAGAATCATTTTCCATCCATCATCGCTGAATTCAAAGACATTGGTTGCTGCTAAGACGGCGCGTGCAGGCGTCTCAGAGGTATAGTTTGTTGCAAGCAGATGTTCGCGCAGCGTTACGATGCCTACACGTCCTAATACAACAGCTTCAACACCTTCTAGTTCAAATTGCAATGCGGTTGTGCTTCGGAAAATCATTCGCCAACTTTCCATGACATCATCAATACCTGAAAGGATATGCCAGCCTGGGTGCAAGCATTTGACATATTGTGTCGGGTGCCAGATTTTGCGCATTTTCTCGAGGCTCAGTGAGCTAAATGCATCATAAAAGCGCTCGTTGGCAAGCAATAATTCATCGGCTAAGGATTTCATGAAAACAGTATCAGTTAAAAAAATGCAGACATTGCATGCGCACAAACGCCCATCGGCGAAATGTGCGTCAGAATCGCAAACGCAGAACTTTTACACAAAAGTTTATGACTTAGTGCGGCGCGTGCCTCGTGGCAAAGTTACCACATACGGCGCAATTGCAGAGGCACTTGGTACAAAATGCTCAGCACGACTGGTCGGGTATGCTCTCTGTGCAGCAGTTGGTTCTGATGTGCCTGCGCATCGTGTCGTCAATCGCTTTGGTGCGCTCACGGGCAAACATCATTTCGGGCATCCTGACCTCATGAAGCAACTGCTACTTGACGAAGGCGTTACCTTCAATGACGATGATACGGTAAATCTGTTGGTGCATTTTTATGCGTTTCATCCTCAATCCAAACATTGCGGCAAGAAAAGCAAAAAGGCTACATGATAAAGTAGCCTTTTGCAAAATCTCGCACGGTTGCTCAAGCGGTTTATTCAGATGGGCTCTCTGAGCCTTCGCTTTGTTTCATTGCTTGCACTTCGTTGCGAATTTCCTGAGCTTTTCGTTTGAGGTCGGACATGTGCTTGCGTACGCGCGTGCCTGCCGCTTTCACACCTTTCTCATAAAATTTGCGGAAGTCCTCTTCCATATCTTCCACCATTTTTTTGAGTTCTTCATATGACTTGAGCGCGCTCATCTTTGACTTCAAATTTAAAGGTTAAGGAAGTTAGATTACGACTTTCTCGCGCAGGGCTTTTGCATCATCCATAAACTTTTGCAAGCCACTATCGGTGAGTGGGTGCTTGACGAGTTGCTCAATTACCTTGAACGGAATTGTGGCTACATCTGCACCTAATAGCGCGCAGTTGATGACATGCACAGGATGGCGAATGCTGGCGGCAAGCACCATGGTCGGAATTTCGTAGTTGCGGAAGATAGTCACAATCTGTTCAATCAAGGCGATACCATCGGTGCTGACATCATCGAGGCGCCCGATAAATGGGCTCACAAAGGTTGCGCCGGCTTTAGCGGCTAGCAGGGCTTGATTTGGCGAGAACACCAGCGTCGCATTCGTTTTGATACCGACTGAAGAAAAATGCTTGATAGCTTTGATGCCCTCGAGCGTGAGCGGGCACTTAATTACCACATTGTCGTGAATGGCGGCAAGTCCTTCACCTTCAGCAATCATCTCATCGGCTTTGAGTGTTGTAACTTCTGCGCTGACAGGTCCATCAACAATCTCACAGATGGCTTTGATATGGTTCATAAACGCCTCGTAGGTGAGCGGTTTAACCTCCTTTGCAATCAGCGTCGGGTTGGTTGTTACTCCGTCCAAAATACCAAGGCTTTGTGCTTGGCGTATCTCGTCCAAATTTGCCGTGTCAATGAAGAATTTCATCTTTCTGAAAGTTTAAGCGTTACATAAAGTCTACTCTCGCACTCTATACACATTATGCGAAGGCTTCGGTCTTTTTGATAGCGGGCTTTGTTGCCAGCATATCGTTGAAGCGAAATCCTTTGCGTTGTGTCCAACTCTTTTTGTGGTAAGCATAGCCTGCCACCAGTGGGAATGTAACTGTTGCTTCGCCAAAAACCATCTGCTCAAATGATGTATCAACTTTACCCCACGAGCTCGCTTCTTTGAGTGTAGAGCCTGAGAGCGCGCCATCGCGTTCGTCTGCTACCGTGAGTTGAACAGCATACTTGTGCATTGAAACATTCTCGTAGCCAAGCACTTCTGCAGCAACTACAATATCCTGCGTGAAGTTCTTTGGCACTCCGCCGCCAATCATAAAAATGCCTGTTGTTGGGTTTTCGAGTTTGATGCGTGTTAGTTCCAAAAAGTCTTTGCCTGAGTCGAACGACACATGCGCATCAGGATTATTCCACTGGTGATGGACAATGCCAAATCCTGCAGAGCAATCGCTAAAGGCTGGAATGAAAATCGGTACACCTTTGCGGTAGCACGCAAGAACGATGGAATTAGCATTCGGGTGATGTTGCTCGAGGTAGCGACCAAACTCGATCATCAATTCACGCGAAGAATAGGGTTTTGGCGGCAGTGATCCAAAAATTTTTGACGTTGTCTCATCGCAGATGCGCAGTTCATCTTCGTCAATGTACGTGTCATAGATACGATCAATGTGCAACTCTCGCAAGAGATTGTCATCGACAAACGGCGTACCAATATAGTGCTTAAAGCCGAGTGCTTCGAAGAAATCTTGGTCGATGATGTTAGCACCTGTGGAGACGATAGCATCTACCATATTGTTTTCAACCAAATCAATGATGATTTGTTTGAGTCCTGCGCTGATGAGTGAGCCTGCCAGCGTGAGTATGATGGCACAGTCCTTATCGGCTAGCATCATATCGTAGATTTTTGCAGCCCGTGCAAGGTTACGCGCTTGAAACGCCATTTTTTCCATCTCTTCAACCATCGGCACGACATTATACTTTTTGATGTCCAAGTGCTGAATCGTTTCTTTCAAAAAGTCTTGCTTTGTTGGCATGATGCAGTTTCTCCTATGGATTTGTAAGTTAAAGAAATATGAGTCATCCACACTGAAAGCGTGTTGCAAAATAAATTAAGGGCAAGCGGACTATATCACACGCTTGAGCAGACTGGATGCTGCTTCCTTCCGGACCTGACATGGTTGAGTTGCCAAGCGTTGTATAGGACTTGCCCAATTTCGTAATGGCGCCCTGCTAAAACAAGGCAGGGGTGCAAATATAGCGCAATCGCGTGGTTTTGTCAAGACGTTTATCTACGCTTAGTGTTTGTTCTACGACCTACACTTGGTATTCTAAAAATCGGCACGATTCGCTCCGCTCTGCATCATGCGTCGTCATGCGTCATGATACACTGGCTATGACATCTCAACGGGTGGATACCGCAGATTTCAGCAGTCTGATGTAGAGAGTGATACGACAGTACAGATTGCATCGTAGACTGCCATGGTCAGAGGTCAGTTCGACAAGTATCTGACTAAAACTAGGTATCAAGCAACTTTATCGTAAGTATAAAAATAATTTTATACACTGCAGTAATGACATTAACAACTGAAAACATCATTTTAATTGGTTCCATATTACTTTTTATTAGTGTTATTGTCGGAAAGACATCTTACAAATTCGGCGTTCCGGCATTAGTACTTTTTTTAGCAATTGGAATGTTAGCAGGCTCAGATGGTATTGTAGGTATTCATTTTGATGATCCTAAAATTGCACAGTTTATTGGCATTGTTTCTTTAAACTTTATTTTGTTCTCTGGTGGTTTGGATACCAACTTGTCTTCTGTAAAACCGATCCTGAAGGAAGGCATATTATTATCAACATTAGGGGTTTTGCTTACAGCAACTGTGCTTGGTGTATTTGTCTGGGCAATTACTGATCTCACAATTTATGAAAGCATGCTTCTCGGCTCTATTGTTTCCTCCACGGATACAGCTGCGGTTTTCTCTATTTTACGCTCAAAAAACCTTTTCCTAAAAGGCAATCTTAGAGCCACTCTTGAATTGGAAAGTGGAAGTAATGATCCGATGGCTTATGTCCTCACCATCACATTTTTAAGTCTGGTAACTACTGAGGCACAAGATGCTATCTTCATTACTAAGCTGTTTTTTCAACAGATGATATTAGGTGGATTCGCTGGCTTTATTTTTGGAAGATTTAGCAAATTTATTATCAACGAAATTAAACTCGACTATGAGGGACTTTACTCCGTTCTAGTTATAGCCTTAATGTTTATTACATTTTCAGTAACCGACTTCTTAAATGGCAATGGCTTCTTAGCAATCTACATTTGTGCAATTTATCTTGGCAATCAAAATCTAATACATAAGAACACCATTTTGAAAATGTATGATGGTTTAGCATGGCTGATGCAAATTGTCCTATTTCTCACTTTGGGTCTACTGGTTTACCCTAACAAAATCATATCATACATCGGTCTTGGGTTACTTATCTCATTATTCCTGATTATTATTGCACGACCTGTAAGTGTATTTCTCACCTTAACATTTATTAAACTTGATCTTCAATCCAAACTTTATATCTCGTGGGTAGGCTTACGTGGTGCTGTCCCTATCGTATTTGCAACTTATCCATTAATTGCAGGCATTGAGAAAGCCGAGATGATTTTCAACATTGTTTTCTTTATTTCATTAACTTCTGTTCTTATTCAAGGCACAACATTACCGGTTATAGCAAAATGGCTTAATATCACTTTATCAGAACAAGAAAAATCTATATCTGAAATTGATAAAATTCTTCTTGATTCACCTCAGTCATTTATGAGACAATTTAAAATCCATCCTGATTTCTATGCGGTCAATAAAAGAATCGTTGATTTGAATTTCCCAAAATCGGCATTTATTGTTCTCATCAAAAGAAATGGAAAATACATCCGCCCAGGTGGCTCCACACAAGTAGAGGCAGACGATGTTGTAATCGTCTTAGCCGATAGCGAAGAAGAATTTGAAAAAGTCCATCATTGCCTAAGCTACCCTCAAGAGGTATAATTTAGATTAGAATCATACGGAGTGCTTTATTGAAAACTAACACTTTTTGTATCTTAGCAAAACTTTTGCCTCTCAGCAAGGCGCATGTAGCAGATTTGTTTTTATGAAACCATCTCCATTTGTCATTCTTTTCTTCACGGTTTTCCTTGACCTTATCGGCTTTGGAATTGTCTTGCCGCTCTTGCCAAACTATGCGCGTGAACTCGGCGCGTCTCCGCTCCTTATCGGCATCGTGGCGGGCAGTTACTCTTTAATGCAGTTTTTTTCCGCACCAGTTTGGGGCAGAATTAGCGATAAAATCGGACGACGCCCCGTTATCCTCATTAGCGTGCTGACTTCCGTTATCTCATACCTCATCTTCTCACAGTCGCATTCGATTCTGCTGCTCCTGCTTTCGAGAATCTTGGCTGGTATTGGCTCGGCAAATGTTGGGGTTACACAAGCCTACATTACTGACATCACCACGCGTGAAGAGCGCTCCAAAGCCCTCGGTATTCTCGGCGCCGCATTTGGCTTAGGCTTTGTATTGGGACCGCCAATCGGCGGCACAATCAAGTCCGCTTATGGCATTGAACAGGTGGGCTATCTGGCAGCAGCACTCACTTTCCTCGACTTTGTGCTGGCATATTTTCTGCTGCCTGAATCGCTCAAAGAAAAAAAGGCCGGCGGTATTACTTTTGCGGGCTTGCAAGTAGGCACCTTCATCAAGGCATTTCAGCAACCTGCTATTAGCCGATTGCTGATTATTGGCTTTTGCTTTGTCTTTGCATTCGTCAATATGCAAATCTCTGTGCCCCTGCTGTGGAAAGAGCATTACAATCAAACTGACCGCGCCATTGGCTATCTCTTTGCATTCATCGGTATTATCTCCGTTGTAGTCCAAGGCGGCTTAATTGGCAAAGTCTCACGCAAGTTTGGGGAGCGTAAAGCGTTGGTTGTAGGGTTAGCAACCATGTGCGCTGGCATTACACTCATTCCTTTCGTGCCAGAAGGCATGTTGTTTTCACTTGGCTTAATCACCTTAGCCTTGCTTGCTATTGGGAACGGATTAGTTACCCCTCTAAATACTTCTTTGATTTCACTTTATACGAGGTCAGAAGCGCAAGGCGAAATTTTAGGCGTCGCACAGTCTATTGGTGCACTTGGCAGAATTATGGGACCACTTTCAGGCAGTCTGTTGTATGGGCTCGATAGCCATGCGCCGTATTTGGTTGGTGGCATTTGCTTGCTTATTAGCGTTGCACTTGCGCTCTCGCTCTTTGCTTTTGAAGTGAGTGAGCCTGTCAGCGCTACACCTAATACACAAACACAGTAAGGCTCACATCAAATACGTTCTATCGGCACGACTGAGCTCGTATCTAAATGCAGGCGCTGGCAGTTTAATTGTCATAATCGGTATCGGACTGCGCTCTGCCACATTCTCCGCAATGCTGGGGTTGATGAGCTCACCCAGTCGCGTACGCTCGTGCGTCGTCATGATGATTAAATCCGCTCCAATATCATCGGCAAAATTTAGCACGCCAGTCTCTTCGCTTTCATCGTTGTAGATGTTTAGCGTGTAATTTTTGGGTTTTGCTTGCTCGAGAAAATCTTGGAACACTTTATTTGTGTAGCGTGTAGTCTCAAAACGCGCTTGCGTATTGATACGCACAAGATGCAATTTCGCACCAAAGTGTTCGGCAAATCGCTGCGCATTAGCAAAGGCGTCATACACTTCACCATAAAAATTTGAGGCAAACACAATGTTGCGCAGTTCCGCTGGGAAATGTTCGTTCTTGATGCTTAGCACAGGACATGGCGCCTGATGAATCACTTTTTCAGTCGTAGAGCCAATAAAAATTTTCCGAAGACCGGTAACGCCATGCGAACCCATCACGATTAAATCAATAGATTTTTGCGTCGCATACTCGCAAATCATTTCGTATGCGGTACCTTGCTCGACAGCAAACTGCACCGAAAAGCCTAAAAAGGGCGGTTCTGACACCATGGATTTAAGTTTTTGGTAGGCTTCACCTGCCAAACGCTGCCGCTCTTCCATATTCCACATTTCGTGCGCAGCACTAAACGCATACTGCGGTACATCTACGACATACAAAAGATGTACTGTTGCGCCAGTTTTTTTAGCCAGTGAAAGCGCTGCACGACTTGCCCAGTCAGAATGCTTGGAAAAATCGGTAGGAACAAGAATGGTTTTCATAACTGCTCTCTGAAGCGTTAAAGAAATGCACGACACAACGCCAGTTCTTGGCGCAAGCGCAATTTGAAAAAAGTTTTGGGAAATTTGAAACGGCTTCGGGGCAGTAGGCGCAGTCGATGCACTCAAACAGCAAGAGGCGAGTTGTTCTCGCCTCCTCTTTTAGGAAACCTGCAGATCGTGCGGCATTGTGTTCATGACGCACTAATCGGCTCAATTTCGTGCATATTGACCGCTAAGCCACGCACAACTGCGGCTAAGCGAATTGCATCAAAAATCATTTCTTGTGAGCCGCCTTGCTCGCGCACGGACTTTTCATGGCTATTGACGCACACTTCGCAGCCATTGACCGCACTTACTGCCAGAGATACCAGTTCAAAGAAGAGTTTTGGCGTTACAGGTCGTGCCATAATCGTCATTTTGATACCTGCTGGCATTTGCTCATAGACCTTGTTTTCAGAAAAATGCCGGAAGCGGTAGAAGACATTATTCGTTGCCAACAGCGAAGCAATGGCGTGCATTTCTGCAATTTCAGCATCGCTTGCACCGTGTTTGCGCGCTTGTTCAGTAAAAGCAAGAATCAGTGGCGTGCTACGCTCATTTACTGCAACAGCAAGCGCTAGCAGATACGCATTCTTCTTTCCACCCAGCGATGGCGACTCCAACACATTCTTCAAGTTGATGCGCAAATCACGAATGTATTTGTAATCGCCCTTCACATAGGCGTCAAGGCTAACAAAGGCACTATCGCTAATGCCTAAATCGGCAAGAAAATCTTTACGAGTTTCTTCCATCGTTTAGTTTTTTTGAAAAGCGTTATGGTTAAAAAGCAGCAAGGGCGACCGCAGTCGCCCTCACCTCATAAGGCTTAGGCTTCGACGAGCGAACCGCCTTCAACTTTGAGCGTCTTTTCGCCCTCTTTCCAGTTGCAAGGGCAAAGTTCGCCTGTCTGCAAGGCTTCAAGCACACGCAGTGTCTCGTCGATATTGCGTCCAACATCGAGATTATTGACACTCACCCACTGAATGGTGCCTTCGGGGTCAACAATGAATGTGGCACGCAAGCAGACTTCTTCTGGACCGTGCAGAATACCCAGTGCACGCGAAAGATGCTTGCCATGGTCAGAAATCATTGGGAATTTCAAGTCCCGCAAATCCTCGTGGCTCTTGCGCCAAGCTAGATGCACAAACGCTGTATCTGTGCTTGCGCCATAGAGCACTGCATCGTTGTCACGGAAATCGCTGTAGCGGTCATTGAACCCTTTGATTTCCGTCGGGCAAACGAATGTGAAATCCTTCGGCCAGAAGAACATCACCATCCACTTGCCTTGCTTGCGGTGATCGTTTGAGGAAATTTTGGCGAACTCTTTGCCTTTTTCAAGTGAAACGACAGCATCGAGTTCAAATGCGGGGAACTTGTCTCCGATAGTGAGCATATTGATCCTTTCTGTTTGATTTAGATTGAGTTGTGGTTGTTTTTAGTGAGACTAATTATCATTAACACTAGATGTGTGTTTTGTACGGAATGTCAGTGAAATGGTTTCACTGAAATGTGCTCAGGAATGTGGTTAAGAAATGTTTGAGTTGATATGCGGCGCAAAGATACAATGCGAGAGGCAATTTTGAAAGCCTGTGGGAAAATTAGCCTCGGCACTGCAAAATGTTTATCTTTGCAGCACCTAACCAAATGATGATTTGAATGCCGCGCATATATCCCAACGATCCAAAAGCCTGGAAGACTCTTGAGTCCAGATACATTTTTCAGAAATCACCGTGGCTGATGCTGCGTCAAGATAAAGTTGAACTGCCAAGTGGCGCCGTAATTGAGGAGTTTTATGTCTCGGAGTATCCCACTTGGGTTAATGTGATTGGCGTTACGAAGGAGGGCAAACTTGTGCTGATTCGTCAGTTTCGGTATGCTATTGGCAAAGTGTATTTTGAAATTCCGGCTGGCGTCGTCGATGAAGGCGAATCACCACTTGAGGCTGCCCAGCGCGAACTTTTGGAAGAGACAGGCTACGGCGGCGGCAAGTGGCAGCCTTGGATGCAGCTTTGTGCAAACCCGTCGATTCAGACCAACATCACGCATACATTTCTTGCGCTCGGCGTAGAACAATTGCAAGCACAAAACTTAGAGCATACTGAAGAGATTGTCGTGCATTTACTTTCTCCTAGCGAAGTTGAAACTGCGCTCAAAGATGGTGATGTCATTCAAGCCCTACATGCAGCACCGCTCTGGAAATATCTGTTTTGGCTACATACATCTGACAGGCATAGCTTTTAGAGCCGTTCGTTTGATGCTACCCGCTCAGCCACAGCAATGCGCACGATACCTTGATAATCTTTCTTGAAGGTCATGTTTTGAAAGCCGCCCTGCTCTAAGATAGCACCGACTTTTTCTTTGCCGTCAGCGTGCAGTTCAAAGTAAAGTTTGCCACCTGCATGCAAAAGTGAACGTGCATCACTTGCAATTTTCTCATAAAACTCAAATCCCGAATTTGTAAAAAGCGCAATATGCGGCTCAAAATCACGCACTTCTCTTTGAAGACTTTCTTTTTCTGAAAGTGGAATGTAAGGCGGATTAGACACTATCACATCAAAGGGCTTTGAAAAGTAGGATGCAAAATGCGGACTGAGTGCATCAAGGCACAGAAATTCAATGCGCGATTGCACATCATGGCGAGCCGCATTGCGTTGGGCAACTTGCAGCGCGTCGTTACTAATGTCAATTGCCGTAAGTGTCGCTTGCGGTAGAGATTTCGCCAGTGCAATGGCAATTGCACCGCTGCCGGTGCCAATGTCCAAAATTGAAGGTGCACTTTCAGCGAAATCATCAATCACTTGCTCGACCAAAAGCTCCGTTTCTGGGCGCGGAATCAACACCGACGGATTGACTTCAAACTTCAAGCCGAAAAATTCTTCTTGACCGAGAATGTATTGCACTGGTTCGCCCGATAGCCGACGGCGAAAAAGTGCGCGAAACTGCTCCAACTCTTTTTGAGAGACAGGTTGCTCAAAATTCACATAAAGTTCGACGCGTTGCAATCCAAGCACAGCGGCAAGCAGTAACTCTGCAGTCAGGCGCGCATCGCTGAATCCTTTCTGCTTGAGAAAATCTGCACTCGTTTTCAACAGTGAGACCACCGTCCATTCTTTTTCTGACGAACTTGCTGTGCTCATTGTCTTGACATTTTAGGGTAGCTTGTGACGGTAAAGATGCAAGTTAAATGCCACATTTGAATTGCACAACGCAATACTTGCGCCGCAAAACGTGCAAACGAAACATCAGCACACTCGGTTGATGTGAAGTGCTTATTACAAAACGCTAAAACCTAAACAGAATATAACTCATACAACAAGCAAGCGTTTGCAGGTCTGTTCGTCAATTGCTATACTCTGCGAAAATCGGTCAATTTTTCCCAAGCGCTTAAATTTTTTTGAATATGATACGCAAAGCGTTTGAGCATCTGGCAATTTTTTCTGCTATGTTTGCCCTCTCCATCTTTTTCGGCATGCTCGTGCTCATCAATGCCACTTGGATAAAATGGGCACAGGCTGAGCGTCCTGAATTAGAAGTTGCTTTGGTATTAGGGAATCGACTTGAGGATGGGAAACCTTCACCTACGCTTATGGCGCGCATGGAGAAAGCTAGAGAACTTTATGAGGCAAAACTTGTAAGCTATTTCGTGCTCAGTGGTGGTGTCTTGGGTGATGAGCAGACCAGCGAAGCACAAGTGATGAAGACATACTTTCTTGCGCAGGGTATGCCCGATAAGCGGCTGATTCTCGAGACGCAATCGACCAACACAATCGACAATCTTTACTACAGTAAGCTTTTGATTGATAGTCTTAACTGTGGGACGGTCTATTTGGTTACCAGTAAGTCGCATCTGTGCCGTGCGATGATGATTGCTGAGCGTTGCGGTGTTGAAGCGCTTGGTGTGCCTGCAGAGATGGCTGGCAGTTTGCCTGAAATTTGGTTAGAATATGCTTTTGAAGCCTGTCGCACCTTTTATTTTCTTGCCTTTGAGCAGTGGGATTTAGTCAATCCAGACGAAGTACCTGACACGCGTCCGGAGTTGCGCTATGCCATGCTTCTAAGGCACTTTTGAGTTGCTATCGCATCAGACCAGCCACGCCGCGCCGTGCGTTATCGGCAATAAAATCAAACTCGAAGAGCACTCCGAAGTGAAACATCCACTGTCCGCCGTATGTTACGAAATTGCTACCATCGGCGGTAAAGAAGCCTTGGCGCAAGGGCTGGGCAAATTGGTCTAATCCATAGGTTGCACTTGCAAAGAGCCGTGTTGGGAAAAGGTAGAAAGACGGCGCCTCCAAACGCAACTCGACACCGACATCACGCCGCCATTCGGAAAGTTTTGGAATGCCGCCCTGTGACCACGCAGTGCCAATGTCAAAGTAAGCGGAAAGATAAATTTTGTCGAAGTAAAACTGTGCGACTTGCCAGTTAATATGCTCGGCAAGTGGGAATCGGTATTCAAAGTGCAAGAATGTGGCTTTATCGCCACCGATGGCAAAAAACTCATAACCGCGCATGCCAAGCAGTCCTGAAATAAAATTATTGAAGAAGAGATTGGTTTCGCGTGCTGTAAAGTTCAGTGCGCTGTATGAACGCACGGTCAGTGTATGGCGAAACTTTGGACTAAACGTTGGCAGCGGCAAGTGAAAATTGAGGTCTGCGGTCAGGCGCAGGAACGAAAAATTTTGATACTGCGGAATGAGCCGTCCTGCACCTTCGCTAAAGACCAGTGAATCTTGCAAGCTGCTGTTTTCATAATCAAGATGAAGGCGTGAGAAGAATCCGATTGGATTGATTTCAGCATTCACTGTGCGCGCGCGCAAGTCCATTGTCCAAGCCAAGGTGAGCGTGCGACCAATGAAGTACGTATCGGAGCTTGCTGGTAAGGTTTGACCCAACGGTTGCCAGAAGAACGAGCCCACTTTTGAGGAATATGGACTCAACGAAAATGTCAAACGAAACTGACTTGCGCGAAAAATCCAATGCTCAATTGGCAAGCGGAAGCGCAAGGAGAGATCGAACTGTGTGAGCGTGTAGAAGACATTTGCTGTTGCGCTATCAATGCCGATTTTGATTTGTGCGCCATC
The DNA here is from genome assembly GCA_046291735.1 of Candidatus Thermochlorobacter sp. Taxonomy (GTDB): domain Bacteria; phylum Bacteroidota; class Chlorobiia; order Chlorobiales; family Thermochlorobacteraceae; genus Thermochlorobacter. Next base: position 74,282 of record JBKBSK010000011.1, on the reverse strand, counting down.
TTGCACGTTACGTGTTTGGTGATAGATGTCCAACGACAGGCGCGGCAAGAATGACGCTGGGATGATGCTTTGGTCTGTGTATTCAAACGAGAGAAAGGCATCGCGTTCAAGTTCGAGCAATCCTGCAAGTCCCGTTGAGCCGCCTGCAACGCTTGAGCCCGGCGCAATTGCAATCGTGCCAAAGAAATTGAGCCGCCCGAGCAGTTCTGCGGAGTTGAATGCGACACCGAACTTTGCGGCGCGCCACATATCGCGCAGAAAACTGCCTTGCGTGCGTGCATAAGCATCAAAGCGCAAAAGCGGTAAAATTGCAAAGTTGCCAAATGTCGTAGTGTATTCGCGCACTTCGAAGTGAGGAATTTGGCTATCGTCATAGTTTGCAAGCATGGCGGCAAGTTGTTTCTGCTTCATGCGCTCACTCGTATCGCACTGGGCAGACGCCACAGGCTCCAATGAGGCAAATTCAGAACGTAAAGCCAGTTCAGACGAGTCGTCGATAGCATGCACAGCTTTTAGAGGACTTCGTTCTCGCACATACTTTGCATTTGGATTTGCAATTGCTGCTGCATTTCTAATCAGTGCGATTTTGTAGCCCTCTGCCGTAAAGAGCGAATAGACCAGATCGCCTTGTGCATTGACTTGCGGCATAAAGGCGCCGCCAATTACATTCGTAAGTTGCTCCGTCTCTTTTGTCTCTAAGTTTTTGCGGTAGATGTTGAAAATGCCGGTGCGGTTACTTGCAAAGTAGAGGTATTTTCCGTCGGGCGATAACGCTGGATCACGCTCATCAAGACCTTCGCTTTCGAGCGTTGAGTCTGTTAGTTGCTCCAGCTTTTGTGTTTCAAGCTCGAGGCTCATGAGCTTTCGTGTATTTTTGATACCCAAGGCGAAAATGATTTTTTTGCCATCGGGCGAGTAGATGGGCAACTGCACTTGTTCTCCATGTTTGAACTGCGTGAGTGCGCGCAGTGAGAGCTTTGCACTATCGCCTTGTGCGCTTAGGTCAAACTTCCCTTCTACCAAGTTTTGTGTGCCATCTTTCTGCTGCACCGCTACAAAGGTTTTTCCATCAGGCGAGCAGGTAGGCATTTCCAAGCGTGCTTGGTAGGTCAGCCGAATTTCTTCTTTCTTTGAGAGGTCGTAGACGAAGAGGTCATTATACTTTTGCACTTGAAAGTTTGTGCCTGTGTAGCGCGAATAGAAAAGGTATTTGCCATCTGCTGCAAGTGTGAGGCGCGATGCCACACCGTTTTGTAGCACATCACCATTATTGCCTGCAAGTTGCATGCCGCATATTTTGCAGACCATCGCGTTTTTGCGGCTTTGGCTTATCTGGAAAAGTTCCCTAACGGTTGGCACATGCGAGAGTTTTTCGGACTCCTGTTGCAGCGCGCGCTCAATGATAGCATGACCACCGAAATCTGCACCGAGATTTGAGATGTAGTAGAGTTTTGCACCATCAGGTGAAAAAATCGGATAGAGATTGGCGTAGCCTCGTGTCTCAATTAGCTTACCTTCAACTTTGTTTTGCAGCACGCTGGCAATGCGCGCTTGGTAGTCTCGTTCCACATACGTTCGCCACTCGTGGTAGAGTTCGGTTGAGGGTTTGCCAAACGTAGTTTCCAGCACAGCATGCACATTGAGCGCTGCAAGGGATGCAAAATTTTTGCATAGTGCCTCCAGTTTTTCTTCGCCGTACCGCTCTGCAAGAAAGCGTGTGAGTGCAAAGCCCGAGTTGTAGGTAAATTCAAAATCGATACTGCGCTTTGAGGCAAAATTTGAGAGTTCATCGAGGTCAAAGAGTTTTTTTTCCAGTGCTAGGCTGCGCAGAATCATATCGCGGTGTGTATCCCAATTTTCATAGCGCAGTTCGGGGCGCTGATACTGTGCGACACCTTCCGCTAGCCAAAATGGCACACTGATGCCTGCAATCGGATAGGAGACCAGCATGTTTGGGAAGCCGTAGAGAATATCGGGTCGGCGCACTTGTTCGTAGCCAAAGGCTTGCAGATACAGCGCAGGTATCTGTGCACCAAATTTTTGTGCAGCAGTGAGTGTAACAATGTGCGTGTATTCATGTGTGATGACATTACGCAGCCAATTGTGCTGACCGCGCAAGTTAAATTCTAATGCAGGTGCCCAAATTTCGATTTTATTTTCAAAGAAATATGCGCCACCATTTGAGTAGTCATCTGTGTCTTTGATGATGATGCTGACTTTACCCGGGTCGTGATTGTACAGTGAGGTAATAGGCGTATAAATCTCCTCGGCAATTTTTGCGGCAACTTTTGCGGAGCGTTCTGCACCTTCGTGGTAATGAATTGCAAAATGCTCGGTTTCGATGCTAAACCAGCGCAGTTCAGGATGGCTATAAGATTCGGGCTGCGCTGTAGCAACATTTGAAAAGAGTATCACGATTGCGCCGCATTGCGCAATCCAGCTCATTAGGCTTCTCAATGCTTTGTGGGTTTAGGATTCTTTAAGACTTTTGCTGCAAGAGCGTTACTATGCTTGCAGGTTGCAGCATGCAATATGCCGAAGCCGGCATAATAAAACAATTGACATATTTTTCTCTTACTCCAAATGCTTTTAGCTGCTATATTTGCGCGCTTTTGAAACTTATTTTTTCTCTATGCATGCAAAAAAACTTCAAGAGATTTTTCGTTCTTTTGAACGCCAGCGTATCGCTGTGATTGGCGATGTGATGCTTGACCGATATATTTTTGGTTCCGTCTCCCGCATTTCGCCAGAAGCCCCAGTGCCTGTGATTGATGTGAGCAGTATTTCATATCGGCTTGGCGGTGCTGCAAATGTTGCGATGAATATCCATGCGCTTGGCGCACAAGCTCTACTTTTTGGGGTGATTGGACGTGATGACGACGGCTCCATGCTTATCTCAGAGATGAATGCTGAAGATTTCTCTCCCGAGTTTTTAATCGTCGACAGCACTCGTCCTACGACATGCAAAACGCGCGTCATTGCACAAAATCACCATATCGTGCGTATTGATTCCGAACTGCGTAAGCCTATTTCTCACGAGATAGAAGAAAGCCTCTTTAATAGCCTTGCCGCTCACATCGAGGAAATTGATGCCATCATCTTTGAAGATTACAACAAAGGGGTGCTCACGCCCTCACTCATTAGCCGTGTTACGACACTTGCACGAAAGCATCGCATTCCAATTGCTGTTGATCCCAAACGCGATAATTTTTTTGCTTATCAACGCTGCACGCTCTTCAAACCCAATCTAAAAGAGACTTCGGATGCACTTGGCGAAAAGTTCTCTAATACAGACGAGGACACATCTCGTGCCTGTGCCTTGCTGCGCCAGCGTTTGAAATCTGACTATGTCTTGCTTACACGTAGCGACAAAGGCGCCACGGTCTACAATGGTGAAGCTGTGCACATTCCTTCAGTTGCCTTAGAAGTCGCAGATGTCTCTGGCGCAGGAGATACAGTGATTGCTGTTGCGACTATGGGACTTGCTGCGGGGCTTGATATCTTTTTAGCCGCGCGCATTGCAAACTTTGCAGCAGGCATTGTCTGCGCAGAAGTTGGCGCTGTTGCCGTCGATAAGCAGAAGCTCTTCAACTATTGCAAAAAGTATCTCACTTCAAACTAACTATCTTGCTTGAGATGCATGACCACCGATTTAGAACTTGCACTTGAAGCAGCAACTGCTGCGGGCAAACTTACACTTCATTACTTTCGCCATCGAGCGCTGAAAGTCTTCACCAAGCGCGACCTTTCCCCCGTTACAGAAGCCGACCGCCATGCTGAAAAGAAAATTATCTCGATTATTCGTTCTAAGTTTCCCAAAGATGGATTCTTAGGCGAAGAATTTGGCGAAAAGCCAAGCAAAAATGGACGCCGCTGGATTATTGACCCCATCGATGGCACAAAGTCGTTTATTCACGGCGTGCCGCTCTATGGCGTGATGCTAGGTCTTGAAGTCGATGGAGAGATGCAACTTGGGGTCATTGATTTACCTGCTCTTGCAGAGACAGTCTATGCTGAGCGTGGCTATGGTGCTTATCGCAATGTTCATCGCTTGTCTGTCTCCGATGTCGATTCGCTCTCTGAAGCGACACTGCTCACGTCCAGTGAATCGTATTTGATTGAGTCTCGTAGCAAACACGTTCTGGATACGCTCAAGCGCGAAGTTAAACTCGTGCGCATGTGGGGCGATTGCTGGGGGCATACGCTTGTTGCCGCCGGTCAAGCCGATATTATGGTCGAGCCGAAGATGAGCCCTTGGGATGCTGCAGCACTCATGCCCATCATTGAGGAAGCAGGCGGTAAGTGCTTTGACTACTCTGGGACGCGCACCATATACGGCAAAGGATTTATCACTGCAAATGCACGACTTGGCGACATGCTCCTGCAGCGCTTGAAACGCTCGCAGAAGTAACCTTTGCACTCATCCTAACCAGTCTGCTCACTACGATTTAATGCCGCTTAGTCGGTCAGAGATAGTCTCAAAGAAATTTTTCTTTTTAGGCGCAGTCTTGGACTCATAGTAGTAGTTGTAATAACGGTAATACTTGTAGTATGAGCCGTAAGACTTTGTTACATCGAAATTGTTGAGCACATATCCCAGAATTGGGGCATCGACTTTCAGCAGTGCCTGTTTGGTACGCTTGGCTAGTTCCATTTGCGTTTGTCCTGCTGCTAAGACAACGATAACTCCGTCAGCATATTGAGAGATGATTTGGGCATCAGTAACAGCCATGACAGGCGGCGAGTCAAAAAGAATCATATCATATTTCGTTTTCATCTCTTCCAAGAACTCTTGCATGCGTGGTGAGCCTATGAGTTCTGACGGATTTGGCGGAATCGTCCCTGAGGTAATAATGCTCAGATTTGGAATGTTTGTTATGCGTGTTACCTCTTCAATCTTGCTGCGTCCTACCAGATAGTTCGTAATTCCGGGTTCTTTGTTGTAGCCAAAGACCGAGTGCACGACAGGACGACGCAGGTCAGCATCAATGAGCAATGTTTTTTGTCCTCCTTGTCCTAATGTAATCGCAAGGTTTGCAACCGTTGTCGACTTACCTTCTTTTGGCGATGAACTGGTTACAACATAGACCTTTCCTGTTTTCCCATTTTCTTTTGTTATCGCTGAACTTGAAAACAAAATTGCAGTTCGTAGTGAGCGATAGGCTTCAGATACTGCGCTTTTGGGATCTAAGTGTGTCACCAAATGTGAGGCAATTTTCTTGTAGTCTGCTTCTGGTCCCTCAATGACCTTCACACTTGTGCCAGCTTTATCGCGTACGGTTTCATCATAGGTTTCAATCACAGGAATTGTGGTGAGCAGCATTCCGAGCTTTTCTGCTTGCTCAGGGGTATGAATGCTCTGGTCAAGGAATTGCAAGACGAGTACCACCCCAACGCCTGCAATCAAGCCAATCACGGCGCCCAGCAAAATGTTGTTACGCCGATTAGGTCCAACTGGCAGCGGGTTTGGGATAGCCCAGTCAATGACTTCCACGCCACTTGGAACTTGTTCCTCGGCAATTAAAGCTTCTTGATAGCGCTTTTCAAGCAGCGAAAAGAGTTCTTCGAGTGTCTTGTTATTGCGTTGCAAACGTGCAAACTCAATGTTCTTGCCCGGAGTTTTGAGAAAGGCTTTGTCATATTCCTCAGCAAGCTCTTTGTAGGCTTTCAGCCGCGTTTGCACAGCTACGATTTGCAATTCTGTATCTAACTTCTTTTTGTAGATTTCGCGGAAGTACTCGGTATTGTTTGTATTGGCTAACCCCTGTTTGACTTGCCGGTCATAAGCCTGTTGCAATTTCTTTTTGTAGGCTTCGATTTGGTCTTCATACTGCTTGACACGCTCTTGCGCACTGAGGTTGAACTGTGTGCCCGGGTCTGCAAGCGCTCGATCGCGCTCAAACTCAAGTCGTGCAATTTCTGCTTGAAACTGTTTTGCATAGGGGTCAATTGCAGCTTGAACAGCGGAATTAGAGAGCTTAGGCTGCAGTGCAGCAAGTTCCTCGTTGTAGGCTTTGAGTGAGGCATTCAGACCGTTGAGCATCACTGTCGCCTCATCCATTTGTGCAATTGCCTGTGAGTGCCGCTGAATCATTCGGTTTGCTTCTTCATTGAGCGCTACGATGCGGTTTTGCTCCATATAAGTTTGCAGTGCGCGCTCACTTTCTGCTAATTGGCGCTTTTTCTGAGCCAGCTGATCTTCAATAAATTGACGCAACATGCGCGCTGCATTATTAGCAGACTTGCGCTTGCGCTCTTGAAAGACCTCAGTAATTGCCCGTGAGACGGTCGCTGCCTCGTAGGGATTAAGTGCCCGAAAGCCTATCGTAATCATATTGCTTGGCGCCTTAGCCGGAATGACAAACATTGATCGACGCACTCGCGCCGCAATGTCGTCGACGCTTGCAATTTTACCATCAGATGTGAGAATGATGTCGAGCGTGTCCGATTTTGTACTCGGATTTTTGTAGACAATCTGTAAGAGTTTGTAGGCAACTTCTTCTGAGACAGTTCGACTTTTGAGAATTTCAATATCATCGACATTTGATTCGCCTCGTTGCTGCGTCACATCGAGGCTAATAATCACCGATGCGTTGGAGCGAGAATTGTTGATGAGTGCTGTTGTTACGCTCTCGTAAATATCAGGTTGTGAGTAGCCCACAAGGTAGCCAATGAGCACAGAGGTAAAAAAGATGATGAGAACAATCCATTTGCCTTTGGAGAGCGCGCGCAAATAGCGATAGAATAAATCGGTGTTATCATCTTCTTCTTGCAAAGCCTGTTGCAGCGCACGGTAGTCGAGTATCGGCGTCTCGCCGTTAGCTTTATATCCGTTGGTTTTGATGTTTGGCATCTTCTATCTGCGTTTCAACTCTGTTCTAGTTTATTGTGCTTTGCTGAGCAGATTAAGGGCATTTAGAAAATATACAAACTTTATCTTCGTCTGTCGTGACCTGCGTCATTCACTTTTTTCTAGCTCACGACGCAATTTTTTCGCTAGCCATCGTACTTTGTGCCACATCTTTTGCTTCGCCTTTGACTTGCATGAAAAATGCCGCAGCGCCAAAGCCTGCATTAGTGAGCGTCTGCAATGCAAATGTGATGAGTGCAAAGCCTGAGGCTTCTACGCGTGCGACATCAAAAATTTTTTCAAGCGTCGTCTGACAGGCATATTGATATGTGCCTGCACCTGCCGGTGTAATCAGTTGTCCAAACCCAGAAATGCTCAGCGTGGTCAGCGCCTCCAACACGCCCAGCTGATAACGCTCATGTAACGACAGCGCATAAATTGGGAGCAGCATACCTAACAGATACAGCGCCCAAATCACGAGTGAAGAGAGCACGATTTCTGCATATTTCGTGCGGTTTTTCAGTGAGGCTGTACCTTCAATGAAAGATTTCAGCGCATTTGAGATACGCTCTGCCCATTTCTTTGAGCGTTTTTGCACAAACTTCTCAGCACGCTGTGCAATCTTTTCGGGATAGAGCGAGAGCACAGCAAAAAAGCCGAGCAATAGCAGCGAAGCCAGTAAAATCAAATACGCAGCACTCTCAAACGACACACGCACGCCCCACAGTTGAACCTCCCCGAAGACATGGTTCATCTTTACACGGAAGATAAAGGCACAGAGCGCCAGCAGCAGCGCAAACATTAACGTATCCAAGATACGCTCGATTACCACAGAGGCAAGAACTTTCTTTGTATCTACTTTTTCTTGACGCGCCAAATTCACTGACTTAGTAACCTCCCCTACGCGCGGCAACACCATATTGACTGCATAACCAATCATGGTTGCGTTAAAGAGATTTGCTAGCCGCATTTTCTCTTTGACGGTCGAAAGTAAGATGCCCCACCGCCATGCACGAATCAGATGACTCATCACCATTAAGACTACCGTTATAGCCAGCCAGAGATAATTTGCACCAAGAATCATGCGCCAAAGCTCTTCGACCTCACGCTGCGTGAAATCTCTAAACGCTAGCCAGAAGAAGACGCCAGCAATGAGCACAGAGACTGAATACTTGAAGACTTGTTTCAGCATCTACCAGTTAAGTTTGGTTCTAGCCAAATATCACTTTTTTGAGTACAACACAGCCTCCAGAGTTTTTGAAAATTTCTTTATCGGCTTGTCGTCTCATGGCTTGAATGTTGCGACGCTTTGCAAGCGTTTTTGTAAAGTTTTGCACATTCCACCACAGTGCACGCCATGCATAGCGCACATAATCGCCTGCATAGACTCTGTAGTAGAGCAGCGAAGCCAGTTCCAGAATTATCCGTACAGGCAAGAGCCACAGCAGGCGTCCAAGCGATGCATTTTTTACAATCATCATCAAGTTATTTCGGTGATTGAGGTAGATTTTGCGCGGATTGCCTGCCGCTAAGGTCGCACCGCCGTAGTGATAGACTACAGCATCGGGGACAGAGACCACACGATAGCCTGCCAACTTCATTCGCCAACAAAGGTCAATTTCTTCCATGTGTGCGAAAAAATCGTCATCAAATGCACCAAGTTCTTCTACGACACTTCGGCGCACCATCATCGCTGCACCTGACGCCCAGAAAATTTCTGTAACAGTGTCATATTGCCCCTTATCGACTTCAACTGAATTAAACACGCGTCCGCGCGCATAGGGATATCCTAGTGCATCAAGCATGCCTCCTGCAGCACCTGCATAATCAAAAACTTTTTCGCCACGCTGCCGTGCTTGCATTGAAAGCAATTTAGGTTGTACGGCTGCAATACGGTCATCTTTTTCGGCAACTTCAACCAATCGTTCTAGCCAATCAGGTTCTTGCTCTGTATCATTGTTGAGAAACACGGCATATTTGCCACGCGTGCGCCGAAATCCAAAATTGCACCCACCTGCATAGCCTAAGTTTTTACCTGCGCTGAGAATCTTAATATGCTTGTATTTTTCAGACGCAAGTTTGAGACTTTCATCGACCGTGCCGTTGTCGACAATAATCACAGAGAGGTTAGGATAGGTTGCTTTCTCTAACGATGCCAGACACTTGTCTAGAATCTCGACGCCATTGAAGTGCGGAATAATCACATCTACGGCAGGCGCGTTTGTGCTCACACTGCTGGCTCGGCGACTATGTTGTCTAAGTGTATCGATAATTGCGCAAGTTATTTAAAGTTGTAATATACGACGCTTTCTAAAATCTATTTCAAGCCTGTCCAGCCGCGCCGGCTGAAATCGTTGTAGATAATCAGCGCGGCAATAATGCCCACCGAGATGAGAAAGAGCCCATAGAGCACCTGCCCAAAAATCAATTTCCCGACACCAAAGAGAAATGCATAGACCATCAGCACACCAAAAAACCAATTCACCAAGAGCGAAAAGTAGTTTTCATCGGCTTTGACTTCAGGAAGTTCTTTTGCGACTTTCCTCCAGAGCACTCCACCCACGCGCGTGCGAGCATAGAAGGCTTTAAGATGCTCCATGCTCTCGGGCTTTGTAAGGAATGTAACAAGTAGCGTCAAAACAATTGTAACGCTGGTGATGATGAAAAGTGACTGCGGAAAGAGTGCACTGCCTGTCAGTTTGAGCACTGTATAAGTCAGAAATGGCACAATCATGGATGTAATTTCAGACCAAGCATTAAGTCGCCACCAGAACCATCGCAAAATCAAGACGAAGCCTGTGCCTGCCCCGCATTCCAAAATAAATGCCCATGCCCCAGCGATGCTCTCGAGCACAAAGAATGTCAGCAGCAGCGAGAAAATCATTACGCCAAGCGTGAAGAGACGAGCTACGCTAACATAATGCGTTTCGCTTGCATTTGGCTTGAGCAGGCGCTTGTACAAATCGTTTAGAATATAGCTTGCGCCCCAATTCAGATGCGTCGAGAGTGTGGACATGTAAGCGGCAAGGAACGCTGCGAAGAGTAAGCCTTTGGCTCCACTGGGCAAAACATCGCGCATTACATAGACAAACCCGTTCTCTTTTTCTGAAAACGGCAACAGCGGAAACATGACGACGCTGACCAAGCCGACCAAAATCCAAGGCCATGGGCGAATGCAGTAATGCGCCACAATAAACCAAAGTGTTGCAAACAGTGAGTGCCTTTCATCCTTTGCGCTCATCATTCGCTGTGCAATGTAGCCGCCACCGCCCGGTTCTGCCCCCGGATACCATGATGCCCACCATTGCACGCCTGTAAAAGCTAAAAAGGCGCCGATTGTCAATTCCATTGCACCGCCCGCTTGGCTATCAGTTGGCTCCTCTACCAAAGTTGGCAAAAATTGAAACATCCAATCCGGTAACTGTTGCAACAACCCGCCACCGCTTGTTACTTCAGGACGGTTGATTGCTACAATCGCTAACCAAATACTGCCCGACATTGCAATCACAAACTGAATTGCATCTGTAATCGAAACACTCCATAACCCGCCCAAGCCCGAATACAGTGTCGTTAGCAGTGCAATTGCGACGATTGTCAGTTCTGCATTCCACTCTGGCAAAAGAATCTTGACGATTTTATACATTGCTAGATTTACCCAGCCCATAATCACAGCGTTCATCAATACCCCGAAATAGACCGCCTTGAAACTGCGCAGATACAGCGCAGGCTTGCCGCTATAGCGCAGCTCGATAAACTCAAGGTCGGTGAGCACTTGTGCTCGTCGCCAGAGCCGCGCAAAGAAAAACACCGTGAGCATGCCGCCTGCCACAAAGGACCACCAAATCCAATTGCCAGCAATACCATTTCTTGCAACAATACCCGATACCGCCAGCGGGGTATCGGCTGCAAAGGTTGTCGCAACCATGCCAGTTCCTGCAAGCCACCACGGAAGTTTTCTACCCGAGAGGAAAAATTCAGTCGTGTTCTCTGAAGCACGCTTCGTGAAAATGATACCTATCAGACCGCTGACGAGAAGGTAAGCGGCCACAATGATGAAATCAGTTGTCGAGAGATACATTTTCAGTTTTTTTGCTGCTTTGCTGTTTTGGAATTGCAAGAATGTTGAGTAGATGTAGATAGAGCATGCGTACTCTGCTCTTTTGAACAGCACGTCGTGAAGTCCCCAACCTTACCTCTGTCCGTAACTGCAGTGCAAAGTGTTTCTCTTTCTGTGCATGCTACACGAACTAAGCAGATAGCTTTACATTTTAAGATGCAACCTCCTTACTGATACTATTTCAAAATAGTTTTTTTTCATCAATTTGTATCTTTTTACTAATCATTAAAGCCTTTGCTGGTTTAACTTAATTTGCTATGGCTCATCTTGCCGTCATTTACAACAGTGTTCCTGATAGACACTCGCTCTCGCACGATTTGAAGTCTGAACTTGGCTTGCTGCAAGTTGCGGAGGGTGTCGCAGAAGCCTTGCGAGAGCATCATCATGTCAGTCTTTTGCCGTTCACAGGCGATGTCATTTTGCTTGGCGAACACCTGCGAGCACTAAAGCCTGATGCGGCTTTCAATCTCTTCGAAGGTGCTTATGGCTTTTCGAAGTCAGAAGTCTTTGTGCCTATCACACTTGATTTGCTGCAGATTCCTTACACAGGCTCGCCGGCTAAAACACTTGAGACTTGCGTGCAAAAATCGCTCACCAAAAAAATTCTCTTGCGCCGCAGTGTGCCCACACCACGCTTTCAAGTCTTTCGCATTGGTGCTGCTATTGAGCCAGAATTGTCATTTCCAATTTTTGTTAAGCCCGAATGTGAAGATGCCAGTCTTGGTATCTCGAATGATTCAGTTGTCTATACCCAAAGTCAATTAGAGAAACAGGTAGAGACTATCTGGCAGAAGTTTTCTCAGCCGGCGTTATGTGAAGAGTTTATTGATGGACGCGAATTCAATGTGGCAATTTTAGGTGATTCGGACTATGAGCAAATTCTTGGGCATCCTTTTGCACCGAAGGTTTTACCCATCTCAGAGATTAGTTTTGCTGCCATGCCTGCGCACTATCCGCGCATTGTCAGCTATAATGCCAAATGGGAACAAGGCAGTGTTGAGTATCAAGCTACCCAGCCGATTTGCCCTGCATCGCTTGATTTGAAACTTGAACTTGAACTCAAACAACTTGCTCTGCGCGCTTTCAACGCTTTAGGCTGTCGTGATTATGCACGCATTGATTTTCGCTACTCTAACGACGGGAAGCTCTACGTTATTGACGTCAATCCTAACCCTGACATTTCACCTGATGCTGGACTTGCACGCTCTGCTCAAGCCGCCGGCTACGACTATAAACGCCTTATTCAAACTATCGCTTCTTTTGCTTTGAAGCGAACCTCTCCACTGCGCGAGGATTAAAAGAGGATTAATTTTAGACCGAACTTTTGAGTTCAAACCCTCTATCTTCAGAGATAACGATGCGCAAAGAAGTTGCTGTGCTTCAAGAATCTATTGCAGACCTTGCTCGTGAAGCGGTTTTGCTACTCAACGACCCCACAGGAGTTTATCAGATGAATTTTTCGCTTGAGACTTTCACAGAAAAGGAATTGCGCGATTTCTTCAAGGTTGCGCTTGCCGATTTATGCAACGACCTTGCCGAGGAGACTACAGACAAGCTCAAAAAGCATCTTATCCGCATGAGCGATTTTCTTTCCGACCTAAGAATCGATGAGCGGCTCCGACTTTTGCTTTCAATGAAGAAAGTCTTGCTGCAAAAACTTGCCTCACTGACGCTCTACACAACTCCTACAGCTATTCGGCTTTCGCAAATCATTGATGAGTGTATGCTCGAAATGGCATATAACTATGAAATTGAACTTATGAAATCGGAGACTACCGATATGCTGGTTGCCGATGAAATTGCTGATGAACTGTATCGCACACGCAAAAAACTCGAGAAGCAAAAGAATTTTATCACCTCTCTGATTGAAAACTCACCTGACGCCATCACGCTGCTTGACTCAAAACGGCGCGTCACGCTGTGGAATAATGCTGCAACAGAGCTGCTTGGCTATAAGCAAACGCAGATTGTCGGTAAAAGTCTTGACAAAATTGCTCTTGAGGAAGGCGACCTGCGCTCTATTCTGCGAGAAGCCGAAAAAAAAGGTAAACTGTTTGGCGCAGAACTTACACTCAAAACCCAAGATGAACGGCATTTGCCAGTTTCAGTCTCCGTTTCCACAATTGACTCTACTTCGGAGAAAGAGCCGCATTTTGTTGTCGTCATGCGTGATGCTTCTGAACTTCGGCAGATGCGTGACCAAGTCATTGATGCCGAGCGCCTATCGGCGATGGCAAAAATTGCAGGGGCTGTGGCGCATGAAGTTCGCAACCCGCTCAATTCGCTGTTGCTCAATCTTGATTTGCTCGAAGATGAACTGTTGCCAAACGCTAGCCACAAGATTCAGCAGCAATTGATGATTTTGCGAGAAGAAATTGAAAAACTTAACGATATTGTCAGCAATTACCTTTCGCTCTCGCGCCTTAACAAGGCTGACTTTGCAGTGATGAACATTCGCAATGTTCTCGAGCAAATCATTGAAAAAAGCTCAGCAAATTTCACATTGATGCGCAAGCAAGTCATATTCAAACGGCACTATGCAGACTCAGCTGCCTCACTTTTTGCATATATCGATGAGCGGCAGTTTTCGCGCGTCTTCGTTAATCTCTTTCAGAACGCTTTGGAGTCTGCTCGTCCTGAACAGCCATGCGAAATTGACATTGCACTCTATCAGGAGCAGTCCTCGGCGGTCATTGAGGTGTGCGACAATGGCGAAGGACTCGATGAGGAGACGCTTGAGAGAATTTTTACCCCATTTTATTCTACCAAGTCGGGCGGTACGGGACTTGGACTGTATATTGTGCGTGAGATTATGCAGGCGCATCGTGGCGATATTGAAATCAAAAACCGTACAGATGCGCGCGGTGCTATGGTGCGTCTGAGCTTGCCACTTGCAGAAAGACCCATCCCAGAAGTCATTTCATAACTTGGCTTTCTAAAACTGAACTCAGTATGATTAAAATTCTTATTGTCGATGACGAAAAAAACACCCGCGATGCCCTGCACGACGGGCTTCAAAAACCGGATGAACGCAGACTTTATACTGCTGAAAATGCTCGTGAAGCCCTTCGAATTCTTCACGAAGAAGACCTCGATCTTGTCATTACAGACCTCAAAATTCCTGATTCTGATGGCGTTAAGTTACTCAAAGATATCAAGAAGCATGACCCTAACATTGTCGTTATCGTGATGACAGCCTACGGCACGGTCGATAGCGCTGTTGAGGCGATGAAACTTGGGGCTTACGACTACATTCAGAAGCCATTTCGCATGGGCGACATTCGGCGCTTGGTTGCGCGTGCCCTTGAGACACGTCTGCTGCTGATGGAAAATGCTAAACTTCGTCAGCAACTTGGTGCAAAGTATTTGCCGCACAACATTGTGGGCTTTAGTCCACTTTTCCGTGAAATACTTGCCACTGTGGAGAAGATTGCACCATCGCGCGCAACGGTATTGCTTCTCGGCGAAAGTGGTACGGGCAAAGAAGTTATTGCACGCGCAATTCACGAGATGAGCGGGCGGCGCGATAAGCCCTTCGTCAAAGTTAATTGCGGCGCACTGCCCGATTCGCTCTTGGAGTCCGAGCTCTTTGGTTATGAAAAAGGTGCTTTTACAAATGCGATTCGACAAAAGAAAGGTCGCTTTGAACTAGCTCATGGCGGCACCATTTTTTTAGATGAAATTGCTGATATGCCCACGCCGCTCCAAGTCAAACTCCTACGCATCTTGCAAGATGGCGAGTTCGAGCGCCTCGGCGGTGAAGAAACGCTCAAAGTCGATGTCCGAGTAATTGCCGCTACAAACAAAGATATTGACAAAGAAATTGAGCAAGGTCGTTTTCGTGAAGACCTTTACTACCGGCTTAATGTTATTAAGCTAAAACTGCCGCCGCTTCGACAGCGTCAGGACGATATTATTCCGCTGGCTCAACACTTCCTAGAAAAATATGCACTGCTCAACGGCAAATCTATCAAAGGCATTTCGCCTGAAGTTGCTCGTCTTTTAGAAGGGCATCAATGGCGAGGCAATGTGCGCGAACTTGAAAATGTCATCGAACGCGCTGCTGTGCTTTGCTCTGGCGATATGATTCAAAAAGAGCACTTGCCCGACTACATTACAGGACAAGACAGCACAAAAGTTGTTTCGTTTCGTATTGGTACCCCACTTGAAGAAATTGAAGAAGTCATGATTGCACGCACATTAGAAGCCACCGGCGGCAGCAAAGAAGAAGCCGCACGGCTCTTGGGCATCGGTGTTGCGACACTTTACCGCAAACTTAAGGATAATGCAGAAGCCAATTCCACAGCAAGGGACTGAACCGCTTTGCCTCGTTGTATGCCGAGCCGATAAAACAATGCTGCAAGAATAGACAAGCCCTTCTGCACAGTGACCGCCAAACCTCGCTCAGCGAATGCGATTGCGTGCATCCCACTCTGGACGTAGCAAGCGATAATTGCCGAAGCCCGAGACATCGACGAAGATAAGGCGCAAATTATGCTGCTGATACTCCCAAATTTCGTACGGACGCTGATTCATCATCGGCGGTTGGCGCTCAATAAAGTCTGGCATGCCGTACTTGACAAAAATCCTGCCCATATCTGTTCGCCAACCTTCTGCATAGCTTGCAAAATTTTGATTAGCATATTCTATACGCGAGTAATACTCAACCTGAAGTTCGTTTTCCTCTGTGCCCGGTGAAGGATCATACTTTTTCCAAAACTCATTAAAGAGTTTAATTTTCTCGTCTGCTGTCTTGGCTTCACGCATCTTTGAGATTTCTTCCCATGTGGCGATATACTCAAGTTGCTCAATGGCTTTGTCAATATCTTGAATCAAGAAAGAGGCGCCTTGCACGCGCGCAAAAAATGTGATGACGGACTCATCAATGATGGTGTTATTTTCTTCTATGCCAATCTTGAGCACATAGTCCCCACCCTTAATGCTTTGACTATTGAGCGTATCCAAGATGCGCGTTTGTTTGCCAGCTGGCACCAGCGTTCTGCGGTAAGTATCCACAACTTGCTCTCGACGTGCACGATGTGTAATGACATATTTTAGCGTAACCAGTTCGCGCGTCTCTGCATTGTAAATTTCATAGTAAATCTGCGGTCCTACTTCCTTTGGATTGAGCGCAACAACAGATGAGAGATTCGGTGAGTACTCCACTTTGCCTGTGCTATCAAACTCCGTTCGCACAATCATAATCGAGGAAATTGTCGGTACATTGCGCTTGAAGTCTTTGACAGTCACGGTTCGCTTTTGCTCTGAACTGCGTCCTGATTCTTTATCTCTGAATTGAATAAGAGCGGTATAATTGCCCGGCGGCAAATCCACATTAAAACTCATCTCGCGCGCAAGGTCTTTTGAGACCGTCTGCGCATAGTAGGTTGTTCTGACCGTGTCTGTCCAGAGTTTTTCGCATACCATCGAGCCCTTTTCATTTAGGAAACTCGCAATAACTTCATACATCGCAGTAAAAGTATTGCCTTGCTTAGCAAATGTGAGTCTTGAATACTTGACGCGCACATAAAGCGTAAGCGTGCTCTCGCCGTTTTCGCCTTGAAAGTTGAAAAGATTGGCTTCAAAGTCGGACTGCGCTTGCATGTTTGTGGGGCGACCTTGCGCACTACTCTCGCTCGTGAAACTTGCAATGATAAGTCCTAATAGACAGAGCATTCGGATAGCCTGCGTCAGCATCAGATATGTTCCATTTCCTCTCATACTCACCTTCCGATTTTTCATTTTGTCAGATTACGCACAGATTTTTTGCACTGTGCACCGCACTAATTTTTATCTCACTCTCACGCCCGCTGCTGACTTACTTTGTCTTGCTAGGAAATTCTATGCGCAGTGTTACTTTTTCGCCACCACGCATCACAACAATATCTACGCTGTCGCCCGGCTTTGTTTCACGAATGGCTTCTGTGTAGTCATAGATATTGCGAATTGCACGCGTACCAAATTGTATGATAATATCGCCTGCTTTCAATCCACTTTTCTCTGCTAAGCTGCCTTCGCGCACGCCGTCGAGCTCTACGCCATTGACTTCCTTTGCATAATTTGGAATTGTGCCCAGTGACACCCGAAAGCCGCCGGACATCGAGCGCGATGATGATGCCAGACTATCCGAAACTGCCTTGGTGAAAGTTAGACGTGTAAGACGCTCATCGATTCTATCAATGATACGCGAGATGTACTTCAGTGTTTGCGCTTGCGCCTGCACGTTGATTTTTTCCCACGTGTCAGTTGGCTTGTGGTAATTTGCATGATTACCTGTAAAGAAAAACAGGACAGAAATGCCTTTGCCATAAAAACTGCTATGGTCGCTTGGACCGTATCCGTCTTGCGTTAATTTGAGTTTGAATTCGCCATTATTTTCTGCCTTGCATAATTCTTCAAGTTCTGCTGCTGTGCCCACACCGCCTATTGCAAGTGCTGAATCTTTCATTCTTCCAATCATATCCATATTGATCATTACGTTGATTTTCTCGAGCGGGAATAGCGGATTTTGCACAAAATGAGCTGAACCCAAAAGTCCCATTTCTTCTGCACCAAATGCGATAAAGACAAAATTGCGTTTGATTCTATTGCGTTGTGCGGCATAGTAGCGCGCCAGTTCAAGCAGTCCCGCTGTGCCACTGGCATTATCATCTGCGCCGTAGTGAATCTTTCGCTCATTGGGTGCAAGCGAACCGCTGCCTGCCCCACCATACCCTAAGTGGTCGTAGTGTGCGCCAATGACGATATACTCATCACTGACCAGTGAATCGTTTGCAGGCAAATAGCCAATCACATTTGCGGTTTTAGCTTTTTCACGAATGAGTTCTACTGAAATTGCCACATCTTTCTTTACCACGAAGGATTCAGGCTTGCGCGTCTGATTTATTCGGGCTTGAAGCGTCTTCAACTCTTCTTGACTTTTGCCTAGCAAGGCTGCAACTACAGCTCGTGTTACGCTCAGCGCAAGAATGCCGGCATCGGCTGCAAGCCGGTCGCGCGTAAGCTCAATGAGCGCATCTTCCTCAAAATCCATGGCGCCTGAAAAAATCAGAGCTGCAATAGCACCTTTTTCTCGAGCTTGTGTGAGCTTGCGATACAGCGATGAGACTTCATAAAATTCACTGTGCGGGTTGTTTCCATCTGGATTTTGACGCATCATCACTACCACTTTACCTTTCACATCAAGCCCCGCATAATCGTCGTAGTTTTCTGTTGAGAGACCGTAGCCCACAAAGACCACTTCTTTTGCGCTCACTTTGCCAGATGACGAATAGCCCAGTGGCAAGAAATCTCTTTCAAGTTTTGCCGACACTTGTCGCCGCTTGCCTTTAGCTTGAAAGACCAGAGCATTGTTTTTGCCCAGCGATAAGGCTTTGGGTACCCAGAAGTCCTGCCTGTAATCTTCGCTGAAGGCTTTCAGACCTAAGAACTTGAAGTAGTTTTGAATGTAGGATGCAGCAAGCTCACCACCTTTCGTGCCTGCCGCACGTCCTTCGAATTCATCGCTGGCTAAAATTTTAATGTGCTTGAGAAGTGTGTCAGGCGAGATCCTTTGTCTTGTATCGTCTTCACTTAAGACTGTGCTGCCCAAAGACAGCATTGACAGACTTGCGAAGACAAGTAAAGCAATTAAACTCTTTAACTTCATTGCAAAAAAGACTTCGTTTGCGCAACTTTAGTGCGTTTTTGCATAAACGCATAAAGTTAGAAAAAGCCAATGAATCGCAGCGCGATTACTTTATGCTGAGGGTTTGCCTTTTGAGACAAACGGATTGCCTCTGATAAAATATCGCCAAGGCAATTCTCTTGCTTGTCTGATGCCCACGCGCGCCGAGACCCCAATTTGGCTTGCTGACACAGTTTCACCTTCTGCAATGAAGAGTTCTTGGCTTTGAAAACTTATGCCGTTTTGTGCGCGCGTGATATTTAAGGCTTGCGTGAGTTTTCCCGGTCCGCTCAGCAGATTGGTAATGTCTTCTACGGGTCGGAACTTCTGCATCATTTCGATACCTTCTATTGGCTCCAGAGCACGAATGAGCACCGCCGCCGCTTCACCTTCGGGCTCGGTTACAACATTAAGCATGAAGTGATTGCCATAAGCAAAATAGACATAAGCGTGTCCTGCTGCGCCAAACATCATGCGGTTGCGTGCTGTGATACCACGATAAGCATGGCATGCTGCATCGATTGAGGCAATGTAGCCTTCAGTCTCCACAATTTTTCCGACCATGACGTGTCTGCCGATGCATCGCACCAAGTATTTTCCCAAAAGGGCTTGGGCAACATCTAGCGTTGGCTCTGCATAAAATTCTGGTGGTAACTTTTTCATGCTTCCTTTCTTTGAACACGTTGCGTAGTTCGAAAGATTTCAGATGCATGAGATTTGATGTCTTGATTTTCATGCACAACGCTCAAATTTACATTCAGTATGCAGTCCTGTAGCATTTGATTTGTTTGACTTTCTCTCGGTCTTGCAATTGAGACTTGGCGACGGCATGCTATATTAGCACCTTTCAACACTGAAATACACTGACGATGCTGCGCCTCAAAACGATACTTCTCATTTTCTTAGCGATGATGATTCGGGAAACGCTGTTTGCTCAACCATCACCGCCCGATTCCAAAGATGTGGCAAGTTTGGATGCAATTCTTGCGGCACTTTACGATGTGATTTCAGGTGATGCTGGTAAGCCAAGAGATTGGCATCGCTTTCGCTCGCTCTTTGCACCGGGCGCACGCCTGATGCCTATTGTGCAACTCTCTTCTGGCAAAGACACACTGCGTGTTATGACCCCAGACGATTATGTCGAGAGCGGCAAAAAGCGATTTGCTCAGAGAGGTTTTTTTGAGAAGGAAATTGCGCGGCGCACCGAGCGCTATGGTAATTTGGTTCATGTATTTAGCACCTATGAAGCGCGAGAGCAAGCAAGCGACGAAAAGCCCTTCATGCGCGGTATCAATAGTATTCAATTGCTTTACGACCGTACCCGCTGGTATATTGTCTCTGTGATGTGGCAAGCTGAAAGTGCAGAGTTTCCGCTGCCTGAAAAGTATCTGAAAACAGTACCCTAGCGCTGTGGTCGTGTATTATTTGCGTGCAATTTCAAGGCGCGCACCGCACCAGTAATTGCTGCCCATCATTAAAAATATCACCACAAAAAATTAGTCAGCTGTGATGAGTAAATTGGCTCTGAACCGAAAGTTTGAACTTGTCTCCGACTACAAACCCACGGGCGATCAGCCCAAAGCTATCGCTGAACTTACTGAAGGTGTCTTACGTGGCGATAAGGCGCAAACGCTGCTTGGAGTTACAGGCTCAGGCAAGACCTTCACGATTTCAAATGTAATTGCTAATGTCAATAAACCCACGCTTGTTATCTCTCACAACAAAACGCTGGCAGCGCAGCTTTATGGTGAGTTCAAGCAGTTTTTTCCGAACAATGCCGTAGAGTATTTCATCAGCTATTACGACTTCTATCAGCCCGAGGCGTACATTCCTGCTACAGACAAATACATTGCCAAAGACTTTCGCATCAACGATGAAATTGACCGATTGAGGCTGCGCGCCACAAGTGCCTTACTTTCGGGACGCCGTGATGTTATTGTCGTCAGTTCGGTAAGTTGCATTTATGGTTTAGGCTCGCCTGAAGAATGGGCAGCGCAAGTTGTTATGATTGAGCAAGGCGAAGTGCGCACACGCAAAAGTCTTTTGCAAGAACTGGTTTCTATTCACTACACGCGCAATGACAGCGAGCTTGCGCGCGGTAAATTTCGCGTGCGTGGTGATAGCATTGATATTGTGCCTGCTTATGACGACTATGGCGTTAGAGTCGAGTTTTTCGGTGATGAAATTGACGGTCTTTATTTGCTTGACATCAAAACTGGTAATGTGATTGAGCAAGTCGAGCGCCTCACAATCTACCCAGCCAAGCAATTTGTCACGATGGAAGAGAATTTGCATCGTGCCATGCGCGATATTCAAGCAGAACTGGCTTGGCGGCTCAGTGTGCTGCGCGATGAAGGCAAGTATGTCGAAGCGCAGCGCTTGGAGGAGCGCACAAAATATGACCTTGAAATGATGCGTGAACTTGGCTACTGCTCTGGTATTGAAAACTACTCACGCCATCTTTCTGGACGCAAAGAAGGTGAGCGTCCGTATTGTCTTTTTGATTATTTCCCAAAAGATTTTCTCGTGGTTATTGATGAATCACATGTAACGATTCCGCAAATTCGCGCTATGTATGCTGGCGATAGGCAGCGCAAAATGGTGCTTGTCGAGCATGGCTTTCGCTTGCCGTCAGCGCTCGACAATCGTCCCTTGAAGTTCGAAGAATTCGAGGCGCTCTGTCCGCAAACTATTTTTGTTAGCGCTACCCCTGCCGAATATGAACTGCGTCGATCAGGCGGCATAGTCGTCGAGCAAATTATTCGTCCCACAGGCTTGTTAGACCCTGACATTGAGGTGCGTCCGGTCAAACACCAAATTGATGATTTGCTCGAGGAAATTCGCCAGCGTGTAGAACAGGGTGATAAAATTTTGGTGCTCACGCTTACGAAGCGTATGTCGGAAGATTTGCAGGACTACCTCGATCGGCTTGGCATACGTTGTCAGTATCTACACTCCGAAATCAAAGCTTTGGAGCGTGTGCAAATTTTGCGCGACCTACGCATGAATGAATTTGATGTGCTCATTGGGGTCAATCTTCTGCGTGAAGGGTTAGATTTGCCTGAAGTTTCACTCGTCGCTATTCTTGATGCTGACAAAGAAGGATTTTTGCGCGATAAAAAATCGCTCTTTCAGATTGCCGGACGCGCCGCACGCAACGCCAACGGCAAAGTTATTCTCTACGCTGACAAAATCACTGCTTCCATGCAGCAAGTGATTGATGAGACATGCCGTCGTCGTCAATTGCAGCAAGCCCACAATGAGGCGCATGGCATTACGCCCAAGACTATCAAAAAATCGCTTGAGCAAGTGATCACATCAACCAGTGTGGCAGATGCAAATCGCAAGCTGCAGAAAGAACGACTCGGCATTCAAAGTTTTAATCCTGAAAATGTGCTCTTAGAAGTGATGCGTCAGATGACAACTGAAGATAAACTTAAGATGCTTGCAGATATGTATGCAGAAATGCACGATGCTGCTGAAAAAATGGAATATGAAAGAGCCGCCTACCTGCGCGATGAAATTGCGCGTCTGGAAGCCACGCTGGATATGCGTAAATAAGTTCAGATGATTTACGCCGTCATTCCCTGCTACAACGCTGCACGAACCTTGCCGACATTGCTGCACGCACTTCATCCTATTGTCCCCAATGTGCGCACCATTTGTGTCAGCGATGGCTCAATCGATGAGACAGTGCATGTGCTGGCTCAGTATTCTGTGCATGTTATTGCGCGTCCGCAAAATGAAGGTAAAGGCTCTGCACTTAAACATGGGTTCTATTATGCTTTGTCGCAAGGTGCATCAGCTGTGCTTACTTTGGATAGCGATTTGCAGCATAATCCACACGATGCACCCAAGTTAATAGATGCACTCAGCCAGTTTGATTTGGTGATTGGTTCGCGTCGGCAAGCTGCGCAATTTCGCAAGTCTGCCATGCCACTGACGCGGCAACTTTCCAACCGCATTAGCTCCGGTCTGCTCTCTCGCCTTTTAGGACAAGACATCTTAGATTCGCAATGTGGCTACCGCCTGATTCGCTCTTCGTGTCTGGAGAAAATCTTACCGCTTTGCAAAGAAACAGGCTATATGTTTGAGACCGAGTTTTTGATTCATGCAGTCAAAAAGGGCTTTAAGATTGGCTTTGTGGAGATTGAAACCATCTATCGGGGTGAGAAAAGTTACATTCGCTATCTGACCGAGACGAAAAACTTTCTCAAGCTGCTATGGCAAGAACGGCGCGTGTTTTCACCTTAGCTTCTTTGCATTTGACTATTTGAGAAAGAGTGTTTACATTCAAGCCCTTTGAAGCAAAGCCAAGATCAACCAAAAGCATAGAGCAAACTTGCCACAAGTAGAAAAGAAAAAAGCAAAGTCCGAGAAGAAGTCTGCAAAAAGCGCAAAGCACACAAGGAAGAAAGCCACACCGAAAGTTGAAGACTTTGTTGCAGATGAGTTGAACGGCACAGCGGGGAACAAGCGCGAGTTCATCATTGCGGGGAAAATCAAACCGCTGTACTGCGATGTCTGTGAAAGGGTGTCTAAGCGCGAGTTTGTTGGAGAGTGGAAGCCCAGTGACAAACCTAAAGAGGGAGAAGCGACGCAAGATGATGGTGTTGCAAAGTATTGGTTGCGGTGCACCGATTGTGCAGTTGGTGCAGTTCAGCTTGTAGAAGAGTGGAAAATCCAAATTGATCGTGAAAAGAGTTTAGATGAACTCACACGTGAAGAATGCATCGTCTATACGCCGCAATCCATTTATACCGTAGGCGATCCGATTTTCCACGAAGGGTTAAACGAGATTGGCATTGTGCGTTCCAAAGTTACCACATCGAGCGGCATGAATGCCATCAGCGTTGAATTTCGCAATTTAGGGCTGCGCCAGTTGTTGGAAAATGTCTATATCGATGCAGACGGCACGGTATCGGAGACGGGTAAGAAAGGGAAACTTAAACTGGTAAAGAAGTCAAAAAAATGACATGTGCGAGCTTGCTGAAACTTTGTAAGCCAGCTTGCGTTTTTCAACGGTGTTTAGAGCAGTTTAACTGTTATTTTGTCTTATTTTCAATAACTACTAAATCACACAACTGGAAGGGGGTGAAATCTTGGTCGGAGTTCAAATTATGGAAGGCGAAAGCATTGATAAGATGCTCAAGCGTTTCAAGAAGAAGTATGAGCGTGCGGGTGTTCTCAAAGAGTATCGTCGTCGCACGTATTTCACAAAGCCATCAGTTGAAATGCGTTTGAAGAAATCGCGCAGTAAGCGTCGTGCTCAACGCGCCAATGAAGAGATGAATTCATAAGTGGCGCCGGCAGTAAGAGACAGGCAATTCATCATCGTATTAGAAGATAACAAGCGAGCCTTTGTGCTCGCTTTTCATTTTAGGTGTGCTCTCCTGAAGCGTGTGCAACTATGTAATCAGGTAACAGTTAGACACAAAAGCGACCGAATCGGTTATGCTAAACCAAACAAAACCGCTACGCAGAGTTGTATAGATGCGCGTAAGCCGATAAGTTAGCAGTGCAATGAGTTGTGGTGAGATGATAGTGTGCGAGCCGACTCAGCGCAAAAAAAAAAGAGAGTATTTCAACAACCTTATCTGAGAAAAGGAGATTATCTATGGCGCTCTTTGGTGCAGCAGAAGCAACCATCGCCCGCTCAGATTACGAAGTTACGCTGGAAGGCGGCACGAGCACATGGGGAACACTTAAAGCGCGAGCTACTATCAATGTCACGCCCGCGATTCCCTTGCTTCCGACCGACCTTAACATCAAACTCAAATGTAAGCCGATTGGCGATAGCAAAGATGTAGTACGGTTTTCATGCCTTATTGAGACTGTTGTGGACAGTACGGTCAAGAAACTCACGGTGGAAGCTGATATCGCCAATGAAACGGAAGAGCGGCGTGTTGCCGTAGGCGACGGCGTAGTTACAGTAGGCGACTTCAGCCATGCCTTCTCGTTTGAAGGCTCTGTCGTCAATTTGTATTACTATAAGTCCGATGTGATTCGTCGTAACATTCCAAACCCACGTTACTTGCAAGGACGTCAGTTCCATGACATCTTGATGAAAATCCCGCTTGAGAACGACGACCTGATTTCCACTTGGGAAGCGACACTGTCGAGCATTCGGAATTCAGGTCCGAACTTTGGCGACTGGATTCGTGATTTCTGGTTCATCGGTCCGGCACGTAACGCACTTGATGAGGGAGGACAACGCATCTCTAACTTGGAGGTAGTGCGCATCGGCACAGAAGGTTCTGCACAAGAACCGCTTGGGGTCTCCAACTGGCGATTCTCGAACGCCGGCTCTGGTGTCGTTGATGCGGTCTCCCGTTGGGTTGAACTTTTCCCCGTAGAAAAACTTTTGGGTCGAGAAGCCCGAATTGAAGGTGCATTTAGTTCTGACTCTCAAGGCATTGAGGTCAAGGTTGATGGCGAATTGCCCGGCCTCTCTATTGACGCTGGCGGTGGGTTGCGTCGTGTCTTAAATCACCCGCTTATCCCGATTATCCATCATGGTATCATCGGCAAATACAATGACTTCCGGGTTGATACGCAACTGACCATTACACTGCCGAAAGGATTCAAGATTCGTTATGCCGCTCCGCAGTATCGCTACCAAAATAATGAAACCTACAAGTGGTATGGCGGTACCTATGCAAAATGGGTCGAACATATTTGCAAAGGCGGCACTGGTCAATTTGAAGTCCTTTATGCGCAGTAGGTTACCGATTGACAATTCGCCCGAGTAACGCAATGTTACTCAATGCGGCGGCTTGCAGTACGATTAAATAACTTAAAACTAAAATAGAATGATGACGACCACACTCCTTCCCCCGCTGCAAGCCGCCGAAAATTTGTTGTAGTACAGGCAGTATGCGTAGTGGTAGTAAGCAGTACAGTAGTATAGTAGTACAGTAGTACCCGCAGTACCAGTAAGAAGTACCGATGGCATACAAATCAGTTTGAACTGATAGTATGCACAACCTGTCAGTATCGCACGATAGGCAAACTTGCCAAGGTTGCGATATGACCAAAAGAGGGGTTGAAGCCCCTCTTTTTTATTGCTGGTTATGCCTGAAAAGTCTTGGGCTATTATTTCATTGCTGCAGCGAAGTTCTCACTCACGAAATCCCAGTTGATAAGTTTGTCAATAAAGGTTTGCGCGTAGTCGGGGCGACGGTTTTGGTAGTCAATGTAGTAAGCATGTTCCCATACGTCCATTGTGAGCAGCGGCTTTTTACCTTCGGTCAGTGGCACTTCGGCATTTGGTGTTTTGGTTACGGCAAGTTTGCCATTATCTAAGACCAGCCATGCCCAGCCCGAACCAAATTGTGTTACGCCGGCTTGTTTGAAAGCCTCTTTGAACTTACCAAAATCCCCGAAGTCTTCTTTGATTTTATCCATCAAGGCGCCTGTGGGCTCACCTCCGCCGTTTGGCTTCATGCAGTGCCAGTAGAAGGTATGATTCCACACTTGTGCCGCATTGTTGAAAAATGCAGCTTTTGATGCATCTTTAGCTGTTTTCATGACAATCTCTTCGAGCGACGCATTCTCAAATTCTGAGCCCGGCAGCAGATTGTTGAGGTTAGTTACATAGGCTTGATGATGCTTGCCGTAGTGAAATTCAAATGTGCGTGCTGAAAGATGTGGCTCAAGTGCATCTTTTGGATAAGGTAAGTCAGGAAGCGTGAATGGCATAGCGTTTGTTTTCTTTTTTAGAGTTGGAAAAACTGCACTGCTTGAACCAAAAACGTCTCTGCTTCGTTTCCAAAGCCTTGCTTTGCAAGCATTGAGTAGCTTAAATTGTGTGCAAAGTAGGGTTATGTTTGTAAGAAGCAGCGGTTTTTATCTCGACCAAATCACTTAAAGTGGAGCCTACAGAAAGCCTTGCAGAACCAGCTCATTGCACTTGCGCTATACATACTTTGCGTTGCAGGCTGCACGCCACAGGTTAAGTTAGACGAAAGCGACCAAAAGTTTATCGCAGTATATGCTGATGTGCTCGTTTTGCAGGGCAGTTACGCTGCCAACAGCGATTCGCTTCGAGAGACTTTTAGCAAAAGTGATAGCCTGAATGCGCTTTTTGCAGCACACGCCTATTCACCCGAAACGTTTGTTCGGCAGTTTGAACGCTATCGCACTGACCCCAAGCGATGGCAAGAAGTTCAAATGCGCACGTTGCAAATTTTAGAGGAACGGCGCAACCTGATTCTGCAAGAAAAGCAGGACACGATCTATAGAAAGATTCAGATGCAGTAAAGATTTTTGCGCAACACCAGTATACCGACTTGACAGTGAGAGTAATTGGCATAACTGGCGGCATTGGCAGCGGCAAGACCACCGTTTGCAATATCTTGCGTACACTTGGCTGCGAAATTTTCAGTGCCGACCTTGCCGCAAAAGCCTTGCAAGAGCGCGACCCCGATATTATTGCAGGCATCAAAGCGCTTTTCGGTGAAGACAGTTACACTGGAGATGTGCCAAATCGCAAAAAAATTGCAGAAGTTGCTTTCCAAAATCCTGAAAAATTAGCGGCACTCAATCGCCTTATTCACCCGAAAGTGTTTGAATGCTTTGAGACCGCTAAAAAAGCTGCCGCACAAAAAGGTGTCAAAGCACTGGTTAAAGAAGCAGCGATTCTCTTTGAATCAGGCGGAGCTAAACAAGTCGACAGTACCATCGCTGTGCTGGCTCGCCAAGACCTGCGCTTCAAACGCCTACAAGAAAGAGGCTTAACAAAAGAGGAAATCGAGCAGCGAATGGCTGCCCAACTCTCTGACGATGAGCTGCGTACGCGTGCAGATTATGTTATCGAAAATAATGGCTCACTTGAAGATTTAGAGCGCAGCGTTAAAATAACGCTAGAAAAAATTTTAAGCTCATCGACACCAGTTAGCATCAACCGATAACCATCAACCAATACTATTTCAAATTCTATCAGATATGACTGAACAAGATGTGCTCTCACCCGAAAGACTTTCGCTAAAAGAAAAAGAAAGCGAGATTTTTTTTCATACCTATGCGCGCTTGCCACTTGAAATTTCGCATGGTCAAGGCGCCTATCTTTACACCAAAGACGGTCGCCAATTTTTGGATATGATTTCAGGTATTGGTGTCAATGCACTTGGTTATGGCAACCCGCGTATTCTTGCAGCGATTGAAGCACAAGCTAAAAAGTATATTCACACGTCCAATCTTTTTTTGCTCGAGCCGCAAATCAAACTTGCAGAAAAACTTCTGGAACTTACCGGCTTCTCAAAAGTCTTTTTCTCTAACAGTGGCGCAGAAGCCGTTGAAGGCGCCATGAAACTTGCGCGTAAATGGGCAAGTGCCATCTCCGAGCAAAAACGCGAGATTCTTTCGCTTACAAATGGATTTCACGGTCGAACCTACGGCGCCGTTACACTTACGGCAAACCCCAAATACCACAAAGGCTTCGAGCCGCTTTTGCCCGAAACTGGCTTCATTACCTTCAACGATGTCTCTGATTTAGAAGCAAAAGTCTCTGCGCGTACAGCTGCCGTGTTTGTAGAATTTGTGCAAGGCGAAGGTGGCATTTGCCCCATTTCTAAGGCATTTGCAGAAAAACTCGCTGAACTGCGCGAGCGTTACAACTTCCTCATCATTGCTGATGAAGTGCAAGCAGGCTGCGGCAGAACAGGCAAATTTTTTAGTTATATGCACTATGATGTGCAGCCGGATGTGATTTGTGCCGCCAAACCGCTTGGCGGCGGCTTACCACTTGGCGCTATCATCGGCAATGCGCGTGTTGCCGAAACTTTCACAAAAGGCAATCATGGCACCACGTTTGGCGGCAATCCTGTTGCTTGTGCCGCAGGTCTTGCACTGCTCGAGGAACTCTTGGAGAAGAACTTGATGGAAAACGCCGTCAAAGTCGGCTCCTATTTGCAAAAGCGAGGGCATGAGCTGATGCGCAAGCACATTCAGATTCGTTCAGTGCGCCAAATTGGATTGATGGTGGGCTTGTCTATGCCACGCGATGCCAGTTTCTATGTAGAAAAAATGCTTGCGCACGGCGTTATCATCAACGCTACAAATACCAATGTCATTCGTCTGCTTCCGCCTCTGACGATTACCGAACATGAAGCTGAAATCTGCATGCGCGCACTGGACAACGTGCTCTCGGAAGAATGGCAGACCAAAAGTTAAAAAATTGCGCAAGAGACATTTTTCTCTTTTTTCTTTCAAGAAAATTTCTTAGTCTCGCTCATCTTCAAAACCTTAACGAATCACCAATTCTGCAAACTCATCACGATGTCAAAACTGCAAGCTACTTCCGAAAGAAAGCGCGATCGCGAAAAAAGAAAATCTGCCGACCGCCCCAGCAAAAAATCTGCTCTCTCACTGACCATGCCACTGCGCAAGGAAAACTATCTTTTCATTGCAATTGGCGTTGCCATGATTATCATTAGCTATGTGCTGATGGCAATCGATAACAGTGTCGATGGCTTTATCTCGCTGACGCTCTGCCCTATTCTTCTTATTGGCAGTTATGCGTGGATTGTCTACGCCATTCTTTATCACCCCAAATCCGATGAGCCAAAAGTAGAAAGCTCATCGTCATAAAGCAGGACAGGTCCATCAATCATGATGAAAGTGAGGTAGGCTTGCAAGAGCAGTCTTAAGTGTAAGGAGATTTGCTCATTTGACAGCGGTCGTTCATCCTCCAAGGTTCTTTCAGAGCAGAAGTATCTGACATTATCTCACCTTATATCAGTTAGCCCTTGCGTTTAGCATTAGCGCTTTAGCATTTCATCAATACTCGCCTTCACCGCGTTTTTTGCTTGCAGTAGGCAGTGAGATAGGTGTATTGAGGCGCAAGGAATCGCCGCCCGGAATAAGTGATGCGTATCGGCGCAAACAGGCTTCAGTAAAAAATTCCACATAAGCGCGCGGCGACGAGGCATCGGTTGGTTGGTTAGTATCAAGTGAAATTAAACGCGTGTAGACATTGCTCGGACGGGCAAAATACTGTGCACTGTATTTGAGCGATTTATCATCATAGCAGGCTTTCATAAACATTGCCCAAATCGGTAAGGCTGCACGTGAGCCTTGTCCATAGCTCATTGAGGTAAACTTTATGCGTTGGTCGTCGAAGCCCGTCCAGACACCAGCGACCAGTTGCGGTGTAAAGCCCATAAACCATGCATCGCCCTGCTCTTGTGTTGTGCCTGTTTTTCCGCCTGCTTCGTAGCGGAAATTATACTTTGAGCGTGCTGCTGCGCCTGTGCCTCTATCCATAACGCCTTTGAGCATGGTCACCATCACGTAGTTTGTTGCCGGGTTTAAGGCTTCGCGCTTGACGGGTTTATTGCTCAAAATCACATTGCCAAATCGATCTTCAATGCGCAAGATGCTGATGGGTGAGACATGCACACCGTTGTTTGCAAAAGTGCCGTAAGCAGATGTCATTTCCAGCGGGGTAACAACGGATGCTCCCAAGGCTAACGCTAAGTTTTCTTCGAGCGGTGTTTGAATGCCCATTCGACGGGCATACTGAGCGATTTTTGCCGGCGGCACATGGGCTTGCGCCAAGCGAATGGTAACGAGGTTCATAGAGTTGGCAAGCGCATCGCGCAGTGTTACCAAGCCGCCGACATCTTTCTCTGAATTTTCAGGCATCCACATCTTTTGTGGCGTCTTGATGGCAATCGGCTGATTGAGAATTTTGTAGTTCGGCGGAATGCCCTGATCGATAGCGCCGGTGTAGACAAAAGGCTTGAAGGTGGAGCCGGGCTGACGCTTCGCTTGCCAGACATGGTCGAACTTATACTTGACAAAGTCTGTGCCACCGACCCATGCTTTGATATGCCCCGTTGAAGGTTCAATAGCAACAAAGGCGACCTGCACGACCGTTTTTTCATAGAGCAGTGTATCTAACCAACCTTTGTCATTTTTGAGTTGTCGAATGGCTTCTTTCTCTGAGAGACCTTTTGTGATGAGCTCTTTGAAGCGGTCAGATTCTTTAATAAAAACTGTGCGTAGCGAATCGCCGCGCTTAGACTCCCACTTCCAATTTTTGTTGAACTCATTTTGTAGTACCGGTAAGTGTCGTTGAATTGCTTGTTCAGCGTGCGCTTGCATGCGTGTATCGAGCGTGGTATAAATCACTAAGCCATCACGGTACAAATCAAACTTATGCTTTTCCGCCTCACTTTGAAGTTGCCTGCGCACATATTCTGTGAAGTAAGGCGCAATGCCTAAGTCTGTAACAGGCGTATAGTGCAATTCGATTTTAGAGGCGCGGTATCTTTCAGCCTCACGTGCAGTAATGAACTTAGCGCGTTCCATCAGGCTAATGACCAGATTACGCCGTGCTAATGCATCTTTCGGATTCTTGACGGGGTTGTATCGAGCCGGTTCTTTGAGTGCAGCGACCAAAAGTGCGCTTTCAGGCACAGTCAGCTGCGAAGCTGGCTTTGCAAAGTATGTCCATGCTGCCGCTTCCACACCGTAGGCGCCTTCGCCAAAGTAGACCGTGTTGAGATAGAGCGACAGAATTTCATCTTTCGTGTAGGTGCGCTCAATCTGAATTGATATCAGCAGCTCTTGGA
The DNA here is from genome assembly GCA_046291735.1 of Candidatus Thermochlorobacter sp. Taxonomy (GTDB): domain Bacteria; phylum Bacteroidota; class Chlorobiia; order Chlorobiales; family Thermochlorobacteraceae; genus Thermochlorobacter. The sequence continues at coordinate 43,071 of JBKBSK010000011.1, read as the reverse complement.
GTTTGCGGCTCAAACTTCGCTCCGGCGTAAGCCAAAGGTTACGCGCAAGTTGCTGCGTAATGGTGCTTGCGCCGCGTGCACGTCTGCCACGCAAGACGAGACCGATATTTTCGACCATTGCGCGCATCAAGCGAGGCGCATCAAGTCCCCAGTGCTCATAGAACCCGACATCTTCCGTTGCAATCAGCGCGTGAATGACATGCGGGGAAATTGAATCCAAGCGTACCACCGTACGATTCTGATTGAAGAATTTTGTCAGCAGCACGCCATCTGCCGAATACACTTCGGTAGCAAGTTGCGGCTTCGGGTTTTCAAGTTGTTCAAGGCTAGGCAGGTTGCGTGAAAGTATGACAATAATAATGATAGCTGCAAAAAAGAGGATACCTATTGTGCCAACTATTGCATAGAAGATGCGGTCAAGAATCTGCCGTCGTTGCGCAATGCGGCGGCGTGCTTCATGGTCATTGAAATATCTTTCGCGTTCTTTTGATGAGTAAGAATTTTCGCCAGTTGAGTTTTCTGGTGAAAGAGGCGCTTGATTCTCCATTCAGTCTTTCTTGATAGAAACAGCGTTGATGACCATAGTTGAAGCACAAAGATAACGCAAGGACGCTATTGCACAAAGTGTGCAAAGTTTTATCAAGCTAGTCCATCTTGTGCAAGATGTCAATCATCCACGTTGGATTAGTAACACCCCTGTTAGCAGCAGTGCTACACCAAATAGCCTTTCCACACTGATAGGATGTTCGGAAAAGCCGAGCCACCCAAAGTGGTCTATGGTGATTGAAGCCAGCATTTGTCCTGTAATCGTTGCCGCAATAAGTGTTGCTGAGCCCAGTTTCGGTGCAAGCACGATTGAGAGTGTTACATACATTGCGCCAATCGCACCGCCAAACCATGACCAAGCCGGTGCTGTGCTTAAGGTGCTTAGCGCCGGTGTGCTTAACCTTGTGAAAAGTGCGTAGAGTATCAGGCAAAGTGTGCCTACGCTAAATGACGTCAGTGATGCCCACACAGGGCTCCCTACGCTTTGACGCAAGGTTGCATTCATGCCAACTTGCATCGGTAAAATCGCACCTGCAACTAAAGCAAAGAGCAAAAAAAGCCACTGTTGCATCATCTCAATGAAGGCTTGAGGTTTTGTTAGATGTTTCAACGTTTCCCAGCGCGCACTTGGTGTTTCTTGCTTGTCGCTTCGAGCGTCGCATTTGAGCACCATCTTTATTGCTCAGCGACCGCTATCGGCGACCGCTATTTTTGCGCTTAAAAACTTACAACATCGTATTTTTGTAAATCCTTTTGAAAACTACAAACCAAACTTGCACACTATGCAAACTTTGCGAATCGGCGTTACTCAATGTTCAAAAACCCCGCAATACATCAATTGGTTGAAAGATGGCGAAAAATTCGGCTATCAGCTCGAGTGCATTGAGCTGCCTTTCAAAGGTAGCCCCACCGATGTACTTTTGAAGCAAAACCTTGATGCACTAAATCATCTTGATGCGATTGTCTTCACAGGCGGTGAAGATGTTGAGCCGAAGCGGTTTGGTGTTATTTTGAGCCCAGAAGAACTCTCTTACTTCGATATTGTCTCTGAACCTGAGCGTGATGAGATAGAATGGGCACTTGCAGAGGCTAGTTTGGAGCGGCGCTTACCCATTTTTGGCATCTGCCGAGGCATGCAGCTTATCAATGTGGTAATGGGCGGCACACTTTACTTGGATATTGACAAACAAGGCGCATCAGCGCAAACACACAAGAAGTTCGACGCAGAGCATAGCCGCTATCATGCCGTTACGCTCGAAAAAAACTCACTGCTCTACGAACTAATAGGCGAAACCCACACGGATTTTGTCGGTTCACGTCATCACCAAGGTGTTGAGAAAATCGGTCATGGCTTGAAGCCGGTTGCATACTCACCTGATGGTATCATTGAAGCATTAGAATCTTCTGCACCTGAACAAACTATTTTGCTTGTGCAGTGGCACCCTGAACGCATGTGGCTCGAAGCGCAGCGCGACCACAGACCTGAATTCAACAATGCGTTTTCAGAAAATTTGCTCAAAGGCTTTCTTTCACTTCTGTCAGAGAAAAAAGTTCAACCTGCATAAGTGTAGCCCACTTTGAAAGAGCACTGGAACATTTTCTTGATTGCCGTCATGTTCCTTACCCGCATCCCCGTCGGTAAGTGGGTAGACTACGAGCAGCGATTACTGGCACGCTCTACGCTGTATTTTCCGCTTGTTGGTGCAGGTGTAGGCGCAATTGGCGCTGGTGCATTGTACTTATGCGCGCAGGCATTCCCGCTCTCGCTTGCCGTGTTGTTGTCTATGCTTACGACAATTCTTGTTACAGGTGCATTTCATGAAGATGGGCTTGCCGATAGCGCCGATGGCTTTGGAGGCGCTTCTGAAAAAGCACGTGTGCTGGAGATTATGCGCGATAGTCGTATTGGCACATTTGGTGCAATTGCGCTTTGGTTTTTGCTCACCACGAAGTGGGCTCTCCTCACGCACCTCTGTGAGCTGCACTTTGAGGCTGCAGTGCTATCGCTTATTGTCGCACATTCAGCGGGGCGATGGTCTAGCCTTTGGCTTATTTGGCGCTCGGAGTACGTGCGCGCAGAATCTGCTACCGCTAAACCTTTTGCCAGCAGCGTTACTGCACGTCGGTTTTGGCTTGCATCGTTAGCATTTGTGCTCATTGCGTTTCTTTGCTTCAACTGGCTTGCTTTTTTTATCGTCATCGCTGCCCTTGTCGTGAGTGTCCTTGCAGCAGGCTTTTTCAAACGCAGGATTGGCGGCATTACAGGCGACACTCTGGGCGCAGCCAATCAGATTGTTGAACTTTCGTTATATTTCGTAATTTTGATTTTTGAGAACGCTCCAAAAACCTTGATGCCAGAATGGAAGTTTTTTTAGTGCGCCACACAGAAATTGAGCAGAATGGCGAAGCGCGATGCATTGGTCAAACTAATGTACCGCTCTCTGAGCTTGGCAAACAGAACATTCACCTCGTTGCAGCTCGATTGGTTGCCCTAAAACCTGATTTAATCATTTCAAGCGATCTGGATCGCTGTCTTGCCCTTGCAGAGTCTGCTTCCAGTCAACTTGGGCTTTCAGTTGAACCCTCGCGCTCATGGCGAGAAGTAGATTTTGGTCAATGGGAAAATCGGACTTGGGAAGACATCGAGCGCAACGATAGCATTGTCTTACAAGCGTGGATGAAAGATTTTGTGCGTGTTACACCGCCCGATGGCGAATCGTTTCAATCGCTGCACTACCGCATCGGTCTGCAGATGGATTTGCTTTTGCAACGTCCCGAACAGCGCGTTGTGATTGTTACGCATGCCGGACCAATTCGCGCTGCACTCTGTCATGCTATTGGCTTACCGCTTCAACGCGCCTTCTCGGTCGATGTTGCCTTCGGCGGCATCATGCACTTGCAGCACAACAATGGTCAATGGTCGCTACACGGTCTGAACAACTAACTTTCTTGCGCAAATCTTTGCGCCGCATTGACTTATCTTTGCGCTTCGGTCTTTTGCAGCTCCTCATCTTTGCCCTGCCCTTTCTTTTTCTGAACCTTTCGTGTAAAAAAACTTCAGAGCGCAGCGCATCCTCCAAACCCATCGTTGTGGCTATTGCAAATGACTTTGATCATCTCAATCCGCTGCTGATTCAGCTCTCGCTCTCACGCGAGGTCTGCATCCAAGTCTATCCTAAATTGGTTCTTGCCAACTTTGATGAAGCCACTGGCGAAGTGCGCTACTTACCTTGTCTTGCCACACGCTGGGAATTTTCTGATGATGGCAGACGCGCTACATTTTACTTGCGCAGCGATGCAGAGTGGGACGACGGTCAGCCTATTACCGCCGCCGACCTGAAATTTTCCTATCAACTCTATGCACACCCTGCTGTTGCTAGCACACGTCAGCACTATGTTCAAGACTTGCTGCGTGACCCAAATGGCAATATCGATTTTGAGCGCGCCATTCAAACCCCGAACGATACCACACTTATTCTCACCTTTAATAAACCGCTCGCCCCGCTTATCATCTTAGATCACTTCTACGACCTGATGCCTGTTGCAAAGCACATTTTCGAAAAAATTGACCCGAAGGATTTACGAGCAAAGTCTGCAGAGTTGCCAATCGTGGGCGGCGGTCCTTTCAAAGTTGAAAAATGGGAACGACAAAAATCACTTGTACTGGTCTCAAATCCGCGCTCCGTTTTGCCACATCCTGCAAAAGTGCAGCGCATCGTTTTTCGCATCATTCCAGAGTATGCGACACGTCTTGCCGCCTTTAAGACAGGTGAAGTCGACGTGATGATGTCTGCTGGCGGTATTAGTCCCAAAGATCTTAGCGAGGTGCAGCAAAACCCTAATCTCGATGTGCTAGCAGTGCGCGCCCGCAGTTTCGACAGCATTGTCTGGCTCACAATCGATGGTGAGGCTTACCGCACCAGCGGTAAAATCGTCCCCAATTTTTTCTTTGGCGATAAACGCGTCCGTCAAGCTATGACTTATGCTATCAATCGTCAGGCTATTGCAGAGGGCTTCATGGGCAAAGACCGTGCAACGATTGTCAACACCTCTCTTTCACCTGCCTACAAAAGCATTTTGCATCCCTCGCTGCACCCTTACGACTACAATCCTCAAAAAGCCCTTGAACTGCTTCGTGCTGCTGGCTGGCAGCGCGGCAAATCTGGCACACTAGAAAAAGATGGCAAACCCTTTGCTATCACACTGGCTTACCCTGCTGGCAATCAACGCCGTATGTATGCTGCCACAGCCATTCAACAAAACCTCAAAGAAATTGGCATTGAGTGCGCACTTTCTGCTGCTGAAGCCGTTGTCTTTAACGACAATCAAAATCAATTGCGCTACGACGCCGCGCTCTCTGGTCTTTCTGCTGAAACCTTACCGTTTCAACTGACAATTTGGAACTCCGACTTCAAAAACACACCATTTAATTCATCTTGCTTTCAAAATGCACGATTAGATACACTGTGCTCGCGCCTTACCGAACCTCTTCCTGCGGACACCGCCCTGCGATACTGGCACGAATACCAAGAAATTCTGCACGATGAACAACCGCGCACATTTCTTTACTACTACGATGAACTGCAAGGCTTCAACAAGCGCATTAGGAATGTCAAAGTAAACATGCTTGCCGTTTTGATTAACGCGCACGAGTGGGAAACCAAGTAATTCGTCTTTTAGCCATCAGCAGGATGTGGGCAGGCTTAAATAACAGTGTGGTCCCTGCAGGACTTGAACCTGCGACCAAGCGATTATGAGTCGCCTGCTCTGACCAACTGAGCTAAGGGACCATTTGTTCAAATATCTGAAAGGAATACAAAGATAATTCTTGCAACCTGCTTCTACAAAGCTGACAAGAAACTTATCTTGATGCTGTCAAAGCGATGTTTTCACGCAGCGCATAAAGTGATCCGCTCGGCGTTAGGCGGCTTTCAATGAGTGCAAAGGAATCGACATGCTGTCTGCCAAGTTTTACAGGCTTTAGGGTTTGCGCAGCTCTAGCCAAGCCGCTGAGACGATAACCTTGGCGAACTCGTCCGATAGTTACATGTGCCGCAAACTTGCGTGTCTCTTTTGGGAAGCCTACTGCGGTGAGTCGGTCATCGATACAAGCAGCAAGATTAGCTAAATATGGCGCTCCTTCTCCTACGCCTATCCAGAGAATTTGTGGATGTGCAAGACAAGGAAAAGCGTTGAACTCACACAACGCAATGTCAAAAGCCCCAACAGTTGCCGCTTCATGCAGCGCTTCTGTAAGCGCCGGCAACTTTTCTGGGCTCACTGAACCTAAGAATTTTAGAGTCAGATGCAAATTTTCTGGCTGAACCCATTTTACTGCTGCCTGCATGCTCGGACATGCTTCACTTAGTGCGTTGCAAACATGCGTTACCGCCTCACGCAGCGAGACTTCTAAAAAAATTCCAACAAAGAGTCGCATCGTTTCTCGATAAGGAAGGGCTAAAACTTAGCTAAACTAAAAATTTAAATTTTCCTTGTGAAAGGCGTAAATTCAGCAGAGTTTTTAAGGGCATACAACCCAGTTTATAACTAATTATCCATCATACTGACAGCACAAGGCATTTCTCTGCTGGCGCTTTAGTTTACCTTGCGTTTATGCCAAGTATGTTTGTTAGCATGGCATCAAAGTTTTTCTAGAAAAATGATGAGCAGTGAAGCCTTAGAATTGCAATTACAATCTGCCGTTAGCAGCACTTCAAGAGTCGATGTGCTCAATGCGCTTGCATGGGAAATCAGACATTCTGACCCCAAGCGCGCCCTGACGCTAGCTGAAGAAGCCTATAGGCTTTCCACAGCAGAGCATTATGCCAAAGGTATTGCCTATAGCCTGCGTAACAAAGGAGCTTTCTTAGCGATGCTTTCTCGCTACAGTGAAGCCCTTACCGTCTCGCTTGAAGCGGTTGAACACTTTGCTGCAATGAATGACTTGGACGGCAAAGCCTCTGCACTCAACACACTGGGCGTCATTTACACCGACCTGAGCGACTACGAAAAAGCCCTTCACTACTACGATGAAAGCTTAAAACTCTTCGAGGACATCGGCGACCAGAACGGCGAAGTGATGACGATTATGAACATTGGCTCAATTTATCAAGAGCTGGGCGATTACAATCAAGCCTTAGGGTATTTCTTGGAGAGCCTTAGTATTAGCCATGTACTCAATAGCCATCACATTGAAGCTAACGCTCTTAACCATATCGGTGAAGTCTATGCGGCTATGCAAAAGCCCAAACAAGCCTTAGAGTATTTCAAGAAGGGATTAGAGGTTGTGCAAGCCATGGACTTGCGCCGCACTGAGAGCGTTCTCTTGCTCAATCTGGGCAAAGCCTACATTGCGCTTGGCGATCCTGAAAATGCGCTGTCTTTTATGATGCAAAGCACGCAGTTTGCACGCGAATTAGGTGATAGGCGTATTGAGGCTGAAAGTCTTGGGTGCGTGGGTACGCTTTATCGTGGGCTCAACGACCTTAAAAAAGCCGAGCAACGTTTTCTGCAAGCTTTGCACATTGCTCAGGAAATTGGGGCAAAAGACTTAGAGTATCGTTACCACCTTGAGCTATCCGAGATTTTTGAGACGATGGGCGATTTGAAAGCAGCCTTAGCGCACTACAAAGCGTTTCACTGTGTCAAAGAAGAAGTTTTTGGAGAAGAAGCCAGCAAGCGCGTACGCCGTGTTACTATTGAGCGCGAAGTAGAAAAAGCGCAGCGTGAAGCTGAACTGGTAAGAGTGCGCAACTTAGAGCTTGCTAAAGCCAACAAAGCGCTCGAGGAAGCCAACCACCTTAAAACCGAACTCTTGGGCATTGCCGCACACGACCTCAAAAATCCACTTTTTTCGATTATGACTTTTGCCGACATGTTGCTCGATCCCACCTCACCTATGGCAGAAAGACCAGCGCAGGTGCTTTCACTTATCAAAGACCTTGCTCATCGTATGCATCACATCATCAATGACTTGCTCAATAGCATGACCATTGAGAGCGGCAAAGTTAAACTTAATTTGCGCCTGCTGGATTTAGGTCAACTGGGGGCATTGCTGGTGGCAATCTCATCGGTACGCGCTGAACAAAAAGGTCAAACCCTGACAAGCCACATTGAGCAAAATTGTATTGTGGAAGGTGATGAAGAGCGCTTAAAAGAAATTATTGATAACCTTATCAGTAATGCTATCAAGTATTCACCACATGGTAAAGCCATTGACGTGCACATCTATCGTCGCGACAAGTGGGCTGTGTTTGAGGTCAGAGATGAAGGACAAGGTTTTTCACAAGACGAGAAAGAGAAACTCTTCAAGAAGTTTCAGCGTCTGACGGCAAAGCCCACTGGCGGTGAATCTTCAACGGGACTTGGTTTAGCAATTGTCAAACAATTAGTCGAACTGCATGGCGGCAGAGTCTGGGCTGAATCGGCAGGGGTCGGAAAAGGCAGTACCTTTGCATTTGAACTCCCAATGGCTGAAGTAGAATGAAAATAATCTGACATCAAGAAAATAAGCGACTGACAGTTAGCAACACCTAAGCAAGCATATTTTCAGCAAAGCCTGAATTCTCGAGCGCAGTACCGAGAAATGCGCACTTTAAAATCCTGCTTTTTTTCTATCTTAGTGTCAAAATTACACTAAAAGAGATTCATCGCGTGCCATACACTTACGCTTACCCGCGTCCGGCGCTTGCGGTCGATTGTGTTGTATTTGGCTACGATGGCACTGCTCTAAAACTTCTCTTAATTGAGCGGGCTAAAGAGCCATTCAAAGGGGCATTTGCTTTGCCCGGCGGATTTATCAAAATGAATGAAACACTCGATGACGCTGCAAAACGCGAACTTTGGGAAGAAACGGGGGTCAAAGATGTGTTCTTGGAACAACTCTATACGTTCGGCGCACCAAAGCGTGACCCAAGAGATAGAGTCATTTCGGTAGCATATTATGCTCTTGCACGGCTCTCGCATCACGCACTCAAAGCCCGCAGCGATGCGCGTCATGCAATGTGGCACCCTGTTGATAACCTTCCCAAACTTGCCTTTGACCATAACCTTATTGTTCAAACCGCCATCGCACGCCTTCGCAGCAAAGTAACTTATCAGCCTATCGGCTTTGAGCTCCTGCCTAAAAAATTTACCCTAACTGAATTACAACGCTTCTACGAAGCGATTTTAGGACATGAACTCGATAAACGTAACTTTCGCAAAAAAATACTGCGGTTTGGCATCTTAGAGGCGCTTGGTGAATATCAAGAAGGTGTAGCGCACCGCAAAGCGGAGTATTATCGTTTCAACAAAAAGAAGTATGATGCGCTTGTCAAATCTGGTTTTTACTTTGATTTGCAGAATTTTATGCTGCCGCAAGGCGTCTGACTTATAAGTTCAGACTCGGCTTTTCAATCACATGAATAAAACTTGGGGGAAACACAATGACACTACAGAATTTGATTCTCCTCACGGATTCCTACAAAATTAGCCATTACAAGCAGTATCCGCCAAGAACAGAAAATGTCTATTCGTATTTTGAGTCGCGTGGCGGTCGTTTCAAAGAAGTGGTTTTTTTCGGACTGCAGTATTATCTCAAAGCCTATCTGGAAGGAGAAGTCATCACCAAGAAAAAAATTGATGAGGCTGAAGAATGTTGCGCTGCGCACTTTGGCAATGCTTTTGTCTTTAACCGTACAGGTTGGGAGTATATCGTCGATGCACACAAAGGTCGTTTGCCTGTCAGAATCAAAGCTGTGCCTGAAGGCTTTGTTGTGCCCACACACAATGTGCTCATGACGGTTGAAAACACGGATATGAATTGCTACTGGCTCACAAACTACTTAGAAACACTGCTTGTGCAAGTCTGGTATGGCTGCACTGTCGCTACACAGTCGCGCGAGATTAAGCGTTTGATTTTAGATTACCTTGCTGAAACTGGTAACCCCGACCTTATCGATTTTAAGCTGCACGATTTTGGGTTCAGGGGCGTCTCTTCCGTTGAGTCAGCGATGGTGGGCGCTGCAGCACACCTTGTTAATTTTGCCGGAACAGACACTCTGCCCGGCGTGCTCTTCATTCGCAATTACTACAACAGCAATGCTATGTATGGCTTCTCAATTCCTGCCGCTGAGCATAGCACCATTACATCGTGGGGTAAAGAAAATGAAGTACAAGCCTTCGAGAACATGTTGCGCCAATATCCGACTGGTACAATTGCCGTCGTAAGCGATTCTTACGATATCTATCACGCTTGCGAGCATCTCTGGGGCGAAGTCTTGCGTCAAGACGTACTCTCGCGTGATGGTACACTTGTCATTCGTCCCGATTCAGGCAATCCGAAAGACGTGGTGCTGCGCGTTGTAGAAATTTTAGGAGAAAAGTTCGGGTATGAACTTAACCGCAAGCAGTTCAAGGTCTTACATCCCAAAGTAAGAGTTATTCAAGGCGATGGCGTCAATTACGACACTACTGCTGAAGTTTTGGAGACACTCAAGCAGCATGGTTGGTCAGCCGATAATATCGCATTTGGAATGGGCGGGGCACTGCTGCAAAAACTTGACCGCGACACACAAAAATTTGCTTTCAAATGCAGCAGCATCACGATTCAAAACGAAATGCGCGATGTCTTCAAAAGCCCAATTACTGACAATGGCAAGCAGTCTAAGCGCGGTCGATTGAAACTTGTCAAAAGCGGCGATCTCTTCAAGACCGTAAGCCTCAACGAAAGCGGCGAAGATATTCTGCAGACCGTCTTTGAGAACGGTGAAGTTGTGCGACAATACTCATTTGATGAAGTAAAACGAAATGCTGCACTGCCACTTCCTGTCAATCCTTAGGCATGCACGTTGAAAAGTCCATACTTGCTCTTTAATCAATCTCTATCAACACGCATTATGAGTGCATTAGGAATTGTCGAAACAAAAGGATTTGTCGGTGCCTTAGAGGCAGCAAACGCCATGCTCAAATCGGGAAATGTAGAATTTGTCAGCAAAGAATACATTGGCGGTGGCTATGTGGCTGTTGTCGTCAAAGGTGAGCAGCCTGCGGTCAAACATGCCGTTGAAGCAGGCGCGATTGCTGCACAGCGTGCTGGCGAACTTATCTCTGCCCACGCGCTTGAAAATCCGCATGAAGATTTACACAAATTGCTCACAAAAGTATAGCGCCATGCTGCACCAAGCCTCCACGCACCGCAAGCTATCTTGCAATTAAGATGGTTTTGTCTTGTTATCGATGCGAAATCCCATTTGCGAGGATGTTTCAGGTGCGCCGACAATTTTAATTGTGCCAAATGTACTCTCGTATTTTTGAATGTTGTCTTGCAGCGCCAGCAAAAACGACTTTGCGTGTTGTGGTGTCATGACAATTCTTGCACTTACTTTAGCTTTGGCAATGCCGGGCAACACGCGCGTAAAATCAATCACAAACTCGGCAGGTGAATGATTGATGAGCACAAAGTTAGAGTAAGTTCCTTCTGCTGTTTTCTCGTCAATTTCAATGTTGAGCTGAAACGGCTGTTGTGGTTGTGTTTCAGGTGTCATTGGATTGTATTAAGTTAGGTTCGCGAATATGTTTCAGGTCATAGCAGCAAGCGATGGTTGTCTATCGCGCTGTCTCAATCTGCGGCATCACTAGCGCCAGTGCCGCACGCAATTCTTCTATTAAATCTTCTTTTTCTTCAATTCCAACAGAGAGGCGAATCAAGCCTTCGGTGATACCAAGTTTTCTGCGCTGCTCTACGGGCACAGCGGCGTGTGTCATCTCCCACGGATAGCACACCAGACTTTCAACGCAGCCCAAACTTTCCGCAAATGTGAAAATCTGCAAGCCTTTAATGAACGCCTCCACATGTGCTCTTGAACCTAAATCTACAGAGACAATCCCACCGAAGCCGCGTGGCATCTGACGCTTTGCTAAGTCGTGCTGTGGGTGCGTGGGCAAGCCCGGATAATAGACTTTTTCAATCCCGTCCTGTTGTGCAAGAAAGTTGGCAATAGCCAGTGCATTTTCGCACTGCTGACGCATGCGTATCGCCAGCGTTTTGACCGAGCGCATCAGTAGCCAACAATCAAATGGTGAGGGCACAGCACCGACTGCTTTCTGCTGAAAGAAAAATTTATCGTAGAGTGATTTGTCGTTTGTCATTAGGGCGCCGCCGACAATGTCAGAGTGCCCGCCCAGATACTTCGTTGAACTATGCAGCACAACATCAGCACCCAAATCTAACGGGTTTTGCAGGTATGGACTTGCAAATGTGTTATCGACAGCAAGCAACAATCCATGCGCTTTGGCAAGCGTTGCTACAGCACGAATGTCAGAGAGCCGTAGCATCGGATTTGTTGGCGATTCAAGGTAGATGAGTTTTGTCTTCGGTGTAATCGCCTTTTCGACCGCTTCCAAATCGTTTGTATCCACATAGGAAAATGTGATGCCATACTTTGCCAGCACTTGATTGAAATAGCGTACCGTGCCACCATAGAGGTCATCGCCAGCAATAATGTGGTCTTGGGGTTCAAAGAGGCTCATCAGTGCCGCAAGTGCAGCAAGTCCCGATGAAAACGCATTGCAATACGCTGCATTTTCTAAGCCTGCTAAGACCTGCTCTAACTGTGCACGTGTTGGGTTCTGTGCTCGAGAATACTCAAAGCCACCGCGCGGTTGATTGATTCCATCTTGTTTGTATGTGGTTGCCATTGAGAGCATTGGTACCACTGCGCCTGTCTTCTCGTCAGGCTCTTGCGCGTGATGAATTGCACGCGTGCTAAAGCCATAGCGTTTTTTGTCCATTTACCTGATAATCAACCGTTGAAACTGTAAGTTACCAAAAAGCCTGCGAAGCCGAAAGACAAATACGCTGCGTTGTTTTTCTCGTGCTACTTCTTTATGCGACTTCAACATTAGGGCTCAGCTGATGCTTTTCTGTTGCACTCCTCTATGCACAGCGCCAAGACAATGTGAATGTAAAAATAGGCAGTGCTACAAAAAACTTGCGGACGATTTGAACGTTTTCTTCAATACGAGGGTTTCTGCGGTTAGAAGTTCCCAGCAGTGTCATTTCCCAAGGTATCATAATCGCAGTTCCACGTAAACCATCGTCAGAGATGATTAGACGCACGTTTATTTTTCTTGCGCTTATTCTCTTGATTGCAACATTTGCTATTCCTACTGGCATCTTGCTTGCGCTTACAGTGCCGCTCTTTCTTGTCAGTGTGTTTCCACTGATTGCAATTGGGTTCCTTTACCTCGGGTCTCGGTTCGAAGGACTTTCGTGGCTTCTTGATGATGAGCCTGACTGCTCTACTTCAAGACCGCCAGTACAACGCGAACCTTCATTTAATCAAGTGATTTTTCAGCGACATACGTTCGTGATTCGCCGCTACGAACTTAACTAATGTCTTAGGATGTAATTGCAGCGATAAGGTCCGACTTGGTGATAATTTCAAATTCACTGTTGCCATCGCCAATGAGCACAGCGTTGTCGCGCATGAGTTCATCAGAGAGTTGTGATAGCGGTGCATTGGGCGGCAAAATTGGAAACGGTTTTTCCATGTAGCCAATCACCTTGTTCTGCTTTGCATCTGCTTCGGCAAGCAAGATGCTGAGGATTTTGTTATCGCTAATGCTCCCGATCTCTGCGCCATCGGAAATAATCGGGGCTTGAGAGATTTCATATTTCTTCATCAATTCAAACGCTTCAAATAGGGGCGTTTCAGGCGTTACGAAAATCAACTTGCGGTTCTTTTTGCTCGCTAATACATCTGCTGCCGTCATCTTGGATTTATCGTGGCTAAACGATTGCACAAAATTGTTTTCCTTCATCCACAGGTCGTTATACATTTTGCTTAGGTAGCGCGCGCCGGTGTCAGTAATCATCACGACGACAACATCATCTTCGCTCAGATGCTTGGCGTATTTCATTGCAGCATAAAGTGCTGCTCCAGACGAGCCTCCTGCGAAGATAGCTTCAAGTTTCGAAAGTGCGCGCCCAGCTGAAAACGCCTCACCATCGCTGACCGCAATCACATCATCGAGCACGCTAAAATCAGCGGTTTTAGGGATGCGACTTCCACCCATTCCTTCTAACTTCCACAGTCCAATTTCCGCAGGCATCTCTCCTGTCTTGAAATACGGCGCATAGGCGGACCCCACCGAATCGACACCAATAACTTTGACCTTTGGATTCAGCTCCTTCAAGCGTTTGGCAATACCCGAGACCGTGCCACCTGTACCCATTGCCGCAAACACATGTGTTACTTTGCCATCAGTTTGTTCCCAAATCTCTTGTGCAGTCGTGCGGTAATGCACCTCTGGATTGGCTTCGTTGCTAAATTGATTGGGATAGTAAGAGTTCGGAATTGTTTTTGCCAAATGCTCTGCTACACTGTAGCAACTTCGTGGGTCTTCAGGTTTCACCGCGGTAGGCGTAATGACCACCTCAGAACCCAAGGCACGCAAGAGATCGATTTTTTCTTGCGAGACTTTATCCGGCATTACCATAATGCACTTGTAACCTTTCACAGTTGCCACCAGCGCAAGTCCAATGCCCGTGTTGCCTGCCGTCCACTCGATAATCGTGCCGCCCGGTTTGAGTAGCCCGTTTTGTTCAGCATGTTCAATCATGCTTAGCGCAATGCGGTCTTTGATACTGCCCCCCGGATTCATAAACTCTAACTTTGCCAGCATCACAGGCTTAAGCGATTTGGTGATGCGATGCAGTCGTACCATCGGCGTCTGCCCAATGGTCTCAAGAATGCTGTTTTTCCACATGCTGTGTTGCGCAAAAAAACTTTCTAAAAAGCTATTTCCTAAAAATGCGTCTTCTCGACTTTAGCTCGGAAAGTTAAACATTGCTTGCTCGTCTGCAAACGTTTTTTGGTGGGTAAATACTCCATACAGCGTATCGATGCTCACTTGCTCTTGCGTCAGTGCGACAAAGAAACCAATCGCCGCCTTTTTGGCGTTTGATTTTGCAAGTTATTCCAAATATCATCTCGGCACACATCACATGCCTCAAAAGACGCTTGTCTGGTTTCGAAACGACCTACGCCTGCACGACCATGAAGCACTCACACGCGCTCTTGCTGAGTCCAGCGATGTTCTCCTGCTCTACTGTTTCGATGAGCGTCAGTTTGGCACACTCCCCTCTGGATTTGCAAAGACGGGAAAATTTCGTGCAAAGTTTTTGCTCGAGTGCGTCGCTGATTTGCGCCAATCTATTCGTGAGCGAGGCGGCGAACTTCTCGTGCGCATCGGCAAGCCTGAAGAAATTATCGCAAGCCTTGCTAAGTCGCTTGGTATCTCATGTGTGTATTTTCATCAAGAAGCAACAGATGAAGAGCTACGCGTTGAAGCTGCTTTGAGAAAAAACCTTCATGCTCTTGGCGTCAGCACAAAAGAATACTGGGGCAGCACGCTCTATCACAAAAACGACTTGCCAATGTCGATTGAGCATCTTCCTGATGTTTTCACGACTTTTCGCAAGCAAGTCGAAAAGCATGCGCGTGTGCGCGCACTTTTTCCAACACCAACGCGCTTGAAGACTTTTACAGAAGTTGAAGCTGGTGAACTTCCCACGCTGCACACTTTTGGACTGGAAGAGCCGCAAGTTGACGCGCGCGCTGTGCTCAAGTTCAAAGGCGGCGAGAGCGAAGGCTTAAAGCGCCTTGACGAATACATCTGGCAAAAAGATTTACTCAAAACCTATAAAGAGACACGCAACGGACTTATCGGCGCCGACTACTCCTCAAAATTTTCAGCTTGGCTTGCTCATGGCGCACTTTCACCGAGAAAAATCTACGATGAAGTTAGAAAGTATGAAGCTCAGCGTGTTGCTAATGACTCAACTTACTGGCTCATCTTTGAACTTGTCTGGCGCGATTACTTTCGCTTCATTGCGCTCAAATATGGCAACCGCATCTTTCATAAGTTTGGCATCAAAGGTAAAGCTAAAACATGGTCGCACGATCGAGCTGCATTTCAAAGATGGGTATTGGGAAAAACAGGTCAGCCGTTCATCGATGCCAACATGCGTGAGCTGGCTGCGACGGGCTTTATGTCGAACCGTGGTCGGCAAAATGTGGCAAGTTACTTGGTGCGCGATTTGAATATAGATTGGCGTTGGGGCGCTGAATACTTCGAATCGATCTTGATTGATTACGATGTGTGCAGTAACTATGGCAACTGGAACTATGTTGCTGGCATTGGCAACGACCCACGCGAAGACCGTTACTTCAACCCGAAGCGACAGGCAGAGATGTATGATGCTAATGCGCAGTATATCAAGTTGTGGATTCCTGAACTTCAAGCCTTTAGTGCCGCACACATTTTTGCAGCCGATACGCTGCCCTATGTCTAAATGTCGTTTTCTTCTTTTTCAGTGGTTGCGTCATCTATGGGTACGGGATAATTGCCGCTAAAGCAAGCTGTGCAGTAACTGCCTTGTTCATCTTCATACTTTGGCACGCTGTTCAGCAAGCCTTTATGCGAAAGATACGCTAAGGAATCAACGCCAAGTTCTTCTCGAATTTTTTCGATATTGCCGCCAAATTGATATGCAATGAGCTTGTCGCGCGTCGGGAAATCCATTCCGTAGAAGCAGGGGTTGACGATAGGCGGGGAGCTAATACGCATGTGAATTTCTTTTGGATGCGCTTCGCGCAGAAGTTGCACGAGCATCTTGGATGTTGTACCACGCACGATGGAATCATCGACGACGACGATGCGACGATTTTTCAGAATTCCGCGCACGATGTTGTATTTAGTACGCACCTTGAGTTGCCGGTCCGTTTCACCCGGTTGAATAAATGTGCGTCCGATGTAGTGATTGCGGATTAAGCCAATTTCAAGGCGTGCTGGTGAGCCATGTTTATTGCTCTCTGTAACGAATCCTAGTGCCGCTGTGTTGGATGAATCAGGCACGCTAATCACCGTAACATACTTTTCATCTTCTTTAGGCGAAACCCCTGCTTCAAGCGAGAGATTTTTGCCTAACTTACGGCGCACTTTATCGACAGATTCGCCGAAGATAATGCTGTCGGGGCGAGAAAAATACACATACTCAAAAATACATCGTGCTTTACGCGCTGATTTTGGTAAGTGCATGCTCTTAAATTCACCGGTCTCGACAGTGTGCTGGTCGATCATCAAAATTTCTCCGGGTTCAATTTCGCGCTCATATTTTGCCCCAATCAAGTCAAAGGCGCAGGTTTCGCTTGCCAGCAAGTAAGCTGGTTTTGCCTTTTTGTCGGCTGGCTTTTTTATACCAAGTGCCAGCGGTCGAAAACCGAGCGGATCGCGTGCTGCAATGAGCGCCTCATCGGTCAGAATCACGAGCGAATAAGCCCCTTGAACTTGCAAGAGCGCATCATAGATACGTTCAAGTGTCGATGCTGCTTTACTGCGCGCAATCAAGTGCAGAATGACTTCGGTGTCGGATGTGGCTTGAAAAATCACGCCATCCTCTGAGAGTTTTTTGCGCAAGGCACGTTGATTGCTCAGATTCCCATTGTGCCCGAGCGCGAGGTGTCCGCCTTTGTAATTGACCGAAAAGGGTTGAATGTTTTGTGGCGTTTTCGCCGAGCCTGCAGTAGAATAGCGATTGTGCCCGATAGCGGCTCGTCCTTTGAGCTGCTCAAAAATTTTTTCGTCTCGGAAAACTTCTGCGACAAGCCCAAGTCCTTTGTGCGTACGGAATATGGGCTTTTGCCGTTCTGTATCAAAGTCAGAGACCACGATGCCAGCACCTTCCTGCCCGCGATGCTGCAGTGCGTATAAGCCATAGAAGGTATCAATTGCGGCTGTAGGAGAGTTATAGACCCCAAAAACACCACACATTCTCGTTTTCTTTGTTCAAAAGTTGATTTAATTGCGTCTGTATCGACCGTGCCGATAAGTATTTCTTACACTCAAAAAAAAGATGATCATCGCAACGAGCGCTACAAGATAGGACTTTGAAGTGAGCAGAGAAAAATCACTTCGAAATTTCAAGAGCCCAAAGCCGCCAAAGAGCGCAAGCACCAAGAAAGTGCTCGCAAGTAGAAATACGGCATTTTTTGCACTGCCATCTTTGTAGGAGCGACTGCGACGAAACATGACAAACGCGGCATAGCCAAACAGCACCAGCCACAACAAGAGATGCACACTAAGGGAAAATGACGAAAATCGGCTCAGCTCTGGAATGAGGGATTCGGTTTTGAAAGGTAATGGAGGCGCCAGCGTAACGACAAGCATATCAATTCTGCTTGGGTCAATTTCAGCCACCCTCATTTTGTAAAGTAGCCACTTCCAAAACCACTCGTTGTAGAGCGCCGTAATCACTAGGAACAACAGCATTAGACTCATGGCAAAATAAATGTCGTAACTTTTTCTGGAGCGTGTAAAACCGATAGCGAACATAAACGCAAAATAGACAAACCACAGCAGTGAAATCTGCCAGCCCAGCCAGTAGAGTTGACCATAGCTGCCTGCAGATAGCACACCTGACACCGATAGCGACGAGATAATGAAAAACACACCTTTGGAAGCAAGACACAGTAGCGCCAACGCTGCAAACTGCAGTGCACGTGCTTGCAGCTTGTCAATGCTTTTGAGGCGATCACTGCGACGATAGAGCAAATAGGCAAAAACAGTCCCGAGAAAAATGAGTAAAAGTGATTCAAAAAATTGAATCGATAATTCAGCGGAGAGCATTTGGTCGAGCCAATATGACACGGCTGATTGCTTAGATAAGCGCAGTGAATCTTCTGTGGCTTTAAGTTCAGAGAGTCGACGAAGAGAATCTCTGAGAAGGTATTCTTTGTCAGACATTCTGGCGTTTTTGCGTCAGAGTTATCAGCATATCCGCGCTGCTTTGAGAAAAAGGGGTGTTTGTGGAGCTAAGGAGATTCGAACTCCTGACCTCTTCAATGCCATTGAAGCGCTCTACCAACTGAGCTATAGCCCCAAAAGGAAACGCAAAGATACAACGATTTTTTTCTTACGCAAAGCTTCTCATGCAAGCCTCGCTCTTTGAAGCAAAATTTACGACGTATTTGTTACTATCTTTGAAGCATTGTTCAAAGCTCAAGCATGGCTTGACAGCAAAGCCAAGCGTTCCAAGTTTGTTACATCGCACAACCAATCATCACATCCATGAGATACAACTTCACTGAAATTGAAAAAAAGTGGCAAACTTACTGGCAAGAGCATCAGACTTTTCGTGTCACGGAAGATCACACAAAGCCGAAGTACTATGTGTTGGACATGTTTCCCTACCCCAGCGGCAGTGGTCTACATGTCGGACACCTTGAAGGGTACACGGCAACAGATATTGTTGCTCGTTTCAAGCGCCACAAAGGGTTCAATGTCTTGCATCCGATGGGATGGGATGCCTTTGGCTTACCTGCCGAACAGTATGCGATTAAAACTGGGACACATCCGCGCATTACCACAGAACAAAATGTGCAGAGCTTTAAGCAAACCTTGATGCGTTTCGGCTTCTCCTACGATTGGTCGCGCGAAATCAATACAACTGACCCAGACTACTACAAATGGACACAATGGATTTTTCTCAAGCTCTATGAAAAAGGTTTAGCCTACACTGCAGAAGTGCCAGTCAATTGGTGTGTCGAGCAGCGTGTTGTCTTAGCAAATGAAGAAGTTGCAGAATATGTCGAAAAAGGCTTCACTGTCATTCGCAAGCCCTTGCGTCAGTGGGTGTTGAAAATTACGGCATATGCTGAACGCCTGCTGCAAGATTTAGATGAGCTTGATTGGAGTGAGAGCATTAAAGACATGCAGCGTAATTGGATTGGCAAAAGTGAAGGCTGTGAGATTGATTTTCAACTTGAAAACTCTCCTGAAAAAATCACGGTCTTTACCACGCGCCCCGATACACTTTTCGGTGCAACATACATGGTACTTTCACCTGAGCATCCGCTCGTCGAGCGCATCGTTAGCTCGGCGCAACGCGCAGCTGTCGAGCACTATCGCGCTGAAACTGCTAAAAAAAGTGACTTGGAACGCACCGATTTGCAAAAAGAAAAAACAGGCGTATTTACTGGTGCTTATGCTATCAATCCTGCAACACAATCAGCAATTCCAATTTGGATTGCCGATTATGTTTTGATGAGTTATGGCACTGGCGCTATTATGGCTGTCCCTGCACATGATGAGCGCGACTGGGAATTTGCAAAGAAATTTGGCTTGCCAATTAAAGAAGTAGTGCAATCGCCACACAGCGTCCAAGAGCAAGCGTTCGTCGGTAAAGATGCGCCTTGTGTTAATTCTTCAAACGATGAAGTCTCCCTTGATGGCTTAGTTTTCAAAGATGCCTTCGAGAAAATTGCTTCATGGCTTGAATCAAAGGGGATTGGGCGCCGCAAAGTTAATTACAAACTGCGCGACTGGGTCTTTTCTCGCCAGCGTTATTGGGGTGAGCCGATTCCCATGAAATACTACCAAGATGAACACGGCAAATACACAATTTTGCGACCCGAAACAAACTTGCCATTACTCTTGCCCGAAGTAGAAAAGTATGAGCCCTCTGGCACAGGCGAATCACCACTTGCTAATATCATACACTGGCTTTATGACGAAGATGAGCACGGCAAATTCCGCCGTGAAACTAATACTATGCCACAGTGGGCAGGCAGTTGCTGGTATTACCTTCGCTTCAAAGATGCGCATAACGCTCACCAACTGCTTTCACCTGAAAAAGAAAAATACTGGGGTGCTGTCGATCTCTATGTTGGCGGTGCCGAACATGCAGTTTTGCATTTGCTCTATGCACGGTTCTGGCATAAAGTGCTCTTCGACTTAGGTATTGTTTCAACCAAAGAGCCCTTCCAAAAGCTCTTTAATCAAGGCATGATTTTGGGCGAAGACGGCGAGAAAATGTCCAAATCGCGTGGCAATGTTATTGCTGCTGACAAAGTGCTCGCTGAACATGGCGCTGATGCCGTCAGACTCTACGAGATGTTTCTCGGACCGCTTGAACAAGTCAAGCCGTGGAGCACTAAAGGCATTGAAGGCATCTCACGCTTTTTGGGCAGAGTCTGGCGCCTAGTCTTTAAATCGCATGAAACGCCCGAGCGTGATATTATTGTCGACGAGACACCCATGAGCGCAGAGATTGAGCGCGCAATGCACAAGACAATTAAAAAGGTTAGCGAAGATTGTGAGAACTTGCGCTTCAATACCGCAATTGCCGCCATGATGGAGTTTGTCAATCTCTTGACAAAAGAAAATTGTCATAACCGCACCGCTATTGAAAACTTGCTTTTGATGCTCTCCCCTTTTGCGCCTCATATTGCAGAAGAACTCTGGCAAGCGTTGGGACACACAGAGTCTATCGCCAACGTGCCTTATCCGACTTATGACCCAGAGTTAGCGAAAGATGATGTGGTTACCATTGCCGTTCAAGTCAGCGGGAAATTGCGCGGCACCTTTGAAGCCCCTGTTGGCATTACTAACGAAGAACTCATTGCACGCGCCATGCAAGTCGACACCGTGCAAAAGTTTATCGATGGCAAAGAAATTATCAAGAAAATTGTTGTGCCAAATAAACTCGTCAACTTGGTGGTTAAGCCATAGTGGGTTCATTTACGCTATGCAAACTTAGATATCCTAACTCATGAGTGCAGAAGTTCAAACGCTATCCGCTTCTCAGACCAGCCAAGCTGTAAATGGAATTTTCATCAAAGGGGCAAGAACACACAACCTCAAAAACCTTGATGTGGTCATTCCGCGCAATAAGCTGGTTGTCATCACAGGCGTTAGTGGCTCTGGGAAATCTAGCCTAGCCTTCGACACGCTGTATGCGGAAGGGCATCGGCGGTATGTGGAATCGCTCTCTGCTTACATTCGCCAGTTTCTTGAGCGCATACAAAAACCCGATGTAGATTTCATCTCCGGTATTGCACCTGCCATTGCAATTGAACAGAAAACGATTTCCAAAAACCCGCGCTCAACCGTTGGTACGGTTACGGAAATTTACGACTACCTGCGACTGCTCTTTGCACGCATTGGGAAAACCTATTCACCCGATACACATGAAATGGTGCTCAAACACTCGCCCGAAGATGTCTTGATTCAAATGCGGCTTTTGGAAGAAGGTATCAAGTTCTATATCTGCTTTCCCTTTCCGCATCACAAAGATGAAAAGAAAAAAGACCGTACGCTCACTGAAGAAATTCAAACCCTCAAACAAAAAGGCTTTTACCGTATCGTTCATGGGAAAAACCTCTTAGATGTCAGCCGTCCAGACGATGAAAAGAAATTGCTTGCACTCCCAAAGCAGGAGCAAGAAAAATTGCTTGTGCTGGTCGATAGGTTAGTTCTCAAACACAACGATGAGACTTTCTTGCGCATCACGGAAGCTGTTGAAACTGCTTTTGCTGAATCGAACGGGTACTGCACGGTGCGTGTCTTGGAAGGCAGAGATTATGTCTTCAGCGATAAGTTTGAGCTCAACGGCGTCGAGTACGAAGAACCCACGCCACAACTTTTTGCGTTTAACTCGCCTTTCGGGGCATGTCCAACTTGTCAAGGTTTTGGGCGTGTCGCCGGCATTGATGAAGATGCGGTGGTGCCGAACAAAGCCTTGTCCTTGCGCGATGGCGCCATCGTCTGTTGGAACTCAGACAAGCATTCTCAGCATTTGCGTGCGCTCATTCGAATCGCACCAAAATATGACATTCCACTCGATGTGCCCTACAGCAAACTTCCTGCTAGCGCCAAAAAACTGATTTGGAAAGGTGCACCGAAAGATGTCTTTCTTGGCATCAACGGCTTCTTTGAAGAGGTTGAAAAAGAAGCACAATACAAGATGCACTACCGTGTGTTGCTCAATCGCTACCGTGGCTACTCCATTTGCCCGGATTGCGGCGGCTCTCGCTTGCGCAAAGAAGCCCTGTATGTGAAAGTCGCAGGCAAAACAATTTTTGACATCGTGCAAATGAGCATCGCCGAAGCCTATGAGTTTATCAAACATCTTGAAATCTCACGCTTCGATAGAGAAATTGCACAAACGATTTTGAATGAACTAGAAAAACGCTTGGGCTATCTGGTTGAAGTTGGCTTAGACTACCTGACGCTGAATCGTCCTTCGAACACACTCTCAGGTGGAGAGTCGCAACGCATTAACTTAGCCACATCGCTCGGCTCTTCGCTCATGGGCTCAATTTACATTTTGGATGAACCCTCGATTGGACTGCATCAACATGACTCGGCACGGCTTATTCAAATTCTCAAACGCTTGCGCGATATTGGCAATACCGTTGTCGTTGTTGAGCACGACCGTGAAATTATCGAAGCTGCTGATATGCTTATCGATTTGGGCATAGGTGCTGGTCGCCATGGTGGCTCGCTTGTCTTTCAAGGTCCACCTGCCGATGTAGTTCAATCGCCTCGCTCACTTACCGGAAAATATCTCTACAACAAGCATGCTATTGCTGTGCCTCAACAGCGGCGTAAAGTAGATTTTTCACGAGCAATTGAAATTGAGGGCGCACTTGAAAATAATCTCAAAAATCTCACGGTCAAATTTCCGCTTGGTGTCATGACCTGCGTAACAGGCGTCAGCGGCTCCGGCAAATCTACGCTGGTGCACGACATTCTCTACTTGGGTTTGCTTAAACAAAAAGTCGGCACCAGTGAAAAAGTCGGTACCCACAGAGCGCTGCGCGGCGCACACCTTGTTGAGAAAGTCGAAATTGTCGACCAATCACCAATCGGACGCTCCAGTCGCAGCAATCCTGCTACTTACATGAAAGTCTTTGATGACATTCGCCTGCTATTTGCTCAAACGCCGTATGCCAAAATGAAAGGCTGGGATGCAGGCTATTTCTCGTTTAACATTCCCGGTGGACGCTGTGAAGCCTGCGCTGGTGAGGGCATTGTTCGCGTTGAGATGCAATTTCTAGCCGATGTTGAAACTATCTGTGAGGCTTGCAACGGCAAACGCTACAAAAGCGATACCTTGAATGCACGCTACAAAGACAAATCTATTGCTGATGTACTGGAGATGACAGTTGCTGAAGCAGCCGAGTTCTTTAGCGACCAAAAGAACATTGTCAAAAAACTCAAAATTTTGCAGGAAGTAGGCTTAGATTATTTGCAGCTCGGTCAATCTGGCAGCACACTTTCTGGTGGCGAAGCCCAGCGCCTGAAACTTGCCTACCACATCGCCAGCAGCGAATCCAAAAATAGCTTGTTTATCTTCGATGAACCTACCACTGGCTTACACTTTGATGATATTCGCAAGCTCATTGCATGCTTCAACCGACTTCTTGAGCAAAACAATACACTTGTCGTCATTGAACACAATCTTGACCTCATCAAGCAAGCTGACTGGATTATCGATTTAGGACCTGAAGCAGGTGAGCGTGGTGGTGAAATTATTGCGCAAGGCACACCCGAAGAGGTTGCTATGTCAGAGCGCTCCTACACCGCCAAATACCTGCGCGAGTATCTCAAAAAAAGCTAAGGTTGGTGAGATGCCCAAAAAACTCTCACTTGCAGAACAAAAGAAGCGTGCAGCACGCATCAAACTTGTGCTCACCGATAGCGACGGCGTCTTGACTGACACCGGCGTTTATTACTCCGAGCGCGGCGAAGAATTAAAGCGCTTTTCTATCCGTGACGGTATGGGTGTGGAGCGTTTGCGGCAGCTGGCTGGTATAGAAACTGCCATTATCACCGGCGAGCAGTCGGGTAGCGTCAAGAAGCGCGCTGAAAAATTGCATCTTCCTTTTCTCTACCTTGGTATCAAAGATAAGCGTGCGCATCTTGAGCACATCCTTAAAGAAACATGTCTGCAAGTTGAAAATCTTGCTTACATCGGCGATGATATGAACGATTGGGACCTGCTTCATGCTATTGGTGAATCTGGCTTGACTGCCTCTCCAAACGATGCACTGCCAGCGATTCGCTCCATTGTGCACTACGTATGCAAAGCACGCGGTGGATATGGCGCCTTCCGAGATTTTGCAGAGCGATTGCTTTACCTGCGAGGCGAAAAAAGTGCAATGCGCCCTTGAGCTCTGCAAAAAAAACTCTACCGCCTTGAACGTGCTTGCATCTTTTTTACAGTCAAATTTTACAGTCAAATTTGGCATGAATGCAAAAAGGCAGTGTTATGCACTGCCCCGTACTTGCATGATGACGCTGTGATTAGCTCTAAGCGGATGCCGGCACAATATGCATCACTTGATTAAGGTTCATCGTCTCAAAGACTTTTCTGAGATTCGGGTTAGGATTGGCAATTGTGATTTTCGCGCCATGTTTTTCGGCTTTGACATGCAAGCGAATCAGTAACCCTACGCCTGAGCTATTTGCAAAAAAGACGTTTTTGATGTCCAAAATAATGTCTTTGTGCCCCTCTTCCAGCAGGCGCGTTACCTCGTTATAGAGTGGTTGCGACTGCTCGCCGCCCCAGAGATCACCGCTCAGCTCTATTTCGGCGCGCAGCGATGACGTTTTAGTGTTCAAAATCAGTGCATTTGCGTTTTCGTCGCTCCGTTGCGGAGCAGCAAAAGTAATCAGAAAAATGCTTTGCATTGTATCTATTGAGTTCAAGAGTTATTTGACAGCTTGCCAATCACGCGCATAGCGAAAATCAACACCAAGTGTGCGTGCAGAAAGTTTTGCAATCACTGGTGTCATTCGCTTGAATTGATTGCGCACGACAAGCCGCCTTATTTTACTCAAAAAAGCCAAAGAAGTTCCATTCTTTATGAGTTCTTCATCGGCTAGGCGCAAGTCTACCATTTGATAGAGCAACTTATCGACCTCAGCGTATGTGAAGCCGAGCTCATCTTCGTCTGTTTGTCCTTCCCAGAGGTCTGCACTGGGCTTCTTATCAATAATGCGCTGCGGTATCTGCAGGTGCTTAGCCAATTGCCACACTTGCGTTTTGTAGAGATCACCAATCGGATTGATTGCGGAAGCCATATCGCCAAAGAGTGTGCCGTAGCCCAGCAGCAATTCCGTTTTATTGCTTGTGCCAATCACGAGTCGATGATCGCGCATGGAAATATCATAGAGCACAATCATGCGCATTCTTGCCATCACATTGCCACGACGCACGTGATTGGCATCAGGCTCTGTTGCAAAATATGCATCAACCATTGGCGTAATCTCGCGCCGCTCCGATGCAATGCCTAATTGCGCAATCAGTAATTCTGCGTCGGCAAGACTATCGGGGCTACTTGTTTTGTAGGGCATCATCACAGCCAGCACATTTTCTTTGCCCAAGGCGCGTGTTGCTAAGGCGCACGACACTGCCGAATCCACGCCGCCTGAAAGTCCGAGCACGACTTTTTCAAACCCAACTTTGCGCACTTCGCAGCGGATGAAATTGAGCAGAATTTCTTCAACAAGTTGGTAATTCATTGGAGCGTTTTGATAGCGTTAGAGTACGGATGCCTTTCAGCGTTTTATTGCAAGTTCATCTTCCACGATTTGTCCATCGCGCATGACAATTGTACGGTCAGCGATTTGTGCCACATCACTGGCATGGGTAGCAATGATGAATGTCTTTTTTTGCTCACGCGCAAGTTCTTCTACAAGGTCTAAAATTTGTGCCGCATTTTTTGAGTCCAAATTTCCTGTCGGTTCGTCAGCAATGATAATGTCAGGATTGTTCATCAAAGCGCGGGCAATTGCAGTGCGCTGCATTTCTCCGCCGGAGAGCTCAAAGGGCTTATGCGACAGTCGATGCGAAAGCCCTACGCGTTCAATGAGCATCAATGCGCGTGCCTGTGTTTCTTTTTCAGCTAAGCGCGCCAGTGTGCTCGGCAAAAGCACATTTTCAAGCACGGTAAGTGTGGGCATCAAATTGAAGAATTGGAAAATGACCCCAATTTTTTTGCGTCGAAATGCCGTAAGTTCGCGCTCGGTCATTGTGCTGATATCCGTTCCATCAATTTTCACAGTGCCGCGCGTCGGTTTGTCAATTGCTGAAAGAATGTTCAGCATTGTAGTCTTGCCACTGCCCGAACTGCCCATGAGGGCTACAAGTTCGGCTCGCTCAATTTTGAGCGAGACACCCGAGAGCGCATAGACAGGTGCCGTTTTTTCGTTGTAGATTTTGACGACGTCTTTGAGTTCAATCATGACGAAATGAAGGAAACATTGCTCTCAAAACGCCCGCTCTCTTAAAGACGTTCAGTCGAAGTCTGTATCTTTGAACAAATTCCAACTCAAATTCAGTAGTATGTCCAAAAACATTGTGGGGTTCAAGGAAGCAGCACAAAAAGCACTCTCGCACTTTCGTGATGTGATGCAAGATGCTGCCTATCAAAATATCTGCGTGGAAGAAATTGAAAAATCAGAAGATGGGCAATTTTGGTTTGTTACCATTGGCTACGATATGCCCACCAACGATTCGTCGTATGCGTTATCAAATCTTGTGCGGCGCTACAAAGTCTTCAAGGTAGATATCCTGACTGAAGAAGTTGTCTCAATGAAAGTTCGCACTTTGGGGTAAGTGCATCAATGCATCACAAATCGCCTGCGATAGGTCGTAAGACAATTTCCTCCACGCTGGTGCGTTCAGGCTGCAAGTACGCCTCCACGACAAGTTTTGCGACATCTTCAGGCATCATCATGCGTGGCTGAAATTTTTGAGCGTCTTCGCCCCACATTGGCGTATAGACTGCGCCGGGCATGACATTGGTTACACGCACATTACACTTGCGCGCATAAAGCCGGAGCACTTCCACCAAGCCTTTCTGACCGAATTTTGACATGCAGTAAATGGCGCTTTGCTCAAAAGGGGTCTCTGCTGCCACAGAGGTTATGAAAATGATATGCCCACTACGGCGACGCTGCATCGCTTCAAAGACTTTCTGAGTCAGGAAAAATGTGCCCTTTAGGTTAATGTCTATGGTGTAGTCAAAGTCCTCTTCGGTGAGCTCTAAAATGTTCTTGAAGCGCCCTACGCCTGCATTATTGATGAGGCAATCGATTTGACCAAAGCGCTCGATTGCACACGTGTAGATAGTTTGAATGTCGGAGAGGCGCGAGATATCGGCGACACAGATTTCGGCTTCAACGTTATGCTTGTGGCACTCGTGTTGCAGGGTTTCTAGATCGGCATGTGTGCGGGAGACGAGCAGCAGCTTGGGCTCAAAATCAGCATGCTTGCGCTGGGCAAATTCAAGGGCAAGGTGGCGCCCAATCCCTTTACCAGCGCCAGTGATAAGAATAACGGACATAAGTAGTTCGTAGTAAAAACTGGAAAATAAAAAGCGTTTCAAGATTTGTGCCTTGAAACGCTTTCTTTAGGGTTTAAAAGTCGGCTAGTAAAGTTTTGCGCCGGGCGCTCTGATGAACGCCGCGATTTTCTTGGCTTCATCATCGGTGAAGGCTTTGGAGCGGTCTTGCTTTGCAAGGCGCTGCATCCATTGGACGAGTTCCAGCGTTTTGGCATCGTCCTTCATCCACTTTTGGCGCATCTTACCTGCATTGGCGCTCAGCGAATGGCAGCCTGCACACTTCTTTTTGTAGAGTGCTTCATGAGCTAGTGCATCTTGTCCGCCAGAGGCTGGTACGACTGCTGCTTCAGCTGGTGCCGCAGGTGCTGCAGGTTCATCAGCTGGAGCTGGCTCAGCCGCTGCAACCGTTGCTGGCGCAGGGGCATTGACAGCGGAGGTTGCTTCTGAGGCTTTCTTTTCCTTTTCTTCCTTGCGCTTCAAAAATTCCTTCATCAGGTAGTTCTGAATTTTGAAGACATCGACATCTTCTACCTTGATGGCTTCACCCTTAGAATTTTTGGAAGCAAGCATTTGCGCCACAAATTCGTTAACCTTTGATTCGGATACGATAAAGGTTTCATCGAATTGGCGATACTTTTCAGGGAAGTCGTATTTCTTCATCAGCTCATCGTACTCAGCTTTGGCGGCATCGACAGAGGTCAAAGCTGGCGGAGTTACCTCGCTTGCAGGTGTAGCCGGCGTTGGCTCTTCGCCGTTAAGTTGTGCCACGGTACGCGGTGCAGGTCTGCCATCCTTGAAGACTCTAACTTCACGCGGGTTGGTAGACACCACACCAATCCACGCAAAGAAAATAGACGCCATGCCAACGAAAATAATAGGCAAGAACCACCCTGAATTGTACTGCTGTACAAATTTGCCAGCAATCCACACAGTTAGACTGGCGCCCAGAAACAGCGCAACGTATCTAATGTAAGTATAGCCGACTTTACTGACGGGAACGCCATTCCACGCAGCAACTGCCAGATAAATGACGAAGATCGTCAAGATACCTAACACCACTGCAAGGAAGAGCTTAATTGATGATCTGTCCATAGTTTGCGAAAGTTGTTTAGTTGTTGCAGATACTACGATACATTTGTCTGCCCACACTCACAATGCAATGCGCAAAACTACTATCTATGCGTGTTGAATGTGCGCTGTGGGTAAACACTACCCACTGAAACCACTCTAATTTACTTAAAGTTTTTTGCGAAGCGAGACTGCGCACAGACAAAGTTAGACCATAGTGTAAAAACTCATGTTACGCAGTGAAAACACTTGTCTGAAAATTCGGCTCTATCGACCACGCTTAGTTCAAACTTGATGCACGCATATTATGCCGTATGAGAGACTTGTTCAGATGATAGATGCTCACGTGTTGCAGGGTGAAGTCGCCCAGCATATTTTTTCTCATAGGCTTCAGTGATGTATTCCTCCAGTGTCATCAATCGCTCAATACCTAAGATGCGCTTGGGTTCTGTCATGTCGCACGCCATATTGTCGTAACTAAAATCCAAGAGATGAACCAGTCCCCACGCTTGCTCCCAGAAAGGCTTGACGGCTTCAGCAAAGATTCGTAGCGGCGTTACAGGAATGTGGAAGGCTACAACAGGCTTGCCTTCATACTTCATTCTCACCCTCGACCATTCTTCAATCAAATCATCAAAAGTCATGAGTCTACCGCCACCAATTTCAAGTGTTTTGTTTAAGCACTCCGGGTTGCCGATTGCCGCAACATACATAGCTGCTACATCTTGCTCTGCCAGCATTTGTGTTGTGGTTTTGCCATCACCGAGAATAGGAAAGATGTTTGTGGCTTGAACAAACGGCTCGCCTCTGTAATAGAGCTCGTAGAAAAATCCGCATGGACGGAAAATCGTGTAAGTCAGTCCGCTTTCGCGCAGTTTTTCCTCCGTCATTAGCTTTGCCCAGACGAAACTGTATCCGAGAGAGTTTTTAGGAAAGAGTGTCGAAGTAAAAATAAACTGCTTTACGCCTGTCTCTTTTGCAGCTGCAATGGCATTCGTTTGTCCGAAGTGTTCTGCGTTGCCACGCGATTGAGCTGTGCGGTCTTGCCCTGCACTCACACAAGAAATCACAACATCTATTCCCTGCATGGCTTGAAGTAGACTCGTCTTATCCATAATGTTGCCAAAAGCGACCTCAAACTCTGGTAGCCCTGCTGCGCGTGCGGCTTCTAATTTTTCTTTGGATTCAGGGCGTACAAGCCCGCGCACCTTATATCCTTTGGCTTTAAGGCGCGGCACAAGTTCCCTGCCTAAAACGCCCGTTGTACCAATAATGAGGACATTTTTCATGGTCAAGACTCCTCTGATGGTCTGTTAAGGTTGAGTCATGTGGTTTTGCTTATTGAAAACGCGCCACTAAGTCTGGCGTAATGCGTTGCGGTCGGAGCGATTGTCTATTGAGTAAGCACCAGACGCTGCGCACTTTTGCCAAGAGTTGGTTGTCACTTGGTCGCCAAATTTCTGTAAAGCGCTCGCAGGTTGCCGCAGTGGCTTTGCCAATCCAAGTCCTTGAGAGCAATTCTTGACCCAGAAAAGAGGGTTTGAGGTAGTCAATTTCATGGCGAATAACGACCCAAGTGAAGTTTTCTTGTTGCTCTATCGTAGCACGAGCACGCCAATGCTGCACCGCCACATCTTGTGTCCATTTCAGGTAGGCAATGTTGCTAGCGTGATTTTGCATATCAATGTCTTCGAGTTGCACACGAAAATGCTGCTCAAAGACTTGCGTTGGCTTTAATGCAGTTTTGCTCATTCTCATCATTAGAGGTTCGTGCGGTGCTGCACCATGTATCAATCGGCAGCGACAGCCAGCACACGCTCCAGTGAGACTCTGCTTTCGGCTTCGAATTTTTCTTGCGAGAACCTCGGCAGCATGAGTGTTGCAATGCTGAATGCCACTATTTCTAGCAAGAACACCGCGCCATAGGCTACCATCGGATTAGGGAACGAATGGATTAGT
Organism: Candidatus Thermochlorobacter sp.; assembly: GCA_046291735.1. Lineage (GTDB taxonomy): Bacteria > Bacteroidota > Chlorobiia > Chlorobiales > Thermochlorobacteraceae > Thermochlorobacter. The sequence continues at coordinate 12,316 of JBKBSK010000011.1, read as the reverse complement.
ATGTCGCGAATTGCGCCCATTCCAAGCTCACCTGAAAAGTTGGCAAGGCTCTGTGCAGTGCCCCAAAGCCCAATGTAAAGTCCCGAACGTCCTGCATGCATGGAAATCATGAAGATGATGTTTCCTACTGTGCAGCATCCTAAACCAATACCGACAACAACAAGTCCAACATAGAGTAAGGGTTTGTAATGCATCATGCCCGAAGCAATTAAAATGAAGAAGCCAATCGCTGCTACGCTATTGCCGAACGCAATGGCATTTTTTAGACCCACATACTGAATCGTAAAGCCTGTAATCAGCATGAAAATCAACTGCGAGCCGCCAAGATAAGGTCTGAAATTGGTGGTTTCAGCGACGGTCAGACCATGCACATCGGCGCCAAAAGGCTCCATAACAAGTTCATTGCCAAACGCTGCAAAGATGGAGATGAAGACATAGAAGAAAAATCCTTTTGTTATTGGCGAGTTGTTAATCAGCGCCAGCGATTGCAAAAATGTCAGTGGCGTATCGCTTTGCTGGGTGGATTCTTGGTAGCGGCGCTCGAGTCCCATCGTGGTCAATGTGCCAATGAGAAATGAAATCATCGTTGCAGTTTGCATTGCCGCAATGAGCTTATCGGTCGTAAAATCTTCTAAGGCTTTCTTCATTGCCACCGCTGTAAAAATGCCAGAGAGCACCATCAAAATCCAACTAATGGCTGCAACTTTGCTCAGCGATTTTTCGCCGGCATAATCAGCAATTAAGGCATAGTAGGTTGTCAGTGAAGCATGGTAACCTATCCCGAACACTGTGAAGACTGCAATCAGCAACAGTAAGTTGGGCCAGAAATTTGTCTGCATGTTGATTGCAAGCGGTGCAATCAGTGGAAATGTGGCGCAGCAGAGCACCAAGCCGCCCAGAATAAACGGTGTGCGCTTATAGCCAAATAGGTGTGTCTTGTCGGAGAGATTGCCCGCCCAAATTTTCACGCCGAGGAGCACCATCAGTTCACGAATACCGATGAGCGCACCAACAAGTGCCGCTGCAATACCCAGCTCAATTGTCATCACGCGGTTTAGTGTGTCGGTAAGAATTGCATAGATAATGCCAAAAGAGATTTGAAACAGCGCAAGTCGCGCAAGGTTGAAGTAAAAGACGAATTTGCTCATAGTTATGGCAGGTAAATGTGTAAGTGTAAAATGCGCGTTGAGTTAGTTTTGCAAAAGATAAAAAAAGAACTTTTCAATTCAACAGTTTTGCTAAGAGGTGTTGCGCATTTTGTACAGTTTGACGTGCTTGCACAATGTCTCCCGCTCTGCTTGCTACGGAGCACTGTCAGCGCCACAATACCTTCATTGTGCTTTTTTTACATAACTTATACATGCAATGCTTGCTTCTGCTGTTCTATTGGGCTGGGGCAGCATCAAAACATTCTCACCTGAGGCACATCCTGAACACTTTAAGAATTTATTTGAGAAGCTTGAAGTAAATTAAATAACTTAACAACTCTTGAATAACACATGTAACTATGACGCTTCGGAGCAAAATTTTCTTTCTATTGCTTTTCGTAATGCTGATTTCAGGTGCCTTTCCTGTAATATCGCTTTATATGCTTAACCGCTTCGAGATAGACTTCAAGCGTTATGTAGCGGCACAAAGCAATGACTTCATTGCCCTCAAAGAAGTGAAAATTCACCTCTTGATTTATGACTCGGGCTTGTGGAAGTTTGTTGCTACAGGTGATCGTTCTCTTTTTTCCAAGATGAAACCGCTTGAAGCCAGCATTGAGCGCGATTTGAAAGATCTGCTGAAAAACTCTGGTTCAGATTCTCTGACACGCTCGAGACTGCACAACGTGCAAGCTGCTGTACAGCAGTATTTTGCTGATGTTGCTGAAATCTCTAAGTCGCAAAGTGAAGTGCGCCGGTTGGCTTTGAATCAGCAGCAAAAGATTGACCAAATTCTGCGCGACATCAATGTGCTGCTGGAGCGCACGCAAGACGATCTTGTTGGAGCTTCTGCTCAACTTGGAGAAAAGCTCTCTACGCTGACACTTTTCGCTATCATCATGGCAATTGCATTTTTCCTCATTCTTGCCCCTATGGCTTACATGATCTATCGCTCCACTGCAGTGCCCATCCGCGACATCTGCAGCCAACTGGGCTCTGTGCGCGTCGATGATCCTCAAACTATTGTTCGAATGATTAGCGATATGCGCACGATGAGCACCTCACGCCGATTTAACGACGAAATTGCAATGCTGGGTCGAAAAATCAGCGAGTTTGGTACTGCCATCAATGAGAAAAACGAAGAGCTCAGTCGCCTGATTATCACTGATGAAAAAACCCAACTGTTTAATTTTCGCTATTTCAAATCGCAACTGCATCAAGAGTTTGTTCGCGCCCGTCGTTTTCAAGAGCCCTTTTCTATCATTATGGTCGATGTCGATAAATTCAAGCATTACAACGACACAAACGGGCACTTGCTCGGCGATGAAGTCTTGAAGAAAGTTGCACGCTTGATTCGTCAAGAATGCCGTGAGACTGATATACCTGCGCGTTTCGGCGGTGAAGAGTTTGCTGTGCTCTTACCTCGTACAGATAAAGATGAAGCTAAAGCCGTCGCTGAACGCATTCGTAAAGCTATAGAAGATGAAGTCTTCATTAACCAAGAAAAGCAACCGGGCGGTAACCTGACTGCAAGTTTAGGCATCGCAACCTTCCCACACGATGCTACCAGCGAAGAGGAGCTTATTAGTGTCGCCGACATAGCACTCTACGAAGCAAAAGCACGCGGACGCAACCGCTCACTGCACTACTCCGACCTTCAACTGACCCAAACTGGATAAGCCACTGTGAAATTTGAGTTCACGATTGCTCGGCGTTTCACCTTCCCAAGAGAAGAGCGTCATCGCAAACCCTCGTTCATTACACTTATTGCTGTGGTTGGCATGAGCGTTGGCACCGCTGCGCTCATTCTGACACTTTCGATTGTCTATGGCTTTAGCCAAGTCATTGAATCCAAACTTTCTCTCTTCGGTGCACATCTTCAAGTCTCGCACGCTTCACTCAAAGAAATTGAATTAGACACGCAAATTCTCTCGAGCCTTTCGCAGCTTGAAAATGTTGCAGCTGTTGCACCGTTCTTGCAGCGCAATGTGATTCTAAAATCGCGCTCCAACATTGGTGAAGCACTCATTGAGCCTGCTCTCATCAAAGGCATCTTGCCTAAAGACGATGTCTCATTCATACATGAAAAAGTTATCGCCGGCAACTTCCTTTCAGATAGTGCTTCAGTGAAATTGCCAATTTTGATTGGTAAGAAATTAGCGCAGCGTCTGGCACTGTCTGTTGGCTCTGAACTCTTAGTTATTTCCTCAACGGTGGCAATCAGTGAGTTGCCACCGCACATTCACATTCAACGCCCTGAAGAACTCCTGCGCCAGCTTAAGATTGAAACTGCTCAGGTTGTCGGCATCTATGAAACCGGTCTTGCACAAGGCTTCGATGAGACGATGGTTTTCACCACGCTGCCCGCACTTCAGCGCTTTCTGGATTTGCCTCAAAAAATTTCTGGATATGAAGCGCGAGTTGAAAACTTTGCGCTCGTGCGACAAACCGCCGACATCATAAACCATGAGCTCAAAGCTCCGCTTATTGCACGCACGATTTATCAACTTCACGCTTCGATTTATGCGTGGCTCGGCTTGCAGAAAAATGTCGTGCCGCTGCTCTTGGTGATGGTTACAATCGTCGCTTCCTTCAACATTATTTCCACCTTGCTTATCACCGTTTTAGAGAAAAGCAAGGAAATCGGCATCTTGATGTCGTTTGGTGCAAGCCCAAAACATATACGCCGAATTTTTATCTCTCAGGCTTTTTTGATGTCGCTCTTGGGAATTGGAATTGGCAATGCACTTGCACTTGCGCTTTCGCTGCTCGAGATGCAGTTTCACTTTATTCCTTTGCCCGAAGAAACATACTACATTTCGCAAGCTCCAATTATCATTGAGCCAGCACATTACGCTATTGTTTCAATTGTCGCACTTGTAATTGCACTTTTGGCATCGCTTGTTCCTGCACAAAGTGCGGTACGACTCAGTCCCATTAACGCCATTCGTATATGAAGATGCCTTTGCTTCATCAAGCGCCGCAGTTGAAAGCCAACCTGCTTGTAGCTTCACGGTTTATTTTCGCTGCTAAAAAAGTTCGCATCATTAACGTGATTACAGGCATTAGCATTCTCGGCGTGATTATCGGCACCGCAACAATTATCATTGTGCTCAGCGTCATGAATGGCTTTCGAGATCTTGCCTACAACCTTTTTTTGGTGATTGATAGCGAAGCCAAACTTATTGCCAAACACGGTGCTACCCTTCGTTTCTCTGATTCGCTTTGTGCTGAACTCTCCGAGCTCGATGGCGTTGCTTCAGCGCGTCCCTTCGTCGAAGGCAAAGCCTTAATGATTACCGATAAGCAAAGCGGTGTGGTGATGCTCAAGGGCATTTTGCCCGAAGCCTATCAAGAGATGGCATACTACTTGGATGAACATCGCCGACCGCTTGAAGAAGGTACGCTCACTTTGGGCTTGCCACTGGCTTACCGATTTTCGGCAATGTATAAAACCACAGCGCGTCTGCTTTCCGCAAAACATATTGACGCTGGACTTGCTGCACTGCAAAATCCGCTGTTCTACTCCACGCTCGAGTTGCCTACGCTGCGCGTTGCCAATTTCTTTTCCGCCCATCGTGTCTATGACGAGATCTATGCCCTTGCGGCTCTTCGCACCGCACAAGAAGTCTTCGGCTATCCGGCTGATGTCGTTACCGGCATTGAAGTGCGCGCAAAGTCCGGCATCTCTGATGAAGCACTTAAAGCGCAGTTACTTCGGTGGCTTGAGCAAAAGGGACTTTCAGAACAGTATAGTGTTGAGAGTCTGTCGGATAAATTTCTCGATCTTTTTCGTGTGATGAAGTTAGAAAAATGGGGCAGCTTTATCATTCTGTTGCTCATTGTCATCGTTGCAGCTTTAAGCCTTATTGGCTCCCTGACCATGACCGCTATTGAGAAGCGGCGCGATATCTATTTTCTCTATTGCATCGGCTTTACACCTGCAAGCCTGCGACGCATCTTTCTCTTCGAGGGATTGCTTATCGGCATCATTGGCGTAGCACTTGGCACAGCACTTGGTTTTCTTGTGTGCTTCCTACAAGAAAAATTTGGTCTTGTGCCGTTGCCTTATGCCGAGTCGTTTATCATCAGTGCTTATCCCGTTTCCATGCTTGCCAGTGATTTTCTTGCCGTGATTTTGGCTGCACTTTTGATTGTGTTCCTTGCCAGTCTCTACCCTGCGCATCGAGCGGCACTTTTAGCTACAACTTCAGTTGAGCGCTGGCGGTCGTAGCAGACCTTGCGTTTTTAGTTTTACACTTTTGCTAAATTGCTTTGCCAATTTTGCTAACGCTTTTTCAGCACAAGTATGTCGCAACTAGTGCCACCGCATATTGAAAAATTAGAGCCCTATAAAGCCGGGCGCAGCATCTCAGAAATCCAGAAGCTCTATGGCATCAGCGAAGTCTATAAACTTGCTTCAAATGAAAATCCGCTTGGGGTCTCACCGCGCGCACTTTCAGCGATGCATGAAGCAATCAACACGGTGAATCGTTATGGCGATCCTCTATCGCTTGCCTTGCGTGAGAAATTAGCGGCTCGCTTCAATCTCAAAATCGATAACGTTATTGCTGGCGCTGGTTCAGAAGGCATTATGTCAAACATCATTCGCGCATTTGTCAGCGATGAAGACGAACTGCTAACCTCCGAAGGCACATTTATCGGTTTCAAAGTGCTAGCGCAATCCAAAGGCGCACCCTTCATTCAAGTTCCCTTGCAGAAAGGCTACCGCTTCAATTTGGATGCCATTGCAGATGCTGTTACAGCCAACACCAAGGTTATCTATCTCTGCAACCCCAATAACCCGACGGGCACAATCTTCACCCGTGAAGAATTCGATCGTTTCATTCGGCACATTCCCGAGCGAGTCATTATCATTCTCGATGAAGCCTACTTTGAGTATGCCGCCTCCGACCCACTCTACCCTGATTCTATGTCGTACCGCTATGACAATGTCATTACGCTGCGCACTTTTTCAAAAGCCTACGCACTTGCTGGCTTGCGCGTCGGATATGGTTTTGCGCATGAAAAATTCATCACTAATCTTCTAAAAGTTAAACTCCCATTTGAACCTAACTCTGTTGCACAAGCTGCCGCACTTGCCGCACTCGACGATGAAGAGTTCTTACAACGCTCACTTGCACTTAACCGAGAAGGCTATCAGTTTCTTACCAAAGCCTTTTCAGAACTTGGCTATACTTGGATTCCCTCTTGGACAAATTTTATCATGCTGGATTTGGACCGTGAGGCACGCGTCAATGACCTTACGGAATTTTTGCTTCGAAATGGAGTGATTGTCCGCCCACTCAAAGCATTTGGGTTGCCGCATTGTCTGCGTATCTCAATTGGCTTGCCCAAAGAAAACGAACGCTGCGTGGAACTAATGGAAAAATTTCTTACTACGCACGCCCTCCAAGAATCCTGATTTTCGACTGTGTTGATGCTCTTGACAAGCGATTGTGTTGAGCCAACACCCCCGTCTGTGGCAAGACTTTCGCTGACTGCACCGCTGAATTTGCACGAGACACTCTTTTGCGGTCAAGCTTTTCGCTGGCAAGTCTTGCAAAGTGATTCGGGCGAAATTTATACAGCCGTTGTACAAAATGCTTTCGTTGCCCTGCAGATGCAGTCATCACAACTCCTCATTGCCTCTTCTGCACCCATGATTGCGCAACAACCGCTTACACTCTTCGTACAGCACTACTTGGGACTGTTTGATAATTTGCAAGAGGTCTTCAGTCCATCATTTCAGCGCCGCTATCCGCACTTGGTTGCTGGCGCCTTGCCGTACTTTGGATTGCGACTTTTGCGACAAGCACCGTTTGAAACTTTGATTTCGTTTATGTGCGCGCAAGGTATTGGTATTGCTTTGATTCGCCGTCAAGTCATGCGCCTTGCGCAGACCTTCGGCACCCCAATTTCGTTCTCTTTACCGCTTGCGTTCATGCGTAAAGCTCACAACACTTCACCGTCTTTTCTTGTCATCAAAGATTACACTTTTCCTACGCCCAGCGCTCTTGCTGTTGCACCATTGCGCCAACTTCGCCAATGCACCAATAACAACAGCCGACGCGCCGAAAATATCCGTCGTGTCGCACGTGCCGTTGCCGATGGCTCACTCAATCTCAATGCACTTGCTGCGCCACATGCTACGCTTGAAGACGCACGCGAAACCTTGCTCCAATACCACGGCATTGGAGATAAAATTGCTGACTGCATTTGCCTTTTTGGACTCGGACACCATGATGCTTTTCCAATTGATACCCACGTGCGCCAATACCTTGCTGAATGGTTCGGTTTGAAGATACCGACCGCCAGCTTGTGCTCACGCACATATCGCATCTTAGCCAATGCCGCTCGTGAAATCCTTGGCACGAAATATGCAGGACTTGCTGGACAGTGGCTTTTCCACCACTGGCGTCGTGACATCAAAAAAATGCGTGATTATTGAAGGAATAGTCGCTCAAAGAAATTAAATTACACTTTCTTATCGCTCAAGCAACATCACGCTGTTTCCACATCAAACCAAGCGATTGTGATAGCTATGGACGAGACATTTCATACAACCTTACGCAGGCTCTGCAAAGATGAAGCAGCCTTTGAAGCAGCCACACATCTGTTTGAGACGGAACTTGTTAGGTGCCATACCCAGTGTGCACCTGCCGCTGAATTTGAGCAAACCTTAGATGCTTTACACAGCCATGTGTTTCGTGTGCGCAAAAGCCACACCGGCGAATATGTTGTTACGCTAAGCAAAGGCAGACTTGCACAAGCCTTCAACATAGATTTTCCACCTCGCTCTGCTGTGCCGCTCTCCAAAATTTTCCCTGAGTCTCTTCTCGACCAAATTATTCCTTACTACGAGCGTGCATTTTCTGGTGAAGTTGTAGAGTTTGAGACCAACTTTCATGAGCATTGGTTCAAGACACGCCTAATGCCTTTTGAAAGTGATGCACAGGGTATCGTTAGAGAAATCATCGGAATTTCGGACGACATCACGGCTGAAAAACTTGCACGGCTAGACTTTCTGCAAACCTCCTTTTTGCTGAACGAAGTCTGGCAACATGCCTTAGAAGCTCTTGTGATTACTGCTGCGAATGGGACAGTGATTGACGCTAATCCAGCTTACAGCGAACTCTATGGTGTTCCTCGAGAAGAGCTTATTGGCAATGATTTTGCTATTGTCTTTCATCCTGACTACCGTGAGCAGGCACGCGCAGCGTATCGCGCCTTTTTTGACGCAGGTCAACCTGCCTTTGGGATATGCGCTGAAGTTGTGCTCCTCAATGGCGAAAAGCGCCTTATGCAGTCGAGTGCCTCCTTCATTGAGCCTTTGGCGGGCAAAAAATTTTTGCTCAACATCATCCGTGATATTACCGAGAGCACGAGAACGAAAGAGGCACTTTTAGAATCGCAGACTTATCTCTCCACACTGTTCAACGAATCCTCAGATGCTATTTTGATTGTCGATGCTGAGACACTGCTCATCGCAGATTGTAATCCACATGCAGTAGAACTCTTTGAAGTCGATAGCAAAGAAGATTTGATTGGCACAAACGGCGAGCGGTTTCAAGCCCAACCATTTACACTCGATGAAAAAATTAACATTTGGAATCATCTCAATTTAGGTTACTCTTGGTCAAGTGAGCTTGAGTATGTTTCAGCAAAAGGTCGACGGTTTTGGGGCAATCTTTCCATCAAGGAACTTTTCTTTGGTGAGCGACGTGTCTTGATGTTACGCCTTGCCGATGTTACGCATCTCAAAGAAGCTGAGCAGGCTATTCAGAAAAGCGAAGAAAAACTTCAGTGGCTACTCAATGCCTTACCTATCGGCATTGCACTTCGTGAGCACAATAAACTGGTTTTTGCTAACAAAGCTTTTTGTCAAAACCGTGGTTTAACTCATAGCATTGAGTATCTACAAGCTATTCAGCAGTTCTCTGATAATCCAAACTTCCAGCTTGTTCATCCCGATGATAAAAAAGCTTTTCGTGAGCATCTAGCGAAGCATCACGAGCGCTTAGACAGAGGCGAGACGATATCGTTTGAGCATCGACTTCGTCAATATGGGGAGACACAATACCGATGGTACCAAGGCTTTTTCTTCAAAGGGACCGCGCCTGATGGTAAGAGCACATTTGTTGAAATCGAAATTCCAATTGAAGACCGCAAGCAGGCTGAACTGGCTCTTGCTGGTAGCGAACGGCGCTTCCGCTCCATTTTTGATTATGCCCCAATTGGGATTGTCTTTGTCAAAGCCTCTCATATTCTTGCTGTCAATCCAGCTTTTGAACGTCTGGTAGGCTATACTGAAGAGGAGCTAAGGAGCATGGATTGGCAGAGTTTTACCCACCCTGACGACTTGCCAAAAGAACTGGCATTGGTTGAGGAACTCGTGCAGGGCAAGCGCACTTTTTACGAGCTTGAAAAACGCTACATCCGTAAGGATGGCAAAATTGTCTGGGCAAAACTCACCGTATCAGTTTTTCAGGATCCACACGATGATGAGGTCTATGGTATCACTACAGCCTCAGATATTACTGCGCAAAAAGAAGCAGAAACTGCCCTGCGTAACAATCTTTCGCTTTTGCAGTCGCTTTACAACACTATTCCAATTGGCATTTGCCTTACGGATGAGCAGGGTAACTTTGTGGAAGTGAATCCTGCTTACTGCAGGACCTACGGCTACACACGTGAAGAGCTCATTGGTAAGCACTTTACGATGGTTATTCCCAGCGAGGAGCGGCTACATGCTGCAGGTGTGCATTCTGCATTTATTGCAGGCGACATACACAGCATCGGCGAGTGGCTTTTGCAGCGCAAAGATGGGTCATTGCGAAATATCTATGTAACAGGTGAATTGCTCACACTTGAAGATGGCAGGCGCTACAAAGTCACTGCAGTCGAGGACATTACAGAACGCAAAGCTCAAGAAACAGCTCTAAGAGACATGCAACACATGCTTGCAGAGACAGAGCAGCTTGCACACATTGGCAGTTGGCAATATGATGTTATCACTGGAAAAATTACTTGGTCAGAGGAAGTTTTTCACATCTACGAGCGTGATTTTTCCAAAGGTGAGCCTACACTTGAAGAGTTCTTCAAACTTATTCCTGCCGCTGAACTCAAACGTCTTGAGCCTGTTTTTACACGCGCGATTCAAGAAGGTATAGACTACGAGGAAGAAGTGCGCATGTACACAGAGACAGGGAAAGAAAAATGGGTAAAGGTTATCGGCAAACCGCGCAAAGATGACCAAGGCAAGGTGATACAGATTTATGGCTCTACGATGGATATTACTGCACAAAAGCAAGCAGAGCTAGAAAGGGAGCAGTATTACAACCAACTTTTGCAGTCGCAAAAGATGGAATCGCTTGGTGTGCTTGCAAGTGGCGTGGCGCATGAATTCAATAATATCTTGCAAGGTATCTTAGGCTATGCGACGATGCTGCGCCGGCGTTTTCCTGAAGGCACACCTGAGCGTGAAAAACTCACTCAAATTGAAAACAATGTTCATCGTGCGGCAAACATCGCACGACAAATGCTTGGTTTTGCCCGTCAGGTTAAAACGAACACGACGCCTGTTTCACTGCAGACTTGCATTTCAGAGGTCATTCAAATTCTTGCACCGACGCTCGATAAGCGTATCAAAATTTCAGTCGATGCACCTGAAGATATTCCAATGGTAGAAGGCGACAAAGGTCAGTTGGAACAAGCTCTGCTGAACCTTGCTGTGAATGCGCGCGATGCCATTATGCCGCTTTTGAACGAGAGGCGCTCACGTGCAGAAATTTCTTTTGAACTGCGCTACGAGCCCATACCTGCACGGTTTCAACCCCAACACGGTGTTGGTATAAGTAAAAAATTTGTACATGTTACCCTACGCGACGATGGCGCAGGCATTCCTGAAGAGATTCGTTCCAAAATTTTTGATCCTTTCTTTACAACGAAAGAATCTGGTAAAGGCACAGGGCTCGGGCTTTCAATGGTCTATGGTATCGTCAAGAATCACAACGGATACATTTCCTTCGAAAGCGAGGTTGGCAAAGGCACTGCATTTCATCTTTTCTTTCCAGCAGTAAAGCACACTCACAGCTCGGAAAGTGTGTCAGCAAGTGTTAGGCACTTCCCCGGCGGCTATGCTGGTAAAATTCTCATCATAGAAGATGAAGCCCGCATTCGTGAGTTTCTCTCTGCGGAATTGCAAGAACATGGCTACACAGTTTATACAGCATCTAATGGTTTGGAAGGCATTGCGCTCTTTGAAGCAACTAAGGGCGCATTTGATGTTGTGGTGCTCGATATCAATATGCCAGAGATGAGCGGCTTAGATGTCTTTCGCCGAATCAAAGCCATTCGTCCGGATGCTAAGGTCATCGTAACAACAGGATATCTGCAACCACATCTTTCTGAAGAATTTCTAGCATTGGGCGTCAGTCATATTCTGCAAAAGCCTTATGAACTCGTAGATTTACTTTTAGCGATTGATGAGGCACTCACTCAAAAATGATTGTCTGATTGTCTCTGAATTGCGTTAAGTCTCTCTCCTAGCTTCGCTTTGTGTTGAGCACGCTTACCTAAACTTTCGCCTCAAACGAAAGTTCAAGTTTCTTTTTCTTAGCAGGCTTCATATCGAAGTTGCTTGTCTTTCGGAACACAGGTTCAACACAGTTGCCTTTCAAGTATCCCTTCACATTCTTTTCGTCCATGGCTTTTTTGAGAATCGGAAGCACATCGCGATATACAGCGAGCGTGTATTCAATATCTTCGTCGGTGTGCGAAAAACTCATGTTGTGAAAGCCGCCCCACAAAATGCCGCGCTTAATCATTTCTTGCTGAACAAGCGACTTCATCTCGAGCGGGTTACTGCCATCTTTTGAGGCAAAGGTTACAATCGTGCGCGCATCGTGTCCAACACAAGCCGTGTAATCCATACCGAGTTCCTTAGCGATTTGATTGTAGCCTTCGCGCAGTTTTTTGCCTTGCGCAGCAAGATAGGCGGGCACATTTTTCTCACGCAGTTCTAAAATCGTAGCTTTTGCTGCGGCAAGTGAGAGAGCCTCTCCGCCGAATGTGGTAAAGAAGAAAATGTCTTTCTCACAGAGTTTCATCACGTCAGCGCGTCCGCACAGCACACTGATAGGCATACCATTAGCAATTGCCTTTGA
>JBKBSK010000010.1:0-126947 GCA_046291735.1 Candidatus Thermochlorobacter sp. | reverse complement strand
TATTTGTTCTTGGGCAAGTTGTTGTTTTTCCTCCCAAGTTTTCGTTGTGTCATTGTATAGGATGGCAGGGTCGGAAATAGCGTCGTAGTGCGTCTCAATGTCAGTGAGCTGTAAGTAATAGCGGTAGATATCAGTTGGTGTATTTTTTACAATAACTGCGCCTGAAAAGATAAGTACAAAAGCCGTAATGTAGAAAGTAGTAGAAGCCAAAGAGGGCTTTTGTAGGATATTGTTGAGATACCAGTAAGGTCCTGTGAGAATTACTCCTGAGAGAAATCCATAAAAATGAGCGACTATATCAGTATTTTTATCTGTATCGCCAACTATAATAGCCAGCACAGACAAGAGGAACTGCCAATTCAAGACAGCCTTTCGGAGTTCTGGCTCGCCACTAAACAATCCAAACATAATAAATGCAGCTAATATTCCCAACAGAACTCCAGAGAAGCCTACTGAAATAGAGAAAGCATCGCTATGAGAATAGAAACTTGCGCTACTGGATATTAGTGCAGAAACTAATAAGATAAGAAAATAATCAGTTTTTTTGTAAAGCAGCTCGGTAGCAAAACCAAACAAAAACAAAGCAAGCATGTTGAGGAAAAGGTGCAATAAATTGGCGTGTATAAATGTAGAGGTAAGCAAGCGCCAGTATTGACCTTCATAAATGCTAATGTTAAAAGCTGCACCGAAATCTATGAGTGCGACATTGCTAAATGAAAACAACGATTGGTCATAGATAGCCATCACTATAAAGACGAGGCAACAAATTAGGAGTGAGCCAGAAAAAAATGGGACCATGATTAGGATTTCATTCCATTTTAGGGGCTGCGAAGAATCTGTGGCATCCGACGAATTAGAATTATCGATAGAGTCAGACATGGCTTGTATCGTTTGCGTGTTTGATGGAGATTTATGCAATTAAACTATGAGTTTATGCTAAAAGTTTTTAGCATGTTTTATAGAGTTTTTTATGGAATCACCCAACGCCTTTAGCAACTTCATCAGGATTGAATCGATGACGAATGAGCGGCAAGAAAAGAAACCAGACGCTGCACCCAAACATGCTTATCACTATGAAGAGCATTAGTGCGAATCGCCACGCGCTCGAGAGGCGAAATGCCCACTCAATGCTTGATGCCGCCAACACCACGCCACAGAGGAGTAGCACCGCTCTACACGCACCAATCAGTGCCGTTTTCAGTTGCGCTTTTTGATGAACACGGCGCAGTCGTTCAAGTAATTGCTCGTATTGTGGATGGGTCATGGCTTTAATTCCTCTCTATTTCATCGAGCAGGCTTAGTTGCTGTTCTTTTTGTTCAGGGAGCACCGTCAAGTAATTTGAAATGAACAGTTCTCGTTCTCTTTGATTGGAATTGTTGGTCACGTTTCGCATTCCATACATCAAGTCCCAGGTGAAAATGTTTGCAAACGAAAAAAGTTCTCGAGTGTATGGACTGTCGTCATATGTTAAGAGCCAACGATGTTTGCACTTCTTCATGGTTTCAGCAAAGCGCACGTGGTCGAAGCGTTTATGCAGATTCCCGTTCTTGCCGTAGAGTGCGGATTTCGTTGCAGAGTAATAAGGTGGGTCAAGAAAGAGAAACACGTTTTCGCCGTCCTGCTCAACAACTTGCTGAAAGTCGCTGTTGGTGATGCGCGTTCCCTTGATGACGTTTCCGAAGGGCTTTAATCGTTTGATGCTACTTTCGGTAAATCTTCCTCGAAACGCTTGTTCGCTGTAGCCACCGCTCTCACTTGTTCCCGAAAATGTGATGCGATTGATGATGAAAAAGGCAGCAGCGGTTTCAAGGTCGCTGAATGTTGAGAGATTACGGGTGAGAAATGTGTGCATCTCTTTTCCGTCCTGAAATGACTCTCGCCACTCATAAATTTTTTTCACAACAGCGTCAACATTGCGTTCACACATCTGCCAGAACTTAAAGAGCGGAAAATGTAAGTCGTTTACCCAAAATTTTTTGTTTGGAAATTTCTGTTTGAGGTAAAGAAACAAAGAACCCCCGCCCAAAAACGGTTCGCGATATTCATCAAATCGAGGCACTAATGTTGCAATCAACTTTATGGCTCGACTTTTTCCTCCTGGATATCGTAGCGGACTTTTAATCATCTGGCTTGCTGAATGAATACCGTGAAGTTATTGCTTCTCGCTTCTGAAAAGAGCGTTGCTATCAAATACCTTTGCTTCTGATTGAAGCGGTTCCTTGTCAGGAACATTTCAACCTCTTTGGCTGACGATTTTGAGCTGATTTTACCTTTCAATTTCTTGGAGGTTAAATTCAGAATCGGCTTACATCTCACGCTTTTCCCATTCACTTTTGTATCCGATAAGTTGCAGTACAAAATCATTTTGAGTAATCCATCTTTGATGTCGCTTTTGCTTGGAAATAAGGCAGTTGCACTGTGCTTGCTTTCTATCAATAAGAGCGTCTCAGCAAGCCTGACTTCGTCAACCGTAAGGAAATACTGCCCACCCAAGTAGTTTGTGATGGTCATCTTTGCTTTTGTGAATGTTGCTACGTGCTCTTTTGGTTGAACCGTTCTGAACTCTCTTACTTGTGCTTTCTCGGCTTTTTGGCGAGAAAACGCCATAAACAACGAAATATCTTTACTGACTTTGCTTTGAAACTTTTCAAGTCCATCAAAATTGTGAAGTTTTACGCCAGTTGCTTTTTCAATTTTAGTATATGCTGTTTTCACTTTTTCCAAGATGTCACTCAAGTTCTCCTTTAGTTCTTTCAAGTTCCAATGCAACGCCGAGCTGTGGTATTGTTCTATTTCCTTGATTTTCGCCGCTACATAGCGTTCATCAAACTGTTGATTGGTGATTTTATTGCCTTTTCTTTCGGCTCTAATGTAATAGGCAAAAATCACAAACATATTGAGCAAGCTCATTAACGAAACTGTGTCCCATTGTATAAAATCTCTATCGCCTGCTGCGCCTTCATCTTTAACGACTGGAATGACCGTTACTTTTTTTGAAAAACTTAATGTGTTATAGACTCTTTCATATGGGTATGAGCGGGTGCGTTTCGGTGAAACCCATTTGGAGACAGCAACGACATACTTTCCATTGTCAAGGAGGCATGATGCGGGCACGGTGTTAATATCAAACTTCATTTCTTCTACTCTTTGCAACTCTTCTGCAAAATGAATTTGATACTTTATGCCTGTGATTACGCCTGTAATATCCATTCGTCAAAAAGCAACGTTGATGGTGTTCTCGTCACGGCTGGGTGGTGTAGGATTGCTTTTACTTTTCCAATAGAAAGAGATATTCACAATGCTTATCGGTCGTGTTGCCCCATTCGTTTGTCCAGCGCATGCCGCTCATGACGTGTGGCTTGTATCCAATCTCCATAGCTTTGAGCAACTTACCGGACGAGGTGAGAATCTCAAAGAGTTCCTGTTTCGTTGCTCTTCCGCCCGAACTGTATGAAAGCAAGATGTATTTTGCTTGTGTTTCTTCCACCAACTTTTTAATCGCCTGAATCGCAATAAATTTTCCTGATTTGTCCCTTCGGAACTCTTCGAACACAGAAGCCGCAACATCATCTCTTGTATCTTCACGGCGATTGACTTTGCCAAATACTTTTGGTTTATCATTCTTTATGACACTCGTCCAAATATGGTAGTATGAGGCATAGCGAACACGACTCGGGGGCATTTTGTCGTTGTTTGATCCATATGGCGGGTCAAAGTAAGCAAGGTCAACTTCGCAATTGCTCACGACTTCGAAAATATCGCGCTTCAATACTTCATTTTGCCCTTCACTGATGAAAAGCATCGGGACTTTGAGACATAAGTCTTGATAAGAACGCTCCGACCAATCGGAAAGGTAAGAAGCATAGTGCCCCAGCGTGTTATCAACGGCATCGAGTGCTAAAATTAAACTTGTGAGTGCAACGGCTCTTTCAATTTCGTTTAAGTTCAAGCGGTCAATTTCATCACGAATGGCATCGCACTTTCTTGTGTTCTTGCGCTGAAACGGCTTCTTTGTGTCTTTACCTGGCTCGCCGCCATAGTGTTCCGTAAACCACCCGTCATAACCTTTCAATGAATTGAGATGTTCAATGAGCGACTTGTAACGCTCTCTCGGGTAACGATTCAAGAGATAACATTTGCCAAATACTTCTGACCAATCTGCAATGTCGTTAGCAATCACATTAAACCCCAATTTTGCAAACGCTTGACTGACGCGCGTTGTGCCGCTAAAGCCATCTAAAACTGTTCGGATATTCAAATCCGAAATCATGTCTAAAATGTGCGGAATCAATTTCAATTTTGACCCTGCATATTTTATGCCCTCCGTATCAGGCACAATCCACTTAGGACGACTGAATAAATCCTCTTGAATCAGTTTCATTGTTTTTTCAACCGTTCTATATCTTCTTGTAGCACATTCACAGCGTCTCTATGCCCCTGTTCTGAAGCATTGAGCGCAAGCTCAAAAAGCCTTACAAGTGTGCGATTTTCCGAGTAATCAATCCACCCATTCGTCAGCGACTCAAAGTAATTCGCTGCTTTTTTTGTATGTGTCCATAATCCGCGTTGAAGAGCATTTGCAGTCTTACCACCGTAGCGCACTTCGCAGATATACCCATCATTTTCATCTAAAAAAACATACACAGGATGTTTCCTTCCGCGTCCTTTTTCTGCTATTCCAATCACCATGCGTTTTGTTTCCAATAAGCCTCATTGTGAAAATGTTCGTGAGTGTTGTTGCAATAAGGTTTGGTTGTTTGCGAACCAGTAGTTTGAATCGCTGTTGAAATTCTTTGTAAGGTGTTGTTCCTCATGTTTTCATCCTTAAAATGCTGCAAAGGCGGGGTAGTTATATCGCAAGGTGTTTTCAATTTGTCCGCGTTCGGCTTTAAGCCGTGCAAGTGAAGCAACCATGGCGGCGTTGTCGGTTGAGTAAATTGGCTTTGGAATGTGAAGTGCAAGTCCTTTTTCGGCACAGGCGCGCTCGAACTTTCGGCGCAGTTCGGAATTGGCACTCACGCCGCCCGCCACGCTGATGGTCTTCATGCCGTATTTCTGCGCAGCTTGCATGGTCTTTGACACCAAGACCGATGTAATGGCTTCTTGAATCGAGGCGCAAATGTCGGCAAGATGCGTTTGAATAAAGTTGTCAGTTTGGGTTGAAAGATAGGTTTGAACAGATGTTTTCAATCCTGAAAAACTGAAATCAAAATTTTCGTCGTAGCCTTTGGTGAGGGCTTGCGGGAATTTGTGAAAATTTGGGTCGCCTTGTTTGGCAAGTTTGTCGATGGCAGGTCCGGCGGGGTAAGGCAATCCGAGCATTTTGCCGGTTTTGTCGAAGGCTTCGCCGGCGGCGTCGTCGATGGTGCGTCCAATGATGCGGTACGATAAATCGTCTTGAACGAGTGCAAGCAAAGTGTGTCCGCCCGACACTGTGAGCGAGAGGAATGGAAACTGTGGAGACGGCTCTTCAATGAAGGTTGAGAAGATGTGCGCTTCAATGTGATTGATGGGTACAAACGGCTTTTGAAGGGCAAAGGCAAAGGCTTGTGCAAAGTTCAAGCCAACAAGCAAGGCGCCAATGAGACCCGGTCCAGCCGTTGCGGCTATGAAATCGAGCTGAGACTTCTGTATATTTGATTTTTCTAAGGCTTGTTGCACGACTGTGATGATTAGCCGCTCATGTTCTCGTGATGCAAGTTCGGGGACAACGCCACCAAAAACATGGTGCGCAAGCTGCGAACTGATGATATTAGAGGCAACTTTGCCATTGATGAGCACAGCAGCGGAAGTTTCATCGCAGCTGGTTTCAAGTCCGAGAATGGTCATAACAAAAACATTTTAGCCGTATGGAAAAGCCTCGCAAAGATAAGAAGACCTACTCAATGGTGCGTTTTTCGCGAATGTTTCTGTTTCTGATTGGCGCAAGTTTGGTCTTTCTCTTTCTGCCACGCATTGGTCAAATTCACTTGATTTACCATGTGCACCCGATGCTGGCGTTCCTGCTCACCATTGCTGGCGTTGTCATTTGTCTCTATGCTTTCATTGGCGGCGAAGGGCTATACTACAACTACACGATAAAAGATGATGCGAAGAAAGAGCAAAGTGAAAAGCAAGAAAAATCTTGAGAAAAAAGCAAGACTTTGAACAACTCATCGAGAAAAAATGACAACGGCTCTTTCCATCGAAGAACTCAACGCCAAAATCAGGCAAGAATCTGAATTTGTAAATCGTCTGCGAGCGGAAATCTCTAAGGCTGTGGTTGGGCAAAATTATGTAATCAATCGCTTGCTGATTGGATTGCTTACCAATGGGCACATTTTGCTTGAAGGTGTGCCGGGGCTTGCCAAAACACTCACAGTCAGTTCGTTAGCAAAGGCACTGAGTTTGAAATTCCAACGCATTCAGTTTACGCCCGACCTGCTACCGGCTGACCTGATTGGCACGATGATCTACAATCAAAAGGATATGAAGTTTTACACAAAGAAAGGACCGATTTTTGCAAACCTGATTTTGGCTGATGAAATCAACCGTTCGCCTGCAAAGGTGCAATCGGCACTTCTCGAAGCCATGCAAGAAAAGCAGGTAACGATTGGCGAAGAAACCTACAAACTCGATTCGCCATTTTTGGTGCTGGCAACACAAAACCCCGTTGAGCAAGAAGGCACATACCCTTTGCCTGAAGCGCAAGTCGACCGCTTTATGATGAAACTCAAAGTGGGCTATCCTTCACGCGAAGATGAGTTGGAAATTATGCGTCGCATGGCACGCACCGAGCCGCCCGAGCCGATTCAGCCGGTCATAACGCCAGAAGAAATTTTGCGCGCAAGAAAAGTCGTCGGTGAAGTCTACATTGACCCGAAAGTCGAACAGTACATTGTGGATATTGTGTTTGCAACTCGAGAGCCAGAAAAAGTAGGGCTAGCAGATCTTAAAGCGCTGATTGCCTACGGTGCATCACCACGTGCGACGATTTACCTCAACCTTGCTGCGCGCGCACATGCCTTTCTTAATCAGCGTGGTTATACAACTCCTGAAGATGTCAAGACAGTCGCCTATGACATCATGCGGCATCGCATCATTCTAACCTATGAAGCTGAAGCAGAAGAAGTACAGCCTGAAGATGTGATTCGTCGGGTGCTCAACGCCGTACCTGTGCCGTAGCAACCTACAATTGCATCCTTTACTGTGACGAAAGAAGCAAAAAAACAGCAGCCTGAAAAATCCTTAAAACTTCAATCCGAGCCGGGAGTTACGCGTGTTGATCATCGCAATACACATGGCTGGCTCATGCGGCTCCACCATCAAGGTACGACCTACACCAAGCTCTTTAGCGACGGGGTATATGGGAGTGCAAAAAAAGCCCTCAAAGCGGCGCGCAAATATCGCAAACAACTTGGCAAAACGCTGGGAATTGAGTCGCTAAGCAAGCGCCGTAGAACACGCAGCGTCAGTTCGCGCAACACTGCAACTGGCGTGGTAGGGGTCTATCGGCTCACAAGCAAAGGCAAAAATGGCGTAGTGCGTCATTATTACGCAGCAAGTTGGAATCCGGAGCCAAACAAAGTAAAAACAAAGTCGTTCTCTATTGCCAAGTATGGCGAAGCTGAAGCGTTTCGTTTGGCAGTAGAGTATCGTCAAAGCATGGTGGCGAAAATCATGGGGCGACAACCTGAAGTAGAGCGCGTGCAATCAGCGACACGCTATGCCCCTGCTGATATGGTGATAGCTAGCAAAGAGCAAAAAAAACGCAAAGCAAAAAGCAAGAAGAAAAAAGACGCAAAAAAGGCAAAGAAGCCCAAAGACAAAAAAAAGTGAGGTAAGGATGCCAGAGACACTCTCGAAAGAAGTCTTCAAAAAAGTCCGTGAGCTTGAGATTCGTACGCGTGGGCTTGTCAATAACATCTTCAGCGGTGAGTATCACTCGGCGTTCAAAGGCAAAGGGATGGAGTTTGCTGAAGTGCGCGAATATCAATTCGGCGATGATGTCAGAGCAATTGATTGGAATGTCTCAGCGCGGCGCGATGATGTCTTTATCAAGGTCTATGAAGAAGAGCGCGAGCAGACGCTGATGATTCTCTTCGATGCGTCGGGCTCAGGCATGTTTAGCACAGCCCATCAATCCAAGCGCGACCTTGCTGCAGAAATTTGCGCCACACTTGCTTTCAGTGCCATCAAGAACAACGACAAAGTGGGCTTGATTATCTTCACCGATAGTATTGAGAAGTTTGTCGCCCCGCGCAAAGGCAGAACACACGTGCTGCGAATCCTGCGTGAAATTTTCTTCTTCAAGCCCAAAGGTAAAACCACAAACATTGCCGCAGCACTCGATTTTGCAACACGCGCACTTAAGCGCCGTGCAATTGTCTTTCTCGTCAGCGACCTGATGGATTCACAGTATATCGAGAAAATGAAACTCATCAACAAAAAACACGATTTCGTGGTCATTCATATCACCGACCCAAGAGAATTTTCTCTGCCTCAGGTCGGACTGTTAGAACTCGAAGATGCAGAAACCGGCGAGTGTTATCTTGTCGATACCTTCGATGAAGCGTTTCTAAAAAGTTATGAGAGCCGCATGTTGCAGATACACGCTAATCGCAAAGCGCAATTGCAACGCTTACAAATCGATATGGTGCAAGTCTCAACGGATAGGTCATACATTAAACCGCTCACAAACTTCTTCCGTCAACGTGAATTGCGCCAATAAAACCATAAGCTCAATGCTAACGGCGCTGTGGCTTAGCCTGATAAGTGTCATTGTCATAGCCATACCACTCCATGCACAGCAGCCGATAACAACACTCTCGATTGCGCCTGACACTTGCACCATTGGCGACGACATTTTCTACACACTTAATGTCTTAAAGAAAAGTTCAATACAGCTAAGTTACCCGACACTTTCTGATAGCGCAGTGTTTGCACCATTTGAAATTCGTCAAGTAGAAATGCTGCCAGCAGAAGCACGAGAAAATTTGATGCTGGAAAAAATCCGCTATACACTCACGGTCTTTGATACAGGCATGCAGACCGTGCCTGCAATTTCTTTGGCGTATCTTGATAAAGAAACGCAGCGACAAGACACGATAGTGTTAGAACAGAAAAGCGTGTATGTCAAATCTGTTTTAGATACAGCGCGCAAAGACATTGCTGACATCAAACCTGTGCGCAGTGTGCCCATTCCGCTGTGGGTGTATCTGACAGGCGGCGCTCTGCTGCTTGTGTTAGCGATAGGAATTTATTTCCTTGTGCGCTATTGGCGTGCTCGAGCGCCGGCACCTGTGCCAGTCCCCGCACCGGCGCTGACACCGTATGAAGTGGCCTTTGCAAAATTGAAAGGACTTGAAGAACTCACGCTAAACTCGCAGAACGACTTCAAAATCTACTACAGTGCGATAAGCGATGCAGTACGAGAATTTTTGGAGCGCCATTATGGCTTTCCTGCAATGGAGCAATTGACATCAGAAATTGAGGCAACACTGCAAGCAAAGAGACCAAAAGAAGAAGTTGAGCGTGTTAAAAATCTGCTCGAGAAAGCCGACCTTGTAAAGTTTGCAAAGTTTCAGCCGACCGTAAGCGAAGCCAAAGAAAGTTTAAGTGTGGCATTTCAAATTATTGAGATTGGTCGACCAAGAGAGACGACTGATTTGCCAAACCGTTCAACGCTGCGTAATCATGTTTGAGATGTTTTTTCAAAAAGAGTTTTCGTTTCAAAACCCAGAGGCGTTTTGGCTATTGTTGATTCTGCCGCTGCTGGCATTTTGGCAGTGGCATCGAGAAAGAACGGGAAGAGTTGCCACACTGATTTTTTCCGATGTGCGTCAAGTGGCAGAGGCGCACAAAGGCATGTTTTCAGTCAAAGCTTTTCGTCATAGCCTAACGCTCCTGCGCTTGATGGCACTTGCATTGTTGATTGTGGCACTTGCACGACCGTGCCTAGAAAATCAAAAGCAAACGCTCTATGCCGAAGGAATTGATATCATCTTAGTCATTGATCTCTCAGGCTCCATGCTTGCCGAAGATTTTGAGCCGAAAAATCGCATTGAAGCAGCCAAAGATGTAGCAATTGAATTTATCAACAATCGCATAAGCGATCGCATTGGCTTGGTGGTGTTTGCAGGACAAAGTTTTACGCAGTGTCCGCTGACGCTCGACTATAATCTGCTCAAGTCGTTCATTGCCAAACTCAAAGCCGGAATGTTAGACGAGGATGGTACAGCAATCGGTATGGCAATTGCGACAGCAACGAATCGTTTGCGTGACTCTAATGCTAAAACCAAACTGATTATTTTGCTCACCGATGGACAAAACAACGCAGGAGAAATTGAGCCCATTACAGCAGCCGAACTTGCAGCAGCGTTAGGCATCAAGATTTATACCGTTGGGGCAGGCACACAAGGCTACGCGAACTATCCTTTCGAAGATCCGCTCTTTGGCAAGCGCTATATGCGCGTCAAAGTCGATGTCGATGATGCAACACTGACACGCATTGCTGAACTGACGGGTGGAAAATACTTTCGTGCAACAGACTATGAGAGCTTGAAGAAAATTTACAAGGAAATCGATGCGCTCGAGAAAACGAAAGTTGAAGTAGAAACTTATGTAGAATACAAAGAAGAGTTTGCGCAATTTCTGACGCCCGCCTTAATTTTTTTAGCAATTGAATTGTTGCTGGCTCACACGCGCTTTCGCAAAGTGCCTTAAGGCAGAAGCAAAGCACAGGCTAACACAATTCTTGCGTGTATGCAGCGCGAAAGAGTGTTTCATATTCAGGTGTAAGCTGAACATTGCGCCGTTTCATCACAGTGCGTGCAACTTCCAGCGCTTTATCTAAATCGTAGCGAACAAAGCCTTCTGCGCCACCCCATTGAAATGAACCGATAGTCTTTGGCGGAAACCCAGCGCCGAAGATGTTCGAACTCATGCCAACCACTGTACCCGTATTGAACATGGTGTTGATACCGCACTTTGAATGTTCGCCCATAATCAAGCCCAAAAATTGCATCTTTGTGTCAATCTCTTTGCCGCCAACATTCATACGAATGGTGCTGTAATTGTTTTTGAGGTCCGAAGTGTTGGTATCAGCACCCAAATTGCACCAACTGGAAATGTAGGAGTGCCCAAGAAACCCTTCATGTTGCTTATTTGCATAGCGCTCTATGATACTGCTTTCGACTTCTCCGCCAACTTTTGAGAACGCACCGATGTAGACATAGTCGTAGAGCTTGGCGCTAATTTTGACCGTTGCACCTTGACCAATCATGACATAATTCATGAGAACAGCATTCGGTAAAATTTTAGCGTTGGGGGCTATGTAAATGTATCCCTCTGTGGCATCTAAAACCGCACCTGCACGAACTTCAGCGCCGGGTCCTACATAAATGCGCGACTCATTGACGACAATAGCGCGTGGATGCACAGTGCCTTCTACTGTTCCAAAATTCTTGCACTGCATCGCTTCACGGCGAAATTCTTCTGGATGCAGCCGCACCAAATCCCACATAAAGGCAATGTAGCGACAATCAACCTGCGTGCTTGAAAAGCGTTCGGCAATCATTTTAGCATGGATAAGGTCAGGTAGAGAGTCGCCAAAAAGCTCGTGAGGATTTGTGCGAAAAGCAATCAGCTGTCCACCGTTGAAGTATGCCTTACCAAACTCAAAAGCGCCGCTTAGAACCTTTTGCGCAAAGGGTTTGTCGCAAATCACGCGCCCATTGAGAAACAGCACATCGTTCTGGGTAAAGGTGTTGATAGCATAGTCTGTCAAAACCGTGCGCCAGTATGGTGCCAGTGCCGTGCGCATGTGCAGCGAAAGTGGAAGAGAAGACAGTGCGACTTCAAACTTTTCACGCAAGGGGCGCATGCCCAGCGTGAGGTCGTAAATTGGCTTCAGATGAAGTAGCGGCATGAATTTGAGGACAGCGTCGTCCTCGAAAAGCATAACTTGCATAGCGGTACGATGAAATCCAATGACTAAGAGATAGCTACAACACGCAGCGACTGCGGTACGACGCTGACTTGAACAGACGGACCGACTTGCTCATAGACTTCGCCATCTAAATGCATAGACTCAGGGCGAGAGAGATGAATTATGGCTCTGCTAATTTTAGTGTAAATCACTTGTGAGGTGTGAATATGGCTACCGCGCATGAATGCAAATACCCAACGAGGCAATTTCCACATTGGAAATTCTTTCAAGATGCAGATATCTAACCAGCCGTCGCTCATTTCTGCTTCGGGCGTAATCCAAAACTTACCTCCTTCGCGTTTGCCATTGCCAATCATAAGGGCAAAGACGCTTTCTGTAATTGTCTGCACTCCACTGGGCGTATGCAGTTCAATGGTCATCGGTGCGGCACGATATGTACGACCGACAATCCACAAGGCATAAAGATAAATCAGATCGCCACGCACATGAGGCACTTGCTTTGCAATACGTGCAATTTCGCCCGTGAAGCCAATACCAAGTGAATTCAAAAAAGCGCGTTCAACATGTAGCCCGTTCTGCTCAAAGTGCACAGTGCCAGTGTCAATCGTACATGTTGCAGTATTCAAAACTTTTTCAACAGCAGTTTCAAGCGGAATTTTGCGTGGTGCAGTGTGCCCTGAAAGGTTGCTATAAAAATCATTGCCAGACCCTATCGGTATGCAGCCGAGTACAGTTTTGGAATGAATAAGCGGTTGTGCGGTTTCATTGAAGGTGCCATCGCCCCCGCAAGCGACCACAATATCAACCGAAGACTTAACAGCGCGCGCAAAGTCTGTTGCCTCATTAGGCTGCGTTGTCAGTTGAATGGTCGTATCGACTTGCTTAGCTTTCAGTGTTTGCTGCAAAGGTGTAACCTTCTTTTTTGCCTTACCACGATTTGCCGCAGGGTTCAAAATAAACCAGTAGCGGCGCGCTGCCGGAGAGGAGGCGATAGTGTGTGTAGAGTGAGGCAGGGGTAAAGATTGAGAAGAGTCTAATTCCGACAAGAGTTTTTCGCGCATAGATAGACAAAGCAAGGTTGAAAGTTTTGCACAAAACTAATGCGTGAATCTGTATTTTCGCACTATAACTGATGAAAATATGCCAAAACGCAAGTTTATTTTATCAAACGATTCGTTTGCAGAGCAGCCTGCCTCTTGCGCACGTCTAGAAAAATATGAAAAAGACTTGAACGCAGCGCAGTTAGAAGCGGTACGTACAACGCAAGGAGCAGTGCTGGCGATTGCTGGTGCAGGTACAGGCAAGACCAAGACGCTGACGTATCGTGTTGCCTATCTGATTGAGTCAGGTGTGCCAGCGCAGTCGATTTTGCTGCTGACTTTCACGCGCCGCGCCGCTGAAGAGATGATGAATCGTGCGGCAGCATTGGCAGGTGTACAGTGTTCGCAAATTCTTGGCGGCACTTTTCACGCTTATGCACATAAACTTCTGCGTCAATACGGCGCGCATATCAAACTGGCAGATAACTTTACCGTGCTCGACCAAAGCGATGCTGAAGACGTCATTGAGATTGTGCGCACGGCATTAGGCTATCACAAAAAAAGTGATACAGTGGCGCGAAAACGCTTCCCCCAAAAAAACACGCTTCAAAATATCATCAGTGCGGCAGCAAATCGAAATCTCTCCATTGAGAGAATTGTGGAAGAGAGTTATTCGCACTTTCTATCGCTTACTGAGGACATCAAAAAAATCGCTGCGGCGTATCGTGATTACAAACGCACTAATGCGCTTGTGGATTATGATGACCTTTTGACCTTGACAGCAGAACTGCTAATGGAGTATCCCGATGTGCGTGCCCGCATTGGTAGCACGCTGCGCTACATCATGGTCGATGAATATCAGGACACGAACAAGGTACAAGCTCAAATGGTGCAACTGCTTGCTGAAACACATGGCAATGTGATGGCTGTCGGCGATGACGCACAATCGATTTATTCCTTTCGTGGTGCGGATTATCGCAACATTCTCAATTTTCCAAAGCAATTTGCAAACTGCCGCATTATCAAACTCGAAGAAAATTACCGCAGCACATCGCGCATCCTTGAGCTGACCAATGCTGTCATAGCACAAGCCAAAGAAAAATTTGCAAAGCGGCTCTACACTAAAACCAAACCTGACGGCGAGTATCCTGCAATTGTGCATGCCCCGAACGAAGCGTTTCAGTCTAAATTTGTTGCGCAGCGCATTCTGGAATTGCGCGAAGAAGGCATTGCACTCAATCAGATAGCTGTACTCATGCGCAATAGCCGTGATTCGTTTGACCTTGAGCTTGAATTGCGTCGACGCAACATTCCTTTTGTCAAGTATGGCGGGCAAAAAATCACTGAGGCTGCGCACATTAAAGATTTTGTGGCTTATCTCAAACTGTTGCACAATCCCAAAGACGTACTCAGCTGGAATCGCATTTTGAAACTCTTACCCGGCGTTGGACCAAAAACTGCGCAAGAAATTATAGAGTGGGTAAAAACTGCAACTCATCCCTACTATGTCGATACGGCAAATGTCTCGCCAAGATACTGTGAAGCACTGCGTCAACTGGCTGAACTTTTTGCAACACTGACCACTCAGCAAAGTCATCTCATAGAAAAAGCCAAGAAAATTTACGAGTACTACTTGCCCTTAATGCGTGAACGTTACTTTGAAGACTACCCCAAGCGCCAAAAAGACCTCGAGAACTTTCTTGCGATTTTACTCAATTATACATCGCTCGATGAATTGCTTGCTGATTTAGCCTTAGACCCGATTGACCTTTCCGCTATGGAGACAAGAGCCGTGCAGAAAGACGAAGCGCCGCTTGTGCTCTCCACGATTCACTCTGCGAAAGGCTTGGAGTGGACAGCGGTTTTCCTCATCAATGCGCTGGATGGCATTCTCCCATCGCGATATGCAGTAGGCAGTGCAGAACAGTTAGATGAAGAATTGCGCCTGCTCTATGTTGCACTCACACGTGCAAAAGATTACCTTTACATTTCCTATCCGATTGTATGCTCAGGATCTGCTCAAGAGGAATACTTCGGTAACCCTTCACGTTTTCTTGCAACTTTGCCCGAAGAATTGTATGAGAAACTGCTGTTAGTTAAAGCCAACACAACGCCCAGTGCGCTAAGTGCGCCTGAACGCCAACTCGGAGAGAAAAAGCCAACAAGAAAAAGTCGTACACGAGATGATTTGCCGTTCTAATCTTCAAAGTAAGGTGATGAGTGTAAGTTGGTGCAAGCCGCCGAGCACACCCAGCGATGAAAAAGCATAATCGAACTTGAAGCGCTCAATAGCGACACCTAAACCAGCAGAGAGCCCGGCAAGTCCTAAAGTGCCTGTAAGCGTGAGGTCTTGACGCTGCAAGTTGCTATAGCCAAAGCGGAGTTTGACTGCATCGGTAATCGTAAATTCCCCGCCAATCGTAAAATTGCGAAAGCGTGAAAGAAACGACTCACTTGCCTCAGCAAGGCGAATAAAGCCCAGTGTCAATTCCAGAGGTAAGCCTTCAAGTTTTTTGCTCACACTAAAGCGCACGTCGAGCGGGAGTGCTTCTGAGGCTCCATCAAAGGTGGAAAGTTGAGTGCCAAGAGTGATAAGTGCAAGCCCAATGTGCAGGTCTTCCGAGGGAATCAGGAGCAAAAGTCCTGCGTCAAGCGCCAGTGCAGTGGAACGAAAATTTTGAATACCTGAGAAAATAAACTTGACGCCGATGCCAGTGCGCAATGTCCCGAACCCGAAGCGTTGTAATTCGCGTGAGTAAGCAAGATGCAATGCAAGATCGGTTGCTGAAAATGTGCCTATGGTGTTGCCTATTTCATCGGTTTCATCAAAACTGCCATAGCTAACAAATGTGATACCGGCACCAAAATCTCCAATGTTCTCAATCTGGCGTCCGTAGGCAAGGAATCCAGAATTGATGTCAAGCAAATGTTTTTGAAAGCTAAAAGCTGCTTGTTTGTGTGTGGTGGAATCGAGCACTGCGGGATTTTGAAAAAAACTGTTGATGTCGTGTGCAAGAGAAGCGCTATTGCCGCCAAGCGCAGCGATACGTGCACTGCGATCGAGTCGAAGAAACTCAAACGCAGTAGTTTGAGCATGAACAGAGGATGCGAAAGCAATGAGCAAGATTGTCAGTAGAGCGTAAAAGCGTGGCATTTGAAATTGGCTTTAGGGCAAACTACGCAAAATTGCAAGGCATGTCAAGGCAAGTATTAGACACTCTATGCTTCAGCGTTAAGATATAAGTTATGCGTACTAATATAGCGTGCAATCAGCGAAGGCATTTTGCGAAAAGCAAGTCGACGGCGTTCTGGGTGAGCAAGTTCGAGACGCAGCGCTGTTGATGAAATCGGCAAATCCAATTTGATGAAATGCAGTTTAGCGTTTGGAAATTCAGGCAAAAGTGAAGGCGTATTAGGCTGCAGCTGACGTGAGAAGACGACAAGTTCAGCTATATCCAGAATCTTATCGGGCGATTTCCATTTTGAAAAAATGCGATAATTGTCTTCGCCGATAGCTAAGAGCAGTTTAGCGTTGGGGTATTGCGTAGCAAGATATTGCAAGGTCTCGAGTGTGTAGGAAGGATCATTTTGCTTGAGTTCCCAATCGCTAGCCACGAAGCAATTGCCGGTTTCATTGAGCTCTTCTACCAAGAGTGAGACCATCTCAAAGCGCTGTTGATTGCTGGCGGTTGCACCAGATTTGAGCGGGTTGCGCGAAACGCTCAAAATCACTTTGTCGGGTTGGAGAAGTTCTCGTGTCAGTGTGCAGAGTGCAAGATGACCAAGGTGTGGCGGGTCAAAAGTGCCACCAAACAAAACGATAGACGACAAGGCTAGCTACTTGATAGTCGTTTGATTGCTTTGCAGGAGTTGTTCTTTAACGAATGCTTTTGCGCCTTCGACTTTATACTTTTTATCAGGAAACTTTTCCTCATATCGTTCAATTTCATCTTCGGCTTCACTCCAGTGCTCACGCACAATCAGCGTTTCGATTTTGCCCAGCAGGGCTTCTTCGTAGTAAGGGCTATCGGGATAGCTCGTGAGCACTTCATCGAAGTAGAGTGTGGCGGCGCGATAAGCACGCAGTTGAATATACTGTTTGGCTGCATCAAGCGCTTTGAGTGCAAGTTTATTGCGGCACTCCATAATTTTTTCTTCGGCAAGCCGCAGTGTGTCGAGCTCACCGAGTTGTGCCTGCAGGCGTCCAATAAGTGCTTCATAAGTTGCACGACGTGCAGAATCAGGAGCATCTGCAGCTAAGAGACGTAAATCTTGAATTTCACGAGCAAGACGCGCCGAGTCAGGTGCAGGGTAGGTATCAATATAACTTTGGAATTGTGTGATTGCGCGGCGGCTATACTCTTGGTCTAAGCTATGCACAGGAGAAAGTTTGTAATAGCACATTGCAATTTGGAAAAACGCAACTCGGCTATAGGGCGATGATGGAACATTGCGCAAAAGAGTCTGATAGGCTTCTGCAGCAAGAAGATACTGCCCATAAAAGAAGTAACTTTGAGCTAAGTAAAACTGTACATCATCTTCGTATTCCGTTGCGCGGCTAGTATAGACGAGTTTGTTCAACTCGAGCTGTGCTGCATAATAGTCTTTCTGCTCATAGAGCGATTTTGCATACTCGAAGCGACCTTTGAGAGATTCGTCAAATATGATGCGCTGTGTGCTACACCCTATAGCTGCAAGAGCTAAGCCCAAGCAAAACAAGGTGCAAGCTATGCGAAATGATGAAAGCATATCGTAAATTATCTAACGACTTCTAACGCTAAAGAATAAAAATACAATAATTCCAATTGCTCCCACGATAGCTGCTGGCATCGCCACACGCTCCCAAAATGAGGGCAGTTCAGGCTTGAATGTCTCCGCAAAGCGTTTGTCTTCGCTTTCAGTCAAAGCATCGACGCGCAATGTGTCTTGAAAAGCAAGCAAGTGTGCATGCACCAGTAAGGTTTGCTTCTGTGCGCTAGTAGCCTTGCACTCTAAGTAGAGCTCAAATTTGCGCATCACTTGCGCATCATTCAGAAATTGGTAGGACAAATTTGCTTGTGTGGCACGAGCATCAAGTATGGCATAATTATGAGCGTCAAGACTCTCACGTTCATAGAGAGTAAAGCCTGCTTCAAGCAAGCGGCTTTGAAGTGCAGCATCGAGCAGACCTTGAAAAGTGTGAGTGGGTGCGGGTGTAAAGAGCAAAGTTCGGGGCACGGCGTGCTGCAAAAGTGTTTGAACAAGATGCTCTGCATAAAGGTCGGCAAAAACCGCGCTGGTGAGTTTGGGTTTAGGTTGCGCATAAATCTCGAGCATAGGACACACAAAGAGCAGTGCTAAAACAAGTTGCGCCATAGGTCAGAACAGGCTCAAAACGGGTTGAATTTCAAATAGCACACGTAAAAAGATTTGAAAATCATTAAGGCGCGCACCTTCAATGTTGTTTGCGTTGTAGCGCCAAACAGGTGTAAGGTTGAGCTCGGCATTGAAGGCGTTAGAAGGTTGATAGAAAAATCCAATTGTCAGGGCGGTGCGCCGCTCAACAATGCCAAAGGGTGCAGGCTCGCTGTAGCCTGTTTGAAGATTATATCGTGTGGTATCGAGCCATGGTTCGGTGAATGGACCGTAGAGACTGCCCTCGCCTTTGCCAACAAAGAGCACGCTTGCTGAGACACGCAACTGCTTGAGTGCCCAGTGCGAAAGCCCAAGTTCGAGCGACTCAAAATCTGTACCAAGCGGGTGCGCAAGCGGATTGGTGCCGAAAATCCAGCGCTGGTAGCGATTGAATTGACGTTGATGGTAGGTGCGGTTGATTGCTCGAGAAATTTCAATGAAGGCATCAGTGCCATAGATGCCGAGCGGATAAAGCACATTTGCTGCACGAATCCCAATTTGACCCGACCATAAGTTTGGCTCAAGCGCAGTTTGATCGACGATATTGAACTGCCAATCATCGACAACGAAACTGCCATAGATGTTAATCCCATTGAAGGGGAAGATGCTCAAGTCTGCACCGACAATCGGGTTGATTTCTTCTCTTTGGTTGAACTGCTCGCCGTAGATGACCGAGAATGGATTGATGTAGCGCAAGTCTATCGGGCGATTGCGTCCGCCATAAAGCACGCCTTGCCACAAGCCCAAGCGCAGTTTGCTAGAAAAGAGGTTGAGGTCGAAGCGAATCGCGGTCAGATAGCGCTCAGCGTAACTTTGGATAGCACCAGAGTTTGTCCCTTCTTCTCGATACTCCACCTTATCGAGCATTGCAATGATGTAAGTGAAGCGTAGAGTTTTCGTATTAAGTTGAAGCATGAGCTGATCGAGCGGACCTGCCGTGTTAGAGAGACTGAGGCTATAGCGACCATATCCCCAATTGACGTAATCGCGTCCGAGCTTGACGCGAAAAAGTTCGCCGTGGTAAGCAAAAAATGCTTGTTCGGTGTATGCGGTTGCCCCAGCGTAAGGACGAGCTGGCACGAGGTCAAAGACGCCGGCTTGCTGCACAATCGAGGCATTGTATATCACGAAATCGCGCTCGAAGTAAAGTGAAAGTCGTCCGCGTCCACGAAAACGAGGTTGCAGGTCAATTCCGCTTTGATTTTCGGGTGGCAGTTGCAAGTCAGGGCGAGGACCTTCGCGCCGCTCCACAATCAATTCAGGACGTGCCGCAATGCGAACGGCAGCTTTGGGAAAGACCTCGTCGCGCAGCCAGCCTAATTCATCGTCCAGCTCTTGCTCTAATTTGTTGAAGAGCCAAAGCGTTACACGGTCTTCAATAGTGAATTTATCAGTCTCTAAAATTGCGCGTGCTACATCGACGCGTTCATACGGACGTGCCACATCGTAAAGCCGTGTCAGGTAGCCACGCACAATAAGCTGATCAATGATATCGTATGCCCAGTGCCCAGCAGGAAAAGTCTCGCCGCCTGCCTGAAGCGGGCGTGGGAAAAATGTTGCAAAAACAAGCAGAATAGCGACAAAAAATGTGGCTAGTCGGGACAAGCGTTGTTGCAGTTTAAGTTGCCAAGTTGGTTTTTAGAAAAATGCAATTTAGGCTAAGAATTTACGCAAAACCTTACGGTTGAGAAAACTATAGTGTGATAAGAGGAATACCAGTAACAGCGGTGAAACAGCGCACACATCGCCTTACACAACAGCACGGAGTATGCAGAAAGCCGTTTGTAGCGTTTGCTGTCTAAAGTGCAGTGTCTGACAAAATTATCGGCGTATGAAGCGCACGGCATACGCACCATCTAGATGATGAAGATGCGGAAGAATTTCCACTGCACCTTGTGCATTAACCAAGTGATGCAATGTGTTGGGCAGCACTTCTCTGGCGTCTTGAATCATCCAATCGGGACGGTCATAGAGAAAGGCATTGACAAGTTGCTGATTTTCCTCTGGCTCAATCGAGCAGGTCGAGTAGACAATAATGCCTTCATCTTTCACAAGGCGTGTAGCATTATCGAGCAGCTCGCGCTGTGTTTTTGCCAGTGTAGTGATATCATTTGGAGAAAGTCGCCAACGAAGTTCTGCACGACGTGAGAGCACGCCTGTCCCTGAACATGGGGCATCGAGCAAGACGCGATCGAATTTTTCTTCGGTTTGGAATAGACGCGCATCCTGTTTGGCAGTTTCAATGATAGAAATGCCAAGTGTCGTAGCTAGCCGATTGATATCTTGCAGTTTATTGCCATAGAGGTCGAGGGCGAGAATTTTGCCCGTGTTACGCATTTGTTCAGCAAGGAAAGTTGACTTGCCGCCCGGAGCTGCACACATATCCAAGATTCGTTCACCCGGCTCAGCGCCTAAGAGCATGCACGCAATAGCCTGCGCTTCACTTTGTACCGAAGCATATCCCATTTTCAGAAGCTCTTCCATGTCGAAGAACTTTTCAGGGATAAGAAAATTCTCAAGCAAAGATTTCTTGTAGTGCACTTGCTTCTCGCTCAGCATTTGCTCAATCTCGGCAAGTGTGGTCTTCAGAGGATTGATGCGAAAACTGATGGTCGGCGGCGTGTTGTTAGCCATCATCAAATCTTGCGCTTCTTGCAGACTAAAGCGCGTAAGCCAGCGCTCCAGAAGCCATTTGGGATGCGAGTATTGCAGTGCAATTTGGTCAGCGAAGGTCCCGCCCTTGACCTTAAAATTAATCGTTTCAATGTTGTTGGAAATGTTGCGCAAGACACCGTTGACCAAGTTCCCTAGAAATTGGTTTTTCAATTTCTTGGCAAGCTCGACAGATTCATTAACTGCAGCCCACTTTGGCACTTTTGTAAGGTAAAAAAGCTGATAGACGCCGATTCGCAAAATGTTGCGAATGTCGACATCCATTTTTTGGTAGTCGTGGTTGTAGAACTGCTGAATGATGTGGTCAATCTTCGCGCGCTCACGCAGGGTGCCATAAACCATTTCCATGGCAAACGCCTTGTCAAGGCGCTCTAGCGAAGACTGATTGAAATACCCATTGATAATGGTATCGGACTTAGCTTTGCCAGTTTCAACGTCCTTCAAGACCTTGACGGCGATTTCACGTGCTGTCATAAATGTGATAACGTTTTGCCTTGCTGAATGTATCCCTAATTACCTGAAACTGCAGAAGCAAAAAGGAGAGCCAACGCGTTTCAGACATTGTATCAATAAACGGCTCAAATTGTTCGTCTTTTCTGCTTACTTGCTTTGCATTCCTGTCGTCTTCCGCATATTTCAGATTGCAACTAGGAATTTACGACAAAATCGGGAGTTTGCAATTTCAGAGTTGACGGAGCGCACAGCGTTTGACCGCCTCATCCAAAACGCGCTGAATGAGTTGGGGGTATGACAGACCGGCTTGTCGCGCTGCCATTGGTAAGCAAGAGTGTTCATCAGGATTAGGTAAGATACCGGGTAGTGGATTGATTTCGATAATGTGCGGGGTACCGTGTGCGTCGAGGCGAACATCAATGCGTGCCCAATCACGGCAGCGCAGTGCAGTATAGGCGCGTTTGCAAAGTGCAGAGATGTGCTCAGCAAGTTCATGCGTAAGGGGTGCTGGACAGCGAAACACATCCACAGGATGGCTAGGGTCGTCCCATAGCCACTTTGCTTCATAAGAATAAATCTTGCGTGATGTAGCAGGCAGATGCGCAAAGGTGATTTCAACGATGGGTAAAACCTCAACGCACTCGCCATTGCCAAGCAAGCCTACGGTGAACTCTCGTCCGGAAAGAAAAGCCTCAACGAGTGCAGGTTGCTGATAGACAGTGAGCACTTCATGCAGTTGAGCGGAGAGTTCTTCGGGTGTCGTAACCACGGAGCGCTCGAAGATGCCTTTGCTTGAGCCTTCATGCAGGGGCTTGACGATGAGAGGATAGGTGTGAGCACGTGCTGCAAATGTAGCAATTTCATTCAAAGAAGACACGAGCCAAAAGGCTGGCGTAGGAATGTTGTGATAGGTCAAAATTTCTTTTGTGCGGGCTTTATCGAGCGTAAGGCAAAGTGTCAAGGGGTCAGAGCCTGTGTAGGGAATCCGCATCAGGTCGAGCAGCGCAGGGATTTGTGCCTCACGGCTTGGTAAGCCAATGCCTTCGACAATGTTAAAGCAAATGTCGGGCTTGGTGCGCTGCAAGGTCTCAACAATAGCAAGAATGCGTTCAGGGTGGCAGTCAATCAAGACAATATCCGAGACAAGTGGATGGGCGCGCAGGGCGTCAGCGACAGCTGCAATTGTTTCAGCATTATCCCACTCAGCAAATTCATCGCAGGCGTATCGACTCGCGGTGGAAAGAGAGTCGGGTTTCTGATTATAGAGTAGAGCGACGCGCATAATTATGACTTTGCCGCAGAATCAGAAAATGTCACGCTATCACGAATGAGTGCATCGATAAGTTGAACACCCTCAATGCGCCGCACGACATCGACTGCGCGCTGAAGTTCCTTGCGGCAATCGGGCGAAGCAATAAGCACAACTTTTTGCTGGCGTAGGTAGACTTCAACGCCACTAATACCCGCCTGTGAGAGTGCAGCATCAATGCAGTTGATCAGTTGTAAATCACTCAGCGGGCGAGAGACTTTGGACGATTTGGAGGTCGCCGACCGTGAGACCACCAAGCCAATTGCTGCTACGGAAGCAAGCCCCAAAAGTCCCCAAAGCCACTTTGAGCGTCTCGGAGCAGAGGTGTCTTTTTCTGATGATGAGGTATCAGACATAAAAATTTTGTGCAACAAACATCTATAAATTTACAACTTTTTTGCCTTTGTAGCATCAATCTGCCATAGCCGATGCGACCGTCTGAAGTAGAGTTTTGAGTGAAAACGGCTTTGTAATAAAGGCGGTAACACCACTGCGTTTCAACCGATTCTGATAGGCAGGTTCAATGTTGCCTGAAGCAATGATAATTGGCAGGTTCGGTATTTCTTTATGCACATAGCAAGAAAGCTCTTCGCCATTTATTTCCGGTAAAGTCAAATCAAAAATGCAAAGGTCAATTCCATCACGTACGGTCATGATTGTCTTGAGGGCATCATGGCTATTGGTGAAGGTAAGCGGCGTATAGCCTGCCGAATGGAGGGCGCGACTCATAATTTCGCACAAATGCTGTTCATCATCGACAATCAAAATTGTTTTGCGGTGCTCGGGTGAAAGTCGCCTGAAAGGAGGCGAGAGAGAGACTGAAGTCGGCTTAACTTCAAGTGTTGTGCTGGTCAAGTCTGCTAACGGAAAAAGCATGATGAAGCAAAGCCGGCGTTGAGGTTCATATTGTGCACCCATAAAGCCATGGTGCATCTTGACGATGTTAAGCGCAATCAGCAAGCTCAGTCCAAAACTTTGACCGTGCTTTTTAGCAAACTGCACGGGATCGAGCATAACGACAGGCGAGCTTGATGTTCCTGCTGCATCGCTGATGATAAGCGCGACATATTGCGAAAGGTTTTGTAGCCCAAAAAATGAGGATATTGGAAGAGAGAACGGTTCGCAGACTTCGATTGCAACTTTGTTGCAAGACGGAAGGATACCTTGAACAGCGGTCGCAAGATTAAGAATCAGTTGTTGAAGCAGAGTTTCGCTGCCATAGATTTCATCGCACTTCGTGTCGCGTGTGAGCTTAAGCGAAAAGTAACTTGAAAGTGTGGAGCTTAAAAGGCAATGTGCATTTTCAACAGTAGACCAGAGCGAGAGTTTGGAAAATGGTACATCTGCTGCATTGACAAGGTCGGAGATGCGCTTTGCAGTGGCAAGTCCGCTTTGAATTTGGGTTTCAATTGCTAAGAGCGCTTGTTGAAGCGCCTCGCTGTTACTAAGGTGCGTTTTGGCTTTGCAAGCCAGTGTGTCTAAATCATTGAAAATAAGATTGAACTCATAAGCAATGCCGCTGACCAGTGCGCACGCTGCTTCTAATTTTTGGTGAGGTTGCCAGAGATCATAGATAGTACTATCAGTTCCGCTCGGATGTGCAGGGCGTGAGAGTCGCTCTGCAGTAATCATAACGATTGGCTGCGAATCTTGCATGAATCTGACTGCACTAAGTAAAAGTAAGCAAGGTTTATCTTCTGAGGTCTGGAAACGAAAAATCCTTCTAGGTAAAGTTTGTTGATCTTGCGTTTGTTTGAGCGCAGACTGGATAAACTCATCTAACAAAGGTTGATCTGATGAAATTGCAAACGAGGAAAGCGGTTTTCCGACAACTTGCATAAGGCTGCTTTTGCCAAGGAAGCGGCATGCGGCATCATTACAGAAGCAAATCTCTGTATTGTTATGCACAACAAGGAAGAAGGGCAAATGCAAAAGCAACTGTTCATTACGTGTGTTTTGCTCCACTTGCTCTTGTAGCCACCGCTGTATCTTTTCGTGTTCTCTTAGTGCGGTTTGAGCACGATGATAAAGCCAGATGCCTGTAAGTGTGAGCATGAGGCAAAATCCTAAGAGAAGCAAAATCCAAATCTCGTTTTGCATCGTTGCAGTTTAGAAAGCCTTAAGAGAATGCAAAGCTTATCAAAAAGAGTACGGCTTGTGCAGCAGAGCGTGCACAAGAAAGTTGCGCCTCATTCGGGAAACACACTACAGACGAAGCAGAATGTTAAGTTTTTAGGTCGTCTGCTGAAATCGGCAGTTTACGAATACGCTTGCCGGTGGCAGCAAAAATAGCATTGCAGACTGCAGGAATGGCAGGTGGCAAGCCGGGCTCACCTGTACCAGTTGGTGCTTCTGCACTGGGTACAAAATAAACTTCTACTTTGGGTGCTTCATCAATACGAAGCGAGTCGTAATCTGCAAAGTTTGATTGTTCGACGCGTCCATTTTTAATTGTAATTGCACGTTTGAAAACACATGAAAGACCATCAATGACTCCACCTTCCATCTGCGCTGCAGCCGAGAGCGGATTGACAACGATGCCGCAGTCAATTGCTACTACGACACGATGCACTCTTACTTTACCTGTCTGTTTATCGACCGAGACTTCGGCAACTTCTGCCACATAACTTCGGAACGACTCGTGGCACGCAATCCCGCGATAAAGACCGGCAGGCAATGGTGTGCCCCAACCTGCTTTTTCAGCAGCAAGTTCCAGCGCTGCTTTAAGACGTTTGTTCGTGAGCAAATTACGCCGAAATTCAAAGGGATCTTTGCCAGCTAAATGTGCTAGTTCATCAATAAAACACTCGGTAACGAAGGCATTTTGTGAACTGCCAACAGAACGCCATGCACCAGTCGGCACACCCGGGTTGTGCATGACCCACTCGACATGAAAATTGGGAATGCGATAAGGCACATTTTGTGCACCTTCAACGGCAGCACCCTCGACGGTATCTTTAGGATGTGAAGCATTCAAGGCATCGCCCACAATTTTATGCGTCCAAGCAGCGATGTTGCCTTGCTCATCGAGCGCTGCGCTGAAGAGATTGTAAGTAGAAGGACGATATAGATCGTGCTGAATGTCATCTTCACGCGACCAGATGACTTTCACAGGTGCCTTAATGGCTTTTGAAATCTCGATGGCGTCGCTGACATAATCAGGATAGAGTTTGCGACCAAACCCGCCGCCTAAAAAGGTGGTATGCACGATAACTTTGTCCTTTGGCAAGCCTGTGATATCGGCAGCAAGACTTTGCACGCGTTCAGGCACTTGCGTCGGTGCCCAGATTTCGCACTTGTCAGGCTCGACACTTGCAACTGCTGCAGGTGGCTCCATCGGTGCATGAGCTAAGTACGGAACTTCATAGACCACATTGAGCAATTTCTTTTGAGCTTGCGCAATCACACTTTCAGCATTGCCAATTGATTTTGCTACTGCGCCTTTGCTTTGAGCAAGCAAGAGACGCGTCTTGCGGATTTGCTCACTGCTTTGCTTGGCAAACGCGCCTTCATCCCACTTAACTTTAAGTTTCTCTCGTGCCTGCATAGCGTTCCAATAGCCATCGGCGACCACAGCCACACCCGACTTAATTTGAAGCACGTGCTTAACGCCCGCTGATTTTCTTGCGGCTTTATCATCTAGACTTTTTACCTTACCGCCGAACACAGGACAGCGCTCTACAACAGCAACGAGCATGTTTGGCACTTTTACATCAATGCCGAAGATGGCGCGACCTGTAACTTTGTCAAGGGTATCGAGGCGAAGTGTGGGTTTGCCAATGAGTCTGAACTCCTTCGGAGTTTTCAGAGGTGGAGTTTGTGGCACAGGGAGCCGAGCTGCAAGCGGCGCAAGTTCACCGTAACTCATCTGCTTGCCACTGACATGCAAAACAAAACCATTTTCAGTGCGGCACTCTTTTTCAGGCACACCCCATGCTGTAGCGGCTGCTGAAAGCAGCATTTGGCGTGCAGCAGCGCCTGCCTTGCGAAGTATCTCCCAATTGGTCCGCACGCTGGCACTGCCGCCTGTAGCCATGCGCCCGTATTTTTCATGCGCATCACCTTGCTCGGCACGCACTTTTTTCCAGTCGGCATCAAGTTCTTCAGCTAAAATCATGGGCAAAGCAGTGTGCACACCTTGCCCCATTTCAACTTTGCCAAGTGTAACAACAATGCTGCCATCGGCTTCAATGCGTAGCCATGCGTTAGGTTCAAATGTAGCAGCAGGCAAGTGTGATGCGAAGAGTTGATGCTTGTCATCAGGCTGTAAGTAAAACCCAAGCGCAAAGCCTGCGCCAGCAAGAGAGAGAATTTTCAAAAAGTCACGCCGTGAGACACTCGAGCGCGTATCAGATGAGAGCGTATCATTCGTTTGATGAACTTGGCTCATTTAAGTCCTCCTTGGTCTTGCAATTTTGCGGCACGGTGAATTGCGGCGCGAATGCGTTGATAAGCCCCACAGCGACACAATATGCCGCTCATGGCTTCATCAATATCTGCATCAGTAGGAGTTTTCTTTTCGTTCAAAAGACCTGCAGCAGCCATAATTTGTCCGGGCTGGCAATAGCCGCATTGCGGCACATCTTCCAAAATCCATGCTTGCTGCAAAGCGTGAGTGCCATCAGGTGAAAGTCCTTCAATCGTGGTAATCGATTTGCCTGCAACCATTGAAACAGGGCGTGAGCACGATTTTGCTGCCTCACCATCAATAAGCACCGTGCAAGCACCGCAGTAGCCTTTGCCACAGCCAAACTTCGTGCCGGTCATACCTAAAACATCACGCAGAACCCAAAGCAGGGGCATATCTGGATTCAGCGTAAGTGTGTAAGACATGCGGTTAATCGTAAGTGTAAAAGACTTCATCATTCAGGTTTAGTTGGTTCAAAGCTCAACTTACACGACATCAGACGAAGATAAATGCAAATTAACTCAATATAGGCAAGTTTAAGAAGAAACTCTTGCACGCACACATCTTAGTGCAAAGTGGCGTATGTGTGCGCAGAGGTATAAAAGTGCTTGCAACTGACACCTGCGTTTAAACCTGCTTGTATGTGCACTTGTCTTAACAAGTGAGCAGTAAGTAGTGAGTAGTAAAGATGACAGCATCATCTTCAACTTAAAACTTGCACAACGATGAAAGCGAAAATTCTCTCTTTGGTTTTGGCATTCTTGATGTTTGGTACAGCGGTGCAAGGTGCACGGGCACAAGATGCTGAGAAGATTCTTAAAGAAATGCAAGACTTGCGAGAGCAAATACAAGAGCGCCGTGAAAAACTGCGTGAGCTGTATGGTGCGAAAGCCAACCTGCACGAAGCACAGCGTGAGATGCAACAATCTCGTCAAAACCTGCGCAGTGCTATCAAGGCGGATGACAAGGCTGCAATTGAGACAGCACTAAAACAGTGGCGTGAGGCTAAAATGAAATACAACATTGCCAGCTGCGCCGCAGGTGTTGACCGACAAAAGGTGCGTCAGGAAAATCGTGACATGTGCAGAGAACGCAGAGAACTAGGATATGCGATGCGAAGGGGCAACTGGGGCAAGAGATAACTTCCTTCTGAGGCTGATGCTGGCAGCATGAGATTGATGCTGGCAGCATCAGCTACTTTTTTGCAAGCCAAGCCGCTCTCTAAATCTATCCCAACGGCGATTGATGGACATTGCCCCTTCGAGCAAAATTTTCGAGTTGCTAAAATTGCGTGCCAAAATGCGTGCTTTGAGTTCATCAAGATGAGCTTCGGTTTCTGATTGCATTGCTGCGGTCAGGGATTTTGCGCCGGCAAAGGTTTCTCTGACAATGCGTGTCGGCGGCTTGAAGGAAAGAAAAAGTTCAGGTTTTTGTTCTTCAAGGTAATCAATGCGCGAGACCATGGAGCAGACATAAATCGCAGGCAGTTTGTCCAAGACGCGCTCTACGATTTTCGATGCTCCATTGAAAAAGACAATTGGTCGCTTATCGACATGTTCAATGATGCCCTGTGGGAAAATCCACAGGGCGTTTTGTTTATCTGAAGGCTCTGTGAGTTTTTCGACTGCGTAGGTAATGGTCTGCATGGCTTGGCGCGGATTTTCTCGCACGATTGAAAACGCACCCAAGCGCGTAAAGAATTGATAGCGCACAAGTTGCTTGTATTCAATAATGATGTAAAGATTTTGCTTGAAGTAGGCTTCAGTGCAAAGTTGTGTCCAAAACCCATCCCACCAATAAGCATGATTGCAAAAGAAAATGATGGGGGTTTCAAGCTCCATGTGTTGTAGCGATTCTGTGCCGAAGGTGCGGACCTTATCGAAGTATTTGCGAAACTGCGCGCGTGAGTAGTAGCGAAACCAAAACGTGTAGAGTGCGCTACGACGAACTTTTAGCATTGAATTTTTGTGCAAACTTCATGGTTTAGAGAGCGGCAAATTTACATATTCGCTAACTACATTATTTCATCTGAACCATGGTCATTCATCTCTCGCCCGAAGAGGTTGCAGCAAAACTGCGTAACAATCCTCAACTTACGCTCTTAGATGTGCGCACGCCAAGGGAATTTTTTGCGCGGCGTATTCCTAGTGCTATCAATATCCCGTTAGACGAACTTTACCGACGCTACGAGGAGCTTGATGCAAAACAAGAGATTGTGGTGCTGTGCGAGCATGGCATTCGAAGCGTTAGTGCAAGCGGAATACTTGCGCAACTTGGCTTTGAGAAAGTCTTTAATATGGTGGGCGGTATGTCGCGCTGGCAGGCAGAGACGACTTCGGGCTAAGAAGTGCAGAAGAGTGCAGCCATGTGCCCCTCAACGTGACGAGGCAATACAGGCTACAGACGCAGAGAGAGCATAACACTCTGCTAGGTGCCGCAGAGATAAACACAATTTACTGGGACGATTGCTCAAAAGATTTCTTATATTCGAAAAGTTTTCATGGCGCTTTGGCGCAATGCAGTTTTTCAAAATTGAAGAAAGGAGAGGTAACTATGCCAGAGATTCTCACGAACGGCAGCTCTGCCAAAAATTCAGATGTCAAGATAGAAGAAGGCACGCAAAAAGTTATCCCGCAGAAGGCAGGACTTGAGGATATCATTGCTGCAACTTCTGGGATTTGCTTCATTGACGGCAAAAAGGGGCGTCTGGTCTATCGTGGCTATGATGTTCATGATCTTGTCAATGGGGGTGCAACATTTGAGGAAGTAATTTATCTGTTGTGGTATGGCAAATTGCCGAACCGGCGTGAGCTCAATGACTTCAACAAGCGCTTGGCGCAGTATCGGCGCTTGCCACGTGAAGTGGTGGCGCATCTTTACACCATTCCGACTTCTGCGCCGCCTATGGAAGCCTTGCGCACAGCGGTCTCTGAACTTGCGCTCTATGACGACGATGAACGCATGACAACGGAAGCGCACTTTGAACGCGCTTTCAAACTCATGTCGCAGGTGGCAACAATTGTCGCATTCGATGAGCGCATTCGAAACGAAAAAGATTTGATTCAGCCCGACCCCAGTTTGCCGTTTGCAACCAATTTCCTCTATATGCTCACAGGTAAGCTGCCGGATTCTGAAATGACGCGGCTCTTTGACATCTGCCTAATTTTACATGCTGACCATGAACTCAATGCCTCAACCTTCACGGCGCGTGTGATTGCAGCAACGCTGTCGGATATGTATTCGGCAATTGCAGGAGCAATTGGTGCGCTTAAAGGACCATTGCATGGTGGGGCAAACGAGCAGGTAATGCGCATGCTAATTGAAATTGGCGATCCGAGCCGTGCTGAAGGATATGTCAGAAAATTCCTTTCCGAGAAGAAAAAAATTATGGGCTTCGGGCATCGCGTCTATAAAACCGAAGACCCGCGCGCAACACATTTGCGTAAGATGTCGGAACTGTTAGGCTATCGCACTGGTAACTTGAAGTGGTATGAAATGTGCCGCCGCATCGAGGCAATTGTCCTTCAAGAAAAAGGACTTTATCCCAATGTGGACTTCTACTCGGCGTCTGTCTATCACTTGATGGGAATCTCAATCGATCTCTTTACACCAGTTTTTGCTGTGGCGCGCACATCGGGCTGGATTGCGCATATCTTAGAGCAATACGCCAATAATCGCTTGATTCGTCCAACTGCTGAATATATTGGTCCAATGGACGAAAAATATATTCCGATTGAAGAACGTGAGTGATGAAGTGTTCTCTTGAAAAGCAACAATGCAAAAGCCTCGTGAAGACGCCACGAGGCTTTTTTGTTGTGAGGATTTCGTTTAGCTGATATGTATTTCAAGCTTTGCCTTTCAGTGCGGCGCGTGCAGCAGCTAATCGTGCAATCGGAATGCGGAACGGGCTACAAGAGACATAATCAAAGCCCAAACGATGGCAAAATTCAATGGAACTGGGCTCACCACCATGTTCGCCACAGATGCCAACTTTGAGCTTAGGTTTTACAGCACGACCCTCTTGCGTACCGAGTTGCATCAAACGCCCTACACCGATTTGATCAATCGCCTCGAAGGGATCGCGAGCATAGATTTCTTTTTCGACATAGGTTGGCAAGAAACGTCCAGCATCATCGCGGCTAAGCCCGAGTGTCATTTGTGTCAGGTCGTTTGTACCATAACTGAAAAAGTCAGCGACTTTGGCAATCTCACCAGCTGTTAGAGCCGCACGCGGTACCTCAATCATCGTACCGACAAGGTATTCAATGCGAATGTTCTTTTCAGCAAATACTTTTTCAGCTGTCTCGTGAATGACCTTAGCCTGCATTTCTAATTCTTTGACATGACCGATGAGCGGAATCATAATTTCAGGTAAGACTTTAATGCCATCTTTATGGGCGTTGCATGCTGCTTCAAGAATTGCTCGGGCTTGCATTTCCGTAATCTCAGGATAGATAATACCTAAGCGGCAGCCTCTGAAGCCGAGCATAGGATTCATTTCCAGCAGCGACTCTACACGCTGATGCACTTCTTCGTAGGTCTTATGCAGTTTTTCAGCAAGTTCGCGCTGTTCTTTTTCAGTATGCGGCAAAAATTCATGCAGCGGCGGGTCTAAGAGACGGATGGTAACCGGATGACCGTTCATCACTTTGAAGATGCCGTAAAAATCGACGCGCTGATAAGGCATGATTTCTTTAAGGGCTTCACGGCGCTCTTCTGTCGAGTTAGCCAGAATCATCTGACGGACTTTATCAATGCGGTCTTCACCGAAGAACATGTGCTCTGTGCGGCAAAGTCCGATGCCTTCGGCGCCGAAAATGATGGCATGTTGCGCTTGGTCGGGCTGATCGGCATTGGCACGAATGCGCAATTTGCGGTACTTATCTGCCCACTGCATCAAGCGTTCATACATTTGATAGACTTCAGAATCTTCGGGCTTGAGCGTTTTACTGAACAAGACTTGCAAGACTTCTGACGGTTTGGTTTGTACTTCGCCTTCAATGACTTCACCGGTCGAGCCGTCAATGGAGATGTAATC
Organism: Candidatus Thermochlorobacter sp.; assembly: GCA_046291735.1. Classification (GTDB taxonomy): domain Bacteria; phylum Bacteroidota; class Chlorobiia; order Chlorobiales; family Thermochlorobacteraceae; genus Thermochlorobacter. The sequence goes on along the minus strand of JBKBSK010000010.1, from coordinate 94,702 downwards.
CCCTTCTTTAATGAGAATTTCTTTGCCTTTAACTTTCATGCGTGCCTGCTCATAGCTAATTTCCAGAGCCTCACAGCCAGCGACGCAGACTTTGCCCATTTGGCGGGCGACCAGTGCTGCATGAGAGGTCATGCCGCCACGCGCTGTCAGAATGCCTTCGGCAGCAGCCATGCCACGAATGTCTTCTGGCGAGGTTTCAATGCGTACTAAAATCACGCGTTCGCCGCGTTTGGCGGCAGCTTCGGCGTCGGCAGCATTGAAATAGACTCGTCCTGTGGCGGCACCCGGTCCAGCATTCAAGCCGCGTGCCATCAAGCGACCTTTGTCAATAGCATCACGTTTTTGTTTGGGGTCAAAAATTGGACGCAAGAGTTGGTTGAGCTGGTCAGGCTCAATGCGCAGGAGCGCTTCTTTTTCAGAAATCAGGCGCTCATCTTTCATATCTAAGGCAATTTTAATAGCGGCAAATCCGGTGCGCTTGCCGACACGACATTGCAGCATGTAGAGCTTGCCTTGCTCAATCGTAAACTCAATATCCATCATGTCCTTGTAGTGCTTTTCAAGGACTTTGCGGATTTTTTCAAGTTGCGCGTAGATGCCTGGATTTTGCTTTTGCAGTTCTGCGATTTTGAGCGGCGTGCGAATGCCGGCGACTACATCTTCGCCTTGCGCATTCATTAAGTATTCGCCATAGAACACATTTTCGCCAGTGGCAGCATCGCGCGTGAAGGCGACACCTGTGCCAGAGTTTTCACCTAAGTTGCCAAATACCATGGCTTGCACATTACACGCTGTGCCCCACGAGGCAGGAATGTTGTTGAGTTTGCGATAGACCACTGCGCGCTCATTATTCCAGCTCTCAAAGACGGCACCAATGGCACCGCGCAGTTGCTCAAAGGGATCATCAGGAAAGGCTTTGCCAGTGCGCTCTTTAATGATGCGCTTGAATTGTGCAACAAGGTCTTTCAAATCGTCAGCATTAAGTTCAACATCTTGCGTGACACCACGCTCCAACTTTTTTTGCTCAATAATTGCCTCAAAGGGGTCAATATCTTTTTTGTCTTGCGGTTTCAAGCCCATCACCACATCACCGTACATTTGCACAAAGCGCCGATAGCAGTCGTAAGCAAAGCGTGGATTGCTGCTGAGTTTGGCAAGTCCCTCGACCGTGCGGTCGTTCAAGCCTAAGTTGAGAATCGTATCCATCATGCCGGGCATAGAGGCTCTCGCCCCAGAGCGGACGGAGACAAGCAGGGGATTTTTGGGGTCGCCAAATTTTTTGCCCAAGAGTTTTTCCATTTTGGCAAGCGCCTCGGGAATATCCTTTTCAAAGAGCCCTTTCGGGTAGGTGCGCTGATGGTCGTAGAAGTAAGTGCAAACTTCGGTCGTGATTGTAAAGCCGGGCGGAACGGGTAAGCCGATGTTTGTCATCTCGGCAAGGTTAGCGCCTTTGCCACCGAGTAAATCTTTCATTTTGGCATCGCCTTCGGCTTTACCACCGCCAAAGAAGTAAATGAATTTCTTGCGACTGGCTTTCGGACTTTCCTTGGTTTTCATCGGCTTTGCGACTTTACCGTTCTTGCCGTGTTCATTTGTAACTGCACTTAGGGCGGTTTTGGCAACTGAAGTTTTCTTTGCGGCGGATTTTGCTTTCGTTGGCATACTCAAAAAAAGTTAAGCGTTCAAAGTAAGCTAAATGTCCTTCTAGCTGTTCTTGCCTTGTAGGAAAAAGAAGTTACGGAAATTGCTTGGGCGCATCAAACCATTGACTTATGCAAGTGCCAGCGATGGCTGCATGTGCTTAGGCTTTTGTCATCTCCGAATTATGATGGTGAATTCCCAAGCGGTTTGCCAGTTGTGCAAGGTCGGAGTCGACCGAATTTTCCGTGCGAACTTCATCAAAGCTAATAGCATATTCTCTATCGGCAAGCACTGCAGGCATCATGCGTGTCTCACCAGAGCGGATAAGTTCTGCAAGTTTGCGTGCCATGCGTTGCGCCAGTGTTAGATCCATGTTGTTCGGTTTAGCCCCGCGAATGTCGCGCGAGAAGGCTTCGCAGACAATTTTCTGTTTGGTTTGCAAACCTGCTGCAAGAAGTTCATCACGGAAGTATTCTGCAGCATTTTGTTTGATGCCTTTGGCTTTACGCTCTTCGGCTTTGTAGCCTTCTGCCACGACAATGACGGTTGAAGTGCGCGGTCCAATTGCTTCAGCGAGTTTTTTCATGTCAAATTTAGACTGCGGCAAGACCGCTAAGTGTGCACCCGCACCCAAACATGAATGCAAAGCATGGTAGCCACCAGCAGCGCCCATCATCTCAATGATGTAACAGCGATGGTGCGTGCGTGCATCTGCCATGTAGCAACGAATTTTCTCTGAACCAACCTCCACGCCAGTATGCTGACCAATACACTCTGTGCCGTAGACATCGCTATCAATTGTAACAGGAATAAAAAAAGTCTGCACACTCTTTGGCAGCGCTTGAGACAGGGCATTGATGCCTGCAAAGGTCCCATTGCCACCAATGCCGACCAGCACTTTGACCTTGCGCCGCAAAATCTCTTCTACTGCTTTTGCCTGAACTTCGGGCTTCTTGAAATCGCTAAATCGTTCGGTGCGAAAATCTGCACCTCGCGCTTCGCGTAAGGGCGGCGAGAAAATCACACCCGGAATGCGCTCCAATTGATGATACAATCCAATGCTATACACCAGCCGACGATAGTCCTCCGTATGCGCTTTCACCAACGAGATGAAGCCTTCTTTCGTGATAAAGACGCGTCGCTTGTCTTGCTCGAGATACTCTGTGATGAAAGCCGTAACAGGATTATAGCCCGGCGCACAACCGCCATCTTGCAAAAGCAAAACATCGATTTCTCGATACATGGCTTCTTCCTCAGTGGTCGGATTCGTAAGCATACGCGCAAACTCCATGCAAATCTTCCCATAAATGCGCGGATTGAGACACTCGGGATTTTCAAGCTTTCGGCGATCTATCACAAGTACCGTGGTCGGTTCAACAGCAAAAGCTGAACCGCTTCTTGGCATATCATTCACCATCGCGGAGCGTCCACATACCTCGCCTGCTTCAAAAAAACGAATAATGTGTCCCATCTTCTCAAAAGAGAGCTTACCCGACTCAATGATATACGCTTCTGAACTGTGATCGCCTTGCGAGAAGACTTTTTCACCTACTTCAAAATGCTGCCGCCAAAGTAGATTAGCAACAGCTTGAAGTTCATCCGTCGTCAGACGTTCGAATGGAGAGACCTTACTGAGAAAGTGGATAACCTCACTATCGTTACTGTAGGCAAGCGTTTTGGACATACTACACACGCATTTGTTTGGAAAGATCTGGTGGTGCCTTAAAGATAAGGCTATTGCAAGCTTTGTAAAAAAACTTTTAGCATCACGCTAATTTTTTGTGAGCACATGCTGCAGACTGCAAAACCCGTGAGATATAGACAAAAGCAGCAGTAATCGACTTTTCTTGCTGTGCAAGACTTCGCTGCAAGAGCTTTATGCATGTTCTACTTAGAGCGCTGCTTTTGAAGGCAATTTGTAAAAATCATTGTATTTTTGCTTTTGCAAATCATTTGCAAGGCAAAGAAAAAAGAAATGCAGTTTAACCTTAAGCTCGTGCTTGCTCTTGCACTGCTCGTGCAAATGACTTGCATCGCTGTAGGACAAGAGCGGCGAGCAACACTCATAGGTAGCGTGCGCGCTGCTGAAGATAACCAACCTCTGCAAGATGTCATGGTGCGCGCCCTTGGCACGAGTGCTTTCACCTTTACTGATGCGCGTGGCTTCTTTCGCTTAGACAATTTGCCCAAGACTAAACTCGATATCGTCTTCGAGCGCATTGGCGTTGTGCGCGAGCTAATCTCTGTCGAGCTCAAAGATGATGAAACAAAACTGAATGTAGCGCTGCGCTATGTCTCATTTAAATCGGCTGAAGTTGTAGTAACTGCGCGCGAAAATGCACAAGGTGGTGAACTTGGAACCACATCGCGCATCGAGCGCAGTGCGATTGAACATGTGCAAGGCTCAAGCCTTGCTGATGTCTTGCAGCTTTTGCCCGGACAACTGGCACAAAATCCCACGCTCGCAGGTGTGCGTCAAAGTCTATTGCGCCAAGCGCCGCTATCGGTCAGTGCGGCTAATCCCTCTGCTGCCGATAGAGCGAATGCCTTAGGCACTGCAATTGTGCTCGATGGTGTGCCGCTTTCCAACAATGCGAACCTGCAAACAAATCTGACTATTTTGAATGCCGCACCGGGAACCTTACCACCGTTTGCTTCAGCGGAAGGACGTGGCTTAGACTTGCGACAATTTTCCGCTGATAACATTGAATCGATTGAAGTCATACGCGGCATTCCATCGGCGCGGCACGGCGATTTGACGGTCGGTGCAATTCTGGTCCAAACCCGCGCTTCTGCCTACAAACCTCAAGCGCGCCTGAGGCTCAATCCACAAACTTTTGAGAGCTCACTTAGTGCAGGGTGGGCACTATTTGACAAGCGAACGAATCTGACGGCAGAACTCAATTTTACGCGCTCACAAGATGACCCGCGCCGCACCGAAGAGACATTCTCTCGCCTCATTGCCAATCTTGCATGGTCGCAGCAATGGGATAATGCGGCGCGGCTGACAAGTACACTGCGCACCAATTTTTACACCACAATTGACGAACGCCAGCAGTTTGAGCGCGATCAGCAGCAAATCACACGCTTTGCGCAAGATCGTGGCTTACGCACAAGCCTCTTTTCCGTATTGCGCTTCGATGATGATGCACGCACCAAACTGGAATGGACAGCAAGTCTGAACTACACAGAACAAGTTGGACGCTTTCAGGAACTAATCACACGCGCTGACGGTCGCTTCCCGCTCTCTGATGCCACAAGCGATACGACAAAGCCCGGTATCTTCGGCGATATTGAATATCTCAATCGCACCAGTGTGCAAGGCTTGCCACTGAATCTCTACTCGCGTTTAGAGCTTGTGCACAAAGCGCGCTTGTTCGGCTTCTTGCACCAATTTTTTTCAGGCTTTGAGCTGCGCTACGACCAAAATCGAGGTGAAGGGCGCGTCTTTGATATCTTTACGCCACCGCGCCAGAATTATTCCGTGGGCGAGCGACCACGTCCATTTAGCGATATTCCTGCACTCACGCAATTGGGCTTCTATCTCGAGGACCGCATCGCAGCAGACATCTTCGGCAAGAGCATACTTGTGCAGCTGGGCGCACGCTTCGATAACATTGAGCCGCAAGGTCTTTTTCGGGGCACCTTCGGTGAAGCAATTTCACCGCGCCTCAATGCCACAGTCGAAGTCATTGATGGCATCTGGCTGCGCGGTGGCTACGGTGTAACAGTGAAGTCACCGACACTCTCGCAACTGTATCCCGAGCGCAAATACTTCGACCTTGTTGGCTTCAATTACTTTGCACCAAATCCTGCAGAGCGGCTCGTTATGATTACCACACGTGTCATTGAGCCGAAGAATCCCAATGCACGCTATTTCAGCGCAACAAAAACCGAACTTGGTCTAGATGTGTCAATAAGTGGCGTAACAGCAAATGTGGTTGCATTTCGAGAAAACACAACGGGCGCCTTTGGCATCAATCGACTGCCAGCCGTGCTCACCTATCCACGCTTTCGAATCGTCTCTACGCCAGCTGGTCGACCGCCAGAGATTGAAGTTGCAGTAATTGACACCTTCATCGGCGCTTACGATGTGCCTGTCAATAGCCGTGATATTTTCTCGGAAGGTATTGAGCTGACGCTGGACTTGCCAGAGTGGTCGCCGCTGCGCACGTCGCTCAACCTAACTGGTGCATATCTGCGCAGCCGTGTGATTGATAACGCTTTTTTCTTCAACACCGATGTAATTTTTGGAACTACACCACCAAGCCGTATCGAAGTCTTTCAATCCGGTGGCGGACGCGAGTCGCAACTGCTGACAAGTGCGCTGCGCTTCATCACACGCATTCCCGAACTCTCCATGGTGGTTTCACTGCTGGCGCAAACAGTTTGGATAGAAAGCGACCGCCCCTTCAACCGTGGCAATCAACCTATTGGATTTGTAGATCGACGGGGCAACTTGAACTTGATTGCAGACCTGCCGCCGCAATCGCCACAGCCCGGCTTGGAGAACACTAGACCAATACTTTGGCTCTTCAATGTGCGGCTGACTAAAGAACTGCCGTCAGGAATTCGTTTTGCATTTTTTGTCAATAATGCGCTGGCTGATAGACCGCTCTTTTTTAGTGCGGCAACAGGACAAAGCATCCAGCGCAATCCAACGCTCTTTTTTGGCGCCGAAGTCTTTTACAGTTTTCAATAATTGTTCTTTTTGGGACACACAACTTGCAATTGGTTTGTACATGCAAATCGATTGCAAGCAATCGAAGTTAATTCAACATCAAAATGGAGGTTAGAATGAAAGTTTTGAAGTCTCTAAAAGTTCTGTTGCTGCTTGTTGGCATGGGCGTGCTTGCCATGCAATTTTCATCGTGCCAAAGTACGCCTACAGAAGCACAGACATTTCCGCTCACGGTACGCGTGCTCTATCCAGCAAACTACGCACAGACAGCAGCTCAAGGCACAACCGTACGCGTGCGCAACATTGAAAGCGGCACACGCGACTCTGCAACGACCAATGCTGCAGGCGAAGCGCGCTTCTTGCGTCTCTTGCCCGGAACGTATGAAATCAGTGCCACACGCACACTCTCGGCATCCGAAGCGCTCACACTAACAGGATTTTCCGTTGAGCAAAACTTAAATGCGGTGCTAACAGGGTTTTCTCTGCGCAGTGCAGCAGATTCCGTTGTAACCTTGCGTCTGACCGGCTCACCAGTAGGTAACCTTGTCATCAAAGAATGCTATTGGACAGGATCTCGCACACGCAGCGGAGGCAATTACTTCTCTGACCAGTTCCACGAAATTTACAATAACTCTACTGACACTATTTATGTCGATAGCTTGTGCATTGCCGATGTGTATGGTCCAGCAGGACAAATCAATCCGAGCACGCGTCCGACAGAATTTCAAAATGATCAGAATAATGTCTATGTCAATAGCATTTGGATGATTCCGGGCACAGGTCGCCAAAGACCACTGGCGCCGGGGCAGAGCATCATTATTGCACAAGATGGAATCAATCATCGTGCCGATACAGCATTTGCAGGTATAGAGAATCGGACGGTAGATTTATCAAATGCGGACTGGGAAACCTACAATGAGCGTCCTGATAACCGTGATGCGGATTCTCCGACCGTTCCCAATCTTGTCCGTCTCTATTTTACGGGTGGGTTTGATTGGCTTGTGCCGGTCTTTGGTCCGGGCATTGTGATTTTCAAAGCGTATCCGAACATGCTTGCCGATAGCGTAAGAGTGCCCGGCGCCTCGCCAGCGTTTGCACCACGCATTCGCATTCCCAACACACGCATCATAGATGCCTTTGAAGCCTTGCAGAATGCACAAAGTGGAAGTTTCAAGCGCATTCCACCCGCACTCGATGCAGGGTTTGTCTTTACTGGCGATACATACAGCTCAAAGAGTGGACGGCGCAAAGTGGCGCGTCGCATTGGAAACCGCATCATCTTGCAAGACACGAACAACAGCGGCAATGACTTTGAGATTATCACGCCACCCACACCGCGTCAATTGCCACAATAATGTCCGAAAGAGTCGCGCGTCAACTTTTTGCAATTGCGCTTCTGATAGCGGCAGGGGCGATGGCAGCAAGCGCACAAGTGCAACCAGATATACCATCGCCCTTTGCGCTCAATAGCCCAACTTTCCTCGTGCCAAGTCTCTGGCGTGAAGGTGAAAATGCAGCTGGACTGTGCGCAATAGAATTACCGAAACAGGGCAGAGCAGGCTTGATGCTATGGCAAGATGGCGGGGGATTTCGTCGACCACAAGCGCCACTTTCGAGCGCAACCTTGCACTTTTTCAGTGAAGGCGCACAACGCTTTGGCGAGTGGACAACAAGAGGAAGTTTCCACTATGAACGCCGCACGGAAAATGATGTGCGCTGGTCTAATGTGCACAATGCCTATGCAGGTACGCCCTTTATCTGGGCAGATTCAGTCGGCGGAAATTGGCAGAAAGACCTTGTCTTACTTTCTGCAGCGCTGGGCACACCAGAGTTTCTCGGATTTCTTAGTGCCGGCATTTTAGCTGATTACGACGTGGCACAAGGTGCAAGACAAAACGATACGCGCCCGCTCTTTCGCTCACGCAACATTCGACTTGTGCCCAGTGTCGCATTTCACTTGAGCAAGGCGCTGCATGTGGGTCTTACGGCAACCTATCTGTCGCGTTTTGAGGAAGGTGAATTTGGTGCCGCTGACATCAGCTTCCCACAGCTCATTTACTTGCGTGGACTGGGCACGGCAAACACAACGGTGCTGAACTCCGCAGAACGGCGCACGGTCGGTGAAGGCTTCGGCATCGGTGCACAGGCACAAGTAAGGCTTGCCGAGTGGCAAGTATCCTTGGCTGGAAATTTTCTTTCACGCCAAGATAGCACGCAAGATTTAGCTTTTGTGCCCGAACTGCGTCGCACCGCATTTCGCTTTGCAGGGCGATACGATGAACGCAGGCTTGCTGCAGCACTGGCGGCGCGTTACACACAACTTGATTTCGGAGTAGAAGTAGCACTGCAAGCGCAAAGCCTTGAAGGACGAGGCACCGACCCAATTTTCCTTGCCGTCAATACCATTGACCAGACGCAAGCAGTAGCACTCTCGCTGGATTGGTGGCAAGGTGCATCGCGGCTCTATGCGCCACTTACAGCAGCAATTCACGCTTCACTTTCAGACCTCCTGCGGCGCGACATCTTAGCTGAAACCAAATGGCAGCGCACACTGCTCTTAGCGCATCTTATGTTCGGCACCGCACAGCGGCTCGGCGAACAACTCTGGCTAATTGCACGCGTCTCAGGCGGTATAGGAATTGTGCCTGCATCGAGTTACACAGCCGATCGCATGCTGGAACTTACACCGATTTTGGTGCGTCCAGACTTTCTGGTCAATGCCGCATCGCGCTTCTGGCTGGGGGCACAGCTGGCGCTTGAGACCCCGATTGCGGCACTGAATAATTCCACAGTGCGTTTTGTCGTGCAAGGCAGCACAGTGCAAAGCCCAGCACAGCTCGATGATGGCTCACGCCTTGGCGGACGAAATGAGGTTAATGCAGGGGTAGAACTTGTTTTTTAACACAACTTCACTACTTCATAAGCACACAATGGCAACACGATTTCAACTGGCACTGATTTGGCTAGCAATGCTTTTAGGGCTTTTGGCGCATAGCGTGTTGGGCATCCTTCCGCTGGCATATCAAGCCGCAGCAGCAAAGACAGAATTTGCAGAGAAGTTGTCAATACTGCTGTGGCAACTGACGCTGGTGTTTTCAACGCATCTGGCTCTGGCAGCAATGAATGCGTTCTTAGATACGCACTGGCTGATGAAAGTAAATCTTGTCGTCGGCACACTTTTTCTTGTAAGCAATGTCGCACACCCAATTGCACATCTGTTTGAGACACCGATTGAGTGGCATCAAGTGGCGCTGCTCTCGCTGATTGCCGCACTCAATCTCCAATTAGTGCTTGCAGCGCTGCGTGCCTGCCGCACTCCAAGCGCTGAGACTTGACATCCGAAAATTCTCATTCAAAATGAAATACCTCTTGATGATCTTTTGCTTTGCAGCAGCGTTAGCGGCTTGCCGCACCATAGATGCACCAACATCGCTGCGCACGAAATGCTTTGATGCCTCCACGCTTACAGCAGAAGAGCGCGCACTGGCTGATTCACTCTTGGCTCTCGGATTGGACAATGAAGCGCTCTATACCCTTTTTGCTCCGCTCAAACCAATTAGCACAGTCGCTCAATTTAGTCTTGCTCTTGCTCGTTCAGATTCGCTGCCAGCTGGTATTCGCCATGCAATAAACCCCAATGCGCCTGAACTGGAACGCTTGCGACAATATCAGCGCATCGTCAATGCACTTCGCAGCGAGCGTGTTGAACTCTTGCTCATTCCCTTCCGACGCACAGATAAAGGCAAACGATTTTTTGAAATCGTGGCTATCGATAAACGTTTGCTAGCCGACATCATTCGGCGCGACCAAGCGTTCTGGGGACAGTGGGGCTTTGTGCCAGAATCAAATCTTGCTGTGATGCTCACAGTAACAGAGTTCGAAGAAAAATTAGACCGCTACCGCGCGTATGGTTATCTTTTCGGCTATCCTGAATACGCCGTGACGTTTTTCGTGGAAGCCGCACGTGAGCAAGACTCTACAAAAAAACTTGTAGCGCGCGATTTTTTTCAAATCCCTACTTATTCAGCTAAGCAGGGACGATTTGTCTATGCAATTCCAAAAGGACATACGCCAAGCGCGATTGACTCTGCGCTGTATCGAGCAGCTGAGCAAATTTTGAGGCGCTATCAATCTGTGAGAGCGCGCTATGTTGGTCCCGATGGACGCTTGCGAGCGCTCGAGCTTTTGCAAGAGAATTGTTCGCCATAACAACTTGTAGCCTTGCATGCATCCCTTAGGCACGTTAGGTTTGAGAAAACAAACTCTGCACACAATGTCGAGTGATAGATTTTCGCATCTGGATAGCAGTGGCAATCCGACAATGGTCAATGTTGGTGAAAAGCCTGTTACGCATCGACTGGCGCGAGCGCAAGCAATTATAGAACTTGGCGAGGAGATTCTCTCACGCTTGCAAAATGGAGAAATTTACGCTAAAAAAGGTGCTGTATTTCAAACAGCAATCATTGCAGGCGTGATGGCTGCTAAAAAGACAGGCGAGCTCATTCCGCTTTGCCATCCGTTGGGCTTGGAAAATTGCCAAATTACGATTGCACCAATTTCCAAAAGTGAAGTCAAAGTCGAGTGCACTGCAGAACTCTACGGTAAGACCGGTGTCGAAATGGAAGCCTTGACTGGCGCAACACTTGCAGCACTGACGATTTATGATATGTGTAAAGCGCTTTCACATCGCATCACCATTAAAGAAATTAAATTGTTGGAAAAGCGCGGCGGTAAGTCTGATTTCAAATTAGAGTAAGAGAATTACTTTGGTAAGCAACTTCTAAAGAATTTTAGCATCGTTATCATGCTCTATGGATTGGTTTTAGCCGGCGGTAAAAGCAAGAGAATGGGGCGCGATAAAGGCGCACTGACCTATCACGGTGTCTCGCAGCGTGTCTTTGCAGCGCGCTTGCTTGCAGAGTTTTGTCAAGAGGTGTTTGTGTCGTGTCGTGCTGAACAAGTGCAGGTGCTTGAGCCTGAACTGAAGCCACTTGTCGATGCCTTTCACGACTTAGGACCTACGGGTGGTATTCTCACTGCGTTGCATTTCAAACCTCAATCAGCATGGCTTGTGGTCGCCTGCGATTTGCCGTTTCTTTCCAGTGATGCTCTTCGAGCGCTAATTGCCGCGCGTGACCCAAGCAAAGTGGCAACGGCATACCAAAATCCTGATGATCATCTCCCCGAGCCCTTGATTGCCATTTATGAGCCTAAAAGCCGAGAGGGCTTACTTGCAGCGCTCGAACAAGGCAAAAACTGCCCACGCAAATTTTTGCTTAGTGCAGATTGCAAACTTATTGTGCCACAGAAGCGTGAAATCGTGGCGAACATCAACACGCCTCAAGAATATGAGCAAGCCCTTGCAGTATTGGCTAATCGCTGAAGAGGCAGAGTGCAAAGCAAACTTCACACCATGAAGAGCGTGCAAGGAAAAAAGCATGTAATGAAAGTGATTGTCATGTGCATGTCTCTTGCGCTTTCAGGGCAAGCCTTTGCCCAATTGCAGTCGCCAAAGTATGAATTGCGTGCAGCGTGGATTGCAACTGTGGCAAACATTGATTTTCCCTCGCGCAAAGATTTATCAGCAGAGTTGCAACAAGCTGAATTTCAAGCGATGTTGGATTCGCTCAAGGCACTTGGAATGAATGCTGTGATTGTGCAAGTGCGCCCCGCTGCAGATGCCTTTTATCCGAGTCAGAAAGAACCATGGTCGGAGTGGCTCACAGGTGTGCAGGGAAAACCGCCAGAGCCGTACTACGACCCACTGGCTTTCATGATTGAAGCAGCACACAAACGCAACATGGAATTTCACGCTTGGCTTAATCCATACCGAGCAGTGTTCGACACAGATTCGTCGAGCATTGCTCCTGAGCATATCACGCAGCGAAAGCCAGAATGGTTTTTTCAATATGGCAAAAAGAAATACTTCAACCCGGGTGTGCCAGAAGTGCGCAATTACATTGTCGAAGTCATCGCAGACCTTGTCCAACGCTACGACCTAGATGCTGTGCACTTTGATGATTACTTTTATCCCTATCACATTCCGAATGTGCCCTTTGAGGCTGACACGGCAACATTTCGCATCTACGCTAATGGTTTTACATCAATCAATGATTGGCGGCGGCACAATGTCGATATACTCATTGAAGCTGTGCATAAGACACTTCGCATGCTCAAACCCAAAGTCAAGTTTGGTATTAGTCCATTTGCTGTTTGGCGTAATCGTAAAGATGACAAACGAGGCTCTGAGACTCAAGCAGGGCAGCCAACGTACGACTATCTTTACGCCGATGTGCGCAAGTGGCTCCAAAAAGGTTGGATTGACTATGTAGCGCCGCAACTTTACTTTGCGATAGGTTTCAAAAAAGTGCCGTATGATGTAGTGCTAGCGTGGTGGGGTCGCAATACATTTGGCAAACATCTCTACATTGGGCAAGGTGTGTATCGTATTGGGCGCGATTCGCTGTGGAAAAATCCGTCTGAATTGCCCAATCAACTGCGCTTAAATCGGCAAAATCAGATTGTAAAAGGAAGTATCTATTTCAGTGCAAGTGCGCTGCTGAAGAATCCGCTGGGTGTTGCAGATAGTTTGAAACAAGATTTTTATCGCTTGCCGGCTTTTGTGCCGCCGATGCGCTGGAAGGATGCCGTGCCGCCAAATCCACCAAAAAATTTGCGTGCGATAAAGAGCGATAGTAGCACGGTGCTCTTGTGGCAGGTGCCGCAGCCTGCACGCGATGGTGAGCGCGCAACGTACTTTGCTATTTACCACTTTGGAGAAAAAGAAAAAGTAAATTTGAATAACCCGCGCCGCATTGTGGCTGTGTTGCGCGATACGCTCTGGCATATCACTCAAACAGGAAAGTATGCCGTCACAGCATTTGACCGTTCGCACAACGAAAGCAGACCGGCAATGCTGATGGTCAGGTAAAAAAATTACTTTGGATGTGCAGTAAACTTTTAATATCTGTATAACACTCACTTCTGTATCTTTCGTAATTTGAAATGAAAACAAACTCTAAAGAGAACCATGACGATGCAAACGCCTGCAAACTCAACTGCTGCTATTGTCAGTGCGCAAGATTGGCAAGAACTGCGTACGCAAATTAACGAGCTCTTCGACATTACGCTGCGCTACGCGCAGATGGTTGCCAAAGAAGGCGACAAGATCTGGGATCGCGACCGTCCAAAATTCAAAAAGCCTTCCAACAAGAGCATTGATGAGGCTATCGCCGAATATGAAGCATGTCTTGCCGAGTTTGAAGAAGAACGCCAACGTGCATACCTTGATAACTACACGAAACTCAAAGCCGATAGCGTCGACCGTGTGGCAGCTATTGAAGAAATCGTTACCAAAATTGCGGCAATGCACGGCTTGGACTTCAAAGCACCAATCATACAGTAGTTGCCTGCTGCAAGACCGTTGAGCAAAACAGTGCAATGCAGGGGGCAGTAGGTAACAAAAATTTAACACGCCATTTGTATCGTTAGGTGCGATACGCCTAGCGTAAGTGCGTATATTCGCCCAAGTCTAAGCACTATCATTCATGCGCAAAGTCTTGCACGCTGCCATATGAGCGAGCGCCAAACGATTCGTTGCATTACCATTAACACTCATCGTGGTAGAGGACCAAAACTGCCCTATCTGCTGGCGCAAGCCTCGCTCGATGAAGCCGAGCGTATTGAGCTCTTGCACGATACACGTGCTTACACCTACTACATTGCTGAATGGCTAAATCAGCACCGTGAGAAGTATGATGTGGTCGGATTGCAAGAGGTCTTTAACGGTGTGTTAGGCTTTGGCGATAGGCTCTTTCGCAAATACCGTCAGCGCGATCACTACCGCCTAATTGCAGGCTATCGCTCCGTAATTGCGCATGGCGTGGGCTTTGCCGCATTTCGATACGAGAACCTGCTGCTCTCTCAACTTCAAAAAATTGGGCAGACACAAATCAATTATCTCTTACCCGGACGCGTGGCGTTTCTTGCAGCTTGTGGATTTACGCTGGCACCGTTTGTCTTCAATGGTCAAGTCATTTGGATAGGTAACACACATTTGCATCCATTTAACCCTAACGACAGGCAAGACCAAGCACGCAGTATCGCCGTCGAGGTCAAAAAACATCGTGATATGCCAATACTCTTTATGGGCGATTTCAATACGGTGCCGCCCGGCTGCAGACAAACAGGCTTTCCTGCAGGCGATAATGATGTCAATAGTTACAAAAACGACCGCACCTTTGAAATTCTAGCCGATGCGGGCTTGCACCTAATCAAACACGAAGACAGTGAAGACTTTTACACTTATCCCACAGGGTTGCCCAACCGTACGCTTGACTACATTCTCTTTTCGCATCACTGGAAAGTCGAGCGCTATGAGGTGGTCAAAGAATTTAAGTTCTCCGATCACTATCCCGTCTTCGGTGAATTTCGCTTGAAAGATTAAGTTCAACAGCGCATAAAATAGCAATGCTTCAAAACGCTTGTTCATGCAGCTCAAGTTTACATGTGTAGCGGTGCGCTATGCCATAGCAACACTACTGTGGCTATTTGTCATCGTGCCAAGTTTCGCCCCACGTTCTGTGGCACAGATGCGCGTCAGGATTGCAGCCGTCGGCGACCTGATGTGCCATGAATCGCAAATCAAAGAAGCCCAGCGCGATAGCCTCTATTCATTTGATTCATGCTATGCGTTCATTACGCCGCTTTTTTCAGGCGCAGATATTGTAACGGGCAATCTTGAAACCGTACATGCAGGCAAAGCACAAGTTTTCACAGGCTACCCGCGCTTCAATACGCCCGATGAATACTCGCTTGCCGCCAAACGTGCCGGCTTCAACTTCCTCACCACAGCCAATAATCATTCTTACGACCGTGCCACGATTGGCATCACGCGCACGCTCGACGTGCTCGACAGTTTGGGCATCATGCATACAGGGACAAGCCGCAGCGACAGCAGTCGTGCAAAACCCAAAGTCTTCACCATCAATGGCATCAAATTAGGGTGGCTGGCTTACACAACATTCTCTAACGACACTGTACCGCAAGCGCATCGCACAAGGCTAAATCTCTACGATACAACGCATATCAAAGAAGACATCGCATGGCTACGAGCGTTGCCCGATAGTGTGCGACCCGACAAAATCTTGCTGTCTTTGCACTGGGGATACGAATACGAGTTAGAACCGCGCGACAATCAGCGTAAAATGGCACGCTGGCTATTTGAAGCTGGCATTGACTACATCTTGGGCGCGCACCCGCATGTGGTGCAACCAACAGAACGCTTGCAGATTGTGCGAGATGGGGCATCGCACGAGTGTTTCATCATCTATTCGATGGGAAATTTTCTTTCAGGTCAGCGACCGCTGCCGCGCCCGATGGGGATTGTGGTCTATCTGACGCTCGAAAAAGATTCGCTCAATCAAGTCAGGTTGCTCAGCACAGAATACGCGCTAACGTATGTGCATCTGACCAAAGACACTGTGCAGAAAAAACCAAAGCCGATTGTGCGCACTAAGCGCTACATTCTGCCCTTAGCTGAATGGTGCGAAGGAGAAAAAGCCAAACTCTTGCCTGCCAGCGTGGTACGCGATATGAAAAAAATGAAAGAGGAGATCGAAGCACGATTTCAAAAAGCAGATTCACGCTTCAAGCCGTGGCTATACTGGCTAAGTGCAAAGTTTTAGAGAAAAGCGATTTTATTTTTCTGTTGCTCTTCGTAGCGTTCAAATGCAAGCGCAATCAGGCGCTCAAGCAGATCAGGATAAGCAAGTCCAGATGCCGCAAAAAGTTTCGGATACATACTAATTGAAGTAAATCCGGGAATAGAGTTCAGTTCGTTGATGTAGAGTCGATTCGTATGTCGCTCTAAAAAGAAATCTGCACGTGCCATGCCTTCGCAGCCTGTAGCACGATAGGCAATCTGCGCAGCGCGTTGAATTTTTTTGGCAAGGGCTGCTGGCACATCAGCCGGAATAAAAAGTTTTGAGCCCGACTTGACATACTTGGCTTCGTAGTCGTAGAATTCATTAACGGGTGCAATCTCACCTACAACGGAGACTGTCAGGTCTCTATTGCCTAAGACAGCAACTTCAAGTTCGCGCGCCTCGATGCCCTGTTCGATGAGAATCTTCTGGTCGTATTGAGCGGCAAGTTCGAGCGCCTGCTGGAACGCTCGGCGATGTTTGACTTTTGAGATTCCAACCGATGAGCCTGAGCGAGCAGGCTTGATGAACATCGGATAGCCTAATTTCTGTTCAGCTTCAAGCAAAATGTCGCGTCGATGCGCCGGCAGAGCGTCACGGAAAACCGTCAAGTATTTAGCGACACGAAGTCCAGCGGCTTTGAAGCAAAGCTTTGCAAAGGCTTTATCCATAGTAAGCGCACTGGCAAGAACGCCGCAGCCGACATAAGGCACACCATGTATTTCAAGCAAGCCTTGAATGGTGCCATCTTCTCCAAAGGTGCCATGCAAGACGGGAAAGACGACATCGAATGTGCTAAAATCAAACTTGAATGAATGCCGTGCTGCAGCGTCTTTTAGAGAAGCTTCAGCGGCGCGCAGTTCAGTTGGATTTTTGATGAGCTGTTCAT
This sequence comes from Candidatus Thermochlorobacter sp., assembly GCA_046291735.1. Taxonomy (GTDB): domain Bacteria; phylum Bacteroidota; class Chlorobiia; order Chlorobiales; family Thermochlorobacteraceae; genus Thermochlorobacter. The sequence continues at coordinate 77,787 of JBKBSK010000010.1, read as the reverse complement.
AATCAAGCAAGAGCACTTTCTGAGACAGCGCACGCGAGAGCCACTTCCCCTCTTTGGTGATGTAAATCGGTATGACTTCATAGCGTGTGCGAGGGATGGCTTGGGCAATGGACCGCGCAGAGATAATGGAAATTTCATGCTCACCAGAGCGACCGCCGAAAATAAGGGCGAGGCGTTTTTTCATGGCTGTTGAAAGGTTTAGAGCGACTGCACCAATGAATTACTCTTCGCGTGCTTGAGGCACCTTCATCACAGCAGTCGCCTTGAAAATGCGGTAGTTTTTGAAGTGCTGATCGCTCTCAAAGCCGTATCCGCTGAGCGTTTCTGTCGGTCGACGAATTGTGACAAACTTGTCAGAGCGAACCTTTTGATCTTTGCTCGTCCATTTGGCGTATTCGGTGCGCACGGTTGTGCAGTCGTCCGATACCATGACCACGCGGTCAAAGACTTCAATATCATTATTTGGATAAATGATGCCACGACGAGCATTAAGGCGAGAACTGTGTTTGCCTTTCGAGTCGTAAAAGTGCACTTCTATGTTGCCATCCAAGTGTTTTTCTGTTGTGTTGCCGCCCCTTGCATATTGGGCGACATGAGGGGCATAAATTGTGGCTTTCATCTTGCCAGAATCTGTAAAGATGATGCGTGCTTCCCAAGTCTCTTGAACAGGAAAATCTTGATTGATGATAAGCAAACTTTGTCGTGCCGGCATAGTCTTGCTGCTACATGCAGAAAGCGCAAGAAAAGCAAGCATAGAAAGCAGTACAAAACTTAGGAGCCGCAGCATAATCCTTAGCCTGAAGGCGAAAATTTCAAGTTCAACAGAAATAAAAAAAGACGCGCCGCAGCGCGTCCCTTTTTGTCTTGTCTTTACTTGATGGCATCAATGACTTTGTAAGTCAAATTGACACTCTTATCGCCATAGAGCACCATGTTAGCAATGCCGCCCTTGCTGATGACAAGTGAATAGCCTTGCTGCTGCGCAATTTTTTCTATCGTCTTTGCAATTTTTTCCTCTAACGGCTTGAGCAGTTCAGCTTGCTTTTGCTGAAGTGCATTACTTTTAGCTTGCTCAAGTTGGCGATACTGTGCCAGCTGTGCTTGAAGCTCTTCTTCTTTCTTCTTTTGCTCATCGGGCTTCATCAATGTTTTTTTGCGCTCATATTCATCGAAGGCTTCCTTGAGATCTTTCTGCTTTTTCTCAAGCTCTTTCATGGCTTGCTGCTGTTCTTTTTCGAGCTTTTCGCGGATTGATTTTGCCTCAGGCATCTCAGACAGAACCTTTTCGACTTCAACAAACCCGACTCTATCGCCGGGGGGCGGCACTGCGGCAGAGCCAAAGACAAAGCCCAGTGCGAGACCGAACCCTAACATTGCGCCTTTGATGGCGGGAAACTTGCTTGCAAGTACTTTAATGCTTGCCATTTTAGTATGTCTTCCTCCAAATTTGGTTAATTGATTGAGCATTAGCGATTAAATTGCGAACTGCTTGAGCTGCGACGAAACGTACTTGAAACTTTCTCCAAAACTTTTTTGGTCAAATTATGTTCTTCGTTAGCGTAGAGCAGAAGTGTATCTGAAGCCCTATCAAAAACGAAGTCGTATCCTTCCGCTGTTGCAACTTCCTTGAGCGAAGCAAAAATTCGGTCTTGAATAGGACGCATCAATTCCGATTGCTTGCGGAAGTATTCTCCATCTACGCCAAATTTTTGATTTTGATACTCTGAAATTTCTCTTTCCGCAGCAAGCAGCTCATTCTGCTTTTGCTTCTTGATTTCATCAGTGTAAAGAATTTCGCGCGTGCGGTAGTCTTGAAAAAGTCTCTCCAAGTTTTCGCGTTTCTTTTTAATCTCTGCCTGCCACTCGCTAGAGAGTGCCTCTAACTTGCGCTTTGCATCTTGTGCTTCGGGCAGCGCATCAATGATAACTTGCGAGTCAATAAATCCTATTTTTTGTTGAGCAAGCAGCGTGTCGCACGCAACACATAAATGTAAAAGTCCTAAGAGCCCTATTGCAAGCGTAATGCGAGGCATTGCTGTAAAATTTTGAGCCGTGAAAGTAGCAAATTTTTAGGCTTTCTTCAAGCCTCACCTGTGTCTGTACGACTGCAAACGACATCTAAATAAACACAAACTATACGAAGGTTTGTCGAGAAAGGTTATGCGGAGTTACTTTTTTTCCACATCGGAAAGAGCGTATATTTGAGTGAACTGCTAAAACAGCAGGATTGTCTTTGTAATCTTTGTAAAATTAGCAACTAATTCCTTAGGAGGATTTTCCAATGAGAGTGTTTATTTCACTTCTTTTCGTCTCGTCAATTGCTGTGTCGGTAATCGGTTGTGGTGGCGGTGGCGCAGCCAAGCAAGCCGAGGACGAATTTACTGAAGTCAAGCAAATGGCGCCTGAACTCTACACGCTTGCTGAGACCATCAACAAAAAGGGAGGTATTGCAGAGGTCTCTTACTCTGAATCACCACGCCAAGATTTTGCAGAGCAAAAAGCAGTGATGGAGTGCCAGCGCAAAATCTCAGAGCGCTATGAAGCCAAAGTGCAAACCCTGACCAAAAAGTTTGCGGAAGAAATTCAAGGCAATACCTCAGCAGGTGGTCCCGAAATCAATGAAGCTTTTACCAATGTCATGAAAGTCAGCAGTAAGAATGTTTTGCAAGGTGCAACGAAGCTTGCTCCGCCAAAAGCCTACAAAAAGAAGGACGGACAATATCGTGTCTATGTGGTCTATGGAATGGATCCCGATATGCTCAATCAATCGATCATTGATCAAACAAGAACTAATCCTAAACTCTACGAGAGATTCCGCGCATCACAAGCCTACAAAGAACTCGAAAAAGAAATGGCGGAATACGATAGTAAGTAAGACATGTAACAAAGTCGGAGGGCGAAGCAAACCTTCGCCCTTCTTTTTTTTGACAAGCATGAACAAGTCGCTTCCTGCCTAATCTCTCTAACCAACTGCTCTATGAAGTGCCTGCTGCTACTATTCGTTTGCCTCTTCCCTCAAGTGTTGCTTGCTCAAGTCTATCCCGAGTGGTTTCTCTATCCAGCGCGATACCCACACCATGTTGTCGGCTTCACATACAACCGTACCCCAGCTGAAATTGATGGCGCACGCATGTATTGCGTCTATCAAGAGTGTATTGCGGATGGCAAATACATTGTCTATACCAATGAGAATGACGACCGCTTCTTAATCGAGAGCGACTATTACTACTACTTCCCTGATAGTCTGTTGCAAACAGTTCAAGAAAGGCTACGGCAAGTCGATTGCTTTATCACAAGTGTTGCACGGCGCGACATGGCTTGCCTATTCTCACTAGATTCAGCTATCGATGTGCCAAGAAACTTCATAGATATTTCAAAGTTGCCGGAGCCAGACTGGATTAAAAAGCGGTTTTGGATAGAAAATGGATACGCCTATGGTGTAGGGCTGTACACGTCGCAAGGCAATAAAAACGACGCATGGAAAACTGCTGAAGAGCAAGCCTTTTTTAGCATTATGACCAATACCGTAGCAAAGTTCTACTCGATTCGGATAGCTAAAGAAAGTAATCTTGCCCATGAACGACTCTATGAAACTGCAACAGCACTGAAACTTAAGTTTCAACTAAAAAACCTTGAAGTCGTGGAGCGATGGAATGCCGTGAAAGATGAACTGTTTTATGTGCTTGTGCGCATCAAGCAATCTGACATTCGATCGCCTTTTCTTGTGTCGCAAAGCAATCAACAAGATTCCCTGCGCATGTTTTTGCGTAAAACCACTTCTGCGCCAAAACGCACCCTACCTGAGTTAAGGAAAGGAAAGAATTGAAGTTTGCCTGAAAAAGCACACGTTGTGCAAACCCTTGCTTAGAAACACACGCCGTAGCGATGGTGAGCTGGAGTAGAAATTACTCTGAAAATGCACTAACTTGTAATCATCATTATCCCATTGATAAACTCACAATTGAAGCTGATTCAAAGCTATGAACGAGCAGAGAGAAGACTATCCACGAAACGGTAGCACACAGAAAAACGGCGCATCAGATTCGGATGATGAAAAAATCTATCTACCTGAAAAGGGCAGCATTGGCGCAAAGATTCGTGAGCGCAACAAAAGCCGCACCATCTTTGGCGGGCTAACCTTCACAGAAATTACAGGCTACGGTTTTGCTTTGCTCTTTTTTGCGCTGGCAATTGGTGTCTATTTCCAGCTTGGACGTAACCCCATCACAGAACAGTACGGCACAACGCTTGCAGCGGTGCTGGCACTCTATGGCATCTATCGCTTTGTCAGAACACAGAACTGGACGAAGGCACGACTGCGCCGCACCGAACTACGCAAACACCGCGAAAAACTTCGGCTCGATGAATTGGATGATGAAGAGTAATTGCTAACACACCGCACGCGAATTTTTTCTTGCAACAATAGAGACTTTTTGCTATTATTAAGCAATTCTAAAACAAAAATGAACGCATGCGCATCGCGCAGTTTAAAGCAGCAGTATTGCTTTACGCGAATGCGCACAAAGAAAATGAACTGTAGTAGTATGGAGTCTCTCTGCAATGCCCACGCTGAACTTGACACCCCAGACGGCTGTAACCTCTGGGAAGACGCACACCAGCGCAGTGTGTATGGGCACGCCCCAAGACGCACTACATCTGAAATCCCAAGACACTTTTTCCTAACTGCTAACACCGCACATTTTTCTACATACCAAGCTAAGCAAGCACATTTCCTAAGTCCTACATTTTTTAATCCTACATTTTTTAAGACAAGCAGACTTAAACGTAAGTCTGTTTGAGAGTATTATCATCATTAAGCTATGGTGCTTGATGGCAATCATTGTGCAATGCAAACATGGAATTAAAAGAATTAGATAAGGTTGCACAAAAAGATAGCGGACCGCACCGCTCCGTAAGCGAGATGCTAAGAAGTTTGCTGCTCTTGACGAAGCCAACAATTATGCTGCTGGTGGTCTTATCGGCAGCTGTAGCGCTGTGCTTAGAAGGCAGTTTACTGCGCGATCCACTGCGGTTTGCACTCATTCTCTTTGCAGTCTATCTGACAGGCGGGGCAGCAAATGCGCTCAATCAATACTTTGAGCGCGATATCGATGCGCAGATGGCACGCACCAAATTGCGCCGTCCATTGCCTCAAGGCAAACTCACACCCAATCAAGCTCTTGTCTTTATTGTCGTCATTGCAACAGTAGGCGTTGGCATTTTTGCGCTTGCCTTTAATTGGCTTAGCGCGCTGATTACAGCAGGAACGATTCTGTTCTACGGGTTTTTCTACACGCTTTGGCTGAAACCGACAACCCCGCAGAACATCGTCATTGGTGGCGCAGCAGGCGCAATGGCTCCGATTGGGGTATGGGCAGCGGTAACAGGTAATGTGGCGCTAGAAGCCTATCTGCTGTTTGCAATTGTCTTTTTCTGGACCCCGCCACACTTCTGGGCGTTAGCGATTTTTTGCAAAGAAGATTACCTGAAAGTCAACTATCCCATGATGCCTGTGGTAAAAGGCGATGATGAGACCATGCGGCAAATTCTGATTTATACCTTTATGACGATTGGTGTGACAGCAGCTCTAGCAATTGTAATTGATAGCTATGTCTTTGGCGCCGTGGCGCTGGTGCTAGGCGTGCTCTATGTTAAGAAAACCCTTAGTGCACAAAAAAAGCGCACTAAAGAAGCAATGCGTGCCCTGTTTGGGTATTCTATTATCTATCTCTTCGGGCTATTTGCAGCACTGATTGCAAGTAGCACAGCAACGCATTTGCTCTGGAGCTAAAGTGTTTAAGAGGCTAACAAATTTAATGAAACAACTTATCTGAGGAGTTCATATGGCGCAGTTATTTCCACGATGGCTCAACAAATTTCCAACGGTCTTTGCGATTGGAACTGTTGGGGGCTTGGTGCTCGTCGTGCTGCTGATTTGGTACTACTGGTCGCCCAAAGCACTCGATGTTGGCTACCGTCCCAAACAGCCTGTACCGTATAGCCACAAACTGCATGCAGGAGATTTGGGCATGGATTGCCGCTACTGCCACACGACCGTTGAAAAAGCTGCAAGTGCGAGCGTGCCACCGACGCAAACCTGCATGAATTGTCATGAAAAGCATGTGCTGCCGAACAGTGAAAAGCTTTTGAAGGTGCGCGAAAGTTGGACCGCAGGTAAGCCCATCGAATGGATTAAAGTGCACAAGGTGCCAGACTACGCATACTTCAACCACAGCGTGCATGTCAATGTCGGTATCGGATGCCAGAGCTGCCACGGCAATGTTGCGCAGATGGATGAGCGCGGTGTGATGCAAGTAGAAGCACTCTCTATGGGCTGGTGCTTGGATTGTCACCGAAATCCTGATCCACATCTGCGACCAGTCAATGAGGTAACGAATATGAATTGGGTTGTGCCAGCAAATCACACAGAGTTTGTCTCGGAACTTAAAGCAAAGCGCAAAATTAATCCGCCGACAGAGTGCTCGGCGTGCCATCGATAAAGAGGCACAAGAGTTGTCAGAAAAATTCAAAACAAGTTTTTAGAAGTATGAAACGCACGCCACGACCGAAAATAGAGGCGCCCCAGACAGGCAAAAGATATTGGCGCGCTCTTGAAGAAGAGTTGAATTCGCCAGAGTTTCAAGAGTGGGTAGAGCGAGAGTTTCCTGAAGGGGCTGTGGAGATGAGCGACCCGATTTCGCGTCGTAAGTTTCTGACCATTATGGGTGCCTCGTTTCTCTTGGCAGGGCTTGCCAGTTGTCGTCGCCCTGTTGAAAAAATTGTGCCTTATGTCAAAGCCCCTGAAGACATCACGCCCGGCGTGGCACAGTACTATGCGACGACAATGCCCTTTGGGCTTTCAGCTTATGGTGTGTTAGTGCGTAGCTACGAAGGTAGACCCAACAAAATCGAGGGCAATGAAAAACATCCTGCCAGCTTGGGCGCAAGCAATGCGTTTGCGCAAGCAGAAATTCTCAATCTCTATGACCCTGACCGCTCGCAGCATGTATTAAAGGCGGGTGAAAAGCAGTCGTGGCAAGCCTTCACCGAATTTTGGCGCAATGAACTCCTGCGCTATGTGGAAAACAAAGGACAAGGCTTGGCAATTCTAACCGAATCGTTTGCTTCGCCAACACAGGCACGCTTGATAAGTGAGTGTCTTAAAGCCTTCCCACAAGCACAAGTCGTGGCATACGAGCCCATCAGCGATGAAAACATCTTCGAAGGCGTGCGCGTGGCAACAGGTGAAAGGCTACGACCAATTTACAACTTCCGCAATGTACAGGTCATTTTGGCACTCGATGCAGATTTCCTGCTTAAAGAATCCGAAAGCATTGTAAATGCACGTGCATTCATTGATGGACGACGTGTAAGCACGGAAAAAGACTCGATGAATCGACTCTATGTTGTTGAGAACGCTTTCAGCGCAACAGGTGCGATGGCGGATCATCGCTTGCGCATGCAGTCAAGGCACATCGGGGCGTTCTTAGCTGCTTTGGCGTTAGAACTCAAAAATCAAGGCGTGGCGATTGCAGCATCAGCCGCACTGAGCGCACCACAAATGGAGTTTGACAAAAAGTGGATTGCCGCCGTAGCAAAAGACCTGATTGCAAACAAAGGTAAATCGCTCGTTGTGGCGGGCAGAGAACAGCCTGCAGCCGTGCATGCTTTAGCGATTGCGATTAACGCAGGACTGGAAAACTTAGGTAAGACAGTGTCATTTGCCCCCTTCAAAGACGCCGCACTGCCAAGCCGAAGCGAGTTTGAAAAATTCGTGAAGTCCATGCATGACGGTGAAGTTGAGACATTGGTCATATTAGGCGGTAATCCCGTCTACAATGCTCCAGCTGATTTGGACTTCAAAGGAGCATTAAAGAAAGTCAAAACTTCGATTCACCTTAGTTATCACAATGATGAAACTTCAGCACTGACCACATGGCATTTGCCGAGAGCACACTTCTTGGAAATTTGGGGGGATGCACGCGCAGCAGATGGTACCGCAAGCCTTATTCAACCGCTCATTGCTCCACTTTTTGATACGCGCTCACCCATTGAGGTCTTAAACCTAATTACCACAGGTGTCGATGCCAAAGGTTATGCGCTCACGCAGGAGACATGGCAAAAACAAACCGGGCTAAGCGGTCTTGCCTTTGAAGAATTCTGGCGAAAGGCGTTGCATGACGGTATCATTGAAAACAGTGCCTCGCAAACCATTCTCCCTACACTGAACACAGCAGAACTTGCTCAAACCTTCTTGCAAAAACCGTTTGATGCCGAGACCAAAGGGCTTGAACTGTGCTTTCAGCCTTCAACGGCAACCTTTGATGGACGATATGCCAACAATGCTTGGCTACACGAAATGCCCGAAGCGATTACCAAAATCTGCTGGGATAATGCTGCGCTGATGAGCCAAGAGACGGCGCGACAACTTGGCTTGAAGTGGAAGTTTAGTTTAGACGAAACAGAGCGCGAAGTAATCAAACTGCGCGTAAAGAATCGTGAAGTTGAATTGCCGGTCTGGGTGGTGCCCGGACATGCTGACGGTTCAATTACGGTAGCCTTAGGCTATGGGCGTGAAAAGGTAGGGCGCGTCGGTAACGGCGTGGGCGCAAATGTCTATGCCGTGCGTACCCGCGAGGCTATGGACTTTTGCTCAGGCGTGGAAGTCATAAAGACAGGCAAAACGATGCTGGTGGCTTCCACACAGTATTACGGCTACATGGAAGGACGCACAATCGTCATTGAAGGCACGCTTGCAGAGTATCAGCAAAAGCCAGACTTTGTAGATGCGCATCTGACGAAATACCCACCATCCAAGCTCTACGAATCGCCCTACAAATTTGATGAAGGGCATCAATGGGGCATGACGATTGACCTCAATGCGTGCATTGGCTGCAATGCGTGCGTGGTAGCCTGTCAGAGTGAAAACAATGTGCCGGTAGTCGGCAAAGAGCAAACAGCGAAAGGTCGGCACATGCACTGGATTCGCATTGACCGCTATTTCTCTGGCGAAGGCGATATGCCGGAGATTGTCTATCAGCCTGTGGCGTGTCAGCACTGTGAAAATGCCCCATGCGAACAAGTCTGCCCAGTCGTAGCAACTGTGCACGATCAAGAAGGGCTAAACACAATGGTCTATAACCGTTGCATTGGCACGCGTTACTGTGCCAACAACTGCCCCTACAAAGTGCGCCGCTTCAATTATTTCAACTATCAAAATGATAATGTGGTCTGGAACCGTGAGATTCCTGAAATCACGAAGATGGCGATGAATCCAGAGGTCACCGTACGCTCGCGCGGTGTGATGGAAAAATGTACCTACTGCGTGCATCGCATTCAGACAACGAAAATTATGGCAAAAAACGATGGACGAGAGCTGGTCGACGGTGAAATCATGACCGCTTGTCAGCAAGTGTGTCCAACGCAAGCCATTGTCTTTGGTGATATAAGAGACCCAAATAGCAAGGTCTCACAGATGAAAGCACAAAATCGCAACTATGCACTTCTCGGTGAGCTGAATGTAAAGCCAAGAACCACGTATCTAGCTAAACTGCGCAATCCCAATCCTGAACTTGAACAACAAAAAGCATAGAGAGGAGAGAAGTATGCTACGCCGTTCCGACATCTTTTTTATGCTATCTGCGCTGGTCGCATTTGTGCTGGCAAATGTCTTACTAATCGGTGGCAAACTCAATGAAGCGCTCTTTGTTAGCCTCTGGGTGCCAACAAATCTCGTGATGGGCATTTATTTCCGAAACATTGCAACCACAGCACCAAAGGAGTAAGACTATGGATAATCAGACCATTTTAATTGCGGGGATTGTGGTGACACTCCTTGCTTGCATTGGGATTTTCTTTGCCTTGCAAGAGATGAACCCAAAGAGCATTCGCGTCTTTGACTACTTCTTTCTTGGCGCAGTCATCATTGCCTATGCGTTTGGCAATTATCTCTGGTTCATAGAGAAAAATCAAGATGCAGGGCAGATTGTCGGCATCTGGGTCGTCGGAAGTATCTCACTCGGGCTTTATTTCCGAAGCATTATAACGAGGACACCAATAAATCAAGATTAACTAAACTGAAGGAGGGCGTGCAAGATGAGCGATACAGCGTTAGTGGTGTTTGGGACGATTATCACCATTCTGCTCGTCGGTGGGATTGTCTTTTCGTTGCTAGAATTTAAGCGCATGCACGACAATCCAAAGCCCGAGAATATGAGCGATAGACCACCCGCAACAGATTCCAAGCCGTCACGCCCAGTCAAGGTCTCCAAAGATGAATACTAATTAAGGTCAGAAAGGTAAATGAACATTCAAGCAGATAAGAAAGCAAAGTTTCACTGAACCGTTCAAACAAGAAGCGTTATGCAAGCAAGCATCACAAGCGTGGAAGAAAAAAAGCGGCAAGAAGCTCTGGATAAGCCGCTGATTGAAAACAACCCGACCTTCCACACGATTACGCAAGATGTGGGCGAAGTAACCGAAAATCCCGCGCCAAAAGCATGGTGGATTGCGTTTGGGATTTCCTTTGCAGCAGCGCTGATGTGGTTAGGCACTATTGTCTATCTCATCTTCAAAGGCATTGGCATCTGGGGTAATCATACCACGGTCGGTTGGGCGTGGGATATCACCAACTTTGTCTGGTGGGTCGGTATCGGTCATGCTGGCACGCTGATTTCCGCAGTGCTTTTTCTCTTCCGTCAAAAATGGCGTACCTCAATCAACCGCTTCTCTGAAGCAATGACCATCTTTGCGGTTATCTGTGCCGCAACGTTTGTCTCGCTGCATACGGGTCGTCAATGGCTCGACTATTGGCTCTTTCCCTTGCCTAATCAGATGCAGATGTGGACGAACTTTCGCTCGCCACTTATGTGGGATGTGTTTGCAGTATCGACATACTTTACTGTCTCACTGCTGTTCTGGTATGTTGGTTTAATTCCTGACCTTGCCGCACTACGCGACCGTGCAAAACCCGGACTGCGCAAATACATTCTCGGGTTTTTTGCCATGGGCTGGCGCGGTGGCAATCGTCAATGGAAACACTACGAAAAAGCCTATTTGATTTTAGCAGGGTTATCAACGCCGCTTGTACTTTCAGTGCATAGTATCGTCTCGTTTGACTTTGCCTCCAGTATCTTGCCCGGCTGGCATACAACCATTTTCCCGCCGTATTTCGTCGCAGGAGCCATTTTCTCCGGCTTTGCCATGGTAATGACACTAGCCGTGCTGGCACGCATCGTCTATCCCAAGATGCAAGCCATCATCAATATGCAGCATCTGGAGAAAATGAATATCATTATGCTGGTAACCGGCATGATGGTGGGCTACGCATACGGCTGCGAGTTCTTTATTGCATGGTATAGCGGCAACGAATACGAAGCCTCGATTTTCATCAAACGCGCAACCGGTCCTTATGCATGGGCATACTGGTCAATGATCTTCTGCAATGTGGTTGTGCCGCAAGTCTTCTGGTTCAAGAAATTGCGTCAGAACATTCCCGTCATGTTCATCGCTTCTATTCTCATCAATATCGGAATGTGGTTTGAACGGTTCGTCATTACTGTAACCTCACTCTCAACAGACTTTTTGCCCTCGAGCTGGAAATACTACAATCCAACCATCTTTGATGTGATGACCTTTGTCGGCTCGCTAGGCGTGTTTATGACACTGTTTCTGCTCTTTCTGCGCTTCTTGCCCATGATAGCTATGTTTGAAGTCAAAGGCGTTCTGCCACAAGCTAACCCACACTGGGAAGGATACGGACATCATCACGATGGACATGCTGAGCTGCACGCGCACGCAAGCGATGCACACAAGCAAGAAGCCGAACTTTCCACGAAAGGAGGACACTAAGATGAACGAAATTCACAATCAACCTGCGCAAAACGGCGGCGTGCAAACGCTGGAAGAACTCAAACGCAAGGCAGAATTGGTCAAAAATGAAGCGCGTCAGATTTTAATTGAAGCTGAAGCCGAAGCCGTGCTAGCAGAGTTCGATAATCCTGTAGAACTCTTGCGCGCCGCTGAAAAAGTGCGTGAGGCAGGCTACGACCGCTTTGAGTGCTATTCTCCTTTCCCAATCCATGGAATGGATGAAGCCATGGGGCTAAGGCGTTCGCCACTTGGGTTTATCGTCTTTGGCGTCGGATTCTGTGGCTTTCTCTTTGCGATTTGGCTGCAGTGGTGGACAAACGCGGTGGATTATCCGCTGGTCTTTTCAGGTAAACCCTATTTCAGCTTGCCTGCATTCGTGCCAGTCATGTTTGAATTGATGGTGCTTACTTCAGCGTTTGCCGCAATTATCGGTATGTTCTACCTCAACAAAATGCCCCGCTTTTTCCACCCAATGTTCTACTCTGAACGCTTTACATCGAAAGCGACCGATGATGGTTTTTTCATTGCGATTTTTATGTGGGACAAAAAGTTCAATGTCAGAGAAATCAAAGCATTTTTTGAGAGCATTGGTGGCAAAAACATAGAAATCGTACATCGTCCGATTGAAGAATCGGAAATCGAACAAGTTGCAAGCCAAAAGATGGAGGCAGTAAAATGAAAATGTTTGCAAAGTGTAAGCCGTCAGTGCTGGTGCTGGTTGGTGCGTGGATGGTGGTGATAATACTGGCAGGCTGCGGTGTGCGCGGTCTACCCAGCGAAAACCCGCCGATTCACCCAAACCCAAATATGGACACGCAAGAAAAAATGAAGGCATTTCGAAAAAGTGAGTTTTTCGAAGATGGCTTAGCTATGCGCATTCCTGTGGCAGGCACTGTGGCGCGTGGGGGCTTGCGTGAAAACAGCGTCTATTACACAGGCATCAGCAAAACAGGTGATACCGTCAAAGTCATGCCCGTTGACCTAACAATAGAACTTTTACAGCGCGGTCAGCAGCGTTACAACATCTACTGTGCGCCCTGCCATAGCCGCGTAGGCGATGGCAAAGGCATTGTAGTCGAGCGCGCAACACAGGGCGGATATATCGTGCCAGCCACAAACTTGCATGAGCCACGCTTGCTCTCGGCACCCGACGGTCATCTCTTTGCTGTAGCCTCAAATGGAATTAGAAACATGGCAGGCTACAAACATCAGATTTCAGTGGCAGATCGCTGGGCAATTGTGGCTTACATTCGTGCCTTACAACGCGCACAACATGCCAGCATCGCCGATGTGCCCGAAAACGTGCGTAAAGAACTTATCAAGCAATAAGGAGAACCTATGAGCGTTCAAGAATTCAGAATTATCAAAGATAACGGCTTCGGAAAAATTACCTTGGCTATAGGTCTTGCAGGAGTTGCAGCCTGTGCCGTTGGTTTTGCGATAAACCGTGCAGAGTTTTTCCACGCTTATCTTGTTGCTTATTGTTTTTGGCTCGGCATTTCGCTCGGTAGCCTCTTTTTCACCATGCTGCATCATATTGTCAGTGCAGATTGGAGCACAGTGTTTCGCCGCATCTCTGAATCGCTGATGATTACCATTCCCGTCATGGCGATTCTCTTCATCCCAATCGGGCTTGGAATTCATGACCTCTATCACTGGTCGCATGCCGAAGCCGTCGCAGCAGACAAAACCTTGCAGCACAAAGCCGGCTGGCTCAACACCGGGTTCTTCCTTGCGCGCGCCTTTATCTACTTTGCCATTTGGACTGCACTTGCATATTCACTCTACAAAACATCGCTCGAGCAAGACAAAGGCTACAACGAAAAACATCGTGCTACATTCAAAGCCATTAGCGCACCCGGTATCTTGCTCTTTGCGCTCTCACTAACCTTTGCCGCATGGGATTGGGTGATGTCGTTAGACCCGCACTGGTATTCGACCATCTTCGGCGTCTATATCTTCGCTGGAGCATGGTGGTCAACGCTTGCCTTTATCGTGTTCTTCTCGCTTTATCTGCGTGCAAATGGCGTGCTAGCAAGCGAAATCAAAGTCGATCACTATCACGATATGGGCAAATTGATGTTCGGCTTCACGGTCTTTTGGACCTATATTGCTTTCTCGCAGTTTATGCTCATCTGGTATGGCAACATCGAAGAAGAGACCATTTTCTACAAGCATCGCTGGGAACATGGCTGGGAGTATCTCTCCATCTTCTTAGTGATTGGGCACTTTGCAATTCCGTTCTTTTCACTGCTGCCGCGTGCAGCAAAGCGCAATCTGACCTTTATGCGCCTGATTTCTGCGTGGATGCTCCTTATGCAGTTTGTCGATCTGTTCTGGCTTGTGATGCCAAACTACGGTGCGCACGGTGGCGAACACGCAGCGCATGGCGTGCATCTCTCATGGATGCACCTTGCGACATTTCTGGGCGTCGGCGGTATCTTCCTCTGGTTCTTCTGGCAACGCCTGACCGCAACGCCGCTTTTACCAATTGGTGATGCACGCCTCAAACTTTCGCTGGAGTTTCATCAATGAGAGATAAAGTTTTAACCAATTGAAAAATTTGCCGCAAAGGAGAACAAAGCATGATTGAAATGCAAGAAAAAAAGCAAGCGTCGGAAAATCTTAGCAAAGAAGCGCAACAAAATGCCCCTTTGCGCCCAGATGAAATTTTCGAAAAATCGGAAATCGACTATGAGCGTCAGGACGTCAATGGCGCGCGTATCATCGGCTCCTTTATCATCGGTACGATTGTGGTCGCAATCGTAATGTTTGCCATCTCGCAATACTTTATCATTAGCCGTGAGCATCAGATGTTAGAAAACGCCCTAAAGCCTGAATCGAATCTCTTGCGTGATGTGCGTCAGCGCGAAGAAGGCGCACTGAACAGTTACAAAGTGATTGATGAAAAGAAAGGCATTTACCAAATTCCAATTAGTGAAGCAATGAAAATTCTCACCGATGAAGCCTATCAGAAAAAGAAAGCTATGCTGGAGGCACAGTCGGCGAGCGTAGAAAACAAAGGAAAAGACATGCCTAAGGTCAATCTTTCGACAAGTGAGACCAAGAAAGCAATTCAGAAATAAGTTGAGCTAAGAGAAAATAACGATTGTAAGGCAACAGAGACCGAAGGTTCACAGTCGAGAAAGATAGCAAACAAACTATGGCAATGCATGTTATCGACACTGCTTTTTATGGTCGTGCTAACTACGATGGTCTTAGGACTTGGACTACTTGGCATTACAATTGCAAGAAAGTTCATAAAGCCAGAAAATGAGGAAGGCGATTGAAAAAGAACAAGAATAAGATGATAAAACGAGCGCTCTACATTGTGCTCTTGGGGTTAAGCTACGCATGCAACACGCAAGCTCAACTCATTGAGGAAAAGCCAAGAGCCCTACAAGGTATTGATGTTGTTGAGCATCTGGGAGAGACTATTCCAGAAGACTTGAGTTTTCAGGATGAGACAGGCAAAGTCGTCAAGCTCCGCGATTATCTGCACAAAGGGAAGCCGATTATTTTGGTGATGGCGTATTACCGCTGTCCAATGCTGTGCAATATGGTGTTGAATAGCGTGGCAGAATCTGCTAAAACACTTGACCTTGTTTTAGGTAAAGATTACATGATTCTTACGGTCAGTATCGATAGCCGAGAGACCGCAGAGCTTGCAGCAGCAAAAAAGACGCGCTACAAAGAAGTCTTTGGTAAGCCCGGTGTAGAAGAAGGATGGTTTTTCCTGACCGGCGCGTCAGAGAATTCAAAAGCGCTGGCAGATGCTGTAGGGTTCAAGTATTTCTATGACAAAAAGCGCGATGAATATGCTCATCCTGCGGTGATTATGCTGCTTTCACCTGAGGGCAAAATCACGCGCTATGTCTATGGCATCAATTACAAAAATTTTGATTTGAAACTTGGGCTTATTGAAGCTGCGCAGGGGAAAATTGGCTCAACGATAGATAGGCTCATTCTCTCTTGCTTCCACTACGATGCCAGTGCTGGAAGTTATGTGCCCGTCGCTATGAATATCATGCGTCTGGGCGGTGTCTTGACAATCATCGTCTTAACGATTGTGGTAGGCTCATTGTGGATGCGTGAAAGCCGCAGGCATGCACGCAACGGAAAGCCGAGTGTAGATCTTCCAACGAATTAAAACGAAAGCAGCATTATGAATCCAAAAGCATCAACCAGTTGGGTGCCGCCCGAAGCCTCAACCGTTGCACATGAAATTGATTCACTCATTGTCTTCATTGCCAATGCAGGCGCAATTCTTTTCGTTGCCGTAACGCTGGTCTCACTGTATTACCTCTGGAAATATCGGCGCAAAAGTGAAAAACCTACCTTTACGTCTTCGATTTCGCATAACAGTCGCTTAGAAATTATTTGGACACTGATTCCGACAGTGCTCGTCATTATGATTTTCTTCTGGGGATTCAGCTCCTATATGGATATGCGCGTGATACCTGCAAATTCCATGCAGATTAAAGTAACAGGAAAAAAATGGTTCTGGGCGTTTGATTACCCGAACGGGACAAATAGTGTCAATGAACTTGTTGTGCCTGTTGGCAAACCCATCAAAGCACTGATTTCTTCGACAGATGTGATTCACAGTTTCTATGTGCCAGCATTTCGCATCAAAATGGATGCTGTGCCAAACCGCTACACGACCGTTTCTTTCACACCGACACAGGAAGGAACGTACGACATTTTCTGCGCCGAATACTGCGGCACAAGCCACTCTGGAATGATTGGCAAAGTGCATGTCAAGACAGAAGCAGAATACAGGAAATGGCTAGAAGAAGCTGAAAGCGGAGGTAAAATGGCACCTGAAGAGTTTGGTGCAAAACTCTACGTGTCCAAAGCTTGCGCAACCTGCCACAGCATTGATGGCGGCGCAAATACTGGTCCGACTTGGAAAGGCATTTTTGGCAAAAAGCATAAGATGGCAGATGGCTCAGAAGTCTTGGTCGATGAAAACTACATCCGCCAATCGATTCTTGAACCAAATGCGAAAGTGGTCGCAGGCTATCAGCCTGTAATGCCAACCTACCAAGGCTTATTGAAGGACAAGCAAATTGATGCACTCATTGAATTCATCAAGACGCTGAAGTAAGCGGAGACGCTTGCTATTGAAATTAAAAGGAGTAATCAATAAAGGAGGGAAACAATGGCTGCATTGCAACAAGCCGATGTCGCAGGCACAGTAAAAACGACATCAAGTGAAGTGTCAAGAAATTATCTCAACTCCCCGAAAGGGATTTGGTCGTGGGTCTACACGCTCGACCACAAGCGTATTGCCTTGCTGTATCTCTTTACAGTGATGACGTTTTTCTTAGTTGGCGGTATCTATGCGCTAGTGTTGCGTTTTGAACTATGGTTTCACGGGGCGGGCTTGCAAGCTGAGGTGATGAAACGCGGGCTAGTTGGACCCGATACCTACAATCAGCTCTTTACGCTGCACGGCGCAATTATGGTCTTTCTCTTTATCATTCCAGCCATTCCTGCAATCATCGGAAATTTTGTGTTGCCTCTGATGCTGGGCGCAAAAGATTTAGCGTTCCCAAAACTGAACTTGGCAAGCTATTACGTCTATCTTTTTGGCGCAATCTTTTGCGTCTACTCCTTGCTCTCAGGCGGCGTCGATACAGGCTGGACATTTTACACGCCATATAGCGTAGAGACAAAAGGCTCTGTGATTTCAATGACACTGGGGGCGTTTATTCTAGGTTTCTCTTCAATTTTTACAGGCATCAATTTTATCGTAACGATTCATAAGATGCGCGCCCCGGGTATGACATGGTTCAATATGCCGCTCTTCGTATGGGGCATGTATGCCACCTCGCTCATTCAGGTCATGGCAACACCTGTGCTGGGCATTACACTGCTTTTGCTCATCTTTGAGCGTGCATTTGGTATCGGCATCTTTGACCCCGCTCTTGGCGGCGACCCCGTACTCTATCAACACTTCTTCTGGTTCTACTCGCATCCAGCAGTCTATGTGATGATTCTGCCAGCAATGGCAATCATTTCCGAACTGATTGCAACTTTTTCGCATAAGAAAATTTTTGGCTATAAACCAATTGCATTTTCAAGCGTCGCCATCGCACTGGTGAGTTTCTTAGTGTGGGGGCATCATATGTTCACCAGCGGACAGTCTGAGCTGGCTTCCACACTCTTTTCTTTTCTTACCTTTTTGGTGGGGATTCCCTCTGGGATAAAAGTGTTTAACTGGATAGCAACTATGTATCGAGGCTCGCTAACGTTTCAAGCCCCAATGCTTTACACTCACGCATTTCTTTCTCTCTTTACCATCGGTGGATTGACAGGCATTTTCTTGGGCACACTCTCCGTTGATGTCCATTTGCATGACACATATTTCGTTGTTGCGCACTTTCACTATGTCATGATGGGCGGTGCGGTCATGGCGTTTCTGGGAGGCTTGCATTACTGGTGGCCAAAGATGTGGGGTAAAATGTATGATGAATTCTGGGCTGCAGTCTCAGCCGCATTGATTTTCATCGGCTTCAATGTAACGTTCTTCCCGCAGTTCATCATGGGCTTGCAAGGTATGCCACGCCGCTACTATGCTTATCTCGACCAGTATCAAACCATGCACATGCTCTCCACATTCGGTACATGGATACTCGCATTAGGTTTTATCGTCATGGCGATTTATCTTATTCACTCACTCTTTGCAGGCAAGCCAGCACCCAAAAATCCATGGTATGCCTTGGGATTAGAGTGGACGATTCCCTCGCCGCCACCAACAGAAAACTTCGTCGGTAACCCGCGCATGCTTTGGGGTTGCTACGACTACGACTGCGTGATGATGGATAAAGATGGACTTGTAACCTTCAACCCAGATTTCAAAGATGAACACGATCACGACAAAATGGAAAAGCAAGAAGGCAAACGCTACGAAACAACTCGTTCTTTCAACTGATACTTTAAGCTAAAATTTGTTGCAGAGAAGGCGGGCGTGCAACCGCTTGCCTTCTTACTCATTAGAAGATTGCCAGTGCTGCACATCTATCATAGGCAATAGCAAACAAGTTCTTTGGCAACAGTTTCAGCTGAACCTTATGCCGAACCTTAAACAAGTAATTTTTTTGAACATATAACTCCCTACTACTATGAAAACGAATAAATTTCTTTTCGCAGCATTGGTATCCATCCTACTGATGAGTTGTGGACAAAACAGTAATCCCAGTGATAATTCTGGTGGAAGCACAGGACAAACAGGCACCGGTTCAATGAGTGCAAAGGTTGATGGACAAGACTGGTCAGCAGCAACAGCTACAGCAGGTTATTCATCAAGCACACGTGACCTTACACTCAATGGTGCAAGAGGAGATGCATCGTCATCATCTGCTATCACCATTTCGCTCCGCAATGTGCAGGGTACAGGAACATTTACGCTCGTTGCAGTCGGTACAGTCGGTAGCAGCGGGCAAGGATTTGCAACATACGGCACGAACGCATCAGGTCAGGTGCAGAGTTTTGTAACGACAGAAGCAAATGCTGGAACTGTCACCCTCACACGATTTGACCAGCAGGCGCGAGTGGTTGCAGGTACATTCAGCTTTAGATGCACAAGTCCAACTAACGCAACCTTGAGGAGAAATATCACGGAAGGACGCTTCGAGATACCGCTTATAAGCGTAAATTAGATTTTATGCCGTGTAGTAAAAAGTGTGCAGCATAACTCCAAAGGCAGCATCATCAAATGCTGCCTTTATTTTTTTTGATGAAATTCGCTCTCAAAACATCTAAATCTGACGGATTGAACAAACTCAAGAGCAAATCTGCGATAGAAGCGCTAAGGGTTATTGTCGTGCTGTTGCAGGAATGTGAAGTTGATCTGTTTTAATGACATCAAGCGTGTGAAGTTTTGCATTAGCAACAAGAAGCAAGGTTTCAGCATCCAGTTTGAGCAATTTCGCATCAGCGACGCGTACGTTATGGGCAAGTATTTTCAGGGTGGAGAACTTACCTTTTGCGCTGCCGAAAGCAACACAAAGTTGCTCTTTATCGGATTTGCCGATAAGAATATCAAGATAGCCATCACCATTGATATCCATAGCTCGTGCAAAGTCAGACGGAAGTAGGCTAACAAGTGAGCTAAGAGATTCTGCCTTGTATTGAGTGCTGGAAAGCAAGAGCCAAGTTTGGCTTGAGGAGGCAAGTAGCCAATCGGGTTTCTGATCGCCATCGAAATCATTGCAAAGACAGGTGTGTATAGGCAGCTCAGTACGCAGCAAGCGAATTTGCTGTTTCTCGACAAGTTGAACGTGCTGCTGATGCCGTTTGCCAAAGGCATAAAGGTGCGCTGTAATGGTCTGGGTATAATCGCGCTCAATTGCAGCAATCAGATATTGCTTGAAGAACGGCGCACGATGCAAAAAGAAAAGATGTTCAATCGGAACAAATGGTGCAAAAGTAAACTCGCTAAGTTGGGCTGTACCAGTGCGCGTAAGACGGTAAAAAATTAGTTGTGGTAAAATCTCATGATTGCCATGATCAATAAGGAAGAGAAATAAAGAAGCAGGCGAAAGCTGCCAATGCTCAAAGTCTGTGATATTTAAGGCAAGAATAGGTAGTTCAGCAACTTTTTCGACAGAAGGAAGCGATTGAGATGAAAAGACAAAAAGTTTGTCTGACCGCTCGGAAATAGCAAACAACTCAGAGTTGCTATCAGGTTGCCAGATAAATTTCATCTTGCTGCCGAGTGAAGCAGACTTATAGATTTGCCAAGGTTTGGGACCTGCAATCAAAGAAAGCGACGTTTGTCCATGACCTAACACACCAATCAAGGGCTGCGGTTTGCGTGCTATAGCAACTAAAGATGTAGGGCGTGGACCGATAACCAAGCGCTCGATAAGTGCAGAAGTCTTTTTGTTCTCGCGCATAGAGGTTGTGGAGAAAATCACAATGCGCTTTTTAGTGGGCTGAAGAAAAATGATTTCAGGAAATGTATCGCCATTCAAGTCTGTGAGTGTGAACTGTGAGGCATGATCAATGCCGAGGGCGCAGCATTCTTGGAAGTTACCACCGGGCTTGCCAGAAAACAAAGAAAGCTGCTCTGATGCTGAATGAAGCGCGAAAATGTCGGTAAAGCCATCGTTATTAAAGTCTTGCGCAAAAAGATATGCAGGCGAAGCATCGAGCGGGAGTTGTAGCAGCGGCTTGCCTGTTTGAATCCCAATATCGTAAAGCACTTGCAATTCGGCAGGAGCAAGGCGTGAGGCTTCAAAACCAAGCACAATATCTGGCACACCATTCTGATTAAAGTCTGCCACAGAAAAACTTGAAAGGGTGCGTTCAAGACGAAGAGAAAGAGGACCAAGAAGCGAATCTTGGTCGGTGCGAATATACTTTATGGTGCGTTCTACGGCGCTATATGCCACAAAATTGGGGAGCATATCGCTCCCCGACGGCTCGCACAGTGCAACCTGTGCAAAGATGCTCTCGCGGGAGAGCGTAGACTTGCGCGTAAAGCCAAAAGATGGAAAATACTCCACATGCCCAATGCCCTGCATCTGCCCATAGAAAAAAATGGAAGTGCGGTAATGAGAAGGGAAAATCAACATTTTTTCTGCACCGGACTCAATCTCAATTTCAGCTTTAAGTGAAAGGCGTTCAGCGGAACTGCCGTAGTAGCATATCAATCGCGTGGGCGAGCGTGTCAGGAAAACCAAATCGGTAATCCCATCATGATTCAGGTCTGCTGCTTGCAAAGCTTGAACAGATGCAGGGAGTGTAAAAAACTTCGGACTAAACTCATCTAAGAGCGCAGTGCCATACAAAATGACAAGTCGGTTAAACTGAGGCTCAATGAGGGCAATGTCGACGTTGCGGTCGCCATTAAAATCACCTGTAACAAACTGACTGAATTGATGCTCGAGCAAAACATGATAGCGATACAGCGCAGGCATTGCAAAATCAGGATTAGTGCGTCCGGACAAGGAGGCATAAACAAGTTGCGGAAAGATAAGCAGCAGCAAAAACACAGTAACTTTCATCTCTCTACGTTTTGCAGGAGGCGTTATCGTATCTACTTGAAAGAGGTGGATGGCAATACAAAGGTAAAAAGTGTACTTCGCATTTCAGTCAGATGTGCCAAAAAAAATTAGTCTGACTGCCTAAGTTGAAGAATTGCATCGGATATGTTTGTGGCACAAAACACAGCGGAGCCTGCAATAAGTGCATCGGCGCCTGCAGAACGCACAAGCGGTGCATTCTCTGGTGTAATGCCACCATCGATGGCAATAATAAGGTTCGGGTTAAGTGCTTCTCGCAAGCGATGCAACTTTCGCACTTTGTCAATAGACGATGAAATAAATTTTTGTCCGCCAAAGCCCGGATTGACTGACATAATCAGTACAAGATCAAGCAACGGCAAAATTTCTTCGAGCGTGGAAACAGGCGTAGCAGGATTAAGTGAGACGCCCGCTTTAGCGCCAAGTGAATGAATCAATTCCACCGTGCGATGCAAGTGCAAGCAGGCTTCTTGATGCACTGTAATATGAGTTGAACCAGCATCAATGAAAGCTTTCACATACTTTTCGGGTTCGACAATCATTAGGTGCGTATCAATCGGTAAGGAGGTGCAGCGTCGGACAGCTTCAACAATGAACGGTCCAAATGTGATATTTGGGACATAGCGACCATCCATTACATCGCAGTGAACCCAATCAGCGCCGCCTTGCTCAATTTGCTTGATTTGTTCAGAGAGGCGCGTAAAGTCAGCTGAGAGAATAGATGGCGCAACAATGTTACGCAGTTGTACGGGCATAAGTGTGATGTATTGTTAAAATGCTTCGCCAATTCCAAAGTTAAATTGAAAACTGCCAAGTTGCCACTTTTGAATTTGCCAGCGTTCTGCTACAGGCAGCGATGGGTCATAGATACGATACGCAAAATCGAGACGAAGTGGACCAATCGGTGTACCGAAACGCAAGCCTAAGCCAGTATTCAAGCCAACTTGCTCAAAGAACGTGGAGGCTGCAAGCGCATTTTCGCCTTGCCGCGCCCAAATGTTGCCAGCATCAAAAAAAATGACAATACCTGAAGGATAGCCAAAAGTTCTAAAGAAAGAAATACGTTCTTCAATACTAAGCTCAAGTTTGATATCGGAGCCAAGCCGAGAGACGGCAAGAGCGGAATCTGCGGGATTGTTGCCCGGACCGAGCAAGTTAAAGCCCCAGCCACGCAGACTATTCGGACCGCCGGCATAGAAGCGTCGTTCAAGTGGCGTAGGATTGTTCGCGCTTTTAGCGTAAGGAAAAAGATAGCCGACAAAGACTTTGAACGCCAGTTGATTATTACTGCTAAGCGGAATGCCAACACTGCCCAAGGCGCTGAGGCGTATGAACTGATTGTAACGCAGACCAAAAAGTTGGGCTTCACCTTCGCCGAATCCAGCACCGAAGAGATAGGGCAAAGCCCCTGAAAGTTCAAAGGTTGTATTCAAACGAGCGTCGAGCGTACGCTGTGCTTCGGGCAAGTTTGAGAAGAAAAAATCAAGACGGCTCGAGATATTGCGGGGAAATGTGCGCGGTACTCCACGATTAAAGAGATCTTCGCGCACCGCATCACTGACATTAGGCAGTTCAATATCGACAAACTCTACTTCCAAAAAGTCTAAAGTAATCTGCTGAAAGACGTTTGGAAAAATTTGGCTACGGAACCGAAAGAGTACGGATTGCTGGCGTCGAGGCGCATCCTGCAAAATGCTATATTGAAGCAAGGCAATAAGCCGATTGCGAGGACTAAAAAAATAAGGTACGCTATATTCCAAGCGGGCATCGAAGTTATAGACGATAGGGTCGAGCGTGATTTCTTCACCAGCAAAAATTTGAGTTCTCGCCCCAAGATTCGGTTGAAAGCCTCCAGAGACAGCAGCCGTGAAAGATTGTGCGCCACCGAGCAAATTGCGGTTGAGATAACTAATTGCAGGAGAAAAGTTCGGCGCGTTATTGCGGTTGTCAATGCGAAGTTCAGGTTTGATTTGATGGCGCGGTGCCAGTTGCAAGTCAATTGTGGTGTAAAGCCGACCGTCTCGCACAGAGTCGTCGCGTATAGTTGCACCCTCAAAGATGCCAAGCAAGCCTAATTGCTGCAGTGTCTCACGCTTGGCTGAAAGACTGGAGAGTTGGTCAGGACGGTAAGCGATGGAGCGTCGTATCAAGTAAGGTTCAATGTATTGCTCACTATAAATATCGACTTGAACGCCATCTTGAATGCTGCGGCGTAATTGACTGGAGGTATCACTTTGCACAGGGTTATGCACGATGGCGGTAATATCGCCGAAGCGCAGTTGTTCGGGCAAGCGAACGAAGATGGTAATAGCGGCACTGCGGTTTTGGCTAGAAAGACGTACTTCGGCACGCACGCTGTCGGTTGACATAAACGCATAGCCACGCTCTTGAAAAAACGAGACAATGCGAGCACGCTCACGCAGCATATCGCGAATCGTATAGACTTCACCAATGCGAATAGCAGACTCTTGCTCAAAAAGATTGCGCTCGCTTTCCTCCAACACATCAATACCAACATAGCGAATGGATTGAATAATCGTCGGCGCACCTTCATCAATCTTCAAGCGAATGATGACAAGTGAACTATCGGCATTGTATTCAAACTCTGGTTGGAAAGTTGCTGCAAGGTAGCCATTGGCAGCATAAAGTTCTGAAAGGCGGGCAAGATCGTCCTGAAAAAGCAGAGAATCGTATTCCACAGGGGCTTCGCCCAAAGTGTTCTGAAAAAAATTGCGAAAGCTCGAGGAGTCAGGAAAAATTTTGCCAAACTGATAGAGTCCTACCCAAGGACGAAAAAACGAGAGATACACGGTGTTCTCATGCGTCTTCATTTCCGCCAAAAGGTCTTTTTCTTTCAGCGCTTTATTACCCAGAATAAACAGACGGTCAATGTAGGTGGTCTTGGAAGGCACAGAAGGTGAGACTTGGGCAAAGAGCAGTAAGGGAAAGCATAAGAAGTAAAAAAGAAGCGCAACAGTTCGTAGTTGCGCTCCAAAATATATCTGATAAACGTTCAAAGCAAAAAACAAGCTAGAACCCAGCTGCGCATCAATAGTTATCGGCGTCGTCGTCGTTGTAATAGAAGTCCTCATTCGTAGGAAAATCTGGCCAGATTTCCTCGATACTCTCGTAGGGCTCTTCACTATCAAGCTCGTTAAGGTTATCGATAACCTCTTGAGGGGCTCCTATACGATTGGCATAATCTATGAGTTCGTCTTTTGTTGCGGGCCAAGGAGCATCAACGAGATAACGAGCGAGTTCAAGGTTCCAGTACATAGTTCAACTACCAGAAATTTTAAGGGTTAAAGCAGAGACTAATTGTTATTCAGGGATTGATACAATTCGAAACTCTAATTCGTTCAATTGTTGTGTAATTCTTCTGGCGCTAAAACTACTGCTTCTTGAAGCTCGGTCGGTGAAATCTCATCAAGCATGTACGCAATTGGATTTACCTTCACGCCATCTTTGATAACTTCATAGTGCAAATGCGGTCCGTCAGAGATCCCACTATTGCCTGATAAGGCAATGTTCTCTCCGCGTTTCACTGCTTGACCGGGCTTTACCAAAAACTTTGAAAGATGCGCATAGAGCGTCTTCAATCCAAAACCATGATCAATGACAATGCAGTTGCCATAGCCATCATTATACTGCGCACTTTCGACAATGCCATCGCCTGTGGCATACACTGGCGTACCAATCGCTGCATGAAAATCTTGACCAGAGTGAAACTTCATGATGCGGTAAATCGGATGAAACCGCATGCCAAAGGGACTCGTGCGTACCCCATCGATAGGCTTGATGGCGGGTACTGACGCAAAGAAACGCTTGTTTTCTTCATACTTCTGCAAAATTTCTGCGTAGCTTTCGCTTTGAATTTCAACTTGATGCGCAAGACGGTTAATCATCTGACCTGAAATAGAAATCAAAGAAGCGATAGTGTTTGTCGTATCTAGGGGCATACGCATACCACCAGTACCAAGCGCTTTTTCTTCTGCACTCATCAAAGGCAAATTAACGACACGACGCAAAGAATTATCACTTTCCGAAAGTTTTTCAAGCATTCCCATCGCATGGTTAAGTTTAGCTGTCAAGTCTACTACTTGCGCCTCAAGCTGCTGATACTGCCTATCTTTAACCATCTGATTGCCATAGAAATGCATAAATCCGACCGTAAAGAGCACAGTAAGAAGTAGAACTAAGGCAGCTTGTCCGAGAAGTGTAGTGTAGTTGCGCCGAACCTCTACATACCGACACTCTTCCTCGGAGTAATAGAAGTACCTGTTTTTGGGCATATGCTTCTCTCTTGAGTTGGTTTTTTACTTAGAACCGTTAGAACAGAAAAGAAAAATGTCAGCGCCTGATTTGAATACCAGCCAAATGTTCGTCGTAGTAAGTTTTGTTTTAGCAATATAGCAAACCGCAAGTAACTTTTCAAAGTTTCAGCTTCACATGGGTTTAGCAAGCACAGCGGTTTGGCGCAAGGTCTCGATAATAGCCGAAGATGCATCAAGCGCCTCAAGGTAAAGGATGTAGATGCCCATGCGGAGCGGTTGACGATTATCGTCTAAGCCATCCCAGATGACTTCGCCTTGTGCGCCCGAGGGTTCGCTATTAGCCAGTGTGCGCACAAGTCGACCTCTTGCGTCAAAAATCTTAATGCGAATACGATTGGCAGTGCCTTGCAGTTGATAGCGAATCACAAGGAAATCATCGCGTCCATCACCATCGGGTGAAAACGGATTGGGCGAAAGCGCAAGCGTGGAAGCCGTGCCTGAAATCTCTGGCGACGGTGCAAATGCACTATTTTGCCGTGCAGGCGTGCCGCCAAATTCTCGATTGGTTGAAGTCGTCCAGTTGCGTGCATCATTGCTGCCACCATTCGGGTTGATGCGCTCTAAAGAAAGACCGCGCGTGGAAGAGAAAAACGGATTGTGCCAGCTCGGTGAGTAGCGCACTGAATCGACCAAGAAGCCTGTGTTGTCGTAGAGTGCGACAAGATCGCCGTCATTGTTCAGACTCAAATCGGAGAGGTTTGTACGGCTAGTAGGACTTGAGCGCACTGAAGTGAAGAGCTTAGCACGGCGGTCGCTTTGCAAATAGGTGAAGAATTGAACAAGGCGCGTGCTATCGCGCACAGTGGCACGGTCAGGCGCAACTACAGCGTATTCATTGGGCTGCAAGAGATAATTCTCCGACGAATCTTGCGCAAAGAAAAACTGGTTAAACTCGCCACGTTCATTTGGCGCATCTGCGATAAACCATCCGCGCAAATCCACAGGCGCATTGCTGCGATTAAAAAGCTCCACATACTCTGGCTGATCAGGCTTAAAGTCATCAGGGTCTTGAATCGGTGCATACATAATTTCATTGATGACAACAGAAGCACGTGGCGCGCCAGAAAGCAGACGCGTGCGAGCCACATTGTTCGAGGTGTCTTCATCACCAGTAATGCTTAGTGTGAGGATGAACTCAACAGGTTCAGCTGTGCGGGGCGTATAGGTGAAAGATTGGCGTATGGAGTCGCGTGGAGCAAGGTCGCGTGTGAGTGTGCTTGTACTGATTTGCTCTGTGGGCTCACCGATGCCGTTACGATTGCGATCTTCAAAGACGCGCGTTGTAGCGCCGTTACCAAAAGCAAGTAAGCCACGGTTCTGAACCGTGTAGGGAATAGTGATAGCAGTTTGTGGCGGCGTAGAAAATCGCTCATCAATGCGTAAAGCCAGATCGCGCTCTTTAGGCGTCACCGAGTTGATAAAGCCGGGCGTGCCACCTTGTAGCAAACTTGGCGCAAAGTTCGTGGGCGCATCATCACGAGAAAGAAGAATTTTCTCAAGTGAGAAGCCTTTGTTGCGCGCGTTGCCAACATAAGATGTGCGAGCCACTTCCACATTGCGTGGCGTAAGAAGTGTAACCGTATCAGCTGTATTTGAAAGGTTCAGTGAGCCAGAGGCACGCAGGACTAAGGCGCCCTGCGGAATACGATTACGGTAAAATTGCCCGGAGGTGAAGTAACTCGGGCTAAAGACAACGGCAAAACGGCGAGGAGGGAGAATCGTATTGCCGGTGCCTGTCGCACCTGAATCAGTAAGCGTGAGATTTACTGTGCCACCAATGCGCCACCCTCGCAGGTCGATAGAAAGTGAAGGATGTGTGTTGTAGAGTTCGACAAATTCATCAGCTGTGGCATTTGCGCCCTCAGGTGGATCGTACATGATTTCGCTGATGATGATAGACGTGTCGGCAGGCGTGAGCACAGGCGTAGAGACTACGCGCAAAGTGCGGCGCAAGGTGTCATTGGCTCGACGCTCATCATTTGCAAGTGCAGCAACCGTAGCAAACCTGCGCAGTCCAAGAGCAGGCGTAGGAATGGTAAGCTCAAAACGAAGCGAGTCGTTGGGTAGAAGGGTACTGCTGACAGAGCGTGTCTCAAAGCGTTCATTTGGCGAGAGTGTGTTATTGCTGTCGAGATCTTCATAAAACTCTACGCTAAAAGAAGAAATGGGCTCTGTGCCTGCATTTTGCAGCACGGCTTGAAGCGTAACACTTGTGCCTTGCACAACAGAATCAGCGGGTAAGAACGAAAGGCGCGCGTTGCGCAAGTCAAAGCGCAGTGGCGAGACAGAATTCTGACTGCCGGGTGTACCGCCAATGTTCAAACTTGGAGAAAAGTTTGTCGGTGTATCATCACGGTTCAAAATGATTTTTTCAAGTGAGCGACCGCGGTTTGAAGAGACACCTGTGTAAGTGAAATTGGCAAGTGTATCGCCACGGTCGTTAAGCAGCCTAACGCTCTCAGTGCCTGTGTTATTGAAGGCAATGCTCGCTGTAGTGCGCAAGATGAGTGTGCCAGCAGGAATAAGTGGGCGGTAGTAAGCAAAGGCGCGGCGAAAATCAGTTCCCGTGAAAATCACGGCAAAACTGCGTGGGGCAAGTGTAGCATTGCCGGTGTTTGTGGCTGTGGTATCAGCAATAGTGCGCAACACTGCAGCATCGCCGATGCGCCAGCCGCGTAAGTTAAACGACTGTGTCGGGCTCGTGTTGAAGACCTCGACAAATTCGTCAGCGGAATTGGCATCGGAAGGTGGATCATACATGATTTCGCTGATGACAACTGCTGTGTCAGGCACAGGTTGCGCAAATCCATCGGAGAAAAGCAACAGCGAGAGCAAAAAAAGAGCAAAGGTCCGACGCATCGTGCACAAAGGTTGATTTAACAGAGAATCACACGGTGCAATTTAGCAACAGAGACCTTCTACTTTACATACTCTCGCTTCAATTTGTGCTTATACTCTTTTTGCAGTTTCTCTACTTTCGGATCAATAACGAAAATGCAATAAGGATTGCGCGTGCGGTTTTGGTTGTAGTAGTTCTGGTGATAGGCTTCGGCTTTGTAGAAGACGGTAAACGGTACAACTTCTGTAACAATTGGATTGTTCCAAATTTTGGCGGCATTGGTTTCGCGAATGACTTCTTCGGCAATACGGCGCTGCTCGTCGTTATGATAGAGAATAATTGAGCGATACTGTGTGCCGACATCATTGCCTTGACGATTCAGTGTGGTAGGGTCGTGTGTGCGAAAGAAAACTTCCAAGAGTTCCTTGTAGCTAACTTTTTGGGGGTCGTAAGTAACCTGCACCACTTCAGCATGACCTGTATTTCCCATGCAAACTTGTTCATACGTTGGGTTGGGCACTGTGCCGCCGGCGTAGCCCGATTCGACTTTCAGAACGCCGTCTATACGCTGAAAGACGGCTTCCACGCACCAGAAGCATCCGCCGCCGACAGTCATCACTTCAGTCTGCCCATTTGTTGATGGGGTCATGGTGGTCATGGTAAGTAAATCCTCCTGTTCTGATTTAGGTTTTTCGTCAAGAAAACAGCAAGTTAGAAAAAGAAAGGCGAATACGAGTACTCGCATAGACAAGAAAATTAGGTAATTGACACTGCTAAGCTCAACGAAAGTCAAACGTGAGACGTTTCAGCAAGGTTAAAGACTGGCGCGCAGTTGCAAAATAAAATGGCGTATTGGCGCCAGACTGCCCGGCTGTTCCACATAATTGTAATTAAACAGGTTGCGCACCATCACATTTACGGCAAAGCCCACGGTGCCAAGAGCGAAGCGTGCACCAAGCCGCACGTCGGAGACATGCGTATCAACCAAACGATTACCATCAGGTACAATGAGTGCAAGTTCGGGGTCGATGGCATCAAAGCGGCTTAGAAAGCGGTAGTTCCATTCAAGCATAAGGAAACTGATGTTAGCTTCGGCATTGACATAAAACAAACGGCGATTGCGATAGCGTAGCCAGCGAAGGTTTGCAGCGTCAGTGTAGTCAATCGGGTTAGTATGTGTGTAGGAGAGCGTGAGAAGAAGAAGGCGTTGATTGAACGCCAGCGTGCTTGAAATTTCGTAGCCCAAGATGTTAGCGGAAGTGATGTTCTGGAACGAGAACGACCCTGCAGCCGTCGGGCGCACTTCGATGAGATTTTCATAAACATTCGAGAAGGCAGCAATATCAAGAGAGACATTAGTGAGCGCAAAGTTGCGAAAGAGTTCAACGGGGCGGCTATAACTAAAAAGGTAACCGAGTTCAAAGCTAAGGCTACTTTCAGGACGTAGGTCAGGGTTGGGTTGAACTTGAATGAACCCGGTTTGTGTTGCGACAAAGCGTTCGCTGATGGTCGGATTGCGGAAGCCAGTGCCAAAATTGCCTCGCAGAGAGTGATGCTCGCCAAGTGTCCAATTCAGTCCAAAGCGCGGATTGAAGCGCCCGACTAAAGATTCTCGATTAACGGCTAAGCCATCAGCTCTGACGCCAAAACTCACAATGAAAGCTTTGAAGAGCGGCAAATCGCTTTGCAGATAAAGTGCGGCGCCGATTGCAGAGTGATTGCCATAGAGATTCGACTGGACATCTGTAAAAAAGCCTTCTAAGCCACCTGTGATAACGAAGCCTTTGCCGAAGTCCAATAAGAGTTGTGCTTCGGTGCCGAGTTGTGAAGAAAGTGAATTTAGTCCGTCAGTATCTTCAAAGCGGGAGCGGTAGTAGCGGCTGCGCACGACGAGTTCGAGAAGGCGTGAGAGATTAACTTTGAGTGTTGGTGCAATGATGATGTTATCGGAAGCGATTCGCGGTTTTGTCTGTGAGCCATCGCGTAGTGCATCGTCAATGCTGCGCCAGAAAAAGCCGTTGCCACGCTGTTCTTCAGCGTAGGTGCCGACAAGCGAGAGTGAGGCGGCATTAGAGAATTGATAAGCAGCTTTTGTAAAGAAACGCCAGCGACGAAAGTCGGCATTTTCGCGGTAGCTGTCGCTCACGCGCCGTGTCAGCGAGCCGTAAATGGAAAATGGACCAAAATTTTGGGCGTGTGAAAGTTCAAAGCCAGATTGCAAGCGCGCACGCTCCGACCAGCGCCAGATATCGAAGGCAGGATTGTCAAAAATGCCAGCATATGTGAGCAGCGAGGTGCGAGTTTGGAAGTCATTTTTGGTTACGATGTTCAAGGTGCCGCCCAGACCAGCCGAGCCATAGAGTGCCGATGAAGCGCCTTTGATGACTTCAATACGCTCGATGAAATCAACAGGAAATGCGTCCCAGCGTGCCGAGCCATCATCAGGTGCAAGAAAGGGAACATTATCGAGCAGAAGTTGCACACGATTGCCTACGCCAAAACTGACGCCGCTGGAGGCGCGGATATTCGGAGTTTGGTTTGTAAAGCTCACCCCAGAGATATGCCGCAGGGCGTCATCTAAGGTGTTGCTATTACGCTCCGCAATGAAGTCAGGTTTAAGAATCGAGACAGAGAGTGAGAGCTCTTGAAGTTTTCTTTCGTAGCGGTCGGCGGTTACGGTAATTTCGCTGGCTTCGGAGACGACAGGCGAAAGTGCCATATCGATTTCCGTAATTGTATCTGGTTTGATTGAAATAGATTTGAAGATGAAGGTCTGATAGCCGGGTGCGCTGTAGATAATATCGTAGATGCCACGGGGGATGTTCTTAATTTGGTAGAAGCCCGCAGTATCAGCGATAGCGCCGTAAGATGTGCCGCGCAGTTGCACTCTTGCACCGATAATCGGAACCTCAGCACGCTTGCGAATCGTCATGGTCTCAAGATTGCCAAGAGAGTCGAGCCGAGTGATGCGCTCAAGTGCGGTGCGACTTTCATAGACAATGCCACGCAGGGTGCCGCCACGCGCAGTAGATTGCGCAAAAGCACAGAACGGAAGTATGATTAAACAAACAGTAAAAAAAGACGCTGCACACAAAAGCACACGAGATTGCATCTTGGCATTAACCTTTTGCCCCAGTGCCCATTCGTTTTTTATGCTCACAGTCAGGCTTGGTGCAGTCAGCAAAAATTTGCAAGGTATGCTGCTTAATTTCAAAACCGAGGCTATGGCAAACTTTCTGTTGTTGCTCCTCAATTTGTTGATTAGTAAACTCAAAGACTTCGCCACACTGATTGCACACGATATGGTCGTGGTGTTCGTAGCCATAGGTGCGCTCGTAGTGCAGGTGCTTATGTCCGAAACTATTTGGACTGACAAGGTTGCATTCTACAAGCAATTCTAAAGTGTTGTAGATCGTAGCCCGCGAAATGGCATATTTTTTCTGCTTCAATCTGATGAAGAGTTCATCGGCATCGAAGTGCCCGGCGTCCGAGTAAATTTCACGCAAGACAGCGCTGCGTTCGGGAGTAGCGCGGTAACCCTTTTTGCGCAGAAACTCACGAAAGATCTGCTCAACGGATTGTGTCAAGTCGTGTTCGCGGGTACGGTGTTCTTTAGGCTCAGATAAGGATCGTGATTTAGTAGATTTCGCGGCAGAAGAAGCAACTGTTTTCATAGTGCATCATGTTGGGTTGAAAAAGTAATGACGATTATAGCTTATAGTAAAAAAATCAAAACGCGCAATGAATCGTTCAGAGTGCCTAAAAAAGCCGGGTAAGTACAGCAACTACCGCACTTCGTAAATAGCCTCGACCTCCACGCTGGCACCAAGGGGCAGTTCGGCAACACCTACAGCACTGCGTGCATGCTCACCTTTTTCACCAAAAACTTCTTTGAAGAGTTCCGATGCGCCATTGCCCACAAAAGGTTGTTCTGTAAAACCTGATTCGCTTGCAACAAAGACCGTAAGTTTGACAACACGCGTAACTCGGTCCAAATCACCGATAAGCGATTTAAGTGCAGCCAGTGAATTGATAGCACACACACGAGCTGCAGCTTTAGCATCCTCTTTGCTTACAATCGTTCCAACTTTTCCCTTGCCGCCGGGCTTGACAAGCTCACCGCTCACAAGCGGCAACTGACCAGATACATAGACCATATTGCCCGATTGCACTGCAGGCGTATAGGCTGCAAGCGGCTTTGAGACCGTAGGCAAAGTGATGCCCAAAGATGAAAGTTTTTGCTCAACAGATGACATGGGTTTTTCAGGTGTTGTGTTTTGTGAGTAAGCCTCAATCGCGCCGCTCAAAAGCAGCATGAAAAGACTAGAAAGAGATAAAATGTAGCGCATAGTGCCTCTGAAGTTTGCATCAGAATTTTGGCGCAACATAGTCTAATTGCACGGCTTTTGCAAGCAGACACAACGGTTGTTTCTTGCCCAAACATTTTTAATTTTGTGCTCTGAAGCAGGCTTCAAACAGCAGCATTCCAACTCTTAAGTGCAAGCAATGAGGATATTTCTTTTGAAATCTAAAATTCATCGGGCAAGCGTAACGCATGCCGATTTGTATTATGAAGGTAGCATTACAATCGATCGAGACCTGATTGATGCTGCAGAGATGATACCAAACGAGAAGGTCCAAGTGGTCAACAACAGCAATGGTGCGCGCTTTGAAACTTACATCATTGCAGGTGAGCGCGGCTCAGGTGTGGTGCAGCTCAATGGGGCTTGTGCGCGGCTTGCCGCAGTCGGTGATGAAGTAATCATCATGACCTATGCTGATATGGAGCCAAAAGAAGCGCGTGAGTATAAGCCAGTTGTAGTGCTTGTGGATAAAAACAATCGAGTGTTACATCGATATCGTATCGGAGAGACGGCGGCTGAACCATCTTACGATATTGCCTAACAAATTTGCCCCAGCCTTTTTTGAAAATCTTAACTGAAAAGAACTTGACAGAAAGAAATGCACTGGCAGTGGTCATCATGGCGGCAGGCAAGGGCACGCGAATGAAGTCTGAGCTTGCCAAAGTGCTGCACCCACTGCTTTCTCGTCCCATGATTGAGTATGTGATTGATGTGGCAAAATCCTTGCAGCCTGAAAAAATTGTGCTCATTGTGGGTCATCAAGCCGATGCGGTGAAAGCAAGCACGCAAGGCGCAGGGGTAGAATATGCATTGCAATCCCCACAGCTTGGCACAGGTCATGCAGTGATGCAAACCGAGCCTGCACTAGCAAACTTCAACGGCAATGTGCTGGTGCTCTCTGGCGATGCCCCACTTGTTACCACATCAACACTCGAAAAGCTGCTTCTGCACCACCGCACAAAGCAAGCCGTTGCAACTGTACTTACCGCGCGACTCGAGGACCCAACAGGATATGGCAGAGTCATTCGCAGTGCAGATGGTAAATGCATCATAAAAATGGTCGAGCACAAAGACGCTTCGCCCGAAGAACGAGCGGTCAATGAAATCAATTCAGGCATTTATGTCTTTAAGAAACGCGAACTCTTTGAGGCGCTCAAACGCATCAAGAACGACAATGCACAGCAAGAGTATTACTTGCCCGATGTCTTCAACATCTTTCTTGCCGAAGGATTGCCTGTTGTAGCTTTAATGACGCAGACATTTGAAGAAATCTGCGGTGTAAATACCCCAGAACAGCTGCGTGAAGCCGAGGCAATCTTAAAGCGCCGCATTGCACAGCAGTCGACGGTTGAAAGTTGAACCAGAGGGAATGTGTAGCCACAGAAGTGCAGCATGGCGTAAGATGAGCGTCAGTGCATGGAGAGCGTGTCTTGCGTTGATTGCAATCGCAGTCCAAGTAGAGAGCAAAGCACAAGACTCGAGCAGTGTGCTCTTAGAGCCGCGTTACGAACTGCGTGGCGTATGGATTGCAACCGCCTTCGGAATTGATTTCCCTAAAACCACAGATGCTGAGCAACAAAAGCGACACCTTGACTCAATTTTTCAAGATCTCAAGGCGCGCAAATTCAACGCTGTGTTTTTTCAAGTGCGCATTCGAGCTGATGTGCTGTTCGAAACAGACCTTGAGCCATATCACGAATACTTAACAGGTGTCTATGGTAAAGCGCCAGACTATGATGTTGTGCAGTATGCACTTGACTGCGCACGCAAGTATGGATTGGAGTTTCACGCATGGTTCAATACGATGATTTTGCGCGGAAAAAATGCGACGAAAAAATCAGTTGGCGTCCCCTCACTTTGGGAGCGGCATCCGGAGTGGATAGACTCACGTGCGGTGCTAAACACGGATGAGCCGACAGCGTATCTCAATCCCGCAAACCCGCATGTGCAAGCGCATCTGCTTAAACTTATCCTAAATTTTGCGCGCCGCTACGATATCGACGGCATTCAGCTCGATGATTACCTACGCTATCCAGCCACAACATTTTCCGATACTGCCGAATTTCGACGCTACAATCCACGCAAACTCCCATTAGACGACTGGCGACGCAGCATGATTACGCAGTTTGTCGAGACGCTCTACGACAGTCTCATGCAACTCAAACCCTATCTCAAATTTGGTGTAACGCCAATTGGAGTTTATCGTCGTCTGGACAATGAACCTGTGATGGAAAGCTATGCACTCTACCAAGATTCACGTGAGTGGACGCGCCGCAAAGCCTGCGATTATCTTGCACCGCAACTGTACTTTCACATTGGCAAAACCACACAAGAAGAAGCGCGCACAAAACAATTCAACCCTGACTTTGAAAAACTTCTGGCAGATTGGTGCGCAAATAAAAACTTCCGTCATCTCTATGTAGGGCTAGGTGTCTATAAACCCAGTGTCAAGAAAGAATGGCGTGAGCAACTGGCGCTTGTGCGTCAGTTTGGCGCCGAAGGCGTGATACTCTATCCTTACAGTGCAACTGCTGGTATCGAAGCCTTTGAAGACTATGCGCGCATTCCACCCATGACATGGAAAAAGAGCACTTTGCCTGAAGCCCCGCAGCATATTCGTGCCGCAAGGCAAAATGGAATGGTACAACTGTTCTGGCAAGCACAGCCCGAGGCACGCTGGTATAATCTTTATGAACAACAAGGCAATACTCTAAAACTCATAAGACAAAACATCGCTGTAGCAGAAATTCAGCTAGACATAGCATCAGGGCAGCGGCTCTTGCTAACAACAGTTGACCGCTTTGGCATTGAAAGCAGACGCTCGGCATGGATAGAGACACCATAGCCTCAATTTTCAAAACTCTATTGCTGTATGTAATTTGTTAAGCTAAGGCAATTTTCTTAACTCAAAAAAACAATAGTTATGCGACTTCTTACCCGGTCAGATTTCGATGGTCTGGTCTGCGCGGTGCTGCTCAAACAAGTGGAGCCTATAGACTCGATTGAATTTTGCCATCCCAAGGATATGCAAGATGGAAAAATCAAAGTAACAAGTCAGGATATTGTAGCAAATCTGCCCTATCACCCCGATGCTGCGATGTGGTTTGATCACCACAGCAGTGAAGTAATTCGCAATGAAGACCAGTATTTTAGAGGTCGGTATGATGTAGCACCGAGTGCTGCGCGTGTGGTGTTTGATTACTACACTGCACAAGGCAAAGGTGAAAAATTGGAACGCTTCAAACCGTTGCTGGTAGAAGTTGATAAATCGGATTCTGCACAGCTCTCACCAGAAGATGTAACAAACCCCAAAGGCTGGATGTTGCTGTCTTACATTATGGACCCGCGCACAGGCTTAGGCAAGCAGCACGATTATGAAATCAGCAACAAGGAATTGATGTACAAGCTCGTGGATTGGATGGCAACATATTCTGTCGAAGAAATCTTGGAATTGCCTGATGTGAAAGCACGCATCAAGCGATACCAAGAAAATGAACAAGCCTTCAAAGAGGCATTACTGAAGCATTCGCGTCAAGAAGCCAATGTGGTAATTACGGATTTTCGTGGTGTGCAAGCGCCAGTGGGCAATCGCTTCCTCATCTACACGCTGTTCCCAGAAGCAAACATTTCAGTGCTTATCATGGATGGCAAGCAAGGTGAGTTTGTCGCTGTGGCGGTCGGTCATAGCATCTTTAATCGCACATCCAAGACTGATGTAGGTGCTTTGATGGCAAGTTTTGGAGGCGGCGGTCACCGTGGAGCTGGCACCTGCCAATTACCGCTTGAGCAAGCCGATGAAAAAATTGCGCAAATCATTGAGCGTATCAAGAAAGATGGATAGCCCACATTACCTTGCTATGTGATCGTGCAGGTGCAAGAACTGTAGCGCCTGCTCAAAGTGCTGCATGCCGATACGCAGGTTGCCCCGAGACTGATTCAAGACAAAATCACGAGCTGCAAGCATGCTGGCTTTACGGCAGATAAACTCAATGTCGGCGCCCGAGCAGCCTTCAGTTTTCAGCGAAAGCTCAATGGGCAAAAGTTCTGATTCAAGCGGTTTGTCTCTAAGATGAACCTTGAAGATAGCAAGTCGCGTGCTCTGGTCAGGCAGAGGTAATTGCAATTGTAATTCAAATCGTCCGCTGCGCAACAGTGCCGAGTCAATCAGTTCAATGCGGTTCGTGGCAGCAAGCACGACTACGCCGCTGAGTTCCTCAATGCCATCCATCTCGGTAAGCAGTTGGCTAACGACGCGGTCAGCAACCTCTGAACTTGCTCCACTGCGTCGTGGGGCAAGCGCATCGATTTCATCAAAGAAAATCATCGAGGGTGCAGCTTGCTTAGCGATTTTGAAGATATTACGCACTGCACGCTCTGATTCGCCAACATAGCGCGAGAGCAGTTCTGCACCTTTGACGGAGATGAAATTAACGCTGGTCTGTGAGGCAACAGCTTTTGCAAGCAGCGTCTTGCCTGTGCCGGGGGCGCCGTAGAGCAAAATACCTTTGGGTGGCTTGATGCGAAGTTTGTCATAGACTTCGCGATAGCGCAGCGGAAATTCAATGGCTTCAATGAGTTCTTGCTTAATTGCATCTAAACCGCCGACATCTTCCCAGCGCACATTTGGTACTTCCACGAAGACTTCACGAATCGCTGACGGCTCTACTTCACGCAGTGCATCACGGAAATTTTCCATCGTAACTTCCAGCGACATTAAAGTCTCATACGGAATTTCGGCTTTATCCAAATCAATTGCAGGTAAAATGCGGCGGATGGCAGACATAGCCGCTTCACGCGCTAAGGCTTCCAAATCTGCACCCACAAAACCGTGCGTAAGTTCAGCGATTTTTTCAAGTGAGACATCGTTAGCAAGCGGCATGCCGCGTGTATGAATACTGAGAATCTCCAATCGACCGCGCTGGTCAGGAATGGGAATAGAAATTTCTCGGTCAAAACGTCCGGGGCGACGCAGGGCAGGGTCCAGTGCATTGGGCAAATTTGTCGCCCCAATCACAATCACTTGTCCGCGTCCAGACAAGCCATCCATCAGCGTGAGCAATTGGGCAACCACACGCTTTTCGACTTGCTTTTCGCTACCAATATCTTCACGCTTTGGTGCAATCGCATCAATTTCATCAATGAAGATAATTGCAGGCGCTTTGCGAGCGGCTTCTTCAAAAATGGCGCGCAGGCGTGCTTCCGATTCACCATAGAGTTTGCCCATCACCTCTGGACCGGAGATGCTGGTAAAGTAAGCATCAGTTTCGTTGGCGACAGCACGGGCAATGAGTGTCTTGCCGCTGCCGGGTGGACCGAAGAGCAAAACGCCTTTTGGCGCACGAATGCCTAAGCGCTCAAACAGTTCAGGATAGCGCAGCGGCAGTTCAATCATTTCACGAATACGCTGAATTTGATGGCTCAAACCGCCGATATCTTCATACGAAACACCTAGTGAAGGTTCTTTTGTAGAGTTTTCTTGTTCTAAGCGAATCTGTGTATTGGTGGTGATGAGAACGGCGCCTTCAGGCTGTGTAGCTAGGACACGAAATTCTGATGGCTTAATGCCAAAGAAGACCGTTCTAATGCGATCGCCTCTTATCACGGGCGTGCCGTCAAGGAGCGAGGCAATGTAGCGAGCATCTTTATCTGTGCGCATCGGACCAGAGAGCGGTTGCAAGATGACACGCGATGCAGGCACAACTGTGGCTTTCTCAACTTTGATTTTTTCATCAAGACCAACCTGTGCGTTTTCACGCAGCAGCCCGTCAATTTGGATGATTTTTTTGCCCCGATCTTCGGCGTAGCACGGCATGACTTTGGCAAGGGTCAGGCGTTTGCCAAACAGCGCGATAATGTCGCCACCAGAAATACCAAGGCGTTTCATATCTTCAGGGTCAAGACGCGCAATGCTGCGTCCAACATCTTTAGCAAGACCTTCCTTGACTTTGAAGGCAATTTCTGATTCAGTGTTTTCCATAACAAAAAAGTTGAACTGAACTTTGAGCAAATTTAATGTGTGCTCTCAAGAAATAACGTAGTAAGGCAAAAATTATTTTTATTATCTTCAAACAACGCAAGCTTTTCCTTCTTCATACTTTTTGAACAGTTAAGACACTGCAGCAGAGCTCAAAGAACGAATATCTGATTGCTGTGGAACTGCTCTAATTGTGGAAAACTAAGCGACGAGAGAAGACCTGTAACTTAAGAACGCGTTAATCTGCGCCGCGTGCTATGACCCAGCAGCAACTTGACGAGCAAAAACTTGAAGAAGAGCAAATAGAAGCTGAGATAGGTTTATTGCGTACATGGCAAAGTAACCTAAATGAAGCGCTCAAACGTCAGCGAGAGAGTTTCGTACGTCTGACTTTACAGAAAAAATACCTGTTGACCTTCTCTTCTATTTTTCTTGCAGCACTCTCTTACATCGTTTTTGAACTTTTTGCGTCTGAAAAAAAAGAATTGATTCGCCTCTCCGAAAAGAATTTTATGACAACCTTTCAGACGATGAACAGCATCGGGGCAGAGGCGCTCTCAACAGGTGATCAAGATAAACTGGTCTTGCGTGCATTCGTGCGAGAAGTCTTTAATTCCAAGTTAGATGGCTTAGAAGAAATTTTCTTTCTTGATGCGCAGCGGCAGTTTTATGTCTATCAAAATGCGCGTGGAGAAGAAATCAGTGATACTGCTGTAGCATCCGATAGTTTGTGGAATGCACTGGAGTTGCAAGCAGATGAGAGAGTGAGGACTGGCAACAAAATCTACCTAACCAAAAAACTTTTCTACGAGGCAAATGGGCAAAATATCTTTGTAGGCTATAGCCGATTGCTCTTTACGATTGATCACATCAACGAGCTCATCGAGCGTAAACAGCGCCAAGTGCTCATTATTGGGGCAACAGGTTTTTTTATCTCTCTTATCACCTTAGGTATCGTTACTGCACTCTTTGTAAAACGTATTCAGATACTCAATAATGCGACAAAGCAAGTTAGCAAAGGCATCTTTGAGCTCCTGCCTGTGAAAGGCAATGATGAAATCAGCGAACTGACAGATTCGTTCAACAAGATGATGATTGCTGTAAAAGAGCGCTTGATGATGAGTCGATATGTCTCACAGACAACGCTTGGAATGATTCGCAAGGCAGGTGTAGATGATGTCGCGCAAGAGGGACTCAAGGAAGAGATTTGTGTGCTTTTTTCTGATGTGCGTGGCTTTACAGCATTTGCGGAAGTCAATGAACCGCAGTATGTCGTTGCACGGCTAAATCGTCTGCTAAATTTGCAAGTCGAGATTATCAAGCGTTACGGTGGCGACATTGACAAATTCGTGGGTGATGAAGTGATGGCGGTCTTTAGAGGCAGTGCCAAAGAGCAGCGTGCTGTTGCGGCAGCAATTGCTATTCAAGAAAAATTGCAACCGATTTTCAAGGCAGAAGAGGCTTTCAGTCGCTTACGTATTGGCATCGGCATCAATACAGGCGTAGCTGTAACAGGAAACATTGGGAGTGCGGAACGGATGGATTTTACGGCAATTGGCGATGTGGTCAATACAGCCGCGCGCCTGTGCAGCGTAGCAAAAGCTGATGAAATTCTCATCTCTGAAGAGGTCGCTAACCATTTGCCAAAAGGCAGTGTTACACTCAGTGAACCCTTTACGCTCTTACTCAAAAATAAGCTCTATGCTGTTACAATCTACCGCGTATTGTACGATGAAGTGTCTTAGAGCAGGGCTAGCGCTTATGCTTGGCACTTTCGCCATCGGCTGTGCATCCATTTCAAAGTGGGAGAGCCGATTTACAGAAGAAGAGAAAATTCAGATTATCTACAATCGTGCCCTAAGCACATTTGAGAAAGGTAAAGAAACCTTTGAGCACCAAACGCTCCAAAAAGCCAAAGCGGACTTTGAGTTTCTGCTTGAAGGCTACAAGTATCAACCTGCAAAAGACAAGCTACTTGAAATCTCACAATTTTATCGCCAAGCAAAGCAAATGCTGCAAGATGCAGTAGCAGAGGCAAAAGCGAAAAATGATTTTCTGGCTCAAGTGGGCTTCTACCGCAAACTCCAGCGTCTTGAGCCTGAAAACAGCGAAGCCAAGAAGTTTCTGTCGAGTAACAATGCCGAGATTCAACAACGTGTAGAACAAAATCTTTCAGCCGGTAAGAGTGCACTGGCAGCGAAAAACTTTCAGAAAGCCATAGTGGCGTTTAGCGCCGTGCTCAGTGCCTATCCAGAATTGCAAGAAGCACAGCAGGGGCTTGCTGAAGCCAATAAGGGATACGAAGAAGCTAAATTAGAAGCTGAAGAAGCGGCGCGCCGTGCTGCCGAAGAAGCGGCACGACGTCGGGCACGTGCTGCTCAACGCGAAAAAGAGGATAAAGAACATTC
This sequence comes from Candidatus Thermochlorobacter sp., assembly GCA_046291735.1. Classification (GTDB taxonomy): domain Bacteria; phylum Bacteroidota; class Chlorobiia; order Chlorobiales; family Thermochlorobacteraceae; genus Thermochlorobacter. Next base: position 35,960 of record JBKBSK010000010.1, on the reverse strand, counting down.
GGCGCAACTTTCCGCCGCAGAAAAAGAGCAACTCTATCAAACTGCCAGAGCCGCATTTGATAGAAAAGACTTTCTGACTGCCTACAAAAATTTCATGGCAATTGGTGATGAAAACTACAAAGACACACGCATTTACTTGCAGCGCAGTTTAAGCAAAGTCAAAGCACTGAAACTGGAAAAATAAATCGCGAAAAATGCTCCAGCTTTTCTTTCCCTCGCACTTCCGTGGGCTGTAGCCCTATCGTGATAACTTCAAGGTCATGAAATAACTCACAAGCTCGCTGTCTGAAAGCACGGTGCTCCTCATACTTTGCGGCAAGCAGCGCATCCGTGCCTTTCTCCATCACAACTTGATTCAAAATCAAACGCCGCACCGCAATGCCATACTGACGCAGTGACTGAATCAAACGCTGTGTTTCTGCAATTGCCATTTCCGCAGGAATCGTTACAGGCAGAAACTCACAGCGAGTGCTATTTTTCAAAGTGCTCTCAATGCGTTTGACCGCCTTCTTAAGTGAAAGCAAAAGGTCATCGCCAGCATCAGGTGTATAGTTGCCCTTGAATGTAGAAACTACAGTGCGGTATTTCCAGCGCAACTTTGCAAAGACTTTTACCCAATTGTCCAAAAGCTCAGGCATCATCAGCAGGCGTAAAGCGTGCCCGGTCGGTGCGGTATCAATGACGTATTTGTCGTAATCACCCTGCTCAATCAGATCGATAATCGCTTTGAGTCCCATAACTTCATCCATGCCGGGCAAAGCAAGGTTCATCAGCATGTCAATGTCTTCTTCATCAAAGTAAGTACCTGTATCCATGATAAGGCGAAGTTCAGCATCATGCTGGGCAATAAAATCCTTGAAGGCTCGTTCAGCATTGAGTTCGTAAGCGTAGCAAGTTGCTGTGGCATCAATCTTCGTGATGCGGTCGCCAATTTCTTGTGCAAAACTATCGGCAAGTGAGTGCGCAGGGTCGGTAGAGACGACAATTGTCTTAAACGACTTTGAGAGTGCAAGAGCAAGCGAGGCGGCAACAGTGGTTTTTCCAACACCACCTTTACCGCCAATGATAATGAGTTTGAGTTCAGGGTCGTTGAGCGCTATCATATTACTTTCTGTTAAAAGTCATCGAAGACAATTTCGCGCGCATCGACGACACTGCCATATTGACAAAGCAACTTGTTATGCACCGTGCCATTTTCATCACGCACACGAATAGGGCAGCCATAACAAATCCCAATTCCACAGCCCATAATCGATTCAATTGAGACTTCGCAAGCAAGACTGTTAGCGTTACAAAATGTACAGAGTGCATTTAGCATGCGGTTTGAGCCGCACCCAAAGACGCGCACTCGTTTGCCACTAAACGCTGAGAGCCGTGCTGAGAGCAGTGAAACCACATTGCCTTTGTAGCCCAAGGAGCCATCGTCGGTTGCAACTTCTACGTTGGAAAGGTAGCGTGTAACAAGTTCTTCGGCAGTGCGTGCACCAACAAAATTATAGACTTCTTTACCTCGTGCACGCAGGGCGTCTTCAAGTAGTGCCATCGGGGCAACACCAATACCACCAGAGACCAGCAGGGCGACATCAAAATCATCGTGTTCATAGCCAAAGGGCTTTCCAAGCGGTGCCAGTGTAAGCAGCCTTGTGCCCTTTTCGGCATCGTAGAGTTGGCGTGAGCCAATGCCAAAGACTTTGACCATAATTTCAATGCGTTCTCCATCAATGCGATGAATGCTGAACGGGCGGCGCAAGAGCGGTATAAGTGACTCACTGGTCTTGATTTCCAGAAACTGCCCAGCCTTGAGCACCGAGGCAAAATAAGGTGCATGCAGCGAAAGAATGTTAAGGCTAGCTGTAAGGCGGAGATTTTCAACGACTTCTAAGTATTCATCGCGCACAAGTGAGGCGCTAGGCAAGTGATGCGTCATAATTACTTGATGTTTGATGTATCACGCAAGATGGTTCGTTTTGAGCGGGAGCGCAAAAGTGTGGTATCGTTTTTTTCGTTTCTTCGTGAGTAAGGTGAGGCAAGCAACGAGTCTTTCTTGTCGGTCAGTTTTGCGCGCGGCAGTGCAAGTGTCGTATCTGTGTGCTCTGCGTTCATAGAATCAGTGGTGAGTGTGTCGTTATTGCTCCTTACCTGTGATGAAAGTGAGTCGGATTTTGTAGCCTTTAGTTGCTGCACAACCTCTAATTTTGCTTGAACAGAGCGTGCTTCTTCGGAGTTTGGAAACTTTTTTACGAGAGCAGAATAAGCAGATATGGCAGAATCGCGCAAAGCCTGTTTTTCGAAGATAAAGCCTTTGAGCAAGAGCATTTTGGGATAGAGTGCAGAATGTGGAAAAACGTGCATCAAAGAATCCAAGGTGCGTAGCGCAAGTGTTTTTTCACCTTCTTCGAGTTTGGAGAGAGCCAGTACGTAGAGACGCTGGTCATCAGCAGTTTCTTCCACAAGTGGCGGCAAGCCGAAATACTCACGGATACGTTCAGCATATTTGCTGCGGGGAAATTTCTCTAAGATAAGCTTGTAGAGCGAATCTTGCTGTGCGCGTTGCGCTTCGGCGCGATAAACCTCTGCAAGGGCATAAAGAAGCGGCGCTTTTTGAGCATAGAGTCTTTTTTGCAAGGAATCAGGAAAAGTGTGCAAACTGTCGTCAATATACGCAAGTGTGATACGATACCACGCTTTTGCTGAATCTGCAATGGGTAAAATCATCTGGTAGAAGTTGGCAATTTCAGCAGAATAATCAAGGTAGTCGAGCTTGTAGCGCAGATAGGTGGCACTATCGCGTGCGGCTTCAAAAGTGATTTTTTGGCGTTTGATAGTAGTGCGCACCTCTGCTGAATCGCTAAAACTTTCAATGCCGCCAAGCTCAAGAAAAACGCTGCGGCGGTAGTCGCGACGAGTGCGCTGCATGGTGCGACGCTCACGCAAAGCTGTGGTATCAATGCGCTTGCGCTCCGTGCGTCTGTCCCCCTGAACAATACCCAAGCGCAAGGTACTGTCCAGTGCAGAGCGGCTTTCATAGAGCTTTAAGATTTTCTCCATGCGCTTTACGGATCCCTCAATGAGTTTGCCGACCTCCCCCTGACTAAACTCAACTTTTGCACTGTCATAGAACGCAAGTGCAGCGGCATAATCGCGAGAAATCTCTTGCTTGATGAGCCCCAAGCGCAAATAACTGCGCGCTGAAAATTCTGTCTTTTTATGCCGACGAATAATCTCAATATAAAGGTCTAACGCTTTCCCTAAACGGTCTTGTAGTTCATAACACTGTGCCAATTCGTAACGCACTTCGGGAAATTTATCGAGATACTTATCATCGCCTAAGATGCGCAGAAGAACGCGCTCTGCTGCTTCATACTCTTTTTGTTTGCGCAAGTCGAGCGCATAGCTAAGCAGCGCAGCATATTGAAGGTCAAAGTCGGGATTGAGCTTTAGCACTGCTTGATAGTAGGTAGCCGCACTCTTGAAATCTCCAAGCTGGTCGTAGATGCGTGCGAGCACAAAGGCAGCCCGTGCTTTTTGCTCAATATCAACGGCAAGTGGCAAGCCAAGCTCAATATGCTTAATGGCTTCCTGAAAAACTTCATCGCGTATGGCAAGTTCGGCGAGTGCAAAATGTGCATCGGCGCGTACCGCAGCACTCGTTCTGGGTGAAGCAATCACTGAACCTAAAACCTCTTTAGCTTGAAGGGTCTGTTGCTGCTGTGCAAGGCATCTGCCATACCAAAACGTGGCAGCATCCAACACATCGCTGTCGGTGTAGTTTGAAATCACTTCCTTGAATTTGCGCTCTGCAGCAGCAAACTCACGTTGGTAGTAATATGCTCTACCCATCAAGAGCAACGCATTATCAGCAATTGAACTATTCGGGTGAGCTTTAATAACTAACGCTGTTTTCTCAATGACGCGATCAAAGAACTGCTTGCCTTGCGCTGCATTTTCAAGTGAGACAAAAATCTGCAGGCGGTCATTACGGTCATAGCTGACCGAGCCTTTCATGGCTTTCAAGCCTTTTTCATATTCAACTGTGGCGTTGTAATACGCATTGAAGTAAGCCGTAAACTCGTGGTAAAGATTAGCAATCGGGCTTTTGTCGTCAGGACTGCATGCAATGAATGAAAAAGTAAGTAGCAAGAAGACAAACGATTGCCAAAAGATTTTGTGCGCTGCAAATTGCTTCACGCTAGAGCAGATTGAGTTAAAGCCCTATAATCGAGTTTTTCTGCGAATCAGAAAAGGTACATGTTTCTCCATAATGTTAGCGGACCAGAGGGGCAGAGGGAGGCGTGAGCACCGCAGCTGTGGAGCGTTTCTTATAGCGATAGCGTTTACGCATGGCATAGCGCTTACGATAGCGAACACGATAACGCACTTCTCGACTATCGTCAGAAAGGTTGCGCAGGGAATAGCTAACCGTCTGAAAGACATCAAACGTGGTTGGAATCATCACGACACTGCCTTTTGGTACAGACCAGCTTTTGAGTTCGTTGAATTGCTTTAGGGCATCAGCGGAAACGCGATATTGTTTAGCAAGCGTCAGCAAAGATTCTTCACGCTGGGCTTTGTGCGCAAGGAAATAGAGCCGCTCTTGGGTTGGAATGTTCTCAATTGCAGCGGCGACAGTGGCGCCATATCCTTTTGGCACTTTAAGCTTATAGCCCCGGTAAGCTGGCGGCGTGATAGCTTTGAAAAGCTCTGGGTTGAGAAATTGAAGTGTATCGAGCGTAACGCCCGAGTATTCAGCAATCGTGGAGAGTGCGATACAGTCAGGCACAGAGACTTCATCATATTCCATAGGCTTAGCATAATACATTGGTGCAAAGCCGAACCGTTCAGGGTTGAGGGCAATGATGGTAGCGGCAATATAGCGAGGCACATACTGCTGGGTTTCACGGCGGAAGTATTTGCGTAGCGACCAAAAATCGCGCTTCTGTGGAGACTTACGCAAGGCTTTATTGACTCGTCCGGGACCAGCATTGTAGGCAGCAAGTGCCAGATACCAATCGCCATAAATTTGATAGAGATCTTTAAGATGACGCATGGCACTGCGCGTGGATTTGATAAGGTCGCGCCGCTCATCAAACCACTTGTTACCTTCCAAGCCATAGAGCCGACCTGTACCTTTGACAAATTGCCAAGCCCCAATAGCATTTGCCCGGCTGCGTGCATGCGGATTTACGCCACTTTCAACAATAGAAAGATAAATTAGTTCAGGCGGCGCGCCTTCTTCTGCAATGATGCGCTCTATTGTCGGGAAGTAAAGTGCCGCTCTCTCTAAATAACGCTGAAAAAGCTCTTTTACCTTTGGTGACTTTGAAAAGTATGTAATGAATTTTTTGACCTCAGCGTTAATCTCGAGCGGAATTTGTGTTTTGGGCAAAAGCAGTCCAGAAAAAAGTTGCTCATCAATCTCAATGCGTTCGGCATTACCAAGCAATCGCTCCCGAAGTGCAAGCGCTGGGTTGTCGGTATCTAACTGCGAAAGTGCAACAACATGTTCATCGTAGAGTTGCAGCAAGCGGAAAGCCATCCAGCTAAAATTAAAATCACGCTCTAGCTCTTCGTACTCTATCAGTTCAGCAATAAGCTCAATGGCTTCGGTGAGTGTGGCACCAATCTCTTCATTTTTTTCTTGATGTTGTTTTTCGGCAAGTTCCGCAAGCAGTTTGACACGTGCCAACTTCAACGACTTGGTCTTGCGCTGTTCTTTTTCTTCGGCTTGAGCAAGTGCACTGACTTGCTTCTGACGCGCCAGAGCCGTTGCACGACTCAGTGAATCGAGGTAAGCTATTTTTGCAGCATCAACAGGCGCAAGTTCCAAATCGGTCTCCTCTGGTGGGGCAAGTTTGAGACTCATACTCGGCGCAGCGCAGCCTATGCAAAGTGTCAACAGAAATAAACTAAAAGTGGCTTGGAACAACGCAATAGGACGTTTCATCAAGCGGTCAAACGGTTTTTTGTAGTTGCTGTGTAGTTGTCAAAACTCTAAAACTGTTTTGAATATACTGCTTATTGACAAAAAGCTAAGATGCAGCGAAATTTTTTTTGTGCCAAATCTCTGGCAGGAATATGTAGATAAAGACACTGATAAAAATTAAGATGAATTATATTGTAAGCACAAAAATCTATCGCAAAACAACCTAAACGAATGTCAGAAAGAATCATAATGCGAAGCCTATGCTTCATTGTTTCTTTTTTCTGTTTTGCCTCCACACTTTATGCTGAAAAATCCATAGATGAACGCATCAATGAAGCTGTGGCGCCGCTGACGGATGCAGTGTCAAGTGTCGTGTTTTATGCTGTCCCAGTTAGCGAAGTGAATTTGCCCCTCATCATTGTCTGGCTCATTAGCGGTGCTGCTATCTTCACGTTCTATATGGGCTTCATCAACATTCGAGGCTTCAAACATGCTGTTGAACTGGTGCGTGGTGATTATGACAATCCAACACAAAAAGGTGAAGTCTCGCACTTTCAGGCACTTGCAGCGGCGCTGTCAGGGACAGTTGGACTGGGCAACATTGCAGGCGTAGCGATTGCGGTGTCTGTAGGTGGTGCAGGTGCAACATTTTGGATGATTTTAGCGGGGGTGCTGGGGATGTCCTCTAAGTTTGTCGAGTGCACGCTGGGCGTCAAGTATCGCAATATCAACGACGATGGTAGTGTGTCGGGCGGTCCGATGTACTACCTGAGCAAAGCGCTGGCGATGCGCAATCAAGCAGCAATCGGGAAATTTTTGGGAGGGTTCTTTGCGCTCATGTGTGTCGGCGGTTCATTGGGTGCAGGAAATATGTTCCAAGTCAATCAAGCCTTCAAGCAATTTGTAGTCATCACGGGCGAATCAGAAAGTGTTTTACTCGGTTATGGATGGCTCTTTGGCTTGATAACCGCTGTGCTGGTCGGGCTCGTGATTATTGGCGGTATCAAATCCATTGTACGCGTGACAGATAAAATCGTGCCCATCATGTGTGGAGTCTACATACTAGCAACACTTGTGGTCTTGACGGTGCATATTGCTGATGTGCCACGCGCAATATGGTTAATTATATCGGGAGCATTTGCGCCAGAGTCTGTCGCTGGCGGCATCTTGGGCGCAATGATTCAAGGCGTGCGTCGTGCGGCGTTTTCCAATGAAGCCGGCATCGGGTCAGCAGCCATTGCGCATTCAACGGTCAGAACTAATGAACCAATTACCGAGGGGATTGTGGCACTCTTAGAACCATTTATTGACACGGTAGTTGTCTGCACTTGCACCGCACTGGTGATTGTGGTAACAGGATTCAATACGCCAAGTGATATGAACGGCGTGGCACTGACTTCCGCAGCATTTGCAAGCGTGCTATCGTGGTTTCCGTATCTGCTTGCCTTGATTGTCTTTCTCTTTGCCTTCTCTACCATGCTCTCGTGGAGTTATTACGGCTTAAAAGCATGGACATACCTCTTTGGTGAAAAGAAAGCAACAAGCCTCACCTTCAAAATTCTCTTTTGTGTCTTTATTGTCATCGGCTCCACGATGAGTCTGGACAAGGTAACAGACTTTTCCGACGCCATGATTTTTGCAATGAGTTTCCCCAATATCATTGGGCTGTACATTCTTGCACCTGAAGTCAAACGTGATTTAGAGTCTTATCTGGCACGACTGAAAAGCGGAGAAATCAAGCGCTTCAAGTAAAGCAAGGTCTGGAACGGCATTACTCTGAGGAGACAAATTTCAGACCGATGATAGAAGCAATAAGCGTTAGGAGAAAAAACAGCCGCCAGAAATCTGACGATTCTTTGAAGAAGATAATGCCAATCAGCGCAGTGCCTGCAGCGCCGACGCCCGTCCAAACCGCGTAGCTTGTACCAAGTGGCAGGGTTTGTGCGGCTTTGCTGAGAAAGACAAAGCTGAGTGTCGCACAGATAAGAAAACCTGCCGTCCAGCGCCAATCAGAGAAATTATTGGAGAGTTTCATACAAGTGGTAAAGCCGACTTCAAACAAGCCAGCGACAATGAGAATAAGCCAAGCCATATGCGTGATATGCGATGAAGTTTTTGTTTAGGTATTTGTTTTAGGTTTTAGTGGTTTCAGAAACTTTCAGTACAACTCAGCGTGCTAAAAAATCATCATGCGCTAACGTCTTGAGCGTCGAGTTCGTTTCCAGAAAGAAAGACAGCAGGGTGAGTGCAAGAGTAATTCAGTAACATAAATTTTACATGTAAAAGTCAAATTTTTGGTTATCTTCAGTTTTACCAAGTTAAAAATGTTATGCTGCCAAACGACTCACAATCTTCGGAGCCCAAAGTTACGCCCGTATTCCAAACCAATCCACCAGCTGTGGATAATACACCTGTTTTCCGTGCCGAATCTGATGAGGTAAAGCACACTGATCGCCTGTCGAACAAAGTGATTTTGAGTGTCAAAGACTTCAAGTTCTTCTATGGCAGTAGTGACAAGGCTGCACTTCATGGTATCACGATGGAGGTCAAGCGCGGCGAGGTTGTGGCACTGATTGGTCCATCAGGCTGCGGCAAATCTACGCTGCTTAAATCCATCAATCGTATTCATGAAGTCTCATATCCAGCGCGTATAGAGGGCAAAATTTTCTTTGAGGGTGAGGATATCTATGCGCCACAAGTTGATGTAAATATGTTGAGGCGTCGTATCGGGATGGTATTTCAAAAGCCAAACCCGTTCCCTAAATCAATCTATGAAAATGTGGCTTTTGGCTTACGGCTGATTGGGGGCTACACAAAGTCGCAACTCGATGAGATTGTCGAGCGATCGCTCAAGCAAGCCGCACTTTGGGATGAGGTCAAAGATCGGTTGCAAAGCAATGCGATGGGGCTCTCTGGAGGACAGCAGCAGCGTCTGTGTATCGCACGTGCATTAGCCACCGAGCCCGAAATTCTTCTCATGGATGAGCCCTGCTCTGCCTTAGACCCTATCTCCACGCAAAGAGTTGAAGATTTGATTGACAAGTTGAAAGGTCAGTATACCTTTGTGATTGTAACGCACAACATGCAACAAGCTGCCCGTGTGAGTGACCGTACCGCGTTTATGATGCAAGGTGAATTGATCGAGTATGACTCGACCGAAAAAATCTTCACGAAACCCGAACAAAAAATTACCGAAGACTACATTTTAGGTCGCTTCGGATAAGAAGTCACGCAATAGCGTAAGATCCTATACCCACAACCAACACGTGCACGACTTGCAACCATGCAGCTTTAGTGCAAATCTGTATTTTAAAAAAATAACTTTATCAACTATGAACAGCACCACGCCAATTTACGACAAAGTGGCCGATAGACTTGCTTTGCACTTAGGTGAGCTCTCCGAAATTTCCTATTCAGCGCTACAGCTTTTGCCATTCCCTGCGCTATTCAAGAACCTGTTCTTTGTCGAGCTGCGTCGTGAAGCGCGCGAAGAATTGCGCCGATTTAAATCCGAAAAATTTCTCTTCGGTCACAGTTCGCTTGAAGCCTTGCGTAATGCGCTGGCAGATAATGCTGCAAAACTGTCTGTGCTAACACGCGAAGATTGCCTAAAGCTACTAAGACGCACCTCACGTTTGACCGCAGAATATCTTGTACGCCCGCAGCATTTTCTTGGAAAGTATCTCTATGCGGAAAGTTATGAACTCAAAGCTGAGGCGCTCAGCGCAATGTTAGAGCCATTTGTGGAATATGCCTATCTCTCCGAAGTGCTGCGTCAGTACCTTGCAAAAAAGCAAATTGAGACACTGCCGGAAGAGCGCTTCGAAAAACTCATCAGTGAGATTGACAAAAAAGTATGTGCAACATTCTCTCCAGCAGAATGGGCGCATCTTTTGGAGCCGCTCTGCGATTTCTACTTTCTGGGCGGCGAAACCAAAGTGCCTATCAGCGAGCTGCAGCTCTTCCTCAGAGAAAAAGATGCCTTAGCCGCACTAAGCATGCTGACCCAACTGCGTGAGCATGGCATTGATGCCATTGCAAAAGATGATATGATTTGGCTCTTTGAAGGCGACATTGCACCGCTGCTGCGCAAGCGCAAGACCATCAAAGTCTCACCCGAATTTGAAGAAACCTTGATGTCGCATCTTTCGCGCAATCTCTTAGATGAAACTCTGCTCAACGCGATACAGATAGATGACACAGAGACGCAAAACGTCTCAGAAAGCACACCGCAAACTCTCGCTGACGCTACACTCCCAAAGCCCGATGCAAGTCTTCCAAGCGAACCCTTGCTCAAAGAGACCGCAAAAGTAAATCCGCCAGCTGTGCCAGCGGACCCGACAGCAAAAGAGGTTGCTTTGCCGGCGCCGCCTGCAAAAGACATGACGCCGCCACCTATTGCTGCAAAAGCAGAAAGTGCACCAGCACCAGCAGAGTTTGCAGAGCTGCCTAACAAGGTGATGGCGGCAGCAGACAATGCAAAACGGCAAAGTCCACCAAGCCTGCAACAAGAGCAGCACCAGCCTGTTACACAAACGAACTCACAAATTGAGCCTGCCAAACCGATGAGTTCACACATTCAAGTGCCACCAGAGAGCAGCTCTGAAAGTAGAAAGGACATTCCGAAGGAGAGCGCAAAAGTCATTCATCGAGCGCAGGGCGCGCTGCTGCCCGTGAAAGTGATGCCACCACCAAGCACGAAAAGTGAACTCAAAGATTTGCGTACGATGATTACCCTAAGCGACCGCAAGAAAATCATCAAACGCGTCTTCAAAGGCAGTGAAGAAAATTATGAGCGGGCTATTGCAGCGCTCAATCAAAAACAAACTTGGCGTGAAGCCTCGCTCTATCTCGACCAAGAAGTTTTCCGTCGCTACAACGTCGACGAATACTCTATGGAAGCCGTGAAGCTTACTGATACAGTCTTTGACCGACATTTCAACAAAACCTTAAATACCTCACAGCCATGATTCCAAAGCGATTGTGTCTGAAAAACTTTCTCTCTTATGGTGAAAAGCCTTGCGAATTGCACTTCGATCAGTTCCATGTAGCTTGTATTGTAGGAAAAAACGGTGCTGGTAAGTCAAGTTTATTAGAATCTATTGCGTGGTGTATCTGGGGCAAAAGTCCACGCGGCAAAAATAAAGAGGTGATTCGACAAGGTGCAAGACAAGCACAAGTAGAATTCGAGTTTGAACAAAATGAACAACTCTACCGAATCGTGCGTACTGCAAGGCACTCAAACGGAAATGTAACACAAAGTGTAGATTTTTTTTACTGGGATGCTGAATCGGAACGATTCAAGCCGCTAAGTGACAGGAAGATCACAGAAACTGAAAAAAGAATCTCAAAGGTCGTGGGGATGTCTTATGATACCTTTATCAACTCTGTGTTTTTACTGCAGGGGCGCTCCAATGAATTTACAGTACAAGATGCCGCAAGGCGCAAAGAAATTCTTGCAGAAATTCTGCAGATTGGGCGTTATGCAGAAATAGCAGAGTGTGCAAAAGAAAGACGCAAACAACTTGAGCAAAAAGACACGCAACTGAAATCGTACCTTGAACTATTAGGGCGTGAGCTGGAAGAGGAGCCAAAAATAAATCAAGATCTTGCTGCAGCACAGGCACGCTTATCAGAACTGGTGCAGCAAAAAGAAAAACTCGATGATGAACTTGCACAGTGTGAAAAAGAACTTGAAGCGCTCAAGCAAAAAGAAATTGATTTAGCCACTGAAAGCGCACATTTACGCAATATCGAGACTCGGGCGAAGGAGTGCCAGAAGCAAATCGAAGAGCAGGAACGAGAAAAAAGCATACTGACTGAAAAACTCTCCAAGCGCGAGCAGGTCGAACAAGATGTAAAAGAATATGAAAGACTCAAAGCTGAATTAGATGCTCTCGAGAGTGTGGCAGAGCAGTATCACAGACTTAGAGAGAGACTCCACAGTACGCAAAGTCAGATTCAGCTAGCGCGTCAAAAACTCGAGCAAGAGATAAAAATCGAGCAGCAGCGCTTTGAAGCATTGAAGAAAGAGGAAGCACGATACCAAAATGAAATCAATCGTAAGCACGAAGCACAAGTAGAACTTGCGCAACTGCGAGAGAAGCTCAACACTTTGCAAGAGATGATTGCTGATTTGCCTAAGCTACGCCGCGATGCAGAAGAGCTGGCTAAAGAAAGCGGTACAATTGCTGCCAAAGTGCAGAGCTGTAAGCAACAGATGAGCGAGATTGAAAAAAAAGGTAAAGCATTCAAAGAACTTAAAGAAACAAACTGCCCTGTGTGTCATTCAGAGCTGACCCCAGAGCGACGAGAAAAAGTGCTGACAGATTACCGTGAGCAGTATCGTGCGCTCAAAACTGAAAGCGACATGCTAAATCAGCAAGCGCACGAAATTGAGCTCAAAATTGCTGACCTAAGGAAAGCTATCGCTAGGAAAGAAAAAAATGAGAAAGATGCAAAAGAGATTGGAAACAAAATTGCGCGTGCTACCAATACCTTAGAAAATTTTGAGCACGCCGAGAAAAATCTGCAGGAAGTTCGGCTTGCGCTGGCAGAATCAGAACAGAAAACAAAAGTGCTTCGCGAACAATTGCAGTCGGAAAGCTTTGCTAGAGAACTCAAGCAGCAAGAGACCATGCTGCAAAATGAACTCAGCGCGCTGGACTATAACGCAGAGCAGCATGCTGCACTACGAAAGCAATTGGACAAATTAGCAAAAGCGCCTACAGAGCTTGAGAGAATTAAAAATGCCGCGCAAAATTTGGAGAAATGCACCAAAAAAATTGCAGAGTACAAAGATGCACTAGAGCAACTCAAGCGTGAAAAAGACGAAGCGCAAAAAAAAGTAGAAGACTTGAGAAATGAAGTGGCAGCATTCAAGCCCTCAGAAAATAAGAAAGCTGCACTGCAAAAAAGTCTCAAGGACTGCAATAAAAAAATAACAGACGAAACAGGGGAAGTAAATTTTCTACGAAAGCGTCTGAACGAGCTTGAAAAGAAGCGGGAAGAACTCGAGCAAAAAAAGCGCGAAAAAAGTGCAAATGAAGAAGAGACAGAGCTTTACAAACACATCGAAGAAGCCTTTGGCGCAAAAGGTATTCAAAGCATCTTGATTGAAGAAGCTGTGCCTATTCTTGAGCAAGAGGCAAATCGCATTTTGCAGAACCTAACTAACAATTATCTTGCGCTAAACATTGAAACAAAACGCCAGCAGCAAAACGAGAAAGTGGTAGAAGCTCTCGATATTCGTATCAGTGACGCAAGCGGAGCAGTACGCAATTACGACACATTTTCGGGCGGTGAAAAATTTCGTGTGGATTTTGCTTTACGTGTTGCAATCTCCCAACTTCTTGCATCGCAGCATAGTTTCGGTCCCAAAATGCTTGTGATTGACGAAGGATTCGGCTCACAAGATAAAGAGGGCTTAGACGCCATGCTTGATGCCATTAGTATTATCAAAGACGACTTCGAGAAAGTGTTCCTCGTTACCCATCTGGATAAACTGCACGAACAATTCGAGACAAAAATTTTTGTCAGCAAAGATGCTGTTAGCGGCTCACACTTTGAAGTGGTCTTCAACTAACGCGTGTCTTGAAGCATGAAGCCAACCGTGGCGATAATCGGTCGCCCAAATGTCGGCAAATCCACGCTCTTCAACCGTATTGTGGGCAAACGGCATGCAATTGTCGATGACCAGCCCGGCGTGACACGTGATCGTAATGTGCTTGATGCAGACTGGTGCGGACGCTCCTTTCTGTTGGTGGATACCGGTGGCTATACCAAAGAAGAAGATACTATCAGCCGTGCGGTGCTTTCACAAGCGATGTTGGCAATAGAACAAGCCGATGCTATCATTTTCGTCTGCGACGTGCGCGCTGGGATTACCGATGTTGATGTCGAAGTTGCCGAGCTCTTACGCAAAAAAGCCGCACAGAAGAAAGTCTATCTTGCTGTAAACAAAGTCGATAGCGATGTGCTGCGTGCCGATGCAGAAGCGTTCCGAAAGTTAGGCTTAGGCGAGCCATATTTTATTGCTGGTGAGCAAGGGTTTGGGGTCGCAGAACTTTTGGACGATATCGCCAAGTCTTTTCCCTCACCGCCTGAAAAGGAGCAAAGTCAAATTAGCATGGTAAAGTTAGCGGTGGTGGGGCGCCCAAATGTCGGTAAGTCAAGTTTTGTCAATGCAGTGTTAGGCGAAGAGCGCCAGATTGTAACAGATATTGCCGGCACAACGCGCGATTCTATTGACAGTGCGTTCAAACGAAATGGACAAGACTTTATCTTGATTGATACGGCAGGACTGCGCAAGCGCGCTAAGGTAGAAGAAGACGTCGAATTTTTTAGCACCACGCGCACAGAAAAAGCCTTAGAACGCGCTGATGTAGCAATTGTGATAATCGATGCCACACAAGGCATTGAAAAGCAAGACCTGCGTATTATCAACATGGCGCTGGAGCGCAAGTGTGGCGTGCTGATTGCTATCAACAAGTGGGATTTAATTGAAAAAGACGCAAGAACCGCAGAGGGGTTCAGAGAAGCCGTCGCCGCAGAGTTAAAGTCGCTGTCTTATTTGCCTGTCCTTACAGTTTCAGCAGTAACGAAGCAGCGTGTCTTCAAAGCCATTGACCTTGCTAAAGAAATTTGGGAAGCACGTCGCACACGCATTGAGACAAGCGTCCTCAACCGCATGTTGCTGCCAGAAATTCAGCGCTCGCCACCTTGGTCAAAATCCGGCAAAGAAATCAAAGTCAAATACATTGCGCAACTTGCCATTGAGCCGCCACTTTTCGCTTTTTATGCAGGCAACGCGAAGCTGGTGCCAGAAAGTTACAGAAAATTTGTAGAGCGCCTCATCAGAGAAAAGTTCGGCTTCAAAGGTGTGCCAATCGATGTACAATTCAGACAAAAATAAGGCAGTGCAGATATAACACGAGAGCAGAAAGGAAAAAAGCCCACGCGCACAGGCATGGGCATCTTGGGACTTGCAGCATCGGAGATGAACTGACACACAAGCAAGCTATTGTAAGCTCAAAGCATGTCAGAGATGACCTTAATTTTCACTGAAAAAACTTTCTCTGACAAGTTCTCTTGGCACACGGTAGCGTGGTTTGAGCGATGACGTGGTCTTTTTCGGCGGTGTAGGCTCTGCACTCGGCTTGTTTTCCTCTAACTCTGTTTTGATGACAATAGGTTTGCCTTCTGCAGCGTCGATGGCACGAGAGCCATCAAAGAACAAGGCTTGTGCTAAACCAAAGAATCCGCCCAAGAAGCCAGCATAGACAATGGCATAGAAGGCGCGCTCGGGCTCACCAATTGTATTGCCGTAGATAGCATCAAGGACGATAGAAGCAATTGGGGTGCAGATAATTTTTGTAAGTCCCCCAGCCAGTGCACCTGAAGCTGTACCTGCAAGTCCATAAATTAGGATACTACCGAATACATCGCCAAGCTGCCGAGTGAGTATGCGCGTAGTCCAGAAGCAGAGGGTACCAAAGAGCATCCCAAAGGTTGCGCCATAAATCGCACCTTGCCAGTGAAATGAAAAGACAAGACAGAAAAACGCACATAGCCCGCTAAACAGTGTGGCATTAAAGACTGACTCTTTCAAGAGTTCAGACTTTGCAACGGTAGCAGAAGTACTCTGAGAGCGTGATGAAGTGCTGTAGCGGGAGTGCTGCTTCGTGGAGTTGTCTAATCTTTCTTTCATAAAAATGCGTCCGTTTTATTTACATTGGGCGATTTGGGCGATTTAACAAGAGAAGCGCACGAATCGTTGCAAAGTAGAAAAAATTTATTCTGAGGGTTTATAAACAACTTCAACAGCATCAAGATAAACCTGCAAGCGAGAGATGAGCGCAGGAAGTGCATCGAGGTGATTGATTTTAAGTGCATCGCACATGGCGCGCCCGATACGGCTAATTTCCTCAAAGCCATAGCCGGCGCCTGTACCTGCAAGGTTGTGAGCGATAGAATAGACTTCAGTAAGTGCGCCTGTTTGCACGGCATGAGTAAGTTTTGCGACATCTGCGCGTCGGTTTTCTAAAAACAGGGGCACAATATCTTGCAACTCCGCATCAACATGCACGATAATTTTCTTCATGGTTTGGGCAGTACGCATAAATCGTTTTGAGCAAGGTGTCTTTTTTGACCGGCTTTGTCAGGTATGCATCACACCCTGCGCGCAGCGCGCGATCTTTTTCCTCTTGCAGTGCAAAAGCAGAAAGGGCGATAATCGGCGTCTTCGTTCTTTGATGCTGCATTTCCCACTTGCGCATAGCAGCCGTTGCCGCGTAGCCATCAAGGTCGGGCATTTGCAAATCCATTAGCACAAGATCAAATTGTTGTTCTTGGAAAAGTTTGAGAGCAGCACGTCCGTTTTCTGCCATATGGAGTTCAAATGGCAATTTTCTGAAGAAAGCTTTGATTAAAAGTTGATTGTCGCGTCCATCATCGACGACCAAAATTTTAAGTGGCTTTGGCGTAGGTAAAACGGTATTCATTGAAGATAATGCTGAAGAAGACATGGTGTTTTGGGTCTGATAAGCAGAGAGAATTTTTTGAAGTATCAAGTCAAATTCATTGAGCTGAGCAGAGTGCAGAAGATAGACGTTCGGAATGCGCTCTAAACGCAGGATGTCGCTTTGGCGACGAGCGTTGTAGAAAACGATAGCTGTATGCGGTGCTATCGCAGTCAGCGTATCGCATATTGCGCAGAGTTCTTTCTCAGGTAAGTAGCAGTTGACAAGAATGGCTGCGCAGGTTTGACCTTGAGACATAACGGTTTGCAGCGTCCGTAGCACTTCGTCAGAAGTATTGACAAAAACGGTGCGTAGCCCTTTGTGGCTAAAGTAAGTGTCCAACAAGTTTCGACTGGTAGAGTCGCTATCTGCAAAAAGAAAGAACTTACCTTCAAGTGCTTGCACGACACTTTCCGGTTTGTTAGGAAGGCGAAAAGTGAGGCGCACACAAAGACAACGGCTATGATTTGGTTTGCTTTCTGTCCAGAGCATGCCGCCCATGGAATTGACAAGTTGCTTACAAATCGTTAAGCTAAGTCCAGCGCCACTATGCTGAAGCAGACGAGATGAAGCCTCTTGTGCGAGGGGGTCGGAAATGCTGCCTAATTTTTGCT
The DNA here is from genome assembly GCA_046291735.1 of Candidatus Thermochlorobacter sp. Lineage (GTDB taxonomy): Bacteria > Bacteroidota > Chlorobiia > Chlorobiales > Thermochlorobacteraceae > Thermochlorobacter. Next base: position 18,903 of record JBKBSK010000010.1, on the reverse strand, counting down.
CTGCAATTCCAATCGCGCTGTCTTCTAGCTCAAAGCGCAGTGTTGCGCTGTCGGCTTGAGTTGTTTCTAACGCTACGCAAAGTTCAAGATGGCTTTGCTGAGTAGATTTCGTAACGTGGTCGAGCAAATAGTATAACGCTTGCTGAACATGTTTGACATCGCCAAGAAGAAGATCGGGCACATTGGGCTCAAGTTGCGTGTGCAAATCAAGTTCTTTTTCTTTGGCTTTTGCCAACAGCATTTCTGTCAGGGATTTCAACATGCCCGAAAGAGAAAAGGTGGACGCTTGAGTCTCGAACTGGTTTGACTCGATTTTAGACAGTTCAATGAGGTCGTTCAAGAGTGTCAGCAGTGAAGTGCCGGCATGGCGGAAAGTTTCAATGTAGCGAAGTTGTTCGGGCGAAAGCGGCGTTTCAAGCAAAAGCTCACTCATGCCCAGCATGATGTTCATCGGTGTGCGAATCTCATGGCTAATGCTAGCAAGAAAGATGGATTGAGCAAGCGAAGCATCGAGCGCTAATGCATGCGGAGGGAGTGCATCAGAGGGTGAGTGCAAACGTAGCCTTTCTGCACGTTTGCGCTGAGCGTAATCGCTGAGTGAGTCTATGACAGCACTCACTAAAGGTGAAGTAAGCAGCGTGGTGCGGTGTATGGCTGTGCCACAAAGTAGCAGGCAGCCTAAAATGTCTTGCTCATGGCAAAAAGGAATGTAGAGCATCAGAGTCTGTTCCACGAACGCTTCCACAGTCTCTCTTTTGCTAAGACGTTGGCTTAGCTCCGAACCGAGTATAGAAGGAAGGCAAGCGGCAGGCAGCGAAGCAGGCCGCTTTTGCGTACAGCCGACACGATGAAAAGATAGCGAGCCATCGGAATGAGGTGAAGCATCGTAGATTGAGACCGCATCAAGGTAAAGTGTCTCGGCAAGTTGCTCCGACACATCGTTCAAGCAGCTCTCACGGTCTTTCAGCAAAGCACGCTGAATGAAGACAAGCGAATGTAAATCAGACTCGCGCATGTGCATCGTGTGCATCATGTATCTCCTTTTGACAAATAAATTCAAGCAATTTTCATTGAAGGTGATAGTTGAGGGTGCAGTGCACAGCTCAGAGCAAGCAATCTGACTCGGTAGTCAGATGAAGTGAGATTTGAAGCAAGCTACAGCGAGTGTTAGGTCAGCGCAACAGAGCCCATCTGTTACAAGCTAACTTCTTTTTTTTGCTTTGCAGACTTATAGATTGCATCAATAATACACATACGCTCGACGGCTTCCTCGGCAGTTGAGGTAATAGGAAAGAGCTCTTGCACAGCACCAATGAAATGTTTGAGTTCGTTTTGATACGAACGTTTGTAAATATCCTCGAGCGAACCGATGCGCTCGGGTGTAACATTTACTAGGTTGTTATGAATTTTCTTGTGAAACTTCAGCGGATAGACTCGTGCAAAGCCATCTTGACCATACACATTGCAAAAAAGGAGGTCTTGGTCGACTTCAAAGTTCCAACCTGTCTCGATAGAAATTGCTTGTCCATTTTTCAGCCGTACTAAAACCGATGAAAAGTCTTCGACATTGGTTGAATCTTGGTCATGCGCATGCTTTTCGAAATTGACAGCCGAGACACTTTTAGGTTTGGGGAAATTCAGTAGCCATAGAGCAAGGTCGAGCACCATGATGCCTAAATCTAAAATGACGCCGCCGCCAGAGACGTTTTTTTGGACCTTCCATTGTCTATCGACGGGATTTTTTTTCAGCCAGCCAGCTTTAACGAAGAACACTTCGCCGATTTCACCGTTCTGAATAAAACTTTTCATGACCATGGCGTCGGGGCGAAAGCGTTGATTCATGCCAACCATGACTTTAACTTTTGTGGGTGTAATGGCATCGAGAATTTCTTTAGCTTCTTTTGCAGTGCGTGCAAGAGGTTTTTCAACAAGGCAATGTTTGCCTGCTTTAGCGGCGGCAATCGTGATGGCTTTGTGCGTATTGGTCGGCGTGGCAATAATCACCGCGTCAAGGTCGGGCATTGCCAGCATATCTTCATAGTGCTCAAAGATATGCTTGACTTTGTAGCGCTCACCAACCAACTTGGCTTTTGCCTGCTCGATATCACAGACGGCAACAAGGTCTGCACCATCAAGTTTTGAAAGAATAGGTAAATGCGCAACTTGTGAGATATTTCCTAAGCCGATAACGCCGACTTTGACTTTTTGCATCCGTGACTGTGTGCAAAATTAAGTTAGAGAAATTTTACTGTGCTTGCGCCATGTCAGCGTCGCTCAGAGACGCGCGCCGTCGCCAGTATAATTAACGCTCATACTTGCTCCCGCCCACGCTGCTCATAATTTTGCCAATCATGTCGTTGTAAGTGCGCACGGATTCTAACTCATCTTTGCCGACCATAGAGTTTTGATGCAAGCCCTCCAAAATAAATTCCATTGCACTTGCAAGCTCCGCTTTACTCTTGGGTTGCATCGTTTTTTCTGCAACTTCGCGCAGACCTTTGACTTTGTCGAGCGCCTTGAAGTAATCTTCAAACTTCATATCGTCAAAAATATCGACCTGATTGCCTTGTGAGAACCAATTGGTGATGGTCGCATAAGGCGATTGACCTTGAACTTTCTTATTGGGGTCAGGACAGTACTTCTTGAAGACTTGATTGATGGCTTTTCCAACAAGCAGTTTAGCTACATTGATTGCACCTTCCTGCTCGCCTTCATAGACCAGTTCAATTTTGCCAGTGATAGCTGGCACAACGAGAAAGAGGTCGGAGATGCGCACCAAGACATCCGATTCGTCGTTAAGCATGGCACGTCGTTCAGCACTGCTGACCAGATTTTCCATTGCGCTAATTGTCAGACGCGCCGAAACTCCAGACTTTTGATCGACATACTCACTGCGACGCGCTTCAAAAGCAATATGTTCTATGATTTCTTTGAAGTAATACGGCACACTTACTTTGACTTCCGAATTGCGATTTATCCATGCTTCTTGCTCGGTAATTTTGATACCGATTTCAATCGTCTTTGGATAGTGTGTGATGATTTGCGAGTCGATGCGGTCTTTGAGGGGCGTGATGATATTGCCGCGGTTGGTATAGTCTTCTGGGTTGGCAGAGTAGATGATAAAAATGTCGAGCGGGATGCGCACTTGGAACCCGCGAATTTGAATGTCTTTTTCTTGCATAATGTTGAGCAAGCCGACTTGAATGCGTGGTTGCAAGTCAGGCAGCTCGTTGATAGCAAAAATGCCGCGATTGCTGCGTGGGATTAGCCCGAAGTGAATGACGTTTTCGTCAGCATAGGTCAGTTTTTGCGAGGCGGCTTTGATGGGGTCAATATCCCCAATGAGGTCAGCGATGGTCACATCGGGTGTAGCTAATTTTTCGGCGTAGCGCTCGGAGCGGTGCACCCAAGCAATTTCAGTATCATCACCTTCGTGCAAGATGCGCTCACGGGCGTATTTGGAAAGTGGCTTGAATGGGTCATCGTTAATTTCAGAGCCTTTGATGATGGGAATATACTCATCGAGCAAATTCACCATCAAGCGAATCATCTTCGTTTTTGCCTGTCCGCGTAAGCCAAGCAAAATGATATCGTGCTTAGAGAGAATGGCGTTTTGAAGTTGTGGCAAGACCGTTCGTTCATAGCCGATGATGCCCGGAAAAGGATTTTCTCCAGCCTTGGTTTTGGCGATAAGATTCTCACGCATTTCGTCTTTAACGGAGCGCGTGCGGTAACCTGAGCGTTTGAGTTCGCCAAGTGTCTTGATTTTCGTGATGTCGCGCATTGGATTTCACAAGTTTATCGGTTTATTCAAAATTTCTCTGGTGCTTGAAGATGCAACTTTCCTCTGTGTTGTGGATACATTGCACACTCTAACTAAGTCTGCAGATTGAGCAGAGTGAAGAGGTCTTCGCTTGTGAGCAATATCCGTGATCGCTTGTGAGTGTCCTTATGAACATCTGCTCACTTAGCGTAGTTTTTTACGCCGATTACGGATATAGTCAATAAAGAGATATTCGCCTAAGTTGTCAAGACCGCTGAAATACGCTCTGCCTTGGTTAGCTTCGGTGAGCTCGCGCACAAAGCCTTGCAAGTACGGATCGCTAGTGACCATAAAGGTCGTAATCGTGATTTTATCTTTGCGGCAGATGACGGCTTCATCGAGCGTTTTGTTGACGATTTTGCGATCGAGACCAAAAGAATTTTTGTAAATTTTTGCGCCCTCGTTAATTGCCGATGGCTTACCATCAGTAATCATAAAAATTTGCTTATTCTGATTCTTTTTGCGCTTGAGAATCTGGCGCGCCAGTGCAAGCCCTGCTTTGGTGTTGGTGTGGTAAGGTCCAACGCTCACGAAAGGAAGGTCTTTGACATCCACAGTCCAAGCTTCATCGCCAAAGAGAATCACATCGAGCGAATCTTTAGGATAGCGCGTCAGAATCAGTTCGGCAAGCGCCATAGCGACTTTCTTTGCTGGCGTGATACGATCTTCACCGTAAAGAATCATAGAATGAGAAATATCAATCATCAATACTGTGGCACAAGTGGTCTGATGTTCGGTTTCATAGATGCGAAAATCCTCTTCGGTGAGTGAGATATCGGTGATGCTGCGTTTGAGTGCATTGTTGATGGTGGCGGTCATATCAAGGTTTTGCAGGTTATCCCCAAATCTCCATGCGCGTGTCTCAGGCATACGCTCATCGGAGCCACCAATGCGTGGAATTTTGTGATTGCCAAACATACTCTGCCTGCGCAGTGTCGTGAAAATCTCGTTAAGTGAATCTTCACGAATTTTCTTGGTCGTCTTACCAGTGATGTGAAACTCACCTCGCTCTGCGGCATCTTCCAGATAGCCTTCGCGCTTGAGCCACTCAATAAATTCTCCCATGCCAATTTCATCATCACCTAAGCCATATTGCCGGTCCATTTCTGTCATCCATTGCAGGGCTTGATTAGCATCGCCATTCGTATAGACAAGCAGTTGATTGAAAATTTTGAGCATCTTCTCAAGCGTGCTTTGCCCAGATGCATGATGCTCGTCCCATTTGCTGAATCGATAGTCCATCGTGAGTTGTCTGATTTGTGTATTGCGAGAGATTGCTGCGCAATGTCTCTAAGACAAATTGAAAAACAGCATGAACATAACAAAAAATTCTTGCGAGACAAGCATTAAACTTACTGAAGTTTGCGCCTAGAATCCAAAGCCGTCTGACGAGGATTTTTCGTAATGCGGCGTGTAGGTTAGTTTTGCAACAAATTTTGCAAAAAATACCGTTGCACCGTTGAAGATTCTTGCCTTTGAGACATCGCAAGCCCCGATGAGCGTAGCGCTCTCTGTGGGGGAGGCAGAGGTAATAAAATTTGGTTCGGCTTGGCAACGCACGTCGGAAGAAATCGTGCTGCTCATTGAGAGCGTGCTATCGCAAGCGGCGCTATCGCTCGCGCAGATTGATGCTGTGGCACTCTCCTATGGACCCGGCTCCTTTACCGCATTGCGAATAGGCATGTCGACAGCCAAAGGCTTGTGCTTTGCTTTGGATAAACCTTTGGTGACAGTAGGCACACTGGAAGCTATGGCACTTGCGGCGGAAAAGCAAGTGCGCAATGAAGGGCAACCGATAGCGACATTGGTGCCGGTCATCTACTCGAAAGCCGATGAATTTTTTGTAGGTGAAATTGCGCCAGTAGCCTTGCGTGAAAATCTCTTGCTTGAGATACCCAAATGTTATCTGACAATAAATGAGCTTTCGCAGCGATACCCGAAAGGGACAGGAAAAGTCGTGTGCGGACGCCGTCCTGAAAAATTGCGACCTCAAATTGAAACGTGTCTAAACTGGCATGAACTGGATTTTTCAGCAGCAGCACTGCTGCCCATTGCAAAAGAAAAAATGCGCAAAGCTATGTTTGCCGACCTTGCCTTTGCCGAACCGCTGTATTTGAAGAATTTTGAAGCAAAGAAAAGCACTAAAAAATTCTTCGGCTAAAGTAAAATGTGATGAAAACTGCGTGTTGCTCTTTGCCAAGCATGCACCAAGAGGGCACACTACTCCCATTCAATAGTAGCAGGTGGTTTTGAACTAATATCATAAACCACACGATTGACACCGCGCACTTCGTTGATGATGCGATTCGACACTTTGGCAAGAAAGTCGTGTGGCAACTCAGACCAATCTGCAGTCATACCATCTGTGGAATTGACAGCGCGCAGGGCAATAACGTTTTCATAAGTGCGGTTGTCGCCCATCACACCCACAGTTTGAATAGGCAGCAGCACTGCAAAGGCTTGCCAGACTTTGTCGTAAAGCTCAGCATGGCGAAGTTCCTCAATAAAAATTGCATCTGCCTCACGCAAAATTGCGCAGCGTGCTTGCGTAACTTCACCAATGACGCGCACGGCAAGTCCGGGACCGGGGAAAGGATGACGGCTCAAAATCTGATTGGGGATACCTAAGAGTTTGCCAACGGCACGCACTTCATCTTTGAAGAGCTCACGCAAAGGCTCAATGAGTTTGAGCTTCATGTTCTTTGGCAAACCGCCAACATTGTGATGCGTCTTAATTGTCTGTGAAGGACCTCTGACATTGACGCTTTCAATAACATCAGGATAGAGCGTGCCTTGAACCAAAAATTTTTCGCGTGTAATCTGTGACTCAAAGACGTCAATAAAAGTTTTACCGATAATCTTGCGTTTCTTTTCGGGGTCAACGATGCGTTTGAGGCGTGAAAGAAAAAGGTCAGCAGCCTTGACGACTTTAAGATTCAATCCCAAGCTACGCAGTGCTGCTCTGACTTCCTGCGCTTCGTTTTTGCGCAGCAAGCCGTTATCGACAAAAATGCATTTGAGCCGCTTACCGATTGCACGACTGACCAGTGTAGCAGCAACCGTAGAATCTACGCCGCCTGAGAGTGCGCATATAACATGTTCTTTGCCAACTGTGAGACGGATTTTTTCGATTTCTGACTCAATAAAACTCTGTGGTGACCAATCTGGCGTGAGGTGCGCAACATCAAAAAGAAAGTTGGCAAGAATTGTTTTGCCGTATGCGGTGTGATGCACTTCGGGGTGAAATTGCAGCCCAAAAATTCGCTTGCCATTGCCGAGGTATTCCACTGCGCACAGTTCAGAATTCTCACTTTCTGCGATGACTGAAAAACCGGGTGGCAGGGCTGTAACTTTATCGCCATGGCTCATCCAGACCGTCGAGTTTGGCACATTTTTGAAGAGTGCGCTTTCTGTGCCATTGCGTTTGATAACAAGATTGGCGCGTCCATACTCGCGTGCTTTAGCAACTTCAACTTTGCCGCCAAAGTGGCGAGCAATAGCTTGCAGTCCATAGCAAATGCCAAGCGTAGGCAAGTTCAGCTCATAGAGGCGCGCATCGGGCAGGGGTGCAAATTTTTGGTAGACGCTAGCAGGACCGCCAGAGAAAATTAAGGCTTTCGGGTTAAGCGCAAGAATCCGCTCAAGTGGGGCATTGTAGGGCAAAATTTCAGAATAGACGCCAAGCTCACGCACGCGCCGCGCAATGAGCTGGGTATACTGAGAGCCAAAATCTAAAATAACAACGGTGTTCATTAAAGAAAGTTAGAATGAGTTGGTCGGCATAACGCCGCTTGCAGAAAGCTCTACGCCGACATCAATCGGATAAGAAAACGTTGAGCCCAGAATGTTCAGCGTCGGTTTGATACGCAACATCATCCGAGTAGGCTTGCCGCCTTCACCAGCAAGATTGAACGCAAAATTTGCAATGGTTTCCGCAGATTGTCCAGAAAGTGCTTTGAAGAGATCAACTGAAATATCCAGCGGTACAAGAGAAGAGCCGTTCGGTGCAATTTCTACACGTTCATTGAGCATGCCTGAGAGCATCTCAATCTGGTCAATGAACAGCGTCCACGACATTTTGTTCATCGCCGCAGTATTGGGATTGGGATTTTGCACTTCAAGATTCAAACGAAAGGTAAGCGGCAGAGAGTGATTAGCCAGCGCAAGTCCTAAGCGTCCGGCATCGGGAAGACTAAGTTGGCTACGCGAGGCGACATTCTGCATGTCAATGCCAGCAAGGCGTAACGATGAAACCGACGCCAGACGAAAGCGGCAACGTGAAAAAGCACGCGCTTCTTCTGCCTGACGCAAAACCGAGCAGCCCTGAACAAAAAAAAGTGTGAGAGCAAGCAGCGCAATCGAGTAAGCAAATGGTCGTAGTTTCATAGTGTTGATGAAAATGCTTGTAGCAGATAAAGATACGCAAACATAGACGAACGGCGCTGCATATCAGGCGCGCACCAGTAAGCCTTCCAAAAATTCGGCAACAGCTTTCGCACGCGCTTGTGCCGCATGGCGCTCGCGTCGTGCTTTCTGACAAAATTCTTCCTTTGCGGCTTTTGCTGCACTGGGAGTGCGACTAAGAAACGAAAGAAACGACAGCAGGTCTGCACGCGCTGGACGATATGTAGCAAGCCCAAGTTCGCAGACAACGCTCAAGTTGAATTTCTCTGGACCGGGATTGATGCGGTAGATGGAAATCGGTCCAGCATCAGTCTCAAGCAATTCATAGAATGTGGCAGGCGCAATCCCTGAAAGTACGCTTACGCTTGCGCTGCGAAAGACCAGTGCCATTTGTGCGGCATTAAGAAATGGTAAGGCGATGAGGCGTTTGCCAGTGCGCTTTGCAAGACGCGAGAACTTCTCAAAGGCACGCCGATTGTTGCCGCAGACAATCAACACTTGACTTTGCTCCCAATCAAACTCGGCATGCGCAGCAAGGTGCTCAAACGCTTTGTACAGATGCTCTACCCAGTATGCACCACCTGTTGCAACGACTGTAAATCGGTGAGGATCGAGTTGAGAGATGGCAGGCAAATCGTGCTTACGCAGCTCGAGGCGTGCCGTCTCAGGTGAAAGTGGACGCACATCACAAAATGCAGCGCGAGGCAAATATCCAGCTGGCACAGTTTGCGCCTCTGAGTAGCCGTATATGCAACGAAGTTTAGCAAGATAGCGCGCACTCTGTGCAATGACAGCATCAGGCAGAAGACCGTTATAGCGTGGCACATGAATAAGCGATTCGTCAAAATCGGGAATGTAGGCGACAATTTTAATATCGGAACGGAGTTCTGCTTTGAGCTGCAAGAGCGCGTAAGTTTGCATGAAGTGTGTGCTGACAATGAGCGGTGCAGCGCGCTCCGAAACAAGTGCACGCATCTCGGCTTTGAGTTTGGCAATCATGCCTTGCGTGAAACAAAAGTAGGTGCCACGTAGCCAATCTTGCTCCATCAAATCATAGAAACGGTCGTAAAGGTATTGAAACTTGGAGTAGATAACACGGTGCGCCTTTTCAATATCCTCGACCGCACTCTCAAAGTATCCGCTCCTTAATTCGGGAGTGAAGCGACGCAGCGACTCACCAAGCGAATACATGGCGCTTTTGTGCCCGCCACCTGCCGTAGCAGAAACAATCAAAATGTCTTTTTCCATTAGCATTATGCGTTTGAAAATGCCCGCAACATACTGCCTGCCAGACTTCTGAGCAACTCCTTTGCCCTGTCTCAATTTTGACAATTTTTTGACAAGCGTTTTACAAACCATCCTCAAGACAGCAGCTGACTCCCCTTTGCGCATAATGAACTGCTGTTCAACCAGTAGGGCGATGTGATGAAAATGTCGACCGAAGATGATGATAAGGATGAACGATAAGCATAGGTTCAAAATGATAATCGTGGCAAAAAACTATATTCTCCAAAAAAAAACTAACAAGAGCGAGGCATTGCTCATGCGCTACATGTGTTGTGTAACACTGATATGTGCCCCAATCCTATTTTCACCAGCATTGCATGCACAGTCAGTTATCGTATTGGATAGTCTGCATGATGAATATCCGATTGGGCGCTATCTCTGGCTATATGAAGACAAATCGGCAACACTGACAATTGATAGTGTCATCTCAAGTAACCACGCAAGTAAGTTCTTTGCAAGTCAAGAAGAAAGTCCAAATTTTGGCTACACAAGCTCAGTGTATTGGGCAAGGTTTAGTGTAGTCAGTCAGAACCCGAATATGCCGTATTGGTATTTAGAGTTTGCCTATCCGATGTTTGACCGTATTGAACTCTATGTGCCAGATTCTGCCGACACTACAGCTTTTACAGTCAAACGCGCTGGCGATGCGCTCCCATTTGAGGAGCGAGAAATTGCTTATCGCCACTATGTGTTTAGCTTGCCGAACTGCACCGATACGATGACGTATTTCCTACGCTTGCAAACCCAAAGTTCCATGTCTATTCCGCTCAAGATATGGACACCGGCAAGCTTCAAAGACAAAACCATAGCTGAACTCTTTGCGTTAGGCTTATACTACGGCATCTTCCTTGTGATGGTGTTCTATAACGCCTTCCTTGCAGTCTCTCTGCGCGACAAAAGCTATGCGTTTTATGTCCTTTATGTGCTAGGATTTGGGATATTTCAATTGACATGGAATGGTTTAGCCTATCAGTTTCTCTGGCCTAACGCAGTATGGTGGAACAATCTTGCGCCAGCATTTTTCATCGCCTTCGCTGGATTTTGGGTAGCAAACTTTTCGCGAAGTTTTCTTAACCTTAAAAAATTCTTGCCTGCCATTGACAAGCTGCTCATAGCTTTAACGCTCTTTTGTGTCGTGGCAATGGGGCTATCGATGCTACTGCCGTACATACATGCCATAAGATTGGTCTACGCTGTGCCGCTCACGTTGCTACCGATAGTGATTCCAGCAGCCGTCTTTTGCTTGCGCAAAGGATTCAGACCAGCAGGATATTTTCTGATGGCATGGACACTCTTTCTGCTGACATCTGTGTTTGCAGTATTGCGCAATTTAGGCTTCATGCCGACAAACTTTTTTACAATCTACGGCACACAGATTGGCTCGGCGCTCGAGGTAATTTTGCTCTCGCTGGGGTTAGCTGACCGCATTAACTCATTGCGCATAGAAAAAGAGAAATCTGAAGCCGAAGCAAAACTGCGTGAAATGGCTAATCAATTTGTTATCGAAAGCTCAATCCGAGAAGCTGAAATCGAACGCTTGAAAAATGTCGAACTGGCAAATGCGCTCATACAAGTCGAGCAGCAGAAAAACATTGCGCAGAAGGCAAATGCATTTAAGACAGAACTGCTCGGCATTGCGGCACATGACCTGAAAAATCCGCTGCAGTCTATTATGGGCTTTGCAGAACTCATTCGCGAAAAAGCCGCATCCGATTCCAACATTAGCCAGATGGCAGCAGCCATTTCTGCGTCATCAAAGCGCATGAGCAAACTGATTACAGATTTGCTGCAAACCGCCGCTTTGGATTCAGGGCAACTGACACTCCAAAAAGAAAAAATTGCGCTCTCACAGTTGCTTGCGTCAGTTGTAGAAAATAATCGCACAAGTGCCGCATGCAAACAGCAAACACTGGAACTGATTTGCACGCAAAATTGCATACTTGAAGTCGATGTGGAACGCATGCATGAAGTGCTCGACAATCTGATTTCCAATGCAATTAAATACTCGCCGCAAGGCAAGCATATCATTGTAAGAAGCGAAGTCAAACATTATGTGGAAAAGGGCGACACAGCGTCTTTTGCTGCAGTACGTATTGCTATTCAAGACGAAGGTCAAGGATTGTCAGAAGAGGACATGAAAAAACTCTTCGGACGCTTTCAACGCCTTTCAGCTCGTCCGACAGGAAATGAAAGCTCAACAGGACTTGGGCTATCTATTGTCAAGCAACTTGTTGAACTGCATGGTGGCAAAGTTTGGGCTGAATCAGAGGGTAGGGGTAAAGGCACAACGTTTTTTGTTGAACTGCCTATTGAGCACAGCTAACTTGTTGGGTAAATGAGCTCTAAGTTGCTAAATCTTAAACGGTAACGCCACATAAAGTGAAGTGAAGTCAAATGATAAAAAAGTGTGAAGCCATTGTGCTGCGTTCAATCAATTACCGAGACGAGTCAAAAATTCTGACGCTCTACACCAGAGAGTTTGGTAAGCTCTCGGCGATAGCCAAGGGCTGCCGCGGTCCAAGAAGCAAATATGCCTCAGCTTTTGAGCTGGGCTCGCACATTGCGGTGGTGCTCTACAAAAAAACAACGCGTGAAGTGCAAAATATCTCCGAAGCCAGTCTCAAGACGCCATTTCTGGGCATCACTGCATCCTTAGAGCGGCTGCGTGTGATGCTGCAAATTCTGGAACTGGTGCGTTTAGCTACAGAAGAAGAAGAGCCGCAGCCTAAAATTTTCTATCTCTTGCTCGAAAGTCTTCGTCAAATTGATGTGACAAAGAAGAACTTCATCAATATCTTCTTTTTCTTTCAGACGCACTTAGTGTCGCTCTTAGGCTTTAAGCCAAGTTTTACCGAGTGCGTTATTTCAGGCAAAGACATCATGCAGGCACTCGATGCAGAAGATTGTCGTGAACTGGTGCTGCTGCCTGGGCGTGGTGGTGTGGCGCTGCGTAAGGAAGCTGAACGCTTAGCACTAAGCGGCAAACCCATATCGATTCAAGCCTTCCGCTGGATTCAGTGCTTGAACGAGACGCCGCTCCATTCCGTAGAAAATCTGTATCTTCAACATGCGCTTGGCAACGAGGTAGCACAAATTCTCGACAGCTATCTTCGCTTCCATATCGAGAACCTGCCAGCGCTGCGTAGTCAGGAAATTTTTAATGCGCTCACGCGTTAAACGTGGCATAAACTTTCAGCATGCACAATTCGTAGAGAACATCGGCTTGTCATTGACCGAACACACTTTTCCAAATGCAATGGGAAAACATCAAATTTTCACCATAATTCTTCACGATTTAACGGGGAGACTTTTATATGAATAGAAATACACTTCTGACTGCAATCGGGCTCATTTTTATTGGTATCATCGTAGGTGTTGTAGGCATCACAGGCTTGCAGATGACCGATAAAGTCGCAGCGCAACAATCGGCGGAACATGTTGTTGCGCTGGGCAATCCAACCTACACGCCGAAAGAGTCAATGCAGATGATGAAAGCCATCAATCAGGCGTTTATTGATGTGGCAAGTGTGGCAAAACCTGCGGTCGTAAGTATCAATGTAGAGGCAGCAGCACGCACCTTGAGTGATAAACCAGAAGGTGAAGGCGACGCCCCCGACGATATGTTTCACTTCTTTTTCCGTCAACAGCCACGAGGGAGCATTCCAATGCGTGGCTCTGGCTCAGGCGTCATCATTAACTCCGACGGCTACATCATTACCAATCATCATGTCATCAATCCTGCAACGAACAACGGTATTATCAAAGTGGTGCTCGACGACAAGCGTGAATTTAGAGCAAAGCTCGTCGGCAGCGACCCCTTAACGGACATTGCCGTCATCAAAATTGAAGCCAAAGATTTACCGGTGATACCGTTCGGCGACTCCGACAATGTGCAAATTGGTGAGTGGGTACTGGCTATCGGAAATCCCTTCCAACTGACCTCCACTGTAACGGCAGGAATCGTGAGTGCAATTGGACGTGGTAACCTGCGCGTGATTGAAGGCAGCTACAGCGTAGAGAACTTTATTCAAACTGATGCCGCAATCAATCCGGGCAATTCGGGTGGCGCACTGGTCAATATCGAAGGCAAACTCATCGGCATCAATACTGCTATTGCCACACGCAGCGGTGGCTATCAAGGCTACGGCTTTGCTGTGCCGATTAACTTAGCTAAATCTGTCGCTGAAGACATCATCAAGTTCGGGAAAGTCTTACGCGGTTACATTGGCGTACAAATTCAAAGCATTGACGCAACCGCAGCAAAAGCCTTGAACTTGCCTAAGCCGGAAGGCGCATGGGTACAATCACTGGTGCCTGATGGCGCCGCCAAAGACGCAGGCATTCAAGAAGGGGATGTGATTATCGCCATTGATGGCAAACCGGTCAAAGAAACAAACGATTTGCAAGCCTATGTGGCACGCAAGCATCCCGGAGATAAGGTCGTGCTCAAAATCTGGCGTGATGGCAAAGAGCGCGATATCACTGTAACACTCAAAGCCCGCAATGAAAAGAATGAACTGGCAGCTAAAGACCCTGAACCCGAACCCTCGAAGCAACTGGGCTTGGAAGTCAAAGACCTGACCGAAGCCGATAAAAAACGCTACGAAGTCGACTACGGCGTGCGGGTCTCTTCTGTAGAACTCTTTGGTCAAGCCAGTGAGCGTGGTATTGTCAAAGATGATGTGATTTTGGAAGTCAACAAGCAAAAAATTAACTCTGTCAAAGAGTTCAAAGAAGCACTTGCAAAAGCGAAAGAAGGCGAGGCAATTTTGCTGCGAATCCGTCGCCGCGATAAAACAACCGCCTTTGTGGCAATTGAAATGGGCAAAAAGTAATAATGCATACGAAAGCGGACGCTGCAGCAAAAGCGTCCGTTTTTTATTCGAATGCTTTTATGAGCTAAAAAACTCCATCGCAAATGTCGCAGTCTGCGGATATTATTGTTGTAGGAGCTGGCATTGGCGGCTTAACCGTTGCAGCGCTAATGCAACATGCTGGCTTTCAGACCCTGACCTTTGAGCAGCACACTGTGGCAGGCGGTAGCGCCTCTATGTTTCGCAAAAAAGGCTACACCTTCGATGCAGGCGCCTCCATGTTCTATGGCTTTGGCACAAATGAACAAAGCGGCTCGCTCAACTTGCACACCCGCATCTTTGAGCGCTTGGGCGTTAGTATCAAAACTATTCCCGACCCAGTACAGATTCACTATCACTTGCCCGATGGTTTTGAAGTCGCCACGCACTATGAGCGCGAAAAATTTCTTGCCGAGCTCATAGAACGCTTCCCGCAAGAAGAAAAAGGCATTCGTGCTTTTTATGATGAGCTTGAAAAGGTCTTTCGTATCATCAGTGCTTTTCCAGCCGGCTCGCTCGAAGACGCAGGACATTTGATGCGTCTGGCACTGAAATATCCTAAAAAAGTGATGCAGCTTGCCTACTACACACTTTTTTCTATGGGACAGATGGCGCGCCGCTTCATCAAAAATGATGAACTTTTGCGCTTCATTGATATTGAGTGTGAATCGTGGGCGCTGCAAGATGCCAATTCAACGCCGTTTGTCAACGCCGGCATCTGCCTTGCCGATCGACATCATGGCGGCATCAATTATCCAGTAGGTAGCTCTGGTGCGATTGCAAAAGCCTTGGTCGAAGGCATTCAAAATTTCGGCGGTAAGGTGCGCTTTGCCACTCCCGTCGAAGAAATTCTCGTCAAAAATGGAAAAGCTATCGGCGTGCGACTCCAAAATGGCGAAATTCACTATGCTCCTGCCATCGTCAGCAATGCCACCATCTGGGATACCTTCGGAACGCTTATTAGAGACGAACGCTATAGAGTCGATGAAAACAAGTTTGAGATTTCACCAAGTTGGTTTCAACTTCACTTAGGTGTCGATGCACGCGTGTTCCCCGAAGGCTTCCATGTCCATCACATCATTGTCGAAGACTGGCGCACCTATCGCAAACTGGGCGGCACGATTCGGCTCTCGGTGCCCTCGCTGCTGGATAGAACCTGCGCACCCGAAGGAAAACATACCGTGCATGCTTTCACTACCAGTGAAGCGGCGCTGTGGCACAAACGCTACCCAAAAGATGCAGACTACGAAGCACAAAAAGCCCGTGAAGCAGAAAAACTCATCGCGCGCCTCGAGCGCATTTTGCCTAATCTCTCTAGCGCCATTGAGCTGCAATACATCGCCACGCCGCTCACACACAAACGCTATCTCAAACGCTACTTGGGCTCGTATGGACCACTGCTCAAAAAAGGACAAATTATCTTGCAAAAACCGCAAAATTCTACGCCAATAAAAAATCTCTATGCCGTAGGTGATAGCTGTTTTCCCGGACAAGGAGTGATTGCTGTAACCTATTCGGGCGTATCGTGCGCGCATCTGTTGTGCAAGCAGTTCGGCAAAAAATTTGAATACCTCTGAACCCACTCCACTGAAGAGCGTTGAACCGACACCTTCACCTAAATGCTGCTGAGCGTGTGATACGCTGGACAATGTGCATCGCCTTACTGAGCCTGCGGCTGCTCATGCCAAAGCAGAGCCACGCACAGCCATACTCCATGATTGATACACCGCTGCGCCAGCTAACTTTTGAGACCAGCTACGGCTTTGCAAACCCTTCGCTCCCGGAGTTTGCCCAACCAATTGCCTCAACGCTGCATCTGGAAGCCATGTTTGGTATCAAACGCTATCTTTTTTCAAGGCATAGTAAGGCGCTTGTCGATTACGCACATCCGCATGCGTTTGCAAGCTACTACACGGTGCTGACCGCCCCAGCGCAAACCGGTATCGGAGCAAAAACTGTAACCATGACTTTATTCCGAATCGGGCTCGGCATTCGCGATGGCATTGGCTACCGTTTGGAAAATATGGCAATTACACCAACCATCAACAGCGCAATGCTGCTGGCGCGCCCAGTGTTTTCTCGCTTGCCACAAGACCCAGACAGCGCCAGTCGCGCCGTACGCTTTAGCGCACTGCATTTCGGAACACTCACTGCAGCAGGCATCGAGCTGCAAGCCGCCGCCATGTTTGCTATCAACTTTAACTACGATTGGATGCTGCTTTTTCCAAGATTTATGCCTTGGCAATTTATTGGGAGTCACATCTTGCAGTGGGGATTGCAAATCGGAGCCGGCTACTTTATCGATGCGGTCTTTGGCGCTGTGCCCCAACTTTTGCCTGTGGCGCACTTTCTTCTCAAAAATGCCCTCAACTTTGCCCTCTATACCCTGCGCCTAAACCGCATGCACTTTCCGTTCGAAAGTGAAGCCCCGCTAAGCGTGCAGACTTTCAAGGTCGGTATCTCATTTTACATCGGTCCAAAAATTCTCGATTGAGCACTTAATCCCATTTGAGTTTGCCGGCTGCCGATATACCAGCAAGCCAGCCGGTAGAATAAGCCGCTTGCAAATTAAATCCGCCAATCTCACCAGTCAAATCCAGCGCTTCGCCCACCACATAGAAGTTTGGCACAATGCGCGATTCCATCGTCTTCGGATTGATGTCGCTGAGTGCAACCCCGCCGGCTGACACTTCGCCGCGCTCAATCGGCACTTCCTTGACCTCCCCAATCGAGAACTGCTTTAAGACACTAATGAGCTTACGCCGCTGCGCCCGCTTCAGGTCGTGCCACTTCTGCTCATACGCAACCTCAGCCGCCGCTAAAATGAACGGCACAATCGCATTCGGTAACTTTTCCTCAAGAAACGTGCGTACATACTGTGCCGCATGCACCTGTTGCAGCTGTAAAAAAAGTGCCTCTAACGCCTCAAAAGACAGTTGCGAGAAAAAATCAATCCGCATCTCAACCTGCGATTTTTCTAAGGCTTCGGCTACTTCACGCGACAGCGAGAGCGTCGCTGGACCTGAAAGTCCTAAGTGTGTAATAAGCACATCATCAACGCGCGTAACGGTGTTGAAACTGCTTTTGGCAATCAGCCCCACGCCGCGCAAAGATACGCCAACCAGTTCAGCCGGTGGCACTTGCCGAAGATAAATCGGTGCTAAAGCTGCACGCGGCTTGACGATGCGATGACCTAATTTTTCTGCAAAACGCAAGCCATCGCCCGTCGTGCCTGTCTTGGAATACGATACGCCGCCTGTAGCGACAATCACAGCCTGTGCTTGAAACGCCAAATCATCGAGCGGTACAAAAAAATGCAACGCCCGACGCTCTACATCAAGCGCGCGTGCGTGCGTAAAGACATGAATGCGATGTGCCTTAAGCATGCGCTCAAAGACTTCCAGCACATCTGTGGCTTTACCAGAGACGGGAAAAATTCTGCCATTCGGACGCGTATAGGTTTGCACGCCGTGCTGATGCAGCCATTCAATTACATCGCGATTTTTGAGCCCAAAAAACGCCGGTTTGAGAAAGCGCCGCTCATTTGGATGCAAAAACCCTTTTTCCAGCACCGTCTCCATCTCACCATCGTGAGAGATATTGCACTTGCCGCCGCCCGAAATGCGAATTTTAATCCCAAGGCGAGCATTGCGCTCTAAAATCACAATGTGCGCAGCCGCATCGGGTATCCCAATTTGTCGCAAATGCTGGCGCGCCCCAAGTGCAGCACACATCCCCGCTGCACCACCGCCAATAATCAAAATATGTGCTGATAGCTTCTGCATCCCATAAAAATTGCTTTAGACGCAAATTTACACTCTCGCAAAAATATGCTCCGCACTGCAAAGAGCTTGAGCAACAAAAATTTTTTTTAGCAAATTTATACTCAAAAGCCACACATCAACTAAGCCGTAGCGTTAGCAAAAGCAAAACATAGACACGCATCGGCGTATGAGACAAAAATGATAGACTGGCAAACAGACAGCATGCGTCTTCATGCGCAAAAGAGCACAACTGCAAAAAAGCAGAAAAACAAATGACGCAACACATCAAATCCAAACAGCGCGTTGCCGACCATGGCGAAGTCTTTACCCCTGACTGGCTCGTAAAGGATATGCTCGACTTGGTCAAGCCCGAAACCGAACGCATTGACGCACGCTTCCTCGAGCCAGCTTGCGGCACCGGCAACTTCCTCATTGAAGTCTTGCGCCGAAAATTGCACACCGTCGAAAAACGCTACGCCAAAAACCAATACGACTACGAACGCTACGCTGTGCTGGCACTCAGCGCACTCTACGGCATTGACCTCTTAGAAGATAACGCCAAAGAATGCCGCCGACGGCTCTACCAAACTTTTGACCAAGCCTACACAGCACTCTTCGACAAAAAAGCTAAAGACGCCTGCCGCCAAAGCGCACGCTACATTCTCCAGCGCAACATCATTTGCGGCGATGCACTCTCTTTGCAAACCGTCGGCGAAAACCCACAGCCAATTGTCTTCTCCGAATGGTCGCTCGTCAATGAAGTGTTTATCAA